>NZ_AP023239.1:2791933-4187899 GCF_013393385.1 Paenibacillus sp. URB8-2 | reverse complement strand
ACCAACCGTGGATGCGTTAAATAAACGCGGAGGTAATGCGGTTATTTATCTCATTGGACCAGAATCCGCTGTTTCCAGTAACGTGGAAAAGGAACTGAAATCCTATGGGAAGGTAACACGTATTTCTGGTAATGATCCATATGCTAACTCGATTGCCTTTGCTCAGTTTAAAGACAAGGGTACTCAGTTTGGCTGGGGAATCACAACACCTGGACATAACTTGTCGTTCTTAACTCAGGATTCTACCATGCTTGCCATTGCTGCCGCTCCATTCTCTCACTTGGGTAAACATGCTCCGTTAATTTTCACTAATAAAGACAATATGCCGGATTCCGTCATGGAATATACAGCGGCTCTTCAACCGAAGTTCCAGGATTCGCCATCAGAGGGACCGTATAATCATGCTTGGATCACAGGCGACAGCTCGACCATTTCAAACGTCGCACAAAGTGAAATCGATGATATGCTGGAAATTTCGCCTGCTTCCGGTGGCAATCCGCACGCTGGCCATTAAAAAATTCAGAACTACAGACATGAGCAAAATGATCAAGAATACTGACATGAACAACATTAGTCATGATGGTCATACACAACATGATGAAATATAACAACATGATTTTCTGATAATATGCTGTGAGTGAACAAGCTGACACCGGCAATTGGCGGGAAGTCAGCTTGTTTTTGGTAATTATTCAGCTGCCGTACAATGGACACAGTTTATCAGTGTTAACGATTAGCTTACTCAAAGGACAGAGGGAAGGCTACAATTCAAGCGCGAGATACACCTGGGTTTTATTGGGGATTTGAAGCGGATTTAAAAAAGGATTTCGAAAGTAAGAAGAGGCTTCCATTCAAGAAGCTTCTTTTACCTGTTAGAACTTCATTTTTTCAACACATTATTTTTATATAATAAAACAAAGAAAACAAAGAAGGTGGGCACAATGTCGAAATTGTTGAAACTTCATGTGTTAATTGTCGATGATGAGTGGAATATGAGGAACCTGCTCCGGATTTTTCTGATGAAGGAAGGATTCCAGGTTAAGGAAGCGGCTACAGGGCTAGAGGCCTTATCCATGGTCAAGAAGAATTCCTTTGATATTATTTTACTTGATCTCATGATGCCTGATATGGATGGCTGGCAAGTATGCAAGGTGATCAGAGAAACCGAAACGGTTCCAATATTAATGCTAACGGCACGTACTGAAACTAAGGATAAGATTCATGGTTTAGGGATCGGCGCGGACGATTATTTAACAAAGCCCTTTGATTCTGAAGAGCTCCTGGCCCGCATGTATTCGTTAATTCGTAGGTCAACGATTACACAGACATCGCAGCCTAAGCAATGGGTACTAGAATTCTCGCAAATCACCATTTTCCCGGATGCGCGTGAGATTCGTATTCAAGATGAAGTGGTTGATTTTACCCAGAAGGAGTTTGATCTACTCGCTGTATTGGCCCAAAATACGCAGCGCGCCTTCAGCAGGGAGGAGCTCGTTGAAAAGTTATGGGGCTATGATTACGAAGGTGAGGTCCGGGTGGTGGATACCCATATCAAGAATATACGTGAAAAACTTCAGAAGGCAGGAATGACTTACAATCCTATTCAAACGGTGTGGGGAGTAGGCTATAAGTTTTACGTTTCCGGAGAACAGGAATGAAAAATAACCGGATCGGATTAAAACTTGGCCTGATAATCATCACGCTATTCCTGATCGTGATCGTATTTCTAGGATTTTCAATTGACCGTATGTTTACTAACTATTATTATGCCCGCACGCAGACCGAAACGGAGGAACTCACTTCCCATTTCGCGTTAATGGCGGACTCCACCGATGCAACATCTGATCAAACCATGAAGACGTTTGCCGAGTTTTCAAATGTCAGTATTTTTAATATTCGCAAGGATGGTGAGGTTATCCTTCATTCAGGAGTCCACGATTCATCCGATAGATCGTTTATCAGGGCCCCTGACCTAAATAAGATTTTTTCCGGGAAAAAAGTGAACTTACTGTACGAGGATCCTACTGGACACCGTTATTTTGTATCGGGGCAACCCATACATGAAGGAGGAGTTGTTGCTTCTGCTCTTTATGTTATGTCGTCTACGGAACAGATGGAGCAATCATTGTCAGGTGTTCGGAATTTACTCATCCTCTCCGGAATGGGGGCATTTTTACTCGCCCTCGGGATCACATGGATCATCGCTCAATTTTTGTCCCGTCCGCTTCTGCAGATGCAAAAGGCGACCCGTAAAATTGCCGCCGGTGAGCTGGAAACCAGACTGGAGTTTAAAAGCCGGGATGAAATGGGCGCCTTAGCTGAAGCAATCAATGATTTAGCGGTTGATCTCCAGCGTTACCGGGATACACGACAGGAATTTTTCGCCAATATATCTCATGAGCTGCGTACGCCTATTACTTATCTGGAGGGTTATTCCCGGGTGGTGAAGGAGGAGTTATATGAGACCGAAGCGGAGAAAAATCAATACCTTGATATTATCTATGATGAATCGGTTCGGCTTCAGCATCTGGTCGATGATTTGTTTGACTTGGCAAAGATGGAAGAAGGGAAAATCACACTTGTTCTTGAATGGATTGACCTATCAGAGCTCACTGAACACGCGGTCAGGAAGGTTGAACTGAAGGCCAGAGAAAAAAACTTATGTCTAACTATGCAGCAATCTGGAACGACCTCACTCATTCGGGCAGATGGAAAACGGATGGAACAGATTGTACTAAACTTGCTCGAAAATGCCATTCGTTATACAGAGCGGGGAGGCATTAAGGTATATTTGTTATATGAAACTGCTTCTGTAACATTGATTATAGAGGATACTGGAATAGGTATTCCCGCTGATGAACTCCCCTATATTTTTGAGCGATTTTATAGAGTGGAAAAGTCGCGCTCCCGTCAATTTGGAGGCACTGGATTAGGATTATCGATCGTGAAGAAATTGGTAGAACTGCAAGAAGGAAAAATACAAGTTACCAGTAAAATGGGGGAAGGGACTCGATTTAAAATCCGGTTTGTCCTGCAATCAGAGTTTGGGGAGGGGAGTACATGAAAAAAATAGAGTGGCTGATTGCAATTCTTTTTATAGGAATGGGTTTAACATGTATGACCATAGCGGCGCTATCTTTTCAAAGTAATTCTTTGCTACAGTTTGGCGGTTATATAAGAATATTTTTAATCTGTGCTGTATTTCTTATCGTGTTTATCTTTCTGCTGGTACGTTGGATCCGTATAAGAAAAAAACGTTGAACATAAAAGACTTTACCCTATTTGGTTATCCCAAATGATGACGACCTTGTGGGAACTGGCTACTATGTCAATCACAAAAAACTCTCATGAGCCATCGGCTCACATCCCAGAATGAAAATGTTTATTTGCTCGTTGCCCCTACGTCTTAACCGGGTCCATCCTGTCCATCCTAATACTAGAGGGACAGAAGAAATACGAGGTTTTTAATGGTGGTATAACCCCGTACAAAAAACCGTCCACGACTGGTCATGAGTACAACCCAATTGTCGCCATCTTCGGATGAGCACGTGTAAAAAAATCCTTACTTACTCACTCACCAGCCTATTCTGTCCCTCCACATTCTGTTTTGGGGGGTGTTTTTTGGAAGCTATTTTGGAGAACTGTTGTCTCGATGTTCACCGGGATACGGTCGTTGCCTGTCTCTTAACTGGAAATCTGGAAGGCCGTCCCAAGAAAGAAATACGCACCTTTTCTACGATGTCCAAGGGCCTACACGAGCTTGAAGCCTGGCTCCAAGCTGCCTCCTGTACTCACGTTGCCATGGAAAGCACGGGTGTCTACTGGAAGCCAGTTTACCATGTACTGGAGGAGTCTTGCGAGATTAGGCTGGCCAACGCACAATGCATCAAGAATGTCACTGGACGCAAAACGGACATTTCCGATGCCGAATGAATCGCCAAGCTCCTTCGCTCCGGACTTATTGAGGGCAGCTTCGTACCGCCACAAGATATTCGGGAACTCCGTGACCTGACTCGTCATCGGAAGAAGATGGTTCATCATGTTACGGCGGAAAAGAATCGCATTCACAAAGTGCTTGAATCTGCCGGCATCAAACTGGCTTCTGTCATCTCCGATGTGTTTGGCGTTACCGGCCGTGCCTTACTGAACCAACTCATGGATAACGGCAGACTGGATCAGGAAACGATTCGTTCGCTGGTTAAAGGCCAAATCAAAAACAAAATTCCGCAACTTCTGGATGCACTCTCAAGGGAAGCTCTCCCCCATCATCGTTTCCTGCTTTCCCAATCGTGGCAGCACCTGACCCATCTCGAGCAATCCATTCAACAGTTCGATGAAGCCATTGACCAACATTTGGAGTCCTACCGCTTGGAGATAGAGCTTCTTCAAACCACTCCCGGTGTGGATGTAACCGCAGCTTCCGCTATTGTACCTCTGTCAATAGAGTAGACACAAAGAATCGAGAAAATTATGCAGCGAATCGGTACATACGTTCGTACTCATTGGGCGTAGAGTACCCAATTGCTGAATGGATTCTCTTTCCATTGTAGAAACAAGTAATGTATTCAAAAATGCGTTTCTTGGCTTCCTTGCGTGTTTTGAATTTTTCCAAGTAGACGAGTTCTTTCTTGAGCACACTGTGGAACGATTCGATGCACGCATTATCGTAACAGTTCCCTTTACGGCTCATACTGCCTTTCATCTTATAGGTGCGCAGTCGCGCTTGGTAATCATGGGAAGCGTACTGACTGCCACGATCCGAATGATGCAGCACCTCACCACGAGGCCGCTGCTGGCTGTAGGCGCGATCCAGCGCCGTTAACACCAGTTCTTTCGTCATTCGCTGATCCATGTGGAAGCCAACGATTTTACGACTGTACAGGTCCATGATGCTCGCCAAATACAGCCAACCCTCATCGGTCGGGATATACGTAATATCAGCCACCCAGGCCTTGTTTGGAGCTGCCGGATTAAACTCGCGGTTCAACACCGTTCTCTTGGACGGGCAGGTTGTGCTTCGAATTTGTTGTGGCCTTGTATTTCTTCACCGTGCGAGAGCGTAAACCCAGCTCCTTCATGATCCGAGCGACCGTTTTCTCGGATACACGTATGCCCTGCTTATGAAGTTCTTTTGCTACTTTGGGGCTTCCATATAATCGACGGGATTCCAGAAAGATACGACGGATCCGCCGCTCCAGCTTGCGACGTCGTTTTTCACGTTTGCTGGCTTTTCGCTTGGTCCATTTGTAATAGCCGCTTCGGGATACATCAAAGGTTTTGCACATCTTCGAGACTCGGCACTTGAAGCGATGATCGTGGATGAAGGCATAGATCAGCGCCGGTCTTTGGCGAAGTAGTGCATCGCCTTTTTTAAGATGTCGTTCTCCTCTTCCAGATCACGAATGCGTTTCTGAAGGTCTCTCATTGCCTTATCGTCGGCTTTCAGTTGTCCACTGCCTGGAAAGGCTTGTGCACCGTCTTGCTCATATTCCGCCATCCAACGATACAGGGTGTTGTCGCTTATCCCCAGTTCGCGGGCGACCTGCGCCACCGCCTTTCCTTCTTCCTGGATCATCTGAATCGTTTGCAGTTTAAATTCTTTATCGTATTTTTTCGTCATGTTAGCACCTCGAATTTGGATAGGTTCATTTTACCCGATTCTCGGTTCCCTATGTCTACTTTTTAGTCTAGCAACAGTTGTAACGAATTTTAACGTGTTGAACAATAAGACGAACGACAAAGAATTGCTTTCCATTATCACTGCATTGGAATATCGTTCCGGGCATCCTCTTGCTTCAGCCATTATGAAAAAAGCTGAACAGGAAAATATATCTTATTCTAATGTAATAGTTGATGACTTTTCTTCTATTATAGGGAAAGGGATTAAGGGTAATGTAAACGGAACGACTTATTATATTGGAAGTCCGAAACTCTTCAAAGAATTACCAACTGCAGGTTTCAGTAACGAACAAGAGCAAATGGTGAAGACACTTCAAAATCAAGGTAAAACAGCTATGGTTGTTGGAACAGAGAAAGGAATACTCGCAGTGATTGCTGTAGCTGATGAAGTGCGTGAATCGGGTAAGGAAATCATTCAAAAGTTACACCAACTTGGAATCAAAAAAACCATTATGCTTACAGGGGATAACAAAGGTACTGCGAATGCTATCGGCGGGCAAGTTGGAGTATCCGATATTCAGGCAGAACTGTTGCCACAGGACAAATTAGACTTTATTAAACAATTGGTAGCTATGGTAGGAGATGGTGTCAATGATGCCCCAGCGCTAGCGGCTTCTACTGTTGGGATAGCCATGGGCGGAGCGGGAACAGATACAGCACTTGAAACGGCAGATGTTGCTCTAATGGGAGACGATTTAAGAAAACTTCCATTCACTCTGAAACTAAGCCGTAAAGCTTTACATGTAATAAAGCAAAATATCACCTTTTCATTAGCGATTAAACTAATTGCCTTACTTTTGGTTATCCCGGGTTGGTTAACACTCTGGATTGCCATTCTTGCAGATATGGGGGCGACTCTTCTGGTAACGTTAAATAGTCTACGACTTATTCGAGTGAAAGAATAAAGTGCGTAGCCTTGATTGGCTCTTGCAGAACTCGGGTAAGATGTATTCGAAAAGCTTGAGAAATGGTAGCATCCCCTTCTAAGTAGACACTCGTAAAAAGCATTTGTTATCATGAGGAACGAGTGAACTGGGAGATGTTTTTATGTCTAGAAAGGGCCAAGTATATCAAGCGTATATGGTAGAATTCAAAGTGGTGGCAGTCAAAGCGTATCTTGAAAATACATCAAGCGGTAGAAGAATACACCCTACTTTTATAATTACCAGCGATTTCAATCTAAACTTAAACAGCGCACACCGATTGAGTATCGGCACGCATAGGCTGCTTAGCTTTTTTCATCTGTCTAATAGAAAAGGTATGACCACTTCGGTGATTTTCCGAAGTCTTTTATTCCGATGCTCGCGGTTTCTCCCTAAAAGCTAGGCAAGAACAATAAAAAGCAAGCAGAGTCATTACGACTGCGTGACGTTCACCCCTATCTCCCAAAGACTTTCATTGCTCTCACCGCACGAGAATTTTTGGAACCGGAACAAGTAGCTTATGAAATACAGCCCTAGCGAGGTTAAGGCTGCATTTTTATGGAGTAGCGAATTTCCGTTCGTTTAATTCGGACTCTGGACCGAGATGAATTGAACGGTCGCTGATGGCCTCCACATCCTGCCGGTCGTGGGTTACGAACAAGCAGGTCATCTGCGCTTTCTTTAAAATGGTCCGCAGCTCCGAACGGATTGCGTCTTTTAGCCCCGCATCCAGGTTGCTGAAAGGTTCGTCCATAAGGAGAACTTCCGGCTTCTGCGCTAGCGCCCGAGCCAGCGCCACCCTCTGCTGCTGTCCGCCGCTCAGCTCATGCGGGTAGCGTTCCTTAAATTCGCCAAGCTGAACAAGATCAAGCACTTCCTCCAGCCGTTTGGCCCGCTCTTTTCGAGGCAGACGGTGAAGGGCGAACTCGATATTTTTGCGGACAGTCATATGTGGAAACAGAGCATAATCCTGAAATACCATGCCGACACCCCGCCGCTCGGGCTGGATGTAGCAGCCCTCATTCACAACCGGAGCTCCGTTAATCCGGATTTCGCCTCCCGCAGGAATCTCTAGACCCGCAATTAGCCGCAGCAATGTGCTTTTTCCATTGCCACTTGCGCCAACAATACCCACAATATCCCCCTTGGCAATAGAACAGGAAAATTGGTCAATCACCGGGGGCTTTCCCCGTCCATAACAGAATGATAGATTACGGATGTCTACGATACTCATTTCTCCCACTTCCTGTCTAAATAATGCATAACATAAACCGAGATCAAGCTGATGCCAATGATAAGCAAAGAGGGAATGGCCGCCTCGAAAATCTGTTCATCGCTGGCATACCGGTAAGCTTTTGTGGCCAAAGTCTCGAAATTGAAGGGTCTAAGGATTAGAGCCAGCGGCAGCTCCTTGCAGATTTCCACAAAGGTCAGGAGGCATCCGCTCATCACCGCTCCCTTAATTAAAGGCAGATCCACCTTAAAAAAGGTTGCGGTTATTCCGTGCCCTAGCATTCGCGAAGCTTCCGTATATTTCCGGCCCATTTTCTCAAACCCGACTTCCACGGAATTGTAGCCTGTAGCCATAAATCGGATCACGTACCCCGCGATCAGCATCGCGAGAGTCAGGCTGAGCACAAGAGGAATTCCCCCGAGCGTGAGCTGATGATGGAAGGCCGTCCAGACTTTATCCAGCTTCAAAAAAACAACCAGCACACCGATGGCGATAATGGCCCCGGGCATCGAATATCCGGCGGTTATCGCCTTGGAGAGCACAAATGAAGAGGTGGAACGCGTCCGGTTGGCAGTGGCGGCAATCAGTGAAAAAATCATGATGATCAAAGTGGAGACGACAGCCACGAACAAGGTTTGATAGATTAGCTGGAACAATCCCGCGTTCCACATGCTGTCAAACGTCCAGCCCGCCCATACGATTAATTGCAGAAGCGGAAACAAAAAGGCTGCGCACCAAACGACCATACAGAACAGGGAGGCTGCCCACCCGCGAATTCCCGTTAAGCGCCTAGGCACAAGCGGCCTCGACTTACTCGTCGTTGAGCTGTATGCCCGCCGTTTGCGCAGCAGCATTTCGACCAGGAACAAGCCGATGACAATGATCATGAGCCAGGCGGCAAGGCGCATCGCCGAATCGGCGTCATACATCCCGAACCAGGTCTGGAAGATCGCCGTCGAGACGGTCTGTATGCCAAAATAGCTTGTGACCCCATAATCGCTCAGCACCTCAAAGATAACAAGGCTGATACTGCCTGCGATCGCCGGCCGGGATAAAGGAAGTGCGATCCGCAGGAATATAGACAAGCCATTCCTTCCCAGCAGCCGGGCGTTCTCGATATAAGAAGCGCTCTGTCTTTCCAGAAACGATTTGGTAATCAGGTATACATAAGGAAACAAAAACAAAGTAAATACAAGGACCGCGCCCCGCATGGAGGAGACGGTAATCAGCTCCTGATTGGGAACTATTCCGAACCGGTTCCGCAGCGTGGTCTGGACAACGCCGGTGTAGCTGAACATGGTGCTGTAAGTAAAAGCGGCGATGTATGGAGGAATGGCTAAAGGAAGAATCAGTGCCCATCTGAAGAACCGTTTTCCCGGAAAATCAAAGACCGCCGTAAGCCAGGCCAGCGTTACCCCGAGCAATGCTGTCAGCACGGCAACCGTCAGCGTCAGCTGAACCGTCTGGGCGATGTAATCCTTTACGAGGTACTGCCTGATTTGAACCCAATTGTCATTCGGCGGATTAAAGATCGAGAGCAGTACAAAAAGAATGGGCAGCAAAATAACTGCCGCCCCCGCCAAGCTTACGATTCGCCAACCGCTAAGGCGTCTTTGTATCTGTACCTTAACTGCGTTTAGATTCATAAGTTATTTCCAGCCAGTCTTGTTCATGATCTCAATCGCTTTGGCATTATGAACGCCCAATTTGTTGAAATCGATGTGCTGCGTTTTGAACGCCCCCCAGGATTTGAGCAGCTCGGGCAGCTCGGCTTTAGCATTAACAGGGAACTCGAAGTTTTCATTGGTAACCATCGTCTGGGCTTCGGTACCGGTCAGGAATTCAATCAGCTTGACGGCGTTTTCCTTGTTCTTGCTGTACTTGGTTACGCCCGCGCCGCTGATATTCACATGAGTGCCTGTCGTTTCCTGGTTCGGGAAGAACACGCCGATGCTTTTTCCGACCTTCACTTCTTCCGGATCGTCCGAATTAATCAGCAGGCCCACGTAGTACGTATTCATCAGCGCCACATCGCCTACACCGGCGACAATCGCCTTGGCCTGGTCACGGTCATTTCCTTCCGGAGTACGTGCCAGGTTGGCGACAAGCCCTTTGGACCATTCCTCCGCTTTTTCTTCACCGTTCAATTCAATGAACGAGGACAGAAGGGACTGGTTATACAAACTCGCGGAAGGACGGACAAGCACTTTTCCTTTCCAGGCCGGGCTGGTCAGGTCCTCATAGGTGGAGAGCTGCTCCGGCTTTACACGATCCTTGGAATAGACGATCACGCGGGCGCGTGTGGAGAGTCCGATCCATTGATTTTCAGGGTCGCGCAGTTCCTTGGGAACATTTTGGTCGATCGTTTCCGAAGTGACCGGCTGAAGCAGTCCGGCCTGTTTAGCAGTGTTCAATACACCGCCGTCAACCGTAAGGAACAAGTCGGCCTGTGTGCTTTCGCCTTCACGCTTCAGACGCTCGATCAATTCCTCCGCTTTTCCGTCAATAACGTTGACCTTAATTCCGGTTTCTTCAGTGAACTTCTTATATAGGAGCGTGTCTACATCATAGGTGCGGGCGGAATAAATGTTGACGACTTGCTCGGCTGCCTGCGCCGTCGGCTTGCTATCTCCGGCATTGGTTGACCCCGCTTCTTTAGTCTGAGCTGCACCGCATCCTGCAAACAAACCGACTGCCATCACTCCCGTAAGCAATGGAGCAAAGATTTTACGTTTCATCATTTCAAACATCCCCCTTAATAATGATTACTGTTCTCAATTAGGCACATGATAACTTCAATGTTTTCTTTGTGTCAATAACAATAATCGCAATTATCATGAAGTTTCAGAAAAGTAATGGAAAACAAGCGATTTTATTCACACTTTATTTGTTTTAATTCTATATATAGGAAAATATGTGATTAAAATTATATTCAATTTATTGCGTTGTTCTATTAAAAAGCCTTAGACATTTAGTTGCAATTTTCTACCTTTCATTTTCTTTCCGGTCTTCTGCGGCATTGAGTTCCTCAATATAATCTTTGGTATTTTGCAGCACTTGTTGTTGGCGTTCGACGCGAATCGAGTCGGAAATCAGGATACGTCCATCCTCTTTCATACGTTGCGTTAAAGCTTGCAGCACAATCTCATCAAAAAAATACTCTGGAGGATGTGCGTATCTTAAAACCGAGTTCGCCGGTTCCGGCTTATCGCTATGAGATCCGGCATCTTGTCCGTCAAGTCCGAGTCACAAAAACCGACGGTACGCCAGATTTGTTTGAATCTCCTGTTCCAGCCTTACTTTGACAGCCTGAGGGGTTGTCAATGAGAGAGTCCTTTTATTTCTTGTGGTAGAATACAAATCTATTGAGATGATTGGGGATTTTTTGTGAACAGTGAAAAGAAGGAAGGCTCGTTTTATTTTTTGTTGATGATTCCACATAGTTTCTACATATATTTTTTTTAGAATGGGAGTCATTAAAACATAAAGATGAAAGGAAGATCAGTAATGAGGAAAATCGCCCTTACTGCAGCGCTAGCTGGGGCACTAGCTGGTCTTCTGCTGTTCTCCAGTATTGCATTGGCCGATGAGCAGAAGAAGAACGATGGGCATACCGACGGACATGGTACAACACAGGTTCAGCCTGTAGTGCAAGAAGAATCGAAGGTGAGTACACCTGCCCAAACTCCAGCGACATTAGATGCGCAATCTCACAACATGACATCAGAAGAACATCAAAACATGAACATGGAAACTGAAGAAAGCGGCGGCGGCCATGGCGGTCATGAAAATGTGGTTGAGAGCCCGCCCAATATACCTGTGCTCAGCACATTCTTAGCCATAAACATAGCCTTTTTACTAATTGGCATTTGGAACAAATGGTTTAGAAAGAAAGGGGGGGCATTAGCATGACAAACCCAGTTAAAAGAACACAAACCATAAATGCAACCCCGCCTGATAAGAAAGTCAACTTCTTAGATAACCCGTTCATTCGCACCTTTATTAAGAGCCGCTGGTACCCGGGTATCTTTCAATGGACGGCAATGGTGGTTTTCTCCATTATCGTGTATGAGCTTGTTGCAGGAACCGTAAACCCAAGTCGAAATTTTGGTACCTCCATGACCTGGGTCTTGTGGTGGCCAGCCATTCCAATCCTCTTTCTAGTCTTAGGGCGGTTTTGGTGTGCGGTTTGTCCGTTTGGAAAAATTAGTGATATCGTAAGAAAATTAGTAGGTTCAGAACGACCTATGCCCAAATTTCTGAAAAAGTATGGCATCTGGCTCATTGATATTTTCTTCATTATGATCACGTGGTCAGACCATATTTGGGGAATCGTTGAATCTCCGCGGGGCTCCGGATATCTGCTGCTCTTGTTAACGACAATGGTTATCGCAACATCGGTCTTTTATGAAAGACGGACATTTTGTAAGACATTGTGCTTCCTTGGAGGCTTGGCCGGCAACTACTCGCGTTCAGGTATGGTGGAGTTGCGCGGCACCCCTGAAATCTGTAAAACCTGCAAAAGCCAATCTTGCTTTAAAGGGGACGAGAAGGTAGAAGGCTGCCCGATGTTCGAGTTTGTCCGTACCATGGATAACAGCGCGGATTGCAACCTTTGCGGCAATTGCGTGAAGACATGCCCGAACAACTCAATCCGTATCTCGCCTCGCAAACCGACAGCTGAGCTTTGGGGTATCAAGAAGCCGAAGACAGAGCACGCGTTCCTGGCAGCCGTAATCATGGGGATTGTATTCGTTCAAAACATCACCATGCTGGAAATTTGGCAGCAAATTCTGGACGTTATCAGCAAAGTAACTCAAACAACGAACTACAATGTGAATTTCACCGTTGCATTTATCATCTCCATGGTTCTACCGATTGGGTTGCTGTGGGTCACTGCAAAATTAACAGCGCGCAAGGAAACCGCGGAGAAGGTAAAAGAAAATTTCGTTCGTTTCGGCTACGCCATTATCCCGCTTGATTTGGCTGGACACTTGGCGCATAACTTGTTCCATGCTTTAACAGAAGGTAAGGCCATTTGGTTCAACACCTTTAATTTGTTCGGCTATAAGATAACTGGAGACCTCAGTCTGACCTCCGCAGGAACGGTTCAGATTATGCAATACATCGTCGTTGTCCTCGGTCTTGTCGGTTCTGCTTATTCGGTCTATCGAATCGGCGGTCGTGCTTCATGGAAGAAGCTGCTGCCCTATTATGCACTCATGATTGTATTGGGAGCAGCCAATATTTATCTGTTCTCCCTTCCGATGATGCATCGGGTGTAATAACAGTAAAAAACCGATCCAGCTACTTTCTTGGATCGGTTTTTTGCTTCACTACCCTTTACATAACATTGTCAATTTTATCAAACACCGTCCCATCAGCACCGGATATTTGTTGCATTACAATGGCACCCAATACCTGAGAACAAAAGGTACGGGCTGAACACTTGATTTTCGGACTGTCATTGGATTTATACTTATTGAGGTTATCTTATCGATAGAAGCTTATCCTATAGCGTCCGCTCAAAAAGCTGTCATTCTCAAGCTATTACTGCGTTCCATCCAAAACTGATCTGGGAGGTTCATGATGAACAGGAAGGTAGTGAAAAAAACAATTCTGATCATTCTTTCAGCTATCGCCAGCGTAATGGTGGCGGCACTTGCCGCTTTGCTTTTAGCAAGCGGTATTTTTACAACCCCGAAGTATCTGGAGCCATGGGATAAGGAGTATGCCGGGAAGCTGGAGGACCCGCGTCTCCAATTGGCTGCTCACGGTCTGCTGGCTGCAAGCGGCCATAATGCTCAACCGTGGAAGATCCGGCTTGATCAGAACAACAAACTAGCATTTCTGCTGTATGCCGATAGTGAGCGGTTGACCCTGCAGGTGGACCCCCTTGCCCGCCAGACAATGGTTTCCCAGGGGACATTTCTGGAAAATGTGCGTATCGCCGCGGAAAAGCTGGGCTACGAAGCGACCATCACCCTGTTTCCGGAGGGAGAATATGATGAAAGCCGGCTGGTTGAAAGTATGAAAGCAAAGCCGGTGGCGCGGGTCGTTTTGATCAAAACGCAGCCAGAGAATTCGTCCTTCTATGAGTATATGTTTCTTCCAGATACCAACAGGGGGCCTTATCAACCCGAGACCTTGACTGCAGATCAGCTCAAACTGCTGTCAGCTATTAACGATGATGATGCGGACATAAAGCTATCTTTTTACCAGGATCAGGATAATCTGGACAAGCTAGGACGCTATGCGATAGCCGGCGCCGAGATTGAATCCCGCATACACCGTATCAATGAAGAAGCGGCGGCAATCTTCCGCGCAAATGAACGCCAAAAGAATAAATACCGCTCCGGATTTTCCGTCGAGGGACAAGGCACCACCGGATTCATGAAGCATATTCTCCAAGGGCTTGTTACCCTTGTCCCTTCCTTCAACAACGAAAAAAACTCGGCAGACCAGTTTGTGAAATCCACCCAGACAGCTGTGAAACATACACCCGCCTATTCTATGATTGTGACCAAGGACAACAGCAGGCTTTCACAGGTCAAAAGCGGCATGCTGTACGGAAGGCTGGTGCTGGCGCTTCACTCCCTGGGCTTTGCCGCCCAGCCACCCAGCCAGGTCCTGGAGGAGTATGAAGAGATGAATGAACAGTACCGGAACATCCACGGGGAATACGCCCGAGAGGGCGGAACTATTCAAATGTTTATCCGGCTGGGCAAGCCTGAACAGAAGGTTCCGCTGACCATGCGGCGGGACGTACAAGATTTACTCCTGGAAAGGTAGCGGATTGATCATCTTCAAGAAGACTCAGACCGGAGTTTTTCTCATGATATTTTTATAAATACTTTGTTTCTACAACGATTCTACATAGAATCAACATAATCTTGATTTAGAATGAACTCAACAAAGAATAAATATAAGCCAATATCGAGGAGGTTGAATTTAGATGGACTGGACATGGTTGTTATTTCTGATGTGCCCTTTAATGATGCTTCCCATGATGTATTTCATGATGAAGGGAAGTCATGGGCAAAGCCCCGAAAAGAATCAACATAATGGTCTGGCGGAGGAACTCGCTCAATTGAAGAAGCAAAATGAAGACATGCAAAAAGAATTACAGAAATTAAACAACATAGTTGAATAAACGATAAATGGAGGAATATACGATGAGCTGCTGCGGAAACCATAATCATAACAATCATCAAAAGGGTCAACACGGTCAACATGATCATCACGGTGGAAAGAACAATTCACATAAGTGGATGATGATCATTTGTGTGTTACCCATCGCTTTGGCGGCGATTTTCTTTTTAACCAAGGGATTTAACGGATCGGTAAGCAATTACGTACCTTTATTCCTGCTTCTGTTATGTCCGCTCTCCCACTTGGTTATGATGCCGTTGATGAATAAAAAGAGAGGGAATCATAATACCAAGTGATAACAAATTTTGAATTATAATTTAATCCAACCATCCCCCTATGGTATATGGAATAAGGGAAGTGACGCTTGTCGCTTCCCTATAAAAACGTAGTAAATATACCTGGATGGGGTATATATAGTGCTTATAGAGAGCGAGGGAAGTAAAATGATCCAGTAAGGATTGGCTTCCCAAAACCAATAATGGTGAGCGAAAGTAAAGTTATAAGAATCCTCCTTTTAGAAGGGTTTTCATAAATTTAGCTTAATAAAGGAGATGTGAAGAAAAATGACAAACGCGATTTTCAAAGTAAATGGGATGTCCTGCAATCATTGCGTTCATTCCATTGAAGGGGCTGTAAACAAACTTCCCGGTGTAGAATGGGTGAAGGTGAGCCTGGCCGAAGGCGAAGTAAGGGTAGAGTTCAAGGATGCCGGGGTTACCCTGGAGAACATTAAGGAAACGATTGAGGATCAAGGATATAACGTATTGTAATCATGAGGCTATGAAAGGGGGAGCAGTTAAACCTGCTTCCTTTTTTAAATTTAGCGTGTAATTTTGTGGACACTATTTTACTGAAGGGGCAATAAATTTGATGAATTTGGAAAAAACAGTGGATTCAAAATATATACAGCAGCATTTGGCTAATGAGAGAACATTTTTGGCATGGGTCCGAACGGCCATTGCTATTGTTGGATTAGGATTTTTGTCAGCAGGAATCGTTTTTCGTTCTACACCCTATGAGCATATTGGTCATACGATAGCGGCGGTTGTTGGAATTAGTGCTGTTTTTCTCGGTATCATGATTCTGGGGATGGCAACAAAGGATTATTTCAGAAAAAGAATTGGGATCAATAAAGAAATGTTTCGCGCCCCTACTACCGAGATCAGAGTCGTTTTTGTTGGGCTGGGATTCATTGGTATCTTTTTGACCGTACTTGTCATTGTCCTGCTATTGTACTGAGAAAATTGGAAAATGAGTTATGATGATACGCTCATGCTTTCAACAAGTTTTAGTAATACGTCAAAAGAAACAGATTACATAATCAGGAGTGATGACTATGAAACTCTCGCTGAAACTTATTGTTTTATTTTCCGCCTTGATTTTACTGGTAACCGTATCCATGGGGGCTTACGCCATTGTTAGCATGAGTTCGCAGGTCGCTCATATCGCAGAGAAAAAGCTGGTTTCAAACGAATCCATCGCTACCGCCTTAATCAACGAGAAATATCCAGGGGACTGGGAGATTAGAGATGGAAAATTATTTAAGGGGAATACCCAAATCGACGGCAATGATAAAGTAGTCCAGTCGATTGGTAACCTTACAGGAGATACAATTGTCATTTATAAAGGAGATATGAGCGTTGCTACGTCTTCGGATCGCCAAAGCAATATGGACAAGCTTGAGACGGAATTAGAAAAGACCATTCTGACGCAAGGGAAGTCCTATGTCGGACAATCTCATGACAATAATGAAATGTCTTTATATGAACCAATTAAGGATAAAAGAGGGCAAGTCATAGGAGCCTTCCACATTGGAATGGATAAGGAAATGTATGACCACGCTTCCGCAAGTTTCAGAAATAGCATGCTTTTGTTTGCTTTAGCGGGATTATTGATTGCAATTGTAACTTCTGCTTATATATCGTCTCGTTTAGTGCGACCACTCATACAAATTACTCAAGTGGTAGGTCAGGTATCAACCGGACAATTAAATGTAGAGGAGCTTCCTATTAAGTCAAAAGATGAGCTTGGTAAGCTGGGACGAGCTGTCAATGAAATGATTCGGGGACTGCAAACATTGATCACAAAAGTGCAGCAAGCATCTGAGCAGGTCGCCATTGCTTCCCATTCAGTATCCAATCACACCATACATATTTCAGAGTCGGCGAGTCAAGCTGATGTTTCCATTCGGCAGGTGGCTGCAGGAGCTGAGAATCAAGCACAGGGAACAGACGAGAGCGCGAAGGCAGTCGAAGAAGTCGCTGAAAGCATACAAAATATAGCTGAAACCTCATCTCATGTTGCCTATGCATCCGGTGAAATGGTTCAGCAGGCTGAACTGGGGAACCACTCTGTGAAAACAGCCATTGATGAAATCAATCAACTAAACGTTTCAGCCCACAGAGTTGCGGACAAGATTGCCGAATTGAGCCAGAAATCGGACAGCATTGGAAGTATTGCCACTGTCATTAGCGAAATTTCAGCACAGACCAATCTCTTGGCACTTAATGCTGCCATTGAAGCTGCGCGTGCGGGAGAGCAGGGTAGGGGGTTTACCATTGTTGCGGGCGAAGTGAAGAAGCTTGCGGAGCAAGCGGAACGATCGGCCCAAGAAATCACGTCCTTGATCGAAACGGTTCAAGAAACAACCCAGGAGGCGGTTGAAGCCATGAGTACCGGTCTGGAGCAATTGGAAAAAGGAGTGAGGGTTATTCAACATGCTGGAGAAGCCTTTGAACGTATTTTGGAGTCTGCCCGTTTCGTGGCCGGTCGGAATCAAGAGGTTTCTGCCGTAACACAAGAAATATCTGCGGGTACGGAAGAAATATCGGCTTCCATTTTAACAGTTGCGGACATTGCAGAGGGTACTTTATCGAATGTGCAAATCATTGTTGATGCCTCTCAATCCCAGGTTCACTCGATGAATGAAATAACTGATGCTACGGGAACCATGCTCCGTTCAGTGGAAGAAATGAAAAACGCGATCAGCTTATTCCGAGTTTAGTTCTTACGTGAAGTCCTTGCTTATAAAACATTAAGAAGCGGCCCGCAGTTGTATGTCTTAAATTTCAAGTTCATTTTTTCCGAACTCCACACTTTCTCCACACTCTCCCCACAGAAACAACAAAAAGTTTGTTTATAGTAAAGGCACGAAATTAGAAAAGGGAGGGAATACGTTTTGTTACATATCGTTGTATGTGTGAAACAAGTCCCGGACAGTAGAGAAATCCGGATCGATTCCAAGACAAATTCGCTCATTCGTCAAGGAGTCCCGAGCATCGTTAATTTTTATGATATGCACGGTTTGGAGGAGGCACTCCGCATCAAGGATTCCCTTGGGGCGAGAGTCACCGTCATTACGATGGGGCCGCCCCCTGCTGAAAAAGCGCTCAAAGAATGTATATCGCTTGGCGCGGACGAAGCCGTTCTGGTAACGGATAGAGGATTTGCCGGTGCGGATACCCTCGCCACTTCATATGTGCTTGGGGCAGCAATCCATAAGGTAGAATCCCAATGGGGACAGGCAGACTTGATCTTCTGTGGCAAACAAACCATTGACGGAGATACCGGTCAGGTCGGTCCGGGCATTGCCTGCCGGTTAAATGTTGAACAGCTGACGTACGTTAACAAAATCGTCAGTCTGGAGAACAAGGAGAAACTCATCCGGGTTCAGCGCCATCTGGAAGACGGCATCGAGATTGTTGAAACAAAACTGCCGGTTCTTATGACCGTTTTAAAGGACATGAACAAAATTCGGCGAGCATCCCTGCCAGGGATGATTCGCGGAGCCCGATACAAACCCATCGTTTGGACAGCGGCGGACTTCCCTGAACTGGATCGCTCCAAGATGGGGCTTAAGGGTTCGCCAACAACAGTGGGCAAGACGTGGGTTCCCGAAGTCAAGAAATCCAGTGGAGAGACAATCAGCGCAGACATGCCACAGGATATTAGTAAGCTTGCCTTAGATAAAATATGGGAAACGAAAATACCGCAGCAAATGGGATGGTTGTAATCGATCATTTGTGAAGGAGAGGAAGAAACCATGGCAGTCGAGCAATTGCAAAAACAACCCGCAACGGATATTTCACAATATGAAGGGATCCTCGTTGTAGTGGAGCAGCGAGAGGGGAAAGCAAAGAAAGTGTCTTGGCAGCTCCTTGGTCAAGGAAGAAGAATGGCGGACAAGCTTGGAGCTCCTTTAATAGCGCTTGTTATTGGCCATCAAGTGGAACATTTGGCACAAGAGGCAATTGCTTATGGTGCAGAAAAAGTTTATATTTGCGACCACGAGTATTTGAAGGATTACCGGACTAAACCTTACAGTAAGGT
The DNA here is from genome assembly GCF_013393385.1 of Paenibacillus sp. URB8-2. NCBI lineage: Bacteria > Bacillati > Bacillota > Bacilli > Caryophanales > Paenibacillaceae > Paenibacillus > Paenibacillus sp. URB8-2. Next base: position 4,168,582 of record NZ_AP023239.1, on the reverse strand, counting down.
TTGCCTTAATGTTTTCGCTCTGGCAAAACCCGAAATCGTCTTGTACGGCGCTACAGCAACGGGGAGAGATTTGGCGGGCGCAATTGCCACACACCTGCCAACGGGATTGACAGCGGATTGCACCGAGCTGGATGTGGAGCCGAACCCTTCCCGTTTACTTCTGGCAAGCCGCCCTGCGTTTTCAGAGAAAATGATGGCAACCATTCTCTGTAAAAAGTATCGCCCTCAGATGGCAACAGCAAGACCGGGCGTCTTCCAAGCATTACTGCCGGACCAAACAAGAACGGGAGATGTCATAAATGTGCCGTTTCATCTTGAATCCGGGGAGACGGCCACTCGAATTATTGATTTTATTTCCGATACCAACAGTGTCAATCTAGAGGAGGCGGACATCATCGTTGCTGGAGGAAGGGGCTTGGGTGGACCGGATGCTCTCAAGCTTCTTCAAGATTTAGCCGATGCTTTAGACGGAACGGTTGGTGCTTCAAGGGCGGCAGTAGATGCCGGTTGGGTCAAGCACGAGCGTCAAATCGGTCAAACAGGCCATACGGTTCGATCAAAACTCATCATTGCCGCAGGGATTTCAGGAGCGGTTCAGTTTACAGTGGGGATGCAACATTCCGATTTGATTATTGCCATTAATAAAGATCCGGATGCCCCGATATTTCAGGTTGCGCAATACGGAATCGTAGGAGACTTGTTCGAAATCTTGCCTGCGATGACGGTAGAAGCAAAGAAAAGGAGGGGTATGGCTTGAACGAAGCATTTGACGCGGTTGTGGTGGGGGCTGGTCCGGCAGGATCAGCTGCGGCTCTTAAATTGGCCCAAGCGGGGCTAAAGGTGGTATTGCTTGAACGGGGAGAGTTCCCAGGTGCAAAAAATGTATTTGGCGGCGTCTTGTATCGCAAACAAATTGAAGATCTTGTCCCTGAATTCTGGAAAGAAAAGAACGCTCCAATTGAACGCTCAATTGTTGAGCAGCGAATGTGGATGATGGGTAAGGAGTCGTACACTACATTCAGTCACCGAAATGAAGCTTTCAAAGAACCGATGAACTGCTTCACTGGCTTGCGGGTAAAATTCGATCAATGGCTCGCGGGAAAAGCTGTTGAAGCCGGCGCCATTCCGGTTTATGAGACGACGGCAGTAGAACTCCTGCGGCACGGAGATCGGGTTGTCGGTGTGCGAACAGACCGTGACGACGGGGATCTTTATGCGAATGTCGTCGTCATTGCGGACGGAGTCAACTCTTTACTTGGCAAATCGCTTGGCGTGCATCGAGGCTGGAAACCGGATCAAGTATCTCTCGTTGTAAAAGAGATGATCGCTCTTCCCAAGGAAAAGATTGAGGATCGGTTCAACGTCGAAGGGGATGAAGGCGTCACTGTTGAGTTTATGGGAGAGACTTCTCTTGGCATGGCCGGTATGGGATTCCTTTATACGAACAAAGAATCGATTTCGCTGGGCATCGGCGTGATGGTGAATGATTTGACCCAAAGGGGGATCAAACCTTACGAGCTGCTGGATTCTGTGAAACAACATCCGGTTATCCGAAAGTTGATTCAAGGCGGAGAAAGAAAGGAATACGCAGCGCATCTTATTCCCGAGGGTGGATTCCGTTCCATACCGGCTTTATCCGGCAATGGCTGGTGCCTTGCAGGGGATGCGGCACAGTTAGTTAATTTTGTTCATCGGGAAGGCACCAACTTGGCAATGAAGTCCGGTGAATTGGCCGCAACGGCAATCATTGAAGCGACAAATCAAGGAGATTTTTCTGCACAATCTTTGGGACGCTATGATGAGGCCATGCGAGCTTCTTTTATAATGAAGGATTTGAAAAAATACAAGGGCATGCACCAGCTTATGAAAGATTACGATTCGACTTTGTTGTTTGATAAAATACCGCAGGCTATTAACCAAGCAGCCTTCCAAATGTTTTCTGTGGATGGGGTTGCGAAAGAGGAAAAACAAAAACAAGCCATCCGGCTCGTAAAGGAAGCTGCCGGCGGCACACTTAATCTGGTGAAACTGGGGATCAAGGGATGGAGGGCGACCAACGGATGAGCCAACAAGGAATTACGGATCGATTGTTCACGATACGCTACAAATGCGATGAAACGTCCCATTTAAAAATCAAGAATGAGCGATTATGCATGGATTGCTCGACGAAAAGCTGTACCTTTATATGCCCATCGGATGTATACGAATGGAATGATGAACAGAAGAGACCGACTATTTCATTCGAAAATTGCCTGGAATGCGGTACATGCCGAATCGCCTGTCCGTCTGAAAATATTGATTGGACTTATATGAGGGGCGGATATGGCATTGCTTATCGATATGGCTAAGGTAATAATGCTGTCCTATTATCTGAATAAAAGGAGAATTTAATTATGGGAAAATATGCTGTTGTAAAAAAAGACTCATGTATTGCTTGCGGGTCTTGTGGTTCCATTGCACCGGATATTTTTGATTTCGATAGTGATGGTATTGCTGAAGTTATTTTTGAAGGTGACGATAATCGAGGAGTAACCGCAATTCCGGAAAATTTACAAGAAGAACTGCAAGAAGCCGCTGAAAGCTGTCCAACTGAATGTATCCAGCATGCTGAGGCCCCTTTTGCTTAAAAGATGATGCGAACGAAAGGATTAACCTTTCACGAAGCGCATCTTCTTCTAGAATGGTAAGATATGAATTTAAGAATATCGCTGTCTGTACCTGAAACTCTAAAGAAACAGGGGAGCAAGACCGAAACCAGCTACAGATATGGATGATATGATAAGGCGCGGAATATTCCGCGCCTTTTACCACTCTATTCGGATAAATTAGTTTCGGGTTTCATAATAAGAATTCGTTTCAACTAGCCCGATTGCTTTATTCCTTAAACTCTAATAACTTATCCTCTCGGATATTATTTATTATTCATCTCTACACGGCACTATCCATTCCCTTTATGTTCTGTTAGGAGCTTGATATTAGGATTTATTAAAGCGAAATATCATTAACTCCATGGATTCCTCAATCTTTCAACACAGTTTCCACATAAAATCCTCCTACAATGAAATTATCAACAAGAAAGCAACTTACCAAGGAGGTAAAAATAATGAATCTGTCATTGCTGTTGTTGTTAATTTGTCCGTTGATGATGGTCTCAATGATGTTTGGCATGAAGGGAAAGCATGGGCGTTCTGCACATTCCAAACAGTCAGAAACGGATTGGACGCTTCATGTAGACTATAATGAGCTGAAAGTGCAAAATGAAATGTTGAAAAAAGAAATTCAAAGTTTATCTAAATGACCTATATTTTTAAAGATGAGAGACACGATAGCTCGTCTGTAAAGGGTGCCGACCGGTTGCAGAACATCTAGATCCATTAACTAAGGAAGATGTTCGGTTAAGAACTCTTCCTTATACCAGGGTATCTTTTACGCTCTAAGCAGCTTGGCATTTATAGCTACTACAATAGTGCTAAAAGACATAAGTGCGGCCCCGACTGCCGGTCCCAAAACAATACCTGCTTTATAAAATAAGCCGGCTGCCAGCGGAATGGCAATTATATTATATCCAGTTGCCCACCAAAGATTTTGGATCATTTTCTGATAAGCCCTCCTGGATAGTTCAATAATTGAAACTACATCCTCAGGGTCGCTTCGAACCAACACAATATCCGCTGTTTCAATAGCGACATCCGTTCCTGCACCCACTGCTATACCCAAATCTGCTTTCGCCAATGCAGGGGCATCGTTAACACCATCTCCTGTCATAGCGACCTTAAGACCTTTGTGTTGGATCTCGGTAATTTTCTCGGCTTTCTCGTGAGGAAGAACTTCTGCATAGATTTCGTCTAAATGCAGACTTTCACCGACCCATTCTGCTACACGTTTATTATCACCGGTCAACATCATAGGTTTAATACCCGCAATATTTAGCTTGCTAATGGCGTCTTTGGCACTTTCTTTAACTCTATCCGCCAACGCGATCATGCCTGCAAATTCTTCATTAACTAAAATGAAAACTACGGTCTTTCCTTGAAGAGAAAGCATGTTATAGTCTTCAGAGGGATAGTCTATATCCTCGGATTTCATATAACCTGGGCTAACAACTTTTATATTCATTCCGTTGACAATACCCCTTAGCCCTTTTCCTGTCATCGCCTCGAAAGATTGCGGGTCATTAACTTTAAGATTTCGCCTTTTTACTTCTTCTGTAAATCCTTTCGAAATTGGATGTTCTGACTGTGATTCAAGAGAGCTGGCCAGACTGAGAATTTCACTCTCGGTAAACCTTTTGGCGGGCAATATCTCGGTAATGCCAAATTTACCTTCTGTTAGTGTTCCTGTTTTATCAAATACAACGGCATTTAGTTTGTGTGCTTCCTCGAAGGAGGTACGGTTGCGAATTAGAAGGCCTTTTTTAGCTGCTATAGAAGTGGTTGTAGAAACAACTAGTGGAATTGCCAATCCCAAGGCATGAGGACAAGCGATTATCATAACCGTAACCATACGTTCCAACGCAAAATTAAAACTATAACCCAGCATTAACCATACCACAAGAGTTACCAGACCAGCACTAAGAGCTATATAAAACAGCCATTTTGCAGCGCGATCAGATAAGTTTTGCGTTTTGGATTTTGACTCTTGAGCTTCTTTAACTAAAGAAATTACTTGTGAGAGATAGCCTTTTTCTCCGCTGTTAGTAACCGTTATAGTTAGAGCGCCTTCGCCATTAATAGATCCTCCAATGAGACGGTCTCCGGGATTTTTAACAATTGGCATGGATTCACCGGTCAGCATGGATTCATCAAGAGACGATTCTCCTTTTACGATAACGCCGTCGACCGGAACTCGCTCGCCGGGTTTAATCAAAATGGTTTGTTCTGCTTTTAACACCGATACACTCACTTCTTTGACGTCTCCCGTTTCCGTGATGAGGTGTGCTTCAGAAGGTATGAGCTTGACCAATGCCTCAAGTGCATCAGATGCGCCTAGGATGGATTTCATTTCCAACCAGTGTCCCAGTAGCATTATGTCTATTAGAGTCGCTAATTCCCAAAAGAAATCAACTTCAGTTAATCCCGTAAGAATTAATGAACTATAAAAATAAGCTACAACAATAGCTAGTGCAATTAATGTCATCATACCCGGGCTTTTTAGAGTCACTTCACGGTATGCGCCAACTAAAAAAGGTTTACCCCCAAAGAAGAACACGAACGAGGAAAGAAGAAACAGGAGAAATGTATCATAAGGAAAACGCCATGATACACCTAAAAACATTTGGATCATTGGGGATAAGAGCATAATGGGTATTGTAAACAATAGTGATATATAGAACCTCTTTCTAAAATCACCGACATGATGACCCGCATGCTTATCAACGCCATGTGTATGATGATTTTCAAGGCTTTCTTTAGGGTGATGACTATGATGCATTCCTTTCTGGTGATTATCATGCATGGGTTGACCAGGAGGATGTTCCATTTTTGAATGAAGCATATGGTGTTTGTGAGGGCCTTTATACATGTTTTTCCACCTCTCCTTTCAAATATAGAGAAAAAAAGATCAAGTAAATTATACCCAACTAGCCGCAGATTATAACTTTTCTGTAAGCCAATCTTAGCAGTTTGTTTATGCCCCATACTTTACTTCTGTGCAGAATTTTTAAAATGCAAAAGAACAAGGCTATTTTATGAAGGATCAAATTTTACCTGAATACCCCGCAGCTACGTACGGCGAAAATCTGTGCGAGGGAGCGCATCAACAGTATACTACTTGTCGTTCGTTTGGATATTGCTACTTTTCCGTGAAAAATTATGTTTTTGCCGTTCGGAAATCATAGACTCATCTTTAAACTAAATATGATCGATTTCTCCTCGACTGAGCTACTCTTCTAAGTTTCGGTATCATGACGATCCAGTAATTTGGCTGCGCCTTTTCACGCATAGGTCTCGCCAGACTCCTACCTGCAATGAATGGTTTTCTTCAGCTGATTCTCCTATTTGCTTCTCTTTTTTCTTAATTGCAAACATTTTGTGTCCACACTGTTTCTACATGGAATCTACATTATCCTATTTTACAATAAACCCACTTGAAGAAAAGGACAGCATGTTGAAATCACGAAAAAAGGAGAAAACCTGATGTCTATTTTACCAAAAAAGAATGAACTCGGATTTTTTGAGATTCGCCTGGAATCAATCGGTGGTCTGGGGGCGAATCTTGCGGGCAAAATGCTAGCGGAAGCCGGGGTGCTCGGGCTCGGTTTGAATGGCTCCAATTTCTCGTCTTACGGCTCCGAAAAGAAAGGTTCTCCGGTTAAGGCGTTCGTTCGTTTTTGCGAAGCTGATGTGGAAATTCGCGACCACAGCCCGATTGAGGAACCGCATGTTGTCGGAATCTTCCATGAAGCTCTTTACAAAACCGTCAATGTCGTAAACGGCGTGAAGCCTGACAGCATCGTACTCGTCAATACGACCCGTGATTTTGATGAAGTGAGACGCGATCTGAAGCTTGAATACGGTACGCTGGCGATCGTAGATGCGACAGGTATTGCGGTGGAAGAGAAGACGAAAGCCAATACCTCAATGCTGGGTGCGCTGTACCGAATTTGCGAATTTTTGAACCCAGATGGCATGAAGGACGTTATCCGCAAAACGTTTGAGAAGAAATACCCCCATTTGGTCGAACCGAATATCAACACCTTTAACCGTGGTTATAATGAAGTGAAGTTTAAGACGTACGAAGCTCCCGAAGGGGCGCAAGGCAAAACGTTCATCCGTTCGAAAACCGAATACGGTTACGAAACGCAAGAAATCGGCGGCGTACTGATCGCCCAAGCCAACACGATATTGAAAGACTTGAGTGGCTCCCGTCAAGGCTGGCTGCCTGAGTTCCATGAAGATAAATGCATCAGCTGCGCGGCTTGCGACAATGTTTGCCCTGACTTATGCTTTGTTTGGGAAGAAGCTCCCGACAAGAAAGGCCGTCCGCAAATGTTCCTGCGTGGCATTGATTATAAATACTGCAAAGGCTGTCTGAAATGCGTCGATGCATGCCCGACCCAAGCACTCACCGATCTACGCGAAGAAGTCGGTTATGCCGAAGCTCACACCGTAACGCAAAAATTTCCTTATACAGCAGGAGGGGTTAACTAATGGCTATTCTTGAGGAAAATCTGAACCAATTGCATGTTGCCGAACAGAAAGCCGTCTTCGAATCCGGCAACGAAATGGCGGCTACCGCTGCCGCTCAAATCAACTATCACCTGATGGGATACTTCCCCATTACGCCTTCTACGGAAGTTGCGCAATATTTGGACCAAATGAAAACCCGAGGTGAGCATAATATTCAACTCGTCGCTGCCGACGGGGAACACGGTTCCGCCGGTATTTGCTACGGCGCTGCCCTGACCGGCGCTCGCGTCATCAATGCGACGAGCTCACAAGGCTTGCTGTACATGCTCGAGCAGTTGCCGACCCAATCCGGCACCCGTTTCCCGATGGTACTCAATCTCGTAGCCCGCGCTGTCAGCGGTCCGCTCGATATCCGCGGCGATCATTCCGATTTGTATTACACGCTCAATACCGGCTGGGTAACGCTAATGGCTTCGACACCGCAGGCCGTTTACGATATGAACATTATGGCTTTGAAAATCGCCGAGCATTCCGACGTCCGCCTACCGGTCATTGTCTGCTACGACGGCTTTTTGACCTCTCACCAGAAGCGTAAAGTCATGTATTTTGCCGATCGTAAGGTCGTTCAGGATTTCGTTGGACCTGCTCCGGCAGGATTCCACAATGTGATCGACAAGAATCACCCCGTAACTGTTGGCGCGCACATGTTAGGCGACGATTTGATCAATGCCCATTTCCAGCAATCCGAAGCTCTATATAAAGCAGGTGAAGTTTTTCAGCAAGTGGCAAATGAATACGCACTGCTCTCCGGCCGTTCGTATTCACCGCTTGATTTGTACCGTATGGAAGACGCGGAAGTCGCTCTGTTTCTCATGAATTCCGCAGCTGAAACTGCGAAAGACACCGTCGACAAGCTGCGCAAGCAAGGGGTGAAAGCCGGCTTGATTCGTCCGAATATCATCCGTCCGTTCCCGGCGGAAGAGCTTCGCCAAGCACTTAAGAATGTCAAAGCGCTGCTTGTAGGCGAACTGGCGGACTCCTACGGCGCTCATGGCGGCAATATGACACATGAAATTCGCTCCGCTCTGCAGCTTGATAAAGACAACCAAACAATCGTTATGAGCCGTATCTTCGGTGTCGGCGGTAAAGATTTCTACCCGGACGAAGCGGAAGAGTTTTTAAAACTAGCGATCGCTGCCGCAGAGAAGGGCTATGCCGAGAAGCCGTTTGATTATTTTGGACATGTACCGGGCGAAGCGCAAGGCCGTCAGCAGCCAATCATTGAACCGATGACAGGCGAAGCTTATAAAACCGGTTTGATCAACGTAACGCAGGAAGAAGCGACAGGCAAGCTGAAGGTTAAGATTCCACCGCTTCGCGCGCTTACCGCGAAACCGAAGCGTTTTGCCTCGGGACACGGCGCATGCCCAGGCTGCGGCATCATTCCGGCGCTCGAACTGTTCTTCAAAGGCATCGAAGGCGATGTCGTAACTTTGTTCCAAACAGGCTGCGGATACGTAGTTACCACCGGTTATCCGAATACTTCACATAAGCAATCATTCGTTCACAACTTGTTCCAGAATGGCGCAGCTACCGTTTCCGGCATGGTTGAAGCCTTCCTTGAAAAGAAACGCCGCGGCGAAGTAAACATCGCCGACGATTTTACGTTCGTCATGGTAACGGGTGACGGAGGAATGGACATCGGCATGGGGCCGGCCATCGGTACCGCACTCCGAAACCACAAGATGATTATAATCGAGTATGACAATGAAGGTTATATGAACACCGGTTCCCAATTGTCCTATTCGACTCCGCTTGGCCACCAGACGTCTACTTCCGGCGTAGGCAAAGCACAAAAGGGTAAATCCGGCCACCATAAGGATACGGCGCAAATCCTGGCCGCAACGAACATTCCATACGTCTTCACCGGTACCGAAGCATTCCCACAGGACCTGATCCAGAAAGCCGCCAAAGCTCAATGGTATGCGCAAAACGAAGGCCTGGCTTACGGCAAGATTCTGATCTCCTGCCCGCTGAACTGGAAAGCCGAAGATCGTGCCGGCACAAAATTGGTAAAAGCGGCCGTAGACTCCTGCTTCTTCCCGCTGTACGAAGTGGAGAATGGAATCACGAATATCACCTATAATCCGGAAGCGAAAAACAACCGTGTGCCGGTCAGCGAATGGCTGAAAGGTATGGGTAAAACGAAGCACTTGCTGAAAGAAGAAGAACTCCTGAAATCGTTCGAGCAAGAAGTCGAACGCAGATGGAGAAGACTGAAAGCACGGCATGAAAACGAGGTTCTTTAAGGGATCGTAATTTGCACAAATACTTCGTTTCTTCAGTTTTTCCACATCGAATCCACACAACCTTTAATTATAATGGAATCATCAAAGAATAGGATATCAAAAATTAGGAGGTAGGAAATATGAACTGGTCTTGGTTGCTGCTTCCCTGATATGTCCCTTTATGATGATTCCTATGATGTTCATGATGATGAAGGGAAATTATTCGGATCATTCCCGGCACGATCCTCAGAAGAATTTCGCGGATGAGCTGGAGGAATTAAGAAGACGAATGATACGCTGCAGCAAAAACTGCTTGGTCTAAAAAATAACGCTTGAAACCGTATTGAAGGGAGGAATAAAACATAAGCTGCTGCGGAAACCATAACCATGGAAGCCAGAAACCAGGTCAGCAACAACACCAACACGGCGGAAAGCAACAATTTCATAAATGGATGATGATCATTTGCTGCGTTTTACCGATCATATTGGTTGCTTATTTGTTTTTACCCAATAGCGCTACGGGATTGGGGGGAAGCATTTTCCCATGGATTTTGATTCTCCTTTGGTCCGTTGTCTCATTTGTTGTTAATCCCTCTTATCATAAGGAAGAAAAAAAACAACATGGATAGTTGTAAGCTAGTTGTAATGATGTAAAATTTATGATATATAATAATTATACCCCGGTGTGGTATATAATAAGGCGATTAGTAATCGTTGAAATAGTATAAAATAAGGGAAGTGACTGGCGTCACTTCCCTTTAATGGAAATTTAATATACCCCCTAGGGGTATATGATAAGTTAGTAAAAAGTTACCACAAAGAGAGGGATCAGTGATGGATCAACAAGAATCGGTTACTCAAACGAAGTTTCAGCCTGAGGAAGCTTCCCAAAGCTTGATGCTTAACATTGAAGGAATGACTTGCGCGGCCTGTGCAGCGCGAATTGAAAAAGGTCTTTCCAAGATAGATGGTGTTCTTGAGGCCAACGTGAATTTTGCTGTGGAAAAGGCGAATGTAACCTTTGATCCGAACCGGGTCGACCAGAACGTGATTGAAAGGAAAATTAACGAAATCGGCTACAAGGTTCAGCACAGCAAAGTGGAGCTTGATCTGATTGGAATGACTTGCGCGGCGTGCGCCAACCGGATTGAGAAAGGGTTAAACAATCTTCCCGGCGTTACAGCCTCCGTCAATTTTGCTTTGGAGAGAGCCAGCGTTCGATACCAGGAAGGACAGGCGTCCATTGCGGACCTTATAGCCAGAGTGGAGTCGATTGGTTATAAAGCGAAGGTCCATGACAGCGGGAAGGGGCAGGAACAGAATAAGAATAACGAACTAAAACGTCAAAAACGCAGGTTTATCGTATCGGCCATTCTTTCGTTACCGCTGCTCTGGGCTATGGTTGCCCACTTCAATTGGGGACTATACGTACCTGAATTACTTTTGAATCCTTGGTTCCAATTTGCGCTGGCCACACCGGTTCAATTCATCATCGGCTGGCCCTTCTACAGAGGAGCCTATAAGGCATTGCGAAACGGCAGCGCCAATATGGATGTTCTTGTTGCATTAGGCACATCTGCAGCTTATTTCTACAGTATAGTGGAGATGCTGCGTTACGCCGGAATGAAAGGCCAGCACGAAGCGATGCCGGAGTTATACTTTGAAGTCAGCGCCATCTTGGTTACCTTGCTTATTTTAGGAAAATGGTTCGAGATGCTGGCTAAGGGCCGGACATCCGAAGCGATAAAAAAGCTGATGGGGCTCCAAGCCAAGACGGCAGCCGTTATCCGAAATGGTCAAGAAATGATCATACCTATCGATGAAGTGCTTTCAGGGGACTTTATCCGTGTCCGCCCCGGGGAGAAGATTCCGGTCGACGGTATTGTACAGGAAGGCGCTTCAGCCGTTGACGAATCGATGCTGACTGGAGAAAGCTTGCCAGTTGATAAGAAACCGGGAGATACCGTGATCGGTGCTACGATCAATAAGAATGGGAACTTGGTTTTTCAGGCAACAAAGGTTGGAAAGGAAACAGCTTTGGCCCAAATCATCAAGATAGTAGAAGAAGCCCAAGGCTCCAAAGCACCTATTCAGCGGCTAGCGGACAGCATATCCGGTATTTTTGTACCTATAGTGGTTGTCATCGCTGTCATCGTATTTCTCATATGGTACTTCATTGTGGATAAAGGTAATTTTACACAGGCATTCGAGAATGCCATCGCCGTACTCGTAATTGCTTGCCCATGCGCTCTCGGATTGGCAACACCAACCTCCATTATGGTAGGAACCGGAAAAGGGGCGGAGAACGGGATACTGATCAAGGGCGGAGAACATTTGGAAGCCGCTCACAAGCTTCAAACCATCGTCCTCGACAAAACCGGAACGATTACCAAAGGAAAGCCTGAGTTAACGGACATCGTGACGCTTCATCCTTGGTCACAAGCGGAATTGTTGAAATACGTAGCAAGTGCCGAGAAAGGTTCGGAGCATCCGCTGGCACAAGCCATTGTGAAAGCGGCCGAAGAACAAGGAATGTCTATCCTGATTCCGAACGATTTCGAAGCTATACCAGGCTTCGGCTTGCGGGCGGAAGTAGAGGGGAAAACGATTATGGTCGGTACCCGGAAACTAATGGCACAGCAAGGAATTGATATCCGTCAAATTGAAAGCGACATGGAGAAATGGGAAGGAGAAGGAAAAACAGCGATTCTGGTTGCCATTGACAATGCTCTTGCCGGTTTGGTGGCCGTTGCGGACACGGTGAAGGAAACATCCCGTCAAGCCGTATCACGTATGAAGAAACTGGGGCTTGAAGTAATCATGATTACCGGCGATAACCAGCGGACAGCCGCAGCCATTGCCAAACAAGTGGGCATTGACCATATTCGAGCGGAGGTCCTGCCTCAAGATAAAGCCAGCGAAATTCAGAAACTGAAAGACCAAGGCAAAAAGGTTGCTATGGTCGGCGACGGCATCAACGATGCACCGGCTCTGGCTCTCTCCGACGTGGGAATGGCGATTGGCACAGGTACAGATGTAGCCATTGAAGCTGCGGACATTACCCTGATGAGGGGAGATCTGAACAGCATTGTCGATGCCATTCAGCTTAGCCATAAAACGATGAGAAACATTAAGCAAAACCTGTTTTGGGCGTTTTTCTACAACTCGGTTGGAATTCCGGTTGCAGCCGCGGGGTTGTTAGCCCCTTGGGTGGCTGGCGCCGCTATGGCTTTCAGTTCGGTATCTGTCGTATTGAATGCGCTAAGACTCAAAAGGGTCAAACTCTAAGAATTCTCCTCTCATTGGGGATTTCTATAAATACAATTCATAAAGGAGAAGTGAAGAACATGGCCAATGCGGTATTGAAAGTAGACGGAATGTCCTGTAATCATTGTGTCCATTCCATTGATGGGGCAGTAAACAAACTTTCGGGAATCGAATGGGTAAAAGTCAATTTGAGGGATCAAGATGTAACCGTGGAATTTAAAGAATCAGAAGTAACTTTGGACCAAATTAAGGATACGATCGAAGAGCAAGGTTATGACGTTCTGTAAAAGGTATGGTGTGGGAGGAAGCGGATAGCTGTTTGCAGCTTATCCTGCTTCCTTTTTTTGCGCATCTTTATCCCACTATCGATCTTCTAAGTCATCTGAGTGTGCTTGAGAAGCGCCATTCCTTTTTAAGGCTGTCCTCTCCTCTGATGATTAGATTGATAGGTTCATGCTATATCCTTACTATACGCCATACCTGCCCGTAGAGCATGCTAAACGGTTAAGAAAGCTGATGAATAGCAAGATGGTTCTCGCATCCTCTTCTTTTGTTGAAATAACGGCCAGCACCTAACAGATCTTTTTGTCATGAGTGCTATAGTGAAGATATTCATGCCTCTATTGGTCGAGCATATCCCTGCGTTACCGATCCGTTTGATCAGACGAGGGATCTATCGGGAATAGCATAAGATATTCAACGTTTGATGAATGTAACTTAATTTCCCAATCTATTCAATGCCAGAAGATACCTGCTCTCTTTCATGGATCAGCACGGCTTCCTAACACCGAATCAGCATATCCGGCAGCGTAAGCTTGAAGTACAACATGTGAATTTCTATAGCCAACAATTGCTGGAATCGCTGGAGTGTATGACTTACAGCTAAGATTATTCGTCAGGTCGATGTAAGACCGACTACGCCCTTTTTTGTAAATGGACCTTGGTCTTGTCTAAACCGAGCCGTCGAACATTATGGAGAAGCAGTAATCAATGAATTGCAGATTACTCGCCGTTCAGGAACCGGCTAGCTTAAGTTGCGGTTACGAGTTTGTCTATTCCGGAAGAGGCCCTGACCAAATGAAACAGAACCGTTACCGAATAGGACGAATTGAAGCATTTTGGCACAGCCTGGATGAAAAGACCTGGAGAATGTCTCATGGAAGGATTATCTTATCGGGCTACAGCATCGTTTAGAGAAAAGAATCTTTGAAAAAGACTCGTGTCGGTTGAGAGCGGCGTGATCTGAAGCTGAGCTAGAAGGTTTAAGAAGTCTGCTGAGGGTTCTTGACCCGAAAAAGAAGCCAGTCCGAATAAGCGTAGTAGCATTTGGAAGACGTATAGAACGGCTCGATTATTATGTGACTATTGTACTGCAAAAATCGAAATTTGGCGATAAGTGGAAAGTGGTGTTTTTAAGATAGTTACTGTAATAAGCCATTTGCCCCTATAATTGGACCAGCGTTAATACAATACCGCCTAAGTGTTAATATATGTTGGAACTTCATTGGAAGTAGATGGATAAATATAAAGTGCACGAATTCGATCAGAAAGAGGTTTGGCGGTCGACTTGTTGAGACAGTCGAAGAAACACGTGGAAAAAGTACAAATCTCGAACTCGCGGTGGTTATTCAACCCAGTTAACTCCAATACCTCGTGAACATTTTGTAACAAACAATAAAGGAGCCGCGGAGGGCTCCTTTATACCGTATATCTGTTTACAACTCGAGTGCATCAATAAAATCTCTATCTAACTCCTTTAAAAGCCGATTTGATCCTTTTGAGTTCAATACTGCTGTAACAGAAGCATGCATTAAATCGGGAAGTTCTCTTCGGATAGAATCCGCATGATCCAGCACCTTAAATTCCATGATTCTAGGGGATGTATGATCCCGGATGACGACGCCGTTGCAAAAGTGGATTTCCCGATCCACAGATTTTTGCATAAGGATATTGCCTTTGGGAGTCATGAAAACTTCAACTACAGCAGATGGATAGATTACTCCGCAGAAGTTGGGATCATTCAGGTGAGTATTTAGGTCGTGCTTGATCTCATGCTTGGCTATTGGTTTGACAAATAATTTCTTTACTTCATTGTATTTTGCCAGATGGAAGAGAGTCTCCCTGTATCCTAAAGTCTCCAGTTTCGTTTGGTTGATATATGCTCGCAATGTTTGATTAATCAATTCCGAAATTTGATTATCGTCTCCTCTGCTCATTTCAAAAGCCTTATGAAGGAGAAGGGGATCTGCATTCAGGTCATCATAATCATTGGATTGACCGGTAATCATATTTTATCCCTCCAGTTTAGATTTGTTCTTATCGTAGAGTAAATTTGTAGAGAAACCATGTGGTTTTTGTGATAATCCCGTGAACGTGGCTACATATTTTTTACGATACAGTACATCGTCGTAATCTCTTCCCAAGTGGGCGTTTGCTTTCGTAAAGATGGTAGAAAGGGCTGAGCACGGGAACAAATCCAACCTCACATCTGGTCAAGGAATCCTTCATTTAGATCCAACAACTCGGCAGTTAGCGAATAAAATTAAAGGTCTTTAGCCATAGTCCGAGAGAATCGAACTTATCATTGTTGTAATTATGAAGATTACGACTTAAACGAATTTGTTGACGCTTATTACTCTCATTGAAACTGCCCGAGCAATAGAGCAGGGACGAGAATTTACGATGGTTACGGGTGAAATGTAAAAGCTTGCAGTGTAATCGGAGCAGTCCGCCCAATAAATTCGTTCCTTGATCGATTCTGTTTAATATACGACTAAAGATGCTTCGGAAGCCATGAGAGCTAGGCTTGAACAACTGGAAAGGGGAATTCAGGTCATTCATCAAGTAGGACATTACCAATGCCACCAGATCCCAATTACAGGCCAATGGAGAAATCTTTGGAATAGTAGGAACCAAGCTCCGTTCAGTGAGAATACGAAAGAGAGAATAGCTGTTTTTCAAGTATAGCCAGGTGTGTACGTAACAAAGGTCAAATCTGAGTACCCATTTTGGAGACTTGGATTTTTTTATTTTAATAAATATATTTGAACGCCAGGGCATTGCTGATAGAATCCATAATACATTGAAAAGATAAGGTATTAGCAAGTCCAAAGATGCAAGGAAAGTGAAATGACATTAAGGTAAGTACAATAAAAGAACAGGTCTCGGCTTAAGAACAGGCAAATTTGTTGGTCAAGCGTGGATAAAGAAGTGGATTCAATAATGAATTTCGAAGCGAGAGCCGGATATTAGGATGACCGGTCCTTTCAAGATCAACGTATTATCGAAAACCTGATGGCGCCATTGATCAGTGAGCTTGGAGGATATACAGTCAAAGTGTATTACGAAGAATAAGTTTGTTCAACTCCTTACTTTCCACATATTCTCTACATAGATTCAACAAAAAGAATGTGTATGATAAAAGCATAAAGAAACACAAGATATGGAGGGATTTACAATGTCAAAGAAGAGATTGCTGGTTGTCATAGCCGTACTAGGAACGTTACTGGTAGTAGGTCAAGTGGTGTGGGCGGCGAATAATGATTCGAAGAAGCAAGAACCGACTCAGGTGTCACAGGCCGAACATGCCCAGCACCACCCTACTGCACAAGCTTCAAAAGCAGATGCAAAGCAAACCTCTGAACAAGCTCCTCAAGGGAATATGCAGGATCAGATGAAGACAATGGGTAGTGGAAATATGGATGAAATGATGCAAATGATGCAAACCCCGGAAGGAAAGCAAATGATGGAAAAGTGCCTTGAGACGTTGAAACAACAGCCCGCGGCGAGCCAGTAAGAATGTAAGCTTGGCTTATGGCCGGACTTTAGAACGGGGCGAATTTTTCAGAGTGTGAGCCTGCTAGAAATCTATATACCCGGCGAAAAATAAATTGAGTTGAGCGATCATGCACAACCCACAAAGAAATAAATTCCAGTATAATAGTCTTCAATACGATGATTATTGGAGACGATACAAATGAGTGTACGAGTTGGTGTGGCAGAAGAACACAAAGCAGCAGCCATTCTGGAAATCAAAGCCGCGATGAAAATAAACAAAGATTTACGGATGCACGAAAGGTATCAGACGATCCTCCTGCTGTTACTTGGCGAATCCTACGAACGAATTTCCGAAGTGACAGGACGAACGGTTGCGACCTTATATAACTACAGCAAAGCTTACCGAGAGCAAGGGATGCAGGGGCTACAAATCGGACGTCCTCCAGGACGACATCGCTTGTTAACTGCTGAACAAGAGCAACAAGTGTATGAAGTGATAACGAATCAAACGCCCGAGGATCAAGGATTTCCTTCCCAGATGAACTGGACTTCTCCACTCGTTCGGAAATGGATCGAACAAAAGTGGAATATTCGGTATTCGGATCGAGGGACACGAGACCTTTTGTACCGTTTGAAGCTTAGCTTTACGAAGCCGACCTACACACTGGCTAAAGCAGACCCACAGAAACAAGAAGAATTCAAAGAACACTTTCAGGAGTTAAAAACTCCTCGCTGGGCGCATCGACCGGATTCTGTTTGAAGATGAGTCCATGATCCGGGATTACCAAGCGCTTTCTCGTACCTGGTTTCCCAAGGGGCAGCAAAAATCATTCCCACCTACGGCAAGCATTGGGGAGCGAAGCTGATCGGGACGCTGGATTATGAATCCGGCGAAGTGTTTTGCGTACAAGAAGAACAGTATACCGCCAAAGAATTCTTGTCCTTTCTGGAACGCGTCTTGGAAAAGTATGAAGGCGACCGAATCGTGATGATTTTGGACAATGCACGAATTCATCACGCAGACCTCATCCAGCCTTTTTTAAAAGAACATCAAGCCAAACTCACCTTGGTTTATTTGCCTCCGTATAGTCCGAATTTGAACATGATTGAAGAATTGTGGGGCTGGTTAAAATCATCCGTAATTCATAATGTCTTCTTCGACTCGGTACAAAAAATTCGCAAAGTTGTTCAAGGATTTATCCGTTTGATTAATGAAACGCCCGCTGCCACAGTTGAACGCTTATGTCTTCAATTCTAAATATTAAATGCCGAATATATAGCAGGTTTTTTTCTAACGAGTGCGGAGTTAATGAGATGCTTACACTAGCACGTTTATATACTGGAATTTTCTTTCATAAATGTAATTTACAGCTTTAAATCGATTGCATTACCGAGAAATTTGTCAGGTATTTTATTTGACTGGATATTCTGATCAGATTCTTTGCTTTTCTGGGTTATTCTAGGTTGTTTATTGTAGAATCTGCATGCATATTTTCCATTTTGCAATCACTTGACATACCTCTTGATCCTGACAAACTATTCATTCCTAACATGAACATTCCTCCTTGAAATTTGAGTTAAGTTTTGAGAAAAGATGATAGACCATTGATTTCATTTTTAGTGTAACAGTAAGATGTGTGGTTTATATGAGGTTTATATAAAGTTACTGGAAATTGGGAACTGAAAGAATAGGGCAGACGGCAGTTACATCCTGAAGCCAAGAGAAAAGAGGGCAAAACTACCCCGCAATTAACGTCAAAGAGTGTTCAGTTTCATAGGATGGGCAGTAGGATGATTAAAGATTGGATATGAAAGGACATACAGCTTCTGCGACATTCTGTGTTGTGGCCGTTACAGCCCCTAAGCCGCAAAACCAGAGAAAGAGAAGTAACCTATACCGAAAAACAAGCGGAGAACGCAAGACAGATCTATCAAAGCTACTCCTTGAGACGATAACCTCCCAACTTGCAGAAGATGAGCAAATTAATGGGGGCATTGGCGGATTGCTGCATAAGACAGTACCGAGACGCGTAGTGAAATCGCCGTGGTGTAACCCTTGGCATAGTTATGCAATTGATTTTGCTTCAATATTGACTGGTCTCGTTTCCTTGATGTAACTGGTATTGATACAATTACAATTGCCGGCATATGAGGAGTGAATTTATGAATAGTGAAATTTAGGATGCCAGCAATTCATCTCTTAAGGATAGCGCTGGCATCTTTTTTTGACGATTAATTTGCCGAGGGTAGAGGATCTTGTTTCTTTGAGAAGAAAGTAGGGCCCTTCCAGAGAAGATGCAGCATAATGGCGATATAAATGACGTAAACCACCAATTGAATAACAGTAGGGGCGGCGACATATCCCGTAAAGGCGTGAAGGAGTTTGCCCAACAGGCTTTCATCCTGGATAAAGCCGCTTAAATCCCAAGCGATGAGTTCATGGAGAGGAATGATTCCTAATTCTTGAAGTGCCATGGTAACATGGGATGCCAATCCCGCAGCAATTACAATAACCATGCTTCCAGTAATAAGGAAGAACATTCGAAGGTTTAGCCGAATGGTTGCTTTTACAATGAAAAAAGAGATCACAGCTGCCAATACCAAACCGATAAATGCACCAAACATGAGTCCGCTTCCTTCAGAAGATCCATTTACAGCCGAGAGAAATAAGGCAGTTTCAATACCTTCCCGGATAATCGTCACAAAGGCAAGGAAAACAAGTCCCCACATCTGATTTCTCTGTAGTGCAGAGACAATTTTGCTCTCCAAACTATTTTTAAGAGATCTGCTTTGTTTGTTCATCCAAATGACCATATAGGATAAAATGGCGATGGCGGCGCTAGCTACGATAATTTCAAATATTTCGGCATTTGTTCCTTCGAATTGAATGGAGAACAATTGGATAAGGTATGCCAATAATATACTGAGGCCAATGGCAACTCCCGATCCCCACCAAATATATTTTCGTTTATCACCTTGCCTCATTTTACTAAGAATTCCAATTAAAATACCTACAACTAAAAAAGCTTCGATTCCCTCTCGTAAGGTAATAAGTATGCCTGCAAACATGGTTCACCCTCCCGTAAATGATAATCAATATCAATGCTTGTGAGAATGGTAACATAGAATATCTACATTGAGTAGTGAAAAATTCGTGAAAATATTCTCAAATGTGACTTAAGCCATTCCTTGTTTGGGATTCAGGAACAATATAATGCATTTGCTCCGGATTTCGGAAGAAAAGAGACAAACTTAATGGAGGGTTACGGAGCCTACTGACAATCTTTATAACTTCTTCATAAGTCCTACATAAAACCTACACGTCTCTTAGGTAAGATATAAATCAAGGAGGCGGTAGAAAATGAAGAAAATATGGATCGTATTGGCAGCAGTTACCATGGTGTTTGCTCTGGGTACAGCGGTGTACGCCGCAACGGATAAAGACAAGGGCTTGCAAGAAATGCTCCCTCAGATGAAGCAAATGCATCCGGATGTTTCGGAGCAGCAGCTTCAGGAGATGTATAATAACTGCAAGAGCAATGGGAACGGTATGTCCGGCATGATGAATGGCGAAGCGGGCGGTATGATGGGGAACATGATGAATGGCTCCATGAAGAACATGATGAACAGTTCGACGGCTGTAAGTCAGTGAACATAACAACTTGATACTTAGAAGCAGACTCTCTGTTGACAAGAGAGTCTGCTTGCTTTATTCTGAGCGCAAAACTCGCAGGTAGGTGAAGCACATGGAGAACGTAAAAATTTTGGTCGTAGATGACGAGATGAATATACTGAATGTCATACGCGCTTACCTGGAAAAAAACGAATATCACGTTTATATAGCGGAAACAGGAGGAGCCGCACTGCGGCTACTTTCCCATTTGAAACCTGACCTTGTCATCCTGGACCTCATGCTGCCTGATGCATCGGGAGAAGATATTTGCCGGCAAATTCGCAAAGAATCGGATATCCCGATCATCATGTTGACAGCAAAAAGCCACGAAGACGATAAAATCAATGGACTCATGATTGGTGCGGATGACTATTTGGTCAAGCCATTCAGTCCGAGAGAGCTTGTAGCAAGAGTATTCACCTTATTGCGCAGAACCCGCTCCGGTACGGATCATAAGGAGCAGATGCTGCATTTTCTGGGGAAAAGACTGCAAATCGATCCTGAAAAGCATGAAATAACGTTAGATGGAGAGACGATTCCGCTTACCCCGATCGAATTTAAGCTTCTGCTTACTTTAGCGAGTCACCCCAAGAAAGCATTTAGCAGATTGGAGCTGGTAAACCTGATACAAGGATATGCATATGAAGGCTATGAACGTACAGTAGATGTGCATATCAAGAATTTGAGACAGAAGCTCGGTGACGATCCGAAAAATCCTACTTTTATTGCTACGGTATTCGGAGTCGGGTATCGGTTAACGGTGAATCCTGATGAAGCATGACGGTATCCGCAAGACGCTATTTCTTTCCCATGTCGGTGTGGCGCTCGTTTCCCTGATCGTCATCACGATATTGGTAAACGCAGCCGTATATTTATCTTTCGGCGGGTATGTCCGTAACCAGCAGAAAGCCGAAGCCGAGGCGATTGTGCAGGAACTTTCGACGGCATACTCGAATAAGGAAGGCTGGCCGAAGTCCGTTCTTATGGCCATTTCCCATCGGGCTATGCTGCAAAACTTCGTTGTCCGAATTACCGATTCTGATAACCGAAGGATATGGGATTCCTCTACCATGAACGGCCACATGCCAGGGTTGGAAACGGGAGGGGAGCCCGTGAGCGGCAGCTTGAAGAGCGAGTATCAAGTACCAATCAAGAAAGAGGGAGTATTCATCGGAACCGTTTGGTTGGGCTCGACAACCGGCATTTATCACGATCAGGAAAAATCATTTCTACTTCGGGTAAATGTATGGATATGGTTGGCTTTTATTGCCGTGATGATTGGCGTCTATGGATTCAGTAAGCGGCTGTCTTCCCAAATTAGTCGCCCTCTGCTTCAAATCAAGAAAGCGGCAAATCGAATGACAGAAGGAGACCTACAAGCGCGAGTTCGTTTGGAAAACGGCCAATCTGAAATTCGTGCGGTAGGAGACGCGCTCAATCATCTCGCAGAAAGTCTTCTAAAACAAAAGAAACTTCGCAAGACCATGACGGCTGACATTGCTCATGAGCTTCGTACACCGGTCGCCACAGTTAGAAGCCATATTGAAGCATTCCAAGACGGGATATGGGAACCCTCGCCAGATAAGCTGGAAATTTGTCATCTCCAAGTCATGCAGTTGGCTCATTTGATTCATGATCTTGAAAAACTGGCTGAAGCTGAAAATCCAATGATCCACTTACAAAAAGAAAAGATTAATTTGATCCCGATCATCCATGAGGCTCAAAGGACGGTTCAAGAGTTGGAAGTGAAGAAACAGATTCACTATATACCTCCTATGCAGGAGAAAGTGATCCTGACGGGGGATTATAGAAGACTCCTGCAAATCTTCATCAATTTGCTAAGCAATGCTTATAAATATACGCCCGAGAAGGGTACAGTGCAGGTTAAGGTAACAGAAGAATCTGAACACGCAACCATTATGATCCAGGATACAGGACTTGGCATTCTCCCGGATGAGCTTCCCTTTATATTCGAACGGTTTTACCGCGGCGAAAAGTCCAGAAACCGTAAGCTTGGCGGCGCCGGAATCGGGTTAGCTGTAGTGAAAGCGTTGGTGGAAGCGCATGGCGGCAGTATTTCTGCGGAAAGTATAGTCCAAGTAGGAACCGTTATTACGGTCCGGCTTCCCAAGTTTTAAACCCACCAAATTAAAAGGATACCTACAGTTGAAAAATCTAGAGTGAGCTCCAGCGTGATAG
Source organism: Paenibacillus sp. URB8-2 (assembly GCF_013393385.1). NCBI lineage: Bacteria > Bacillati > Bacillota > Bacilli > Caryophanales > Paenibacillaceae > Paenibacillus > Paenibacillus sp. URB8-2. The sequence continues at coordinate 4,146,251 of NZ_AP023239.1, read as the reverse complement.
GATGGGTATGGATCCTTTTTTTGAAAAATAAGAAGAAGGACTTACCTCCGCTTTGGGGGCAAGTCCTTTAAATGCTACTCTGGTTTATTACCTGCTTTCGGATCGGCCATGAAATCACTCTTGTAATCCGTGTACAGCATGTGGGTGACCATGCCTGCGGAGGCGTGATGCAGATCATGGCAATGGAACATCCAATCTCCCGGATTATCGGCCTCGAAGGCGACCACGTATTCTTCGCCGGGATTCAGATTTAAGGTATCCTTCACAATAGGCGAACCCTCAAGTGGTTTGCCGTTTTTACTGAGAACTTGAAAGAAGTGACCGTGAAGGTGCATAGGATGAAGATCGGCTTTCGAGTTGTTAACCAGCTTAACCTTCACCTTATCGCCTTTCTTCACCTTGATGGCATCCGTGTTCGGGTATGTCTTTCCGTTGATGGAAAAGACTTGCTGGCCATTCTTTACCTCGGTGCCCAAATTCATGGTGTACTCCAAATCGTATTTTTGATCTAACGTGAACGAACCTTTGCCTGTCTGACCGTAACGGGTTAGATCGAAAAAGGGGAGATTAATAACCTCATCATTAGGCTGGTCTGTGTTCTCAGATGATCCTTCGTAAGCGATTTTAACCTTCATTCCTTTGACTCCGGGTTCGTTGCCGTGGGCCTCTAAGTACCATTGACCCGGATTGTTTGCTTCAAACTCAACATCATACCGCTCGCCCGGCGCAATGGATAAGAAAGAATCATTGAGCAGCTGCGGAGCATTAACCGGTTGACCATCCGTTGCGGTAACCTTCCATTCATGACCGTGCAAATGCAGGATGTGGGACTTGTAACCCGCATTAATCAGGCGAAGCCGTACTTTATCGCCCCGTTTAACCGTCAGATTGTCGATGGCTGTGCCGGTCTTGCCGTTGATGGTCAAGAGATCGTACATGTTCATATTATGCCCGGCGGCAGGCTCAGCAGCTTTCACATCGCTGCCATTTTCCGATTGGGGAACGTTGCTTGGAGACGGAGATGGGGAACTCATGTTCATTTTGCTATGATCCATAGTGTTCATATTCCCCATGTTCATATTGGCAGTACCTGTTGAATTCCATTCATCCAACAAGAGTGTATAATCGCGATCGATTTTATCTTCTTTTGCTTCCACAATGAATGCGCCATATAGGCCACGGTCGATTTGGTTCACGCTGTCCTGATGGGAATGATACCAGTAAGTTCCGGGTAGGTTTGCCGTAAATTCATAAGTAAAGGTGCTTCCAGGCTGGACGGCATTCTGGGTAACCCCAGGTATACCATCCATCGAGATTGGTACAGGAACGCCATGCCAATGGATCGAAACAGGCTCAGGCAGCTCGTTCTTTAGCGTGATTTTGACTTTGTCGCCTTGTTTGACTCGAATTTCCGGACCGGGTACCGAATTGTTGAAGGTCCACACCGGGAGCGTCTTGCCCGGCTCTACTTCCAAATTGCTTAGCTTTGCTGTCAGTGTGAATTCGGTTTGACGGATTGCACTCATCTTGACGGTTTTTGCGGCAGACTCACTAGCTTGGGGTGTTTCAGTGTTTGTCATGTTCATCTTAGAATGGTCCATGCCTTCCATAGTGTCTTTATTTTTGTCGGCACAACCGACAAGAATGATAGCAAGTAAGCCAACTGTAGTCACTGTTCCAATCAGATGTTTTCTCATAGTATCCCTTCACACCTCTTTTGTGTATTTATTCTAATATAATAATAAATAAAAAATGTGTAGAAAATGTGTGGTTGTAACGGGGAATGACCGTGGAACTCTTAGATAAATTAAACGAGTATTGTTTTAAAATGTGGACAGTCGAGGATAGGAGGGGGAAGTAATGTCGGCGTTGAAAGGTCTTGATGCGATTGTGGTTTAACCACAATATATTTTAGTCAATCGCTGATTTCGGTTTTGAGCCCAGAAAATGCACTTGTTTTGTAAAAACACAGATTCCACACATTATCCGTTTATAATGGATCGCATCTATGAAAGCTTCGAAAAATAAAAAATAGGAGGATATTCACATCATGAGAGTCATTTTGTTCCATATTGGAGATTTTCCTGTACGATCTTATGGACTTATTGTCGCTATTGCAATATTGCTTTCCGCATCCGTTGCCTATTATTTGGCAAGAGGGAGCGCATACCAAAAGCATATTTTTAATATGTTGACTTACGTTATTATAGGAGCTATCGTTGGGGCCCGGTTGTGGGAAGTTGTGTTTTTCCAAAGCGAATATTATTCAAAGCATTTGCCGGAGGTATTTGCTATCTGGAACGGCGGTCTCTCCATTCAAGGGGGACTGGTAGGTGGATTTATCGCGGGAGCAATCTATACTCGGATGAACAAGTTATCCTTTTGGGAATTTGCCGACCTATTGGCGCCAGCCATTGTTCTCGGACAGGCTATAGGCAGGATCGCATGCTTCTTGAACGGTGATGCATACGGAACCCCGACCAATTCCGGTTTTGGGCTTGTTTATCCGAAAGGCAGCATGGCATACGACGCATACGGATCCCAGCCTTTGTGGCCAGCGGAAATATTTGAGATGCAGTGGGATTTGATTGTTTTTGCAATACTGATTACATTAAGAAACAAGAAATGGACGAAAGGTTTCCATTTTATGGCCTACAATATACTGTATAGCTTCGGTAGATTCATGCTCGAGTTTCTGCGGGGGGATACCCCAAGATATGCTCTGGATTGGACAGCGGCCCAATGGACCAGCATGGCTATCATTACTGCGAGCATTGCCTTTTTGGTCTACGCTTTTTCAAACCGAAAATGGAGAGAGCGGGGGATAATTACGTAATTTACTTAAGTCTTCAGCGATTCGATTGACGTCACACCTTCATTAAAACAGTCCCACAACTGAAGCTCCAAGAACGCTAACCATGCACCAAACTCGACATGAGCCTTCGCTTTTCTTCGCACTATAGGTCGGATGTGGGGCTGCGTAATGCTCATGATTCGGTCTCCATCTGGGTGCTTACAGTTCTCGCACATCTGACGCTGCTGCCGATACAATTTCTGAATGACAAGCAGATCTTGATCCTGTTTACGCCGTAGTAGCGTCAGCGATTGTTGTTTTCTCGCTTGGATTCCTGCCCGATGTTGTTTGGATAAAGTCAAATATGCTTTATGTGCTTTCTAACAGTAGGTTCACGGCTACGGCTTTTTTTCCTAAACCGTCGACTGGTGCATTTAAGGTGGCGATGATGCCTTCCAGCTTCTCGAGGGCTTCTTTCAATTGGGTTGAAATCGTCGGGTAGGACACAACTGACAAATCACGTCATCCAGAAGGAGTACACTGGAATACGAGCTTACTTTGGATTACGATTTTGATATTTTAAATAAATTTTACTCTCTGTCCCTGAATCCTGAGGCTGATAAAACCGCATTTTTTTTATTTCAGTTGGGAGATATTCATTTTTATCCTTACCTGGGTTGTCAAAAGGGTATGAATAGGTCGTAGAGCCGTGCTTGATGTCCTTGGGGACATCAAATTGCCTATGGGTCCGAACCGTCTCCAGAGCGGAATTAATAGCCTTATAGACGCTATTAGATTTCGGGCTTTCGCAGAGATAAACTACAGCTTGTGCAAGCGCCAATCGACCCTCTGGCATCCCTACGAATTGTACCGCCTGTTGAGCTGCAATTGCCATCTGAAGACAATGCGGATTTGCCATCCCAACATCTTCAGAACTATGGACCACAATCCTTCTGGCGATGTAGATCGGGTCAACACCACTATCAATCAACCTGGCCAACCAATACAGTGCAGCGTTTGTCTGGGACCCTCTCATAGACTTAATGAAAGCAGAAGTCAGGTTATACATATCACTGGTATTAATGCCATTTAAACGAAATTGGAATGCTTCCTGTATGGCATTTAAATCAATTTCATTTGTATTATGGAGTGAGTAGGCAGCAACTTCAAGTGCGTTAAACGCTGCTCGTATATCTCCATTACATACATCTCCAATGTATGTTAATGCTTCTTCAGTTATAGTAAAATGATTTTTTCCGAGTCCTCGATCCATATCACTTAACGCTGATAAAATAACGCCCTTAACATCTTCTGGGGAAAGTACTGTCAATTGATAAATTCGGCATCGAGATACTAATGGCGGGATAATATCGTGAGTTATACTTTCTGTTGTACAGCCGATTAGTGTAATAACACCATTTTCAACATATGGCAATAGAGTTTCTTGTATGTTCCGCTTCATAGCGTGAATTTCATCAATAAAAGCGATTGTTTTCTTACCGTATAGTTTTCTTAAGTCTTGTGCTTGTTCAAAAGTCTCACGTAATTGAGCTATACCCAGTGAGACTGCATTAAGCTTGATAAATTCGGCGTTTGTAGTTTTGCTGATAATGGTAGCCAAACTAGTTTTACCGGAAGAAGGAGGGCCTTGCAAGATCATTGACGGGACTTGGTCAGTTTCAATCATATGACGAAGAGATTTTCCCTTGCCGACAACATGTTGCTGACCAATATATTCATCTAAAGTCCGAGGACGCATGCGCTCTGCAAGGGGGATGGTTACCGCATGTTCATTTTGCGAAAAATCAAACAGGTCCATTTTATGCCACCTTATCAGATAAATTTATCAGCATATTGTAACATAAAATGAACCTGTTATAAAATTTTATTTATTGAGGCTAAGAATTGAACAAAGAGCCATGAGGGATCAAGAAAAAAGTCCTCCTCACTAAGTCATTTGTGATGTCATCATTACTAATATCCTAAGTACTCAAGGGTATCATTGGGAATCTAATAGAATGAATTTCGCCAAATGAAACTGCATTTAATTTGAAGAACTTAGAAGAACTAAGATGTCTGCTAAGGCTCGCTAAGCTAGTTTTACCTAAGGAAGGAGGCCCTTAAAAAATTGATGAGAATTTTGTTATGCTCATTAAGGTTGCGCAAAAGTTTACATTTTATGGTGTTGTGTTATTTGTTACACTATTCTTTTCGTTCTTTTTGTTTTTTTCTTCGTTCACGCCATTGGGTTAGCGTTGACGTCTCGGAAGGTGTATCTGTATTTGTTGTAACTTGGTCGCGTTCATAGGGAAATAATGATTCCAAATTATTAAGATTAGACATAGCTTTTTTGTTTCGATCATTTGCATTTATCGAAATTTGATTGATTAATCCGTACTTTTGTTGAAATTCATCATTATAGCTGTGATGAGCCATTTCGAGGGTGAATTTCTCATACAAACTAAGGGTATTTTGTTGTTCTTTTACTGTATTCTTTATCTCGGAAAGTTCATTCGTTAACTCGCTTACTTGTAATCTTAGTTTTTGTTCTCTGGAGAGACTTTCATGAAGCATGACTTCGATAGGATTTAGATGCTCTAAAAGCTTGTTCATATTATGATGATACTTAAGAGTAATATCTGTTAAATTGGGAACCTCAATATCTAATGGCAATTCAGATAGTAAAGCCGACGGTATAGGTTCATTTGCACGATCGATGTATTTCTTGCCGTAACTCCCCCAAACGTCTTTACTGTAAGCGATAGGATACGTTTCTGGATCTTCCCTATGCTTCCGTTCAGTAAATCGAACCATGTGGGAGATTCGAATCAGACCGGAGAAGGGATGTGATTTTTTGTATTCATAGACCAGTTCTTGAAGGTTTTGTTCCGTTTCTTCATTTTTATATTTTGCTGGTCTTCCCATTTTGGGACTAGAGTTCGTTTGATTGGAATCCTTGTTCGTCATATATCTACACCTTCCTAACTGTAACATTACATGAGATCTAAGTACGATTGTAGTTTGGCAAGGTCGTGGATATCGCCATTAAGAAGTTTTGATTCTTTGGTTAACTGCTCTTGATCTTGAGGGGAATAGGTGTTTTTTTGGAAGTCGTACTCCATTTCCTTTCTTATCCGCTCCATAACCTCGAGTCTTACCTTTATTTGCTGGTTTTTTAATTCACTGATATTTCTCAGTTTGTCTTCATAAGCATAAAGTTCTTCCAAAGAAATCCACCACTTCTGGCAAAATTGACAGTATTCAGACTCGCAATTTTTATTACGGTCAGTACAATAACCAATTTCCATCTCATCCAAGTAATCAAAACTATGCCTACTTCGCAAAGCATTAGTCTTTGCTTGTTCCAGTTCAATATTCGACACGACTTCATGAAACTCAGAATATTTATTCAGTTGAATGGTTTTTGTAAGGTGAAAGACCTTTGATTCTGTAAAATAGTCCATGTGCTGCTGATAATGATATTGCGATTCAATATGTCGATGTCCCCCCAATCTGGCAATCGTTAAAGCATTCATTCCTTGCAGCATCAAATTACAGAATGCAAAGTGACGTGTATCATTGGGGGTAATCCGATCCAAATTATATATTTGAAACTTCTTTTCAATGATTTCAGTGTAAAATTTTTCTAGCAGAGAATTCAGATTATTATAATGAAAAATTAGAGGGTCCCTATTCCAAGTCCAATAATTCGTTCTAAAAAAAGCATTTGACGCTTTATAATGAAGTAATGTTTTCGAATCACCATAATCTTGGGTTAAAGAGATATATTCTACTACAAGCCTATACATGTCCTCGTTAATAGCTACAGAATCAATTATTTCCAACTTTTTTAGAGTACCTTTTTGCTTCTTTCTCGGAAGTTTGATATAGAATTTGGAATTATTAATAAACAAGCAATTGCGTGGGATGTCGCAAAGCTCTGAAGGACGTAAAGGTATGACATTGGTTAGCTTCCACCATAACAGAATTGGGAAATAAGCGAACTTTTCTTCATAACCCCAGATATTAATGAAGTATTCCAAAATTAATTGAAATTTTAACACATCAGGGTAGCTGGGGAGAGTTCTTATATTTTGCGATAATCTATACCTACTACGAACCATGCGCAATTCAATTAAATATTCTTCTCGACATGGCAGATCGCTGTAGTCAAGGAAGTTAAGGCATGATTTGATAATATCATCTCTTACATACTCACTTTCCAAGTTGGTAAGGTAATCGTTCAACTGGTAAATGTTTGCCTCATCGAAGCTATTTGTAATTGTAAGGGCTCTTTTAAGACAATAAACATATCGTTGAACGGACGACGGCTCTATTGTAACTAGCTTTTCTGCTGCCCAACATTTCGTTTGTTTCCAAATTGACTGCTGAATTGTATAGCGATGTAATGGATCGTCGACTTCTAATGCGAAGTGGATACCGGTATTGTATACTTCATTAGGAGATTTAAGAAGCCATTGTTCGCATTCAAAATTACCTTTAATCAGAACATTATCTTCTTTTAGTTTTTTGAGTATTTGCTTAGCCTCCAGTATGCTTCTTGTACCCTTATATAGAGTTTCGGAGGCATCGTCCATTTCTCCGTTGTATCGGTAATGTTTTTCTAACGCTGATGAAATCAATGATTGGACACCTCTTCAATCATGGATAGTTGATTTTCAATGAACTCTTCTCCTCCTGGAATGAAAGACCATACATATGATTCGTCGAATTCGTCCAATGCTTGGAAGAGGAGGTCCAACGAACGCTGAAGTAATACAAATTCCCTGTTTCTCGAACCTGGCTTAGTTACTGTTTTGTATTTCTCTATACGAAACCTAATATCGTTTGAAAGTGCTGTTAAAGCATAAATATTAGGGATAGCATATGGGCAACTGTGACATTTGTATTCTGCACTAGGTCGATGACATAGGGGATGTGAAAAGCATTGAATATGTTCCATCTTACTTGGCATCTCACCCAAGTATATCTTTCGAATATATTCAAAAGCCTCCTCTTTCGTAAGCTTATGTATGTGCATAATAATCGTTTTCTTTTCAGGTTGCATGGCCTCAAGGAAATCCGAAATAGATTCTACTTGATGCGGTAGAAACCTTTGTTTTAGTTTCACAATGGCTCGTGTTCTTTCTTGCAAAGACCGAGAGGACTTGTCCTCGCTTAGAACGTCTAGGAGCTGATCGAATATATAACCGAATTCGCCACGATCAAACAAATTCTTTGATACCTCGGATAACTTCTCATCATCATTTAGAATGTACTTCTTTGTAATATCTGTCACATGATTCCGTAGTTTCTGCACTAATTCAAAGGCGGAATTTCCTTTCCCCTCACGCATCTGAATGGAATAGAATAAATGTGTCATTAACGAGCGATTCATCTTCAAGCTGCTAAATTTCAATTGCCCATTTCCCAAAGACGCATCTTGATCAAAAAACTCAATCAGTGCATTTTCGGGCACACGATTGTTTTTCGATTCATAGTTAACTAAATATTCTTGGTTGTTTTTTTTGCAGTGAAACTCGGCAATAACCATGGCTGTTGCAATGGGCACAACAAGATCCTTATTACAAAAAAAATGTCTTTTCATCCCTGTCTTGCTAATCACTAGCTTGAAATTGTGAAGCTGATTGATAATCGTTTGTCCCTGAGGCAGGGTCAGTTGATTGTCCTTAAACCAGTTAATATTGTAAATTCCAATAGCCTCAGGAAAAACTTTCGGTATCGTCATGACATCGCTGTGTCTCCAAGCGTTACTTAAATGCATTAAGACGTATAGAAGAGTTGAAGCATATCTTGGGCTTTCTATTGCTTTGAATTGGTGTAAGGACAAATCAGTAGCATATTTGTAAAGTGCAATAAATTGTTCAAAGTCATAAAGTTCTTTTTCATGCTCACAGGATTTTTGTTTCGGCTTTTCAATTTGTTTTAACTCAAATTTACATAAATGTGTGCCCTTGCAAAGCCTAAGAAGCTCATACAATTTTTTTTTGAAGGATAAACGTGAGTCTTTCTCCTTTAATTTTCTAGCTTCACTTGTTGTCAATAACCACGGAGCAGGCACGAGGCAAGTTAAAGCATTTGTATCCGAGGTGATTCGGCGGTTCAGGCATTGGATCGTCATTACACTGAGTTCTATCTCAGCAATGTTTAACCAACTTCCATGCTTAGGGGTATAATGGATCTCTAGCCGTTTTGCCAAAGCCAACGCCTGTTCAGGCGGAAAGGTTTCATACAAGGACGAGATCGTATGGGTATTCAAGTTATCCATCACGAGCCGAACCCGTTTCGCCTCTGGGTAGTGGACCTCCAGCAGTTCTTGGATCTGCAGAGCCCAATCGGATTTTGTGCGTCTTTCCGAAGCCTGCACGTGACGCCACCCGGCGAGCGGCTCCGTGAACAGAAACAGGCTGCAGCTGCCTTTGCGAACATACTCGTAGTCTTCTCGCAGAACCTGTCCTGGCTTCATAGGTTGCGGTGGGCGCGAATGATCGAGCAGCTGGATCGGCTGTTCATCCATACAAATGAGCGGGATTTCAGGGTCATAAGGCAGGGCATAGGCTCTAAGACGTCTTCCATCCGAGCGACGAATTCACTGCTCGATTTGGCGGGAATGCACCATTGTTTTTTCAGGTGAGGCTTAAGTTTCGTTTTTTTAAAGTCGTCCGAATGGTTTCTCGTCCGACCGATTCTAAAATATTCAGCTCAATGACTCGGCGCGTTAGCAAACGAATCGTCCAGCGCGCATACCCTTTTGGAGGCTCAGAGCAGGCTAATGCAATAATTCGGGCTTCCACCTCACCGGTGATCGGTGAAGGGCGTGCCGGTTCAGCACGGCGGCGGTAACAGAGCGTTTGCTCCAGTCCGTGGGTACAGTAGTCTCTAACGGTGTAAAAAACGGTTGCATTACTGACTCCTGAACGACTGGCAATTTCAGTCTGCTTGGGAATAGCACCTTGATTTTCATCCGAAAGAAGCAGCACGAGACAGCGGCGGCGAATGCCGGGAGATGTCGTTTCGGCATGAAGAAGTTGTTCAATTCTTTCACGTTCTTTCGGCTCAAGCCGAACCTCGTATTTTTTGTTCATTTGCTTGCCCTCCCATATTTTTCTTATAGAAAGAGCATAAAACTAGAATAAAAATAGGTCAAGGTACTAGTCTTATTTTTAGATAAAGTTTTGATGAGGGTAGACTTAATTGTTCTCGTGCTTCTTCAAAACTTATGAAATCTTCCTCAAGTTTTTGAAAAAGAGTGGAAATTGATCGTTTCGAAACCCATTTTCTATATCGGTTAATAGGATAATCTAGAACAACGCTATCAATATAACCTTTCTTTTCAAGCGTCTCAACAATGTTGGTATGGGGTTTTTGATAGCCAAATAGGTGTAAGATCACGGCTTTTGGGGATATATAATTTTCCAAAATGTTCTGTTCAAATAGATAATATTTTTCTATAGATTCTCTTGATATTCTTGGTCCATTAGAAGTATCGATTCTTTCAAGATGACCATCCTTAATCAACTGGTCAACCTTTTCAGAATGCCACTTGTAAACTAACCTGATGTCTTTTTTTGATATATAGGGTTTCTGCTCCTGATTCATGATACCTTCCTTATATGTCTATTGTTATTCTGTTACTTAGTGATTCTCTATCTTGGTTGCTTGTTTTGGAGTCTGGATTTTTGAACTTTTCATTGTACTGAATCTTCAAGCGTTCTTTAGCCACGCTTTCGTACATATCCTCAAGACATTGGTGTACTTCATTAATGACTCTCATTAATGACATATATTCAAGAGCGGCATCGAGTGATTTATCTCCCCTTAACAATCGTATAGATGCCTCTGCCGATGTGAGTACTCCAACTATATTTCTGGATGATCGGAAGGTGTGGCGATTTCATTTTCACTAGCTTTTTTATAAATGCATCTTTAACTCTTTTGAAACGCTTTTCATAAACAGCACCGCTCATCGCATTATTATTTTCATCTAGAAAAATTGGCTGACCGAGGTTATCACTTTTATTCTGTTCTAAACGACTTAGGAGTTGCTTATAGATAATGGGTAAAGTGGATATCACCTGTACCGGTTGAGTACGTGGAGACTTGACCCTGTTTTTGCTTAGATCAGACAATCGATCGAAGAGTTCAGGTTTGTCTTTAACAATTAGTTTTAATCCTTTACTCCCGTAGTCACCTTTGGCTATTATACTTGCCCTGTTAAGATTCACAACTTCGCCTTTCCTTAAGCCCCCGAAAAATTGAACGTAGATACCGAAAGCTATATCCGACGCTACTTCCATTGCGGTATCAATGAATAATGGAATTAATTTCAGATCAGGGAAATCTGTAATCTTCGTTATTTCAGCTTTATCTTCTTCTGGGAATGAGACCTCTGCTTCAATAAAAGGAGATACTGGAACATCATTACCGGCCATGTTCCTTCTCAAACGAATTTCCAAATGCTTAACCTTTTTTTTATAAAGGAAATAATAGAATTCAGTTAAATAACGATCTGCAGCCATGACTGTTGAACGCTTGTTATTTCTTTCGGTTCCTAAATATTCTATATAATCCCTCCCGTGATTAACGCCAATATCCTCAAATGATTGCAATTGATACTTCTCACATTGTTCGATTAAGAGCCAGTTTAAGAATCTTTTTATTGCTTCTGCCGGAGCCTTCTGAGTATTGTTATTGTTCAACCCTGCATATCTTGAACGAATAAAATCTGTAACAGGGTGAGTTACAAGGAACTGGTTTCTTTTGTCTTGTAAGGCAATGGACATGTAGCTGACCGTTCGACCATTAGCGATTGTTGTTTTAACTTCTCTTGTAACGAAAACAAAATTCTTATTCGGGTGCATTTTCTCCTCCAATTTAACTCCTTAAATCGTATATAATAAGAGTATAGAAGTCAGTGAAAATAAATTCAATTATTTTCCTCCAAATTGTCCTTGGATAAGATTCGTATATATATTTCTTAATCATAATAATTCTCCAATACTAGTATTGGAGAATTATTATGATAGTATATATTCCTTGTCATTACTGCAATTGAAGAACATTAGGGTTCTATAACTCTGTTTTCTCGCAATAAAATACATATAAGACGGAGAACCCGTTTCATTATGTGAACGGCGCCCTTATGAGCCGGTCCACGCTGTTTCAACTGGAGCCACTAAATAAGGAGCACAGCCTGACCGCGATGCGCCGGGCGCTGGAGGACCGGGACAAAGGGCTCGGCTTTATGGATCTGAAGGTCGACGAGGCCGCGCTGGATCATATCGCGACGATGGCGAACGGAGACATCCGCCGGGCGCTGAACGCGCTGGAGCTGGCCGCGCTGACAACGCCGCCAGACAGCGGCGGAACCGTTAATGTGACGCTTGAGGTGGCGGAGGACTCCATCCGCCGGCCGACCGTCAAAGCGGACGAGTCGACGCAGTACGACGTGCTCTCCGCCTTTCACAAAAGCATCCGCGGCTCCAGCGACGCCGCCTTGTTCTGGTTCCTCTACGCCGTGGAGAAGCTAGGGATGGACCCGATTGTGTTCATTCGCCGTCTAATCGCGGCCGCGAGCGAGGATATCGGACTTGCGAACCCGCAGGCGATGGTGCAGGCGGTCAGTGCGCTGGAGGCCTACCGCAACAACGGCTGGCCCGAAGCGAAGCTCAACATCGCCCAGGCGATTTTGTTCGCGGTCGAGAGCCCGAAATCCAACGCGGTGTATATGGCGATTTCCAGGGTGATGTCGGCGATCGATGAGCTCAAATCGGCCGAGGTTCCGCTGCATTTGCGGGATACGCATTACAAAGGCTCCGCCGCTTTGGGACATGGCGGTTATAAATATCCGCATGATTTCCCGGGCCATTACGTGAAGCAGGAGTATTTGCCCAAGGCGATTTCGCGCCGGGTCTTTTACCAGGCTACCGAGCAGGGTAGCGAAGTAAAGATCCGCCATAATCAGGCGCTGCGCCGGGAATAGTGAGGCCAGATTTCCAGCGCCGGTTTTACGTAGAAAAAGAGCCCTCGCCCGCGTGCCGCTTGGCACACTCTGGCAAAGGCTCTAATGCTTTAAAAACTCGTTGAAGCTCTTGATCCCCGCTTAAGCCGGACGATTATTGCGGCTGCGGCACAACCTTTTCGGCGTATTCGATCGTTCCGCCGCCGAGGCAGAGTTCGCCGTCATAAAATACGACGGCCTGTCCGGGCGTAATCGCCTTCTGCGGCGTATCAAAGGCGACATGCACAGTGCCGTCTTCGCGCTTCGTCAGCGTGACGCCTTGATCCGGCTGGCGATACCGGAACTTCGCCGTGCAGCGCAGCGCTTCGCCGCCGGGACCGCGCCCGTCGATCCAGTTTACGCCGGAAGCGACAAGGCCCGTGGAATACAGGCTCGGGTGCTTGTCTCCTTGAACGACATACAAAATATTGCGGCTGAGGTCTTTATCCGCGACAAACCACGGCTCGCCCGTGCCGGAGCCGCCGATGCCGAGGCCCTGGCGCTGGCCGAGCGTATAGTACATCAGCCCGTCGTGGCGGCCTTTGACCTCGCCGGTGGCGATGTCCACCATGTCGCCGGATTGGGCCGGCAGATACTGGCTCAGGAATTCGCGGAAATTACGTTCCCCGATGAAGCAGACGCCGGTGCTGTCCTTTTTCTTCGCCGTATACAGTCCTGCCTCTTCGGCGATCCGGCGGACCTCCGGTTTCGGCAGATGGCCGATGGGGAACATGGCTTTGGACAGCTGCTGTTGGTTCAAGGCGTTCAGGAAATAGGTCTGATCCTTGTTGGCGTCAACGCCGCGGAGCAGCTTAAATTCGCCGCCTTCTTCCACGACGCGCGCGTAGTGGCCTGTCGCCACATAATCGGCGCCGAGCTGAAGCGCCCGGTTCAGAAATTCGCCGAACTTGATTTCCCGGTTGCACATGACGTCCGGGTTCGGCGTGCGCCCGGCCTTATATTCGTCGAGAAAATAAGTGAACACTTTATCAAAGTATTCTTTCTCGAAGTTTACGGTATAGTAAGGAATGTCGATCTGCTCGCATACGCGGCGCACATCTTCCGCATCGGTTTCAGCTGTGCAGACGCCGAATTCGTCGGTGTCATCCCAGTTCTTCATAAAGATGCCGATGACGTCATAGCCCTGCTGCTTCAGCAGCAGCGCCGTAACGGAGGAGTCCACTCCCCCCGACATGCCGACAACGACGCGGGTATTTTCATTTGCTTTTTCCACCCTGGATCACCATCTTTTATATAGATTGATAAAGCTTAACAGCGGTCTTGCCCGAAACAGCGGCGGGGTTAGTGTCCGCAAGACCATCTCATCCAATGTCATCACTGTCCACCCTGAATGAACACATTTGTAAAAAAAATTACGTTTTGTATTTCAAATAGGTCTGCGGATATGATAACATAAAATCAAGAGTGGTCATCGGAATACGCTGATTTATCTTAAGGTTTTGACCAACTGCTAATTATACTATACCCAGCTATAATATTGAAAGAGGTGCCCCTTTGAAAATATCGACAAAAGGCCGATACGGATTAACGATCATGATGGAACTCGCCGTCAGGTTTGGCGAAGGTCCAACATCTTTAAAAAGCATTGCTGAAAAAAACGGATTGTCCGAGCATTACCTGGAGCAGCTGATTGCCCCCCTGCGCAACGCGGGCCTCGTTAAGAGTATACGCGGCGCTTACGGCGGCTATATTTTGTCCCGTGAAGCATCAAATATTACGGCCGGGGATATTATCCGCGTGCTGGAAGGTCCGATCTCTCCCGTCGACTTTACGGAAGAAGATGATCCGGCCAAACGCGACCTGTGGCTGCGTATCCGCGATAGCATCGCCGATGTGCTCGACTCCACCACCCTCGCCGATCTGATCACTTTCAAGGAAGAGAGCCATATCGACAACTACATGTTCTATATTTAACTTCAGTTTTCTCTGAAGTAGTAAAAACGTTGGTGTATCCATATTTTAGCCCCCATTTGGGGGCTTTTTTACAATAAAAAAATAACCCGAAAATTCGGGTATTTCTTAGGGAGGGAAGATCACCTTTGGAACAAGAGCAAAGAATATGGGAGCTTGAGGAACGTGTGACCGAATTAGAGAGTAAGATGAATCGTCCAACCTCGCGTAATTATCTCAGAACGTTAATTTGGATCATATTAGGCGTGTTTTTATTATTAGTAGGGAACTCTTGATATACATCTGGATAGAGCCATGGTTAAAAGTTCTTCGTTGAACACACGGGATTGTCTATTTCGCTCAATTAGCCAATTAGCAAAACCTGCTGCTGCTTGATAGTCCTCATAATTTTCAGCATTAACCCGGAACTCAGCCAATTTAACGAATTGTGCGTATTCCTCATCCGATAATTGGATGCCTAGCCCAGAAAGTTGTCTCTGACGGATTCTCCGCGCCGAATCATCTTGTATAACTCGCTTCGTATTGGACACTTGTCCCCCATGAAGTCGATAATACATTAAATTATGGGGGATATTTGCTAATTGCGCGCATGTGGAAAGCCTATTCCACAGTTCGTAATCTTCGGCATGGGGGTAGTTATGATCATAGCGAATATGAAGACGATCTACTGAACTTCGGCGCATCATCACGGAAGGGTGTAATATGCAGCAGTAAAATAATAGCCAGACCTTTATTTCCTCGTGATTCATAGGATTTAACCTGACCGGTCCAAGATAGTTAGTTGTGTATCCTGTTCCACAAATATCTATGCTTGGATTCTGATCCATAAAATAAGCCTGCACTTCCAAGCGGTTTAGTGCAGCTATATCATCGCTGTCCATACGCGCGATGTACTGACCTTGAGCTAGATCGAGTCCTTGATTCAGAGAAGTTACAATACCCATATTCTCGGAATGGAATATTTTCCTTACCCTAGTGTCCCTTATTTCATGTATGATTCCTGCTGATCCATCAGTTGATCCGTCATCGATGATGATCAATTCCAGGTCGTTTAGCGTTTGCAATAAGATTGTGTTAACTGCTTCCTGTAAATACATTGCATTATTGTAGACCGGCATAATTACAGATATTCTTGGCACCAGGCATTCCTCCTAAGTCCTTGTCTCTCATTAATAGGTTATGATGAGACACACTAATGCGCGATAAAAGGACAGAAAAAAGGCATATTACCGCTTAACCAACCTGGCGATGCTGTCTCGAATTTCCAACTGGTGCGATATGGACCAGTGGACAGCAGCCAATTCCTCTCCTTTAATAAGCTTAATGAGATTGCGGGCGGCGACCATGCCCAGTTCGGATGCTGAATACCGGACCGTTGACAATTTTGGCCGGATTATCGCAGCCATATCAATGTCGTCAAATCCAAAGAAGGAGACCTGTTCGGGTACTTTTACCCCATTCTCGGTCAGAAAGTTCATAGCGCCAATGGCCATTCGATCCGTCGCACAGAACACCGCGCTAGGCAATGGGCCTGAAAGATAGAGCTTTCTCATTGAGGTTATGCCGTCTTCAACCGAAAGGCCGCTTTCCAATACGCGTTCGGGACGTACAGGCAGTTGAGCGGCCTTCAATGCCTGTTCATAGCCCAGAAAGCGCTGATTGCCCGCTGAAATATCCCCCGCTGCTCCCCGCAGCATCGCGATATCCCGATGCCCCTGCTGAATCAGATAAGTTACCGCTTCAAAAGCGGCCGAGGTATTGTCGACATGTACGGAAGGAATGGATTGTTCGCGAAAATCCCGGCCTACAAGGATGCAGGGAATCCCCGCCGCTTCAATGAGCTCGAACAGCGAATCCCGGATACCGCTTGCCGATATAATAATTCCGCTGGCCTGCATTTCACGGAACAGGTTGTAATAGTGTATTTCAGAGTCCGGGTTCCCCCCCGACAGTGCAATCATGACGTCGAAGCCGTACAGATGCGCCACTTGATTGATGCCTTCGACCATGTCGTCCAGAACGTTGTTTTTAATCTCGGGCAAAAGCACTCCGATCAGGGAAGTGTTATTCTTGACCAGCGTTCGGGCTATGGCATTCGGACGAAATTGAGTGGCTTCAAGGACGTCCAGAACACGTTTGCGGATTTCACTGTTCACCGTTTGGCTATTATTGATTACTCTGGAAACCGTTGAAATGGAGACATTGGCCATTCGAGCCACATCTTTTATAGTTATTTTCATTATGCACACCGGCTTTCAAGCTAATATTGGAAAAGGTTTTCTGGAAGAAAGGTTTACGGCAAGTTAGTTTATTATATCAGCTTTTCTTGATTTATTTATCCAGCTAACTGAAATCCCGGAGAAAAGAAAGCGCTTGACCTTGTTAGATAGGGAGGAGTATAATCGGTTACAGAAAACGTTTTCTCGTATATTGCAGATAAAAACCTGAATTAGCCCATTTTTTTATATATATAGTGGTTGATTTAAGAGTTTTAGGTTTATTTTTTGATATATTAGAAAACGTTTTCTGAATGGACATGGATTTTAGAGAATAAAAATGGAAAAGGAGCATGAGCATGAGCGATATTGTTGTAAAAGGAAACGAGACTTTGCTGAAAGCGGATTCAAACATTACGCTGAAAGAGAAAATCGGCTATGGTTTCGGCGATTTTGCCAGCCAGCTGCTGTTTGCCGCCGCAATGACTTTTCTGTCCTACTTTTACACGGATGTAATTGGGATCAGCGCCGGGATCATTGGCACTTTAATGCTGATTGCTCGTGTGCTGGATGCGTTTGTTGATGTCGGAATAGGCGCATTGGTCGATAAAACGAAGACCAGGCACGGGAAGGCCCGTCCTTGGCTGCTGTGGATGTCCGGTCCATTTGCGATGTCCGGGGTTCTCTTGTTCACCGTTCCCGGAGGAAATATGACGGTCACTATTGTATACGTTTACGTTACCTATCTGCTGATGAACTTTATCTACTCCGGCATTAATGTCCCCTACGGCGTGCTCAATTCCATGATGACGCAGGATGCTTACCAGCGTTCCCTTCTTAATATTTTTCGTATGACTTTGGCGACTATAGGAGCCTTGTTAATCAATTATTTTACCCTCCCGTTGGTGAAATCATTCGGCGGCGGTCAAAAAGGCTGGATTTTTGCCTTTATTCTGTTCGGTTTGCTCGGAACCTTCTTTTTTCTCGTTACTTTTTTCAGTACCAAGGAAACGGTTACTCCATCTGTTGTGCAGAAGCCTATCCCGTTTAGACGCGCTTTTGGAGCGTTGATGCGGAATAAATACTGGAAATTGATCCTTGGATTTGCTGTAGTCTACTTCATAAATAACGCAATGGGCTCAGGCATGAATATTTACTATGCGCGATATGTGCTAAAAGACGCCGACCTGGTTGGACTGTTGGGCTTGTCCTTGCTCGCTCCTTCCCTGCTTGGATATGCGTTATTGTCCCCGGTCGTCAAGCGAATCGGCAAACGCAATTCATCCATTATCGGAAGTCTCCTCCTGATTTTGGGGTCGCTTGTCATTGCCTTCGGTCCCGAAAGTCTCACGATTGTCTGCCTGGGATTGGTTATTAAAGCGCTCGGGCATGCCGCTATACTCGGTACCTTCTTTGCCATGTTGGCGGATACCATCGAGTACGGCGAATGGAAGACGGGTATGCGTACCGAGGGGCTGGTATACAGCGCGGGAAGCTTCGGCACAAAGGCGGGGGGCGGTTTCGGAGCGGCACTCATCGGTTGGGGACTGGCATTGGGAGGATATGTTGGCGGGCAAGCTACAATCAGTGCATCCGCGCTTTCCTCCATTCATTTCATGTTTATATATGCTCCAATCATTTTGGCTGTCCTGCAAATTGTACTATTGGCATTTTACAACCTCGATAAATTATTTCCGGGTATTGTAAAAGAACTACAATTCGTGAAAACCGCTAAATAAAGTCATCTATAATCGGAGGTCAGCAAATGGAAAAGAAATGGTGGAAAGAAGCTGTATTTTATCAAATTTATCCCCGCAGTTTTCAGGACAGCAACGGGGACGGAGTTGGCGATCTGAAGGGTATTACATCACGGCTGGACTATTTGCAGGAGCTGGGAATTGATGTGATCTGGTTGTCTCCGGTCTATCAGTCTCCCAATGACGATAACGGATATGATATCTCCGATTACCGCAATATTATGAAGGAATTCGGTACGATGGCTGATTTCGATGAGATGCTGGATGCGGCGCATGAACGCGGAATCAAAATCATGATGGACCTTGTCGTCAACCATTCATCGGACGAGCACAACTGGTTCATGGAATCCCGATCCTCCAAGGACAGTCCCTACCGGGATTACTACATCTGGAGGTCTTCAAGAGAAGGGAAGGAGCCGAATAACTGGGCTTCATTCTTTGGCGGCTCGGCCTGGGAGATTGATCCGGCAACCGGGGAATATTACATGCACCTATTCAGCAGGAAGCAGCCGGACTTAAACTGGGAGAACCCGGCGTTGCGGAACGAAATCTACGAGATGATGACCTGGTGGCTTGACAAGGGCGTCGACGGGTTCCGCATGGACGTCATCAATTTCATCTCCAAGGTTCCGCTTCTGCCGGATGGAGAAATTCCGAAGGGCTTGGTTTATGGAAACGGTGTGCCCTATTTCGTGAACGGTCCGCGAATTCATGAATTTTTGCAGGAAATGAATTCCAGTGTGCTGTCCCGGTATGATCTTGTGACTGTAGGAGAGATGCCGGTTGTGGATATCGAAGAGGCGATGCTCTATACGGGCGATGAGCGGAACGAACTGAATATGGTGTTTCATTTCGATCATGTCAATCTGGGTTATGGCGAATATGGACGCTGGTCGGTAGAAGATTGGAAGCTGACCGAGCTGAAGACGATCTTCAGCAAATGGCAGTATGGGCTGGAGGAGAAGGGTTGGAACAGTCTGTACTGGAGCAACCATGACCAGCCGCGGGCCGTATCGAACTTTGGCAATGACAGCGAAGAATACCGCGTTATCTCAGCTAAAATGCTGGCCGTCTGCCTGCATATGCTGAAGGGAAGCCCCTATATCTATCAAGGGGAAGAACTGGGAATGACCAATGTCCATTTCCACAGCATTGAAGATTACAGAGACATTGAGACGGTTAACGGATATCGGGATTTCTGCGGAAGCGGCCTGATTGCGCATGACGCCATGCTGAACGCCATTCATCACAGAAGCCGGGACAACGCCCGCACTCCGATGCAGTGGAATGGAGAACCGAATGGCGGGTTTACGACCGGAACGCCGTGGATTGAAGTCAATCCGAACTATACGGCTATTAACGCAGAGAACGTGCTGGCTGACCCCAATTCTATATTTTACTTCTATCAACAGTTGATTCAGCTTCGTAAGGATAATGACATTGTGGTTTACGGCAAATATGACTTGATTCTGGAGAAGCACGAGGAAATTTATGCCTATACGAGAGCCTGGAATGATGAGAAGTGGCTGGTCATTTGTAATTTTAGCGACAGTACCCCATTGTTTCAATTGCCTGTATCTCTTGCTTCTTATACTTCTGCGGCATGGGTGATCGGGAATTACCCTGAAAGCGTAAGGAATATCGCTTCTTTCCAATTACGACCTTATGAGGCTCTGGTATTCTCGTTAAGGCAGTAGCTTTGTTAATTAGTTATTTTTTCAAAAAAAGACCGGCAAGCCGTCCGTTTTGGGCGAAGCCCTTGCCGGTCTTGCCTTTTTGCGGTATGCTCTCTTAGCACGGTCACAAGATTGTATTTATTTTGTTAATTAATGGTAACCTATAGGTATGCCGGATGATATACAATTTTATGGACAGAATTACAGATAAGGACAGTGAGTTTAATATATGAAGCCGATCTATTTGGACCATGCCGCCTCAACGCCGGTTCACCCGGAGGTAGCAGAGGTCATAATGAAGATAATGTCGGAACAATTTGGCAATGCCTCCAGCGTGCATACGTTCGGGCGCTCCGCCAAAAAGACGGTTAACGGGGCGCGCGATGCCATCGCCGCCTCTTTGGGCTGTTTCTCCGATGAATGGATATTTACCGGCGGGGGCACGGAGAGCGACAACCTGGCGCTGTTCGGCGCGGCTCATTCCCGCAAAGGCGGTCATATTATTACGACGGCCATTGAGCACCACGCGGTGCTGCATGCCTGCCAGGAACTGGAGAAGGAAGGATATTCCTTAACTTATCTTCCTGTCGACGGAACGGGCCGGGTTGCTCTGGAAGACCTCGAAGCCGCGCTTCGGGACGACACGTTTCTGATCAGCATCATGCTGGCCAACAATGAAGTGGGCACGGTTCAGCCCATTGAAGAGATGGGCCGGCTGGCCCGGAAGCGGGGCATATTATTCCATGTGGACGCCGTGCAGGCGCTGGGCTCGGTCCCGATTTCGCTGTCTGATTTGCCTGTGGACTACATGAGCTTTACCGCTCACAAAATCAACGGACCGCAGGGAATCGGCGGCCTCTATGTCCGGCGCGGCGCGCCGCTTCATCCCCGGCTGCACGGGGGCTTGCAGGAACGGGGGCGCCGGGCGGGGACGGAGAATCTGGCCGGTGCGGCCGGATTTGCCAAGGCGGTTGAACTCTCCGTACAGGGTCAAGCGGACAAGCATGAGGAATCCTTGCTGCTTCGGGACCGGCTGCTTCATGGACTGGACCAGGGAATCGGACGGGACGCCTACCATATTAATGGGGATATCGAGCATGGACTGCCGAATATTACCAATATCAGCTTTCCCGGTGTTCGCTCGGACGTCATGCTGATGAATCTCGACATGGAGGGGATAGCCGCCTCGAGCGGATCGGCCTGCACCTCCGGTTCCATCGAAATCTCGCATGTGCTGAAGGCGATGAATCTTCGGGATGATTATTTAAGCTCCGCGATTCGGTTCAGCACCGGTTTGGGTAATACTACTGAAGAAATGGAACATGTTGCCCGGAAAATTGAAACCATTGTCAAACGGCTGCGTAATAAAGACTAGAGTCTTTTGTCGCCGGGGAAGGTATTCCCTTCGTTTCAGGAGCTTCGGCGGCGTTAAGGCTTGCCTGAATTCTCCTAGACTCCCTTAATGTAAGGAGATCTGCGGCCATGAAACTCCAAGATTTTGTCGGTCTTAACGTATTTGGAGTCGATGAAGGTAAAGAAATCGGCAAAATTGTCGATTGTATTTTGGATTCAAACTGGAACATTACGGGTATTGAACTGGAAAGCAAATCTTTTTTCGGCGGTCATGTGAAAGTTGTGGCATGGGAAGACATTGTCGCCTATGGCGAGGATGCCGTGATGATACAGAGTGAGGAGTCCATTCGGAAGAAGGACGCGGACAGCATACCCCACACCTTCTTGGAGGGCAAGAGCAAACTGAAAGGCCTGCAGGTCGTGACGGAGACCGGAACGATCCTTGGAAAAGTGTCCGATGTTTATTTTGACCAAAAGTTGGGAAACACAATAGTAGCACTGGAAATCAGCGACGGTCTGGTGACCGATTTGATGGAAGGCCGTAAATGGCTGCCTTGTTTGCCGGAAATGACTATTGGGGAGAACGCGGTTCTGGTTCCCGCACTTAGTGAAGAACGCTTGGAAAATAATATTAATATCGTCAACGGATAGGTGGAATGTATGTATGAAGTGTCCAAACTGCGGGTCCAAGGATATCGGTAAGATCGGTTCCCATCAATTTTATTGCTGGGGATGTTTCATCGAACTGACGGTGAACGGCGAGAAAATGTCGGTCTATCAGGTTGAAGAAGACGGCACGCTCAGTTCGCTGGACGATTTGTTCTGCGGAGAGGAAATGGTCCAGGAGTTTCCTCATATTCACGCCACTTCCTGAGGCAAGCTGATCGCTTGTCTCAAGAGGCGGTTACATAAGATGGATGGCGTCCAGTCTCCTTGCTGCGATAATGCGGCAGGGGTGGTTGGGCGTTTCTTTTTGTTTGCGATAAACGGCGGTTATTTTTCGGCGGACAGACATATACTTACTTTACAAGCCAGTCCAGTTTGGCCGCAGGAGGTAACGCCATGGAGCAATGGCTCGGAAGCAAATGGTTTCGGTCAATGGTCGGGGTGCTGCTCGCTCTGATCATTTTGTATTTTGTCTGGCTGCTTCATCCGATGCTGCAGCATATTTTCACCTTTTTGAAGGCGGTGCTTGCCCCCTTTCTTGCCGCCATGATTATCTCGTATGTACTCAATCCGGTCGTCAGCATGCTGGCCGGAAGGAAGATGCCGCGCGGAGTGGCCGTACTGCTGATTTATGCCGTATTTCTGACCGCGATTGCAGTCATCGCCGTCAACCTTATACCGATGCTCATTAAACAGCTGGAAGAGCTTAACGAGCATTTGCCGGAGATGACGCTGAGGGCGCAGGGGCTTATGCACAGCATGGATACCCGTCTTATCCCTCCGGGAGTGGAGATGGGGATGAACAACTGGTTTTTTCAGCTGGAAGGCCGTCTTGCCAAAGGAATTTCGAATTTCCTCGACCATATCGGCACGACGATCGGCGTCCTGTTCGACGCTTTTATCGTTCCATTTCTGGTGTTCTATATTTTGAAAGATTTCGATGTGTTTGAACGGGCGCTTGTCTCCTGTCTCCCGCGCTCCCGCCGCAAATCCATTGTGACAATGTTAAAAGATATCGACGAGGCGCTTGGAAATTATATCCGCGGCCAGTTTCTGGTCAGTCTGATTATCGGCACAATGGCTTATATCGGCTACGCTTTGATCGGAATGCCGTATGCGCTGCTGTTCGCGAGTCTTGTGGCCATATTTGAACTCGTTCCGTATTTGGGGCCATTTCTCGGAGCGGCTCCCGCAATCGTGATGGCGTCGACGATTTCATTTCGCCTGGTGCTGCTTGTCGTCGTTGTGAATACGCTGTGCCAGATGCTGGAGAGCAATGTCATCTCGCCGCAGGTCGTCGGCCGGACGCTGCATTTGCACCCGCTGCTTATTATTTTTGCGCTGCTTGTGGGCGGAGAAATCGCCGGCATTGTCGGCTTGATTCTGGCGGTGCCGGTGTTCGCGGCTGGCAAAGTCGTCATTCAGCATCTGATCACCTATTATATGAAGCGGAAACCGGTATGAGGGGAATGCGCATTGACTGGAGCGGCAGGTTTTGTATATAATATTGTGGAATATAAACTTCAAAAGATTCAGTGATGAGGAGCATTAATTTCAGTTGTGTCATGCAGAGAGCCGGTGTACTTGGTGCAAGCCGGTTGACGACAGCGAAATGAACTCGCCTCTGAGAAACGGCGCAAACCGCGGGGCAACTTCCGAAACGGAAAGAGAAGCTTTTCTGACCGGAGAAGATTCCCAAGCGTTAACCGCCGTCGGCCCGCCTACGTTATAGGGCGTTAGAGTGAGCAAGCGACAACGTAAATGTCCGCCTGCTAACTAGGGTGGTACCACGGGAATTCAGCCTCTCGTCCCTAGCGTGTATACGCTAGGGATGGGGGGCTTTTTTTAAATACAAGAATTTATAAGTTTCACGCTTATAAAAGACCTTGTATTTCTACGAGAAACGCACTTGCGTCTTGAAAGACGCCGTCAGGCGTTTCTTCTTGATTGGAGGTTCGCAGCAATTCAAGGAGGAATAGGAAATGAGTGACAGCAAGGGAAATACAGCCGCCCAGGGCTACCGGGCGCAGGTACTGGAACCGAAATGGCAGCAATATTGGGAAGAGCATCACACCTTCAAGACCGGAGAGGAACCGGGCAAACCTAAATTTTACGCACTCGACATGTTTCCGTACCCTTCGGGGGCTGGTCTTCATGTAGGGCATCCGGAAGGATATACGGCGACGGATATCGTCTCCCGCTACAAGCGGATGCGCGGCTACAATGTGCTTCACCCGATGGGCTGGGATGCCTTTGGTTTGCCTGCCGAGCAGCATGCGCTGGATACGGGTCAGCATCCGCGTGATATCACGATCAAGAACGTCAATAACTTCCGCCGCCAGATCAAATCGCTGGGCTTCTCCTATGATTGGGACCGCGAGATCAGCACGACGGACCCCAAATACTATAAATGGACCCAGTGGATATTCATTCAACTGTACAATCGCGGCCTGGCATACGTAGCGGAAGTGCCGGTGAACTGGTGTGAGGCACTCGGCACCGTACTGTCCAACGAAGAAGTCATCGACGGCAAAAGCGAGCGCGGCGGGCATCCTGTCATCCGCAGACCGATGCGCCAGTGGATTCTGCGGATTACCGAATACGCCGAGCGTCTGCTGGAGGATCTGGAAGAGCTGGACTGGTCCGAGAGCATCAAGGACATGCAGCGCAACTGGATCGGCAAATCGAAGGGCGCCGAAGTCACCTTCGGCATCGACGGGCATGATGCGGATCTGACCGTGTTTACAACGCGTCCCGACACCCTGTTCGGAGCAAGCTACTGCGTGCTCGCGCCCGAGCACGAACTGGTAGCGTCGATTACTACCGATGCCCAGCGCCCGGCTGTGGAGGATTACCAGATGCTGGCCTCCCGCAAGAGCGATCTGGAGCGGACAGATCTTGCCAAAGAGAAGACCGGCGTGTTTACGGGCGCCTATGCGGTCAACCCGGTCAACGGCGCCAAGCTGCCAATCTGGATTGCGGACTATGTCCTGGCCGGATACGGCACGGGTGCCATCATGGCGGTTCCCGGACATGACTCGCGTGACTGGGAGTTCGCCAA
Organism: Paenibacillus sp. URB8-2; assembly: GCF_013393385.1. Classification (NCBI taxonomy): domain Bacteria; kingdom Bacillati; phylum Bacillota; class Bacilli; order Caryophanales; family Paenibacillaceae; genus Paenibacillus; species Paenibacillus sp. URB8-2. The sequence continues at coordinate 4,120,775 of NZ_AP023239.1, read as the reverse complement.
GCAGTTTGGACTTGACATCATCGAGGTTGTCCAGGGGGGCAATCTGGAAGAGGAAGCTTACAGCGGTGACGGTCCGCATGTCAATTCCGATTTCCTGAACGGACTCGACAACGCAGCGGCCATCCCTGCCATGATCGCCTGGCTTGAGGAAAAAGGCTTCGGCAAGGGCAAGGTTACCTACCGCCTGCGCGACTGGCTGTTCAGCCGTCAGCGCTATTGGGGCGAGCCGATCCCGGTTCTGCATCTGGAAGACGGCACGATGAAGACGGTCCCGGAAGACCAACTGCCGCTGGTTCTGCCGGATGTCGACGCGATCAAGCCTTCGGGCACAGGCGAATCGCCGCTGGCCAACGTGACGGATTGGGTTGAGACGGTCGACCCGGAGACCGGCATGAAAGCCCGCCGCGAGACGAACACGATGCCGCAGTGGGCCGGCAGCTGCTGGTACTATCTGCGTTACATCGATCCGCATAACGACAAGGAGCTGTGCTCACCCGAGAAGCAGAAGGAATGGCTGCCGGTCGATCTGTACATCGGCGGCGCCGAGCATGCGGTGCTTCACCTGCTGTATGCCCGCTTCTGGCATAAGGTGCTGTACGATATCGGTGTTGTTAACACGAAGGAGCCGTTCTACAAGCTGGTCAACCAAGGCATGATTCTCGGCACGAACAACGAGAAGATGAGCAAATCGCGCGGCAATGTCATCAACCCCGACGAGATTGTGGGCGAATTCGGCGCGGATACGCTGCGCATGTATGAAATGTTCATGGGTCCGCTGGAGGCAACCAAGCCTTGGAACGCAAACGGCGTGGAAGGCATTCACCGCTTCCTTTCCCGTGTATGGCGCCTGTTCGCAAATGAAGAGGGCGGTCTGAGCGCCAAAATCACTGAGAACGGCGGCACCGAAGAATTCAAGCGCACCTGGCACAAGACGATTAAGAAAGTGACTGATGATTTCGAAAATCTGCGCTTCAATACGGTGATCAGCCAGCTGATGATCTTTATCAACGACGCCTACAAACAGGATACGCTTCCGATCAAGGCGATGGAGAACTTCGCGCAGATGCTGTCGCCTCTCGCTCCCCATCTTGCCGAAGAATTGTGGCAGCTGCTCGGACATGAAGGCACCATCTCCTATGTGGAGTGGCCGAGTTACGAAGAGGCGCTGACTGTGGACGCAGAGGTGGAAATCGTGGTTCAAGTGAACGGCAAAATCGTTCAGCGCAGCCTGATTCCGCAGGACATGGGACAAGAGGAAATGCAGGCGCATGCGCTGGCTCTTCCGAATGTGAGCGCGGCTATCGAAGGCAAGACCGTCCGCAAGGTCATTGCGGTTCCGGGCAAGCTGGTCAATATCGTAGCGGGTTAGCGAAGCACGCCAAACCCCGCGGCGGAGTTTATCCCGCTGCGGGGTTTTTGCGTTTTTTTGCAAATATAAGAATTTATAAGTTTCACGCTTATAAAAGGCCTTATATTTCTACGAGAAACGTACTTGCGTTCGTCAAGGACGCCGTCAGGCGTTTCTTCTTGAAATATCAGAAAGTATAAGCTTCGTGCTTATCCTTAACCTGATATTTTTACGAGAAACGGATGCCTTCCTCTTCCAGAGGACGGCGAAGCCGTTTCTTCTTAGGCTTTTTATGCGAAATATCCCGGTTAAGCTATGCGGCCAAGGCTGGTTATGTCGCAAGGATGTCCCTCATTTCCTATGGGTTATCCCGTCCTGTCCGAACAGCGAATCGAGTTTGGCCACATCCTCATCGTACTTCCCGTGCGTCGTCGCGATCAGCCGCTCGAACACGCCGTCCAGACTGCACCGCAGGTGGTTCAGCGCTTCGGCGGTAATCCCGCCGGGCACTGCGACCCGGTCCTGCAGCTCCTGCGGCGTAAATTCACCTTCGGTCAGCAGCTTGCCCGTTCCAAGCAGCATTTCGCCCGCAAGCTTTCCCGCCAGCATCCGGTCGATTCCGGTCGCATCCGCGGCCGCTTCAATCCAGCGTTCGATAAAGTAGCTAAGGAACGCCGGACCGCAGCTGGAAAAATCGGAAGAGATACGGGTATGGTGCTCGTAAATTTCCACCGGAGTGCCGATATGGGACATCAGCTTAAGCACCTGCACTCTGTCTTCGTCCCCCAGCCGGCTGCCGAGCACGCAGAGCGAGGTTCCGCTGTATACGCTGTGCGTGATGCTGGGAATGATTTTGGCGATTTTGGACGGCAGCGCGCTTTCCAGATGGTAGATCTGAACCGGGCTGGTAATGGAGACGACGATTTGTTCGCTGCGGAGACAATGGCCGATTTCATCGGTCAGCGCTTTAAATTCCATCGGCTTGACGCATAAAAATAAAATATCGCTTCGGACCGCAGTCTCGCCGTTGCTTTCCGCCAGCGTGATCCCGGGGTGAAGCTGCGCGAGCCGAGCCAACTTCTGCGGACTGCGGTTGCTCGCAATCACGTCACCGGCCAGAAGCCCCCCGGAAGAAAGAAAGGCGTCGATCAACAGGCCGCCCATGCTGCCCGTTCCGATAAAACCCACTTTCATCCTGTGGTTCCCTCCTTTCGCGCTTTACTCATTGGCAGTAATGTTCTTCGTTATATGTATGCATTGTAGTCCTGGACTCATGCCTAATATTTAGGTGAAACCTGGAAACCGGTAACAGATTTATCAGAAGACAAGAAGGACGAGGTGAGCGGTTATGAAAAAGACTAAGCTAATCGGCGGAATCGCCGCAGCTATTATCGGAGGCGGTCTGCTCTGGAACGCCGGAAGCGGCCGGGATATTGGAGCAGCGGGTTGGGAAACGCTGAACATCCGGGTGGCGCAGGCGGTTGAAAGCGGGCCGGGGTCGGATGCGGGCGGCAGCCGGGACAGGGATAGCGGGAAGTCCGCAGGGAAGGCCGCATCAGCGGAGAATGCTGCGGCAGCGGATCGCATGGAGCAGGGCCGCAGTCAAGGCGCTGGGGAGGCCGCAACCGCACCGGCGGAGAACGCTGCGGCAGCGGGCGGCAGAGCGGTGCTGGGTGGCGGGCAGGGCGCTGGGGAGGCCGCAACACCGGCAGAGAACGCGGCGGCAGCGGGCGGTAGCGCGGTGCAGGGCGGAGGGCAAGGCGCCGGTGAGCCGGCCGCCTCAACAGCCGAGGCGGCAGCGAAAACCGACGGCATTCTGATGCAGGGCGGCGGGCAGGGCGCCGGGGAAGCCGCAACCGCACCGGCGGCGGATGCTGCGGCGCAATCCAGGGGTGGCGGGAGCCCGTTGGGCAGTGCCGCCGCTCCCACAACTGCGGCGGCGGATGACCAGGCTTCAGCGGAGGGCAAGGTCGATGTCAATACAGCGGGAATCTCCGAACTGACAAGCCTGCCCGGCATTGGCGAAAAGAAAGCGCAGGCGATTCTGGATTACCGAAAACAGCATGGTGCATTCCGCAGCGCGTCCGATTTGGAGAACGTCAAAGGAATCGGCCCGAAGATGCTGGAGAAGCTGAAACCCTACGTTTTTTTTAGCGAATAGCTTTGCCTGACGCCTTATTCGGTAAGCGACGGTTGTTATAGTGCGCGGACGGGGGATATGCTACAATAGTGAACAACGATCTTGGAGAAAATGGGGAACGACAATGACCACTGCCTATCGCAAAGATTGGGATACCTATTTCATGGACATCGCCTTTATGGTTTCGACACGTTCGCGCTGTCCGCGCCGCCATGTTGGCGCCGTGCTCGTCCAGGGCAAGAAGCTGCTTGGCACGGCTTATAACGGTGCTCCCATGGGGGTGCCGGACTGCTCCGAAGAGGGATGCATGGTCTCCGAGCAGTATGAACTGGAGATTGTGGATGGGACGGAGACAATGGTCAAAAAGCAGCGCTGCATCCGGACGATCCATGCGGAGCAGAATTTGCTGCTCTTTACGGACCGGATTGACCGTGAAGGCAGCACGGTATATGTAACTGACGAGCCATGCTGGACCTGTGCGAATATGCTTGCGAACAGCGGCGTCGTCGAAATCGTGTATTTTCGCAGTTATCCCAAGGATACGGAAAAGGTACGGCTGATGATGTCCTCGAAGGGCATCCAGTTCCGCCGGCTGGAAGGGTATGAGCCTCCGCGCGAGACGGTGCTGAGCGTATCCGACTAAGGCGGACGCAGCTTATCAATGAAATTCAGAACAAAGTACCGAAACAGGAGGAAGAACCTCTGTCTAACGCATTATGCGTTTGCAGGGGTTCTTTTTTTGCCTTTTTCGGGGCTGATTGTGTTCCATGATGTAGTTAGATTGGACAGAAAGGAGGCAGGTCGATGAGAAGAAGACCGCTGCTCTATGTTGTCATCTGCTGGGTAGCAGGAAACACGGCCGCAAGCATGCTGCCCCCAGGAAGGCTTCTTGCGGCTTGGGCCGGGGTGTCGCTGCTGCTGGCGGCTGCCATAATATCCGGCCGATGGAGCCGGAAGCAACTGATCATGCTGTGGATGACTGTTGCCCTGGGCGGAGCGTACTGGGAATGGAATGACCACCGGAATGCAAGCATTCTTCCAGAGGCGCTTGGAATGTCTTCTGTTCAGATGGAAGAACTGGCCGTTTACGCGGAGGGGACGATTGTTTCAACCGTGGAGCGGGACGGCGATCGGGTGGATTTTACAGTTAAACTTGATGGAATCCGGTCATCCGGCGCTCAGGACGGTTCTCTGTCCGATAGTGGAGAGGAGAAGTCAGCGCCGCCGCTGAGCCCGGACGGAACAAGCGGCCCAGCCGAAGAAGGCGCCAAACTGGTCCATGGGGAAAAAATCGCAGTACAGCTGAAGCTCCAAGCCGAGCAGGAAATCGCCGTCGCGGCCTCCTGGAGAAGAGGAGACCGTGTAGCAATGGAGGGGGCGCTGTCGTCTCCTTCCGGCGCAAGGAATTTCGGAGGCTTCGATTACCGCGGGTATTTGCGGAACCGGCATATTCATTGGCTGTTGAAAATTTCCGGGACCGGGCAAATCGATGCCGCGCCCCCGGCAACGTGGAGCTTTCGAACACTTCTGCGCTGGAACGATGCCGTCAGAGCGCAACTGGGCACTGAGCTGGAATCCCTGTTCCGTAAGAAAGACGCAGGATATTTGAAGGGGCTAATCATCGGGATGCAGGATGAGCTCGACCCGGAGACGTACCGGGAGTTTTCCAGACTCGGGCTGACGCATATTCTTGCCATTTCAGGAATGCATGTCGCAGTTTACGCAGGCTTTCTGCTGTTTGTCCTGTCACGGCTGAGGTTCACCAGAGAGACGGCGCTGACCGTTACGCTGCTGCTGGTTCCGGCTTATGTGCTTCTATCCGGCGCGGGCCCGTCCGTCGTCCGGGCGGGGCTGATGAGCATGATTGCCTTGTATGCGGCGCGCATGGGTGTGCTGAAGGACGGCATGCACATATTGGCCGCATCTGCGCTGCTGATGCTGATATGGGAGCCGTATTTTTTGCTGAACGTCAGCTTTCAGCTGTCTTTTCTCGTTACGGCCGGGCTTATGATCTATGTTCCGCTGGCCATGCCGCTGGTTTCAGCTCTGCCCCGCAGGCTCGGAAGCGCGGTGGCTGTCACGCTGGTTGCGCAGCTTGTTTCCTTTCCGCTGACCATTTACTATTTTAACCAGTTTGCGTTGCTGTCTTTTGCGGCTAATCTGGTGCTGGTTCCCTTTATCACCTTTGCTGTACTTCCCGCAGGGACGGCCGCGCTGCTGCTCGGCAAGATATGGCCGGTCTGTGCCAATGCTCTGGCCCATGCTGTAGAAATGATGAATGACGTGACGTTTGACGCCGTTGAATGGACCGGACGTTATGCGGGAATAACGATTTGGCGCTCGCCATCTCTTTTATGGATTGCCCTGTATTATGCGCTGCTGTACGCGCTGCTTCGGGTGCTGAAGCATTACGCCGAAATGCGCGACGCGCCGCTGTATGCAGAAGACGAGACAAGGCCGCTTGAAGGTCTGCAGCCGTTTTCCAAGGATCCGCATTCCGCTGCCGCGTTCCCCGGTGATCTGGAGCGTGCCGGAACGCTGATCCGCTATCGCATCGCGGCCGCGGCGCTCGCCGGGGCCTTCACCATATTGCTGTATACGGGATACCGCCCGGAGAAACTGTCACCCGAGGGCTCCGTCAGTTTTCTGGATGTGGGACAGGGCGACAGCATGCTGATTACCACGCCGGAAGGCGCCCACATTCTCGTTGACGGCGGCGGAACGATGAGGTACGGCAGCAAGGAGGAGTGGCGCATCCGCCGCAGCCCTTACGAGGTCGGGGCCAAGACGCTGGTTCCCCTGCTCAAAAAGCGTGGCATCCACCGGCTCGATGCGGTGATTTTGACACATGCGGATCAGGATCACGCAGGCGGTCTTCAAGCCGTACTGGAGGAGATTCCGGTGTCGGCGCTGCTGTTAAACGGAACGCTGGCCCAGCGGGAGGAATACATCAAGCTGATGAAGACGGCGCTTGATCGCGGGGTAAAGCTGTACGGCGTTCATCGGGGGATGGCTCTGTCACCGGATGACTCCACAAAATTGTCCTTCTTGTGGCCGGTGCCGATGAAGACGGCAGGAAAAGAAATTCCGATGCTGGAGGAGCAGAATCCGGCTTCTGTTGTCTTTCGCCTCGACATGAGCGGAAGAAGCTTTTTATTTACGGGGGATATTGATACGGAGAGCGAGGAACGCATGTTAAACGCCGTCCAGGCATCGGGGGACACTGCCTCCCCCGTCGATGTACTGAAAGTCGCCCATCATGGCAGCAAGTCATCCACCGGTGGCGTCTGGCTGGAGTACTGGAAGCCGCGTGCCGCAGTAATCTCCGCCGGGGTCAACAACCTGTACGGCCATCCCAATGGCGAAGTGCTGGAACGGTTATCCGCAGCCCGAACAACGGTTTTTCGCACGGACCAGCACGGGGAGATTCAGATGCGAGTTCTGCCGGAAGGAATAACGGTACGTCATAAGTTGGAGGGTAAATGACAAGCGAACAACCGGATAATATGGGGGGACATCCGCTTTAATTTCAAGAATGTTTTACGTACTGAACAAATACACGCCACAGAAGCCTTACTCCTGAAGTACTGCCTCATGGTCCCGTACCAGGAAGTCGAGTGTTGCTTCAAGCATGTCATAGCCGCGTCTGTACATCTTGTGTCGCAAAACGCATTTATTGCAATTTTTACTTTGATTTTTGCTCTGTTCATAATAAACGGAATTGAATCCTCGTGGCCTATTCTCGTAGTTTCAGCCATACGTTCTTTTTTTGGAGATGGCGCCTTGTTGTTAATTACACACATGCCATTGGTGCCATGACAATATTATTCGTGTTACGGCGCATTGGCCGCCACTGTCTGGCCGCCGTCGGCGATGAACGCAGTTTTACTCGGACCAAACTCCGAGACTTGTCGTTCCGGAAGGATTTCAGTATGATGAGTACTGTAAACTTGTCCCATATGGGCAGGAGTAACCGGAAGATGGCGAGGAACCCCAATGCAGAAAAGGAATAGCCGAAAATTTTTCCGTATTAAGATAGAGGAAATGATTCAAACATTGCGACATGAAATTCATTCCGGGAGTATTGCGATTGGCAGTTATCTTCCTTCGGAGAGCGACTTGGAGGTGCGTTTCGGACTTAGTAACGCTTCCGTGCGCAACGGGCTTAAGGTACTGGTGGACGAAGGCCTGATTGAGAAAATTCCGCGTGTCGGCAATCGGGTAATCCCTCCGGCACCGGAGTACAAAACGACGATCAAATTCGGATATGTGAACACCATCCCAAAGCTTGTAGAGATGCAAGAGCTTCTGAATGAGTTCGGCAAAAGGTATCCGCATATCGACGTTCAGCCGCTCGAATTGCCTTCAGGAAGCTACTCGGCATCGCTGAAGGAATATTTGCAATCGGAAATCATAGATGTCGTACTGATCAACAATAACAATTACCAGGATTTTTTGGAGCAAGGGTGTACGGAGTTGCTGGAGCCGCTGGAGGAGCAGCCGGACGCGTACCGTATTCTTTCCGAACCGTTCCGGTACGGTGACAGGAATCGCGTTCGCCCCTTCATATTTTCTCCTGTCGTGCTTTGTTATAATAAACGCCACTTTAAGGAAGCCGGTATATCGCCTCCCGACAGCAGTTGGACCTGGGACGATTTGTTCTCTAACGGACGTAAAGTGGCTGAAGAACATGACTGGTACGGCTTTTATTTTTATCTGCCTTCTCGTAACCGGTGGCCATTGTTCCTGCTTCAAAGCGGCACGACGTTCGAGGCAGAAAGGGACGGCGAAGGCAAATTACGGCTCTGCGGTTCAAAGTTAATCGATAGTTTGGGAACCTGTCGAAAGCTGATAAGCATGAAAGATGTATTCCCGACCATACTGTCCGAGAGCGATGCGGATGCAGAAGCCTTGTTCTTGCAAGGCAAAGTGTCCATGATTATGACCACCTATTACTTCTTGAATCAATTGCGTCATTCCGATCTGGCATTCGACATTGCCCCGCTGCCCAGGCTGCAAAATACCAATACGCTGCTGATCATAAACGGGCTGGCGGTTAACAGCAAATCGCAGAACAAGGATGCAGCCATGCTTCTCGTCGATTTTCTCACCTCGTACGAGGCGCAACTGCTCATTCGGCGCAAGACGCTGAATATTGCAGCCAACCGTTTGGCGATGGAATGGGAGGGCGAGGAAGTCGTCTATCGTCCGGCCCGCTTTCAGCTTTACCGCGAGATCTTTCCCACCTATCGCATGGTGACGGAGCTGGGCTTAAATAACCGCCAGTTGAAGGGGATTCAACGTGATATCATGATGTTTGTTTCTGGCTTGCTGGAAAAGGGCGAGTTATGCCGCAGGCTCGAGGTAGCATTGAACACGGCGGATCAGGAGACTCCGCGCTCTTGAGGGTTGCATTTCCATTCGAAAATTCCGGCACAGGTTCAGCGCTGAACTTGTGCTTTTTTCTTTGTTGGACTATTTGATTATTGCACAACCGTTAACTCATATATGACTCATAAATAATAAAAAATCATATTGACTACGCTTTCATTATTAGTATATGATTTATTTAGAGTCAGATATGAGTTAGTACTATTTCGTAATCATTAAGGTGGTGTGGCTGCAACGATGGAAAAGCAAGGCGTGTATTTTCACAATGTTTCGGAGCTGGTACATAAACCCCATCAATCTGGATTGCACCTGCAGCGTTTTCCGCAGCATGTGCGCATTGGTTTGTCGGAGAAAGGAAGGACCAAGGCGGTACAATCGAACGGCTGCGAATTGCGGTTTGTCACCGAATCCAAGCATGTCAGGGTCACCGTCGGCTCGAATGATATTAACGGCCGCATCGTGGTATGCAGAGGGGATTTTTTTCATTCCCGGCATTGTCTGCAGGCCGGTACGGTAACCACCCTGCACCTGGAGGAGCCGGAGCGTTTCGTAGAGGTGCCGAGCGAACGGCTGAATCAGTCTGGATTTTCCTCTAACGTGTGGCGCTTGCATTTTGACCGCTTCGGGGCTGTCTTCTACGAGGTGGATGCCTTTGGCTGCGAAGTGCGCGCGCCGAGGCCGGATGAGGTTCCAACGCTTACGATGCTGGCATACGGGTCTTCCATCAGTCAGAGCGCAGGATCCACGCACCATTTCAACGGATACTTGCAGCAGACTGCGCGCAGACTCGGCGTGGATGTGCTTAACCTTGCGCTCAGCGGATCTTGCTATTGCGAGACCGTCGTTGCCGATCATCTGGCCGAACGCGGGGATTGGGATTTCCTGTTTCTGGAGCTTGGCGTCAACATGCGCGCAGTGGTGACTCCCGAGGAATTCAAGCGGAGGGTGACTTACCTGCTGGACCGGGTTATCGAACGCCATCGCGACAAACCGGTGTTCGTCACTACGATTTATCCGAATCGCGCAACTTATTTTCTTGATGCATCGCATCATCTTCATGTCCAAGAGAAAATCTTTAACGAAGCGCTGCTTCATTGCTGTGAAAGCAGAAAACATCCTCAGCTGCATCTGCTGGATGGAGCACGGATCATGCGAGATCTTGCATCGCTCACGTCCGATCTGATTCATCCTTCCGATTACGGGCACATGCTGATGAGTGAGCATTTATCTAAGCTGCTGCGGCCTGCGATAGAGTCGCTTCGAACGTCTGGACATTCGAGTGCCGCTGACAAAAATTATGTAACAGGGAGCTGATGGAAATGAAGCGATGGATGCTTTCCATGGTGGGCGTGTCGCTATTAGCAGCCTCTTTGATCGGATGTTCCTCGTCATCGAAGGAGGCACAGGAACAAGCAGGTGAGGGTCCGGGAAAGAAAACCTCCTTCTCCATATCGTTCCGGACCGGCAACATTTCGTATGCGGATAATCATCCGGATATCAATGAAGACAAATGGGTTAAAAAGTTGGAGGAACTTACAAACACAGATCTTAACATCCGTTTGATGCAGCAGAAAAATTTTGATAAGCAAATGATCCAAATGTTCGCGATCAACGACATTCCGGATGTCGTTCAAGCAAGCTCCAGCCTGACGAATCCCCAGTTGGCCGGTTCCGTGGAGGCCGGAGTATTCCTGCCCCTAAATGAATTGCTTCAGAAATATGGGCAAGACCTTCTCAAAAAAATTCCGAAGGAGGCTTGGGAGAAGGAGACCGATGAGAAGGGCAACATCTACGCCATTCCGGAATGGCTGTCCAATCCGTCACGCCGAGCGACTTGGATTCGCGCGGATCTTCTGGAAAAAACAGGGCTGCCAGAACCGAAAACGGTGGATGACTTCCTGAACGTCATGCGTGCCTTCAAAAAGATGGGTGTGGAGAATCCTTACATGGGCCGGGAGGACTTTGTGTTTTCGGATATGTTCTTCGGGTCTTATGACACCTTCGCCAATTTCTTTACGAAACAAGGGGATCAAATCGTACCGAAATTCATGAATATCGAGAATATGCAAAAAACGATCCAAACGTACAAGACAATGTTCGACGAAGGGTTGATCAACAAGGAGTTCGTCACGATTAATCCGGCGAAATTCAAGAACGATATTCTCGCAGGCAAAGCGGGCATCTGGAACATGAATGCCAACCTATTGATCCAATGGGACCAGCAGCTAAAGGAACAGGTACCCACTGGAAAAATGAAGCTGATCGCTTCGCCGACAGGGCCGGACGGAAAGGGTGGACTTCGCGTCGTCGGTCCGGTGCCTCGAGCCTATTTAATCAATAAGAAAGCGAAGGACCCTGCCGGGATCGTCAAGTTTTTCAACTGGATGGTCAGTGACGAAGCGGAGAAGTTCTTTACCTTCGGGATTGAAGGGGAAAATTACACGGTAGAGAACGGCAAAATAAACTACAAGAATCCGAAAAACGCCAATGAAGTCGACGAGGAAACATTCCGTCAAATACTGCTATGGTTCGTACAGGATACGACCTACAATAAAGGTGCGCTCAGCCTAACCCCCGAAGGGAAAGACTTGATGAAGTTCTACGATACGGTACTTGCGAGTGAGGGACGCGACGGGATTCAATTCGAGCCCCAGCTGCAAGGCTACCAGAAAAACCCGGACATCACCCCAACCGCAGATAAACTGCCGCCCGTCATATTGACGCATATGATCAATATGGTATACGGTAAGGAGCCGATTTCCGATTATCCGAAGGTGGTGGAGGAATGGCTGCAGAAAGGCGGCCGTGAAGTCGTCAAGGAAGCGACAGAACGTTATAACAAAAACGACGGCGTCATCTTGTCCCGACATAAATAAGCAGCACAGCTATCGAGGTTTGAGACACTCTATGCGGCTTGATATTTCCTATACCTTATCTGGGAGGAATTCATTTGAGCAACGGAATGCGTAGGAAAGCTTATCGACTTGGCACAAGCGTATTGTTGGCTTTGGCTTTGTTATCTCCACCCTTTGGATTGCAAGCGCTTACCTCGGTTCATGCAGCCGAACCGTCCGGCGACTATGTTACACTCTACGAGGAAAACTTCGATGACCCTGACAATTTCGGATCGGTCGGCGGCGTTGCCATTCCGGCGCCATGGCTGCAGGAAGGCGAAGATAACAGCGTGGCGAAAACTTCGGTGTCGTCCACGGCCCCGTCCGCGCCGAATCTGGTGAAAATCGACGGGAAGGACGCGTTGGCCCTGCCGGTTAATACGACGGGGTACGGCAATCTTCAATTGAGTTATTATACTCGGGCATCCTCCTACATCGGGGGAAGCATCATCGTGGAATGGTCGGGCGACGGAGGAACGACTTGGACAACGCTGGAGGAATTCAAGCTTCCTCCGGGGACGCTGGAACAAAAGAACAGTGAGCCGAACAAGCTCAAAGTCCAATTCCTGGGCAGCGGAGCCGACAACAACCCGAACGTCAAAGTTCGGGTTCGTGTGGGCGAATTGATGAGCGCGAATATGTACATCGATAGTGTCGCCATCAAGGCTCAAGCCATTCCCGGAATACCGCCCGCCGAGACACCGGTGCCGATCCCTCCGCCGGTAGAGCCTCAGCCGTTTCCGGTTCCGGAGGGCGTCGAGCTGTATGAAGACGTGCTGATTGGAAATGCCGGAACGCGGCCGATCTATACTTCGATTGCTGTACCGAAGACCCCGCCTCATGAACCGATGCCGGTGATAGTATATATTCATGGTGGAGGCTGGAACCACGGGGACCGGAAGCAAGCCCTTGCAAGCATCTGCAACTATGTGACCAAGCGCGGCTACATCGGGGTATCGCTGGATTACCGCTTAACCCCGGAAGCGCCGTTTCCGGCGCAAATTCAGGACGTGAAGCTGGCAATTCGTTATTTGCGCGCGCATGCGGCAGAATACCATCTGGACCCCAGCCGGATCGGCGTATGGGGTTCGTCTGCAGGAGGTCATCTGGCCTCGCTGCTCGGTACGACAGGGCACATGGACTCGGGCGAGACAATTGCGCTGGATACAGGCCATGTCGTAAACGTTCCGGATTTGGATGGGACGGGTGGTTGGCAGGAATATTCCGATCAAGTGCAAGCGGTTGTCGATATGTACGGACCAGCGGATTTTACAACGAAATTTGCCAATAGCTACAGCTCTGTGACAGCGCTTTTAGGTGGGAATAACGCGTTCTCCGTGCCGGATCAGGCGCGGCTGGCCATGCCTGGCATTTATGCGTCGCCGGACGACCCGCCTTTTTTCATCCGCCATGGTGATGCGGATGCGACGATCCCGTACACGGACAGCGTTACGTTCTCCAATCAATTGAAGGACGCAGGCGTGAAAGTGATCGATGTCAAGATCGTGCCAGGGCAGGGGCACGGTTTCACCGGCGACGCGGCCGAGCAAGCAAGCGCCGAGGCGTGGGCCTTCCTGGATCAATATGTGAAGAGTCGTACCGCAGCAAAGCCCAATGTGCACAAACCAGATACTTCAAACGACCATGTGCCGCCGTCCTGGCGGGATGGCAGTTCGCTGAAAACCGTTAATATAGGCACAGACTTCATTCAACTTTCGTGGTCGGCCGCCATGGATAATCAGGGTATCGGCGAATATCGCGTTTACCAGGATGACGAGCTCCTATCCACTGTTACCGATGCGACGTATACGGTCACCGGGCTTCACCCGGGCACGGCGTACGCCTTTAAGGTTAAAGCGGTGGATCTGTCGGGCAATGCATCCGCACCGCTTTCTTTCATCCGTTCTACGCTGACAGAACCCATCGTTCCTTACGCGACGGTAGACGTGACAGCCAGCGACAGCGACGGCAATATCGCAACGAATACCATCGATAATAACCTGTTCACCCGTTGGTCTGCCGCCGGTAACGGAGCCTGGGTCCAGTACGATTTAGGCGAACGGAAGCCGATCGGCTATTTAGGTGTTGCATTTTATAAAGGTGATTTGCGCACGACCCAATTGGTTATTGAAACTTCGGATGACGGTGTGACGTGGACTCCGGGATGGTCTGGCACCAGCAGCGGCAGGACGACGGAGATGCAGCCATTCGATCTCCCGGACACAGAAGCGAGATATGTGCGCATTGTAGGTCTTGGGAATTCCGACGGCAGTGCGTACACAAGCTTATCGGAGGTAAACATCTATGCGCCGTTTGCGAATGGCGATACGCCTGTAGCGAGCATTCCGAACTACATGCCTGGTCCGACCCAGGAACCGGTTCCGTTCACAGCTCCGGGATTAACCGAGGCTGACGGAACGGTGCACCCGGTTCATTCCCCGCATGCGACAACCGGGCGTATCCTGAACGTGCTGAACTTTAATGCCAATCCGGCCGATAACGACACAGACGACGGCGCCGCCATTCAAGCCGCCATTAACAGTGCCCAGCAAGGTGACGAAGTCTATTTGCCGTCTGGGGTTTATAATTTGAACTCGACATTGGATACCCTTGTGAGTTTGAAGCTCAAGTCAGGCGTAAACCTTCGCGGCGAAAATCAATCCAAAACCATCCTCAAGACGTCACTCGACAAGGTGAGAAACAGCGCCCTGATGAAAGCATCCGGACAGCATGATCTGTCCATATCCAATCTCACATTAACTTCCAACTGGAACGGTGTCTACACGACGGACCATAAAGTGAACAACCTGGACGCCGGCGGTCCCGACAGCATGATAGTCATCGCGAATTTGGGCGAGGTTCCGTCATACAACATCACGGTTGATCAGGTTGCAGTGGAGAAGTATTCGCGTATGGGCGTGCGTATCGACAACAGCCGTGATATTGTCGTACGGCGCAGCACATTTCGTAATGCGACGGATGTCGGTCCGGGCGGTGCCGGCTACGGCGTGTCGATTCAGGGTATGGCCAAACAGGATCGCAATGGGTACGATAACGACACGCTTTGGAACGTTGTTGAGGACTCCCGGTTCGAAGGGCCTTATTTGCGGCATGGCGTGCTGATCCAATTTGTTGCACATAACAATGTCCTGCGAAACAATCAGTTTGTGAATACAAAGCTGGATGCCATCGATCTGCACGGGGAACTCGAATATTTGAACGAAATATACGGCAATGTGATTTCCGATATTCCTGCCGGCGCTGCGATCGGGCTTGGAAACACCGGCGGTACGGCGCCCAGCAATCACAGCAAGACAGGACCGCGCAACTATATCCATGACAATACGATTCGCAATACAAGAGAAGGAATCAATGTAATTATGGGTACGCCAGATACAGTCATCGAGCGTAATCTGATTGAATACACAACCCATATAGAGGATGCCAAGGGCATCCGGATCTTGAACGGGCCGGGCACGATTATCAAAGAGAATGTCATTCGCTTTAATACCGCGTCAAATTATTGGGCGATATCGCTTGAGCATGATCCCGGCGACAGCAAAGCAAATAATATCGGAGAGGGAGACCCGCTGAACGCTCAATTGATCGGAAATTCGCTGACCGGTAATACGAACGGCATACGACTTCTCGCTGGAACCGGTATCGTTCTGCGGGAGAATCTCGTTGACAGTATCGGCGTCAATTACTTCAAAAGCGAACAAGTGGAAGTAGTTGAAGGCTGGCCTTCCGACAGCGCAGATGCAACTAACTGACATTTGTCATAGCCCCGTCAAGTAGACAGTAAAAAACAGGTTTTAAGCGGCGACTTGCTCCCGGTATTCTACCGGAGACAGGTCGCCGAGTTTGTTTTGAAAGCGCTTCTGGTTGTTAGTAAACCATGATGTGAATAGGACAAAAGATGGCTTTGTGACAAAGCGCGACGGGCTACCCTAAAGAAAACACAAGTCCACTCATAGAAACTCCATATTGCAAGCGCTTTATTGGAGGTAGAATAAGGATAGTTCCAATCACTATTCGAGGAAATGGAGGAAAGACGATGCCGCACATTACGATTAAAATGTACGAAGGCCGAACACAGGAGCAGAAGGAGGAGATTGTCGCTGTATTCAAGCGGGAGCTATCCCGGGTTATTGAACGGGAGGAACGGTTTATTACCGTCGAATTTCAAGAAATCCCCTTAGATGAGAATGCTCCGGCAAACCTGTTGAAAGCAGGACCTGAAGGAAACGGTTATGGGGGCTAAGATAACCGCGGTAGACCTTATAAGCTACAAGGCCAATACGAAGAAGTCCCTTCTTTCATACATGTGGAAATCCAGGGCGCTTTATGTGATCGCGCTTCCCGGGATCTTGTACTTTATCATCTTCAAGTACGTGCCGTTGGCCGGTTCGGTAATTGCGTTTCAGAACTACAATATTTTTAAAGGCTTTACGGGCAGCGAGTGGGTGGGGCTTGAGCACTTTAGGACCATGTTTCAATACCAGGATTTCGGACGAATCTTAAGCAATACGATTCTGCTGGGTCTGTATGATCTCATATTCGCCTTCCCTGCTCCGATAGTGCTTGCGCTCCTGCTGAATGAAATTCGTCTTGTGTTTTACAAACGGTTTTTGCAAACGGTGGTATATATGCCCCACTTCCTGTCCTGGGTAATTGTCAGCGGAATCGCCTTGGGTATTCTCTCTCCCGGAACAGGGATAGTGAACCAGGTTATAAAGGCCTTCGGGTTTGAGCCGGTTTATTTTCTCGGTGAAAATTCATACATTCGCACGATTCTGATCGGTTCCGGCATTTGGCGGGATTCCGGGTACGGCACGATCATTTACCTGGCCGCGTTGGCAGGAATCAACCCGGACCTGTATGAGGCTGCCGAAGTGGACGGAGCCGGGCGCTGGAAGCAAACCATGGCCATTACGCTCCCGTCTCTTATACCGACGATTATGATTTTGTTCCTTCTCCATATCGGAAGATTTCTTGATCTTGGCTTCGAGCGGGTATGGGTATTTCTGAACGCGCTCAATACCGGGAACGGGGAGATTCTGGACACTTATATCTATAAGGCGGGGCTGTTGTCCCAGCAATACAGCTATACAACAGCAGTGGGGCTATTCAAGTCGGTAGTGGGACTCATGCTGGTGTTCATCGGCAATATTTTGAGCAAGAAAACAACCGGTGAATCGCTGTATTAAACGCTCTTTATGGAGGTAGGGAAGATGAGAGGACGCTATACTCGCGGCCAGAAATTATTTAATGTGTTTAATCTTTTGTTTCTGACCGCCCTTGCTTTGGCTATGTTTCTGCCGTTCCTGAACGTGATTGCCCAATCCTTCAGCAGCTCGGATGCGATTATTAATGGCAGGGTAGGCTTGCTGCCAAAGGACTTTACGACGATCAATTATCAGTACGTTCTCAGTGATCGGTCCATTTGGCAGGCGTTCGGCGTCTCTGTCTATATTACGGTGCTGGGCACCGCAATCAATCTGATTGCGACGGCGTCTCTCGCTTATCCGGTGTCGCGCCCGGAATTCGTAGGCCGCAAATACATCGTCATGATGGTATTGTTCACCATGGTATTCAGCGCCCCCCTTATTCCGAACTTTATTCTGATCAAGAACTTAGGGCTTATGAACTCCCTTTGGGCACTCATGCTTCCGGGCGCCATCAGCGCTTTTAACTTCTTCGTAATGAGAAGCTTCTTCATGCAGATTCCCCAGGAGCTCATTGACTCCTCCCGGATCGACGGGTGCGGTGAGCTGCGGATGATCGCCAGTATGGTGCTGCCGATGTCCAAACCGGTAATGGCCTCATTGGGGATTTTCTACGCCGTCGGGCACTGGAACACGTACATGAGCGCTCTGTATTACATCAACAAGCCGTCCTTATGGCCTCTGCAGGTGATGCTGAAGAAGCTGTTCGAGACGGACGATATCAGCATCGACCCGGCTTCCTCGGTCTATAGCTCTCTGGCGCACACATCGCCTGAGGGCATCAAAATGGCCGTTATCATTATCGCTACTATTCCGATTATCATGATTTATCCGTTTCTTCAACGCCATTTCGTTAAAGGAATGATGGTCGGCTCCGTGAAATCCTGATTTATCATTGATGTGATAAAATGGAAATGCGTGAATCGAGACGAAACGGAAGGTGGTATCCATGGATGAGATGTGTATTGATCGTAGACGACGAGCCCATGATTCGGAAGGGACTCTCTGTCATGATCCGTCAATGCGGCGGGCATCCGTATAGCATCAGGCTGGCTCAGGATGGGGAAGAGGCGATTCAGTTCATTATGGAGGAACAGCCGGATTTTCTTTTTACAGATATCCGTATGCCCAGGGTAGACGGACTGGAGCTGTGCCGGCGGCTGTCGGAGATGGAGACGGATATTCAGACAGTTGTCATCTCGGGCTATGGGGATTTTGAATACGCCCGTCAATGCTTGTCCTATGGAGTAAAAGAATATCTCCTGAAGCCCGTAAGCAAAGGAAACCTTCAGAATGTGATCGCCAAGCTGGAGGCGAATAGAGAGAAACTGGGGAGCTTTGTCTCTGTCGCCAAGCTCGATGAATGGGTTGTGCGGATGGATGATGCCGTCTGGACCTTGGATAAAGAGAAGCTTTACCTTGTGCTGAAGGAATGGGAAACTGACTTCCTGCAGCGCAGGATGAGCCGATGTCAGCAAAAAGAGCTTCTGGAAGAGGGTTACACCTTGCTCGTGAAGAAGCTCCATGCCAATTCGGTCACACCCGGTAAAAGCGTGCTTGACCTGTCCGTAGAAGCCGGACCTGAACAGTTGTTCCACCGCTTCGCAGAGGCGTCGGAAGCTATACTGGAAGAGCTTCGGATAAAGCGCAAGGGCAAGGCGAAGGACCCGTTGGAGGAAGCTAAAGCATTCATCGAAAAGCATCTCGCCCAGGAAGTTTCACTGGAGGAGGTGGCGGAGGTGCTTGGTCTGAATGCCTCTTACTTCAGCCAGTTGTTTAAGCATTCGACGGGAGAGACCTTCGTACATTACCGCATTAGACGCAGGATGGAGAAGGCCAAGAAGCTGCTTGCCAATTCAAGCTATCGGATAACCGATATTTCGTATGAGGTCGGGTATGCGGACCACCCCCATTTTACGAAGACGTTCAAGAAGTTCACGGGGCTGGCTCCCTCCGAGTACCGCAGCCGGCTTGGAATTGAATGATGAGAAAGAGTCTGTCGGGCAAGCTGTTTGCCTCCTTTCTGACCGTCATCGTTCTATCCTTGTCCATGGTAGGATTCATCTCTTATTTTCAGGCTTCGGAAGCGCTTGATAAATCTTCGGAGAAGTCCATTGCCCAAGTCATCAGGAGCGCGTCCTATCAAACGGACCTGTATTTGCAAAATTATGAAAAGGCCAGCGATTCCATCCTGTCCTACAATCAAGTCAAACAGTTCCTTGATATGGACCCGGAGGACAGCTACTCTTACTATCAATACACGAATGACATACAGAAGTATTTGTTTCGCTCACTGTTCATTCTTTATCCCCAGATTAACCTGATGTATGTCATTGGCGAACACGGCAAGTCCATCAGCGACGATAACTCGAATCAGGCGCACAGCCTGCAGTTTCATCCCCTGGAACGCTACCGTTTCTTAAGCAAGCATACGCCGGATAGCGGCCGCATCGCCATTCTCAACACGAACGTGATGAATGAAGGGGATCAGCACATTATTACGATGGTCCGCCGAATCAGAGGGGTCTCATCCTATCGTCCCAACGGCATTGTGGCCATCGAGTTCAAGGCAGAGGATCTGGCCCGCATTTGGGAACCTCTTGATCTGGGACAGGGCGGATCCTTCTTTATCATGGATGAATTCGGCAAACTCCTATACCGGCCGGAAGGGAATGAGAACCTTCCAGGGTTATCTGCTGATCTCATCCGTAACGTATTTCAGCACCCGAACGATTCCGTCGTGGAGAAGGTAGACGGGAAAGAGTATATGTTCGTGTCGCGAAAATCCGATTATTCCAAATGGCAGCTTGTGGTATCCATGCCGGTTGGCGAGCTGCGCAAGCCCATCTCCACCATACGTACGACCACGCTGGTTGTGGGAATTCTCACGCTTGCCGGTACACTGTGGCTTGCCTCCCGGTTCGGACGATCTATCACGAAGCCCATCCTGATTCTCAAGGAAGGCATGAGGGAGACGGAAAAAGGAAATTGGCGAAGGCTTGAGACGGACGGCCGTCAGGATGAGCTGGGGGGCTTGATGCGCAGCTACAATCTTATGGTGACCCGATTGTCCGAAATGATCGAGCGGGTATATGAAGCGGAGCTTACGACCCAGAAGGCGGCTCTGGAGCTGCAGGAGACCAGGCTGGAGCGTCAGCAGGCGGAATTCCAGGCGCTTCAGCTGCAGATTAATCCGCACTTTCTGTATAACACGTTAGAGACTATTAATTGCTACGCGGTCGTTCAGGATTCGGATGAAATAGCGGAAATGGTGGAAGCCATGGCGTTCATGCTTCGCTACTCCATCCAAACCAACCTGGAGGAGATTACGATAGCCAATGAGCTTCGTCATGTATTGAGCTACATGACGATTCTCAAGCACCGGATCGGCCGGGAGTTCGAAATCGATGTTGTGATTCCGCCAGCGCTGCTTCTCGCCAAGACGGTCAGGCTGACGCTTCAGCCCTTGATCGAAAATATTTTTCAGCATGCATTTTTCAATGGGATTGAGGACCGGCACTATATTCGAATTGACGCCAGGATAGAGGGAGACCGGCTTCATGTTCTCGTAGAGGATAACGGCTCAGGGATGTCCCGGGAACGGCTCAACGAGCTTCGCGAAAAGCTGAACCTGAATCAACTGGCGGATACGGAAGGCGATTCCCGCTATCATAGAGGGGGGATTGGGATCATGAACGTGCACCGGAGAATCCAGATGGTGTTCGGAGAACAATACGGGTTAAGCGTCGAAAGCAAGGAGAATGAGGGAACACGGATGATCTTGTCCATGCCTGTGGAGCGGGGAAAAGGATGTTTTAAAAATAAAACGATTATTGGGAGGAATATGCAATGATAATTGATTTGACTGGTAAAATTGCGCTTGTTACAGGGTCCAATGCGGGGATAGGCCGACAAATCCTGGAGACGCTGGCTGCTTCCGGCGCCAAAGTGGCCGTAAACTATTTGTTCGGATCTTCGGAGGAGACGGTGGAAGCGGTCCGTCAGGCCGGAGGAGAAGCTTATGCTTTTCAGGCAGATGCAACAAACCCTGCCCAACTGGACAACATGGTGAAGGAAATTGAGGAGCATTTCGGCGGAACCATCGATATCCTCGTCAACAATGCGGGCGGTATGGTCAATAGGGTTCCCAATACCGAAATGGACGAAGAACATTACAACAAGGTGATGGACGTCAATTTTAAATCTTGCGTGTTTGCCTGCAAAGCCGTAGCACCGGGAATGATTGCCAAGAAAAGAGGTAAAATCATCAATGTGTCTTCCCTCGCGGCCCATGACGGCGGCGGACCTGGCGCTTCCGTCTATGCGGCGAGCAAAGCGGCGGTATGGTCTTATACCAAGGGACTTGCCAAGGAACTGGGCTCTCACGGAATCAATGTAAACGCTATCTCCCCCGGGTTCATCGGTCAGACCGCTTTCCATGCCACCTTTACCCCGGATGCGGTAAGGCAGGCGACGATTGATAAGATTCCGCTAGGCCGGGAAGGCGTTCCGCAGGATGTGAGCAACGTGACACTGTTCCTCGCTTCGGAGCTGTCGGATTATCTGACAGGCGAAATCATTGAAATTAACGGAGGCATGTCCATGCGATGATGACCATAAAGGAGAAAGCGGGCACTTTTTCCTGGGCCCGCCATGCGGTGGATAAATTGAAGACAGAGCTGGACTTTTTCCGGAGTGAAGAGATTCTTCTTCCGGCAGAGCCGGGCGGCTGGTGGCATCAATATGTGTGTCCCCGGCATCATACCGAGCTGATCTTCGATGCTGCAGAGCGGGATGCGGTTGTCTTTTCTTGTCCGAAGGGCTGCAAGCTGGAAGGTGAACCCTACCGGGGAGCATGGCTGGTATACCGGCATCAGGCGATGGCGCGGTATGCACTGCAGGCTGCTGTGGTATACGCCGCAGACGGGGAAGACTTCTATAGCGGCCTGGCCCGGACGATTCTTGCCGGATATGCGGAGCAGTTCCCGCTGTATCCGGTTCATCCCGATGCTCAACCATGGATGCTTAGGGGCCGCGCCTTTCATCAGGCGCTGACGGAGGCTATCTGGTCCACCACGCTTATTCGGGCCTACTTGCTTCTTGTGGACCATGGAGTGACGTTCACGGCGGAGGAAGAGAAGAAGCTGCAGGCGTTCTTCACGATGCTGGAGGAGAGCATGGAGCAGTACCGCCGCATTCTCATTCACGAGAAGAAGAATGCAGAGAACAATTATACCGCATGGCTAAACGCCAGCCTGGCTTGCGTATACGCCGCCAAGGGTACCGGGGAAAAGCTCGGTTCCCTGCTGGAGGGGGAAGGCGGGTTCTATCATCATCTGTCTATTGGTGTCAAGCCGGACGGCTTTGAATTTGAAGGCAGCACGTACTACCATATTTTTGTGCTGCGGGCTTATCTCATAGCGGCCGAGATGGCCGAACGCTTCGGTGTCGATCTCTATGACGCCAGGGGAGATCAGGGACAATCCATCTGTGGCATGTTTCAGTTGTTAGTGGAGCTTAGTGGCGACAACGGGGAGCTTCCAGCCCTGCATGATGGTCCTTATGCACGCGTTCCTTTCTCGCGGGAAGTCGCTGAAATATTCGAAATAGGGTGTGCGGTTTACAAAGACCCCACCTTCCAGCCTGTACTGGCGAAGGCTTATCGGTATTTATACGGGCAGGAAGGGCGGACCGGTCTGGAGGCGGTGCTATACGGACAAGGAGAAGGTATGGATCTTCACTCCGCCTCCTTGACGAGGGCCTCTGTCCTGCTGCCGGATTCCGGCTTCGCCGTCCTCCGCCACTCGGGCAACCCACTGTCCGTTCTGGCAGACTTCGGCGAGCATGGCGGCTCTCACGGGCATTATGACAAGCTGCAAATCACGATTATGCATCGGTTGGGAGAGGTTGCTCCCGAGCTCGGAATGGTTCCTTACGGCTCCATTTTGCGAAAGGAATGGTATGCCGAAACCGCGAGCCATAACACGGTCAGCATCGGAGGACGCTCCCAGGCTCCCCATACCGGCAGCTGCAGGCAATTCCGGCAGGAAAACGAAGATACGTACTTATGGATTCGCTCGGACGGCGCATATGAAGAGGCTGTTCTCGACCGGCATCTTTTATTGACCGACGGTTGGCTGCTGGACTGGTTTCATGTTGAGCAGGTAACGGGCCGGGAGCAGGATCAGGAAGTAGACTGGTGGTATCATCCGACGGGACATTTGCTGTTCCCGGTTGAGCCTCGCCGCGTCCGGACGGACTCTCCGGCAGTCCTTGGACAAGAAGCGGGCTAC
This sequence comes from Paenibacillus sp. URB8-2, assembly GCF_013393385.1. Lineage (NCBI taxonomy): Bacteria > Bacillati > Bacillota > Bacilli > Caryophanales > Paenibacillaceae > Paenibacillus > Paenibacillus sp. URB8-2. The sequence goes on along the minus strand of NZ_AP023239.1, from coordinate 4,097,481 downwards.
GGCTCAGTAGAGGTGCTGTCCGTCCTACAGAATGAGACAGACTGTGCGTTAAGAGCAGGGTGGAGCACCCGTCATGGTGGAGGGAGCCACGACCCGGAATATGAAGTGTCCGTAAGCGCTCTGCTGCCGCCCGGCTCCATTCTGCATGAAATCCGCACACCGGGTATTACCGAAGACCCGAGCAGGCGCATTCGAGGCATCATGCTTCGGCACAGAGGCCCCTCGGTTGATTTCATTACGGTTTATCGGGACGGTCATGAACCGGCCGTACTGAAGCTTGTGAGTCAAGCGGGCGAACCGGCCCGAATCCAGGTAGAAGCAACTGGGCAACGAGTTGTCTATGGCCTGAACCCCGAAGCGGGACTAATTCAGGAAGAGTACCGGAATACGGAGGAGTAAAGATGTCCGAACCTTTATTTCAACCCGCCAGCGGCGTTCTCGACGTGTCTTATGGGCCTGATGAACATACGGATGTTGGAGAGAACCCGCCGCGTTTTACATGGATGCCTGCTTGTCTGGAAGAGGGAATGTATGAGCTGCAGATATCCTTAACCACCGAATTTAAGCCTGAATGCACGCTGACCTACAGTCGAATTCCCTATAATCTGTTTACTCCGGATAAGCCGCTGGAACCCGGCACCTATCATTGGCGCTACACTCTTATCGGGGAGAACGATTCCCGTTCCGAGTGGAGCAAAGTAAGAGCTTTCGTGGTTGCGGATAAGCTGCCGTTAACGCCTCTTCCATCCCGAGCGGAACGGTATTCCGCCGTTTCCGCCAGCCATCCGCGGCTTTGGCTCCAGGCGGAACAGCTTCATTCCTTCCGGGAAGCCGTCCGCCAAGACCCTGCCTCAACTGGCTGGGATGACTTCCTGAAGCATTCCGTACTGCCCTGGACAGAGCGTGCTCTTATTCCCGAGCCTGCGCCGTATCCGGATAATAAGCGCGTAGCCAAGCTATGGCGGCAGATGTATATGGACTGCCAGGAAGTTTTCTACGCCGTTCGGCATCTTGCCATAGCGGGGGTTGTGCTGGAGGACGAGGCGCTCATTGCCAAAGCAAGAGAGTGGCTGCTTCATGCTGCAAGCTGGAACACGGAGGGGACCACCAGCCGGGATTACAATGACGAATGCGCTTTTCGCATAGCCGGAACGTTGGCATGGGGCTATGATTGGCTTCACGGCTCTCTGACGGAAGAGGAGCGTCTTAAGGTACGGCAGGCTCTGCTGCGGAGAACCGGACAGGTAGCCTTCCACGTCATCGAACGCTCCCGAATTCATCAAGTGCCTTATGACAGCCATGCGGTCCGCTCTTTGTCCTCCGTGCTCGTTCCCTGCTGCATTTCCATGTTGGGCGAGGAGGAGAAAGTTCAGGAATGGTTTGATTATACGCTGGAGTATTTCTCCGCAATGTATACCCCATGGGGCGGCAAGGATGGCGGTTGGGCTGAAGGTCCTATGTATTGGACCACTCAGATGGCTTTCGTTACAGAGGCGTTCAATCTGGTTCGCAAATACATGGGAATCAACTTCTATGAGCGTCCCTTCTTACGCAAAACCGGCGACTTTCCGCTCTATTGCTTCAGCCCCGACACTTTGAGGGCCAGCTTCGGGGATCAATCGACGCTGGGGGATCCGGTCAGTCTCAAGACGGGCTTCAATATCCGCCAATTCGCCGGTTTAGAGGGAAACGGACAATACCAGTGGTATTATGAGCGGACCAAAGAGCTGAATCCCGATACCCAGATGATCTTCTATAATTACGGCTGGTGGGATTTTCGGTTCGATGAGATGGTTTACCGCAAGGATTATCCGCAGGTTCCTTCAGAGCCACCGCTCGCTGCGGAGCCTCTGAAGTGGTTTCAGGATGTTGGCTGGGTCGCCATGCATCATAGGATGGAAGAACCTCAGGAGCATATCATGATGCTCGCCAAGAGCAGCCGTTACGGCTCCGTGAGCCATAGCCACGGGGATCAGAACGCCTTCCTGCTGCATGCGTTCGGCGAGCCTCTGGCTATCGAGAGTGGCTATTACGTCGCATTCAACAGCACGATGCATATGCAGTGGCGCAGGCAAACCCGCTCCAAGAACGTGATTCTTATTGACGGGAGGGGCCAATATGCCGGAACGGACAAGTCGAAGAACATGGCAGCCTCCGGCAAGGTGCTGAAGGCGCATAGCACGCCCGGGATCAGCTACACGCAGATGGATGCAACGGAAGCCTACCGGGAGAATGTGCCCTATATCAAGCGGTATGTGCGGGAAATATACTTCTTTGATAGCGCTTATTTTGTCATCGCGGATAGTTTGGATCTGGAACGTCCCGGAAAACTGGATTGGCTGTTCCATACGCTCTATCCCTTGACGTTGAAGGGCCAAACCTTCAAAGTAAATGGCAAAAAAGCTCAAATGGAGGGCCGGTTTGTCTACAGCTCTTCCGGAGAGATGGCGCTTAGCCAAAACAATCAATTTACCGATGTAGATCCGAAGGATTGGGAAGGGCTGCCCGAGCACTGGCACCTGACCGCATCAACCCAAGAGGCCATAAGCCATCGTATCGTGACTCTCCTTATTCCCCAAAAATCAGGAAGCCGGGATTACGTATCGTACTTTATGGACGATCAGGACCATGGGGTTCATGTTTACTTTACGAATCAGGGGGTTACCCGCCGGGTTGAGATTCCCAAAGCGTACTAGTCTTTAAAAACGTTTTCATTTGCGAATGGCACCCCATTTTACAAGGAGAAGGTTATAATGAAAAAATGGATTGGCGTCTTTCTGGTTGCATTAATGGCCGCTACAGCCGTTGCTGGTTGCTCAGGCAAGGACAAAGAAGTGACTGCCGGAGAAGTGACAAATGCGCCGCAGAAAACTAAATTCTCCATCTCGCTGCGGACGCTGGCTTTTAACTATGTTGAGAAATCGCCCAATCTGAATAAGGATAAATGGGTGAAAAAGCTGGAGGAGATGACGAACACCGATCTGGACATTGTGCTGGTTCCTCATAAGGAGTTCGAGCAGAAAATGGTCCAGATGTTCGCCACTAACGATATTCCTGACGTGGTTCAAGGTTCAGGCGGCGTAAACGGCAAGGAAATGGCCGGTTCCGTTGTGGCGGGAGTGTTCATGCCCCTGGATGACCTGCTGCAGAAATACGGTCAGAATCTGTTGAAGAAAATTCCGCAGGAAGACTGGGAAAATGTCACCTATCAAGGGAAAATCTACGCGATACCGGAGTTTCTGTCCAATCCGTCCCGTCGCGCGACTTGGATTCGCAAGGACCTGCTGGATCAAACTGGATTGCCGGTTCCCAAAACGGTCGATGAGTACTTGAATGTGCTCCGGGCCTTCAAAAAGCTGGGCGTTGAGAACCCGTACATGGGCCGGCAGGATTTCAAGTATTCCGACGCTTTCTTTGGCGCTTATGATGTTTTTCCGTACCTGTCCATGTTCGAGGAAGTAAACGGCCAGGTTCAGCCGAAGTTTATGGACAACGAAAATATGATGAAAGCGTTGCAGACCTACAAGACCATGTATGACGAAGGCTTGATCAACAAGGAATTCGCCACCATCAACCCGACCAACTACAAGAATGCGATTCTCGCGGGCAAAGCGGGTATGTGGACGATGAATGCCAATGAGCTTCTGCAGTGGGAGCAGCAATTGAAGGCTGCAACGCCACCCGCCGAGCTGGAGATTATTCCGTCGCCGGTTGGCCCTGACGGAAAAGGCGGCTCCTACTTGTACGGCTCCGTTACGCGCACCTACTTTATCAAGGAAGGTACGAAGAATGCTGCGGATATCGTGAAATTCTTTGACTGGATGCTGAGCGATGAGGCGGAAACCTTCTTTACCTTCGGGAACAAGGGCGAAACCTATAAGGAAGAGAACGGCAAAATCGTATACACCCCCCCCACGGATTCCGCTGCCGTAGATGAGGAGCGCTACCGTCAGTCCTTCCTGTGGCTGGTGCAGGACACCACTTACAACAAGGGGGTCCTTAATATGACGGAAGAAGGCAAGGAACTGATCAAAGTATACGAAACGATTCTGGCTAAGGAGGGCCGCGACGGGATTCAGTTCGACCCGCGTCTTGACGCCCTGGTGAAGAATCCGGACATCGCTCCCAACTCAGATACGGCCCCTCCGGTGCTGTTGACGCACATGGTGAAGATGGTGTATGGCAAGGAGCCCATCAGCGACTGGCCGAAGGCTGTAGAAGAGTGGCTTTCCAAGGGCGGTAAGGATGTCATCAAGGAAGCTACGGAAAAATATAAAACCAACTCGGGCATCACCATGCCCCGCAGATAAGCTTGCCCTTAAGAGGAGCTGACGGATTATACCGGGCTCCTCTTCAGATGTTTGTGGAATGCGTGGCATCCTTGTACCAGAAGTAGCAGGGTTTTCGGCTGTCGAGATTATTCTTGGCAGTTTTTTTTGTGGCGTACCTGCTGCTCCGGATGAAGTCTACTTGAGATTCGGCAGCAAAACCTCGAACGGCGTGGTATGGCTGCAATTCTTGAAGCCTCCGCCGCCGTCGTTTCAGCCGGTGTCAATAATCTGTACGGTCATCCAAACGAAGAGACGCTGGACCTTCCGCTGATGTCGCCTACTCCCGCCGGGATTTTCCCTCCCCGATTACACGCATTCCCGCCTCCTCGCTTGAAATAAACCTTCAGCAGGATGCGGCATGGCTGCGGCTTTCCTCCAGCAGCTTCGCGTAATATCCGCCCTGCTTCAGCAGCTCGCCGCTGCCGCCCGACTCGGCGATCCTGCCGTTCTTCATCGCGATGATGATATCGGCTCCGGCGATCGTCGACAGGCGGTGGGCGATAATCAGGGTGGTGCGCCCGCGCGCAAGGTTGTCGACCGCCTGCTGGATCAGCTTCTCCGTATGCGTGTCGATATTGGCGGTCGCTTCGTCCAGCACGAAGATCGCGGGATCATGCGCAAGCGCCCTGGCGAAGGAGATCAGCTGCCGCTGTCCAGAGGACAGACTGCCCCCTCGTTCCGTGACGGGCTCGTTCATGCCGGCCGGAAGATCTTGAATAAACGTCTCGGCGCATGACGCCCGCAGAGCGTCCCGTACGGCTTCGTCTGCGATGTCGTCCCCAAGCGTAACATTGTCGCGGATGTTGCCCGAGAACAGAAACACATCCTGAAGCACCACCGATACGTTCCGCCGAAGGTCGGTCAGCCGGATATCGTTGACGTTGATGCCGTCGATCAGAATCTCACCTTTCTGCACACGGTAGAAGCCGTTGATGAGGCTGATGATCGTCGTTTTGCCCGCGCCGGTTTCGCCGATAAAGGCGGCGGTCTGGCCTTTTTTGATAACAAAGCTTACGTCCTTCAGCACCCAGTCGGCATCGTTATAAGCAAACCACACATGCTTGAATTCGATGGCCCCGTCCAGACGCTCTACAGGAAGTCCCTCCTCGGGAGTTTCCAGCCGGTCCTGTTCCCGGAAGAGTTCGCAAATCCGTTCCGTGGAGACAAGCGCCGACTGGATCGAAGTATATTTGTCGGCAAGATCGGAGATCGGTGCGAAAAACTGCTTAATGTACGTAGTGAACGCATATAGGACGCCGATCTGCAGCGAGCCGCCGAAGATTTTGCCCGCTCCGTACCAGACCAGTATAGCGATGGAAAGGTTTTGAAACAGATCGGAGGCGGGCTTCAAAATGCTGTTCAGCCGCACTTGGGTCAGTGTGGTTTCGAAATATTGACCGTTCAGTTCGAGAAATTGCGCTTCCTTCTCTTTTTCCGCCCGAAAGATTTGAATGACCCGCATTCCGGAGATGCTCTCCGCGATAAAGCCGTTGATTCTGCCGATGAAATGTTTCATATGAAAGAAGTTCCTTTGAATCCGGTTTTTGATATAGACGACCAGGAAGATGATAACCGGAATAACGATGAAAGAAACGAGTGTTAGCTCCAGGCTGAGCGAAAGCATGACGTACACGATTCCCCCAAGGAGCAGTACATCCTTGATCAGCATAACGACAACGTCGGTGTACAGATCGCTGATTTCTGATGTATCGTTGGTCGCCCGCGTAATGAGCCTGCCGGGCAGTGTCCGGTCCAGATAGGAGAGAGGAAGTAGTTGAATAATTGAGAGCACCTTGACCCTCAGGTTATGAATCAGACCCTGTCCCGCCCTGGCGACGAGCAGCGATTGAATGTAGGAGAAGACGCCGCCTGCCGCCGAAATGATAAGATACAGCAGCGCCATACCCCCGATGGAATCAAGGCCGCTGGGAGCGGCATGCCCGATCAGAAAGTGGTCGATTACCCGCTGAAGAATCAGCGGTTGAACGAGGTAAGCTGCGTTTACAATGACCACACAGAGACAGGCGATTACGAGCGGAGTGGCATACGGCGCGGAGAGCCGCAGCAGTTCTTTTACCGGACCGGACGTCGTCTTCTTCTCAAGACTGGGGTTGGCCGTCTTCCTGTTGAGCCGTGTAGAGATCATAATACATTCCTCCCTTCTTCAGGAGCTTTTCATGTGTCCCGCGTTCGCGAATGGTGCCTTTATCCAGGACAATAATTTCGTCCGCTTCCATCAGGGCGGAAATCCGGTGCGAGATGATAATATTGGTTTTGCTTTTCCGCGCCCGGCGCAGGCTTTCCAGTATACGCCCTTCCGTGACGGCGTCGACCGCCGAAAGCGCATCGTCCAGAATGAGGACGGCAGGGTCTCTGATCAGAGCGCGTGCGATAGCCATCCGCTGTTTTTGGCCGCCCGAAAGATTGACCCCGCGGTCTCCGAGAAGGGTATCGTAACCGTCAGGGAAGCGGGAGATGCTGTCCGCGATAAGACTGAGCCGGGAAGCCGTCTCAACCTCTTCATCGTCGTATGTATCCTTAAAAAATACGATATTGTCTCTAACGGAGGAAGCAAATACAAAAGTATCCTGCGGCACAAAAGCATAGCCTTCCCGCAAAGACGCGAGCGAATAATCGCCGATATCCCGGCCATCCAGCAGGATTTGCCCTGGCTTCGTATTGTACAGCCGCAGCAGCAGAGCGGCCAGCGTGCTTTTGCCAGAGCCGGTTGGTCCGATGACGCCCAGCGTACGTCCTTTGGGGAGCCGCAGCGAGACATCCGAAAGCGCAGGAACGCTGGCGCCGTCATGTAAAAAGGTTAAATGGCGCAGTTCGATCTCGCCTTCCGGGCGAAGCCCCAGAGCGTGAGGGGAATCGGTGACGTCCGGCTTGACGCTCATAATGTCGTACAGCCTCCCGAGGGAAGCCATGCCGCGCTGGAAATAGGTGACGACTCTTCCTATGGACACGATGGGGCTGACGATCAGGCTTAAATATCCGTTAAACGCCACGAAATCTCCGACGCTTATGTCTCCCCGCAGCACCATGCGGCTTCCGTAGAACAGATTGATCACGAAGCAAACTGCAAATCCGAATTCGATCAAGGGGGGGAGCGCGGCGGATACCTTGATAAGATTAACATTCGACTGGGCCATGCTGCTGCTTAACACGCTGAACTTTTCTATTTCCGAACGCTCCTGGGCATACGCTTTGATCACCCGGATACCCGAAATATTCTCCTGAACTTTGTCGGACACGAGCCCGAACTGATCCTGAACGATTCGGAACCGGCTCTGGATCTTGCGGCCAATATAGAGCATAAGAGCGATGATGAACGGCAGTGGCGCGAGCGTCAGAAGAGCAAGCCGGGCATCCACGGCGGCAAACATAAAATAAATGGATGAAATGCAAATCACGATACCGTTGAAGGACATCGCCGTGGCCGGCCCAAAAGTCATGCGTACGGCGGAAATGTCGTTGATGGCATGGGCGATCAGATCTCCCGTTTTACGCTTGCCATAGAAGGCAGGAGACAGGGTCAATAAATGACGGAACAGCTCTTCCCGAATATAGCATTCCAAATTTCGCCCATTCGCGATAATCATATTCCGCCACAAGAAGGTGAAGGCGAAGACGGCGAAGGCGATCAGCACCATCCACAGCACATTCATCAGCACCGGGTGAAGCGCAAAGCCCCTCTCTTTCATCAGGTCAACGGAGCTCCCAAGCACTTTGGGAAATAGCGTCTGGATAAACGAAGCGGCGAACATAAATGCAAAGCCGGCGGCGTAACTGAATTTGCGGCTCTTGAAGAACCGCAGCAGAAAAGAAGCCTTCATAATCATCCCACCTTATGCCAAGTCAAATGCGCCGGACCGATTCCCTTTCCACGAGAGTGCTCAGTACCGCGATGTTTTCGGCGGGCTTGTCGGGTTCGGCAATCCGTTTGAGCAGAGTGGATACAACCACCCGGCAAGAGTACTCGATATTTAAATCCATCGTGGTTAGAGGAGGCAACGATAGAGCGGAGACTTCCGTGTTGCCGCTGCCGAGAATCGAGACATCGTCCGGTACTTTTATATCATGCTGATGAAGCGCACGGATGAATTCGATAGCGGTAAAATCATGATCGCAAATAAAGGCGGTCGGAAGCCGATTGTCCGCGATCAGATTCTGCAATTTCGCAGGGTAGTCCTCATCCGATTCCCAAAAAAGAGCTTCGTCGACAGGCAGCCCGTTCTCTTCGAGCGCGAAGGCAATGCCGTTTTGTTTCTCCTTGTTCCGGTAAACTTTCCGGTTGCCGACAAAGCCGATCCGGGTGTGGCCCCTGTCGATTAAATACTGGCACTGCTTGTAACCGGCGTTGATGAAGCTGAACCACACACTGTCATAGTCGTAAGCCGGCGAATAACCGGTGAGAAAAATCAAATTCGGTATCTTTTCGTTGATCAATGCGGCATAGTTCAGGTTGAACCTGCCGATCAAAATGACGCCGTCGAAGGCGAAGCCCTTGCTGAGCCGATAGGGAAGAATCATTCGGTTCTGGGTTTCCTTATCCAAAAATTCAATGCTATAGTCGGCGTCTTCCTTTTGGAGCGCCTTCTCGATCCCCTGCATCATGTGGCTGAAATTGCTGTTATCTTCGCGGTAAGGCGTTTGATGAAGTACGAGAATGCGAGCGGACATATTCCTCTTTGGTTTGACATAGCCCATTTCCGCCGCTTTCTGAATGACCTTCCGTTTCAATTCGTCGCTGATGCCGGTCTGGTCCGACAAGGCGCGGCTGATCGATACCGGCGAGAGACCCATAGCTTCAGCAATGTCGGTAATCGTTACTTTTTTATTCTTCAATCCAATCCCCCGCTTCGTGAGCTGTTTCCTGGTGCATAATCTGTGTGCAGCTACTATAATAACACTTTTTATGGATTTTTAACGAAAAAAATAACGAAAAACAAATATATTTTTTGCGTAAATTAAGTATATGAAAAAAAGAAAGATATCGTAGCGCACCCGCGTTCATCTTGTGAATGAGGCATCGCGTTCATGACGATCCTTTTGTAGTAAATTTACTAAAAAAAAGCTATACTTTTGATAAAGGTTTGTTCCTTTAGTAAAAGTATGGAGCGGAAACAAGATGAAAAAATTCACAATTGAAGATGTGGCGCAGAAGGCGGGCGTGTCGAAAAGCACGGTCTCGCAGTTCTTGAACAAACGCTATAAGTATATGAGCGAGGCGACGAGGAACCGGATCTCCGAGGTGATCGACGAGCTGAATTATCAGCCGAACGGATTGGCGCGGGGGCTGAAACGGAACCGGACGAACACGGTCGGCGTCGTCGTGGGGGATATTAATTACTCACTGTCCATTCAGTGCATCCATGCCATTGAGAACGAGCTTCAGCTCAGCGGTAATCAGGTGATTATTTGCAACGCGGACGAGAATCCGGACAAGGAGACCAAATACATCGAAACACTGATAGCCCGGCAGGTGGACGGCCTGATTGTTTTTCCCACTGGAGACAATCCGTCCCTTTATCAACGTCTGCTTGACGAACGATATCCGCTGGTGTTCCTGGACCGGGTTATGGAGGGCATCGCGACACAGTGCCTGCTGCTGGACAATGAGATGGCGGTCAAGACGGCCTTTAAAGAATTTATCCGTTACGGCCATGAGCGGATCGCCCTTTTGACGCTGCCCGTCGGACGCTATGCGATTACGCCGCGCAAGGAACGGGTCAGCGGTTACCGGAAGGCGGTCGAGGAGGTTGGGCAGGAATGGCGGGAGGAGTATGTGTGCAGCGCGCCCAGGGATGGAATGTCCGAAGCGCTTGAGCGTCTGCTGTCTCTCCCGCAGCCTCCGACCGCCCTGCTGGCGGCCAACGATATCGCGCTTGCCGAAGTGCTGAAATATGCGAATAAACATGACTTGTCCATTCCTCGGGATTTATCGGTCATCGGCATCGACGACGCGGAATTCGCAACGATCTACAACCCCGCGATAACGACGATCCGTCAGCCCGCGTATGAAATGGGGATGCAGGCCGCGAAAATCATCCTCGCCGGCATAGAAGACACTGGCTCCTCCGTGCCGATAACCTATCGGTTTACCCCGGCCCTTCAGCAGGGGAATTCGGTTCAAGCCGCGCCAAAATCTTAATAAAACGGTTTATATAAAAAAGCCAAGGACATCGTCCGTTCTTACGGAGAGATGTCCTTGGTTTGTCTTCAAACCGTTCCGGTCAGACTGCGCCAGCATTCATGAACTGTTCTAGCCGCTCCCGGGTCGGGAGCCCATCCATATCGCCCGGCGACATGACCGCCAAAGCACCGATGGCATTGCCCCGTCTAACCGCTTCCGATAAGGGGAGTTTCTCCAGCAGCGCGCTGATCACACCGACGGCAAAGCCGTCGCCCGCGCCCACCGTGTCAACGACCTGATCGACCTTGAACCCCGGGACAAAGCCTTCCGAATCGGAGGATTTGTAGTACGCGCCTTCCGGTCCCAGCTTGATGACAACCAGAGAGACGCCCAGATTCAGATAGTAGGACGCGATTTCCTCCGGTGATGTAAGTCCGGTCAGAATCCGGCCTTCTCCGAGGCCCGGGAGGAACCAGTCGCATCGGGCGGCCAGATCGTTGATCGTGTCCACCATTGTCTTGGTATCACACCAAAGAGACGGGCGCAGGTTGGGATCGAGTGATACGGTTTTGCCGCTGCGCTTCATGAATTCCATGGCGTGTACGGAGAACTCGTGGCATTCCCGGGAGAGTGCTGAGGAAATGCTGGTAACGTGCAGATGTCCCGCCGAAGCGAAGTAGGTCGCGTCGAAATCGGCAAGTCCCAATGTGGAAGCCGCCGAGCATTTGCGGTAATACTCCACCTTAGGGTCGCCGGTGGTTACCTTCGATTTGATTAATATTCCGGTCGGGTTTTCGCTTGAGAAAGTGACGCTGGAGGTATCAATGCCTTCTTTGTTTAGCGCTTTCATAATGAATGTTCCGAAGCTGTCCTCTCCAAGCTTGGTTACGTAACCGACCTTATGCTCCAGCCGCGACAAGCCGGCAGCCACATTGCTCTCCGCTCCGGCCATAGCTTTGGAGAAAGACATCGCTTCGTCCAGGGGTCCGGTCTCATTGGCGTAGAACATTGCCATCGGTTCTCCGAAAGTCACTGCGTCCAATCGTTTATTCATTGCGGGCACCTCCTAGGGTATAGGGAATCATCCTGTATTTGTTATGCTTTGTTTTGAAGGTATCACATAAATCGGTTTTGTTCAATAACAAGATCTTTGGAATCGCTGAATCATTCGTGAAGAAACGATAACAATAGTCGAAAAAGTCTTTATTTATCAACGATTTCCCCCTGTTTTTAATACTTTATGCTGGAGCGATTTAAAAAGAATTGACTCTGAATGCAATTGTTATTACTATTTTATTAGTGTATTTTATTTGTTGATTACTAAACTTTAATAAAATATTTTATCTATTTATCAATATTTCTATTTCAAGCGAGAGGAAGTATACGAATGAAAAAGTTAAAAGTGCTGCAAAATGTAGTGTCGGTTGGTGTGGTGGCCGTCATCCGCGCGGATAACGCCGAAGATGCTTTCCGCATGTCGGAAGCGTGCATTAAAGGTGGACTGACCAATATCGAGGTGACGTTTACGACGCCTGAGGCGGATGTCGCCATCAAAAGGCTTGTCGCCGAATATGGAGACCAGGCGGTCATCGGAGCAGGTACGGTGCTGGACCCGATTACGGCCCGGATTGCGATTCTGGCCGGTTCGGAATTCGTAGTCAGCCCTTCTTTTGAAGAAGAGACCGCCAAAATCTGTAATCTGTATGGAATTCCGTACATGCCGGGTACCTTGACGCTGGATGAAATGAAGGAAGCGCTGAAGCTGGGCGTCGATGTGCTGAAGCTGTTCCCTGGCAGCGCCTTCGGTCCCGACATCGTTAAGGCAGTCAAGGGGCCGATGCCTCATGTGAATATTATGCCTACCGGCGGCGTGGACCTGGAGAATATGGAGAAATGGATTCGGGGAGGCTGCATCGCGGTGGGAATCGGCGGCAATTTGACCGCTCCGGCCAAAGAAGGCCGCTACGATCTCATTACCGAGCTGGCTGCCAAGTATGTGGCGAAATTCCAGGAGATTAAGGCAAGCTCCGTAAAATAGTTCCAGCTTGGACAGGAGCCGCTTTCCTAATTAGGAAGGCGGCTTTTTTGAAATATCAGAAACTATAAGCTTCGCGCTTATCCTTAACCTGATATTTTTACGAGAAACGGATGCCTTCCTCTTCCAGAGGACGGCGAAGCCGTTTCTTCTTAACGTCGGCTGATCCGAATCGTGTTGCAGGAAGACAACCCGGCTTATAAGAGGCGCATTATGTCATTTTTGTAATAAAATTGGGTTCCGGAACGTTTGATTGCCTTAAAGATTCCCTGTATGCTTAGAAAAGTGTGCGCCTTGAAAACAGGCTCTTTATTGAAACGCTTACTATCCCAATGCCGCAGTTATCAAAATCTGGTATATTCCAAAATGTTGTTACAGATTGCAACAATTAAGCGATCTTGCGCGTCAGTAAGATTGCATAGAGAGGGGGAACCTTCGTGGTGGAGCAGGGACTCATCAGAGCCGCTCAATCGGGCGATCGCGACGCTCTAATCACCCTATTGCGAGAAATTGAAGGCCAGGTATACAAGACGGCCTTTTACATTTTGCATAATGAACAGGATGCGCTGGACGCCTCGCAGGAGGCATTGATCCGGGTATACACCAAAATCGGCTCCTATGAGGAGAAGGCCCAGTTCAAGACATGGGTTCAGCGGATCGTGACCAATATATGCATTGATAAATTCAGAAAGACAAAACCGACGGTTTCCATTGACGAGCATGAACTGGTATTCAAAGACAAGCAAAATGTCGAGCGGGAAGTGCTGTCCTCCTATTTGGCGGAGGATATCCGGGAAGCGATCGACCAGCTGCCCGAGCATCACCGTACGGTTATCGTGCTGCGCTATCTGCAGGATTTTTCTTACAACGAGATTGCGGACTGCCTGAATCTGCCGCTGAATACGGTGAAATCTTATCTGTTCAGGGCAAGGCAGCAGCTGCAAAACAGACTACAGGAGTATCAGAAAGGTGGTGTATCGGGATGAACTGCGCGGAGGTGATGGAATGGATGCACCGTTATTTGGATCATGATTTGAGCCGGGACGAGAGTCTTGAAATGTTCCGTCATATCGACAATTGCCCTTCCTGCGCGGAATTGTTCGAAAGGTTGAACGCGCTCTCCAGAGAGCTGGAGCAGCTCCCCGACGTAAGCCCTCCTTTCAGTCTGGTGGATTCGATTCTGCCAAAGCTTGAGGCCATCGACCGGGAGGATGACGTTATGGCAGCCCTGCCCGCAGAAGAACAGCAGGCACAGCCTATGAGCCGTAAGGCTTCAAGAGCCAAGAACCGGAATTCCTCCCTGGCGTCCCGTTTCGGAATAGGCGCAGCCGCTGCCGCGGTGGTGCTCGGCATTGCGCTTTTCAATATGCCGGAGAAGCTGCCGGGCGCACAGGTGGAAGATATGATGAACAGCAATGCCGAGCTAAAGCGAAGCAATGATTCGGCTGCAGACATCGGCGGAGCGAATGCCGGTACGGGATCAACTTTTGGCGCCGAAGCCGGAGGCTCCCCGGGAAGTGAAGAGAACAGCAATTCAGTCGATACCGGAATGTCTACATTTTCCGTACCGGAAAGCCCTTCGCCGACTGATGGCGGGCAAACAGCGAAGGGCGGCGTCTCTGCGCCGGACACAGCCGCTCCAACCGAACGAACGCTGGACGGCCGGGCAAGCGCGCCTGCGAAGAGTGTGTCGCCAAATAAGAATCGTAGTGAGATTTCCAAGAAAATGGCATCTCCTGAACCGTCCGCCAAAACGTCTGCATCGCAGGAAGCAGGTCCGACCGATAAGGCCGATAGTCCAAGCGATCCGGCAATGTCGCTGCAAGCGCCTGCCTATAAGGGCGGAGATATGGGGATTATGGATATAGCTCCTATGGAAACTCCGCCCGGTTCCCCGTCCTGGACGTCTCTCGACGGTCTGTATACCGCGGTGATCGACGGGCAGAAACTGGTTATTTACCGCGCCGCAGGTGATGGTTCAGAAGGAAGACAGGCTGTTGACACGATTCCCTTCGAAGGAACATGGGTATCGGGAGAATGGACGGCGGACAGCCGGCAGTTTACTTATGTGACGGCAGTGGAAGGGAAAGAGCAGCACAGCGTCTATACCGTACCTCAAGAGACTCCGGACCTGTCTGCTACCCCGTCGGCTTCGGCAGCGCCAGCGTCTTCGTCTCCATCTCCGTCTTCATCGCCGGGAGCTTCAACAAAATAGTGAAAAGTTGGCACGTTTTGCGGCGTTGCCGAATACAATAAAGTATGAGGACAGGAATTGTCACGGAGCGGCAGTTCGCCGCAGAAGACATCTGGTATGACCGGCGGCAGGGAAGTTTCTAGGGCTTCCCGCCCCGCCGTTTATATAGATGAGCCGCGTAAGGGCGGAGGGGCTTTGGCATGGGTGCCGGGGCTTCTCCGCTTTTGCATGTAAATATGAGAATGTCCAAGCTTGACGCTCTTACACGCAGGTACGTTTTTTGTTAAACTATTGGAACGTACACACTTATGAGTCGAGCAGATATGAAGAAGGAAGTGGCGCAGCATGGATGCCAAAACGGCGGCCAAGGAAATCAAGCAGGGGAATTTCTCCCCCGTCTATTGTTTATATGGAAGCGAAAAATTCCGCATGAACGAATTTGCGGCTTTTTTGGAGAGCGAGCTGATTGCGAAGGAGGACCGCGATTTCGCAGTGATTCCGTTCGACCTTTCCGAGACGCCGGTGCAGTCGGTAGTGGAAGAGGCGGAGACCGTGCCGTTTATGGTGCCCCGCAAGCTGCTGGTGGTTCGGGACGCCTCGCTGTTCACGGCGGGCAAGGATAACGCCAAGCTGGAGCACCGCATCGATGTTCTTCAGGAATATTTAACGCGTCCCGCCGAATTCAGCGTAGTCGTCTTTCTGGTGAACAGCGATAAGCTGGATGAGCGCAAAAAAATCGTCAAGGCGCTGAAATCGGCCGGCACCGTGTTGTCTTTCAACCCGCTCGGCGCGGAGGAACTGCTCCGTTGGGTGGAGAAAGGCATCCGCGACCGCGGCTGCACCGCAGCAAATGGCGCGGCAGAGGCGCTCATCGCCAGCGCCGGCACGGGGCTCCAGGGGCTGACGGCGGAGATGGACAAGCTGTGCCTGTTTGCAGGCTCCGGAGGAACGGTGGATACGGCGGCTATTGAGAGCTTGGTGCCGCGCGGAACGGAGCAGAATGTGTTCACGCTGGTGGAGGATATTGCAAACCTGCGGCTGGACAAGGCTGTGGGAACGCTGCATGAACTGCTGAAGCAGCGGGAGGAGCCGATCAAGATCGCCGCGCTCATCGCGCGGCAGTTCCGGATTATTTTGCAGGTCAAGGACTTGTCGGCACAGAGCTATTCCCAGGGGCAAATCGCCTCCCAGCTCGGGCTTCATCCGTATGCCGTCAAGCTGGCCGGAGAGCAGGCCCGCAAGTTCGGCGGGGAACAGCTTAGAGAAATTTTAAGCCGACTGGCTGATTTGGATTACCAGATGAAGACAGGCGGAATCGACAAGGTGCTGGGGCTGGAGCTGTTCATGCTGCGGCTTGGCGCCGGAAAGCCGGCTTAGGATTTAAGTGCACGGCCGGTGAGGACTATCTTCCTTGATTCTCGTAATAGGCTTGGTCCGCATGCCGGTGGTCGGTACCTTTCAAGTAGGCGAGAATCAGCTTCGGATGCTTGACAAGAAACCAGTCTCCTTCCCGATCGAACTTTCGGCAGGAGGTAATCATATAGGCTTTGGTCAACGTCCCGTATTTTTTTCCGAAGCGCTTTCCGTGAGTTTTGAGCCGCCGGGCAAAATCGGCATCCTCGGACATCAGCATATCTTCATTGAAGCCGCCAATGGTGTCGAAGTCGCTCTTGCGGCACCAGAATATACCGACCGAGATCGCTCCATATTTAATGGCCATCGGCACGAGGAGCGCCAGTGCGGATACGACGATGCCAAGGCTCATCCGCTCGAATCTCCCGGTGGTGCCGCCGCCTATGTATTTCCCTGTGGAAAGATGCCACTCGATTTCGGAGAGCATGTTGGCCGTCATCCGGCTGTCCGCGTCGATTGTCACGATGATTTCTCCTCTGGCCGCAGCCGCGCCGCTGTTCCGGATTTGCGATAAATTTTTGCGGTCGTCGCGTACAATAACGCAGTTATACGAGCTTGCGATTTCTTCCGTCTTGTCGGTACAGCGATTCAGAATAACAATGACCTCAACCCGGCCGACGCAGTTCTCCGAGGCGGCAGCGATGGAGTCCAGGCATTTCTTAATATACTTTTCTTCGTTATGCGCGGGAATCAGGACGGAGAACAAGATCTCTTCCGTTTCTTCCGGCCCGGCAAACAAGGGTCGTTCCATTAGATTTCATCTCCTATTTCGGATGCCGTCAAGCAGCATGTCCGTCATCTTGCGAAACAGCCGTCTCACATTTTCCTTGTCCAGATAGCGGGTGTTGTTCGCCAATCCCGAATAAGCGCTGAGCAGGGCAAAAGCCATATCGCCGGGCTCCTCCGGCTTGAATTCTCCGCTTTCGATTCCTTCCCGAATAATTTCCTCGAATCGCCGCACATAGTCTGTAAGAATGGCTCCAAATTGTTGAAACGCTGCGGAATCGGCCCGGGTGGTCGCCATAAAATCCTCGCCGGCTTTGGTAAGCGAAAGATCTACGTTGTCGGCATAAAGCTCGCTGTAAGCATACAGCTTGTCGATCGCCGAAGAGAACCGTGCGGAGCGGCTGTCCCAATCTTTCCAGGAATCCACGAACGAAATTTCGGCCAGTTGGACAAATAGATCCTCTTTATTCTTGAAATGATGATAGATGCTTCCTTTACTGAGACCCGCCGCCGCGCAAATATCGCTGATCGAAACGCCCTTGTATCCTTTTTGTGAAAATAGGGCTTTGGCATGCAGGAGTATGGTTTCTTTGGTCTGAACAGAATCATAGGCACGATGTTTAGCAGTCAAACCTGGGATGCCTCCTTTCATTAACATACCGAACGTTCGGTATGTTAAGAGGATATAATTTCCATTTTAATATGTCCAGTGAAGAGTTTGTGAATGGAGGGATAGGGGGAAAATAAACACAAAAAAACCTGAACCGCATCGTTCGGGAGCGGTCAGGTTCTTCAATTGCTTGTTATGGAAGCTCTTACGCTTGAGCGGAAAGAGCGTTCAGTTTCTTAGCCAAGCGGGATTTCTTGCGGGCAGCCGCATTTTTATGAACCAGACCTTTCGTTACGGCCTTGTCCAGCTTCTGAGAAGCAACTTGGAAAGCGGCTTTGGCAGTTTCTACTTCCGTACCTTCCAGCGCGAGGTCGGCAGCTTTAACAGCTGTACGAAGCGCGGACTTTTGGGAAACGTTCAGCGCGCGGCGTTTTTCCGTTGTCTTAACGCGTTTTACCGCGGATTTAATGTTTGGCATTGCATTCACCTCCTGTAAGGCATTCGGAAATCATCAAAATGATTCACAACTTAAAATAGTTTAGCATGCAGAACAGCAAAATGCAACAAGAAACCGTGTAAATTCCCTATTCCTTTTTGTATAATCCTGCCTCTCCTCCCGCACACTAGTGAATAAAAGGTTAGGAGGCGAATAACGTATGGAACTGGATCTGCAGCTTTATTCAGTGCGTACCGACTTGGCGGTAGAGTCCAAGGAAATGGCCCAGGGCTTGAACAACATGCCGATTCCCGGCGTGAACGAGGAAGTGGAGGAATCGGACGGGATCAAAATTACGCGGCTTGCCGTGAGCAATGATGCCGGCTCTCAGAGAATCGGCCGGGCGATCGGCAATTATGTCACACTGGAAATCCCGGGACTTCGAGGCGGAGATACGGGACTTCAGCAAAAAGTGTCCGAAGCTTTCGCCCGCGAGTTCGAAGGTTTTATGTCACGGATCGGCATCGGCAAAAACGCTTCCGTGCTCATTGTCGGGCTCGGCAACTGGAATGTGACTCCGGATTCGCTGGGGCCGCTTGTGGTGGAGAACGCCCTGGTTACCCGCCAGTTTTACGAGCTGATGCCGGACCAGGTATCTCCCGGCTACCGCAATGTCAGCGCGGTCGCTCCCGGCGTGCTGGGGCTGACCGGAATCGAATCAAGCGAGATCGTCCAGGGCATTGTCGACCGAACGAAGCCGGACGCCATTATCGCCATCGATGCCCTGGCCTCCCGTTCGCTGGAGAGGGTCAACACGACGATTCAAATTGCTGATATCGGCATCCACCCCGGTTCCGGCATCGGCAACAAGCGGCGCGGGCTGACACGTGAGGTGCTGGGCGTCCCATGCATCGCAATCGGCGTGCCGACGGTATGCTACGCCTCCACCATTGTGGGCAACGTGCTGGAAATGATGAGAAGCCACTTCGGCGGGGCGGACGGGCGCACCAAGGAAATTATGGGGCTGCTGGACAGTATTTCCGAACAAGAGCGGCTGGCTCTGGTTAAGGAGGTTCTTGAGCCGCTCGGCCATGATCTGATTGTAACGCCGAAGGAAATTGACGAATTTATCGAAGATATCGCCAACGTTGTGGCAACCGGACTGAATGCGGCGCTGCATGACGCCGTTGATCCCGGCAACGTCGGCGCTTATACTCACTGACCTGTGCCGCCCGCAGCAGGCGCGGATTATGAATATACGAGTGGGAATCGGCGAGGGACATTTCCTCCTGCCGGTTCCCTTTTTTTGTTTGAAATCCCGCTTCTCCTGCAACCGCCTTGTTCTACGAACCGTCTAATAGAAAAAGGAGGGAAACGCATGAGCAAGGTTATAACTTCAGCTATATTGTTCATTGTGATAGCGGTATTGTTGGCTGGCTGCGACAGAACGCGGTCATTATCCGCAGACTCCGGGAAAACCGCATATCCATCCGTTACCGATGACAAAGTGCCGACTCCCGTAATTACCGCCGAAGGCAGCGGAGACGAAATTCCGTCGGAACAGCGGTCCTACTGCTGGGGAAAGCTGGGCTGCGCCGATTATATAGGGGGGATGCAGGGAATGGAGGAGACGCCGCCTGCTCTTGTCCGCCCCGGGGAACAAATCTCGGTCGTCTATCCGTATCAGCAGCAGCCCGGTCAAATGAACCTCGTCCGGTTCACCGAGAACGGATTGACTGAGATTGCGATGAACGGTAATTTTTTTACAGCACCTCTCGAAGACGGCGTATACTACTACGGAGTTTCGGCTTTTTGGAAGACGGAGGATGGTTTGTATTCCACGGGCGATACTTCTTGCGTATTTAAGATCAGGGTAACATCCGGGAATCATTAAGTGAATATATTTCAGATGAGCTAGCCTTACTGGGCCGGCTCTTTTTTTTGGAAAATAAGCCGTGACCGGATATTGTGGGAGATTTTGTCTTCCTTTCGTTCTACCGTCTCTCTTCCTCTCATAGATTTGAAGTATAAGAGATTACAGAGAGCTTGAGGAGGACATAACAATAATGAACAGAAAATGGTTTCATCTGTGGAACATTGGCCGTTTGCGTTCAAAAGCGCTTGACGCTTTGGCGCTCGGCAGGACGATGCTGCTGCTCGCCTGCGGTTCCCTGGTCTTCTTCATCCTGCTGGGAACCGGAGGCATGGCGGGAGAAAAGCTGGATAATTCGCCGCTTCCTTCGATGAAAGGTCTTGCGGCTTCCCTCTCCGGCGGACTATTCAAGGAGATTCTCGGGATGGAGGTTCCACATCTGCCCAAGACCACGGAAGCGTCCGCGCTGTCGGGAGGGAAAGTCACAAGCTTTGTCTTTCAGCTTCTTACCAGCGTGAACCCGGGGGACCCAAAAAGCCTGCTGTCCCGGGAGGTGCCGGGAATGGCCGCCGACGACGCCGTGCTGCTGCGCAAAGGTTCCGGCGGAGTGGAGGGCGCCCCGGTCGACTATCATCCTGGAACGGACGAGCTTGCGACGCCGGCGCCGACCTCAGGGGGCAGCGGCGGCACGCAAGAGTCGCCGCTGCCGGAGAACAGCGACGCTCCGGCGCCGTCCTCCGCTCCCGCAAAGGATACGGAACCTTCGGACACGGATATGAAGCGGATTATGATCTACCATTCCCATCCGCGCGAAGCGTACAATCCGCTGCTCTCCGCGAAGAGCGACAATCCAAGCTCCGCCGATCCTTCCAAAAATGTCATGCTGGTGGGGTCCTTCATCGCCCAGCGGCTGGAGAAACGGGGCATCGGCACCCTCCACTCGGAAGTGGACTATGCTACTAATGTCGCCGATTATAACTGGAACTTTTCCTATAAATATTCCCGGGTGACCGTCAAGACGGCGATGACCGAGAATGAGGAAATGACCGAATTGATCGACATCCACCGCGACTCGCAGCGGCATGACAAGACGACTACGGTTATCGGCGGAAAAAGCTACGCTCAGGTGTATTTTATTCTCGGGCGTTCAAACAAGGACTGGAAAAAGAATGAGGAATTCGCAAATAAAATTCATCAGCTACTGGAGAAACGGTATCCGGGTGTTTCCCGCGGCATCTGGGGCAAATCGTCGGGCAAAGGCAATAACGGGGAGTACAACCAGTCGATATCGCCGAACAGCGTCCTGATCGAGGTGGGCGGAATAGACAGCACCGAAGCCGAACTGAAGGCAACCTCCGATGTGCTGGCGGACGCCATCGCGGATTTATATTGGAGCAGTCATAAGGCAGAAAAAGCAAACGCCGAGGCTGGAACGGCCAATAGCGGAACGGGCACGGAACCGGCTGCCCAATAATATGGTGTAGCTCCCCGGCGGGGGCCGCTGCAAGAATGGAAAGAAAGGGTGGGTATCCATGTCTCGTTTCGGAAAAAAGATGGTGGCGGTCGGCATTTGGGCCGGCATCGGTGTGCTGGTGGGTATGCAGTTCGGCGGGAGCGGCGGAACCGCCGCCTCGCCCGTCCCGGGCTGGAGCGTAATTTCCGGCGGCGTTCAGAATGCGGCGCCTGTGTCCCAGCCCCAGTCCGGGGCGGTTACCGGGCTTCAGGTGCAGAGCGACGGGAAAGGGGGATACATCTACGTCCCCGTAACGCTGGCTCCATCGTCCGCCCCGCAAGTCCAGACTCCGGCTGCGGGACAGCCTGCTGCAGGTACCCCTTCGTCCCCGGCTAGCCTTCCGCAGCAGACTGTCCCTAACAACACTACGCTTACGCCGGGTCAGATTCTCATTCCCGGAGAGCATAAATCCACAGTGGACGCACTGGCGGACAAGACGGCGGGCCTGCTCCAGAATGCGTCGCAAAAAGGAATCCGCTGGGTAGTCTCGCTGTTTGAATCCTCCGAATAAACGCTTTATCTTTTCCCACCCCCTGAAGGAACGGCTTCTCCGCCCTTCAGGGGGTGGTATCCGTTTCCGCAGCCAAAACCTTCTATTTTAAAATATAATGCGCTCGAATGCAGGAGCTGGATTGCTGGTGGGAACATGTACTGCTATAATAAGATGATTAACAACAGGCTGTTTGTGGGGGTAAGGAATGACTGACGTTAAGAAAAGACAAGAACAAATCCGCAATTTCTCGATAATTGCACATATAGACCACGGGAAGTCGACGCTTGCCGACCGGATTTTGGAATACACCGGGGCGCTCAGCTCGCGCGAAATGCAGGAACAGGTGCTCGACCAGATGGATCTTGAGCGCGAGCGCGGCATTACGATCAAGCTGCAGGCCGTTCGCCTCACGTATCGTGCCGATGACGGGCAAGAATATCTGCTCAATCTGATTGACACGCCGGGGCATGTCGATTTCACTTATGAAGTTTCGCGCAGTCTCGCGGCCTGCGAAGGCGCGCTGCTCGTCGTCGACGCGGCCCAGGGAATTGAAGCCCAGACACTGGCCAACGTGTATCTGGCGCTGGACAACAATCTGGAAATTCTGCCGGTCGTCAACAAGATCGATCTGCCGAGCGCCGACCCGGAACGGGTGAAGCAGGAGATTGAGGACGTCATCGGCCTGGACGCCAGCGAGGCGGTGCTTGCTTCCGCCAAGGCGGGAATCGGCATCAAGGAGATTCTGGAGCAGGTAGTCAAGCAGGTTCCGGCGCCTACGGGAGATCCCGATCAGCCGCTGAAGGCGCTGATTTTCGACTCCCATTACGACCCGTACAAAGGTGTAATCGTGTATGTCCGGGTTGTTGACGGCAGCATCCGCGCCGGCTCGAAGATCAAGATGATGGCGACCGACAAGACGTTCGAGGTTATTGAAGTCGGCGCATTTATGCCGCGCATGAGCATCGTGAACGAGCTGAACGTAGGCGATGTTGGCTTTATCGTGGCCGGCATCAAGCATGTGGGGGATACCCGTGTCGGCGATACCGTGACGGACGCCAAACGCCCGACGCCCGAGCCGTTGCCCGGCTACCGGAAGATCAATCCGATGGTATACTGCGGTCTGTATCCGATCGAGACGTCGGATTACAATGATCTGCGCGAGGCGCTGGAGAAGCTGCAGCTCAACGACGCTTCGCTGAGCTTCGAGCCCGAGACGTCCAGTGCGCTCGGCTTCGGCTTCCGCTGCGGATTTCTCGGCCTGCTGCATATGGAGATCATCCAGGAGCGGATCGAGCGGGAGTTCAATCTGCCGCTCATCACGACGGCGCCGAGCGTTATTTACCGCATTATGCTGACGAGCGGCGAAATGATCCAGATTGACAACCCGTCGAACTATCCGGAGATCGGCAAGATCGATTATGTCGAGGAGCCTTACGTCAAGGCAGCCGTTATCGTGCCCAACGATTTCGTCGGGACGGTCATGGAGCTGTGCCAGAACAAGCGCGGCGAATTCGTGAACATGGAATACCTGGACGCGAACCGGGTGACCATCACTTACCAAATTCCGCTGTCGGAAATCGTCTATGATTTCTTCGACCAGCTGAAATCCGGAACGAAAGGCTATGCGTCCTTCGATTATGAACTGTCCGGTTACCGCCAGTCGAACCTGGTGAAAATGGACATTCTGCTTAACGGCGAACAGGTCGACGCCCTGTCGTTCATCGTGCACCGCGACCGCGCCTATAATCGCGGCCGTATCATTTGCGAGAAGCTGCGCGGCATCATTCCGCGCCAAATGTTCGAGGTGCCGATTCAGGCTTCCGTCGGAACCAAAGTTGTTGCCCGCGAGACGGTTAAGGCGATGCGCAAGAACGTTCTTGCCAAATGCTACGGCGGTGACATTTCGCGGAAGCGGAAGCTGCTGGAGAAGCAGAAGGAAGGCAAGAAGCGCATGAAGCAGGTCGGCAGCGTCGAAGTGCCGCAGGAAGCGTTCATGGCGGTGCTCAAGATCGACGAGTAGACAATCAGGCAAATATTGCAGCTTATTCAGGGAAGCCTTCCGGCTTCCCTTTTCATCTAAGGAGGACCGCTTAATGACTAACCTTTCAGGCTTGCAAGGGAGCCGTCCGCCCGAGGCGGTATACATTCATATTCCTTTCTGCACGAACAAGTGCTTTTATTGCGATTTCAACTCTTATGTGCTGAAGGATCAGCCTGTAATGGACTATCTTCGCGCGCTGGAGCGGGAGATGGAACTCACCGTTCGCGACAATCCGCCGGGCGTTATCCAAAGCATATTTGTGGGCGGAGGCACGCCTACGGTGCTGAAACCGGATGAAATGGAGTATTTTCTGAAGACGGTGCGCACCTACTTCCCGGACTGGGCGGAGGATATCGAGTTCTCGATGGAGGCGAATCCCGGTACGACTGATCCGGACAAGCTGGCGGTTATGAAGGCGGGCGGCGTGAACCGCGTCAGCTTTGGAGTTCAGGCATTCCAGAACGAGCTGCTGAGCGGGATCGGCCGCATACACAACACCGATGATGTTTACCGCAGCCTTGACAATGCCCGCGCAGCAGGGCTGTCCAACCTGTCCATCGACCTGATGTTCGGCCTGCCGAACCAGACGGTCGATATGCTGGCCGAAAGTATCAAGCGGGCGCTTGACCTAGGCCTGCCCCACTATTCCATCTACAGCCTCAAGGTTGAGGAGAACACGCTGTTCCATACGCTTTTTAACAAGAACCAGCTTCCGCTTCCCGCCGAAGAGGACGAACTGGCCATGTACCTGCTGTTGATGTCTTCCATGGAAGAGGCGGGCTACAGGCAGTATGAAATCAGCAATTTCGCCAAGCCCGGAATGGAGAGCCGTCATAATATCACTTACTGGCGCAATCAGGATTACTACGGGCTCGGTGCCGGAGCGCACGGATATGCGCGGCGTATGCGGCATATGAATGTGAAGGGCGTGAGCCCGTACATCGAAGCGACAAAGACCGGACTGCCCCGGCTGAATGCTTATCCTGTGTCGAAGGAAGAGGCCATGGAAGATTTCATGATGGTGGGGCTGAGGATGCGGGAGGGAATCAGCGATAAGGCTTTTCGGGAGCAGTTCGACCGGCAGCTGGAGGACGTGTTTGGCAAACCGCTGCAGAAGATGCTGAGCGCAGGCCTGCTTGAGCGGGAAGGCGGAAACTACCGATTAAGCCGTCAGGGGATTTTGTTCGGAAATGATGTGTTCGGAGAATTTGTCGGAGCGTTGACAGAAGGTTAATTTTTAAAATAACTATTGAATCCTAATTCACTGTGTTGTATATTTATTCATAGTTATTGATGGAGGAGTGAAGCACAGTGCTAGCCAAGCCGAAACCGAAACCCGCAGAGCCGGAACCAACATCCGCCGCCATTTGCAGAAGCGCTACTTTGGAAGATGTCGAACCGCTGTATTTAATGATAGAAGAGTATGCGCAGCGCGGGATCATGCTGCCCCGTTCCCGAAAGGTGCTGGAGAGGCAGATAGATCAGTTCGTCGTAGCGGAAATAAACGGTAGGGTTGTAGGCTGCGGTTCACTGTGCCGTCTTGGTAACGATCTTGTCGAGGTTCGCTCGCTCGGCCTGCGCGATGAGTGCAAGGGCCAAGGCATCGGTTCCATGATCGTGGAGGAACTGACCAAGGAAGCGAGACGCCAGAAGATTCCGAAGATTATGGCTCTTACCTATGCCGTCAACTTCTTCTTGAAGAACGGATTTCAGGTCGTTAACAAGGAGATTTTCCCGGAAAAGGTATGGACAGACTGCGTCAACTGCTCCAAGCAGCATGCCTGCGACGAAATCGCCGTACTCAAAATGCTGAACTAATCTAAATTGCTTTCATAAACCGACCACTCTCCTGCCGGATGCTTGTCCAACCCGGCGGAGAGTGGTTATTTGACTATTTGGGTATCGAACCAAGAATGTGACCGCGGGGCAGCGTATCTGTACACAAAATGGCCTGCTCTGCTTTGCCGACTTACTTGACAATGTTAAGTTCGGTTTGGTATTTTTGTATTAGTGATTAGCACTCTATGCAGATGAGTGCTAACGAACGAATTCCACAGGCGGTCAGGAGGGGATGACATGTTAACCGAACGCCAGAGAATGATATTGAATGCCATTGTGGATGACTATATCCGTTCGGCCGAGCCGGTAGGATCGCGCAGCATATCCAAACGGGGAGATGTCAAATACAGTCCCGCGACGATACGCAATGAAATGGCGGACCTGGAAGACCTGGGATTCTTGGAGCAGCCGCATACGTCGGCAGGCCGGATCCCGTCCCATAAAGGCTACCGCTATTATGTGGATCATCTTGTGCCGTGGAATTCAGAAGGATCGACTGAAACGGAAACGATCCGCGCTTTTTTCGCCGAGAAGCTGAATGCGATGGAGCAGTTGATTCAACATGCGGCCATGATTTTATCGACGATGACGAATTATACTTCCATCCTTTTGGGACCGGAGGTTTTTCATACTTCACTGCGCCATTTTCAGCTGCTGCCGCTGGATGACCGAACCGCCGTGGCGATTATCGTCACCAGCACCGGACAAGTTGAGAACCGGAAAGTCAGCATTCCGCCGGAGATTTCGGTCTCGGAAATGGAGAAGGTTGTCAATCTGCTCAACAGCAAGCTGGTCAATGTGCCGCTATACAAATTGAAGACCAGGCTCTATTCCGAACTCGGACAGGAAATGCAGCGTCATATTTCCCATTATGAGGAACTGATGCATGTGCTTGACGCGGCGCTCGAAAGCGACCCGGAACAGCGCATATACCTCAGCGGCGCGACGAACATGCTGACCCAGCCGGAATTCCGGGATGTCGACAAGGTCAAGGATATCCTTGATCTGCTTGAAGAGACGCCCACCCTGCTCAAAATGCTGGCGCCGGCCGCCGGCGGCACGGGCATTCAGGTGCGGATCGGCACCGAGAATAAGCATGAAGCTTTTGCTGACTGCAGCTTGATTACAGCAACTTATTCGGTTGACGGCGAAGCGCTGGGAAGCATAGGCATATTGGGGCCAACCCGAATGGAATATGCGAAAGTGATGGGCATTCTGGGCGTTTTGTCCCGGGATTTGACAGCGCTGCTGGGTCACTGGTATAAGTGAGTTTAGTGCAAGACGATTGCCGTGATAATCTTAAGGAGGTGAACATACTTGAAAGAGGAACAGGTTCAAGAATCAGGTGTGACCGAAGATAACGCCATCAACGAGGAGAGCGCGGCCGATCAGGCCGAAGCCGTCTCGGATAACCATAGCGAAGCGGTCGATGAAGCCGTACAGGCGACTTCCGGCGACAGCGATGAAATCAAGCGTCTGCAGGAGCTTGCGGACGATTATCAAGGTCGTGTGCTGCGGGTGCAGGCCGACTATGACAATTTCCGCCGCCGTACATTGAAGGAGAAAGAGGAACTGGCTCAGTACGCCACCTCCAAACTGGTTACGGAATTGCTGCCGGTGCTGGACAATTTCGAACGCGCGCTGGCTACGGCGCCGGCCGGATCGGACAGCGATGCTTTCGCCAAAGGCGTAAATATGATTTTTCGCCAATTGGATGGGGTATTGAAGTCTGAGGGACTTACACCAATGGAATCGGTGGGACAGCCGTTCAACCCCGAATTCCATCAGGCCATCATGCAGGTGGAGAGCGACGAGTACGAAGAGGGCATTGTTACGGAGGAAGTCCAGAAGGGCTATCTTCTGAAAAACAAGGTGCTTCGTCCCGCTATGGTTAAAGTCAGCATGTAGTCTTCATATAGACGCATGGATCGCCGGAACTGTATTCCGGCGATATTGCCGTGCGCCTGACCGGACTCATCATGCGGCGGCTCTCGGCCGAGGCAAATCAGTCACGGGGCAGTAACTCAATCGTAAAACTTAAGCAAGATGCTTACGAAGCGAGTTTTACTTGAAGCTTGGTTGTAGTTGAATCACATTCGTAAAACTTTTAAGGAGGCAAATTACTGTGAGTAAAGTTATCGGTATCGACCTTGGAACCACGAACTCATGCGTGGCCGTAATGGAAGGCGGCGAGGCCGTCGTCATCCCCAACCCGGAAGGCGCGCGCACTACCCCTTCGGTTGTAGGCTTTAAGAAGGACGGGGAGCGCATTGTCGGCGAAACAGCGAAGCGCCAAGCGATCACGAACCCGGACCGCACGATCATCTCGATCAAACGCCATATGGGCACGAACCATAAAGAAACGATCGACGGCAAGGACTATTCGCCGCAAGAAATTTCTGCAATGATTCTGCAAAAGCTGAAATCCGACGCTGAAGCTTACCTCGGCCAGTCGGTTACGCAGGCGGTTATTACCGTTCCGGCCTATTTCAACGACGGTCAGCGCCAGGCGACCAAGGATGCGGGCAAAATCGCCGGTCTTGACGTTCTGCGTATCGTGAACGAGCCTACGGCGGCAGCCCTGGCGTACGGTATGGAAAAATCCGAAGATCAAACGATCCTGGTCTATGACCTTGGCGGCGGCACGTTCGACGTTTCCATCCTGGAACTGGGCGATGGCTTCTTCGAAGTAAAAGCGACGAGCGGTGACAACCGCCTCGGCGGCGACGACTTTGACCAAAAAGTCATCGACTATCTCGTAGCCGAGTTCAAAAAAGAGCAGGGCATCGACCTGAGCAAGGACAAGGCGGCTGTTCAACGTTTGAAGGACGCAGCCGAAAAAGCGAAGAAAGAGCTGTCTGGCGTACTGACCACTACGGTATCCCTGCCGTTCATCACCGTTGTAGACGGCGTACCGCAGCATTTGGAGGTCAACCTGACCCGCGCGAAATTCGACGAGCTGACATCCGATCTCGTTGAACGCACGCTCGGACCTACACGCCAGGCTCTGAACGATGCCGGCATGACTCCAGCTGATCTGGACAAAATCGTGCTCGTCGGCGGTTCCACCCGGATTCCGGCCGTACAGGAAGCCATCAAGAAGCTGACCGGCAAAGAGCCGCATAAAGGCGTTAACCCGGACGAAGTCGTTGCTCTTGGCGCAGCGGTTCAAGCGGGCGTATTGACCGGCGACGTAAAAGACGTGGTTCTGCTGGACGTAACCCCGCTGTCCCTGGGTATTGAAACCGCAGGCGGCGTATTCACGAAGATGATCGACCGCAACACGACAATCCCAACCAGCAAATCGCAAATCTTCTCGACCTTCGCCGACAGCCAGCCGAGCGTTGAAATTCATGTTCTGCAAGGTGAACGCCAAATGGCGAACGGTAACAAAACGCTGGGACGCTTCATGCTGAGCGAGATTCCGCCGGCACCGCGCGGCGTTCCGCAAATCGAAGTTACCTTCGACATCGACGCCAACGGCATCGTGAACGTGTCCGCTACGGATAAAGGCACGAACAAGAGCCAGAAGATTACCATTACTTCCTCCGGCGGCCTCAGCGAATCCGATATCGAGCAAATGATGAAGGACGCCGAGCTTCATGCCGAAGAGGACCGCGTCCGTAAGGAACTGGTAGAAGCGAAGAACAATGCCGACCAGCTCGTTTATTCCACGGATAAGGTCATCAAGGACCTTGGCGACAAAGTAGACGCATCCGAGATTGAAAAGGCGAACCAGGCCAAGGACAAAGTGAAGTCCGCGCTGGAAACCGACAATCTGGAAGAGATCAAGGCGGCTACCGACGAGCTGAACGAAGTTGTGCAGCAGCTGTCCGTGAAGCTGTATGAGCAAGCGGCGCAAGCTCAGCAAGGCGCTGAAGGCGCGGCTGACGCAGGCGAGGGCGCAAAGAGAGATAACGTGGTCGACGCGGATTACGAAGTGGTTGACGACGAGAAGAATCAAGGATAAAGTTAAACGATAGCTCTAAGTCAGGGGAAGGTCAAAACCGGGGCATCCCGAGTTTTGGCTTTCCTTTTAATAAAATATAAGATTCGCAGGCTGTGCGCCTGATCATTTGTTCTTATATTTTCGGGAAACGGGCACCGTCCGTCAAAGGATGGCGAAGCCGTTTCTTCTTGAAATATCAGAAAGTATAAGCTTCGCACTTATCCTTAACCTGATATTTTTACGAGAAACGGATGCCTTCCTCTTCCAGAGGACGGCGCAGCCGTTTCTTCTTATGTAAAAGGGATACGTTCCTGTACGGAGGTGAAGGCATTGGCAGATAAACGCGATTATTACGAGGTGCTTGGCGTAAGCAAGAACGCTGCGGAAGACGAGATAAAAAAAGCGTACCGCAAGCTTGCCCGTCAGTATCATCCGGATGTGAACAAGGCCAGCGACGCCGAGGCCAAATTCAAGGAAGTTAAAGAAGCGTACGACGTTCTGAGTGACCCTCAGGGCCGGGCGCGGTATGACCAGTACGGCCATATTGATCCGAACCAGGGAATGGGCGGCGGCTTTGGCGGCGGCGATTTCGGAGGCGGCCTGGGCGACATCTTTGATATGTTCTTTGGCGGCGGAGGACGACGCGATCCGAACGCTCCCCAGCGCGGGAATGATTTGCAGTATACGATGACCATTGAATTCAAGGAAGCGGTGTTCGGCAAAGAAACCGACATCACGATTCCGCGGACGGAAACCTGCGACACCTGCTTTGGCTCCGGCGCAAAGCCCGGCACGAAGCCGCATACCTGCTCCGTCTGCCATGGCAGCGGGCAGCAAGAGGTTGTGCAGAACACGCCGCTTGGCCGGATGGTCAACCGCAGACCGTGCTCGAATTGCGGAGGCACTGGCAAGATCATCAAGGAGAAATGTCCGACCTGCTCCGGCAATGGCCGTGTGAAGAAGCAGCGCAAAATCCATGTCCGGATTCCGGCGGGCGTGGACGACGGCGCGCAGCTGCGCATGAGCGGCGAAGGCGAAGGCGGCCTTCGTGGCGGTCCTGCGGGCGATCTGTATATTGTCATCCGCGTCAAGTCGCATGATTTCTTCGTTCGCGAGAACGACGACATCCTGTGCGAGGTCCCGCTGACCTTCGCCCAGGCAGCGCTGGGAGATGAGATCGAGATCCCGACCCTGACCGAGAAGGTCAAGCTCAAAATTCCCGCAGGCACCCAGACCGGCACGTTCTTCCGCCTTAAGGGCAAAGGTGTTCCGCGGCTTCGCGGGGGCGGCACCGGTGACCAGCATGTCAGAGTCATCGTGGTGACGCCAAGCAAGCTGAGTGAAGAACAGAAAGAACTGCTTCGCCAGTTCTCTTCCTTCGACGGCGAGAATACGCATGAACAGGGGCAGTCCTTCTTTGACCGCATGAAACGCGCATTCCGCGGAGATTAGTTCAAGCTGAGTCAGCCCGTATTTGATCCATGTTGTTACAAACGGCAGTCTCTCCTTTCCCGGAGCGGCTGCCGTTTGTTGTATAATGGAGTATAATTGCACGGCGAACGCCGGCAAAATGCAGCAAGGAGCCGAAGGATGAAGACCATAATCGATATAGCCCGGGCTGCGGGAGTGGCCAAGAGCACGGTTTCCCGCTACCTTAACGGAGGATCTGTCAGTGAAGAGACAAGGGAAAAGATCGAGCGTATTATCAAGCAGCACAATTATGTGCCCAATACGTTTGCCCAAAGCCTGAAAGCGAAGAAGACCAGCATTATCGGAACCATCGTTCCCCGGCTTGACTCGTTTGCGGTTTCGCAGACCTTGATGGGAATAGACGATGAACTCCGGGACAGGCAGCATCAATTGCTGATATCCAGCGCCAATCAGGATTTGAACCGTGAAATTGAAGCGATCTACGACCTGGCCCGGCAGAAAATTTCCGGTCTGCTGCTTTTGGCCGCCGAAATTACGGAACAGCATCTAAAAGCCATCCGGGATTGCAGAGTCCCGGTTGTGGTAATTGGTCAGCAGCATTCTTTGCTTCACAGTGTAATCCATGACGATTTTCATGCGGGCTACATGATGGGCAAGCATATCCTGGATAAAGGCCACCGCCGTATCGCTTATCTGGGGGTTACCGAGCGGGATATAGCGGTAGGTGTAATGCGCAAGGAAGGCTTTAGAAAAGCGCTGGCCGAATATAACGGATGCGAGGTCCGATATTATGAGTCCGGCTTCAGAATGAATGCGGCCGTAGAAGCCGCAAATCATTTGCTGGAGGATTGGACGCCCACGATCGTCGTTTGCGGAACCGATAATATTGCGCTGGGCGTGATGAGGGCCGCTTTTTTGAAGCAGATCCCTATCCCGTCGGGCCTTTCCGTAACCGGGTTCGGGGGGTACGAAATCACCGAAATCATACATCCGGCTTTAACGACTGTAAAATACCATTATAAGCGGGCCGGCAAGCTCGCCGCCGAAAACATCATTTCTTTAGTAAACCGTGAGAACGTAGACATGGTGACCGTTTTGGATTGTCAGATTATCGATAGAGAAAGCGTTGACATTTTGTATAGACGCAGCATATAATAACTTTGGAACCGGTTCCGAGCCTTTTCGAATTCATTGGAGAGGCGTTTTTATTCAACTGGTTGGAACCGGTTCCGTTATTTTCTACATCCTACTTGGAACCGGTTCCAAACGAAGTTTAAGAGAATCATGAAGAAAAAACAAATCAAATCGGAGAGCAAATTATGAAAATGAGCAGAGCGCAATTATACCGGCGAATCGATCAAGCGGAAGAAGGGGAATGGGAATCGCTGAAACGGCTGGCGGAACAGAGTCCCTGGAGGCAGAAGTATCATATCCAACCCGTTGCGGGGCTGCTTAACGACCCTAACGGCTTCGCCTTTTATGAAGGGGAATATCATTTGTTCTACCAATGGTTTCCGCTGGGAACAGGGCATGGCATGAAGTATTGGTATCATACTTCTTCTTCCGATCTCGTTCACTGGAAGAATCGTGGGATTGGCATCGCTCCTGGCGGACCCTTCGATTCGCACGGAGCCTTTTCGGGAAGCGCCATTGAGAAAGACGGGAAGCTGTACCTGATGTATACAGGCAATACCCGCAGTCCAGACTGGATCAGACATCCCTTTCAGTGTATGGCCGTTATGGAGCCGGATGGGGCTATAACCAAGCTGGAGCAGCCGGTTATCCTTAAAGTGCCCCGGGGCTATACCGATCATTTCAGGGACCCCAAGGTGTGGAAGGCGGACGGAAGCTACTACTGCGTAATCGGCGCGCAACGCCTAGACATGACGGGAAGCGCGGTGCTGTTCCGCTCCCCCGACCTTCGCCAGTGGCATTTTGAAGGAGAAATCGGCACGAGCTTGAAGTCGTTCGGCTATATGTGGGAGTGTCCGGATTATTTTGAACTGGATGGAACGGGAATTCTGCTGTTCTCGCCGCAGGGGATGACTCCGCAGGGAGACCGTTTCCGTAACATCTATCAGTCAGGATATTTGACTGGAAAGCCTATTAACCTATCTGACCGGGAATTCCACCACGGCGAGTTCCGCGAATTGGACTATGGCTTTGATTACTACGCTCCGCAGACGACGCAGGCACCTGATGGCAGACGTCTAATGACGGCCTGGATGGGGCTGCCGGAAATCGATTATCCGACGGATGATCATGGCTGGGCGCATTGCCTTACACTTCCCCGGGAATTAAGTCTGGAGAACGGCAGGCTGATTCAACGCCCGGTTCGGGAATTGACTAAGCTAAGAGGCTGCAAGACTGAAGCAGGAACGGTTGTGAAGGACGAAACGGTATCCATAGCTGAGCTTGCAGGCACGGCGTATGAGCTGCTGGTTCATATCCAAGAGGATGGAGCGGACCGCTTCGGCATCGAATTCCGGGCAGGCCGGCATGAGAGAACGGTAATTTATTACGACCGTAAAGAGGGAAAGCTGGTGCTGGACCGTTCCCTTTCCGGACAAAGCTTTGCCTTGGAATACGGAACGGAACGAAAATGCCCGCTGCAGCTTCGGGACGGAATGCTGATTCTGCATTTGTTCGTCGATATTTCTTCGGTAGAAGTCTTTGCGAATGACGGGGAGGCAACCTTTACGGCCAGAATTTTTCCGGAGCGGGAAAGTACGGGGGTCAACTTGTTCGCCGAAGGCGGCAAGGCCGTGTTTGACGCTGTAAAATGGGATACTCAATAATTAGGGAGGCTAAGATAACCATGTCCGATAATCAAAAAATCGCCGAGCAGGTTGTGCATGCTGTTGGAGGAAGAGAAAATATCGTTTCTTTTGCGCACTGCGCCACCCGCCTGCGGATTATGGTACGCGATAAAGAATTGATCGACCAGAAGCTCACGGAGAGCATCGATAAGGTAAAGGGAGCCTTTTTCAACTCGGGGCAGTATCAGATTATATTCGGTACGGGTACCGTCAACCGGATCTTCGAGGAGGTGGAGAAGCTCGGTATTCAGAGCACTTCCAAGGAGAATCTGAAGCAGGAGGGGAAAAAAGCGGGGAATACGCTTCAGCGGGCCATTCGCACATTTGGAGATGTATTTGTCCCCATTATTCCCGTCCTTGTGGCGACCGGCCTGTTCATGGGCCTGCGCGGTTTGCTGACTCAGCCGCAAATTCTTTCCCTGTTCGGAGCTGCTCCCGAAGACATTTCGCCGAACTTTCTGCTGTTCACGCAGATTTTAACCGACACCGCCTTTGCCTTCCTGCCCGCTCTTGTCGCATGGTCGGCATTCCGGGTATTCGGGGGAAGTCCCGTTCTCGGAATCGTGCTTGGGCTGATGCTGGTAAATCCGGCGCTGCCCAATGCCTATGCCGTTGCGGGAGGAAGCGCTGAGCCGCTTAAAATTCTCGGATTCATCTCTGTCGTAGGTTACCAGGGGTCCGTTCTGCCTGCCTTTTTCATCGGATTGCTTGGTGCCAAATTGGAAAAACTTTTACGTAAGCGCATTCCGGAAGCGCTTGATTTAATTCTGACGCCTTTCCTTACGCTGCTGGTCATGATTACGCTCGGATTATTCGCGATCGGACCGGTGTTTCATTCCCTGGAAACTGTTGTATTAAACGGAACCACTTATCTGCTCGGCCTGCCGTTTGGCATTGCAGGTCTGCTTATCGGTTTCTTTCAACAGATCGTTGTGGTTACAGGTGTGCATCATATTTTTAATTTCCTGGAAATTCAGCTGTTGGAGAAAACGGGCTCCAATCCGTTCAACGCGATCATTACATGCGCAATGGCCGCTCAAGGCGCGGCATGTCTGGCCGTCGGGCTGAAGACAAAGAATCTCAAATTGAAGGCTCTGGCGCTGCCATCCTCGCTGTCGGCTTTTCTTGGCATTACCGAGCCCGCCATTTTCGGGGTGAACCTGCGCTACATGAAGCCATTCATTATGGGGTTAGTCGGCGGCGCAGTTGGCGGCTTCCTGGCTTCCCTTGTTCAGCTGTCCGCCACGGGCATGGCGATTACCGTCATCCCCGGCACCCTGCTCTATATGAACGGCCAGCTTCCGCTGTACATTGTATGCAACCTTACCGCTATGGCTGTCTCTTTCGTTCTCACCTGGATGTTCGGATACCGTGATGCCGAATCCATAGGTACGGAAGGTACGGAAAACATGTCGGCTGACCCAACGGGGCGTGATTTAAGCGCGGGTGCTGCGGTTCAAGCTTCCTCAGACTCCGCCGCCCGGAGTGCCGAGCCCGCAAAGGCCCCTGTTTTTGCAAAAGGCCGCATTGCCTTGGTCGATGCTCCCGGAACGCTCACCGTGCTATCTCCGATAAGCGGAACGCTGGTGAAGCTGGAACAGGTGCCCGATCCGGCCTTTGCCGAAAAACAGATGGGAGACGGTGTTGCGATCCAGCCGGATGAAGGAAAGGTCTATGCTCCTTTTGACGCTGTCGTGGCACATGTCATGGAGAAGAGCAAACATGCTGTAATTCTTGAGCATGCCAGCGGAGTGCAGATGCTGATTCATGTTGGAATCGACACCGTTTCTTTAAAAGGCGAAGGATTTGCGCTGAGCGTCCGAACCGGCGACCAAGTAAAGGCGGGACAGCTGCTGATCGAATTCGACCCGGAGACGATCCGCAGAGCGGGACTGTCCACCATTACTCCCGTTATTATTCCAAACGGAACCGAAGGCCTGCTCGATTTCAGCCTTACTTCCAGCGGACATGTAACCGCTGCCGCCGACCGGCTTATAAAGGTTAACTACGCGGTTGCCAATCAAGCCTGACGATCATCCCCCAATGCGGATAGCGCGACTCAACGCGCTGTCCGTTTTTTGCACAGAGGGCCGCGAACAGGATAAATTAATGCATACCTGCACACTCTAAGCCTGAAATCCCGGCGGGCAGTTATCCGCATTCGAAGAGGAGCGTGCGAAAGATTTATGTCTGAAAAAAGTATACTTGCTTATTTCAAAAGTCCGGAGGAAGCGGAGGGCGTCTCACGCAAGCTGCAGTCGCTGCGGGTTGTCGATTTATCCATCGACCGTTTCAGCCGTTACGGCGGAGGCTTCACCTCCCATGCCGATCCGGCCAGCGGCTTAATTTCAAGCCTGGGAACGGCTGCTGCCGGATATCCCGACGCCGGCGTTATGGCCGCCGCCGATCCGAGTGCGAGCGGAATGAGCCATGGAGGGTCGGGAGGGCCGACGGGACGGGATATTCTGCTGACCGTCGTGGTTGATGAGGCCTCCTTCCATCAGGCTCTGTCCATCATCGAGGAAGCCGGCGGCATGATCTGATTGTCTCTGCCAGAAAATGGTTCTATATGAATAAGAAAAGGGGATGTTGTGCGGAATGGTCAGAAATTCAAAAGTGCTGTCCAAGAACGAGAAGATGAAGAAGTTGTTCGAAGCCAAGAATGAAGACGTGGAATTTTCCGCGGTGGAAGCGGACCGGGACGACATAGAGGCTTTGGACCGGGCGCAGGCAGCGGACCGCAGACAGCTTCACGAGATTATTGAGGAAGAGGAATAGAAGATATTTTAGCCGTGTTGTCTGAATTAAATAACGGATTGTCCCTGGTTGCCCAGCCCTCGGTATAGGCTCTGATCCAGGGACTTTTTGAATTTTGGCGGATCCGCCTGGCAGGGTTCCGCCTCCCGGCGTCGAATTGAGAATGTTTGGGAGGGATACATAAAATGACACTCATTTTAGGCTATCAATTTGAGGAGTATTCAATACCGCTGTCTTTTGCGAACCGCTATTTTATTCTTGAATCGGCCCCGGATGGTCTCAAGGTCAGCGTTCTGCTCGACCTGGAGGAAGCGCCGGTATTCGATATTTTGAAGAATGAACCCGTCGGCAGTCCGCATTCGAATATCGTTAATTCGGTTCCCGGCGTGTTTGCGGTTAAGGACAATACCGGGCGGCCTGTCTATCAGCTGCAAATCGGCGCCGAGGCCAGAGCTGCATTGACGCTGGAGGACGGAAGCGAGCTGGAGGTTCGCTTTTCCGGGGATAAAATTCAGGCCGGCAAGCTGGAAGCGGACAACACCAAGTTCGGCGGAGGAATTGGAGTTAAGGTCAGCCCGGAGGGGACGGTCGGGATTGGCAACTATTTGCCGTACCACCTGCTGAAATGGTTTGTATAAGAAATGAAAATATCTTGTTTGGGGACGGCCTGGAGCCGGCCCCTTTTTTTTATGCTGCGTACCCTAAAAATGAACCTTTTTGCCTCGCCGATTGTTATATAGACGAAACCGACAGGAAAGGAGGGCCTTGTATTGGATGACCGTGAGTTGTTTGAGACTTACAACCGGGATGTCTACAGAACCTGCTATTATATGGTGCATAACGCGGCGGACGCAGAAGATTTATGCCAGGACGTCTTTATTGCCGCGTTCCGCAGCCGCCGGGAAGAGATCGGGAACCCGAAGGCATGGATTTTAAAAATCGCCGTCAATCATTGTCTGAACCATCTGAGCCGCAGACGCAAATTGAAGCTGAAGGTCGAGGACAACCGGCATCTTCTGGCCGGAGCGGCGAACAAGCCGGTGGACCGGATTGTGGAGGACCGGGAGACGGCGGGGGAATGGGCCGTTTATCTGGAATGTTTGCCTATCAAGATCAGGGCGGCCATCACCCTGAGGTATATGCATGATTTCAGCCTGTCCGACATCTCGGAAATGCTGTCCGTTCCGGTGGGAACGGCTAAATCGAGACTGCATAAAGGACTGAGGCTGATGAAGAAGATGCTTGAAAAGGAAGGACAGGCAGAGAAGGAGGAGAACTATGAAGAGGCTGGAAGACGAGCTCAGGCTTCGGTTAAATGACGATGAACAGGTGCCTTATCCCGACTTCGGTGCAATGTGGGAACGGATGGAGCAGCCGGATCAGGCCGGTCCGGAAAGGATGATGACCCATTCCGTTCCTTTCATCCGGAAGCGGAAGGTGAAGAGAATCGCGGTTGCCGCAACCCTCGGAGCGCTGCTTGCCGCCGCCCCCGTCTATGCCGCCATTCATTATGACTGGGACACTCTTCTGCGGTGGAACAGCGGCGTGCAGAGCGCCTTGGAGCAGAATCTTGGCCAGGAGCTGGGGCAGTCCATCACCCGTGACGGAGTTACGCTGACGCTCCACACGGCGGTTGTTGACGAGAACCAGACGGTTATTTTGTATAGTCTTGACATCGGCAAACACAACAAAGAAGAGCTTTGGAGCTTTGCCGGGGTCAGCCTGAAGGATAAAGAGGGGAAAGTCGTCGATCTGGAAAAAGGCTCCCAAGTGTGGGATGACAAGAGCGGCCGGTTTACGGGCTATTTGCAGACCGACTGGACGCCTTCCGGCGGTACGGCGGAGGTTGAATTGTCCGCGCACGGCCTGCAGTCGTACAGCCAACAGGAGAAGGGACTTGAATTGGACCCCGGTTCGCCGAAGCTCCAGGAAACCGCAATTAGCCAAGACGGATTGAAATCGGTAGCGGTGCAGGCTTTCGAGCAGGGCGAGGACAAAGTGCTGCTGGCGTCATCCGTCGTTTTCGACCGGCCTGAAACGAAAGACTGGGCTTATCCGCGCATTGCCGTATACCGGAACGGGACCGAGGTCCGCAGCCTGTCCGGCGGAACGTTCGGGACTCCCGGAGAGCATGGGGAATACACGATGCAGCAATATTTTAACCGCAGCGATCTTACGGACGGGTCCGTGTCCTATAGGCTTCTCTACACGAAGCTGGAGCAATCGCTGGACGGCCCGTGGACCTTTGATCTTAAACTCAGCAAGGAGAAAATGAAGAGTGGTACGGTTATCCGGACGCTGAATACGCCGCTGGAAGAAAACTCCCAGTCGGTGCTGAAGAAAATGGTGATCACTCCCATGCAAATCCGCGTGGCCATAGAAAACTCCGGCAAGTTAGGGATCATGCCTTATCAAAAATATGAACTGCTGGTTGGAGGCAAAACCTTGGAAGGGAGATTATGGTCTAGCGAAGGCCGCAAGCCGCGTACCGAAACTTTCCGTTTTGAGCGGCCTGTGGATCTGGTCATAACCCCGGACACGCCGATCGTTCTGGTCTGCAGGTACAAGGTTACGTATCATAGCGGGGGCGATACTCCGGTCCTGCTGACCGGAATCGGTACGCAAAAGCAAACGCTGACTACGAATATCTCCGGGTATCCAGTGAAATGGACGTATTACAAGCAGAACGGGAACCTGTATGTCGAATCAGAGAGCGAAAGCCCCGTTTTCGGCGGTGTCAATCAAACGTACATCGGCACGGGAAAAAACCGGAAGATCGGCAAGCCGGTGACGGCGAACTTCATCGGTGATGGCAATAACAAGGCAATCGACATGTATAAGAATTTCGGGGGAACGGAAGCGTCCGTCTATATGTTTTTTTACTCGACTGATGAACCGGAGAGGGAAGCGAGGGTTTCGCTGCAGCCTTGATGGAGAGGGATAGAATAGGGATGGAGAGAAACGCCGAATTCGGCTAAAGTGAAGACGTGTTGTTCAGCTATTTTGGGAGCGGGCCTTGTGCCCCTCCCTTTTTTTCGTATACAGTTATTGAACTGATATATGGCCGTCTGCGTGAATTTGGAACGAGCGTTTAAGCGGGCGGCGAAAAGGAGAATGAGCCATGAATGTAACCCGATGCGGCTGGGTAAACAGCGATCCGCTGTATATAGCCTATCACGACGAAGAATGGGGAAAGCCGGTGTACGATGACCTTAAGCTGTTCGAACTGCTGATGCTGGAAGGGATGCAGGCGGGCCTGAGCTGGTACACGATTTTGAAAAAAAGAGAGAACTACCGCGAGGCCTTCGATGGATTCGATCCGGAAAAAATTATCCGGTATGACGACGCTAAAATCGAAGAGCTGATGAACAATGCGGGGATCGTACGCAACCGTCTAAAAATAAAGGCTATCATTGCCAACGCGCGCGTATATGGCGAAATATGCCGGGATGAGGGAAGCTTCAGCCGTTATTTGTGGAGCTTTGCCGGCGGCGCGCCAGTCGCTTAC
Source organism: Paenibacillus sp. URB8-2 (assembly GCF_013393385.1). NCBI lineage: Bacteria > Bacillati > Bacillota > Bacilli > Caryophanales > Paenibacillaceae > Paenibacillus > Paenibacillus sp. URB8-2. The sequence goes on along the minus strand of NZ_AP023239.1, from coordinate 4,057,374 downwards.
GACAGGGAGAGCCTGAAGGATGTTCCCGCGTCGACGCCGCAGTCGGATGCCATGAGCAAAGCGCTGAAAAAGAAAGGCATGAAGTTCGTCGGCTCCACAATCTGCTATGCGTTTATGCAAGCGTCGGGAATGGTGGACGACCATGTAAGGGACTGTTTTTGCCGAAAGGAAGGCGCCTTGAAAAGTTAGAGCCGCCTTTGTCAATCTGGCTCATTCAGTTGCGGGTTTAGCGCAGGACCGTGTTCGTGTTTGGCGCTTGGCGCGGCGGTAAGGTATAATAACTACGACTTCCGTTTGGAAAGTGCGGAAGCAAAACTTGTAGGAGGCACGGGACAGCAATGCTATGGCATGAATTGACGATACATACAACCGAGGAAGCGCAGGAGATGATATCCGCGCTGCTTCATGAAGCGGGAGCAGGCGGCGTTTCCATTGAAGAATCCGGCACGCTGAACAAGGCGCGCGACACGCGCTACGGCGAGCTTTACGACGAGCCGCTGAACGATATCCCCGAAGGGGAAGCGGTAATCAAGGGTTATTTCACAGAAGGATCGCCGATGGACGGCATTTGCGCGGAACTTACGCCCCGCATCGAGGAGCTGCGGGAATTCGGCATCGATCCCGGGAAGGCCGAGATTAGCTGGAAGACGGTTGACGAGGAGGACTGGGCACATGCCTGGAAGCAGTATTTCAAGCCGCTTCGGGTAAGTGAACGGCTGACGATCAAGCCGGTGTGGGAAGAGTACGCTCCCGCAAGTCCTGAGGAGAAAATCATCGAGCTGGACCCCGGCATGGCCTTCGGCACCGGCACCCATCCGACAACCGCCCTCTGTCTCAGGGCGCTGGAGAAAGCGATCTCCGGCGGAGAAGAAGTGATCGACGTCGGCACGGGCTCGGGCATCCTGGCCGTCGGCGCGATGCTGCTGGGCGCGCGGTCCGTTCTTGCATTGGATCTTGACCCCGTGGCCGTTCAAAGCGCCGTAGAGAACGTGCAGCTGAACGGTCTCTCGGACGTCATAACGGTAAAAGAGAGCGACCTTCTGTCCCTGCTCGGCGGTGAAGGAGCGGCGGAGACGCCTGCCGGGGCGATGTGGCCCTCGGCAAGACCGGCGCAGCGGCCGGACGGGGATGGCCCGGCCGATGAAGCAGCCGGAAAGGACGCGCCGATACTAAGCGGCGCGGACGGCGGAAGCCGCCGTGACGAAGACGCCGGCAAGGCCGCCGGCTCGGGTACGACGCCGGGCGGACTCGGCGTGACGCTGCCGGTCCAGATTGTGGTTGCCAATATTTTGGCGGAGATTATTGTGCTGTTCACGGATGATGTGTACCGGGCGCTTCAGCCCGGCGGGATTTATATCACTTCCGGCATTTACAAGGATAAAGAAGAGCTGGTAAGGCGCGCTCTGCTGGCCTCCGGATTTGAAATCCGGGAAGTAACGAAGGAAGAAGACTGGGTGGCGTTTACAGCCGGAAAGAGGTAAAGATGGATTTTTTGCAAAGCATTATTCGTATGCCGCTGGATCAGCTCCCGTTTTTTCTGGTAACGATTCTGATTGCCTTTACAGTGCATGAGTTCAGCCATGCTTATTTCGCCAACCGGTTCGGCGACCCGACGGCCCGTCTGCTGGGCCGCATGACGCTGAATCCGGCGGTGCACTTTGATTTTTTCGGCATTGTTCTGCTGCTGATTGCGGGCTTCGGCTGGGCGCGGCCGGTGCCGGTCAACCGGGACAATTTCAGCCGTCCGCGTCTCATGGGCATCATCGTGTCGGCGGCCGGACCGGTCAGCAATTTGCTGATGGCGATCATCGGCTGTCTGATCTACGCGCTGCTGATTGCGACCGGTGTCTTCGACGCCATACCTTCGGGCAAGGGTCAGGAGGCGGGACAGCTGTTTTTCAGCGTTTTTACTTTCTGGAACTTCTTCCTGTTTTTATTTAATTTGATTCCACTGCCGCCGCTGGACGGCTACCGGATTGTCGAGGATCTCGCACCGCGTCCCCTTCGGGGAAGACTTCAGCGAATCGAGCAGTGGGCGATGTTTCTGTTTCTGCTGATTGTGTTTATACCCGCGCTTCAGGCGTACACGATCACGCCTTTGAGCATGTGGGCTTATATTATGCGGTCGGATACTCTTAATTTTTTCTATCAGCTTTTTACTTAAATAAATCTGTAGGACTGTTCATCATGAAACAAACGTTGTATGATGGAATGTGTTTGAATAGAAACGGCGGCAGGGCCCGGCAGGCGAGGGACGCCGCCGTTTTCGCCTGAAATATAAGAATGTTTATGCTTTTTAATTCAGAACAGGATGTTGATAAGCATGCAGCGATATTTCGTATCCCCCGAGAACTTCGGGGAAGACAGTGTATCCATCGGCGGTGAAGATGCCCGTCATATCGCCAGGGTGATGCGCGGCAAGGCCGGGGACAAGCTGATTGTAAGCGACGGTGTGTCCCGCGAGGCTCTGGCCGAAATCGCGTGGATTGGCGAGGGAATCGTTACCGTCTCCATTATAGAGAACATGCCGATGACGCAGGAGGCCCGTGTCAATATTACGGTGGCCCAGAGTCTGCCCAAGGGCGACAAGATGGAAATCGTCATTCAAAAATGCACCGAGATCGGCGCGGCCTCGTTCCAGCCGTTTCTATCGGAGCGTACTATTGTTCAGTATGATGAGCGCAAGGAGAGCAAGCGGCTGGACCGCTGGCGCAAGATCGCTAAGGAAGCCGCGGAGCAGGCCCACCGGAACATCGTGCCGGAAGTCGCCGCGCCGCTGACCTGGAAGCAGCTGCTGAAATCGGTTGATCGCTATGATGCGGTCTATTTCTGCTATGAGAAGGAAGAAGGTCTTCAGCTGCGCTCCGCGGTTGCGCCGTGGGCGGCGCAGCTCGGAGCCGCAAGTAAAGCCTCTGTATTGGTTATTGTCGGACCCGAGGGGGGCTTCAGCGAGGGCGAGTGCGGGGAGGCCGAAGCGGCGGGCGCGGTGTCTGTCGGCCTGGGCAAGCGCATTCTGCGCTGCGAGACGGCCGGAATGGTGGCCGCAGCCTGCATTTTATATGAAACTGGAGAAATGGGGGAGGCTTGAAAATGCCATCCGTTGCTTTTTATACTTTAGGCTGTAAAGTCAACTTTTACGATACCGAAGCCATCTGGCAGCTGTTCAAACAGGAAGGCTACGAGCAGGTGGATTTCGAGGGACAGGCCGATGTTTACATCATAAATACATGCACAGTCACCAATACGGGCGATAAAAAAAGCCGGCAGATGATCCGCCGCGCCGTCCGGCGCAATCCGGAAGCGATTGTGGCCGTTACCGGCTGCTACGCGCAGACTTCTCCGGGCGAGATTCTCGATATCCCCGGCGTCGATTTGGTCATCGGCAACCAGGACCGCGACCAGATCATCCGGCATGTGAACGGCATCCGCGAGTCGCGGCAGCCCGTCAACGCCGTGCGCAACATTATGAAGACGCGGGAGTTCGAGGAGCTGGACGTGCCGGGCTTTGCTGAACGGACGAGAGCTTTTCTCAAAATTCAGGACGGCTGCAACAACTTCTGCACCTTCTGCATCATTCCGTGGTCCCGGGGGCTGTCCCGCAGCCGTGATCCGAAGAGTATTATTAAACAGGCGCATCAGCTGGTGGAGGCCGGGTACAAGGAGTTTGTGCTGACCGGCATCCATACCGGCGGATACGGCGACGATCTCGACAATTACCGCCTCGCCGATCTGCTCTGGGAGCTGGACAAGGTGGACGGACTGGAGCGCGTGCGCATCAGCTCGATTGAAGCGAGCCAGATCGACGAGAAGCTGCTTGATGTACTGAACCGTTCGTCCAAGATGTGCCGTCATCTGCATATTCCGCTGCAGGCCGGACACAACGAAGTGCTGAAACGGATGCGCCGGAAATATACGACCGAAGAGTATTTTGCCAAAATGCAGCTGATCCGCCAGGCGATGCCCGACGTTGGCATCACCACCGACGTCATCGTGGGCTTCCCGGGAGAGACGGATGAGATGTTCCGCGCGGGTTACGACTTCATGAAGGCGGTCGATTATTCGGAAATGCATGTGTTCCCTTATTCGAAGCGCACAGGCACGCCCGCGGCCCGCATGGAGGATCAGGTCGACGAGGAAATCAAGAACGACCGCGTCCAGCAGCTGATCGACTTGTCCGAGGAGATGCAGCTGGCTTATGCCCGCAGATTCGTCGGACAGACGGTCGGCGTGGTCACGGAGAGATCGGCGAAAGGTGCACCCGGCCGGGATATCCAGCACGGCTTCAGCGACAACTATCTGCAGGTGCTGTTTGAAGGCGGCGATGAGCTGCAAGGCCAGCTGTGCCGCGTTAAGGTGACAGAAGCCGGCGTGAACGAGTGCAGGGGCGAGCTGGTCGGCGTACACGGAGAAGCTTTGCGTTCGATTTAGCCGGGAAGCCGCCGCCTATTCAAGGGTTTCATTCTCCGGAGGATGGGACCCTTCATTTTTCATGAATTTTTTTCCAATAAGGTAATGATTTCGGGCAGGGTTGTCGATATATTTGGAAGGGTTTGGAGAAGATCGCGCAACTATTCATTACCAAAGGAGACCTACCATGTTATCGAACAACAAAATGACTCAATGGGTTCTGATTGTCACCCTGTTCGTTTCAATCCTGTTCCCGGCGGGCGCCTTCGCGGCAGCCGGCGATATTAATGCTATCGAAATCGACGGCGCTTCCAAAATCGAACTGACAGTCGGCCAGACGCCGAAGCAGCTGAAGGTTCTGGCCACCGTGGAAGGAAGCTCCTCCAAGAAGGACATTACGGCCGCCGCCGTATGGACATCGTCCGATATTAGCGTGGCGACCGCAGCCGGCGGCTTGCTTACACCCAAGGGAAGCGGCAGCGCCATCATAAAGGCCACGTATAATAATTCGGTGGCGACCATAGAGGTATCCGTATCCTATCCTTACAAAAATCTGAAGCTGGAGCATGAGAACTCCGGCAACTACAAGCTGGGCGACAGCGAGAACCTGCTGCAGGTCACGGCGACCGCTACCGGCGGCGCTTCGGAAGTCTTCGTAAACGACGTGACGGAAGATGCCGAGTGGAGCAGCTCCAATACCAATGTACTGACCGTGTCCGATGGACTGCTAACACTTATCGGCGAGGGATCGGCCACCGTTACGGCGAAATTGGGCGGGCTTACCGCTTCCTTCAAAGCGGTCGTGTCGCTGCCGTATTCCGGTCTCGAGCTTAGAAACGGCGCGGCAAGTACGGATGAATTGGAGATGCTGGTTGGGGACGATGCCGTCTCCTTAAGCGCCTTTACCAAGGCTTCTGATCAGAGCGATGAGAAGAATGTAACCGCGGATGCGAAATGGACTTCCTCCAACGTGTCCGCCGTGACGGTTTCGCAAGGTTCCATTACAGCCGTGGGCATCGGAAAAGCTACGATAAAGGCAGAGTATCTCGGGGTTTCACAGACGGTCGACGTCTATGTGCGGGCTCCTTATGAGGCGCTGCTGCTTACACCGTCCGGCGATCAGACAATGTTTATCGGTGAATCGCTGAAGGTGAAGGCCGAGGTGCGCAATGCGGCGAATTCGACTGTCGATGTGACAAGCGCTGCGGATTTCAGCCTGGACAACAAGCTTGCGGCGACGCTGGACACGGGCACCGATACCGTCATTTCCGCCAAGGCAGCCGGAACTTCGGCGGTGAAGGCGGAATACAAGGGCAGCTCCAAAAGCTTCAAGCTGACTGTTTATCCGACACTGAGCGCCATGAAGGCGGACAGCACAGAGCTTGAACTCTATACCGGCGATACCGCAGGATTGCCAAAAGTCAGCGGAACCAGGCTGGACGAGTCCGCTTTGGATATCAGTCAGGAAATGGAGTGGACTTCCGCGGACGAAGATATCGCCATGATCAAGGACGGCAAAATCTCGGCGGTTTCCGCAGGGACGGTTCATCTTACGGGGAAGTTGAAAGAGGCTCAGGCGGTGTCTTCCAAATCGGACATTCGCGGCAAAAGCGTGGACGTCGCGCTGACGGTTAAAGATAAAGTGCTCGTCCTGATCGGTCCCGAAGACGGTCTCGGTCTCGTGACCGGCGAAGAAACGCAGCTGCCCGAAGTAAATGCCGTTATGGAAAACGGAGACGAGAAGGTTGTCACAGAGGAGATCGAGTGGACGCTTTCAGGCAGCAATGCCGTTATTAAGCAGACAAACACAGGCAAAGTCATCAAGGGGCTTGTCAAAGGGTCTGCGACGCTGAAAGGCACTTACTCCAACAAGACCATCTCCATTCCGGTTAGGATTGAGCAAAAAATCGTTAAAATCACGGTGGAACCCGCCGTTCTGACAATGAATATCAAGAGCTCCAAATCCATTAAGACCACCGGATATACTGCGGCTGGAAAGACTGTGAGTCTGACCTCGGGAATGAACTGGACGTCATCCAATACGGCCGTGGCTTCCGTTAAGGGAGCAAGCGTCAAGGCGCTGGCCGAAGGAACGGCTGATTTGTCGGGCTCTTACCAGGGAATTTCGGTTACGGTCAAAGTATCCGTAGTCCCGAAATTGGCCAAGCTGAAAGTAAGCGAGACCCGGTTTAAACTGTCTCCGGAAAGCACGGCTTCGGTTTCCGTTACAGCTGAATTTGATACCGGGAAAACAGCGGACGTAACAGGTAGCGTCATGTGGACAAGCTCCAAGCCGTCCGTGGCGGCGATTTCCCAGAACGGCGTTATCGCCGCCTCTGCCAAAGGAACGGCTGTGTTAAAAGGGAAATTCGACGGCAAAACCGTATCGGTAACAGTAACGGTAAAATAAACGAAAGGCGGCCTGCTTTATTGCAGCCGCCTTTCCAGCCTTGACCATACAGGCAGATAACATAGGGGAAGCGCCAGCAGCGAGCAGGCGACGTTGAACAGGGTCTGCGCGTGCGCGATCTGCGCGGCCGGACCCCCGCCGATCCACGCGGCGGTCTCCTGGAGCAGACCGGTCAGGGGCAGGAACAGAGCCGCGCCGCCGACATTGAGCGCAACATGCGACCAGGCGACGAAGACGCCGGACGGGCTGCCGCCGATGGAAGCGATGACGGCGGTGACGCAGGTGCCGACATTGGCGCCCAGCACGATGGCGATGCCGAGCTCGGGAGGCAGCGCCCCGGAAGCGGCGACGCCCATAGCCATGCCGATGACGGCGCTGCTGCTGTGCAGAAGCGCCGTCAGGCAGGCCCCGGCGGCAAAGCCCCACAGGACGTTCTCCGCCGCCCGGCCCAGGAACCACCCGAAGAGGCCGCTCTCCTGCAGCGCAGGGCCGATGGACTGCATGACGGAGATGCCCCACAGCACGAGCGCGAAACCGGCGAACGCCAGACTGGCGAACTGAAGCGGCAGGGCGATTTTGCGTCCGGCTTCCACGAGACGCGATTTATATGGCGGAAGCTCGCCGAGCGTAACGGCCGCAGCCCATATGGCGAGCGAGGCCGCCAGCAGCGGAGCGGCGAACCGGCCGATTTGCAGGCCGATGAGCTCCGTCGTCAGGCAGGTGCCGATATTGCTGCCGAGTATAATCCCAAGCGTCCGGGCGTAGGTCAGCAGGCCGGCGTTGACCATGCCGATCGACAGAACCGTTACGGCGGTACTGCTTTGAAGAACGGCAGTGAGCAGGGTGCTGGAGGCCACGCCCATAAGGGGTGTGGCCGTCGCCTTGTTCAGGAAGCCGGTAAGAAGCGGACCGGCCAGCTTGGAGAGCGCGGTCTCCATCAGCTTCATCCCGGCAAGAAAAATAACAATGCCGTATAATACAGGGAACAGCACTTCGCGAATCATGGCAGCGGTTCTCCTTTTTTTAAAATACAAGAATTTATAAGTTTCACGCTTATCAAAGACCTTGTATTTTTACGAGAAACGATGCCGTCCCTAAAAGGACGGCGAAGCCGTTTCTTCTTAGCAGGTTGTACACCAATATATGAATGCAGCAACCGGGACATGACTGAGGTCAGGGTCCTATATTAAACAAACAACTGGGAGTTGAGGTTAGTGGCATCGGTCATTTTACAGCGCGGCCGCAAAAAAAGGCTGGAATCGGGACATCCGTGGATTTTCGGCAACGAAGTGGAAACGGTGGAGGGAAATCCCGAAGAAGGTGGGCTGGTGGACGTCCTCAGCCATCAAAGAAAATATTTGGCAACCGGATATTACAATCCGGCATCGCAGATCCGGATCAGAGTCGTGTCGCACAAGCCGCTTGCGGCAATGGATACGGCCTTTTTCGCGGAGCGGTTTGCCCGCTGTCTGAATCACCGCGAGCGGTTTCTTGGCGGGGAGAACGCCTATAGGCTGGTGTATGGGGAGGCCGATTTTCTGCCGGGACTGATCGTCGACCGCTTCGGCGACGTGCTCGTCGTGCAGCTGCTGACGCTCGGAATGGACAAGCGCCGCGCCGAAATCGTCGAAGCGTTGGTGCAAGTTCTGGAGCCGAAAGGCATCTACGAGCGCAGCGATGTCGGCGTGCGCGAGCTTGAGGGGCTGGAGCAGAAGACGGGGGTTCTGTACGGCGAATGCCCTCGTCATGTTACCGTGACCGAGAATGGACTAAAGCTGATTGTCGACATCGAGCAGGGCCAGAAGACGGGGTATTTCTTCGATCAGCGGGAGAACCGCGCGTCCATCGCTCCGCTGATGACAGGCTGGGGGGCACGCAGCGGCATTACACTGCAAAAGGTTGCGGGTGAGGACGGCATAAGCCGGAAGGTTCCCGTCAACAAGAGCGGCAAAGAAGTCTCTTTTCCTTATTGGGACGGCGCCACCGTGCTCGAATGCTTCTCGCATACGGGCAGCTTTACGCTAAACGCCTGTAAATACGGAGCGAAAAAGGTCACCTGTCTCGACGTTTCCGCGCATGCAATTGAAAGCGCCCAGGCGAACGTGGAGCTGAACGGCTTCGGGGACCGGGTGGAGTTCGTCGTGGACGACGCTTTCCAGTATTTGCGCAGCCAGGTGAAAGGGCTGGAGGAACGGGCGGAACGGGCAGTCATAAACGCCGTCGGAGCTTCGCCGGAACAATCCGCAGCCAAAGCGGGAGGGAACAAATCCGCCTCAAAGACGGATACCTCCAAGCCGATGACAGCCGGAGGAGGACGTACCTGGGATGTCGTCATTCTTGATCCGCCTGCTTTTGCCAAGACAAAGGGCGCGGTTAAAGGGGCTTGCCGCGGCTACAAGGACATCAACCTGCACGGTATGAAGCTTGTGAATGAAGGCGGCTATCTGGTTACCGCAAGCTGTTCCTATCACATGCGTCCGGAGCTGTTTCTGCAGACCATTGCCGAAGCCGCCGAGGATGCAGGCAAGGTGCTGCGGCTGATCGAGTGGCGAGCAGCCGGCAAGGATCATCCGCAAATTCTGGGCGTGGACGAGGGGCATTACCTGAAGTTTGCTATTTTTGAGGTGACTTCCAAGTAAGCGGCATAGGCACCAAGGGACTGAACGCGCCGTGATAGGTCGGTGTTTTCGTTCGGCCTCTGTTTACAACGTCTGGTGAGCCAGCCTGTTGGGCGTATATCTTTGGTCATATATCTGTGAGAAACGAGCGCTGCCTTATAGGGACGGCGTTCGTTTCTTTTTGTGTGGCCTCTGGTTTTCGCGCTAAGTATTGGAAGAACTGCAAACGTATGTTCCGATTCATTATCGTATGATATAATGATAGAACGAATGACAGCCTCTGTTCGCTTTGAAGCGGCAGACTCTGCTGTACAGAACGATCGAATTGCAGTTTTTTTGCGGAAGGAGTTTATGAAGCATGTCGGTAACGTTTCTGATCGGCCGCTCGGGAAGCGGCAAGACCACGAAAATATGGAATGCGATCTGTTCCGCTCTGCGCGAAGACCCGCTCGGCCCTCCGATTATTCAACTGGTTCCGGAGCAGGGGTCCTTTAGCGCCGAGCAAGGGCTTCTGAGTGCCTGCGACGCCCGGGGAAGCCTGCGGGCGCAGACGCTGAGCTTTCCGCGCCTCTCCTACCGGGTGAAGCAGGAAACCGGCGGCCAGGGCGGCGTTCCGATCGGCGATGAAGGCAAGAAGATGCTTCTTTACAAGATTTTGAGCCGGCGCAAGGAAGAGCTGAAGCTGTTCGGAGCTTCGTCGGACCGTCCGGGATTTGTGGACCGGCTGAGCCGTCTGCATTCCGAACTGAAGCGCTGCTGTCTCGGCGCATCCGATCTGGAGGAGCAGATGTCCCGGCTGCGGGAGTCTGCGGGCGGAAGTCCGATCCTTACCGGCAAGCTGGAGGATTTGAAACTCGTATTCGACGATCTTGAGATGGAAATGTCCAAGCTGTATATGGACGAAGAAGACCGGCTGGCCGAACTTACGGAGCTGATACCCTCTTCCTCTTTCGTAAGGGGCTCGTCCATTTTCGTAGACGGCTTCCGGGGGTTTACGGCCCGCGAGTTTACGGTGCTGCGCCAATTGATGCTGCATGCCGCCGATATAACGATCGCGCTGACGCTTGACCGGCCTTTTCTTGGCGTTAACCGGCCCCATGAGCTGGATCTGTTCCATCCTTCGGCCTCCGCTTACATCAAGCTGAGAGGGATGGCGGAAGAACTCGGCGGGGATGTCAGGGATGAAGTGCTCGCCCCTGCGGCGCTTCCGCGCTTTGCAGAGGCTCCCGCTTTGGCGCATCTGGAGCGGGGCTTTGACCGCAGGCTGGCGTACCGGGGACCTGAGCCCGTGGAGGAGGGAATTACGATCCGGGCGGCTGTAAACAAGCGGGCGGAGATTGAAGGTGCGCTGCGCGAGATGATGAGGCTGGCGCGCGAAGAAGGAGCGAAGTACGGCGAAATGGCCGTGTTCGTCCGCAAGCTGGAGGATTACGATTACCTCGTGCCTGCGCTTTTCCGGGATTACGGCGTACCGTTCTTCCTGGACCGCAAGGCAGGCGAGCTGCATCATCCGTTGGTGGAGTTTATCCGTTCGTCGCTGGACATCGTCCGACGCCGCTGGCGGTATGAGGATGTGTTCCGGTGCATAAAGACGGATTTTCTGCTTCCGCCGGACGGCAGCTTGACCAGGGACGATATGGACATCCTGGAAAACTACGTTCTTGCCTGCGGCATTCAAGGCTACCGCTGGACCGACAAGAATTACAAATGGAAGGCGATCCCGAGCCTGTCGCTGGAAGGCGGAGGAAAGGCTGACGACAGACTGGTGCCGCTGATGGAAGCATGCCGGGTGGCGGTGACCGGGCCGCTGAAAGCTTTTGAACAGCGAATCAATAAGAGCCGCAGCGGCGAGGACTTATGCAGAGCGGTATTCGAACTGCTGGAAGACACCGCCGCAGCCCGGAAGCTGGAATACATGGGCGCAGCGGCATTGGAAGAAGGAAGAACGCAGGACGCCCGGGAGCACCGGCAGCTGTGGGGAGCCGTCCTCGATCTGTTGGATCAGATCGTGGAGATGATGGGCGAAGAGGCTTTAAGCTTCGACATGTTCGCCGGCATTTTGGAGACAGGGCTTGCCGAACTGCGGATGGGTCTCGTTCCTCCGTCGCTCGATCAGGTGCTTGTCGGGACGATGGACCGGACCCGGACGTCGGGAGTCAAATATGCCTTTTTGCTCGGCTTCAATGAAGGTGTCGTACCGGCTCAGTTCCATGAGGACGGGGTGCTGTCCGAGTCGGAGCGGTCCCTTCTGGAAGGCGCGGGCATGGAACTGGCCCCGGGTGCTTCGCGAAAATTGCTGGACGAGCGCTTCCTGATCTACAACGCGCTGACAGCGGCTTCCCGCAAGCTGTGGATCAGCTATGCGTGTACGGACGATGAGGGCAAGGCGCTGCTTCCGTCGGAGGTTATCCGCCATTTGCGCCGGATGTATCCGGCGGTTGCCGAGCATCCTCTGCAGAGCCTTCCGTTATCGGCTCCGCCCGAGGAGCACCATGACTTCATCGGCAATCCGGAGCAGAGTCTGCGCATGCTGATCGTACAGCTTCGCCAATGGAAGCAGGGACAGGATATCCCGCAAATCTGGTGGGAGGTCTACAACTGGTTTGCGGAGAGCGCGGAATGGCGGCCGCGCATGCAGACGTTGATAAGCTCGCTGTTTTACAGCAATCCCGGAGTTCCGCTCAGGCGGGAAACGAGTCTGCGGTTATATGGCGGCCCCACATTGCGCGGAAGCGTCTCGCGTATGGAGAAATTCGTCTCCTGCCCGTTCTCTCATTTCGCCTCCTACGGCTTGCGGCTCAAGGAGCGCCAGCTTTATAAGCTTCAGGCTCCGGATATCGGGCAGCTGTTTCACGCCGCGCTGAGCACCATGGCGACAAAGCTGCGGGACGAGGGACGAAGCTGGGGCGCTATGACCCCAGAGGAATGCCGGAATGAAGCCGGAAAGACGGTGGATATGCTGTCTCCGATGCTTCAGGGAGAGATTTTGATGAGCTCCAAGCGTTACGGGTATATTTCGCGCAAGCTTAAGAATATTGTCGGGCGGGCTTCCGTTATTCTCGGGGAGCATGCGCGCCGGGGCAGCTTCGACACCGCTTTTCTAGAGCTGGATTTCGGTCCGGGCAAGTCGCTGCCGCCCCTGCGCATCCAGCTGCCGAACGGCTGCCTGATGGAAGTTGTAGGAAGGATCGACCGCGTCGATACCGCGGAGGGCGAGAACGGGATATTGCTCCGGGTCATCGATTATAAATCAAGCCGCAAGGACCTTAAGCTGCATGAAGTGTATTACGGGTTGTCGCTGCAGATGCTGACCTACCTGGACGTGCTGCTGACCTATGCCGAGGAGTGGCTTGGAGAGCCCGCATTCCCGGCGGGAACGCTGTATTTTCACGTCCATGATCCGCTGCTATCGTCGCCTAACGGCATGAACCGGGAGCAGGCGCAGCAGGAGCTGCTAAAGCGGTTCAAGATGAAGGGTCTGCTTATGGCGGACCGAGAGGTTGTCTCACTCATGGATACGAGTCTGGACAAGGGACATTCCAGCATCGTGCCGGTTGCATTGAAGAGCGATGGCAGCTTCTACAGCAGCGCCTCCGTTGCCACGCCCGAGCAGTGGGACCGCCTGCTGTCTTCGGTAAGAGGGACGATCACGGAGATCGGAACCCGTATTACGGAAGGGGACGTGGCTATCACGCCTTACCGGATTCAGCAGGAGACCGCGTGCACGTTCTGTTCGTACAGGGCGGTGTGCCAGTTCGACGAGGCCGTGGAGGGCAACGGATACAAGCATTTGGGCAAGCCGGGCAAAGACGCAATCTGGGAGATGCTGTCCCGCAAAGACGAAGGAGGAAACAGACCGTGATCATGCCGGCAAAACCGGAAGGAAGCATATGGAGCGACGATCAATGGCGGGCCATCGTGGAGAGCGGGGACGACATTCTTGTGGCGGCTGCTGCCGGCTCCGGCAAGACCGCTGTGCTCGTTGAGCGGATCATCCGCAAAATCGGCGACGAAAGCAGCGGCTTCAGCGTGGACCGGCTGCTGGTGGCGACTTTTACCAAAGCTGCCGCGTCCGAGATGCGGCAGCGCATCCGCGAGGCGCTGGACCGTAAGCTGGAGCAAGATCCGGACAACGCCCATTTACGGCGCCAGCTGGCGCTGCTTGGCAGAGCCTCGATCACGACGCTGCACTCCTTCTGCCTTGAGGTCATCCGGCGCTATTATCAACTGATTCCGCTAGACCCTGGTTTCCGTATTCTGAATGAACACGAAGCGGAGATCATGCGCCAGGAAATCCTTGAGGAGCTGTTCGAGGAAAAATATGAAGAGGCCGGCGAAGACGGCGTGTTCGTGCAATTGGCGGACTGGTTCAGCGGGGAGCGCACCGATGACGCCGTGCATGCGCTCGTTCAGCGGCTGCATGATTTTGCGCGAAGCCATCCGTGGCCGGAGGAGTGGCTGAGAGAGACAGCTGCGGGCTTCTCGCTGCCGGATACCGAAGCCTTGTCCCGCACCCCCTGGGTGCGGAGCATACTCGAGGAGGCGGCGCTGGCGCTGGCCGCCGCGGCCAGCCAACTGGAGCGGGGACGGCAAATCGCCCTTCAGCCCGGCGGACCCGCGCCATACGCCGATAATCTGGCGGCGGATTTGGACATGGTCGAAGGGCTGCGGCGGGCCGTGGAAGAGAGGCCCTGGGCCGAGCTCTATGACCTGTTCAGCGGCGCCGCCTTCGGAAAGCTGAAGCCCTGCAAGAAAGACGCGACTGATCCCGCTCTGCAGGAGACCGTCAAGGGTCTGCGGGACGAAGTCAAGAAGATCATCGTCGAGCTGCAGAATTCGCTGTTCGGACGTCCGGCGGACGCGTTCCTCCGGGAGCTGCATGAAGCGGCTCCGCTGATGACGGAACTGGCGGAAACGGTGATCCTGTTCGGAGAGCGTTACCGCGCGGAGAAAGCGGGCAAAGGGCTGGTCGATTTCAGTGACCTGGAGCATTACTGCCTGGCAATTCTGCGCCACCCCGAGTCGGCGGCGGGATATTCCATGCCTTCGGATGCCGCACTGGAGTACCGGGCGCAGTTCGACGAGGTGCTGCTTGATGAATATCAGGATACGAACAGTGTCCAAGAAGAAATTGTACGGCTGATCTCGAGAGAAGATCCGGGCAACCGGTTCATGGTAGGCGATATGAAGCAGAGTATTTACCGCTTTCGCCTCGCGGAGCCGGGATTGTTCCTGGACAAGTACCGCAGCTATGGCAAGAGCGGATTCAAAGAGGAACACAAGCAGGAAAGTCAGGGAACGGACGAATCTGGCGGCACAGCGATAAGCGAGACTAAAACCGGAGAGAAAAAAGGAATTGTCATCGATCTGTCGCGAAATTTCCGCAGCCGGATGGAGGTCGTTAACGCCGTCAATATGCTGTTCCGCCAGATTATGAACGAAACGGTGGCCGAAATCGCCTACGACGAGCGGGCGGAGCTTGTATACGGCGCTAACTTTCCCGGCGCGGCGGACAAGGGGCCGGATACGTATTTTGCTCCGGAACTGCTGCTGATCGACCGGGGAAGCTCTAAAGGCATGCCGGAGGAAAAGGCCGAGGATGGGGAAGCGGAGACGGCTGAAAGCGAATTGATCGAAAGTGAAACGGCGCAGCTGGAAGCCCGCGCCATCGCCCGGCGGATTATCCGTATGACGGGCATGGATGGCGGCGAGCCGCTGCAGATTTATGATAAGGGACTTGGAACGATGCGCCCGGTTGTTTACGGCGACATTGTGATTTTGCTGCGTTCCGCAAGCCTGTGGGCGCCGCTGATGATGGAAGAGCTAAGGCTGGAAGGCATTCCGGCCTATGGCGACCAGAATAGGGGCTATTTTCAGGCGACCGAGGTGGAGGTTATTCTCTCCCTGCTGAAAGTCGTCGACAATCCTCAGCAGGACATCCCGCTGGCCGGAACGATGCGCTCGCCTGTCGTCGGCCTGACCGAAGAAGAATTGGCGAAGGTGCGCCTGTGCGGCGTAGGCTCGTTTTACGACGCGGTAATCGCGGCGGTCTCGGGAGGCCTAACGGCGGGCGGCGCGGGAAGCACCGGACATGAAGCCGCTCATGCTGCCGTGGCTACAGACGTGACTACAGACGTGACTACAGCCGGCGTCGGGAGCGTAATCGGAAACGAAGTCGAGGGTGCATTCGACGTTCGGGGCGGCGCCGAAAACGCGGAGGAGACGGCGGCTGCCAGCGAGACGGTAAATGCTGAGCCGACGGTGTCCGGTGAGTCGGAAACCGTCGGTCCGGCCATTTCCGTCAGTCTCCGAAATAAGCTGAACCGGTTTCTCGAACAGCTCGAGGGCTGGCGCGATGAGGCACGTCAAGGCGACGTAAGCGGCCTGATCTGGCGCATTTACCGAGAAAGCGGATATCTGGAATGGATCGGCGGTCTTCCCGGGGGCGCCCAGCGTCAGAGCAATCTTAAAGCGCTGTACGACCGGGCGGTTCAATTCGAGAACGATACTTCGGCCCGCGGCTTGTTCCGGTTCCTGGTGTTCATATCCCGGCTCCGGGAGAACGGCGGAGATTTGGGCGCGGCCGGCGGAAGCGGCGAGCAGGGTGAAGGCGTCCGGATCATGACGATCCATAAGAGCAAAGGCCTTGAGTTTCCGGTCGTTTTTCTTGCCGGAATGTCCAAGGGCTTCAACCGGCAGGATCTTTACGCGCCGTTTCTGATGCACAAGGAGCTCGGCTTCGGCCCGCGTTTTCTGGAACGGGAGACCCGGGTCAGCTATCCGACGCTGCCCTATCTCGCCATCGGCCGCCGTTCTCGGCTGGAGCTGTTGGCGGAGGAAATGCGGGTGCTGTATGTGGGGCTTACACGCCCGCGCGACAAGATGATTCTCGTCGGAACCGTCCGGGATCTTGCGGGCAAAGCGGCGAACTGGATGTCGTCGGGCGCCGGAGAAGATCAACTGCTCCCCGATCATCTGCTCGCCCGGGGGCGCAGCTATCTGGATTGGGTGGGCCCGGCGTTGATCCGACACCCCGGCGCGGCGATTTTGCGGAAAATCGCCGGCAAGGAAGGAGCGGCTCCGCTTACCTTGCGTGGCGATCTGTCCAACTGGAGCGTCAGCGTCCTGCCATCCTCCGAACTGGAAGCGGGCGCGCTAACAGCCAGGGATGGCAGAGAAGACGGTGAAGAAGCGAGAAGAACGGCGCTTCATGAACTGAGACGGGGGGTTCCGGTTACGGCTTATGATGGGGAAAAGGCCGGAGCGGCCGAGCGGCTGTCATGGCGTTACCCTTATGAGGCGGCTGCCGGTATTCCGGCCAAGACTTCCGTTACGGAATTGAAATCCCTGTTGTCTTTGCAAGATCAACCTTCGTTCGACCTATTGGAAGAACAGCTTCCCGGAGCACGGGAGCGCAGCTCCGCCGCCGCCGACAGCCTGCATTTGCGGCGTCCGAGGTTCATGGAACAGCGCGGCGTAACCCCGGCGGAACGCGGGACGGTATACCATACCGTCATGCAGCATATTCCGCTGGAGGGCGAGGTTGGCCTTGCCGAAGTGAAGGAGACGCTGGCAAGGCTGGTGCAGCTGTGTATTTTGACGGAAGAACAAGCGGCGGCGGTCGATCCGGAGAAAGCAGCGGCTTTTTACGACCATCCGCTTGGTCGCAGGCTGCTCGCTTCTCCGTGGAAGAGAAGGGAAATGCCTTTCAGCTATATGGTGCCCGCTTCCGAAGCCTACCGGGGTCTTCAGGCTCTGGACAGGGCATCATCGGAGCTGCTTGGAGAGAGCGGCACAGCCTCTCCTTCCGTATTAATCCAAGGGGTTATCGACTGTCTGTTCCGCGAGGAAGGGCGGCTGATCCTGCTGGATTACAAGAGCGATGCGATTCTGGAGCATAAAGGCGGACTGGAAGCACTGGAGGAGAAATACCGCTACCAGCTCAGTCTGTATTCAGAGGCGCTCGGCGATATTTTGGGTGAAGAGATCGCTGAATCATGGTTGTATTTCTTTGACGGCGGCCATGCCGTCCGAGTATCAGGTTGACGCTGCCAGACGACACTGGACCAGTCTCGGCTATACCATGAACCTGCTATACCGTGAACCTGCTATACCGTGAACCTGATATACCATGAATCGGCTATACCTTGAACTTGCTATACCGTAAACCACCCATACCGTGAACCATCCATGCCACTAACCACCCATACCTTGAACTCGCACCATTAAACAAGGATCTGCGGCAAGGGGCAATTGACTTAGGGTTTATACCATACGAAATTTATGATATTCATATTCGCCCGGCTGGGGCGGGAAAGAGGCGGAACATGCGGATTTTGCATACGGGCGACTGGCATTTGGGCCGTACGCTGGAGGGAAGAAGCAGGCAGAAGGAGCAGGAGGCGTTTATTGATGAGTTGGTCGCCATTGCCGAGGAGGAACGGGCGGACCTCATAATGATGGCAGGGGACGTGTACGACTCGGTCAACCCTCCGGCTGCGGCCGAGCAGCTGTTCTACGAAGCGGCCTCAAGACTTGCCTCCGGCGGAAGGCAGCTGGTCGTAATTGCTGGCAACCATGACCAGCCAGAGCGGGTATCCTCCGTGTCCCCGCTTGTCTTCGGACAGGGCATTACTCTTGTCGGCCTGCCCGCAAGCAATCCGGTGACGGTCCGGGTGGCCCGTACCGGAGAAACCGCGCGTATCGCGGCTCTTCCATACCCTTCCGAAGCCCGCCTTGGCGAGCTGCTGGCCGAGGACAGCGACGAAGCCGGACTGCGGCTCGCATACAGTGCGCGCGTAGGACGCCTGATGAAGCTGCTGTCCCGGGAATTCACGCCTGACACGGTCAATCTGGCGATGAGCCACATTTATGTGCTTGGTGGCGTGGAGAGCGACTCCGAGCGTCCGATCCAGGTCGGCGGGGCGTATACCGTCGATCCTTCGGCGTTGGCCTGCGGTGCGCAGTATACGGCGCTCGGCCATCTCCACCGGCCTCAGAAGGTCAAGGGAGAAGGGATGATCCGCTACAGCGGTTCTCCGCTGGCGTACAGCTTTTCGGAGGCGGGCCAAGCCAAGTCCGTGACGATGCTGGAGCTCTCGCCGGGAGCGGAGGCGAAGCCGGAAGAAATTCTGCTCCGGTGCGGCCGTCCCCTGGTGGAGTGGGATTGCGCAGGCGGATTGGATGAAGTGTACCGGTGGCTGGACGAGGGCAGAGACGCCAATGCGTTCATCGATCTGAGAATCCGCCTGAGCGAGGCGCTGTCGATGGGAGATATTCAGCGGCTGCGCAAGTCGCGGGAAGGTATCGTACATATCCGGCCGGTATACCCGGAGATGGAGAAGGAACTGGAAGCGTCCCTCCGCTCCCGGATGCCGGTTCAGGAGCTGTTCAGAAAGTTCTATCAACGCCAGACCGGGGGAGCGGAGCCGGAGGACAGCCTTGTGGAGCTGTTTCTGGAGCTAGCGGAGGAAGAGCGTGACGGACAGGAGGCGGAGGATACGAGATGAAGCCGATACTATTGAAAGTAAGCGGGCTGCAGAGCTACCGCGAAAGCCAGGAGATCGATTTTTTGGGCTTGTGCGAGACCGGGCTGTTCGGCATCTTCGGACCGACGGGCAGCGGCAAATCGAGCCTGCTCGACGCAATTACCCTAGCGATGTACGGCAAGGTGGAACGGGCGGTGAACGGGACGCAGGGGATCATGAATCATTCTGAGGATTCCCTTGCCGTGGCGTTTACCTTCGAGCTGGCTTCCTCCGAAGGGTCGCACCGCTATCGGGTAGAGCGAAGATTCAAACGGACAGGAGAACAGTCCGTCAGCAATTCGGTGAGCCGCTTCATCGAGATTGGCCCGGACGGAGAGACCGTAGTGGCGGACAAGCTCGCGGAGGTGACACGCTGCGTCGAGGACAAAATCGGGCTAAAGATGGACGATTTCACCCGAGCCGTAGTCCTTCCTCAGGGCAAGTTCGCCGAGTTTCTATCCCTTCGCGGCGTGGACCGCAGACAGATGCTTCAGCGTCTGTTCCATTTGGAGCAGTATGGCGACCAGCTGGCGCTGAAGCTCAGCCGCCGGGTCAAGGAGAACGAAGCGGCGCTGCGCGCTGTGGAGGCAGAGCAGCAGGGTCTGGGCAGCGCCGGCGCGGAGGATGTGCAGGCGGCCGAGGAGCGTCTTAATGAGGCTGTCCGCCATGCCGCCGAATGCCGAGAGCGATTGGAGGCGGCGACCGGCCGCTTCGAGCGGTTCGGAAGAATCCGCGAGCTGCAGGAGGAACGCACCCGCCGGGAGATGCAGCTGCTGGAGTTCCGGGCGCGGGAGGAGCAGATAGCCTCTCTTGAGTCGCGGCTTCTTAAAGGCGACGAAGCCGCGAAGATCGCACCCGCGCTGAAGGCATGGAGAAGCGCGGAGGAGGCCTGGCGAACCCGGGGCGCGGCGGCGGAGCGGCTGGAGTCGCATCTTGCGGCGTCCGAGCAGGAAGCCGTCCGGGCCGCCGAGGCCGAGCAGCAGGCGCATGGAGCGCTCGGCGCGGAAGAGCCGGCCCTGCGGGAACGCGAAGGCCGGCTGCGCCAGGCGCTCGAGCTGGAAGCCGAGCTCGCCGGGCTGCGGCGCGAGCTCGCGGCGCTTGCCGAGCGCAAGGGCGAGGCGTCCCGCGGGCTGGAAGCCTCGCGGGAGACGCTGGCGCGGGAGCGTGAACTTTTGGCCAAGGGCCAAAAGCGGCAGCAGGAGCTGCAGCGCAGCCTCCTGCCGCTCGAGGTCCGCTCCCAGGAGCGGCAGGCTCTGCAGGAAGCGATGCAGAGCCTGCAGGGATTGCGCTCCGCCGAGTCCCAATGGGAGCAGGCGGAGCGGGAGTGGCTTGAGCGCGCCGCTGCGCTCGGCGCGGTTCGGGGCCGCCTCGCGGAGGCCGAGGCGGCTGGGGCGCGGCTGGCTGAAGCGCGAGCAGCCGCCGTGAGGAACGCCGCCCTGCATCTGGAGCGGGCGGCGTCCGCGGAAGATGCCGCAGCCGCCATTGCCGGGCGGCTGGAACAGCATTGCGCGGAGCTGGAAGCCGCGCTCCGGGAGCGGGAGCTGCACCGGCTGTCGCTGGCGCTCTCCCGCGAGCTGCAGGACGGGGCTCCGTGCCCCGTTTGCGGCAGCAGCCACCATCCGGCCCCGGCGTCGCTGCGGGACGGAGGAGAAGATCCGGCTGAGGAGCGAAGGCTGCAGGAGGCGAAGGCTCTGGCGGGCCGTGCGCTTGAAGCGCGGGCCGGGCTGAGGAGCCTGCGGGAGCAGGACCGCGCCTGGCTGGAGCAGGCGTACGGTGAATCCGGCTCCTTCTCCGGGATTCCCGCGGCGGCAGGCGCTTCACTGGCCGGAACCGGGCAAGGCGTATCCGGATCTAGCCAAGCTGCTGCGGCCCTGAGCCGGGAGGCTGTCTCCGGCTTAACTGAATCTGCTCCGGACACGGACCGGAAGCCTGTCTTTGGCGCGGCGGCAGCCGGAAGCGAAGCTGCTTCCGCATGGCCGGCAGCATCCGGCGTGGCGGAGCTGGAAGAACAGCTTGCCGGTTTGCAGAGCCGCTCTAAGGAGCTGCGCCGCGAGGCTGCGCAGTGGCAGGAGGAAGACCGCCGGTCGCAGCAGCGTCTCTTGAAAGAAACGGCCGAAGCCGAAGCCGCACGGAGCTGGGAGGAGCAGACAGCTGCCAAGGCGGAAGAATTGAAGCGGCAGCTCTCGGTTTTGCGCCAGGAATGGGAGCGCCGGTTTCCGCAGCTTGCGCCGGGGGAAGCGGAGAATGCCTACGGCGAACTGCGTCGCAAGGACGAAGAAGCCGAGGAAATCCGGGGCAGACTGGACATCAGCGTGAAGTTTCTGGAAGAGAAGAGCGCCTCCGTGCAAATGCTGCAGGAAAGAATAGCTGGGCTGGATAAGGAGCTTGCCGCTTGGACAGCTCAGCATACGGGCAAAGAGGAACTGCTGGACGAGAAAGAGCGACGGCTGCAGCAGTGGACCGAAGGCCGTTCCGCCGGTTCCCTGCTGGCCGAATGCGAGCGGCGCCTGCAGGAGCTTCAGACAGCCGCAGAGGAAGGCAGACGCCGTCACCGGGCCGCTGCAGACCGGGCGCAGCAGGATGCCAGAGAGGCGGCGATCGCCCGCCAGGCGGCGGATTCGGCCCGCGAGCACTGCGATGCCGCGGCTGCGAACTGGGAAGAATGCCTTGCTTCTTCGCCGTTCGCTTCGGCCGATGAAGCAGAAGCGGCAGCGCTGGATGACGGAGAACGCGAAGCGGCATTCGCGCGTGTGCGGTCGCACCGCGACGGCGAGGCGGAAGTCAAGGTTCAGCTTCGCCACATCGAAGAGAAGCTTGGCGGAGCCTCGCTGACCGAGGACGAGTGGCGGGAATGCGAGACGAATCTTCGGCGGTGCAAGGAGGATGACGAAGCGGCGCTGCAGGCCAAGGCCCGGGGAGAACGGGATCTGGAGGATTTGCGCCAAAGGCATATCCGGTGGACAGAGCTAGAGAGCTTGCGGGCGGGGCACGAGAGCTTGCAGAGCCGGCTGTCCAAGCTGCAGTCCTGTCTGCGCGGCAACGCCTTCGTCGAATATATCGCGGAGGAGCAGCTGATGCAGGTATGCCAGGCGGCTTCGCAGCGTCTGCGCTTCTTGAGCAGACAGCGCTATGCGCTGGAGGTTGACTCCGGCGGCGGCTTTGTCATCCGCGACGACGGAAACGGAGGAGTCAAGCGGCCGGTATCCACCTTGTCGGGCGGAGAGACGTTCCTGACCTCACTGTCGCTTGCGCTTGCATTGTCCACGCAGATTCAGCTTCGGGGCCAGTATCCGCTGCAATTTTTCTTCCTGGACGAGGGCTTTGGCACGCTGGACCCCGAACTGCTGGATACCGTGATTACATCGCTTGAACGGCTGCATAACGATCGGCTGTCTGTCGGCATTATCAGCCACGTTCCCGAGCTTCGGGCAAGGCTTGCCCGCAAGCTGATTGTGGTTCCTGCTTTGCCGGGCGGAGAGGGTTCCCGCATCCTTTTGGAAAAAAATTAAAATCGGGCAGGGGGTTGTGATATCCGTCACAGAGACAGCAACACCCCCCTGTTATAATACAGCTAAGCCGACATCATTTGAAACACCTCGGCGGACGTATGACCGGGAAATTCTTCCTTTTCATACGTCCGCCGCCGAATCAGCTTTATCAGCTGTGAAGGGTGTTTCTTTTTTTTTGCCTATTTACCGGAGTCAATGAAATTTTGTTGCTGCTGTATCTGGTACAGCCTCAGCAACCGATATTTATTATGGGAGAAAGCCTATATTCCGTGCTCCGCCGCTTCGCTTTCGAAAAAGAACAAATTCCTGTATGATAAATGAATAATGACGACGGCCTCTACGGGGTTATTTTTGCCGGTGATCCGAGAGTCCGATTGTTGTCAGGGACGGCCCGAACCACGAACGGGAAGGGCGCTTCAAATATCCTTTAGGAGGAAGCTGCGGTATGGAAACCATTTTTAGCAAAATTATTGAGGGAAGCATTCCCTGCAACAAAGTGTTTGAGAATGAACGGATTTTGGCATTTTACGATATCGAGCCCGCCGCACCGGTGCATGTGCTGATTATTCCCAAGAAACCGATTCCGTCGATGAACGAGGTAGCTTCGGAGGATTTGCCGCTGATCGGAGAAATCCATAGCGTGGCGCAGCAAATCGCCAAAGAACTGGGCATCGCGGAAACCGGGTACCGTCTGATCAACAACTGCGGACCGGACAGCGGGCAGGCGGTTCAGCATCTGCACTATCATCTTATCGGTGGAGCGAAACTGGGCGCGCTGATCGGCAATTCCAAATCCCACGCCTAAAGAGAGTGACCGGGAAATATAGCTCTACCGAAAAAAGAATGGGCTTGAAGGTTGACACCTTATTTCGGTTTGACCTATAATGAAATTTGATGAACCGTGTTATGCTCTTGGACGGTCTGGTCGGAGGGAGGGAAAACTGGTGTCTGAAACGAAAGTTCGCAAAAACGAGACAATTGATGCTGCACTTCGTCGCTTTAAACGTTCCATCGCTAAAGATGGCGTCTTGGCTGAGGTGAAGAAACGCAAGCATTATGAAAAGCCAAGCGTTAAGCGCAAGAAAAAGTCCGAGGCTGCTCGTAAGAGAAAGTTTTAGGAGGATTACCCAAGCATGAATCTTAGCGAACGATTGAACGAAGATATGAAGCAGGCGATGAAGAGTAAGGACAAGTTCAAACTCTCCACGATTCGAATGGTTCGTTCTACGATCAAGAATCTTGAGATAGATTTGAAAAGAACATTAGACGACAACGAAGTGCTTGATATCCTTAGTCGTGAGATCAAACAGCGCAAAGATGCCCTCCAAGAATTTGAAAAAGCGGGTCGTGACGAGCTTGCTGCAAGCAATAAAGCAGAAATCGAGATTATTCAGCAATATCTTCCCGAACAGCTTTCCGAAGAAGAAATTCAGGTTATTGTACAGCAGACCATCCAGGAAACCGGTGCTTCTTCGAAAAGTGAAATGGGCAAGGTGATGAGCGCGCTGATGCCGAAAGTCAAAGGCCGCGCTGACGGTAAACTCGTGAACCAGGCGGTTCTGAAATTTCTGCAATAACATAAGGTGAACACCCCTTTTTAAGGGGTGTTTTTCTTTTTGGCAAAAGAAAACCATACGCTATGCGTATGGTTCGGGAGAGCTTCCAGCGATGTATCAAAAAAAATTCCTCCTAATGTTACAATAAATTTGGTTCGCCAACCGAATTTATCGCACAATAGGAGGAATACAGATGTCATCTGATGTGAACAGTTTAGCACATACAAAATGGAATTGTAAGTACCATATCGTGTTCGCCCCAAAGTATAGACGCCAAGTAATCTATGGGAAATTGAAACAAGATATTGGGAAAATACTGAGACAACTATGTGAAAGAAAGAATGTAGAAATTATCGAAGCAGAAGCGTGTAAAGATCATATTCATATGCTGGTGAGTATTCCACCAAAGCTCAGTGTATCGGCGTTTATAGGATATTTAAAAGGAAAGAGCAGCTTGATGATCTTTGACCGACATGCCAACCTAAAGTATCGGTATGGAAATCGGAAATTTTGGTGTAAAGGGTTTTACGTGGATACCGTCGGAAGGAACAAGAAAGTGATACAAGAATATATCCAAAATCAACTGCAGGAGGATATCGTCGCGGAACAAATAACAATCATGGAATACATTGATCCATTTACAGGAGAAGAGATCAAAGATAATCGAAAGAAGAAGAAATAGAAAACCCCTTTAGGGGTAGCAGTAAAAGTAGTGCGGTTGGCGAACCATTCAGTGCCCTTTAGGGCTGGCCAGTAATAAAGGCTTTCAGCCGCAGAACAAACCACCCGTTATACGGGTGGTTTTGATTTTATAAGCCTAAAACCTATGATGCAAGATAGATGAGTGGTCAGGAAGCCACGCGCATCTGGTGATTGATGAAACGCCGATCCGTCTACCCCGTAATAACATTTATATCCGCCAATTATATTATCCGGAAAAATGATCGAAACTAATCTAAGTGGATCGGAGGGATATGATGTGACGGGTTTGCGGAAAATGATGCTGGCCGTCTGCGCCCTGTTCCTGCTCCTGTTGGTGCCGTTTGGAGCCTTGACGGTTCAGGCCTCCGGCAGCCCGGGCTCGCAGGTTGCTGGCAGCGGACTGAAAAAGGGCCCGGTATTTATTCTGCCTGTGGACCAGGAAATCGAGCGGGGACTCGAGAGCTTCTTGAAACGGGGCTTCGAGGAAGCCGGGAAATACGGCGCTTCGCTAATTGTGCTGGAGATCGACACGCCGGGCGGACGGGTGGACAGCGCGGAGCAGATCGGCATCATGGTAAGGGAGAGCAAAATTCCGACGCTGGCCTTTATCGAAGGAGACGCGGCTTCCGCCGGCAGCTATATCGCCCTTAACGCGAAGAAGATTGTAATGAAGCCCGGAAGTATGATTGGTTCGGCTTCGCTTGTCGATATGAGCGGCAAAAGGGTGGACGACGCCAAGCTGGTGTCGTTCTGGAAATCCAAAATGGCGGGCGCGGCGGCTTTGAACGGGCGCGATCCGGATATTGCCGCAGGAATGACGGACGTCAATCTGGTCGTCGACAAGCCTGAACTGGGCGTTCACAAGAGCAAGGGCGAGATTATCGCGCTGACCAGCGAACAAGCGTTGAAGGCGGGCTACGCCGATGCCACCGGAGATTCGCCGGAGGAGGCGGTTGCCTGGATGGGCTATTCCACCGATGAGATCTTTCGCGTGCAGCATACCGGCGCGGAGAAGCTGTCGCAATTTCTGACCCATCCCGCCGTTATGACCATACTGCTGTTCATCGGGATCGCCGGGGTGGTCATAGAACTGCTTGTCCCCGGCTTCGGGGTTCCGGGCATTCTGGGAACTTTGGCTTTTGTGCTGTATTTCTTCGGCAATTATGTGGCGGGATTCGCCGGAGCGGAGACCTGGCTGCTGTTTATCATCGGTCTGGTTCTGATGGTGCTTGAACTGTTCGTTCCAAGCTTCGGCATTCTGGGTATTCTGGGCTCCGTCAGTCTGATTGCGGGCGTCGTGCGGGCCGCCTACAGCTTTACACATGCGCTGTTCAGTCTGGGCATCGCTTTTGGGGCTGCCGTGGTGGTCATTATCATTGTCGCAATTGCATTCAAGGACCGGGGCATATGGAATCGGTTCATTCTCAGCGACAGTCTGAGCAAGGAGCAGGGTTTTATCCCCGGTCCCGAGAAATCAGAGCTCGTAGGCCGGAGAGGAATAAGCATTACACCGCTTCGTCCGTCTGGAACGGCGCTTATTGAGGATGAGCGTCTTGATGTGGTGACCGAGGGCGGATTTATCGGTGCGAATACTCCCGTCGCCGTCGTCAAAGTGGAAGGCGGCAGGATTGTAGTGAAGGAAGCGCGGGAATAAGGTAAACTATGGAAGTGTTGCGTTAGTATCCAATTTGGTAGATAGAAAGGGCAGATGTAAAAATGGAAGCATCTCTAATAACCGTCTTACTGATCGCGGTCGTAGTGATCATTGTTTTGAGCATCTTTCTCAGCTTCTTTCCGGTCATGCTGTGGATTTCGGCTTTGGCCTCCGGCGTCCGGATCAGCATTATTACGCTGGTCGCCATGCGGCTGCGCCGCGTCACGCCAAGCCGGATCGTTAATCCGCTGATTAAAGCGACCAAGGCTGGCCTTGGGTTGAACATCAACCAGCTGGAAAGCCACTATTTGGCGGGGGGCAATGTCGACCGTGTCGTTAACGCGCTGATCGCCGCGCAGCGTGCCGATATTCCGCTGGAATTCACCCGGGCGGCCGCCATTGATCTGGCCGGACGCGATGTGCTCCAGGCCGTTCAGATGAGCGTTAACCCGCGTGTAATCGAGACGCCAACCGTGGCCGCGGTTGCCCGCGACGGTATTGAAGTAAAGGTCAAGGCGCGGGTCACTGTTCGCGCCAATATCGACCGGCTCGTCGGCGGCGCCGGCGAGGAGACGATTATCGCCCGCGTCGGCGAAGGGATCGTTACAACAGTCGGATCAAGCAACTCGCATAAGGACGTGCTCGAGAATCCGGATTCCATCTCCCGAACCGTGCTGCAGAAAGGGCTTGACGCCGGAACGGCGTTTGAAATATTGTCCATCGACATCGCGGACGTGGATGTAGGTAAAAATATCGGCGCTTATCTGCAAACGGAACAGGCCGAGGCCGACAAGCGGATTGCCCAGGCAAAGGCCGAAGAGCGCAGAGCGATGGCCGTGGCCCAGGAGCAGGAAATGAAAGCCCGCGTCGTCGAGATGAAAGCCCTGGTCGTCGAATCCGAATCCCAGGTGCCGCTGGCCATGGCGGAAGCGCTGCGCGGAGGCCAAATCGGCGTCATGGATTATATGAATCTGAAAAATATCGAAGCCGACACGCAGATGCGCGGTTCGCTCGGCAAAATGGGCGATCAGGATAACGACGGTTCCAAGAACGATAAGTAATGAATACAACAAGCAGGGGAGATGAGGCCCCATGAGCTGGATCTATGTCATTGCGGTCATTATTTTTGCGATTGTGTCCCAGGCCAATAAGGCGAACAAAAATAAAAATAAAAATGGAAGATTGCCACGCGGTGGAATGCCGCCTTTTGGCAGCGGTTCGGGCGATGGTCCCCTGCGCCGTCAAGGGTCCGGACTGCCCGAAAGGGGCGGAGCAGCGGAATCGCAGGGCAGCGGCTTCCCTGTTCCAGCACCTTCATCCCGGCAGTCGGAACGGATGGATGAAGGCCGTGAGTCCGACACGGCACCGGCGTTCCCCGAGCCAGCCCTCTTTCCGACTCCGGATTACGAGTCGGGCGAAGGGGCATCGCTGGAGCAGCCTGAAGAAGAGGACGGAGTCGAGGTCCGGCAGGAGCGCATGCGGCGCGAACTGGAACGCGTACACCGCGCGCTGGACCGGATTTCCGACGATATGGGAAGCGGCGGAACCGGACGGGCATCATCCGGCAGCGCTTCGGCTTCGTCTGCACGCAAGCGGGAGGCTCTTGGCGGCGATCTGCGCAGCGGGCTTATCTGGGCGGAAATTCTCGGTCCTCCGCGCTCCCGCAGGTCCTTGGGCTCCCGCCGTCCCGGCGGATTGTGAGAAGCGCGCCTTTCCGCCTCTTTTTAAATTTCAACCGAATGTACGAAGATGTCTCAAAACGGGTGTATCGTCCGCAAAATAGAATTCGTTCATCTCTGAAAGGATGGCGGTTTCTTGGGTGCGGCGGTCACCCGTTTTTCTTTTTTGGCGAACTCCTTTCCTAGTGATTTCAAGCCTCCCGGCTTTCATAAAACAGCGACTTCCCGCATAAGGTGTACAGTACAGGAAGGGGGGGCGTCTACATATGACCCGGATTGGCCGCAGTCTGCGGGGATGGACAAACGGGATGCTGGATTTGCCGCAGGACCTGCTGAGCGACATGCCCCGGATCACCCTCATCGGAAACAAGGAAATGGTAATAGAGAATCATAAAGGCGTACTGAATTTTTCCCCCGGCCAGCTGACGCTGAAGCTTGCGAAGGGATCGCTCGAAATCGCCGGAGAAGGGCTCGTCATCACTTCCATTCTGGGAAGGGAGCTGGCGGTGGAGGGCGTGATCGGGGAAATCAGATATAAGGAAAGCGGGGAGAACCGATGAAGGAACCGCCACTGTCATGGCTTCGGGGGACTGTTGCGCTGCATATATCCGGCGATCGGACGGAAGGGCTGATTAATGCCGTCACCGAAGCCGGGATTGTCATATGGAATGTCAAAGCGACTGAAAGCGGAGTCAGTCTCCGGCTGCTGCTGAACGATTTCTACGCTCTCCGGCCGCTGCTGAAGCAGACAGGCTGCAGGATGCATATTACGGGACGGATCGGACTGCCGTTCGTGGCGGCAAGGCTGTGGAAACGGAGTTTTTTTGCCGCGGGCCTGCTGCTGTTCGGCATTGTTTTGGTTTTGCTGTGCTCTCTGGTCTGGACCGTCCGGGTAGAGGGGAATAACCGCCTGGCATCGGAGGACGTGCTGGATGCCGCCCGGCAGGAAGGGATTTATCCCTATCAGTGGATTTGGCGCATGGATTCTCCGGACAAGCTCTCCAAGCACCTGGCGGCGCGGCTTCCGGGCGTATCCTGGGTTGGAGTCGAGCGGAACGGAACAACGGTGAAAATCCAGATTGTCGAAGCCGCCCTCCCAGAGGCAAAGCCGCTGAACAGTCCGCGCCATCTCATCAGCCGCACCGATGCGGTGATTTCCGACATCTACGCCGAACAGGGCAGGCCCGTGGTTCAGCGCAACGCGAGAGTGAAGAAAGGGGATATTCTCATTTCCGGGATTATTGGCGATGAGGCAAATATGCAGGCGGTTGTTGCCAAAGGTGAAGTCAAGGGGCTTGTATGGCATGAGTACAATATTGAGGTTCCGCTGCAAAAAAAGAATACCGCCTATACCGGGGAGCGGAAGGACCGAAGCTTCCTCGTTCTCGGCAACAGGGCGGTCCAACTGTGGGGTTACGGCAAATCGCCTTTTGAAGAGTCTCGCACGCTGACCGAGCTTGATCCGCTGACCTGGCGGGGCACCCGGCTGCCGTTCGGCTGGATGACGGAGAAAGAAATGGAAGTCAGGGAGACTGTCGAAACGTTGACGCCGCAGGCGGCAAAACAAGAAGGGCTGGCCCGCGCGGAGGCCGATATTGCTGCCCGTTACGGCAGCGACAGTGTCATTAAAAGCCAAAAAATTTTGCATGAGAAGAAAGAGAATGGTAAAGTTTATATGAAAGTGCTTTTTGAGGTGGAAGAAAGAATCACGGAAGAGCTTCCGATAGTATACAACCGAGGAGAATGAGGCTATTTGTCAGATAAGACTGCAAGTATAAGCATATCTTTGCAAAATGCGGGAGAAGCGCTGGCGCTTTTCGGCCCACAGGACGGATTCTTAAAGCTGATCGAGAGAGAAATTCCCGCTCGAATAGACTCGCGCGAAGCCGAGCTGACGGTGTTCGGCGGGGAAAGGGAAGTGGACATGCTGGCGCAGCTGTTTCATTCGCTGCTCTCCCTTGTCCGGAGCGGGTATATCCTGAGCGAGCGGGATGTGCAGTATGCCGTAGAGCTGGCTAAGGATTTCCGCGCCGATCAGCTGCTGGATCTGTTCAAGGGCGAAATCACTACGACATTCCGCGGCAAGCCGATCCGGGTCAAGACGATCGGACAGAAACATTATGTAACGACGATCAAGAAACGGGACATCGTATTCGGCATCGGCCCGGCAGGCACGGGGAAGACGTATCTTGCGGTCGTACTGGCCGTCTCCGCCCTGAAGGAAGGATCTGTCAAGCGCATCGTCCTGACCCGCCCAGCCGTTGAAGCGGGAGAAAGCCTCGGTTTTCTGCCGGGAGATCTGCAGGAGAAGGTAGACCCGTATCTTCGGCCTCTGTACGACGCCCTATATGACGTAATGGGTCCCGATCAGGTAGCCAAGGCGCTGGAGCGCGGACTGATCGAGATTGCGCCTCTGGCATATATGCGCGGCCGCACGCTTGACGACTCGTTTATTATTCTCGATGAAGCCCAGAATACGACGCCGGAACAGATGAAGATGTTCTTGACCCGGCTCGGCTTCGGCTCGAAAATGGTAATCACGGGCGACGTGACTCAAATCGACCTGCCCCGGGGAAAGAAATCGGGCCTCATCGAGGCGAATACGATTTTGTCCTCCATTGAGGATATCGGGTTCGTTTATTTTGCGGAGCAGGATGTAGTGCGGCATTCCCTGGTGCAGAAAATCATCGTTGCTTATGAACATTCAGCCGAAAACCTTGAATAAAGGGGACTGTCACCATGGCTTCAAAACAACCGTCGAAATTCAGCGGATTCTCATACAATGTGAGCGGATGGAAGTATAGCGCCGTTACGCGCTATGCTCTATTTCTGCTGCTAGGCATTCTGGTTTATTTCAGTCTGTCTCCGGATCTGCTCCCAAAACGGTATGACATCAAAGAAGAAACGAACAGTGCCAAGGAAATTGTGGCGCCGATGCAAATTCTGGATAAAAAGGCGACGCTGAAGGCGCAGGAACAAGCCGCCGAGAACGTTCAGCCCAAATATCAAATTATCCCGCTCCGGTCGGAGAACCTCGTCACCTCTCTGCTGGATCGCATCGACCGCCTCAATCAGGACGATACCATTTCCCAAAGCGACAAGACTTCCATTTACCGGGAAGAGATTCCGCAGAGGGCGAATGATTTCGTTCTTGGTTTTGTAGCGTCGAGCCGAAGCAACGGAGCTTACTCGGACAATTTGTTGAATGAAATGCAGAAGGTAATCAAGGAGCAGGCCTATTCCATCCCGGAAGAGACGTATATCAAAATACCCCGGCTGACCTCGCAGGACATCATCGAGATGAAGCCCGTGGCCCGGGATATCGTCAGCCGGCTGATGAATGACCAGATTTCCGATGCTAACGCCGCCCGCGCCAAGGTGGCGGAGCAGGTCAGCATCAGCTCACTCACCCAGCGCACTGCCCGGGAAGTGGTCCAGGAACTGGCGCGCGCTGCAATCACGGCCAATAAATTCTACGATGAGGACGCGACGAAGGAAGCGGAAGTGCAGGCCCGAGAGAATACACCTCCTGTATATATTGAGCAGGGTGAAGTGCTTGTGGCCAAAGGACAACGCATCACACCGGAGCTGTATCAGCTGCTGGACGAGAATGGCCTTTTGCGCAACAATATCAACTACTGGCCGCAGCTCGGACTGCTCATGCTCGCGGGAATCCTGTCGGTAGGCCTGCTGATGTTTATCCGACAGTCTGGAACCTCCGGCTCTTCCGGCTTCAAATACAACAACTCCCAGCTTCTGATGCTGGTGATTGTCTTTCTGATTACGATTATCTCTTTGCGGCTGGCGGCGTTCCTGCAGACCGATACGCGGCCGTTTATGGGATTTCTGGCGCCGGTAGCCATCGGGGCGATGCTGGTCGCGCTGCTGCTGGATATCACGCTTGCCTACTTCTGCTCCATTCTGTTTGCCGCATTGGCCAGCATTATTTTGAATGTGCAGCAGAATACGATTTTTGATTTCAATTTTGGTTTCTTTGCGCTGGTCGTATCGTATGTGGCCGTATTCGCAACTCATCGGGCAGGGCAGCGCACGACGCTGCTTAAAGGCGGCATCATGGTCTGCCTGTTCGGTTCGCTCGTTGTCTTTATGATCAATTTGCTCGGAGGCGGCGCATGGCAGCAGATTCATACGCTGTACGCCATCGGTTTCGCTTTTGCCGGCGGTCTGCTGACGGTTGTATTGGTTATCGGTCTTATGCCCTTTTTTGAATCGACATTCGGTATTCTGTCTGCGCTCAAGCTTGTTGAGCTGTCCAACCCGAACCATCCGCTGCTGCGCAAGCTGCTGACGGAAACGCCGGGCACGTATCATCACAGCGTAATGGTCGGCAATCTGTCGGAGGCGGCGGCCGAGGCGATCGGAGCGGACGGCCTGCTCTGCCGGGTCGGTTCGTATTATCACGATATCGGAAAGACGAAGCGCCCGTTCTATTTTATCGAGAACCAGAACAATATGGAGAATCCGCATGATTCCATCGAACTGAAGCTGAGCAAATCGATTATTATCGCCCATGCTCGCGACGGAGTGGAGATGCTGAAGGAATACAAGCTGCCCAAGCCCATTAGAGATATCGCGGAGCAGCATCACGGCACTACGTTCCTGCATTATTTTTACCATAAGGCCCTGAAACAGGCGGAGGAAAAAGGCACCCAGCCCGATTTCACCGAAGACGATTTCCGCTACCCCGGTCCGAAGGCGCAGTCCAAGGAATCCGCCGTAATCGGCATAGCCGACAGCGTGGAGGCGGCCGTCCGTTCCTTGCGCAGCCCTACGGTAAACCAGGTGGAGACGATGATCGAGAAAATTATCAAGAGCCGGCTGGACGATCATCAATTCGACGAATGCGATCTGACGCTGAAAGAGCTGGACATTATCGCCCGGACACTGAAAGAAACGGTGATGGGCATCTTCCATTCGCGTATCGAATATCCGGAGGAAGTGAAAAAGCCGAAAAAAGAGGAAGGGGCCATTAACGCATGAGCCTGCAGCTGGTTTGGAACAATGAGCAAGATGAAATGGAAATCGACGATCGGCTGATCTCGCTGCTGGAAGACATTCTGAAAAAAGCGGGTAAGCTGGAAGGAGTCGGCAGCGGCGAGGTGGATCTGACTTTTGTCGACAATGAACGGATTCATGAGCTGAACAGGGAGTACCGCGGCATCGATCGCCCCACCGATGTGCTGTCCTTCGCGCTGAACGAATCCGGAGAGGACGAGCCTGAAATCATCTATGAGGTAGACGAGGAGGAATCGGAAGGAATTCCCGATATGCTCGGCGATATCATTATTTCCGTCACCCGTGCCAAGGAGCAGGCGGACGATTATGGCCACTCGCTGGAGCGGGAGCTGGGTTTTTTGTTCGTGCACGGATTTCTCCACTTGCTGGGATACGACCATCAGGATGAGGCTTCCGAGGCGGAAATGATGGGCAAGCAGGAGCAGGTGCTGTCACAGGTAGGGTTGACCCGCTGATGCCCAAAAATACGGCGGCAGGCCCCAAACGATTTTGGAAGTCCTTTTGGTATGCGGCCCAGGGGATCAGACAGGCCTTCCGGACCGAACAGAATATGAGAGTGCATACCGGCTTCGCCGTCCTCGTTCTGCTGCTTGCCGCGCTCTTTCGCGTCCCGCCGGGCGATTGGATGCTGCTTCTGCTGGCCATCACGCTTGTGCTGGCGGCAGAGCTGCTCAATACGGCAATCGAGTCGGTAGTCGACCTTGTGTCGCCGGAAATCCACCCCTTGGCCAAGGCGGCCAAGGACACCGCTGCGGGAGCCGTGTTCCTGACAGCGGCGTTTGCCGTTATCGCGGGTATTTATGTTTTTTACCATCCGGTGATAGACTGGATTGCAGCATTTATGTCATAATCGAACTACAACTTTACAGGCGGAAAAGGCGGATAAGCCGTTAGGCGGTTCCGCCATCTTTGTCTTTGTTCCGCTTTTTTTGTATCGCTGATCAGCCCGTTCTCAAGGTCTAAGGCCTGCTTCCATCCGAAGCAAGTTTTGCCGAAGAATACTCAAGGGAGCCTATGCTAACAAAACTAAGTAACGCTTCCGAAGCAAGTTTTGCCGAAGAACATTCAAGGGAGTCTAAGCTAACAAAACTTTTAGGAGGACAACTATGGATTCCATCACGCTGCTGCAAGAGGCGATCAAAGCCCGAGCGAAAGCTTATATTCCGTACTCCCGTTTCGGTGTCGGCGCCGCTCTGCTGGACCAGGACGGTCAGATTCATCATGGCTGCAATATTGAGAACGCCGCCTACAGCGTCACCAATTGCGCGGAGCGCACCGCTCTCTTCAGCGCCGTGGGCCAAGGTCATAAACGCGGCACCTTTAAAGCGCTTGCCGTTGTAGGTGACACCGACCTGCCGATTACCCCTTGCGGCGCTTGCCGGCAGGTAATCGTGGAGCTGTGCGATCCCGATATGAAGGTTATCTTGGGCAATATGAAAGGGGACATTCGCGAGACAACGGTTCGCGAGCTGCTCCCCGGCGCTTTCGGCCCCGACGAGCTAAAACAGGGACAAGCTTCGGAGTAAGTGCGTAAGCGAAGCGGCGAAGCCGCCAGCGTTGCCCGCAGGCAGTGGAAGGAACCCCGCCGCATTAGCACGCACGTGTTCGCGCAAGCGTAAGCGAAGCGGCAAAGTCGCCAGCGATTGCTCGCAGGCAGTAGAAGGAACCCAGCCGCAGTAGCACGCACGTGTCCGCGCAAGCGTAAGCGAAGCGGCGAAGCCGCCAGCGATTGTCCGCAGGCAGTGGAAGAAACCCCGCCGCAGTAATGCGCTTATGTCGGCGCAAGCGTAAGCGAAGCGGCGAAGCCGCCAGCGATTACCCGCACGGAGTCTTTCCGTACACAGCCGCTCGTCACTCTACGCACCGCTCTTCCCGGCGCAAACCGGAGCGGGCGACCGCAGGGAACGTAAGCGTGTCATTCGCCGCATTCCCCTTCATCTCTCCAACCGTAGCAGGCACGCCCATTTCCGGGTGTCCAGAGGGCGGGCCCTTGGGGTCCTGCAAGTTTCCTTCAGGGAAACTCTCTTCGGAAGCCTAAGCTATGGCTAAGGGGGATTTAGGGGGATCGAAAACGATTTTAGAAAGGTTGAGATTATATGTCATTCAAATCGGGTTTTGTCGCCATTATCGGCAGACCCAATGTAGGGAAATCGACACTGATGAATCAAGTCATCGGGCAGAAAATCGCCATCATGTCAGACAAGCCGCAGACGACCCGCAACAAAATTCACGGGGTGTATACAACGAACGGTTCGCAAATCGTCTTCCTCGATACGCCCGGCATCCATAAACGCCAGTCCAAGCTGGGCGATTACATGAACCAGATGGCAATGAGCACGCTCGGCGAGGTTGAGGCGGTGCTGTTTCTGATTGACGCCGCCGAGGGCCTTGGCGGAGGCGACCGTTTTATTGCCGAGCAGCTTCAGGGACTCAAGACGCCTGTTATTCTGGTGATGAACAAGATCGACAAGCTGGAGCCCGAGGCGCTGCTGCCGATGATCACGGAATACAGCAAGCTGCATGATTTTGCCGAGATCGTTCCGATTTCCGCCAAGGTAGGCAGCAATGTAAATACACTGCTGGACCAATTGCAGAAATACCTGCCGGAAGGTCCGCAGTATTATCCGGAGGATCAGGTGACCGACCATCCGGAGCAGTTCGTTATCGCCGAGCTGATCCGCGAGAAGATTCTGCACATGACCCGCGAGGAAGTGCCGCATTCCATTGCGGTGGCCATTGAGGATATGCGCGCAGAGCCGAACGGAGTGGTGCATATCTCCGCTGTTATTTTTGTCGAACGGGATTCGCAAAAAGGGATTATCATCGGCAAACAAGGCGCCATGCTGAAAGAAGTCGGCAGAAGGGCCCGTACCGATATTGAGAATCTGCTGGGGTCCAAGACGTTTCTGGAGCTTTGGGTAAAGGTGAAAAAAGACTGGCGTAACCACGAACGCGTACTGCGCGATTTGGGCTTTCACAAAGACCTGTGATCTTCATCACAATCGACTGCCAGTAATTGCAAGGATAGAACCCGTTCCATCGCACATCCTACTTTGTGAAGACATCGTGTTTTGCGAAGGGGGATAAATACGAATGCGAGATTTTTCGTGGAAGTATTTTGCAATGACTGGTGATGTCGATGCTTATCTGCTGTACCGGGAAGCGGGAGAACCGCTGAATCTGGCGGCTGAGAGCCCGGCGGAAGAAGAGCAGGTCTATGACGAAGAAGCGCAATAAAGACTGGTTGCTTGCCGAGTGGTTGGGGGAAGAGGCATGCTACACAGGGTGGAAGGGATCGTCATCCGCAGTATGGACTACGGCGAGGGGAATGCAATCATTACGCTTTGCACCGAAAACGCGGGTAAGGTAGGTGTTCTCGTCCGGGGAGCCAAAAAAGTAAAAAGCCGCCATGCTGCCCTGATCCAGCCGTTTACGTTAGGGCAATATGTTTTTTTCAGGAATAACGGAGGGCTCGGTACGCTGAATTCCGGCGAGATTATGAACTCCCATCATCCCATCAGGGAAGATCTGATTAAAGCCGCCTACGGCTCATATGCCTGCGAGCTGCTGGACCGGGTGCTGCATGATGAGGAGACGGGGAGCTTCTGGTTCCGGCAGCTGTCAGCCTGCTTGGACGCGCTGGAAGAGGGGAAGGACCCGGGAGTTATTATCAATGTATTCGAGATGAAAATACTCCAGGCGGCCGGCTACGGTCCGCAGCTTGATTCCTGTGTCGCCTGTGGTCGGGAGAAGCCGGACAATGAGTTGCTGCTCAGTCCCCGGCTGGGCGGCGCTTTGTGCCGAAGCTGCCGCCACAATGATCCGCCGGCAATGGAGGTTTCGCCCCGCGCATTAAAGCTCCTCCGTCTGTTCGCTGCCCTGGATCTCACCCGTCTGGGCAATGTCGACGTCAAGGAGAGTACACGGGCAGAGTTGAAAAAAAACATGCGGGCGTTCATGGATACCCAGTTGGGTCTTCGGCTGAAGTCGCAGAATTTTCTGGATCAGCTCGATAAATACAATATTTGACGAACGCCGGATTTTCCGTTAATATAGGGAACAGTTTCTTCTTGTTGAAATATGCCTTACCAAAGGCAAATAACGAGAAGGCCGCCGCCGGCTGAGCCGGCACGCATGTAGAACGGGAAAGTAGTGAGCGATTGCTTGAAATAGCGAGCCGGGGACGGTGAGAGCCCGGTAAAGCAGCGATCATGAAACGGCACCCGGGAGTGCGGAGCGGCAGCATGAAAAGTGGATTTCGTCAGCACCGGCAGCAGTCAGTGAAGAACGGAATCAAGTAGGGTGGAACCGCGGGAGAATAGGATTGGCTCTCGTCCCTATGTCTGAATTTCAGGCATGGGGGCGGGAGCTTTTTGGTCTGGAAAGGGATAATCTTTTCTCTTCCGGCATAGAAACACCGCCTCCATCGCAAGGCGTTTTGCCGGGCGTTAAGTTCGCCGGTCCCAAAAACCGCGAATTTCGGCAGTGCTCAAACTTTAAGCGAAGGAGTCGGTAACATGAATTTTCAGCAGATGATTTTGACGCTGAATGAGTTCTGGTCGAAACAGAACTGCATTATCGTTCAGCCGTACGACACGGAAAAAGGCGCAGGCACGATGAACCCGATGACATTCCTGCGTTCGCTCGGACCCGAGCCGTGGAAGGTCGCCTATGTCGAGCCGTCCCGCCGTCCTTCCGACGGACGTTACGGAGAGAACCCGAACCGTCTATATCAGCATCATCAGTATCAGGTTATTATCAAACCATCCCCGGATAACATTCAGGAGATTTATCTGGACAGCCTGAAGGCGCTGGGCGTTGATCCGCTGCAGCATGATATCCGGTTCGTCGAGGATAACTGGGAGAATCCGTCGCTTGGCTGCGCGGGACTCGGCTGGGAGGTATGGCTGGACGGAATGGAAATTACGCAGTTCACCTATTTTCAGCAGGTGGGCGGCATCGAGACCAGCCCGGTTTCGGTTGAAATCACCTATGGCATGGAGCGTCTCGCTTCCTATATTCAGGAAAAGGAGAACGTGTTCGAACTGGAATGGGTGGACGGCTTGACGTACGGCGACGTGTTCCATCAGCCGGAGGTGGAGCATTCCACTTACACCTTCGAAGTTTCAGACGTGAGCATGCTGTTTGGGCTCTTCAATACGTATGAAGCGGAAGCACGCCGGGCGATGGACCGCCATCTCGTATTCCCCGCCTATGACTATGTGCTGAAATGTTCGCATACGTTCAACCTGCTGGACGCCCGGGGCGCAATCAGCGTGACGGAGCGAACAGGTTTTATTACAAGAGTGCGCAATCTGGCCCGCCAGGTGGCGGCGACTTACGTGGAAGAGCGCGAGAAGCTCGGCTTCCCGCTGCTGAAGAAAGAAGGTGTTCAGCTTGGCTAAGGATTTGCTGTTTGAAATCGGGCTGGAAGAAATCCCCGCGCGGTTTATCCGGGCGGCGATGGAGCAGCTTCAGGACAGAATGACAAAATGGCTGGATGCTTCCCGCCTTGAGCACGGGGAAGTGAAGTCGTACGCAACGCCGCGGCGTCTGGCCGTTATTGTAAAGGATGTAGCCGAAAGACAAGCGGATGTCAGCGAAGAAGTCAAAGGGCCTTCCCGCAAAATCGCGCTTGACGCGGCCGGCGAGTGGAGCAAAGCGGCGTTTGGATTCGCCCGCAGCCAGGGAGTTTCTCCCGAACAGTTCACTTTTAAGGAACTGGGCGGAGTCGAATATATTTATGCTACCAAGAACAGCGAAGGTATAGACACTTCTTCCCTGCTTGCCGAAGGGCTAACCGGAATTGTAAACGCGATGACGTTCCCGAAGAATATGCGCTGGGGAGCGTATGATTTCAAGTTCGTTCGTCCGATCCGCTGGCTGGTCGCGCTGTTCGGCAGCGACACTATCAACTTTGAAATTACGGGCGTCAAAACCGGCAATGTCAGCCGCGGCCATCGGTTCCTCGGGCAGGAAGCTGTCATCGGACAGCCTGCCGATTATGTAGAAAGCCTGCGGTCCCAGCATGTCATTGCCGATGTGAAGGAACGTGAGGCTCTGATACTTGAACAAATCAACAAGCTTGCCTCAGATAAAAGCTGGACGATTGCAATCAAGGACGACCTGCTGGAAGAAGTGCTGTTCCTGGTGGAAACGCCGACGGTACTGTTCGGAACGTTCGATCCGGCTTTCCTGAATATTCCGCAGGAAGTGCTGATTACTTCGATGCGTGAGCACCAGCGGTACTTCCCCGTACTGGATGCCGAAGGCACACTTCTTCCGTATTTCGTTACCGTACGCAACGGAAATGCCGAACATCTGGAGACCATCGCCAAAGGGAACGAGAAGGTGCTGCGCGCCCGTCTGTCGGATGCGAAGTTCTTCTATGAAGAAGATCAGAAGCTTAAGATTGAGGATGCGCTCGCCAAGCTCGAAAACATTGTTTACCATGAAGAACTCGGCAGCGTCGCCGACAAGGTCCGCCGCATCCGCCAAATCGCGGACAGCCTGGCTGGCAAGCTGCAGACGGCACCGGAGGCGGCCGCTCAAGTTAGCCGTGCAGCGGATATCTGCAAATTCGATCTGGTTACCCAGATGGTGTACGAATTTCCGGAGCTTCAGGGAACGATGGGCGAGGATTATGCGCGCAAATCGTGTGAGGACGAGCAGGTGGCCAAGGCGATCTTCGAGCACTATCAGCCGCGTTTTGCCGGAGATGCCATTCCGTCTACGGAAGCCGGCGCGATTGTGAGCATTGCCGACAAAATTGATACGATCGTCGGCTGCTTTTCCATCGGCATTATTCCAACCGGCTCACAGGACCCTTATGCGTTGCGCCGCCAGACCGCGGGCATTGTACAGATCGTACTGGAGCGGGGGCTTCCGGTCGGCTTGAACGAAATCTTCGAAATTGCCGTTCAGGTTCATGAAAATACTCGAAAATTGAAACTTTCAGTGGATGAGCTGCGTAGAAACCTGTATGAGTTCTTCGGACTGCGCGTAAAGCGTCTTCTGTCGGACAATGTTCGCTATGATGTGGTCGACGCGGTCATGGCCGCGGGATACGACGATATTGTTGCCGTTGTCGCCAGAAGTCAGGCGCTCGCGGATGCTGTAGAGTCCAAGGAGAATTTCAAGAATACAGTGGATTCCTTCAACCGGGTTAGCAATCTGGCGGCCAAAGCTGCCGGTGCCGTTCTGGATTCCGCGCTCCTGGGTGAAGCGGCCGAAAGCGCGCTGTACGAAACCTGGCAGTCGCTGCACACGCCGTACCAAAAAGCGCTGGAAGCGGATAATGCGGCTGAGGCGCTCACGCTGCTGGCTGGTCTTAGCGATGCGATAACCGTCTTCTTCGATTCCGTCATGGTCATGGCCGAGGATGAACGGGTGCGGGCGAACCGGCTTTCGCTGCTGGCAGGCATTGACGCCGATTTGAAGAACTTTGCTGACTTCAGCAAACTGGTCTGGTAGCTTGTCATTTAGCCGATAATAGGGCTATTCATGAAGAAAATGTCAGCCTGGTGGTATAGAACGCCGGTTTAGGGTATAAATATACGGAACGGCGCCAAAAGCGTAAGCTTGCGGCTTTCGTTCCGTATTTTATGCTTTTTAAAGATTCGGAAGAAGACGGAAGGATTTTTGGGGATAGGCGCGTATATATATTACACGGGAAACGGTGACAGCCTATGAACAGCTCGGATGCTCAGGGAATGACTATAGTGGTCGACGCGGACGCCTGTCCGGTCAAGAAGGAAACGGCGGACATCGCCCGTGCTTGCGGCGTTCCGGTAATGATGGTGTCGTCTTACGCCCATGAGCTTCGCGGCGGAGAAGGCGTCGCGGTCGTCCGTGTGGACAACAGCGATCAAAGCGCCGATCTTTACATCGCCAACCATATCAAGCCCGGGGATGTCGTGCTGACAGGCGACTACGGCCTGGCGGCTCTGGCGCTTGCGAAAGGATGCCATGTCCTATCCTTCAGGGGACAGACATACGACGAGACCAACATGGATATGATGCTGGAAGGAAGGCATGCAAGGGCGAAAGAGCGCAGAAGAGGCCGTCACTCCAAAGGCCCAAAACCGTTTACCGCGGAGGACCGAAATTTTTTTCAACATAAACTGACAAAACTTTTGAATTTATTGCAGGAGAATGTTCAGCTGTAGCGAATATTATTTATTTGTCAAGAGATGAAGGTGGTTGTTAGTGGCAAGCGGACACGGCAATATTCCCGAGGAAGTTATCGAAAGCGTGCTGGCGCGGCATGATATTGTCGATACCGTAGGAAAGGTTGTCCATCTGACCAAGCGGGGGAAATATTTATGGGGCCTCTGCCCGTTCCATTCGGAAAGCACCCCTTCCTTCACAGTAACTCCGGATCGTGGAGTGTTTCATTGCTTCGGCTGCGGCATGGGCGGAAATGCCATCAAATTCAGGATGGAAATCGAAGGGTTATCCTTTCCCGAAGCCGTTAAAATCATGGCCGAAGAAAGTGACATTCCGGTGCCGGAAGGCGCGGGAGGCATTCAGTCTGCGCACAACCCGGAAATCGACCGGCTGCTCCAGGCGTATGAATGGTCTGCGAAGTTCTATCATTATCTGCTGAAGAATACGGAACACGGCAAAGCCGCCATGGATTATTTAAGATCCCGGAAATTCAGCGATAAAATGATCGACCAATTCCAGATCGGATTTGCCCCGGACCGCTGGGATACGCTTCTGCAGTTTCTGGAAAGACGTAATTTTGACCTCGCCGAAATGGAGAGAGGCGGCCTGCTGTCGGCCAGAAGTGAGGGCAAAGGCTATATCGACCGTTTTCGCGGCCGGATTATTTTTCCGATTGCGAACCGTGCCGGTAAAGTAGTGGCTTTTGCCGGTAGAATTCTTGGGGAAGGACAGCCGAAGTATATAAATTCCCCGGAGAGCAAGCTCTTTAACAAAAGCCGGATTCTGTACAATCTGCACCAATCCAAAGCATCCATCCGCAAAACGCGGCAAATCGTTCTTTTTGAAGGATACGGGGATGTCATTTCGGCTTGGGAATCG
This sequence comes from Paenibacillus sp. URB8-2, assembly GCF_013393385.1. NCBI lineage: Bacteria > Bacillati > Bacillota > Bacilli > Caryophanales > Paenibacillaceae > Paenibacillus > Paenibacillus sp. URB8-2. Next base: position 4,015,227 of record NZ_AP023239.1, on the reverse strand, counting down.
GGTGTGCATAACGGCGTCGCGACTATGGGGACTTCGCTTACGGAGAACCATGCGTCGATGATAAAGGCATTGGCCGACGAAGTCGTAATCGCTTATGACGGAGACCGGGCGGGACAAACTGCGGCGATCAAGACCCTTTCGATGCTCGAAGCCGTGGACTTGCGCGTCAAGGTGGCGGTGCTGCCCGGAGGCATGGACCCAGACGAGTTCGTGTCGGAGTACGGGGGAGAGCGCTTCAGGGAACAGATCATTGAGTCTGCGGTTTCGACCGTGAAATTTAAGCTTATATATCTGAAAAAAAACCATATACTCCTAGAGGAAGACGGCAAAATCGCCTATGTCAAGGAGGCGCTGCAAGTAATCGCATCCCTTCATTCCTCTACGGAAAGAGAAGTATATCTGAAGGAAATTGCCTCCGAGCTGGAACTGAGCTATGACAGCTTGAAGCAGGATTGCAATTTGCTCAGGGCTTCGATGCAAAAAAACATTCCCGAAGGGGATAATAACGATAAAAGGTGGAATAATGGTAGGCATAAAAAAGAGCGGATCCAGGCAAGAGCCCTGCTGCCGGCTTACCACGCAGCGGAACGGAGTCTGCTGTCCCTGATGTTTCAGGATGGTGACGCCGCCGCATATGTTAATGAACATCTGGGAGAAGATTTCAACATCGATGATCATGCGGCAATTGCCGCTTATCTATACGCCTATTATGCGCAAGGCAAGCAGCCGGATATCAGCCGGTTTCTGTCCTCGCTGCAGGACGACCGGCTGGAGAAGATCGCGGCCTCCATTTCAATGATGGAATCGCCGCCGGACTGGAGTCCGCAGGTGCTGGACGATTATATCCGCGAAGTGCGGAAATACCCCGTGCAGCGCATGATGGATAAGAAACGGGAAGAAATGATTGAGGCAGAAAAAGCCGGTGATTTTTTGCGTGCGGCACAAATAGCAAGTGAGATTATAGCCCTAGACAGACAGTGAACGATTGACAGGATGTACCTAGGGAGGAGGGAGTCGAATAATGGCGAACGAACAGCATACCGAACTGGAGACGGAATTTACGCTCGACCAGGTTAAAGATCAGCTTATTGAGTCTGGCAAGAAAAGATCTTCACTGAATATTAAAGATATTATGGAGAAACTGTCGCCATTTGATCAGGACCCCGAGCAAATGGATGAATTTTATGAGCAGCTCAGTGATTTGGGGATTGAAGTCGTTAACGACAACGACGAGGAAGTGACGCTTCGTCCGAATGACGAGAATGAGAGCGGAGACAGCGACGATTTCAGCTTTGACGATGATTTGTCGCTTCCGCCCGGAATCAAAATTAACGACCCCGTCCGCATGTACCTGAAAGAAATCGGACGGGTGCCGCTGTTGTCGGCCGACGACGAGGTTGAACTGGCCATGCGGATCAAGAACGGCGACGAAGAAGCGAAGCGCCGTCTGGCCGAAGCGAATTTGCGGCTGGTTGTCAGCATCGCGAAGCGTTATGTAGGCCGGGGCATGCTGTTCCTCGATCTCATTCAGGAAGGCAATATGGGCCTAATTAAAGCGGTGGAGAAATTCGACCACAACAAAGGCTTCAAATTCAGTACGTACGCAACCTGGTGGATCCGGCAGGCCATCACCCGCGCCATTGCCGACCAAGCGCGGACCATTCGTATTCCCGTTCATATGGTGGAAACGATTAACAAGCTGATCCGCGTGTCCCGTCAGCTGCTTCAAGAGCTGGGGCGCGAACCCACGCCGGAAGAAATTGCGGCCGAAATGGAGCTTAGCGTAGAGAAGGTACGGGAAATCATGAAGATTGCCCAGGAGCCGGTATCGCTGGAAACCCCGATCGGTGAGGAAGACGATTCCCATTTGGGCGATTTTATCGAAGATCAGGAGGCGCTTGCCCCTGCGGACGCAGCCGCTTACGAACTGCTCAAGGAGCAGCTGGAGGATGTGCTCGATACGCTGACCGAGCGTGAGGAGAATGTGCTTCGCCTGCGCTTTGGCCTCGATGACGGCCGGACGAGAACGCTGGAGGAAGTCGGCAAAGTATTCGGCGTTACCCGGGAACGGATTCGCCAGATCGAAGCCAAGGCTTTGCGCAAACTGCGCCATCCGAGCCGCAGCAAACGGCTTAAGGATTTTCTGGAATAAACGGCTTTTCAAGGACCTTCTGCTGCATGCGGCAGGAGGTCCTTTTGTCTATTTGCCATAGGGACCGCCTGAAAAGAGGGATAAGAGCCGTTGAATGTGGAGAAGCGTGACATTATTTTAAAAGAAATTCAGTACTGGCGCCGTACCAAGCTCCTTCCGGAACAGTACTGCGATTTTCTGACCAATTTATACAATGATGAAGGCACGGTAAACAATAGAAATCCGATAACGCTGGATAATTTGCAGCAGGGAAGTATTAAAATATGGATGTTTTCTTTTGGAATTATTTCCTTGATTTTGTTAATTGGTTTTTATTTTAGCGTTTTTCCCTGGGGTTTGCAACTTGCGACAGCAGTCTCGGTGCTTGTGGTATGCTATGGATATGCCGGTTTATTGAGGAACAAAATGCCGGTAATCGGCCTGTCTCTGGCGGGAATCGGCAGTTTTCTGACACTGGGCTTCGGCTTATGGATGATCTTTCTCCATAATTTGGATGGTGGGATTTCGATTCCGATTTTCGTGGGAGCTTGCGGGCTGCTCTGGATCATTCTTGGCTTTGTGCTTCGGATCGGCCTGCTTCATTTCAGCGGATACGGAGCACTCTGTCTACTGTACGCGGGTTTCGCGGGCAGGGTTCGTCCGGAGGCGGGGGTTTTGGAACTGCAACTGCTCTGGCTACCGCTATGCGTGCTGATGATCTGGCTGAGCTGGCTGCTGTACCATAGGGTAAAAGGCGTTTCCGGTGTCTATTTCGGAGTCGGCGTGTTGCTGTGGCTCATGCCCGAAATAGACAGCCTGCTGCTGCGGCGGGATTACCCGGCGTGGATTTCTCTGCTGTTGATCGGCAAAATCGCGGCCGAACTTACGGCGCTGTTTCTTTTTCGAAAAAAATGGATTGCGTGGGTGGCTACATGAACAACGTCAAATTATCGCAAAGACTGGGACTGCTGCTGGAACAAATTCCGCGCGGTTGTAAATTGGCCGATATCGGCTCAGACCATGCGCTGCTTCCGTTAGCCGCCGTGCAGTCCGGACGGGCCGCAAGCGCGGTGGCCGGGGAGGTGAACCCTGGACCGTTCCGCGCGGCCCAAAAGGCTGTGCAGGATGCGGGACTGACGGATCGTATATCCGTCCGCCGCGGGGACGGGCTGGAGGTGCTGCGGCCGGAAGAAGCGGACTGTATCACAATTGCGGGCATGGGCGGCGCTCTCATTGCCTCGATTCTGAACCGGGGCTCGTTGGAAGGCAAGCTGGGGGGTGTAAGGACTCTGCTGCTTCAGCCGAACGTCGGCGAGGATATCCTTCGCCGGTGGCTGCTGGATAACAGCTGGGTGCTGACCGCCGAAACTCTTCTTGAAGAGGACGGCAAACGGTATGAAGTCCTCACGGCTGTGCCGGAAGACATGGAGACGGGCGTAACCAACGAACGCCTGTATGCTGATGCGGCGAAGGCCGGAGGGGAACGCCCGTACCGCATGGATCTGCTGCTGAATATGGGACCTTGGCTGATCAGGCAGCCAAGCCCGGTCTTTTTTGCCAAATGGCAGGACGAAATATCGAAGCTGGAGCGTATCCGAAAGTCGCTCTCGCACTCGGAGCAGGAATCTGCCGAAAGCAAAAGCTCGGAGATCGGGGAATTCATCGAAGAGATCACGGAGGTGCTGGCATGCTTGCCAAAGGACAAACCGTAATTCAATACATGGAGCAGCTTGCTCCGAAGCATGTGGCGGAGGAAGGCGACAAAATCGGCCTGCAGCTCGGCAGCCTGCAAAAAGAAATCACCGGCGTTCTGGTTGCGCTTGATGTGAACGACGAGGTCGTGGAGGAGGCGATATCCCGCGGCTGCAATCTCATTATTGCGCATCACGCGATTATTTTCCGGCCTCTGCAGCAGCTGCAGACGGATACGCCTATGGGACGGTTGTACGAGAAGCTGATCAAGAACGATATCGCCGTCTATATCAGCCATACGAACCTGGATGTGACCGAGGGCGGCATGAATGATTGGATGGCCGAGGCGCTCGGCATTGAGAATGGCGCTCCACTGAAGGATATTCATACCGAACAGCTGTCCAAGCTCGTCGTCTTCGTGCCGAAGGACCATCATCAGAAGGTGCTGGATGCCGTCCTGAACGCCGGGGCGGGGTGGATCGGCAATTACAGCCATTGCAGCTTCAACATTGAGGGCTACGGCACGTTCGTTCCCCGCGAAGGAACCGACCCGTTCATCGGCCAACAGGGCAAAATGGAGCGGGCGGAGGAAATCCGGATTGAGACGATCGTCCCCCTCGGCATCCGCACCAAGGTCATTCAGGCGATGCTAAAGGCCCATCCTTACGAGGAAGTCGCCTATGACCTCTATTCCATGGATCTCAAAGGCCGCAGCTTCGGACTGGGCCGGGTTGGCAAGCTTAAAGAGCCGACAACTCTGGGGCAGCTCGTGGAAACCGTAAAAACCGGTTTGAACGTAGACAAGGTGCGCGTGGTGGGGGACTTGGACCGGCCTGTCCGCAAAGCCGCCGTGCTTGGCGGATCGGGCGGAAAATTCCTTGGCAGCGCGATCTTCCGCGGCGCCGATGTGCTGGTCACGGGCGATATCGACTACCATACGGCGCAGGATGCGCTGATGGCCGGCGTCGCGCTGATCGATCCCGGCCATAACGCCGAGAAGATTATGAAGGAAAAGGTGGCCGAATGGATCAAGGCCAAGCTGGCGGAGCATAAGTACGGAACTCAGGTCTTTGCTTCGGAAGTCAATACGGAGCCGTTCCAATTTACCTAATTAGCTAAGAGAATTCTGAGAGCACTTCACCGGAAAAAGGGTAATCTTTACACTTGTACTGAGACTGTGCAGTCTGTATAATATACAATGTTGTTCGGAAAGTTTGACAGACAATCGCCGGCGGCCTTGAGCCGCGGGAGGAAAGTCCGGGCTCCATAAGGCAGGGTGCTGGATAACGTCCAGTCGGCGCGAGCCGAAGGATAGTGCCACAGAAATGGACCGCCGATGGCCGCTTGCTTGCAGGCGGCACAGGCAAGGGTGGAACCGAGGTGTAAGAGACCCCGAGGAACGCTGGTGACTTCGTTCCTGGTAAACCCCACCTGGAGCAAGACCTAATGGAACGCGGCCGATTCCGCAAGGAGGAGGCAGCCTTCGCCTGAGGCGCGTTCGGGTTGGTCGCTGGAGCTGTGCAGCAATGTACGGCCTAGATAGATGATTGTCGCTCACAGTGGGAGGGTAGTTCCCGTCAATACCACAAAGAGCACAGAACCCGGCTTACGGCAAACTTTCCTAAACTGGCAACACCTAATATCAGACAAGTCTATCGCACGTCATAAGCGGCGGCGCATCCGGGAAACCGGAAGCGCCGCCGCTTTTTAACTGCAATAGCTACTTGAAATGCATATAGAAAAGGTCCTTTACAGAGGCTTCAGGGGAGCAAGGATTCCAGCTGTCTGCCGCTCCATTCTTCCAGCGCTTCTCCCAGCCGTTTCACGGCCAGCGGCAGCAGATGCGGCGGCGTATGGGTGAAGTTTAGCCGCATGGTGCTGCGATCCGGTTCACCTGGATAGAACACCTCACCCGGCACGAAGGCAACGCCGCGGGCGACGGCCAGCGGCAGCAGCTCCGCCGTATTGACTGTCTTGTCCAACGTCAGCCACAGGAACATGCCTCCCTGAGGCTCTTCCCAATGGGCGCCCTTCCAATTCCGGGACCGCAGCTCGGAAGAGAGTGCCTTCATCCTAGCTGCGTACTCTCTGGAAATGGCGGCGATATGACCGTCAAGGTCATATCCCGACAGCAGCTCATCCAGGGCGCGCTGGTCGATGGTGCTGGAATGCAGGTCGGCCGCCTGCTTGGCTCTTGCGACCGTGGAGACAAGCTCCCGGCTGCCCGCGATCCAGCCTGTGCGCAGGGCCGGGGCGACAATCTTGGAGAAAGTGCCGGTGTAAACGACGGCGCCGCCTCCCATTTCGCCGTCGATGGCTGCGAGCGGCGGAAGTCCGGTTCTGTCTCCCCCGGCAAACGCGATTTCGCCGTAGGGATTATCCTCCAGAATGAGCGTGCCGGTGCGTCGGCACAGCTCTACAACGCTGCGTCTGCGGCTTTCGCTCCAGGTCGCCCCCGTGGGGTTGCCGAAGGTTGGAACGGCATACAGCAGCTTGGGGCGGTGGAGCCGGAGCTTATGCTCCAGATCGTCCGGGAGCATGCCGTCCTTGTCGCTGGCGACCGCCACGATATTGGCGCGGTAGGAACCCAGCACCTGAAGCGCGGCCAGATAGGTCGGCGATTCGACGAGAACGGTGTCGCCGGGGTCAAGCAGCATTCTGCACAGCAGGTCGATTGATTGCTGGGAGCCGGTGGTCAGCACCACTTCGGCCGAAGATACCGAGATTCTCTGCCGGGCCAGCCTTGCCGCGACTTTTTCGCGGAGCGGGGCATAGCCTTCGGTCAGGCCGTACTGCAGTACGGAGGTGTGTCCGGAAAGAACCCGGTTGTAAGCTTCACGAACCGCTTCGAGGGGAAACAGCTCCTCCGCCGGCAGTCCGCCGGCCAATGAGATAACATCACTCCCTTGAGTCAGTTTCAGAATATCGCGTACGGCCGACGAGCCGAGATGTTGCGCCATAGTGGAATAAACAATATTCATGCTATTTTGCTCCTTACCCAGTGATTTGATGGTATCATAGCGGCAGAGCAGTATAACAGTAAAGATGCGAATATAACAGTGGAGGCGACCTGACGATGCATATCGAATTATGCCGAACCGGCGGCAAGCCGCTCCCGCTGCAGATCAGCGAGGCGCTCGGACAGCGCATAGCTTCCGGACTGCTTCAGCCGGGAATGAGGCTGCCCTCCGTAAGGAAGCTGGCGGTCTCGCTCGGCGTCAGCCAGGTGACGGTCAGCAAAGCGTACGCCGACCTGGAACGGCGAGGGCGGATCGTTCGCCGCCACGGCCTCGGCTGCTTTGTCTCCCCGGCGAAAGACGGAAATCGCGAGGATGAGGAATACCGTACAGGAAAAGCCGGACGGGCCGGGAATTGGAAGCATGATGCCGGAAAGAAGAACGGGAATAACGGGGAGGGCGAGCGCGGCCGAAGCCCGATTCCGGGCCTGAACGCTGGACAGGAAAAGACCGGAACAAGGAAGAGATTCGGATGGCAGGAAGACTTTGAAGATTATTTGCCGAGGGCGCAGCTCTGGCGGAATTTTGACTATTCCGAGGCGGAATATTCTTTCCATCTGGCAGCCATTCATTCCGGACTGCTTCCCCTGAAGGAAATCGGCGAGGCGATGACGATGCTTGTGGCGAAGCGGCCGGAACTGATGTCGGCCTACGGTAATTTTCAAGGGGATCTGGAGCTGCGGGAAGTGATGACCAGGCATCTGCGGACGCGCGGCATTTCGCTGTCTGCCGCAAGTCTGATGATTACGAGCGGAACCCAGCAGGGAATCGATCTGGTGGCCCGAACATTTATTGGTCCTGGCGATGCGGTATACCTGGAAGAGCCCAGCTATACGGGAGCCATCGATGTGTTTGCGGGAAGGGGGGCGGAGATGATATCCGTTCCCATGGATGAAGACGGCATGCGCATCGACCTGCTGACGAAGCTGTGCGACCGGCGTCCGCCCAAGCTGATTTATACGGTGCCTACGTTCCAGAATCCGAGCGGGGCAACGATGAGCATGGAAAGAAGACAGCGGCTGCTGGAACTTGCCCGCAGCTACCGCTGTCTCATTGTGGAGGACGATCCTTTTTCCGATCTGTATTTTCATTCTCCCCCTCCGCCATCCATCAAGAGTATGGACAGGGATGGGCATGTTGTCTACATGAAAAGCTTCAGCAAAGTGCTTGCCCCGGGCTGCCGGATGGCCTGCGTCGCCGCCGAAGGCGATATCCTCGAACGGCTGACCGCCGCCAAGGCGGCCAGCGATCTTGGCGGTCCGCTGCTGATCCAGCTTGCGGTGCTCCCGTTCATTTCGGACCGATATGACGTCTATATGAAGGGATTGCGGTCCGCGCTGCGGTCCCGGATGGAAAGAGCGGCAAAGCTCCTGAAACGTCATGCGCCTCAGGGGGTAAAATGGAGACTCCCCGAAGGCGGACTCAATTTGTGGCTGGAGCTGCCGCATTCGGTCCATGTCGGGGAGCTGTACAGAAGGGCGTCGCGGCTGGGCATCTCTTTTCTGACCGGAAATGTATGCCATGTCGGCGAACCTTCGACAAACTATATCCGGCTCTGCTATGCGCAAATGGAGGAAGAGCAAATGGAACGCGGACTGCTGCTTCTGATGCCGCTGCTGAAGGAATCCATGACCGGAACAACGAGATGACCGGCCGCTATTTACGGCTTGGCTTTCAGTCTGCGTTCCAGCAAGTTGATTTTCTCCCTGACATGCTGCGGCCACAGCTCCAGAGGAACCTCGCCGCCGGATGCAGCCTGCAGCGTTTTGTAGATGTCCACCTGCCCCCAGCCGAAATATTTGTCATGGCCCGGGGTGCCAAGATCGACGGTGTTCTTGGTCATGAGATCCATTACCTCTTTGTTCGACAGATCCGGGTTCAGCGAACGAACCAGACCGGCGAGGGCGGCGGCATGCGGACTGGCCATTGAAGTCCCCGACAGCGCGGCGTACTGGCTGCCCGTATACGTACTGGCAATGCTCTCGCCGGGCGCGGAAACATCGATATAATCGCCGTAGTTGGAAAAGGACGCTCTCTCACCCGAAGCGTTCGTCGCGGCGACAGCCAACACCTCGGGGTATGCCGCAGGGTAACCGGGGCGTTCCGTGTTGTCGTTGCCGGAGGCGGATACGAGCAGGACGTCCCGGTCGTAGGCGTACTTGATTGCATCGTGCAGGAACTGCGAATCGGCATAATTGCCCAGGCTGAGGTTAATGACCTTGGCCCCGTGATCCGCCGCCCAGATAATGCCCTCGGCAACGGAATAGGTAGTGCCGGCTCCGGTGCTGTCCAGCACTTTGACGGGCAAAATTTTGTTGAACCAGCTGATGCCCGCCACACCCTCACTATTGTTGACCAAGGCTCCGATAATGCCGCAGACATGGGTGCCATGGCCTACATCGTCATCCGGTTTCCCTTTTTTGGTAATGGCATTATATCCGGGGAGCAGTTGTCCTTTTAGGTCGGGATGGTCGGCCTGAACGCCGGTGTCGACTACCGCGACTGTGACTTTGTTGCTTCCTTTGGATAAATTCCATCCCCGGCTTGTTTCGATTGCCGGCAAATTCCATTGATAGTCGGAGAACAGCAGATCGTTCGGCGTTACCACCTCGGCTGTATTTTCACCCTCCGCATCATTGGTTAAGTACATATAGTGCGGTTCCGTATACAGCGGCTGCCACTTATAGTAAAAATACGTCTTTAGCTGAGAGTAGGTCATATCGGAGGAGCGGAAAATGTAAGCATAGCCCAGCTTGCGGGGCGCAGCACAGTGAATGTCTGCGGATATCGTCTGAAGCTGGCTTGACCTCGGATGCCCGTCCCTGAACCGGACAACGATTTCATTCTCGTAATAATGGCTCGCGTTCTCGTTGTCATGACCGGTCTTGACGGTGATGTCACGCAGCGTGTCGGCATGCACGGACTCGATGCGGAATTTGCCTTCCTTGGGGTAGGGAATGAGGCGAAGATTTTTGCGCTGATGCTCCGCCACCCGGTTCAGCACGGTCTGGTCAATCAGGGCGAGAACGCCGATCTTTCCATCCGAGCTCCGCTGGCTCATAACGAAGTATTTGCGCTCACCGACGGCAAATGAAGGCGATTCGTAGGCTTGATGCTTTTTCACGGCCGACTTGGCGGCATTCAGATACTGACGAAGCCGCTGCTGCTGCTCGCGTGTGCCGTCCGGCGGAACCGATTTGAACGTTTTGACCGTTCCCGAAGAAAAATCAATCCACATCAGCATGGCAATATGCCCGTGGCTGCGCTGCAAGCTTTCCGCATATAATGCAACATCACGCGGCGACTTTCCTGCCGTTCCCGTGAGCATCGCGCGCAAATCTCTGCCCGCGTCGACGCGGTTCAGCCTCTCCGTGGCGTACACATCCTGTACCAAGGCGGTCTTTTTCAGGGAATGCTCCTGTGGGGGACGCTCGTTTCCTTGACGTCGCCCGATTGGACCCGTTTCGGGACGCGAAGTCAGGCTCAGCACAAGCACGGAAGCGCAGACCGCGGTGAGCAGACCGGCGATGGCTATATTTTTACGGGACATAATTTCCGCTCCTCCCTGGCAATGTAATAAGGTTAGAATGGGAGACAGCAGCCGGATTTATGCATGCTTAAAAAGGATACCGCCGTTCATTATTTTGTGATAGGATAGACATGAAAACGATTGAATTGCAAGGAATGTAACAGCAGGCAAATGAAATTAAAGCCAACGACAATAAGGGGGAGCTACCGCCATGTCAGCCAATGTTCAGAAATTGTGCGAAACGACGAGAGAAAAGCTTAAATATGCCATCGAGAAAATGGAGGCGTTCCTGAACCACTACGCTTTGCCGCAGCTCTCGCCCGAGCAGGACGAAGAATTGACGCATTTTTACCAAGGATTTCTGTCCGATCTCCGCCATTTGCTGGTATTCTCCGAGATGTCGTATGAGAAGCTGGGAGTTGCACTCCGCCGTGCCACGTTTAATGAGGATTTTGCGCAAAAAGCGCTTTATAACGTTTATCATTTTGGCGTCAACAACTTCTTTTATCCGAAGAATGAAAGCTACTCGGAAGACGGCCGTTATGCCTATACCGGACAAGATGCCATTCGCTTCCGCAAAAAGCCGGTTCGTCCGGCGCGCGATATCATTCTGGACATTACCAAGGTGTATGAAGAACTGCGGGATGACCTTACGTATTACGAGAACGATTATTTGACCGAACGACGTATGCAAAATCAAGTATAACCCTCCAAAGTCTCCCGGTTGCATGTTAAGTGCGCGGGAGGCTTTTTTCATTCTCATACAATCACATCCTTGGATTACAAAGTTCTTCCGGACTGTCCACATTTGGGAGCTCCCCAGCCGTATAGCGGCGCAGCCGGAAGGACATAATGAACTCGAGGTGATAAAAATGAATAATACCGCAAAAACGGTAGTTAACTGCAGTGTGAGCAACTGTAATTATTGGGGAGAAAGCAATATTTGCCGGGCCGATTCGATCATTATCGAAATCGACAAGCACTCGGGCAGCCGCGCTAAGGAAGAGTTCGCCGAAGAGATGACCTTCGCGGATCATCGCGATGTCGCCAACAACTCTTCCGCAACCTGCTGTCTGACCTTCAAGCCGAAAGCGTAGGAGGCGCCCTATGGACAGTGGACAAAAGGGTTCGGGACCGAAAGGTTCCAGACGTAAAAAAATCACGCTGCGTCCGCGCAGAGTCGATTACCCTCGGAAAGCGCCTGAGCATCGAGAGGAATACGCCGCCGAGGTAAGTCCGCTTCCGGTCCGTTCCAACCCTTCAGCCGGTTCGGCTGTGAGGTCGGCGGACAGGGAAGGAGAAGCGTATAAGACGGTCGGTTATGTCGGACTTGTCTTAGGGATTGCTTCTCTGTTCATTTGGCCGGTTATTTTGGGGCCGTCTGCGGCAGTGCTGGGCTATAATGCCTACAATAAAGGCCGCAAGACAGCCGGTGCTTGGGCGATCGGTCTTGGCATTGTCGCGACGCTGAGCTATTTTGTTATGATTCCTTTCGCACGGTAAGATCAGAAGGCAAGCACGGTTCGCGAAAAAGGCTTTCAGACCTGGAAAAAGGGGCTGAAAGCCTTTTTTGAAGGCAGATTTAACAATTTAAATCCAAATGCCGATATAGAGGATATAGTATGAAATCATGGGAAGAGGGAATGCGGCAGCATGGAGATTAACCCCGCCGTTGCCAGCCAGTCTGGCCAATTGAAGTGGATTAACTTGAGAAGTTCAGCCGATCCGGGCGTTTCGGCAAAAAATAATGAAAGTTCAACATCGGGATCTTCCCGGTTTGAGGAAATTCTTGGAGGAACAGAAGCGGATAAAGTACCATCTCGGGTTTCTTCGTCCGGAGTCGGGCTGCTGTGGCAGAGAGTCGGTGCCGTATCGGCAGGCGCTATTTCCGGGGAAATGACGGATTCGGCGATTAACGGCGCTGCGCATACAGCGGCAGAGCCGACTGAATATGACGATTTAATCCAGGCGGCTTCTTCCAAATACGGAGTGCCTGTCGACCTGATTAAGGCGGTCATCGATACGGAGTCCTCATTCAATCCGAATGTCGTTTCCTCTGCGGGCGCCAAAGGGCTTATGCAGCTGATGGACGGCACCGCCGAAGGCTTGGGCGTTTCCGATCCGTTCAATCCGGCCCAAAGCATCGACGGAGGCGTCCGCTACTTATCGTATCAGCTTAAGAGGTTCAACGGACAGGAAAATATGGCGCTTGCCGCCTATAACGCCGGCCCGGGCCGCGTGCTCAAGCTTGGAGTCAGCACGGATGAAGAGATGCTCGGGCAGTTGGACAAGCTGCCGGAAGAGACTCAGGCCTATATTGCCAAAATTGAACGCGCCCGCGCCAAATACGCGGTATAGCGGTATAATAGAAAGGGTCAAACGGGACAATTCGCCCGCGCCGTGTTTCGGACGCCGGATTCTCTGTTTGATCCTTTCACTTTATTGCCAGCAAAGGAGTTTTGCCATATATGATTTACTGGGATTATGCCGCCGCAGCGCCGCCCTATGATGAGGTCGCGCGGACAGTGGAGCAGCTGATGAGGCTGCATTATGCGAATCCCTCCTCGCTGCACCGCGCCGGAGCCGCGGCCGCGGCTCTGATTGAGCGCGCCCGGGAAGTATGCGCCGCGGCGCTTGGCGTTCTTCCGGGGGAAATCAGGTTCACCTCCGGGGCGACCGAGAGCAACAATCTGGCCATCAAAGGCGCAGCCCTGCATTATGCGGGTAGGGGACGCCATATCGTAACGACAGAACTGGAGCATCCTTCCGTCTATGAAAGCTGTCTGCAGCTGCAAAAAATGGGCTGGGAGGTAACCTTCGTCCGGCCTGACGCGGCCGGAGTGGTGAATCCTACGGATGTTGGCGCCGCCGTGCGCCGCGATACGGTGCTTGTGAGTGTAATGCATGTCAATAATGAAATCGGATCAGTGCAGCCGCTGCCGGAGATCGGCCGCGCCGTCAAGGCGGCCAATCCCCGGACGCTGTTTCATGTGGACGGGGTTCAGGGCTTCGGCAAGCTTCCCGCTAGTCCCGGGGATTTCGGAGCGGATTTATACAGCCTGTCTCCGCATAAAATCCGCGGTCCCCGCGGAGTCGGCCTGCTGTATGTCAAAGAAGGGATTCAATTGTTTCCGCTGCTGAGCGGAGGCTCCCATGAGGGGGGACTCCGCGCCGGAACGGAAAATGTGCCGGCGATAGTCGCGGGGGCGAAGGCCATAAGGATGGCTGCCGAGCGGCGCGGAGACTTCGTCTCCCGCAACCTGCCGCTCCGGAACAGATTACTCGCATTTGTGCGCGAAATACCAGAATTTACTGTAAATAGCAGCGAGTCGGGGGCGCCGCATATCGTGCATTTTTCTTATCCCGGCATGAAGGGCGAAGTTATGGCGCGTCAGTTGGAGCAGCTCGGCATGCAGGTATCCACCCGCTCCGCCTGTTCGTCCCGGCTGGCCGAACCGAGCCGTGTGCTGCTGGCGATCGGGCGGGATGAAAGTACGGCGCTTGGCGGCATCCGCATCAGCTTCGGGGATGAGCATACCCCGGCCGATGTGGACGCTTTGGAACAGGCGCTGCTGGGCGCGGTTAAAGCTTTAAAGATTGTGGAAGGAGGCATGCGGTAACATGAAAACGATAGAACCCGCGCGTTTGGCGGGAAAAAGCACAGAATACGCCGACATGCTGCTGCTGCGTTTCGGAGAGTTTACGCTCAAAGGCAAGAACCGCAGCCGTTTCGAGAAAACGATGCTGCGGCATGTCAAGGAAATAGTCAAGCCTTATCCGATGGCCAGATTGATCAAGGAATATGGGCGAATCTACGTGGAATTGAACGGAGAACCGGCTGGAGAAATGGTGGAAGCGCTCGCCAAAGTGTTCGGCATTTCATCCATCAGTCCGGTAAGGGCCGTCAAGCCCGAGCTTGAAGAAATCGTAGAGGCCAGCCTTCGATTTATCGAAAGGGTCAACCCCGAACCGGGCACGACCTTTAAGGTGAACGCCCGGCGGGTGTGGAAGGACTTCCCGCATGGCTCCCAGGAAATGAACCGTCTGGTGTCTGCCCCGCTGCTGAAGACCTTCCCGGCACTGTCCGTCGACGTCAGAACACCGATGCTGGAGCTTCGGGTGGAAGTCCGGGAGCAGTATGCATATATTTTCTGCGAGAATATTCCCGCGGTTGGCGGCTTTCCCCTCGGTACCAACGGTAAGGCGATGCTCCTTCTTTCAGGAGGAATCGACAGCCCGGTGGCGGCCTGGTCTTCTATGCGTCGGGGGCTGGAGGTGGAGTGCGTCCATTTCTTCAGTTATCCCTATACAAGCCGGGAAGCAAGGCAAAAGGTCATCGATTTGGCCAGGGTGCTGTCGCGGTACGCCGGAAGAATCCGGCTGCACCTGGTTCCGTTTACTGAAGTGCAGACCTCTTTTGCCGGAATCGGCCAGGACAATCTGATGATTACGCTGATGCGAAGGGCAATGCTGAGGATAACGACGAAGCTGGCCGAACGCGAAGGTGCCCTGGCACTGGTCACCGGCGAAAGTCTGGGCCAGGTCGCGAGTCAGACACTGCCGAGCATGAACGTCATCGGCCGGGCGACCGATTTGCCGCTGCTGCGGCCGCTCGTCATGATGGACAAAGCCGATATTGTGGAGCTTGCGAAGCAAATCGGCACCTACGATTTATCGATTTTACCCTATGAGGACTGCTGTACGCTGTTCATGCCAAAGTCGCCGACAACGAATCCGAATCTGCGGATCGTCGAGAAGATCGAAGAAACGCTCCCTGGTTATGCCGAGCGGCTTGCCGAGGCGGTTGAGGCGGCTGTTACGGTAGATATTACTCCGTACGGAAATGAGAGCCCTGACGATGAAGCCGATTTAATCTCTTCCGCCAAGGAAGACTGGTTCTGAAAAAGACCCGCCCTGCTATTGCTTGGGCGGGTCTTTCGATCTATCCGCGCAGTCTGCGGCGATCGGTCGCTCCAAGCTTGCCGGCGGCTCGCGAAGCCTTCTGAATCCACCGGAGTACGGCCATTTTCGTGTGCGCCAACGGCATCCGGCATCCGGCATCTGCGGCTTAACCGGCTGCTTTCTCTTGTCCTTCATCCGAGCTGCCGGACCGGCGCTTGCGGTACCCTGCGGCAAGGATGACGGTAATGACAAGTCCGTAGAACAGGGCGCGAAGCAGGGGATGCGAAGCAAAAAAAGATTCCATCTCCCGCTCCTCGGCGATCATTCCGGCAGCTGTATATCCCAGGACCGCGGCCCCCGCATAGATGATCCAGGGAAAGTTGGAGAGCAGCCGGATGAACAGCGTGCTGCCCCAGACGACGATGGGCACGCTGATGAGAAGACCTAGGGCAACCAGAACCGTATTGTGCCGCGCCGCACCGGCAATGGCGATTACGTTATCCAGGCCCATGGCGGCATCCGCAACAATGATGGTCCTTACCGCCGACCCGATGCTGTCTCCCGCTTTTACTTCGGCGGGGCCGCCGCCATCGGTCAGCAGCTTGTAAGCGATCCAGAGCAGCAGCATTCCGCCCGCCAGCCGCAGCCAGGGGATTTCCAGCAGCCAGACGACGAGCAGCGTGGCGGCAATACGCAGCACCACGGCTCCCGCCGTCCCGAGGACAATGGCTTTTTTCTGTGTAGCGGGATGCAGATTCCGCGCGGCCAGGCCGATAACAATTGCATTGTCTCCGGCCAGCACAAGATCCAAGAAGATGATATTCAGCAATCCCAGCATAAATTCCCCGAGCATGTTCACACTATTCACTCCTATGCAAAGCCCAGATATCTCCTAATATTGTATACGCAGAATCTCATGGGGACATTCTTCCATACAGTGAAAATGGGACGGGAAGCATAGCTTGTCGCCTCCGAGCATACAAGTAGTTACATGCCGGTTCGGGAGGTATGTGCAATGGATTCGATATGGCTGCTTGGAGAAATATTAATGGTGAATCTCGTTCTCAGCGGAGACAATGCGATGGTTATCGCGATGGCGAGCAAAAACCTGCCGGAAGAACAGCGCAAAAAGGCGGTATGGTGGGGGTCGGCGGGAGCTGTCCTTTTGCGCTGCATATTGACGCTGGCGGCGGTGCTGCTGCTTAAGATTCCTTACATTCAAGCGGGCGGCGGAATCTTGCTGCTGTGGATTTCATTTAAGCTGCTGCTGGAGGAAGAAGACCAAATCCGCGTGAGCGAAGGCTCCACGGTGTGGAAAGCGATCCGGACTATTTTGGCCGCCGATTTCATTATGAGCTTGGACAACGTGCTTGCCATTGCCGGTCTGGCGAAAGGCGATCTGGCTCTTATAGTCATCGGGATTGCGCTCAGTATTCCGATTGTTGTATGGGGCAGCGGCATTATCGTCGGATGGCTGCACCGTTTTCCGGTGCTTATCTACATAGGGGCTTACATTCTCGCCTACACCGCCGGGGAGATGCTGCTGCATGACGCCAAGCTGGGTGCGGTGCTGTCCATCCTGCTTCCGACTATGCATACTCTGCTGCCCGTCGCGCTGGGCGTCGCCGTCGTTGCGGCTGGAGGGATTAAACGGCACACACCGAAGGCGGGGTAGAATAAGTAACTGTGCGCTCCAATTGTTGATATAATAATCAGGCATCGGAACAAACCTTCAAGAGAGACCCCATTTAGGGGGTCTTTTTTTGAATTATGAAAAAGTAAAAGCTTCGCGCAATGTGGCGCATGTTGGCGCTTTTTGCGTTTTTCGGATAAAATAAAGAAGAATCCCGAAGCGTCGGACATGCCGATGCGGTGGGAAAGAGATGCGATTGTTGAAGGGATGAGTGGTAGGATGTCCTCTAAAAACGACATGAAGCTGGGTCTGTTCATCGTGTGCGCCGGTCTCGTTATTTTGCTGGGAAAACTGGGAGTGTTCGGATTTTTGGGACGGGCGTTGTGGCCGCTTATAGTTCTCCTGCCGGGATTGTTCCTGCATGTTCTTGTCTTTGGCAGACGCTTGACGCCTGCCGCCCTTATGCCTGCCGGTATTCTCACTGTGTACGGTCTGCTGTTTGGACTCTGCAATACGTGGGGCTGGGGGTTGATGGCTTATCTCTGGCCGGTGCTGCCGCTTGGCGTGGCGGTCGGCTTGTACGAGTATTCGCTGTTCGTTTCTCCGAGGAGCGGCGGACTGACTGCCGGTGCTGTCATTCTTGGTGTGATCAGTCTTGTTTTAATGTTTTTCAGCCTGCTCGGTACAGGGATCATGTATATTCTCGGAGCGGTTCTCGTTCTGGGAGGAATATGGCTGATCGTGGGACGGAGCGGCGGCCGGAACAAATGGAACAAGGGCTGGTAAGTTTCTTTCTTCTTGGAAAATTGTTTTTTCATGAAAAGACTTGCTTTTCACTGTGCTTTCACGATACAATTGAAAATAATGTTGAAGCGTCGGGTTTAGCGTCCGGCGCTTCTTTTATGAAGCCTTCGATTCCCGCTGCAAATTTTTAAAGTTTTTATTTGATAAATGAAAGGATTTGGATACAAATCATGCATTCAAGAGAACAAATTCGCAACATAGCGATCATTGCCCACGTTGACCATGGCAAAACGACGCTCGTCGACCAGTTGCTGCAGCAGTCGGGTATTTTCCGCGAGCACGAGACGGTACAGGAGCGCGCCATGGATTCCAACGATCTGGAACGCGAACGCGGCATTACGATTCTGGCCAAGAACACAGCCATTACTTATAAAGATTTTCTCATCAACATTGTGGACACGCCCGGACACGCCGACTTCGGCGGAGAAGTTGAACGGATTATGAAGATGGTTGACGGCGTTCTGCTCGTCGTCGACGCCTACGAGGGCTGCATGCCGCAGACGAAATTCGTGCTGCGCAAGGCGCTTGAACAAAATCTGACGCCAATCGTCGTCGTCAACAAAATCGACCGTCCGGCCGCCCGGCCGAGCGAAGTAATCGACGAAGTGCTGGACCTGTTCATTGAGCTGGAAGCCAGCGACGATCAGCTTGAATTCCCTGTCGTATACGCCTCCGCGCTGAACGGAACGTCCAGCCTTGATCCGGAGAAGCAGGACGACAACATGCTTGCCCTGTATGAAACCATCATCGAGCATATCCCGTCTCCGACGGAGAGCGTGGAAGAGCCGCTGCAATTCCTTGTTACCCTGATGGACTATAACGAGTATTTGGGCCGTATCGCCATCGGCCGCGTCAACCGCGGAATTATCCGCCAAGGTCAGGCCATAACGGTTATCCAGCGCGACGGCAAGCACAAGTCGGCGCGCATCGAGAAGCTGTTCGGTTTCCAAGGTCTGAAGCGTGTGGAGACCGAAGAAGCCGGCGCGGGCGACATCGTGGCGATTGCCGGCATCAAGGACATCAACATCGGCGAGACGATTGCCGATCCTGCGAACCCTGAAGCGTTGCCTGTTCTGAAGATCGACGAGCCGACAATGCAGATGACCTTCCTGGTCAACAATTCTCCGTTCGCCGGCAAGGAAGGCAAATGGGTAACCTCCCGCAAACTGCGCGAGCGTCTGTTCAAGGAGCTGGAAACAGACGTTTCCCTGCGTGTGAACGAAACCGACAGTCCGGACGCCTTTATCGTCTCCGGCCGCGGCGAGCTGCATCTCGGCATTCTGATCGAGAACATGCGCCGTGAAGGATATGAAATGCAGGTTTCCAAGCCTGAAGTTATCGTCAAGGAAATCGACGGCGCCAAGATGGAACCGCTGGAGCGCCTTCTTATCGACGTGCCGGAAGACAGCATGGGCTCCGTTATGGAAAGCCTGGGCAGCCGTAAGGCCGAAATGGTCAATATGATCAACAACGGCAACGGCCAGGTCCGTCTTGAATTCCTGATTCCAGCGCGCGGCCTGATCGGCTACAACACGCATTTCCTGACACTGACGCGCGGCTACGGCGTTATGAACCATGCGTTCGACAGCTATGCCCCGCTGATCGGCGGCCAGGTTGGCGGACGCCACCAGGGCGTGCTTGTCTCGACCGAGACCGGAACTTCCACCTTCTACGGCATGATGGGTGTGGAAGATCGCGGTACGCTGTTCCTGGAGCCGGGCACCGACATTTACGAAGGCATGATCGTGGGCGAGCATACGCGCGACAACGATATCGTCGTGAATATCTGTAAGGAAAAAGCATTGACCAACGTCCGTTCTGCAACGAAGGACGAGACTGTCAAGCTGAAGACTCCGGTCCTCTTCTCCCTGGAGCAGGCGCTGGAATACCTGAACGATGACGAATATTGCGAGATTACGCCGAAATCGGTTCGCCTGCGCAAGAAAATTCTGAACAAGAGCGAACGCGAGCGCGCGGAGAAACACCGCAAAATGGCTGAGGCCAATATGTAATTAAGGGCAATCCGCCTATAACGGAATCAGCCGCCGGAATTTATTCCGGCGGCTGATTTGTCCTTGCGGACATATGTGATAAAAGCAGAGCGGCATTATTTGGCTATAGGCATCCGAATGTTTTTAAGGCGGCAGAGTACCCTTCGATGATATAATGGATGCAGTATCCATTACCCGGAAGGAGTGACTGTACCCTTGCAAATCTGGTTTGCGGAGCACCCCTTAATTGCCTATGTCGTTATTTTCATTCTGCTTACTTATGTGTATAACCGGGTATTTCGGGTGAATCAGAAGCTGCCTCTGCTGAAGGAAATATTGCTTTATGCGATGATGGCCATCGGTGCGGGTATTTTGCTCGTTTTTCAGCATGACAAGCTGCCGATTATTCAGTGCCTGCTGGTCGCGGTCGGCCTGATGCTGCTCGTACGGGTCCGTTATTTCGTCGAGGCAAGGCAGAAACGCAAGGCGGCGGCAGACACCGCAAAGCGGCGGTGAAACGCAACTTTTGAGCAAAAGGTACGTCTGATATTTTAGTAACATTTTACTTATTCCCAATGAAGAAAAGGACTTTATTTAATTATGAGTACAAGTAAAGGCAGTTTGCCTCCAAGGTCCAGAGGACAGGGGGGCGGAAACAGAAGGCCCGCTGGGCAAGCTTCCAAGAATGTGATCCGCAAGAAGAACAAGAAACCTGGCTTTATGGCCCGGCTCGGAAAATTGATTTTAATTCTCATGATGCTGTCGGCGCTCGTCGTGGTAGGTTACTTCCTGTATTTGTACTATAAGCTGGACAGCGGAGTGCTGGATACGGGCGTCGACAGACCGGTGGCCGCCGATAGCTCGGCTAAGGTCAAGCCGCTGACCATGCTGCTGCTCGGCACGGATTACCGGCCGAAGCATAAATCGTATCTGACGGATGTTATCATGGTGGTCGCGCTCAATCCGGAGACGGAATCGGCGACGATCGTTTCGCTTCCCCGCGATACGTATATGGAGCTGGCCGGTTACAAGAGGACGAAGATCAACGAATACTATTCGAGGTTCAAGAGTAAGGAAGATACTTCAGGCATCTCGGCCGAGGATGAAATGAAGACCATGATGGGCAAGTATCTTGACGTTAAAATCGACTATGTAACGGTCCTTAATTTCCAGGGCTTCCGCGGGGCGGTCGACGAGCTTGGCGGCGTCAAGGTTAACATCAGCGAAGATATGTGTTATACGGACAGCGCGGACGGCACCGACATCAATTTGAAAGAGGGTCCCGCCGAGCTGAACGGCGACAAGGCGCTCGACTATGTCCGTTATCGCAAATCCAACTGCGATCCGAAGACGAAAGCCTCCGACGATTTCGACCGCAACCGGCGGCAAAGCGAAGTGCTACATTCGCTCATGGATCAGATGCAGTCGCTTGGCGGAGTTGTCAAAATCGGCGGCGTGCTGGATGCGATCAACGACAATATGCAGACCGACCTTGAGAAGAACCAGATCAAGAATATGATCGCGGCGTATTGGCAAATGTCCAAAAATAACGTGGAATTCAAGCCGGTAACCGGCACCTGGCGCAGCCCTTATGTATATATTAACGAAGAGGAGCTTGACGCCGCGAAGCGGAGTCTGAAAGACCGGCTGGCCGGAGCCGCTCCGGCGGCAACCGCAGCCCCTTAGAAGCGCCGCATCTGACAATAGCCGTCGCTTTCCCAAATTGAATGCAAGTTTGGGCTTATGGTATAATATAATTAACTAAGCTCTACTATGCCGCACAAGGGGGCCTGTCATCATGTCCGAATCCGTTGCCCAGCTTACCGAATCTCTGCTGAAGATGCTGCAAAACGAAACATTCGTGCTTCTTAATACCGTCGATGCGGAAAGCGGCGGCCCTACCTCCACGGCTATTTCGTGGGTGTATGCGGTGAATGCTTCCACGCTCCGGCTGGCGATCGACCACCGTTCCCGGCTGGTCAGAAACATGAAGGAGAACCCTCTGGTCACGCTGACCGTTTTTGGGGAGGGGACGGTTCATGCCATTAACGGCCGTTCCGTTGTCAAGATCGATCCGCTTCCCGAGGTTCCGTTCGAGATGTGTTGCTTTGATGTGCAAATCTCGGCGGTGCGGAATGCGCTCTTTTATGGCGCGCAGCTGGAATTGGCTCCAAAATATGCCAAAACCTACGACCAGCGTGCGGCGGAGAAGCTCGATGGACAAGTGTTTGCCGCAATGCAAAAAGCCTAGTGAGGAGTTCACTGGGCTTTTTTTGACCTTGTCATCATTTAATTTGCGGGTGAAACTGACGATATAAAGGTTATTGCTGGCCCCGTGGCGTCGTATCATCAGGAAGCTGAGGAATAATCCGCCCGATGATATCGGCCATTTCAGCGGCAAACCCGGAGACGGGGCGGCCTTGGCGGAAGTGTCGGCTCAGCTCGGCGATACGCGCCGCCACATCGGCGTCCGCGGTCACGAGCGAGTTAACGCCCACGTGGTCTTTGCGCAAAGCCTCGGCAACCGAGTATTTGACCGTACCTACTCTGGAACGGCTGAGCGATCCATCCACGTCGATACCGACAACGGCGGTTTTGCCCATCACGACGCAGTGTGCTCCCTTTACGCCGGGAACTCTTTTGGCCAACCGTTCCAGATGGTCTTTCAGCTCGGCGTCGCTAAGCGTAACAACGCCCGTTCCGTTTGGTGCAGAAGCCTGAGGCGTTTCCGTTCCCTCGTCTGCCAGCGGTCTTACCCCGTGTTCCCTGTTATTTATGCCATTCATTGCCGATTGTTTATCCTGAGGAGAGGGTGATGACTGTTTTTTGACCATACCGCAGCTTGTCAGCAGCAGCGTAAGGACCAGCAACAGACACATTGATTTTCTCATGGATGCTTGCTCCTTTCGTCCAATATACGTTCTGGTTTTATCTTTACCAGGGGCGGAAAGAGTTATGTATCTTTAAGACAAACCAGGCGCTGTGGAGGGGATAACATGAAAAAGATCTTTGTACTGGATACCAATGTACTGCTTCACGACCCCAATTCGATTTTTTCGTTTAAGGAGAATGAAGTCATCATTCCCGCCGTGGTGCTGGAGGAGATCGATAATAAGAAGCGGAACGCCGATGAAATCGGACGCAATGCCCGCACGGTGTCCCGCCTGCTCGACGGGCTTCGCGAGCGGGGCCATCTGCACAGCGGCGTGGAGCTTGAGCATGGGGGCAAGCTGAAGGTTGAACTGAATCACCGCAGCTTTATCAAGGTGCAGGAAATGTTCGGCGAGGTATCCACTGACAATCGGATTTTGGCTGTGGCGCTTAATTATTTGCAGGAGGAGAACGAGAAGGCCGATCCCCGGCCGGTCGTACTTGTAAGTAAAGATGTTCTGGTCCGCATTAAGGCTGATGTGCTTGGTATTACACCGGAGGACTATTTGTCCGACCGGACAGGCGATTTGAATGAGCTGTATGCCGGTTACCAGACGCTGCCCGTTCACCCGGCGCTGATCGACGAGTATTACAGCAACCGCTCCCTTTCCGTCAAGCAGCTGCAGCTGTCCTATCCTCTGTACCCCCACGAATTCATCATTCTGAAGGACGAGATCGGCAGCGGCAAATCGGCGCTGCTCAAGGTGAGTGGCGACGCCAGCCGCCTGGAGCCGCTGTATCTAGGCAACGATCCCGTATGGGGGATCAGCGCCCGCAATGCGCAGCAGCGGATGGCTCTGGAACTGCTCCTTAACGAAGACATTCCGCTTGTCACCATCACCGGCAAAGCAGGTACAGGCAAGACGCTTCTTGCGCTGGCCGCCGGACTGTTCAAGGTGGAGGATGAGCATAAATACAAGAAACTGCTGATTGCCCGGCCTGTCGTTCCAATGGGCAAGGACATCGGCTATCTGCCCGGAGAAAAGGACGAGAAGCTCCGGCCGTGGATGCAGCCGATATACGATAATCTGGAATTCCTCTTCGACACGAAGAAAGCCGGAGACATCGACAAAATTCTGATGGGGCTCGGAAGCATTCAGGTAGAAGCGCTGACCTATATCCGCGGACGCTCCATTCCGGGGCAGTTCATCATCATTGATGAAGCGCAGAACCTGTCGCGCCACGAAGTGAAGACGATTGTCTCCAGAGCGGGCGAGGGAAGCAAGGTCATTCTGATGGGAGACCCCGAGCAGATTGATCATCCTTATCTCGATGCCGCCAGCAACGGACTTAGCTATATCGTTGAAAAGTTCAAACAGCAGGGCATCAGCGGCCACATTACGCTGGAAAAAGGCGAACGTTCCCGTCTGGCCCAATTGGCTGCGGATTTGCTGTAAGGACGTTCGTATCTCAGATAACAGGAAGGGCCGGGGGGCCAACTCCCGGCCCTTCCTGTTATATATAATAGAAAGAAAGCGCTGTCATTAACAGGCAGACAAATGAGCCGCAGGCTGGTACAATGGAAAGGACGGGCTTGGAACGGACAAGGAGGAGAACATGCTGAGACGCAAAAATTATTGGCTTCTGTTTGCAATTTTGCTGCTGTCGCTGACGAGCTTATCTCCCAGCATGGATCTGAACCGGCTGGACGGGCCGCCTCCCCTGAACGAATATCAGTCGCAGGCACAAGACTACTCTTCCCGGCAAAAAGGCGAGCCTGTCCATCTGCGCATATCGGTATCGCTCAGCGATAATGAGCTGCGGGAGCTGCAAAAAATAAGCGGCCATTACACACTGTTCAGCGGTGTGACCATCGAGCTGAACAATCTCGGGGAGGCAGCTGGAGAAGACGCTTTGATGAAGGAACTGACGATCGGAGACAGATCCGACATCGTTATGACTGACGCCCATCATATCAGGGGACTGGCGCAGCAAGGATATTTGCTGCCCGTAGAAGTATATGAAAGCTCGGCCGGGGGAACGCCGCTGGCCCCTTTGCTGCCGCTGCTGCAATGGAACGGGTACGCTTGGGGCGTGCCGCTGGATATCGATCCTTATGTCTTCGTTTATTCTCCCCAGCGGATGAAGGAGCTTGAAACGGAGGCGCTTCCGAGATCACTGGATCAATGGAACCGGCTGCTGGAGCAGATCCCCAAAGAGCCCAAGAAGTACGTGCTCGCATTGGACGCGAACAATGCTTACGGCTTGTCCGCCTTTATGGAAAGCACCGGGAGCGGTCTGTTTCCGACGAGCCGCAAGGCGCTCGACTGGATTATACAGAACCGCGGCTCCCTCTATCTGACGGATGGATTGGACGGAGGAATCTGGAATATGCTGCGGGAGGGGAACATCGCCGCAGCTATTGTTCGCCTGTCCGAGTGGGAGAAGAACAGAGGCGGAGCCCTGGCGGCGGAACTGCCTTGGATGGGAGACGGAGCGGGGGAGCGGACGCTGTACAGCCGCAGCTTCGCCCTCTCCGCGCAGTCCCGAAGTCCGGAGGCCGCGGCAGACTGGCTGACCTATGTAACCTCGGAGAAGGCGCAGCACGATTGGCTTGAGAGTACCGGGCGGCTGCCGGGGGCGGAGGAGCCGTACCGCTCGGGATTGCCCGGCGGCGGGAGTCTTCCGTTTGATACCGTCAGTCTTCTGGCGGATGGAGATACTCTGGAAGGGGAGCCGGAGGCGGAATGGAACGAAATCACATCGGCAGCAGGTTTGCTGCTGGCCGGCAAAGTGGACTCAGCAGGCTATATCGCAGCGATTTTGTCTTCAACCGGGGCGGAGGAAGACAAGCCGTGACCGTGCTTTTGGCCTATCCTTATTAGAACGATAGCCCAAGCCTCACATGAAGAACGCCGTCCTTGCTGTCCACTTCGGTGGCGTGAAGGAAAGAGACGATCTTGGATGGATAGAAACCGAGGTCGAATTCCTCCTCCAGCGATGCGCGTGTCGTATCCGGCAGCTCCAGGCCGTTGAAAACGATGCTGTCCACATGAAACATCAGTCCGTTGACCGGTTCCTCCTGTATCGTGTAATGACCCTGCAGACGAAGCGATAAGTCCCCATCCTTGCCGGCGGCGGTTACCGAACCGTTATTGAACGTAAAGGCGAAATTGTTGAACAGTTTGTTCTGCGAATGCAAAAATGCGTTCAGATCCTCTTCTTTCAAATTCAAATCGTAAGTCATCCCCCGGCGTGTCAGAACACCGTCACGGCTCTCGACGTACTCCGGCAGATGATCCATCGCCGAAGACAGCGCTTTGAAATAGGTCTTGACTTCATGCATCCCGATGTTTTGCCAGTATGCCGTAAACTCCTCCAGCAGCGCCGTCATATTCTGCGGATCGCCGCTGCTCTGAATGCCGTCTTCAATATCTTTATGCAAAGCCTCGATTCGCAGTTTCTGTTCCTCCAAAGCACTCTTTAGCTCTGCCAGTTCCTTCGAAGAACGCTCCGCCGCAGCCAGCGTGGTCTGCATGCCTTTATATTGCTGCTCATACTCCGCCAGGATTTCCTTGTCGCGTCCCATTATCATTTCGTAGTAATCGAGCAAAATAAACCATTTGCTTAAGGTTTTTGCCGACAGTAAGGCCGTAATCAGAGGGTCCCTGTCCCCCGTATAGTAAGCGCGCACAACGGCGCCTGCCCGCTTTTCTTTTTCCGCGATATCCTTCTTCTTCTCAGCAGCCTGCCGTGTCAATGCCGTAGTGGTTTGCTCAAGTAGGCTTTGCTCAGTTCCGATGCGTTCGATTTCCTTTTGTATTTCAGCTGCGGACAGTGTTTGCTGCATGAGCCTGCGGGTCTCGGCATTATCCGGAAAAGACGATATGGAAGAAGGGGAGGAAACGGAAGGAGCGGGGGCCAGCCCGCTTGGTTGCGGATCGGCGGACAGATACGGTGCCGGCGGGATCAGCAGCAGCGAACAGAAGAGCGGTATAGCCAGGGCGGCAGCCAGTCGTTTGGGGGAGAGCACCGTTTCACCTCCTTGCAAGATTTAAACGTTTATGTAGGTATGATATGTTTGACCCTGTAAAAATATCATACCCCTTTTCAGGGCTTCGGCCTATATCACGGGACACAAAATAACCCCACATCGCGTGGGGCTTCGACATACTAAGTTGTCTGAGATGTACCGCGGGGGATTTTCGGCTTACAAGGGAAGGCCCATCTCGAAGATCGTCCAATAGCTGAAACCTGTAAAAGTAACGATCATATAACCCCAAAACAGAAGGATATACGTTCTTTCGGTGAATTTCATATACCCTAGGATAACGAAAAATGCGGTCTGCAAAAAGAACAGCAAAGCCATCTCGACCATTTTTCCAGCAAAGGCCATCAGGCCGATTACCAGCGTAAAGAATCCCAGAACCCGAAACATCCGAGCCACGTTACCATCCCCTCCTTAGGTTAGAACGAACGGAATACCTCTAATCCATTATACCCGGCGAATAAAATAGTGTAAACGAATTCAACAAAAAAGAGGCCGTTTTCACTGGAAATGTGACCTGTGTTATTGACAGGAAAAAGGGCGCTGTGGAGCGATAATTTCCCGTTCTGCGTATGAGCGGAAGTCAAAATGGAAATACAAATGAGTATCAAATAGATTCTATGAACTCTATGAGAGGCATAGGAATGAAGTAAGCAGCTTTTATCCCCATTCACTTGCCGGTGGCACCGCCGGTTACGAAGATGGTTATTTCAAGATGTTACTAGGAGGTTTGGCTCTATGACAGCCATTAGACAAGATGCCTGGAGCGAGGAAGACGATCTCATTCTGGCGGAGGTTACACTGCGCCATATCCGGGAAGGAAGCACGCAGCTGGCTGCTTTTGAAGAAGTGGGCGAGAAAATCGGCAGGACATCGGCAGCCTGCGGATTTCGCTGGAACAGCTGTGTGCGCAAAAGCTACGAGGAAGCGATTTCCATTGCGAAAGGTCAGCGTCAGAAAAGGAGCTATCTGAAAAAACAAAACTCGTCCAGAGGGGCGCAGGTAGCCGGTTTCATCATCGCTGACGGCGAAGACGATTACGGAAGTGAAGAGGCCCAGAACTCCCTCTCCATCGACGCTGTCATCCGGTTCTTAAGGCAGTGGAAAGGCACTTACCAGGAAGCCGGCCGTCAGTTGAAAATGCTGGAGAGGGATCTTCGTGATAAGGAAGAGGAACTGGCTGAGCTGAGAGCGGAAAATGAGAGATTGTCCAAAGAAGTCAATACGGCCCAAAGCGATTACCGTGTAGTTAACGACGATTACAAGGCGCTGATTCAGATCATGGACCGTGCCCGCAGACTGGCCTTTTTAAGCGAAGAAGAAGAGGAAATCAAGAACCGGTTCAAGATGGACGCCAACGGAAATCTGGAACGGATCGAATGAAGTCTCGCAAGTTTGAATAAATCCCGCTATTGGCATGAAGAATGCCGTGATGGCGGGATTTTCCTTTTGTCATCGGCGCGGTATACTAGACCAGTAACCCCGCAAAGCTGACCTTGGCTTCTAAGCATGCTAAGATGCTTCGCGGGGACCTCTGAAATTAATAATCTAAAGATTAACGGGCGGTGACTGGCGCGGTGAAAATTGATATTATCGGAGCGGGCTCGCTCGGGCTTTTGCTGGCAGGGAAGCTCATCTGTTCCGGAACAAGCATCCGGCTGTGGTGCAGAAGCGATGAGCAGTGCGCGGCGCTTTCAGAATCCGGCTTGACGATAAGCCATATTGACGGAAGGCAGCCGATCATCATTCCGGGAAGCGAGTTCGAAGCGGTGCCTATACGCGAATTTTCGCAGCGCTATCCGGAAACGCCCGGAGATTGGCTCGTGCTCACTGTTAAACAGGGGGTG
Organism: Paenibacillus sp. URB8-2; assembly: GCF_013393385.1. Lineage (NCBI taxonomy): Bacteria > Bacillati > Bacillota > Bacilli > Caryophanales > Paenibacillaceae > Paenibacillus > Paenibacillus sp. URB8-2. The sequence continues at coordinate 3,986,762 of NZ_AP023239.1, read as the reverse complement.
CTGCACCGTATATTGCCGGAGCTTCTTGGACCTCTTCGGGAGACCGAATTGAATCTTTTATGCTTGCAGAACGGCTGGGGGCATATGGAACTACTGCAGAAGCTGCTGCCTGCGGCTTCTTTATATGCCGCCGTTACGACGGAGGGAGCAAAGCGGGAGTCTCCGGTCCGGGTCGTTCATGCCGGGGCCGGGCAGACGTCCATCGGCTTGTGGGGCGGAGGCGAGACCGTTCGAAACAATGGGGCTGTCCGGTTGGCGGATACGTTTATTTCAGCAGGATTTTCCGTTCTTCTGTCGAATGAAGTGAATACCATGATTTTCCGGAAGCTTGTAATCAATGCGGTAATCAATCCCCTGACCGCCATATGGCGTATTCCGAACGGTGAGCTGCTGCGTACAGATCTGCGCGTGCGAATGATGAGAGAGCTGTACGAGGAAGCGGCCGCCGTCTACGATGCCTGCGGAATTTCCCATGAAGACAGCCTGTGGGACGACATATTGGAGGTATGCCGGGCGACATCAGGCAATCATTCGTCCATGCTGGCGGATGTTCAGTCTTCAAGGGAGACGGAAATCCGCTGGATTAACGGCAGTTTGGTGGCGATGGCGGAACAGGCGGGCGTGGATGTCGCGGCGCACCGATGGGTGATCCGGATGGTAGAGGGCATGTTTGTAAAGGAGAGGTGAAGCCGATTGGAATGGCTCCGCAATTCGCTGATCGTATTAAGCGTTATGCCTGTACTGCCTTTTTTGCTTGTCTATTATATCTCTGTTGCTCTGGGGCGGGGCAAGAAACCGGCACTTCAGCTGGCTATGGACGTGACGACCGTCTTTCTTCTTTTTTCCGTTTCGGCGCTGTTTAACAACCTTTTTCAAAATGGCTTCGGATTCTATCTGATTCTCCTGCTGGTGCTGATTTCGGCCGGACTGATTGGCGGCGCACAGAATCGCATCAAGGGGAGGGTGGATGGAAAAAGACTGCTGCGGGCGGTCTGGAGGCTCGGCTTTTTGGTAATGGGGACTGGCTATGTGATCTTCATGGTCTTTGGGATGATCAAGTATATCTTGCGGGTTATGTAATGTAATGTAATCTAACATAAAAGGAGATCGGTTGTCACATAACGTTAAAAAATTTAAAAAAAATCATATTCGGAGGACATTCCTCTAGATTTTTTTGACCACTGGTTGTATAATCATAAACCATATACCACATTCTATTTAGGGGGAACTGCTAGATGAAGAAGAGTAAAAGTCTTTTGCTCCTGTTCGCACTCGTTTTAGTTATCGGAACTGTGCTTGCAGGATGCGGCGGTGGCAATAATGCTGCCACGAACACAGGCAACACTGCGGGCAACACAGGCAACACTCCGGCAGCTACTGACGGTAGCGCATCGGGCGAGAAACTTGCCGCCGATCAAACGCTTAAAATCAACCTGAGCGCTGAACCTCCGACATTCGATCCGGCTTTGGCGCAAGACAGCCAAGCCAACACGGTTCTGAAGACCATGTATGAAGGTTTGACCCGCATGAATGATGAAACCGGACAAGCTGAGCCGGCCATCGCTGAAAAATGGGATATTTCCGCTGACGGATTAGTATATACGTTCCACCTGCGCGACGCTAAATGGAGCAACGGCGACCCTGTAACTTCCGCCGACTTCGTTCGCGCTTGGAAACGGGTCCTTGACCCGGCCGCTGCCGAGCCGGCACCTTACGCTTACCAATTGTACTACCTCAAGAACGCTCAAGAATACTATGACAAGAAAATTACCGACTTCAACCAAGTAGGCGTTAAAGCGGTAGACGACAAAACGCTGGAAGTGACTCTGGCAGCGCCGACTCCTTACTTCCTGGGTCTGCTTTCCTTCTATACTTACTATCCGGTTCACAAATCGGTTGAAACCAACGCAAAATGGGCAACAAATAAAGATACTATGATCGTTGACGGTCCTTACACTCTGACTGAGTGGACAACAGGCCAATCCATCCAAGTATCCAAGAACGACAATTACTGGGATAAAGATTCCATCAAACTTAGCAAAATCGACTTCTCCCTTGTAAACAGCAGTGCTACCGAGCTTTCAGCTTACGAAAGCGGCCAGCTTGACCGCGCAGGCGGTCCTAACGGCGAAATTCCGACCGAGCAGCTGCCGATCGTACAGCAAAAATATCCGGATGAGTTCCAAAGAAAAGGTATTGCAAGTGTGTACTACTACGAGTTTAACGTAACCGAGAAACCTTTCAGCAACGTTAAAATCCGTAAGGCTCTTGCGATGACGATCGACCGTCAAACTCTGATCGACAAGGTTACGCTGGGCGGACAACTGCCTGCATTCGGCTATGTTCCTCCGGGCATTGCCGGCGCTGACGGCGAATACCGCACGGCTGTTAAAGACAGCTACTTTACTGAAGATGACGCACAGGCTAAGACACTGCTGGCTGAAGGTCTGGAAGAAGAAGGCCTTACCAAACTGCCTACGTTCACGCTGTCGTACAACACGAGTGAAGGCCACAAGAAGATTGCCCTGGCAATCGCTGATATGTGGAAGAACGCTCTGGGCATTGACGTGAAGCTGGAAAACCAAGAATGGGCCGTATTTATCGAAAACCGTCAACATCAGAACTTCCAGGTTGCCCGCGCAGGCTGGACAGCTGACTACAACGATCCTATGACCTTCCTTGACATGTGGGTAACCAAAGGCGGCAACAACGATACCGGCTATGCCAACCCAGAGTATGACAAGCTGATCGCTGATGCGAAAGCAACGGGTGATGCTGCGGTTCGTCAAGAGAAGTTCGCGGCTGCTGAGAAATTGATCATTCAGGACGACATGATCCTGATTCCGATTTATTACTATACTAACAACTCGTTGATCAAGCCTTACCTCAAAGGTGTAACGCTTGATTTCAGCGGCGCTGTTGACCTGACTCGCGCTTACCTGCTCGAGCACTAAGATTGAAGAATTGCCTTACGCTTCAGTAAGTATATTTAATTAAATGATTAAATATCTGAAGTAGATCTTGCACTTCGGGATATATATGTGGAATTCCATATATATCCCTTTTTTTTTGAAGTATAAGCTTTATAAGCTGCGCGTTTATCCTTTATCTTATATTTTTACGAGAAACGGATGCCGTCCCTGCAAAGAAGGCGCAGCCGTTTTTTCTTAAGATTAATGAATGTATAAGTTTTCAGCTAAGCTAATGAAGGATCCGACGACATCTCGAAAGGGCACCAATCGGTGCTTTTCTTATGTGTCAGTTGACTTGTGAATGTTATGGGTAATTTACAAATATAGAAAATGGACAAGTGGTTAATAATTGCATAAAATTATTATTAGGTGTGAAAAAATTGTCGAAGGAGGTGTTGACGGGCATGGTACGCTATGTTGCCAATAAGTTTTTCTATATGCTGGTTTCGCTATTTGTGCTGATCTCGGCCACGTTTTTCCTGATGAAAGCCATTCCGGGTGATCCGTTTACATCCGAGAAGAAAATTCCGGACGAAATCCGCCAGCGGCTGTATGAACAATACGGTCTGGACAAGCCCGTCTCCCAGCAGTATATCAAATATTTGGGTAACATCATTCAGGGTGATTTTGGGGTTTCCATGAAACGAATGAACCAAGACGTGTCGCACATTATCGGCCAGACATTCTCCGCTTCGCTCAAGCTTGGGCTTGTCGCCATTATCGTGTCGGTTATTGTCGGCATACTGCTCGGAATGCTTGCCGCGCTGTACCACCGGAAATTTATCGACACCGCGGCGATGGTTCTCGCAGTGCTCGGGATTGCGGTGCCAAGCTTTGTGCTTGCAACGGTGCTGCAGTATGTTTTTGCTTCCAAGCTGGGCTGGGTTGATGTTATGGGCTTTAATGATCCGCTGGATTATATTCTTCCGGTAGCGGCGCTGTCGGCCCAGCCGATTGCGTTCATCGCGAGGCTGACCCGTTCAAGCATGCTTGAAGTGCTGCATGCGGATTATATCAAGACGGCGAAGGCCAAGGGCCTTAGCTGGGGAGTCATCCTGTTCCGCCACGTTCTCCGCAACGGTATTATGCCGGTCGTTACTTATATGGGACCGATGACGGCCAACATTGTTACCGGGTCCGTCGTAATCGAGCAGATTTTCGGGATCGGAGGCATCGGCAAACAATTTGTCGAAGCGATCGGGGTCCGCGATTATCCGATTATTATGGGGATTACGATATTTTACGGACTTCTGTTGATGGTTGCGCGCTTTATTACGGACGTTGCGTATGTCTTCGTAGATCCGCGCATTAAACTGACCGGAGGAAAGGAGGGCTAAAGAGTGGCAACTGAACAACATAGGGTTCCGCAGGGCGTCAATCTGAAGCCCGAAGATTTCCGCAAGATCGGCGTGGACGAGAAGCAGGCGGAAGTCATTCAGCGCGAGAGCTTGTCAGCTTGGCAGGATGCCTGGCAGCGGCTGCGCCAGAACAAAATGGCAATGGCTTCGCTCGGACTGCTGGTATTGGTTATTATTGGCGCAATTATCGGACCGCATATTACCAAGTTCAATTATTATTCCAATGATTTGCTGAACACGAACCAGCCTCCAAACGGCGAGCATTGGTTCGGCACCGATGATCTGGGCCGCGATGTATTCGTCCGCACCTGGTACGGCGCTCGTATTTCCTTGATCGTAGGTCTGGCCGCAGCCTTGATCGACCTTCTGATCGGTGTAATTTACGGTGGAATTATGGGATTCTTCGGCGGTCGTACGGACAGCATCATGAACAAGATTTCCGAAGTTCTGTATTCCATTCCTTATCTGCTGACCGTTATCCTGCTGCTGGTCGTTCTGGAGCCAAGCCTTTGGACGATTATTCTGGCGCTGACGATTACGGGCTGGATTAACATGGCATGGATTGTGCGCGGTGAGATTATGCAGCTTAAGAACCGCGAGTTCGTGCTGGCTTCCCGCTCGATGGGCGCCGGTTCCAAGCGGTTGCTGTTCAAGCATTTGCTGCCGAACGCTGTTGGGCCTATCATTGTAACGGTTACCCTGTCCGTTCCGAACGCGATTTTTGCCGAAGCTTTCCTGAGCTTCCTCGGACTCGGTGTGCAGGCCCCTAAAGCCTCGCTCGGCTCGATGATCAGTGATGCGCTGACCGGCTGGCTGGCATTCCCGTGGCGCATGCTGTTCCCGGCAATTCTGATCAGTGTGACCATGCTGGCCTTTAATATTTTCGGCGACGGTCTTCGCGACGCCCTTGATCCTAAATTGAAGAAATAGGAGGTGAACGATAATGGACCCGATTTTACAGGTGAAAGATTTGCATGTTTCGTTTTTTGTAAAGGGCGGTGAAGTACAGGCTGTCCGCGGTATGAATTTCGAGATTGGCAAAGGGGAAACGGTAGCGATCGTCGGTGAGTCCGGCAGCGGAAAGAGCGTTACCGCCCAATCAATTATGCGGCTGATTCCTTCGCCGCCGTCCAAAGTGAAGAAGGGCGAAATTATTTTCCAGGGACAAGATCTTCTGAAGAAGAGCATGAAAGAAATGGAAGCTATTCGCGGCAAAGACATTGGCATGATATTTCAAGACCCGATGACCTCACTGAATCCTACGATTAAAGTAGGCAAGCAAATCACGGAAGTATTGATCAAACATCAGAAAATGTCAGCGGCCGAAGCTACCAAGCAAGGCATCGATATGTTGAAGCTTGTCGGCATCAAGAATGCCGAGGCCCGCTTTTATCAATATCCCCATGAATTTTCCGGCGGTATGCGCCAGCGTGTCATGATCGCGATTGCGCTTGCCTGCCGTCCGGCGCTGCTCATTGCGGACGAGCCGACAACGGCTCTCGACGTGACGATCCAGGCTCAGATCATGGACGTTATGAAGGATATGCAGCAAAAGCTCGGCACCTCCATTATTCTGATCACGCATGACCTCGGCGTTGTCGCAGGCATGTGCGACCGGGTTATCGTCATGTATGCGGGTGAAGTGGTAGAGACGGGTACAAGATGGGAAATCTTTAAAAATCCGCAGCATCCGTACACGAAGGGTCTTCTTCGTTCGATGCCGCGTCTGGATCAAAAGAAAGGCGAGCCTCTGATTCCGATCGTCGGCACGCCGCCCGATCTGATTAAACCGCCGATCGGCTGCCCGTTCACCGCGCGCTGCAGCGAAGCGATGGCGATCTGTGAAAGAATTGATCCGGACGCTACGGAATTCAGCGACACGCATTCCGCGCGCTGCTGGAATCTGCATGCGATGGCCAAGGAGGTGCAACGCTCTTGAGCAAGCAATTGATTGAGGTCGATGGCCTTAAGAAATATTTCAATGTAGGCAAAGGAAAAGTGCTCAAAGCGGTTGATAACATCAGCTTCTCGATTCGGGAAGGCGAGACACTGGGTATGGTTGGCGAGTCCGGCTGCGGCAAGACGACGGCAGGCCGTACGGTCCTGCGTTTGTACGAACCGACTGCAGGAAGCGTCAAGTTTAACGGCACGGATATTTACAATCTGTCTCCCGGCAAAATGAAAGCCATGCGCCGCGACATGCAGATGATTTTCCAGGACCCGTATGCGTCGCTCAACCCGCGCTTTACGGTACAGGACATCATCGGCGAAGCGCTGGACATTCATAACATGGCCGGAAGCCGCGCGGAACGGAAAAAACGGATCGAAGAGCTGCTCGACATGGTCGGCCTTAATCATGACCATGCGACCCGGTATCCGCATGAATTCTCCGGCGGCCAGCGCCAGCGGATCGGGATTGCCCGCGCCCTTGCGGTCAATCCGAAATTCATCGTCTGCGACGAGCCGATCTCGGCGCTTGACGTTTCGATCCAGGCCCAGGTCGTCAACCTTCTGAAAGAGCTTCAGAACCGTCTGGGTCTGACTTATCTGTTCATTGCGCATGATTTGTCCATGGTTAAGCATATCAGCGACCGTGTAGCAGTTATGTACTTGGGCAAAATGGTCGAGCTGGCTGAAAGTGAAGAGCTGTACGCCAACCCGCTTCATCCGTATACGAAAACGCTGCTGTCGGCCATTCCGATTCCCGATCCGGAAATCGAGGTCAACAAGAAGCGGCTGCATATGCATGACGAGCTTGCCAGCCCGATTTATGCGGCTGACGAGAAGACTAATGAAGAAGAGACGAAGCTGGTTGAGGTTTCGAAAGGCCACTGGGTAGCCAAGGCATTCGCTTAAATCTCCGTCCAGTTGAAGTCTCATGTTCAAAAGGTTAAAAGCATGAAAGCACCGGGGTTTCCGGCCGCTCTAAGGGAGCTGCCGGAAACCTTGTTTTTTTAAAATATAAGAATTCATAAACTGCACTTCTTATATTAATGAAGAAATTCGGGGACGAGCTTTGACGCGGCGTGCTCCTTTGGATACAATCATTTAAGAAGTTTGAGAACAGGAGGCTACATGAGATGAATGTTGTACCGGAGCCGCTGCCTGGCGGACCGGCGCTCGCCCGCGGGTTCATGGATAACGACGAGACGGCGGCGCATTTCTACGGCGGTCATTTTCATAAACCGCACAGCAAGCGGCAGCGAGCCGCCTGGCTGGATGAAAGCGCAAGCGCCCGGGCTGACCGCGGCAGGCTAACGGAAGTCCTGCGGGCCTATAACGCAAAATACAATAACCACGAAGCGGTAAGGCAATCGCTTGACCTGCTCGAACGGCCGGAGACGCTGGTCGTAGCCGGAGGGCAGCAAAGCGGCCTGTTTACGGGACCGCTGCTTGTCGTCTATAAAGCGGTCACGGCCATCCTTGCCGCAAAAGATGCGAGCCGGGAGCTGGACCGGCCGGTCGTGCCGCTGTTCTGGATTGCCGGAGAGGACCACGACTGGGACGAGGTCAATCATACGTATTTGCTGAACCGTTCGGTGGAAGTAACGAAGTTGAAAATCGAGGCTCCGGAAACGGGACGTTCCTCGGTCAGCCATATTGAAGTAGGGCAGGAGCATTGGGGACAGTCACTTCAACAGCTGGAAGAGCTGCTTCAAGAAAGTGAATTTAAGGCGGAAATGATGGAGCTTATACGGACCGCCGCCCGTAAGAGCAGCATGAGCGCTGCTTTTGCAGAAATCATGGGCTCGCTGTTCGGCAAATTCGGTCTTGTGCTGTTGGATTCGGCGGACCCGGCGCTGCGGCGGCTGGAACAGCCGTTCTTCCGCTCGCTGATCGAGAACAATGAGGTTCTCGAAGCCGCCTACCATAAGACGGCAGCCGATATTAAGGATGCGGGATTTCAGCTTCAGGCCGATGTGGCGGAGGGCGGAGCGAACCTTTTTTACATTCATGAAGGCGCGCGGCTGCTGCTGATCAAGAAGGACGGCGTATTCACGGACCGCAAGGGGACGGTATCTTTTTCCCGCGAAGAACTGCTGGACCTTCTGGACCGCCATCCCGAACGCTTCAGCAATAACGTGCTGACCCGTCCGCTTATGCAGGATTATCTTCTGCCTGTACTGGCAACCGTGCTGGGACAGGGCGAGATATCGTATTGGGGGATTACGGGCCGGGCTTTTGGTCAGATGGGACTGCGGATGCCGCTGATCATTCCCCGCATGTCTTTTACCATTATAGAAGGTACGCTGCACAAGCACTTGGAGAAGTACGGGCTGACTTTCGGCGATGTTCTGGAAGGCCTCGAAGAAAAGAAGCGCCGGTGGCTGGAGGCTCAGGATGAGCTGGAGCTTGGCAGGCGGTTTGAAGAGACCAAGGCTGCTTTTGCCGCCATGTACGATCCCCTTATCGAACAAATCGGCACGGTCCAGGCCGGTCTGATCAAGCTGGGTGGAAGCAACAAAGAGAAAATACTGGATCAGATTTCCTTTTTGCAAAGTAAAGTGGAAGATGCGATGGCCAAGCAGAGCGAAGCCGCGCTGCGGCAGTGGGAGCGGATTGAACGTTCGCTAATGCCTCTGGGCAGACTCCAGGAACGAGTTTATAATATCATGTATTATTTGAACCGGTACGGCCTTTCCTGGCTGGACGGATTGATGGAGATTCCAGCGGATTACAGCGGAACGCATCGCATTATATATATGTAAACGAAATAACAACATACGATAATCAGGAGGTTATTCAATGAGTTCTTTATCCCGGCAAAAAAGTATCGTAGCCGATATGTCGCTCGCTCCCGAGGGGCATCTCAAAATCGATTGGGTTCGCCAGCATATGCCCGTATTGAACCGTATCCGAGAGCAATTCGAAGCGGAGCAGCCGTTCAAAGGGCTGAAAGTATCGATTACGCTGCATTTGGAAGCGAAAACCGCTTATTTGGCCAAAGTCGTTCAGGCCGGCGGAGCGGAGGTTACGATTACCGGCTCGAATCCCCTTTCCACGCAGGACGATGTATGCGCCGCGTTGGTGGAAGACGGCATTACCGTATTTGCAAAGTATAATCCGACCCCCGAGGAATTTAAGGCGCTCAACATCAAGGCGCTGGAAAGCAAGCCTGATCTCATTATCGACGATGGCGGCGATTTTGCGACGCTGCTGCATTCCGAACGGCCCGACCTGATGGAGAACATCCGCGGCGGGGCGGAGGAGACGACTACCGGTATTATCCGGCTGAAGGCTCTGCAAAAACAAGGCATCCTGAAGTTCCCGATGGTTGCCGTCAACGATGCATACTGCAAGCATTTGTTCGATAACCGTTATGGAACCGGACAATCTGCCTGGGACGGCATCATCCGCACGACTAACCTGATGGTGGCGGGCAAAACGGTCGTTGTCGTCGGTTACGGCTGGTGCGGCAAGGGTGTGGCGATGCGGGCCAAAGGGCTCGGCGCCAACGTTGTCGTCACGGAAGTCGACGCGATCAAGGCGGTTGAGGCGCATATGGACGGTTTCCATGTCATGCCGATGGTGGAAGCAGCCAAGCTGGGCGATTTCTTTGTTACCGTAACGGGCAACCGTTACGTCATCCGCGGCGAGCATTTCGATGTGATGAAGGATGGAGCCATTATGTGCAACGCCGGCCATTTTGATGTGGAGGTTAACAAGCCGGAGCTTGCGGAAAGAGCGGCAGTGCAGCGTGTTGTCCGTAAAAACATCGAGGAGTATCAGCTGAAGGACGGTCGCAAGCTGTACCTGCTGGCCGAAGGGCGGCTCGTCAACCTGGGCGCGGCGGATGGCCATCCGGCCGAAATCATGGATATGACCTTTGCGCTTCAGGCGCTCTCGCTGAAATATGTGAATGACAGCTACCGCGAGATCGGCGTTAAAGTCGAAAATGTTCCTTACGAACTGGACGAGCAGGTGGCCCGCTACAAGCTGGAAAGCATGGGGCTTGGCATTGACTCCCTGACACCGGAACAGGTCGCTTATCTTGACAGCTGGAATCTGAACGATTAATTTGGGGCGAAAATAGTAGCTTTAACGAGCAACGGCACCTTGGCCAATCCTGCATTGGCGCGAGGTGCTTTTTTGCGGCCGGGTGGAGGTCTGGAAACTCGAAGAAGCCTTTATTTTTCCGGATTTTCGTGACAGTAAGCCTCTGACCGGTCTCTTCGACATAAAGCTCGATTCCATCATCTGCTTCGATAAATTTGCCCCTGTAACTCCTTCCTGAGCGGTGACCTGCGGTTTTTCGGCAGAGGTCTTTCATCCGGGTTCGATAGGGTATGCCCCGTTTGATGTCGCATGGCGCTTGCCAACGTATTTTCCGCCAAATATAGACATGCTGGAGGAGAGTTTGCCGCAGGAAGAAATTGCCTTTAAACGGAAAAAGGTTTTTGATTTTTGGCGACGAATCTATTATGCTTAAGTGGTGAAAAGTGGGGGGAAGTGGGGACCCGAGGGGATTAAGGAGTGGGCAGCCAATGTTTATGGGGGAATACCAGCATAGCATTGACGATAAAGGCCGTATCATTATACCGGCTAAATTTCGTGAACTGCTCGGAGCCTCTTTTGTGGCGACCCGCGGACTCGACTCCTGTCTTTTCGTTTATCCCATGGATGAATGGGGAATCATGGAACAAAAGCTGAAAAGTCTGCCGCTGATGAAGTCCGACGCCCGCGCGTTCAGCCGTTTCTTTTTCTCGGGAGCGACGGAATGCCAGTGGGACAAGCAGGGCAGGGTAACTCTGCCGGCCAATCTGCGAGAGTATGCGAAGCTGGACAAGGAATGTGTCATTCTGGGCGTATCGAACCGGGTGGAAATCTGGAACAAGGAGCTTTGGGAACAGTACTTCGGGCAGTCGGAGGCGTCGTTCAACGAAATCGCCGAGAAGCTGGTGGATTTCAACTTTGATTTATAATTATTTACCGAATACTGTTTGGAGGGCTGCAGCTTGTTTCATCACATCACGGTTCTGAAGGAAGAAGCAACGGAAGGCTTGCGCGTCAGAGAAGACGGCATCTATGTGGATTGTACGCTCGGAGGAGCCGGGCACAGCGCCCTGATCGCTTCCCGCTTGGGCAGCAAGGGACGGCTGATCGCTCTTGATCAGGATGATTGGGCTTTGGATAACGCCAGGGAAAAGCTGGCCGCCTTCGGAGACAAAGTTATTTTGGTCAAGACGAATTTTCGGGATTTGGAGGAAGTGTTGGGGTCTTTGCAGGCGGTTCCGCAGATAGACGGCGTCCCCCAGGTGGACGGAATTCTGTTCGATCTCGGTGTTTCCTCCCCGCAGTTTGACGAAGGAGAGCGCGGTTTCAGTTACAACCATGACGCTCCGCTCGATATGCGGATGGACCGGAGCGCCGAATTGACTGCTGCCGAAATCGTCAATACTTGGCCGGAGCGGGAAATCGCGCGCGTGCTGTTCCAATACGGAGAGGAGAAGTTCTCCAGGCGGATCGCGGGAAAAATTGTGGAGCGAAGAGCGGTGCGCCCTATTGAAAGTACGGGGGAATTAGCCGATATAATCAAGGAGGCAATTCCGGCCGCGACGCGCAGGACGGGCGGACATCCCGCCAAACGAAGCTTTCAGGGGCTGCGCATTGCCGTTAACGACGAATTGGGCGCTTTTGAAGAGGCCCTGCATGCGTCTGTGCGGTGTCTTGCTCCCGGAGGCAGAGTTTCCGTGATTACGTTCCATTCCCTGGAGGACCGGATTTGCAAGCAAATCCTGAACAGCTATGTGGGCCGCTGTACGTGCCCGCCGGATTTTCCGCTATGTGTGTGCGGCGGGAAAGGCCAGGTGAAACTGATCAATCGCAAGCCGCTTATACCCGGCGAAGAGGAACTTAAACTTAATCCTCGCGCCCGTTCTGCCAAGCTGCGCATTGCGGAGAAATTGTAAAAGACGATAAAAGGAGAGTCAGAGATGGCGTATACCCGCGGCAATTTGGCAGTGCAGCAACAAAGGGAACAGAAAGTTAATCCGCGCTACCGCGAAAAGACTAAAGTAGTCACAAGGCGAACGACGCTCCCTATGCAGGAAAAGCTTCTGTATTTGCTGACTCTTGCCTTATTCGTCCTTGTGTCCAGCGTTCTGGTATGGCGCTACGTCCACATTTACGATTTGAACAAGCAGGCGCAAGACTTGGATACGGAGATTTCAAAGGCCAAGAAGCAGATTGCCGTCTATCAGAAAGAGAAGCAGGATCTTGAGCAGCAGGTGGCAATGAAAGCCCGGGAACAAGGTTACAGCGTGCCGGAAGATAGCATCACCGTATCCCGGAACAACTAATGCCCAGCCGGGTTTGAAATGAGCCGGAAGCGGCCGTCAGGATTGTAAAATAGAGGTTGTGAGGTTCGCGTATGATAAAAAGAATAAAGCTTCGTTCACTGTTCATAGGGGGATGTATTACCCTCTTTTTTCTTGTTCTGGTCGGACGGGTATTCTGGATTCAGGTGCTGCAGGGGGACTTCTGGCAAAAAAGGGCCGCGGACACTTGGGCGCATACGACGATCATCAGAGCACAGCGCGGACAAATTACCGACCGCAACGGCAGCATGCTTGCCAGCGACGTGCCCGCCTATACGGTAGTCGTGGAGCCCGACGTGATTCAGGAGCAGGGCATCCGGGACGAGGTAGTAGAGGGACTACATGGGATCTTGAACAAGCCGGTATCGGAGCTTGAAGAATTGATTGATGCCAAGGACAAGGACGGCAATTTATACAAGAACCGCGAGGTCCGCAACGAAGGCTGGAAGGTCGATCAGGAAGTTGCCGACAAGATTACCGAGTTCGCGAAGAAGCTGGAGAAGGAGCATGATATCCGCGAAACCGGCGTCGGTTGGGTCAAGGACCAGAAACGGTACTATCCCAAAGACTCGCTGGCGGCCCATGTTCTCGGGTATACGGACCGTGACGGCAAAGCCGTAGCCGGGCTGGAATACTTCTATGACAAGCTGCTTAAGGGTACTGACGGTTATCTTGATTACCAGAGCGACGGCAAGGGCGTCAAGCTTCCCGATGCCGCAGAAACGTACAAGCCTGTCGTCAACGGCGACAAATTGAGGCTGACGATTGACAGTACGATCCAGTATTACATCGAAGACGCGATGAAGGAAGCCTATGACGAATACCAGCCGAAGAGCATGACGGTAATCGCCGCCGATCCGAACACGATGGAGATTTTGGGCATGGCTAATCTGCCTACCTTCAATCCTAACGAATACTGGAAGACACAGGATCAGGGCGATTTTTATAACCATGCGATCAAGTCCATCTACGAGCCGGGGTCAACGTTCAAAATCGTCACACTGGCCGGGACGGTGCAGGAGAAGCTGTTCGATCCGAACGCGAAGTTTCAGTCGGGCCAGATTCGGATTAAAGGATACAGCAGACCTCTCCACGACATTAAACGCGCAGGCTGGGGACAGATCACCTATCTGGAAGGTGTCAAGCGATCCAGTAACGTGGCTTTTGTCAAGCTCGGCTATGAGATGCTCGGACAGGACAAGCTTAAACAATATATTGATAATTTTGGTTTCGATGAAAAGACCGGCATCGACCTCCCAGGAGAGGTCAAAGGAAGAATAACACCGGAGTGGCCGGTCGAATTCGCTACTCTTGCTTATGGTCACGGGAAAGTGCAGGTTACGCCGATTCAGCAGCTTGCGGCAGTATCGGCCGTTGCCAACGGCGGCAAGCTGCTGAAGCCTCATATGGTCAAGGAAATCGCTGACCCGAATACCGGCAAAGTCACCGTCACGAAGCCGGAAGTTGTGCGGCAGGTGATCTCGGCGGAGACTGCCAAGAAGACGGGAAGCTACCTTGAGCAAGTGGTCGCCGACCAGGAAATCGGAACCGGCCGCCATGCTTATATTGAAGGCTATCGCGTAGCCGGCAAGACAGGAACGGCCATCAAGGTTGAAGGCCAAAATTACGACAATTCCAAGGTTCTGGTCTCTTTTATCGGTTACGCCCCCGTGAATGATCCGAAGATTGCCGTCATCGTCATCATCGATGAGCCGAACGCTGAAGTCGGCGGAGGCACGGCCGCCGCGCCGGTGTTCAAGAAGATTGTTTCTCAGTCGCTTGAATATATGGGAGTGCCCAAGGTCTACACGGAGAAAGACAAGAAAGCGGGCAAAGCGCAGACAGCGGCCGCTTCCGTGCGAAAGACTCCGAATCTGGTTGGGCAGAATATGAAATCGGCCAAAGAAGAGCTAATAGACCAGGGCTTTGACTTCGAAAGCGTCGGCGGCGGCCCGTCCGTGGTCAGCCAGTACCCCGCGGCGGGAACGGCACTGTCCTCCGGGCAGAAGGTATACCTGCTCAGCGAGCAGGGGGATAAGCCGACCATCCCCGATCTGCGCGGCGAATCGCTTCGGGATGCGCTTGAAGTGCTAACCTTGCTGAAGGTGGGTATCCAGGTCGATGGAGAAGGGTATGTCTCGAAGCAGCAGGAGTCCGTAAATAACGGCAAAACGAAAGTCTCCCTGACCCTGAAGCCCGATGAGCAAATGGGGGAAGAATCCGATACAGCGTCAGCTGAAGCGGGCGATCCAAGCACCCAACCGACTTCCGAATTAACTTCCGAATTAACTTCGGATTTGAATACCGGAGAGAATGCCGCTTCCTCGAATTAGGCTTGTTCTAAGCCCTGTTTGTCCTGAATAGTCATGAAGGAAAGAGTACATGTCTATTGCATGGAAAGCGGGGTTGATGGAAATGAAAGTTTCTAAAGTCGTGTCGCGGCGGCGGATGTTGTGGACTTTGCTGGGGCTGGCCGTGTTATTTATAGCTCTGGTCCTGCGTCTTGCCTATGTACAGTTGTCCAAGGGCGAAGAACTGTCGGCCAAGGCGGAGAATTCGTGGCGCCGGAACATCCCTTTTACGGCCAAACGCGGCGAAATCCTGGACCGCGAAGGGATTCCCTTAGCCTACAACATCAGCTCGCCGACCGTGTACGCTATTCCGGTGCAGGTCAAGGATAAGGAAGGGACAGCGATGAAGCTGGCCCCTCTTCTGGGAATGACGCAGGAGAAGCTGGTGACCCTGTTATCAAAACGTGAATCCACGGTGAGACTGCAGCCCGGCGGACGCAAAATTACGATGGAGCTTGCCGGGGACATTCGTGATTTGCAGCTGCCGGGCATCGTTGTGGCTGAGGACAGCAAGCGGTATTACCCTTATGGAGATCTGGCGGCGCATATCCTCGGATTCACCGGCATTGACAATCAGGGGATTACGGGGATCGAAAGCGTCTATGAGAAGCTGCTGAAAGGAAACGGCGGGAATATTTCGTATTTGTCCGACGCGGGCGGGCGGCTGATGCCCGGCTCTTCCGAGAAATACGCGAAGCCGCAGGACGGTCTGAATCTGGAATTGACCATCGACAAGCAGATTCAATCCATCATGGAGAGGGAACTGGACCAGGCGATGGTCAAATATCAGGCCAATGCGAGCTGGGCGATCGCCATGAATCCGAAGAACGGGGAGATCCTCGCGATGGCAAGCCGCCCGGGATATGAGCCGGGGCAGTACAAGGAGTATGATTCCGCGATATATAACCGGAACCTGCCGATATGGATGACATACGAGCCCGGTTCGACGTTCAAAATCATTACGCTCGCGGCTGCGCTCAATGAGAATAAGGTTGATTTGAAGAATGAACGCTTCTATGATCCCGGCTTTATTGAGGTGGGCGGAGCGAAGCTGCGCTGCTGGAAAAAAGGCGGCCACGGCAGCGAGACATTCCTGCAGGTGGTCGAAAATTCCTGCAATCCCGGTTTTGTCGCCCTCGGACAGAGGCTCGGAAAAGATACGCTGTTCCAATATATCCGCAATTTCGGCTTCGGCAGCAAAACGGGAATCGACTTGAACGGTGAGGAGAACGGCATCCTGTTCAAGCCAAAGCAGGTCGGTCCGGTCGAACTGGCGACCACGGCCTTCGGACAGGGCGTATCCGTAACGCCGATCCAGCAGATCGCTGCGGTATCGGCGGCTATAAACGGCGGGAAGCTGTATAAGCCGCATGTCGCCAAAGCATGGATCAACCCGGATACCGGTCAGGCCGTATCCGAGATCCAGCCCGAGATGGAACGGCAGGTCATCACAGAAGAAACGTCCCGGAAGGTGCGCGAGGCGCTGGAGAGCGTTGTCGCCAAAGGAACCGGCCGGCCGGCGTTCATTGACGGCTACCGTGTCGGCGGCAAGACGGGGACCGCGCAAAAAGTCATTAACGGAAGATATTCCGCGACGGAGCATATCGTTTCGTTCATCGGCTTCGCGCCTGCGGACGATCCGCAAATTGTCGTTTATACCGCAGTGGATAATCCGAAAGGAATCCAGTTTGGCGGCGTTGTGGCCGCGCCGATTGTGCAGAACATTCTGGAGGATTCCCTTAATTATATGAAGGTTCCTAAGCGCGCGGACCAACTGCCCAAAGCCTACAAGCTTGGGGAGACGCCAATCGACACCGTACCGGACCTCGTAGGCGCCACGGTACAGGATATTTACGAGGATATGAATATGAATTTCAACCTTGTCCGTTCCGGCACCGGAGATACGGTCATCAATCAGGCTCCCAAACCGGGAACAAGAGTGGAACGGGGATCGACGATCAGGATTTATATGGGCTCTTCCAGTCCATAATGATAAAGAGATTATTCGATACAATAGAGCGAGGGATTGAGATGAAACTTGAAGAACTGTCTTCTTGTCTGGCGGTTTCGCATTTATTTGGGAACGGCGAAACCGAGATTACCGATTTGCAGGCTGATTCCCGGAAGGTAAAGCCTGGAGATTTGTTCATCTGCCTCCCCGGCTTTACCGTGGATGGGCATGAATTTGCGCCGCAGGCCGCATCAAGTGGTGCGGCGGCGCTTGTTGTGGAACGCAAGCTCGATATCGATCTGCCGCAGATTGTTGTGGGTGACAGCCGGTTTGCGATGTCCGTCCTGGCGGGTGCGTTCTTCGGGTCGCCCAGCAGCCGGATGAAGATGATCGGTGTTACCGGAACGAACGGAAAGACGACGACAACCTATCTGATCGAACGCATCTTGGAGGATCACGGGGTAAAGACAGGGCTCATCGGGACGATTCAAATGCGTTACGGCGGAGTCAGCTATCCGATGCCCCGTACGACGCCGGAGTCTCTTGAGCTTCAGCGTTCGCTGAACGACATGGTTTCCAAGGGCGTGCAGTGCTGCGTGATGGAGGTTTCCTCGCATGCGCTCGAACAGGGGCGGGTAAAAGGGACGGATTTCCGCACCGCCATTTTCACCAATTTGACACAGGATCATTTGGATTATCATCATACGATGGAAGAGTATCGTGCGGCGAAGGGACTGTTCTTCTCCAGACTCGGAAATGCAATTTCCCCCTGGAAAGAAGAACGCAAATACGCCGTACTGAATGCGGACGACGCGGCTAGCTCTTACTTTGCGGCCCAGACGGCGGCGGAAATCATTACATACGGGATAGACAATGATGCCAACGTCCGCGCTTCGCAAATTTCCATTACGGCCAAAGGCACCGCATTTCACGTGGACACCTTTAAGGGAGAAGCCGATATTTCGCTGAAAATGGTAGGCAAATTCAATGTGTACAACGCGCTTGCCGCCATAACGGCGGCCTTGCTGGAGGAAGTTCCGCTTGCGGATATCAAGGCAAGCCTTGAAGCGGTGCCGGGCGTGAGCGGTCGTGTGGAGTCGGTGGACGAAGGCCAGCCGTACGCGGTCGTTGTGGACTACGCGCATACTCCGGACGGACTGGAAAATGTGCTTCGCACGGTTCGGGAATTTGCGGAGGGGAAAGTGCTGACCGTCTTCGGCTGCGGCGGCGACCGCGACCGGACGAAACGGCCGCTGATGGGCAAAATCGCCGCCAAATACAGCGATCACATTCTTGTCACTTCCGATAACCCGCGGACTGAAGATCCGGAGACCATTTTGAAGGACATCGAAGCAGGGTTGATTGATGACGGCGTGGACCGCAGCCGGTATGAACTGATCGTTGACCGGCGCGAAGCGATCGGGAAAGCTATTGATGTGGCAAGCCCCGGCGATGTAGTATTGATTGCGGGGAAAGGTCATGAGACCTACCAACTGATTGGCGGCGCCGTTCTCGATTTCGATGACCGCATCGTCGCCAAAGAAGCCATAAGGGGTAGAAGCCATTGATTACAAGAACACTGCAAAGCATTGCCGCCATGTGCGGGGGCGAGCTGTCCCCAGGCAGCGCAGCCGATGCGGAAGTTACGGGAGTTGTTACCGACTCCCGTAAAATTACGCCCGGCTGCCTGTTCGTACCTTTGGTCGGCGACAGCTTTGACGGACATGATTACAGCGAGTCCGCTCTGAAAGCAGGATCGGCCGCAACGCTGTGGACGCGGAATAAAGGCGCTGCTCCGCAGGAGAATGCGGTTCTGGTGGACGACACGCTGGACGCGCTGCAGCGCCTGGCATCCGCCTACCTTAAGGAAGTGGCACCGCGTGTAGTCGCCGTCACCGGCAGCAACGGAAAGACGACGACCAAGGATATCATTACCGCTCTCCTTGAGACGCGGTTCAAGGTACACAAGACGCAGGGGAATTTCAATAACCATATCGGACTGCCGCTCACCGTCCTGTCCATGGCGGCCGATACAGAAATCGCCGTGCTGGAGATGGGCATGAGCTCGCGGGGGGAAATCTCTTTGCTCTCCTGCCTCGCTAAGCCCGATACGGCTGTCATTACCAATGTGGGCGAATCGCATCTTCTCCAGCTGGGCTCGCGCAAGGAAATCGCGCGGGCGAAGCTGGAAATCGCCGAAGGGCTTAAACCCGGCGGCCTGCTCATTTATAACGGGGATGAGCCGCTGCTTGCCGAGGTGATGGGCGAGCCGGGGTTTGCGGCGCCGGAAGATCTGCGGACGTTCCGTTTCGGACTTGGGACCGGCAATGACGACTATCCGACAGGGATTATGGCGCATGAAGGCGGAACGACGTTCACTTCAAGCCTTCACGGCGAGCATGTCTTCACGCTCCCGCTGCCCGGCAGGCATAATGTCGTGAACAGTTTGGCTGCGATGGCGGTGGCAAGCCATTACGGCGTGAACGAAGTGGAGTTGGCTGCCGGCCTCGGCAGGCTCAAGCTGACCGGAATGCGGATCGAGTTGATCCGCGCGTCCTCCGGCCTTACACTGCTGAACGATGCGTACAATGCCAGTCCAACGTCGATGAAGGCAGCGATCGATGTGCTTCAGTCCATGAAGGGTGCTGGAGCCAAAATTGCGGTGTTGGGGGACATGCTTGAGCTTGGGCCGGACGAAGCTACCTTCCATGCGGAAGTCGGGGCCTATCTGGACCCGGAGAAAGTCGACCTTGTCTTTGCTTACGGTCCGCTCTCCGCACATCTGGCAGAGGCTGCTGCGCTGCGGTTCGGTCCGGACCGGGTGTATGCTTTTACCGACAAGTCTGCAATGACCGATCTGCTTCTTAAGAAGACCGATCCGAAAGACATCGTGCTGTTCAAGGCGTCCCGAGGCATGAGGCTGGAAGAATCGCTTCAGCGTCTGCATGCCCATTTTGATCAAAGTTAAAGATTTGGAGAGGGTGAACCCGTGGATTATCAACTGCTGCTTCTGACTATCGCTGTATCCTTTATCCTTGCGGTGATTGCCGCTCCGCTCATCATTCCGCTGCTGCGCCGCATGAAATTCGGACAGCAGGTCCGCGACGACGGGCCTCAAACTCATTTGAAAAAAGCAGGAACGCCCACAATGGGCGGAATCATCATCATGCTGGCGTTCGCCTTGTCTTTTCTGAAATTTTCAGTTGTAAATACGGACTTTTATGTCCTTCTGGTATCCGCGCTTGGCTATGGCCTGGTCGGTTTCCTGGATGATTATATCAAAATCGTCTTTAAACGCTCCCTCGGGCTGACGCCGCGGCAAAAGCTGTTAGGACAGTTATTGGTGGGCGCCGTCATATGCGGCCTGCTGATTTCCGCCGGACACAATACAAGCATCAGCATCGCGGGCACAGCCATCAGCTTTGACTGGGGCGGCTGGTTCTACTATCCGTTTATTATCCTCATGATGATGGCGGTAACCAATGCGGTCAATTTTACCGATGGAGTAGATGGATTGTTATCGGGCGTCAGCGCCATTGCGCTTGCTGCTTTTGCCGTAGTGGCCATGCAGGCCACTTCAATTGCGGCTGGAGTATGTGCGGCGGCGATGATTGGTGCGGTACTAGGCTTTCTGGTGTTCAATGCCCATCCTGCCAAGGTGTTTATGGGAGATTTCGGCTCCTTCGGCATTGGCGGCGCTCTCGGCGCTATTGCCATTGTCACCAAAACAGAGCTTCTGTTTGTAGTGATTGGCGGCGTCTTTGTCATTGAGATGCTGTCCGTCGTTTTGCAGGTCGCGTCTTTTAAGACACGCGGCAAGCGTATTTTCAGAATGAGCCCGATCCATCATCACTACGAGCTTGGCGGCTGGTCGGAATGGCGTGTCGTCATTACCTTCTGGGCGGTAGGCATCGTGCTGGCCGGCCTGGGACTTTATATCAGCAAGGGGTTGTAGAAAATGAAACATCCGGATAAGTACCGCGGTGAAGAGGTCGTCGTTGTAGGGCTTGCGAAGAGCGGCGTTCAAGTGGCCAAGGTGCTGCATGAGCGCGGCGCCGTCGTCACGGTGAACGACAAAAAAGAGAGAGAACAATGTCCCGAAGCTTCCGAACTGGAGTCTTTGGGAATTTCTGTTATATGCGGTGGGCATCCGGACGGACTCATTCACGAAGGCGTGCGGCTCGTCGTGAAGAATCCCGGCATTCCGTACAGCGTTCCACCGGTCCGCAAAGCGCTGGAGCTGGGCATCGAGGTGGTGACGGAGGTTGAGGTAGCCTATCATCTGTGCGCGGCGCCGATCATCGGCATTACCGGGTCCAACGGCAAGACGACCACAACAACCTGGGTAGGAAAAATGCTGGAAGCCGCCGGTATGAAGCCGATCGTGGCCGGAAATATCGGAACTCCGCTCAGCCAGGCGGCTCAGGAAGCTTCCCCGGACAACTGGATGGTCGTGGAACTGAGCAGCTTTCAGCTTAAAGGGACGGAAGAATTCCGGCCCAAAGTGGGCTGTCTGCTGAATGTGGCCGAGACTCATCTCGACTACCACGGCGATATGAGCGATTACGTGGCTTCCAAAGCCAAGCTGTTTGCCAATCAGGGAGCGGGAGACACGGCCGTGCTGAACTGGGACGATTCATACTGCAGAGAGCTTGTGCCTTATATCAAGGGAATTATTTTGCCCTTTTCGATGACGGAAGAACTGGTGCAGGGCGTGTTTGTTCGCCCCTCCTACGTGCCGGGCACCGAGGACGATCTGAAACGGGTCATTGTCTACCGCGACTATACGGAGAGCGATACGGTGATCGCTGAAGTGGCCTCCATCGGACTTCCCGGCCGCTTTAACGTGGAGAATGCGCTGGCGGCCTGCGCCATCGCGATTGCCGCCGGGGCGGACCCTGCAGGACTCGCCGATGCGCTGGCTTCCTTCCGCGGCGTGGAGCACCGGCTGGAATATGTCGCTGGCAAGGGCGGCGCGGCGTATTACAACAACTCCAAAGCGACCAACTCCAAGGCGACGTCGATGGCGCTTGCCTCGTTCCGCCAGCCTATCGTGCTGATCGCTGGAGGGCTTGACCGCGGCTCCGATTACATGGAGCTGGTCCAGGTCCTTGAAGGGCGCGTCAAAGCGATGGTGGTCTTGGGGCAGACGAAGGACAAGCTCGCGCATGTCGCGAAGCTCGCCGGGTTAAAGACGGTTATCACGGTCGATAATGAAGACAGCGCCGCCTCGGTGCTGCAAAAGGCCGTGCGGGAAGCCGCCGCTCTCGCCGAAGAGGGGGATGTGGTGCTGCTGTCGCCCGCCTGCGCCAGTTGGGACATGTTCACATCCTATGAAGAGCGCGGGCGTATTTTTAAAGAGGCGGTGCATAATCTGTAAGTAGGGGGGCATTGGATAAGCCTCCACTACGATGCAAGAGGTGTGCTCCTCATGAACAAGACCCGTCCTGCGCCGGATATCTGGCTGCTGATTCCGATTCTTGCGCTGCTGGCCATAGGCATGATTATGGTGTACAGTGCGGGCTCCGTGCTGGGCTTCCGCAATTATGGCGATTCTTTTTATTTTGTCAAAAGGCAGCTGCTCTTTGCCGTCCTTGGTCTTGCCGCATTGTTTTTTACGGCGAACGTGGATTACCGTGTCTTAAAGAGGCTGTCCAGGCCGGCGCTTATCGTCTGCTTCGTTCTGCTTGTAATTGTATTGATTCCCGGAATCGGGGTTGTGCGCGGCGGTGCGCGTAGTTGGCTCGGCATCAGCTCTTTCGGCATCCAGCCCTCCGAATTCATGAAGATGGGGATGATACTCTATCTGGCGAACTGGCTGAGCCGCGAGGATTATGACATCACTTCATTCACGCGGGGACTTCTGCCGCCGCTGGCCCTGATCGGGACAGCCTTCGGACTGATTATGCTTCAGCCCGATCTCGGCACGGGAACGGTGATGATGGGGGCGGCCCTGATGATGGTCTTTACCGCCGGGGCGAGAATGAAGCATCTGCTGGGACTCGGCGCGGCGGGGGCCGCCGGATTTGCCGCGCTGGTCGCAGCCGCCCCTTACCGGATTCAGCGGATTACCGCGTTCCTTGATCCCTGGTCCGATCCGCTCGGCAAGGGCTATCAGATCATCCAGTCGCTGTATGCGATCGGCCCCGGAGGACTTGGGGGACTTGGGCTCGGCATGAGCCGGCAGAAATACAGCTATGTGCCCGAGCCGCAGACGGACTTTATATTTTCTATCCTGGCCGAAGAGCTGGGCTTTATCGGCGGACTTGCGGTGCTGACTCTGTTCCTTATCCTGATCTGGCGGGGAATGAGGGTTGCCATGAGCCTGCCGGACCGTTTCGGAAGCTATCTGGCCGTCGGAATCGTCTGCATGGTGGCGGTGCAGGTCGTCATCAATATCGGCGTGGTCATCGGCATGATGCCGGTCACGGGCATTACGCTTCCGCTGATCAGCTACGGAGGCTCTTCGCTGACGCTGATGCTTACGGCGCTCGGCATTTTACTTAACTTATCCCGTTATGCGAGGTGAAGGCAATGCGTATCGTATTAAGCGGCGGCGGCACGGGAGGGCATATTTATCCCGCCGTCGCCGTGGCAAGGCAGCTGGAGGCGGAGGAAGACGCCTCTGCATTTTTATATATCGGCGGGACGCGCGGGCTTGAGAGCAAGCTGGTTCCCCAGGAGAACCTTCCGTTCCGCTCGATCGATATTACCGGGTTCCGGCGGAAGCTGTCCCTGGACAATGTGAAGACGGTTATGCGTTTCCTGAAAGGCGTGAAGGAGTCCAAGCGGATGCTGAAGGAGTTCAAACCCGACGTTGTCGTCGGGACGGGCGGGTATGTCTGCGGCCCTGTCGTTTATGCCGCCTCCAAGCTCGGCATCCCCACGCTGATTCATGAACAGAACGCTATTCCCGGTTTGACTAACCGTTTTCTTAGCCGGTATGCGAGTACGGTGGCGGTCAGCTTCGAGGGAACCGAATCGGCCTTCCCGGCAGGCAAGCGCGTGATTTACACGGGGAACCCGCGTGCTACAACGGTCAGCAAGGCAAATCCGCAGCGGGGCTTCGCTTCCCTGGGTATTCCGGACGGCAGCACGGTCGTGCTGGTGGTGGGCGGCAGCCGGGGGGCGAAAGCGATCAATGAGGCGATGATCGAGATGGCTTCGCTTGCCGTCAAGGAATCGCAGGTCCATTACGTGTACGTCACGGGAGAGCCTTATTACGAGGGGACACGCAAGAGCCTGCGCGAGAAGCTGGGAAGCCTTCCGAACTGGCTGCATGTGCTGCCCTATGTTCATAATATGCCGGAAGTGCTCGCCTGCACCTCCCTGATTGTGAACCGTGCGGGAGCTTCGTTTCTCGCGGAAATTACGGCGCTGGGCATCCCCTCCGTTCTCATTCCGTCACCGAATGTGACGAACAACCATCAGGAGGCGAATGCGCGGCAGCTGGAACGCGCGGGAGCGGCGGTTGTGATCCTGGAGAAGGATTTAACCGGACAGTCGCTGTACAAGGCGGTTCGCACCATTACGGGCGACCCGGCGCTCCGCAAGTCCATGTCCGAAGCCTCGAGCAAACTGGGCAAGCGGGATTCCGCTGCGCTTGTTGTTGAGGAGCTTCGGCGGCTTACGGGCGGCAAGTGACCGCTTGTCCGTCAGGCACGGAGCAGGTGGGCGGCAGCATCCCGCGTTCCTGTGCTCCATCCTGTCACACACCCGAGGGAAACTACATACGATATCGTATAAATCGTGACTATCACCTAGGGCTGCTTACCGGAAGGGCGGAGGGCGTGCAACTTGCGTCCGATGAGAGATTTTTCGCCTGCCTGACGTAGACGGAAGCGGCTGCCCTTGCCGGCTTAAGCGTGCTTTTATTACAAAGCGCCGGCGGCATCAAGCGGGGGGTGAGCGGTAATCTCGGAGGTGATACATTGGACAAATTGGTGATTGAAGGTGGAATTCCCCTGTCAGGCACCATACGCATCCATGGAGCAAAAAACGCGGCGCTGCCCATTCTGGCGGCTAGCCTGCTGGCCGAAGGCGTTCACTCGCTGCATAATGTGCCGAAGCTGCTGGACATCGAAACGATGCTTGCGATTATGGAGCGGCTCGGCTGCAGTGCCGGACATGACGGGGATACGGTAACGGTGGATACTGCGCCCGCCTGTTCATCCCATGTTCCGGAAGACTTGATGAAGCAAATGAGATCTTCCATCTTCCTTATGGGGCCGCTGCTGGCCAGATTCGGGGAGGTAACGATCTATCAGCCGGGAGGCTGTGCAATCGGCGAACGCAAGATCGATCTGCATCTGCGGGGACTGCAGGCTCTTGGGGCGGAGATCGAAGAAGGGAACGGGAAAATTTACTGCAGTGCGGAGCGGCTGAGGGGCTGTGACATTCATCTGGATTATCCGAGCGTAGGCGCGACGGAAAATATTATGATGGCTGCAGCGACCGCGGAGGGCACCACGACAATTTCCGGAGCGGCCCGGGAGCCGGAGATACAGGATCTTCAGAACTTCTTGAACCGGATGGGCGCCTCCATTTTCGGAGCGGGCACCGATACGATTACGATTCAGGGCGTACAGAAGCTGCAGTCCTGTAGCTATGAAGTTATTCCCGACCGGATTGTCGCGGGCACCGTCATGATCGCCGCAGCGGCGACCCGGGGAGACGTCACGCTTACGCATACCAATGTGGGTCATCTGAATTCGCTGATTCACGTCCTGAAGCGCGCCGGTGTTCAAATCACAGTTTGCAATGATATAATTAATATTAGTTGTATGGGGCGCCCCCGGTCCGTAGAACGCATTGTGACTTCGCCTTATCCGTCTTTTCCGACGGATCTTCAATCCCAGATCATGGTATTGCTCGCTTTGGCCGACGGATTTAGCGTCATCAAGGAGACAGTATTTGAAGGCAGATTCAAGCATGTGGAAGAAATGGCCCGGATGGGCGCTGATATTTCTACCCATTTGAACCGTGCGTTCATCCGCGGCGTCAAACGGCTCTACGGTGCAACGGTGGAAGCGACCGATTTGCGGGCCGGCGCGGCGCTTGTCATTGCGGGGCTGGCCGCCCAAGGCACCACCATTGTCGAGCAGGCTCATCATATTGACAGAGGATACGACGGCATTGAACTGCTGTTTCAGAAGCTGGGCGCCCGCATCAGCCGCAAGACGCCTGTTCCGGGCCCCATCGATCTTGCCAATTAAACTCCCCTGTCTCCTCCAATTGAAAGACGGGGGGAGGCAGGGCCTTACTACGGAGACTATAGAATGCCAAATACCCGACTGCCTGTTCTCCAAGAGGACAAGCCCAAGAAAAAAAGAAGCCGAAAAGTAACGGCGATCCTGATGCTGCTGTTTATCGCGCTGCTTGGCGTCATTTTTTTTCGTTCGCCGGCCAGCCGCATTACGGAAATTGACTTCCGCGGCAGCAAATACTCCACCTCGGAAGAGCTCCTTCGGCAAAGCGGTCTCAAAAAAGGGGGACAGTTTTTTGCCGTATCGAAAAGTGGAGTGGAGCAGTCGCTGCTTGAACTGAAGACGGTACAAAAGGTGACGGTGGACAAGCGTTTCCCCGGCGTCGTTTCCGTTCAGATTACGGAATTTCCGGCAGTTGCCTATGAACTTGATCCAAGCGGCAGCTTGAAGGCCATCCTTTCCAGCGGCGCTTCGGTATCCATTGATGAGAGCGGAATCGCCGTGGAGAAGCCGATCCTGACGGGCTGGAAGGCTTCAGACCCTTATAAGGCGAAGCTGTGCGGGGCGCTGGCAGGGATACCGAATGAACTGACCAGCGACATCTCCGAAATCGTGCCGTCGCCGACGCTCTCTTTTCCGGACCGGATCAAGCTTTATACCCGTTCGCACTTTGAAGTGACTACGGCCGTTTCGCTGCTTAAAGACAAAGTGGAGTATTTGAACCAGGTCATTGAAACGAAAGAGCCGGGAATGATCACCATGCTTGAGGCGGATTCCTATGTTCCTTTCCAGAGCGACAGTGCTCAAGAGGGCACCGAAGATAAATAGCCACTACTCACAGAGAGTAAAAAATGCTACAATCGGTTTTATGGGCAATAAAATTTCATCCCTCTTTTTTCTCCGGATTTTTTGAAATTTGAGCAAACTCTTTTACATCCATTTATTGCTTTCATTTCCAAGAAAAGTTCTTTCTTTCCGGTCAAAAAATTTGTAGAAAAAAGAGGGAAAGGAATAGGCATGTGGAATATGTAGAAAGACGTTTCCCGTCTCTGGAAAGCGGCTGGAAACCATTACGATCAATCAGGAGGTGCCATAGGACTTGAGCAACAATGACATCATTGTTAGTTTGGACATCGGTACATCCAAAGTTCGGGCAATTATCGGGGAAGTTACCAATGGAACCTTGAATATTATCGGTGTCGGATCTGCCGACTCGGAGGGCATACGCAAGGGCGCGATTGTAGACATCGACCAGACGGTCCAATCCATCAAAAGCGCCGTTGAGCACGCCGAGCAGATGGTGGGCATTCAAATATCCGAAGTGTATGTCGGCATTTCCGGCAATCATATCGGCCTGCAATCCAGCCATGGCGTAGTTGCCGTCCAGAATGAAGATCGCGAAATCGGCGAGGAGGATATCCTGCGCGTTCTCAAGGCTGCGGAAGTCATCGCTCTGCCTCCTGAACGTGAGGTGATCGATGTCGTCGCTAAGCAATATATCGTCGATGGTCTTGAAGGCATTCAGGACCCACGCGGAATGATCGGTGTTCGCTTGGAAGTGGAAGCCACCATCGTTACCGGAGCCAAGACGCCAATACATAACCTGCTGCGCTGTGTGGAGAAATCGGGACTGAAGATCAAGGATCTTGTGCTGATGTCTCTTGGAGCCGGCGGGTTAGCGCTTTCCAAAGACGAAAAATCAATGGGAGCGGTACTGGTGGATATCGGTGCTGGCGCAACGACGATAGCCGTATATGAAGAAGGTTCCCTTATTGCAACCTCAACGATACCGATCGGCGGAGAATTTGTTACGAATGATATCGCCTACGGACTGCGCACGTTGACCGATCAGGCGGAGAAAGTCAAACTTAAATATGGATGCGCCTGGATCGACGACGCAGCCTCCGAAGTTGTGTTCAAGGTGCTGAGAATCGGCAGCAATGTGGAGAAGGAGTTCAATCAGGAGGATTTGGCAGCGATTATCGAGCCTCGGGTCCAAGAGATTTTCCACCTGATTCTTCAAGAAGTGAAACGTCTTGGTTACAGCGACCTTCCGGGAGGTTATATACTAACGGGTGGCACTGTATCGATGCCGGGCGTATTGAAGGCGGCGCAAGCGGAATTATCCGCGTCCGTCCGGATTGCGGTTCCCGACTACATCGGGGTGAGAGACCCCGGATTTACAAGCGGCGTCGGCATTTTGTACCACATCGTCCGCAGCTTTAGGGGACGCGGCAGCAGCGCGAGCGCGAACAAGAAAACGGTCAGCCGCAGCAAGCCGAATGCCGCGCCAAGCCAGGAGGCCGTCCCGAAGCAAGGATTCGTGGAGCGACTCAAAAATATTTTCAGCGATTTCATATAGTGAACGTCCAGATACACTTGGACCGGCCATCCAAGCACATTGAGGGGGAGAGGGAACAATATGTTGGAATTTGATTTTGAAATGGAGAGCCTGGCGCAAATTAAGGTCATCGGCGTTGGCGGCGGCGGCAGCAATGCTGTCAACCGGATGATCGAAAATGGCGTGCAGGGCGTAGAGTTCATCACGGTTAATACGGACGCCCAGGCGCTGCATATGGCCAAATCGGAACATAAATTGCAAATCGGGGACAAGCTGACCCGCGGCTTGGGTGCAGGCGCCAATCCGGAGGTTGGAAAGAAGGCGGCCGAAGAATCCCGTGATCTGATTTCGAATACTTTGAAGGGAGCCGACATGGTGTTCGTTACCGCAGGCATGGGCGGCGGTACCGGCACAGGCGCTGCGCCGGTGATTGCTGAAATCGCCAAAGAATGCGGAGCGCTCACGGTTGGCGTAGTTACCCGCCCTTTTACCTTTGAAGGCCGCAAGCGTTCTACGCAAGCCGAGCTTGGCATCGAGGCGCTGAAGGAAAAAGTCGATACGCTTATCGTCATTCCCAATGACCGTCTCCTCGAAATCGTTGATAAGAAGACTCCGATGTTGGAGGCGTTCCGCGAAGCGGATAACGTGCTGAGACAGGCGGTACAGGGCATTTCCGACCTGATCGCCGTTCCCGGCCTGATCAACCTTGACTTCGCCGACGTGAAGACGATCATGACGGAACGTGGCTCCGCGCTAATGGGTATCGGAATCGCGACCGGTGAGAACCGGGCTTCCGAAGCGGCTCGCAAGGCGATTATGAGTCCGCTGCTTGAGACTTCCATCGAGGGCGCGCGAGGCGTCATTATGAATATCACCGGCGGTTCCAATCTGTCACTGTATGAAGTCAATGAAGCGGCCGAGATCGTCACATCTGCCTCTGACCCCGAAGTCAACATGATCTTTGGTGCGATTATCGAAGAGAGCATGAAGGATGAGATCAAGGTAACGGTAATCGCTACCGGCTTCGAGCATAAGGGAGCTCCTGCAGCGCCTGGACGCCGTCCGGCTTCGAATCAGACCGAGCCCGCGCCGGACAAGGGGAACAACCTTCGCCCGTTCGGCAACCAAACGAGCTCCGACCAGCTGGACATTCCGACCTTCCTGCGCAACCGCTCACGGGGCAATCACGACTGATCCTGCCAGTTTTAAGTTTCTGCTATAATCCAATTGCATAGTTGCAAGATCCAACGGAAGCCATCCAGATAAGGAGGGGCTTCCGTTTTTTTGAAATATAAGAATGTATAAGCCGGGGGCTTAACATTTTGACTTATATTTCTACGAGAAACGTACTTGCGTCTTATAAAGACGCCTTCAGGCGTTTCTTCTTGTGTGGCAGAAGAAATGCATGTACTGAAAACCGGCATCCGAGCATAGGCTTACTGGATAGGTGAGATACAAGAAAACTCGACAAAAATAGCCCGCTAACGCCTACCAGGTTTAGACAGACTTTGGACTTCAGACTTTCTATACTATTCCTATCGCAGCAAAAAGACCTGAAGCCAAGCATCTAGTGGCTACCAATATCGGCCTTAGGCAGGTGAATCTATGGTAGTTTATATCGACTTGATCTTTGCCGCCAACTTGCTGATCGACGCGGTGCTGCTGTGGCTTACCGGATGGATGATCAAGGTCAGGACCAAGTGGTGGAGGCTTTGGCTTTCCGCCCTGGTTGGCGCAACGTATGTCGTCATGATGTTTGTGCCGGAGCTTTCGTTTATGTATACCTTTCTGATCAAGTTCGGCTTGTCGGTCATTATGATTTGGGTCGCTTTCGGTTTTTCCAGTCTGCAGGTTTTTTTCCGGAGCATAGGGGCCTTCTATATCATTAATTTTGCTGCGGCGGGCGGCATTCTGGGCATTCATTACCTGCTTCAGAGCTCCGGGGATATCTGGAACGGAATTCTGTATACGGCGGCTGGAGGTTATGCTTACCGGTTAAAAATCGGATTTTGGTTCGTGCTGTTCATACTGCTGCCCGTGCTGGGCTGTTACAAAGCCGTTCATTCTTCCCGCTTGCGAAGAGAGAAACTGGAAGCTTATATCGGCACCGTACAAGTGGAAATTGAAGGCGTGACGGTCACCTGCTCCGGATTGCTCGATACGGGCAACCGACTGTACGACCCTCTGACCAAAACCCCCGTTATGGTGATGGAAGCTTCGCTGTGGGAGGACTATTTGCCGGAGGGCTGGAAAGGGCGCTTATCGCAGGAAGGGGCGGATCAGCTGCTTTTGGAAACGGACGGGCAGTCCTTTATATGGCAGGACCGGCTAAGACTCGTACCCTACCGCGGAGTGAACAGGGGAGCGTCCTTTATGCTCGCGCTGAAGCCCGATCATGTTGCCGTAACGCTTGGCGAAGAGACAACCGAGCACAGGAAAGTATTAATTGGCCTAGACGGCGGCACGCTGTCCGGGGATGGGGCTTACCGGGCGATTATTCATCCCGACTTGGCGCAGGGAGAGCCTGCCGTTCATCCGGGAGGAGTTGCCTGACGCGTTCTGTCCGGAAATGCAGGCCCTGGCATTCGGATGGGAGAAGCGGATGCGGCAGCTTTCAGTGCTTACTTCTGGAAGGAGGAACAACGATGATCAAATGGAAACTGACGCTGCAGCTCCAGTATTACCGGGTGCTGTTTCTGCTGGGTTTGAAAAGCCAGGAAATCTATTATATCGGAGGCAGCGAGGCGCTTCCCCCGCCGCTGACGCGGGAGGAGGAGGATTATCTGCTCCAGCGGCTCCCCTCGGGCGATGCGGCCGTACGCGCAGTGCTGATCGAGCGCAATCTGCGCCTTGTCGTGTACATAGCCCGCAAATTCGAAAATACCGGCATCAATATCGAGGACCTGGTGTCTATCGGCGCAATCGGTCTGATCAAGGCGGTCAACACGTTCGACCCCGAGAAAAAAATCAAGCTGGCCACGTACGCGTCGCGCTGTATTGAGAACGAAATCCTCATGTACCTGCGCCGCAACAGCAAAACGCGCAGCGAGGTATCCTTCGATGAGCCGCTTAATATCGATTGGGACGGCAATGAGTTGCTGCTGTCGGACGTGCTCGGGACGGAGAATGACACCATTTACCGCAATATAGAGGAGCAGGTGGACCGCAAGCTGCTGCAAAAGGCGCTGGAAAAGCTGAGCGAGCGGGAGCGGCTCATTATGGAGCTTCGGTTCGGACTGCGCGGAGGCGAGGAGAAGACGCAGAAAGACGTCGCCGATCTGCTCGGCATCTCCCAATCCTATATTTCCCGCCTGGAAAAAAGAATAATCAAACGGCTGCGCAAGGAGTTCAACAAGATGGTTTAGTCCTTTTTAAAGGGCGGCCAAGCGGACGAATGACCAAGGAATAAAATGGCCGACCGGGGAGATAATGTACAGTAATGTTTCTCCTTGGGAGGTTAATCATCATGACCCGAAATAAAGTCGAGATATGCGGTGTGGATACCGCCAAGCTGCCCGTTCTGACGAACGTGGAGATGCGGGAGCTGTTCACTTCGCTGCAGCAGAAGGGCGAAAAATCCGCCAGAGAGAAATTGGTCAACGGCAATCTGAGACTGGTGCTGAGCGTAATCCAGCGGTTCAATAACCGCGGAGAATTCGTTGATGACTTGTTTCAGGTGGGCTGCATCGGGCTGATGAAAGCCATTGATAACTTCGACCTGTCGCAGAATGTAAAATTTTCCACCTATGCGGTGCCGATGATTATCGGCGAAATCCGCCGCTACTTACGGGACAACAATCCAATACGCGTCTCCCGCTCGCTCAGGGACATCGCCTACAAGGCGCTGCAGGTGAGAGACAGTCTGACCAACAAGAACTCGCGGGAGCCCACGATTTATGAAATATCCCAGGCGCTGGGTGTTCCGAAAGAGGACGTCGTGTTCGCGCTCGATGCCATTCAGGACCCCGTTTCCTTATTCGAGCCGATCTACCACGACGGGGGCGATCCGATTTACGTCATGGACCAGATCAGCGACGACAAAAATAAAGACGTCTCCTGGATTGAGGAAATTGCGCTGCGGGAGGCGATGCAGAGGCTGGGGCAGCGGGAAAAACGCATCCTGTCGATGCGGTTTTTCGAGGGCAAGACGCAAATGGAAGTCGCCGATGAGATCGGCATTTCCCAGGCGCAGGTATCCCGGCTTGAGAAATCGGCTATTCAGCAGATGCAAAAGCATGTGAAGTCATAACTTAGAAGAAAATAGGACAACCAATCCCACTCGAGGGCCCGGCCTCAAGGTGGGGTTGTTTTTTTTGAAATATCAGAAAGTATAAGCTTCGCGCTTATCCTTAACCTGATATTATTACGAGAAACGGATGCCTTCCTCTTCCAGAGGACGGCGCAGCCGTTTCTTCTTAAAAAGCTGTAATTAGAGGCATTTGACCAAGCTTCCGGCACATATACTTAGGTGTACGTTTAACTTACAGAGGTGGCGGAAATGAATCAGGAAACACTGGCTTCGGGCAAAAAAATGAAGATTTCCGATTTCCAGGCCAAGGATGTCATCAATATTGTAGACGGGAGGCGTCTCGGGCAGATCAGCGACCTGGAGCTGGATTTGCGGCGCGGGGTTATCGATGCCATTATCGTTCCGGGATATACGCGGTTTCTGGGATTGTTCGGCGGCGGAGCCGACCTCGTCATTCCTTGGCGGAATATTGTGAAGATCGGTTCGGATGTCGTACTCGTCAAAATGGAGGAGCCCCGTCCTTCGCTGGAGGCGGAAGAGCGTGAAATCCTGGTGCTTCAGCGGGAAGAAAGGAATGAACGGCGCACGTACTGAACGCTGCGCTGTCTTTTTTGCGAAGAAGGAAATGTGCAAGCAAGTCCAAGCCGGACACCTTGGGAAACCGCATCAAAGGCCAGTGCTCCACTTCATAGGTCTGTCATGTGGTACACTTAAAGGAGGGGTGAGAGAATGGAACCGTTTGTTCAAAAAAGCGGCAGTCCGGCATTATTCAGCCTAAAGCCGTGGACTGGCCCGTATTCGAAAATAACTGCCGGATTTACCGGGCGGACCGGGGGCGCCGGACGCGCGCCTTACGAAAGCCTGAACTGCGCTTTTCATGTAGGCGATATTCCGGAGGATGTCATCAAGAACCGCAAAATGGTCGCCGAAAGCCTCGGCTTTGCGCTCGAAGACTGGACATGCGGGGAGCAGGTGCACGGCGCGGAAATCGCTGTTGTAACGGCTGATGACAAGGGGCGGGGCAGTCTTGACCGCTCTTCGGCTTTTGTAGATACGGACGGACTTCTGACCGATGTGCCCGGCGTGCTGCTCGTTTCTTTTTACGCGGATTGCGTGCCGCTCTTCTTCCATGATCCGGTGGCGGGAGCCGTTGGTCTGGCCCATGCAGGCTGGAAAGGAACAGTGGCCGAAATCGCTTTGGCTATGGTAAGGCGGATGGAAGACGTTTACGGAAGCCGCAAGGAAAATATCCGGGGAGCCATCGGGCCAAGCATCGGCGCCTGCTGTTACGAGGTGGACGATTTCGTGATGGACCGTGTCCGCAGCCTGGAGGACAGTCTGGTCAGGGAACAGGAATCAGCGGAGAGCCTGTACAGCCCTTCGACAGCGCATATTAGCAAAATGATGCTCAACTTGAAAGAATTGAACCGACGCATTATGATAAAAGCAGGAATATTGCCGACTCATATCGAATGTACAACTTGGTGTACAAGCTGCAGTCATGATTTGTTCTTCTCTTACCGCAAGGAAAATGGGGTTACGGGAAGAATGGCGAGCTGGATCGGAATAACATCCCCATAAGGTGGGGCCTAGACTTCGAGGTTTACTCAGGAACAATGCGGGGAACTTTCGGAAACTTATTAAGTCTGTCTTGAGTAAAAAAGGAGAGTTGACAGTTGTCTTCGACATTGCAGGAACGAATAGCCGAAGTCAGCCGGCGCATTGAACGCGCGTGCGTCAAAGGCGGAAGGGACACCCGGGACGTCAAGATTATCGCGGTGACCAAATATGTGTCGCCGGAGACGACAGCTGCCGTGCTGGCTTCCGGTCTTAGAGATATCGGCGAGAACCGCTGGCAGAATGCGGAGAGCAAGTGGGAAGCGCTTGGGAGTCAAGGAATATGGCATTTTATCGGGCATTTACAGACCAATAAGGTGAAGGATATCATCGGCAAATTTCAATATATCCATTCACTGGACCGTCTGTCGCTGGCCCGGGAACTTCAGCGGAAGGCGGAAGCGGCCGGGCTGGACGTCAATGTATTGCTTCAGGTGAATATCTCCGGGGAAGAAACAAAGTTCGGTCTGAATCCGGATGCCGTTCCGGGTTTTTTGCAGGAGATTTCGAAATTTGACCGGCTCAAGATCATCGGACTGATGACAATGGCGCCGCATGAGGAAGATCCGGAGCTTACCCGTCCGGTGTTTCGCGGCCTTCGCGAACTGCGGGACAAGCTTAATGGCATGGGGCTGACGGCGGAGCCGATGACAGAACTGTCGATGGGCATGTCGAATGATTTTGAAGTGGCGATTGAAGAAGGAGCCACCTGGGTTCGCCTGGGGACGGTACTGGTAGGCCATGAGGAGGAATCATAATGGGTGTCATGAACCGCTTTATGAGCTTTTTGGGATTACAGGAACAAGAGGAGATCGTTGAACAAGAACCGCTGGGTCAGCATGATGAGGAAGATTATGCTCCGGGTCCTGTAGAAACGCGCAAAAACCAGCGGGTCGGAAATGTCGTCAGCATCCATTCTCAAAAGAATGTCAAGGTCGTGCTGTACGAACCCCGGTCGTACGACGAAGCTCAGGAAATCGCCGACCATCTCCGCTCGCACCGCACCGTCGTCGTCAATCTGCAGCGGGTCCGCAACGACCAGGCGATGCGGATTATCGATTTTTTGAGCGGGACGGTGTACGCCTTGGGAGGAGGCATCTCCAAAATTGGCGGGAATATCTTTCTCTGCACGCCCGATACCGTTGAAATTCAAGGCACCATTTCGGAAATTCTCGCCGACGATCAAGACTATAACAGAATGAGGTGAACGGGCTTTGTCCCAAATCGATTCGATAATTAATATCCTTTTCAATATTTACTTCTACATGATCATTTTCTACGTTCTGATGTCCTGGCTGCCTAATGTCCGTGACAACTTCATCGGAGAGTTGCTTGGAAAGCTGGTGGAGCCTTATTTGACGCCGTTCCGCAAGATTATTCCTCCCCTGTTCGGAACGATCGATTTTTCGCCGATCGTAGCGCTGCTCGTGCTTGAGCTTGCAGCGAACGGATTGCGGTCCGTACTGTTTTATCTGGTAGGATAAAATATGAAGAACGAAATTTACGGTCATTTTCAGCCAGATGAGCGGCCGTTTGTGGACCGGGCCTATGAATGGGTGGAGAATGCGGCCCGTTATCATGAACTGAAGCTGACGGATTTCCTCGATCCGCGGCAGGGGTATATTCTGCAATCTTTGGTGAACCGTCAACCGGATGTGAAACTCAAATGGGGGGGCGGGCATGAAGAGGCGGAGCGGCGGAGAGCGCTGATTGCTCCCGATTATCGTGATTTGGAAGATGAAGATATGTCACTGAAGGTGCTGAATATAACACCGGCGGAGCAGAAACTTCCGGAGCTGGAGCACGGGGATTATATGGGTTCCCTGCTCGGTCTGGGGATTAAGCGAAGCAAAATCGGCGATATCCACGTTCTGGAGGACGGCTGCCATGCCGTCGTGACGTCGGATATCGCCGATTATTTGGCCCTCCACATGAGCAGCGTCGGCCGTGCTCCCGTCAGCGTGGAGATACTGCCGGTATCGGAGCTGCGGCGTGCCGAGGTCAAGCTGGATACGATGGAGCTTACTGTGTCTTCCCTGAGGCTGGACGGCATCGCGGCGGATGTGTGCCGGCTTAGCCGGGCAAAAATTCTCGTTCCCATCAAGGCCGGACGCGTCCGGGTTAACTGGAAGGTGGAGGAAGACCCTTCCTGCCATCTGAACGAAGGCGATGTCGTCTCCGTTCAGGGCTTTGGGCGTTTTAAAGTGCTGGAGGTCGGCGGACTGACAAAAAAAGCCCGATACCGGATTCGGGTCGGCAAATTTGTATAAATTTCTTGCAGGAATTTCAGTCCGCTTGTCGAAATTGATTAACTCTATAGGGCAGCTAACATTTGTGGAGCTGGGCGCCGATAGTTTTAGAAGAGGCGAAATCTCAGACAGTCACGGAAAAAATGGGCCGCTTGCCTGTCCTAAAGCTAGCTTATTGTTCAGATTTCCTTCTTCGTCCGAAAAGATGAAGTGACGGCTGGGCGGAAGAGGCCCGAAATTTCTAGGAGGTGCACAGCATGCCATTAACGCCGCTCGATATACATAACAAGGAGTTTTCCCGGAGGCTCCGAGGTTATGATGAAGACGAGGTCAATGAATTTCTGGATCAGGTCATCAAGGATTACGAGAGCGTCATCCGAGAGAACAAGGAGCTGCACAATCAGCTTCTGGCCCTGCAGGAGCGTCTGGACCATTTTACAAACATCGAAGAGACTTTGTCGAAGACCATCATTGTTGCCCAGGAAGCTGCCGACGAAGTGAAGAACAACGCCAAGAAAGAATCGCAGCTCATCATCAAGGAAGCGGAGAAGAACGCCGACCGCATTATCAACGAGGCGCTTTCCAAATCCCGCAAAGTCGCCATCGAAACCGAAGAGCTCCGCAAGCAGGCCTCCATTTACCGTACACGTT
Organism: Paenibacillus sp. URB8-2; assembly: GCF_013393385.1. Lineage (NCBI taxonomy): Bacteria > Bacillati > Bacillota > Bacilli > Caryophanales > Paenibacillaceae > Paenibacillus > Paenibacillus sp. URB8-2. The sequence goes on along the minus strand of NZ_AP023239.1, from coordinate 3,949,499 downwards.
TCCGGACGCTGGTTGAAGCTCAGCTCGAGCTGTTGTCCCAGGACGATTGGGACGCGCTGGAGAGCCGCGAGGTCCGCGAAGAAGTATTTTAAGGCTATTGCCTTGGCCTGTTGACTTTTATTGATAAAGAGGCTATAAATAGAACATATCTGCAACTTTCCATAAGTATTCGATGACGGGACCAGTACGTCATGGCAACGATCCCCAGAGAGTCGGCGACTGCTGAAAGCCGATGTTCAAACCATGCCGGAATATCCTCCCCAAGAAGCGAACCTGAAACGAACTTTGTGTCGTGCGTAGGGCGAGCCGTCTCCCGGACGTTACACCGGACCCGCGTCTTTGCGCGGGAGCTGAGATCGCGTATGATCTTCGGCCGTTTATACGGTTGGGGTTTGCGTGGAATTAGGGTGGTATCGCGAGCGTCGCCTCGCCCCTTTGGGGGCGGGGCGTTTATTTGTTTTTGGAGGGCGCCAACGTAGAGCGGCCGCTTGCGGCAAGCGGGCCTACCGCAAATTTAACCTTAAACCCGCCGCTGCCCTGGACCCAGGCAAATTTCCGGGTGTCCAGAGGGCGGGCCCTCGGGGTCCTAAAAGTTTCCTTTAGGAAACTCTCTTCGGAAGCATAAGCTTTGGCTAAGGGGGATTTAGGGGGATCGAAAACGGTTTTAAAGATTAGAACCACCATAAGGAGTTGACCATAATGCATAAAGTAGACATCAAAGAAAAAGCGCGGGACAGAGACGTCCGCATCTTAAAGAAGTGGAACGAGGAGAATACGTTCCGCAAATCGATCGAGTATCGCGAAGGCAAGCCGAACTATGTATTCTACGAAGGACCGCCGACCGCTAACGGCGCGCCGCATATCGGGCATGTGCTCGGCCGCGTTATCAAGGACTTCATCGGCCGTTATCAGACGATGAAGGGCTACCGCGTTGTGCGCAAGGCCGGATGGGATACCCACGGCCTGCCGGTCGAGCTTGGCGTGGAGAAGCAGCTCGGCATCTCGGGCAAGCAGGAAATCGAAGCCTACGGCGTAGAGAAGTTCATCAAAAAGTGTAAAGACAGCGTCTTCGGCTACGAGAAGCAGTGGCGCGAATTTACGGAAGCAATCGGGTACTGGACCGATCTTGACAACCCATACGTCACGCTGAACAACACATACATCGAGAGCGTGTGGAACATTCTCGCAACGGTTCATGAGAAAGGGCTGCTGTACCGCGGACACCGCGTAAGCCCTTACTGTCCGAGCTGCCAGACAACACTCAGCTCGCATGAAGTGGCTCAAGGGTACAAGACGGTCAAAGATCTCAGCGCTACGGCCAAATTCAAGCTGGACGACAGCGGCGAATATGTGCTGGCCTGGACGACGACGCCTTGGACGCTTCCGGCGCATATGGCCCTTGCGGTCAATCCGGACATGGATTATGTGCGGGTGCAGCAGGAGGACGGCGTCTACATCATGGCCAAGAACCTGGTGGAAGAAGTGGCCAAGGGCGAGCATACGGTGCTGTCCGAGCTGAAAGGCTCTGATCTGGTCGGTAAGACGTACCAGCCTCCGTTCAGCTACATTCAGGCGGAGAGAAGCAATGTCATCGTCGGCGCTTCCTTCGTTACGGACGCCAGCGGTACGGGGATCGTGCATATGGCTCCGGCTCATGGCGAGGACGACTACAAAACCTGCCGCGAGAACGGCATCAGCTTCGTGAACGTGGTGGATACGTCGGGTAAATATACCGATACGGTAACCGATTTTGCCGGACGCTTTGTAAAAGACTGCGACCTTGATATCGTCAAGGTACTGTCGGAGAAGGGCCTGCTGTACGGCAAGGAGAAATACGAGCACAGCTATCCGTTCTGCTGGCGCTGCGATACACCGCTGCTATACTACGCAACGGACAGCTGGTTCATCAACACAACGGCCATCAAGGATCAACTGATCGCCAATAATAATGGCGTCGACTGGTATCCGGGTCATGTCCGCGAAGGCCGGTTCGGCAAGTTCCTCGACGAGCTGGTGGACTGGAACATCAGCCGCAACCGCTACTGGGGCACTCCGCTGAACGTATGGGTCTGCCAGGAGACGGGCAAGGAGTTCGCGCCGCACAGCATCGCCGAACTGAGAGAAATGGCGATCGGCGATGTGCCGAAAGACATCGAGCTGCATAAGCCGTATGTGGATAACATCCGCCTGCGCAGCCCGTTCAAGGAAGGCGCCGAGATGGTGCGCACCTCCGAAGTGATCGACGTTTGGTTCGACAGCGGCTCGATGCCTTTTGCCCAGAGCCATTATCCGTTCGAGAACGCGGATAAGCTGGATGATCAATATCCGGCGGACATGATCTGCGAAGGCATCGACCAGACACGCGGATGGTTCTACAGCTTGCTTGCGGTATCAACGCTGTTCAAGGGCAAAGCCCCTTACAAGGCGGTTATCGCTACAGGCCACATCCTCGACGAAAACGGCCAGAAGATGTCCAAATCCAAAGGCAATGTCATCAACCCTTGGGATATCATGAACGAATACGGCACCGACGCGTTCCGCTGGGCGATCCTGGCCGACAGCGCGCCGTGGAACAATAAGCGTTTCTCCCGTGGGATTGTTGGCGAGAGCAAGTCGAAGGTCGTCGATACGCTGGTTAATACCCACGCTTTCCTGACGCTGTATGCGGGCATTGACGGCTATGATCCGGCGGAGCATCCGTTCAAGCTGTCCGGGCACAAGCTGGACCGCTGGATTTTGTCCCGTTTGAACAGTCTGATCCTTGTAGTGGATAAAGGGCTTGCGGTCAACGACTTCGTCAACTCGTCCAAAGCGATCGAGAACTTTATCGACGAGCTTAGCAACTGGTACATCCGCCGTTCCCGCGACCGTTTCTGGGGCAGTGGACTGGGTGAAGAGAAGCTGGACGCTTACCGTACGCTGACGCATGTGCTGCTGACGACGGCGAAGATCGTCGCTCCGTTTATGCCGATGCTGGCCGAGGATATTTTCATCAACCTGGGCGGCGGAGAAAGTGTGCATTTGGCGGATTATCCGGCAGCAGACGAGAGCTTGATCGACACCGTGCTTGAGCAGGACATGGAAAGCGCCCGTAACATCGTCGAACTGGCGCGCAACGTCCGCAATGAGACCGGAATCAAGACGCGTCAGCCGCTTTCCGAGCTGATCGTTTCCATCAGCCAAAGCTTTAATGTCGCGGATTACGAGGAAATCATCAAGGACGAGATCAACGTCAAGTCCATAGTGCTGGAGACGAGCGACAGCGGCTTTGTCGATTTTACATTGAAGCTGAATCTCAAGGTCGCGGGCAAAAAATACGGCAAAAACGTCGGCTTTATCCAAGGGTTCCTGAAATCGATGGACAGCGACGCTACACGCGAAGCGGTTCAAAGCGGAGCGGTGGCCGTTATCTCTCCGGAAGGCGAAGAGCTGCAAATCACCGCGGAAGAGCTGCTGATCGACAAGCAGGCCAAGCCGGGCTTTGCGTCCGCGTCCGGTTACGGAATTACGGTTGCCCTGAATACGGAAATCACTCCAGAGCTTGAACAAGAGGGCTGGGTGCGTGAAATCGTGCGGGCGGTTCAGGATTACCGCAAACGCCTTGACCTGCCGATTGACAAGCGCGTCGCGCTGACTCTGAATGTCGATGACGAGCTGAAAGCGGCGGTTACGGCATTCGAAAATGTCCTCCGGGACAATGTGCTTGTCACGACGATCGATTTTGGCGGCAATAAAGCGCCTGAAACGGTGGACATCGGCGGCAAAACGATCGGCATCGTTATTGGATAAAAAGTTCCATCACGCCCAGAAGCGGCGCATGTCCCATCCGTAAAAAGCATATACTAGCGTCAGAAGTATAAACGCAGGCGTTTATGCGAGGAATATTCCTGCTTGAATATTTCGGCGCAAAAAGAAGACGAGTCCCGAGCGCAAGAGAAGACCAACAGTCTCTCCTGTCCGGGCTCGTCTTACGTTGCGGCGCAAAAGGACGGAGGGAGCCGCTGAATGAAGGAGGACCAGGAAAGCGGAACGAATCGGAAGGAAAGCCTAAAATCTTGGAAACTGCAGGAGCGGGGAGGAGAGCCGCCTGAACCTTCCGACAAGGAAAAGATAAACAGGGTATACCGGCTGGCTTCCGAATGGGCGCAGCGGATGGAAAAGTCCCGGATCTCCGAATATACGGAGCTGCTCTATTCCCCATGGCGGCTCATATGGCTGAATGTGCTAGCGGGAACCGCGCGCGGCGTCGGAATCGCAATCGGGTTTACCTTTTTTGCGGCGACGATTATTTATGTGCTTCAGGTGCTGGGGGCTCTTAATCTGCCGATAATAGGGGATTACATCGCCGATATCGTCCGCATCGTCCAGCATCAGCTTGAACTCAACACGTATTAGATGCAAAGAAAAGGAGCAGCCCCTGTGGCTACTCCTTCTCTCTTTTGGCGTGAGGATCAAGCAAATAGTCGCCTTCTCCGCTGTCGATATACTGCTGGTACTGGTGGCCGCGCATAATGGTGATGTGGCTGCCGGTCATATCCGTGGCGACGAAATTTTCCCAAGGCTCGACCCACCCGTCCGGATCGTCGGCTTCGATCTCCATATCATTGTAGGAATCGATATTATTTCCCTCCGCCATGGCCGGCGTATTGGAGGTGCCGAAGCTTTCGACGATCTGCCAGGCGTCCTCGCCGTCAAAACCGTTATACTCCTTGTCATCGAGGCTGCTCCGTCCGAAGGGAGGGGTCAGAAACTCTTCTTCGACGGGCCGTGTATGCGGTTTTTCCTGACGGGGACTGTTCTCCTTGCTGTAGCGTGTGGCGGGAAGGGCGGCCAGGCGTTCATACGGAATCGGTTGGCCGCTCGCTGCGCAAATACCGTATGTGCCGTTATCCATCGCTCGAAGCGCGTCCTCAATGTCCGTTAGTTCCAGCTCTTCCCGCTCTTGAAGCGAGATATCCATGGAACGGTGGTACAGGTCGGTGGCGACGTCGCCGGGATGATTGTCGATTTCCGAGAGCTCGCCCGACATATCCCGCATGGAATCCTCCAGACCATGATCTTCGTTTTCCTTAAGCCTGTGTCGGATATCGTCCCGCTGCCGGACAAGAAGGCCGCGCAGGCTGGCAAGCTGTTCCGAGGTCAGGTGATTCATAAGTCTCGGCTCCTTTCCTTGTGCCTTTTTCCTTACTAGGTTGGCCTGTTGGCCGGCTTTTTACCGCTGGCAAATTGTGCTCCGGATGAGACCGCGAAAGGAAGGGGTCAATGGACGGGTTCTTGAAGCGTGTGCTACAATGTACAAGTCTTTATACATGTTTTGGATCGCTTTCGGGCGGGAAAAATAAGAACGGAGTGACAAGCTGAAGTGGTGTACTATCTGATCGCGCTCATTATGTTTTTGATTGACCAGGGAACGAAATATTTGATTTCCTCGCGTCTGCAGCTCGATGAACAAATCCCGGTAATCGGCAACTTTTTTCTCATCACATCGCACCGCAACCGCGGCGCCGCTTTCAGCATTCTGCAAAATCAGCGCTGGTTCCTCATACTCGTGACGGTCGTTGTCGTGGTCGGAATTGTCTGGTACCTGAATAAGGTCAGAAAGACACGCCGCTTGCTGCCTTTGGCGCTGGCGCTTGTGCTTGGCGGCGCGGTGGGCAACTTCCTCGACCGGCTCTTGACAGGCGAGGTTGTCGATTTTCTGCAGTTTAATTTCGGCAGCTATACGTTTCCGATCTTTAACGTGGCGGATTCCTGCATTGTTGTCGGCGTTGCGCTCATCATTCTGGATTCCCTCCTGGATATGAGGGGCGGCAAAACGGAAGTATTAGAAGTGAAGGAAACAAGCGAGGCAAAGGAAGGGAATGAATAGTATTGGATAAGGACGCTCTTAATGAACAGACGGAAGGCGAGAGCCCGGAAAATGGCGTCGTTGTCTGGAACGTTCAGGAGGAATACGCCCGTGAACGAATCGACAAATATATTACCGAGGCTTGGGAGGAGGACATTTCCCGCTCCCAGGTGCAGCAGTGGATCGAAGCCGGACATGTAACGGTAAACGGTCGGACGGTAAAAGCGAACTACAAGCTGTTCTCGGAAGATTTGATCTCCGTGGCGGTTCCTGAGCCCGCAGCCGCGGAGCTGACCCCGGAAAATATTCCACTGGACGTCGCCTATGAGGATTCGGACGTTATTGTCGTCAACAAGCCGCGGGGCATGGTCGTGCATCCGGCGGCGGGACATCCCTCGGGCACGCTGGTCAACGCCTTGATGTATCACTGCAAGGACCTGTCGGGAATTAACGGCGAGATCCGTCCCGGCATCGTGCACCGGATCGACAAGGACACCTCCGGCCTGATTATGGCCGCCAAGAACGACTCCAGCCACAATTCGCTCGCAGCTCAGCTCAAGGAGCACAGTGTGACCCGGCGCTATTTGGCGGTTGTTCAGGGCAATGTGGCCCATGACCAAGGAACGGTCGATGCTCCGATCGGCAGAGACCCGCATGACCGCAAGCTGTATACGGTAACCGAGAAGAACAGCAAAACCGCTGTTACCCATTTTACCGTGCTGGAGCGGTTTGGCGATTGTACATTGCTGCAGCTGCAGCTGGAGACCGGACGCACCCACCAAATCCGGGTGCACATGAAATTTATCGGTCATCCGCTCGTCGGCGATCCCGTATATGGCCGGAGCAAAGGCATCTTCATGGAGGGCGGACAGGCTCTGCACGCGGCCGTACTGGGATTTGTTCATCCCTCCACCGGAGAATATCTGGAGTTCTCAGCTCCGCTGCCTGGAGATATGGAAGAACTGCTGGCCCGTTTGCGGAGCAGATAAGTACAAATGAACTGCAGATTTGTCCATTGTCTTGAAGCGGCTCTTACGTCATATTTAACAGTATGGAAATGAATAAGCTGGGTGCTTATTCATCCGTCTTACATTTCACAAGCCAGGAGTGAGAACACTTTTATGAGTATCGAACAATATCAGGATACGTTTATCCAGAACAATTTCGCGGACCGCATCGGTGGAGCGAACTACGGCAAGGATACCAACATCTATAAATTTGAGAAGATTAAACGCGCCAAGGCTTCGGCCAAAAAAGATTTTCCCGATATCGAACTGATCGATATGGGCGTCGGCGAGCCGGACGAAATGGCGGATGCGGGCATCGTTGCCAAATTGGCCGAAGAAGCAGCCAAGGAAGAGAACCGCGGATACTCCGATAACGGCATTGCCGATTTCAAGGAAGCGGCAGCCAAATACCTGAAAGACGTATTTAATGTCGACGGCATTGATCCTGTTACCGAAGTGCTGCATTCCATCGGCTCGAAACCGGCGCTGGCCATGCTGCCTTCCGCTTTTATCAATCCGGGCGATATTACGATCATGACCATTCCGGGCTATCCGGTGCTTGGCACGCATACGAAATATTTGGGCGGCCAAGTCTATAATGTCGAGCTTAAGAAGGAGAATAACTTTCTCCCTGACCTGAGCTCCATTCCGGACGACATCGCAACCAAGGCGAAGCTGCTCTACCTGAACTATCCGAACAATCCGACGGGCGCGAGCGCGACTCCTGAGTTTTTTGCCGAAGTGGTGGCCTGGGCCAAGAAATACAATGTCGTCGTCATTCACGACGCCCCTTATGCCGCACTGACGTATGACGGCCTGAAGCCGCTCAGCTTCCTGTCCGTTCCGGGTGCGAAGGATGTCGGTGTTGAACTGCATTCCCTTTCCAAATCGTACAATATGACCGGCTGGAGAATCGGTTTTGTAGCCGGCAACCCGCTGATCGTCAAAGCTTTCGGCGACGTGAAGGACAACAACGATTCCGGCCAGTTTATCGCTATCCAGAAAGCGGCAGCCTACGGCCTGGCCCATCCGGAAATCACGGAAGCCATCGCGGCCAAATATTCCCGCCGCCACAATCTGCTGGTTGATGCGCTGAACAGCCTGGGCTTTACAGCAAAGAAACCGAAAGGTTCTTTCTTCTTGTATGTAGAGGCGCCAAAAGGAGTCAAAGGCGGACGCCGCTTCGAGTCGGGCGAGGATTTCTCCCAGTACCTGATCCGCGAGAAGCTGATTTCCACGGTGCCTTGGGACGATGCCGGCGCGTTCGTACGCTTCTCCGTCACCTTTATCGCCAAGGGCGAAGAAGAAGAACTGCGCGTAATTTCCGAAATCAAACGCCGTCTCAGCGACGTGGAATTTGAATTTTAATCAATGCTTTTGAATGCAGCAGCCTCCGTGCCGGTTTAGGGTTCGGGGGCTGTTTTTTTACGAGAAAACCCTCTAAGAATTTTGAAGTTGTCCGGAGTTGACACTGGCTGTCCATTCTGTCATAATTCTAATGATAAATGAATAGCGCCTTTAAATCAGTCCCGTGAGGCTGGCAAGGTAACGTGAATCGAGGTTCGCGGCTTTTTCGGAAGGTATCCGTCTGTCTGTACGGGGATCTTTTGCTGCGCGCCCGCCAATCTTCTTCAATCTGCGGATTTCACTCCTTGCCTGCTTTAGGCAAGGAGTTTTTGATTTTCACCATAGATATGGGGATACGGCGCATTACCTGGAGGGTAACCTGGCATGATTATCGAGAAGAATGTCATTATGGATGAGACGGCGATCCGCCGGGCGCTGTCGCGCATAGCGCATGAGATTCTGGAGAAGAACAAAGGCATCGAAGATTGCATGCTGATCGGTATCCGCACCCGGGGCGTATATCTGGCGCGGCGGATTGCGGAGCGAATCAAAGAGATTGAGGGCGCGGATGTTCCTTGCGGCGAGCTTGATGTGACTTCTTACCGCGATGATTTAGAGCCGGGGAAGAATAAGAATGCGAACGACGGAGATTGTAACGGAAAAGGGACGTTGATCCTTCCAGCCAGCGTTTCAGGCACCCGGGACAAAAAGATTATCCTGTTCGACGATGTTCTCTACACCGGGCGGACGATTCGGGCGGCGATGGACGCGCTGATGGACTGCGGACGGCCGCGGATGATCCAACTGGCGGTTCTGGCCGACAGAGGCCACCGCGAAGTGCCGATTCGCCCGGACTATGTAGGCAAGAACGTTCCGACCTCGAGGCATGAATCGATTGAAGTGGCGCTGAAGGAAGTCGACGGCACGGACGAAGTGCACATACTATCGAACTGGGAGGCAAAATAAAATGATGACAGCTACCAGAGTAAAGGAACGGAGTCTTCTTGGGCTGAAAGGTTTGGACGCATCGGAAATTTCCGCCATACTGGACAGAGCGGCGTATTGGGACAAGCATACGGAGAAGGTAAGCTCGGTGCTTGCCTCACGGTTTGTTTCCAACATGTTCTTCGAGAACAGCACGCGCACCCGCTTCTCGTTTGAAATGGCGGAGAAGCGTCTTGGAGCCCAGGTGCTGAACTTTACAGCCGCGGCTTCCAGCGTGGAGAAAGGCGAGTCGATCTACGATACCGTCCGCACTCTGGAGTCGATGGGCATCGATGCCGGAGTCATCCGGCTGAAGCCGAGCGGCGTGCTGGCCCAGCTTTCCGAAAAAGTATCCATTCCGCTGATTAACGCCGGCGACGGCAACAACGAGCATCCGACACAGGCGCTGCTGGATTTGTACACCATGCTCAAGACCTTCGGCGAAATCAAAGGCCTGACCGTATCGATTATCGGAGATATTATGCACAGCCGGGTAGCCCGCTCCAATCTGTGGGGACTGACGAAGATGGGAGCCAAGGTGCAGTTCTGCGCGCCGGAGAATATGAAAGCTCCCGAGCTGATGGAACATGCGCCTTATGTCACGATAGACGAAGCGCTGAAAGCGGACGTGGTCATGATGCTGCGCGTACAGCTGGAGCGGCATGCTTCCGGAATGCTGCAATCGGCTGAAGAGTACCGGCGGCAGTTCGGCCTGACGGAGGAGAGAGCAGCTAAACTGGATTCGCATACGGTCATTATGCATCCGGCGCCGGTCAATCGGAACGTCGAAATTGACGACGCGGTAGTCGAGAGCGCCAAATCGCTGATTTTTCCGCAGATGTCCAATGGAGTTCCGGTGCGGATGGCGGTCATTGAGAGAGCGATTCGATAAACGAGTTGAATAGGGTTAATAAATATACACAAACATGAATTTTTATTATATAATAACGATAGAGCCCGGATGCTCTTGTCGCGGGCAAAAGGAGAAGCATGAACGTGATTATCAAAAATGCCAGTGTTTTGAATGCGGAAGGTGTCTTGGAACGCAAGCATATCCAGATTGAGAACGGTGTGATCTCCGCGATTCTGAATGGGAACGAGACGATCGCCGAAGGTTCGGATACTATCGATGCCGCCGGCAAGCTGCTTGCTCCGGGGCTTATCGATATGCACGTGCATTTGCGCGAACCGGGCTTTGAACATAAGGAGACGATTGAGACCGGCAGCCGTTCGGCAGCCAAAGGCGGATTTACAACGATTGCCTGCATGCCGAACACCAAGCCGGTGACAGACAGCCCGGAAGTTGTGAAGCTGGTTGAGGACAAGGCCCGCTCGGCGGGACTGGTCAAGGTGCTGCCTTACGCCGCGATCACGAAGAGTCAGCAGGGACAGGAGCTTACGGATTTTGCCGCATTGAAGGAAGCCGGAGCCATTGGCTTTACGGATGACGGCGTAGGCGTGCAGACGGCTCAAATGATGAAGGATGCGATGAATATCGCCGCGAAGATGGATATGCCGGTAATCGCACACTGTGAGGACAATTCACTGGTTGTGGGAGCGCCGGTGGCCGAAGGAAGCTTTGCCCGCAAGCACGGGCTGAAGGGCATTCCGAACGAGTCGGAAGCGATTCATGTCGGCCGGGATATTTTGCTCGCGGAAGCGACAGGCGTGCATTACCATGTGTGCCATGTCAGCACGGAGCAGTCGGTGCGGCTGATTCGCCAGGCCAAGGAAATCGGCATCCGTGTGACCGCCGAGGTTTGTCCTCATCATCTGCTGCTGTCGGAAGAAGACATCCCTGGCCTTGACGCCAACTGGAAAATGAACCCGCCGCTGCGCTCGCGCCGCGACGTGGATGCCTGCATTGAAGCTTTGCTTGACGGAACCATCGATATCATCGTGACGGACCACGCGCCGCACAGCGCGGAAGAGAAAGCCAAAGGGATGCAGTCTGCACCGTTCGGCATTGTCGGATTCGAGACTGCTTTTCCGCTGATGTATACGAAGTTTGTCGCCGCCGGCAAGATGGATCTTTCCCTGCTGGTCAAGAGAATGACCGCCGATCCGGCCCGCGTGTTCGGTCTGAACACCGGTGTGCTGGAACCTGGAGCTCCGGCGGATCTGACGCTCATCGATCTGGAGACGGAGAAGGAAGTTGACCCGGAAAGCTTCGCCAGCAAGGGACGGAATACACCGTTTACGGGCTGGAAGCTTAAAGGCTGGCCGGTGATGACCATTACGGACGGCCGGGTTGTATGGAGTGAAGAATAAGAATCGAACCGGAAGAACGAAGCGGGCTGCAGGCCTAATAAGCTTAACAAGCGAAGCGGGACACTCCGGCGAAACAGGAAATATACAGTTTGAAACTACAGAATGAAGAGGGAGTGGAAAGGAATGCAGGCTAGATTGCTGCTACAGGACGGAACGCTGTTTACCGGCACCGCATTCGGCGCAGAGGGCGAGAAGACTGGCGAGGTTGTTTTTAATACGGGGATTACGGGATATCAGGAGGTGCTGTCCGATCCTTCGTACTGCGGGCAAATCGTCACGATGACTTATCCGCTGATCGGGAATTACGGGATTACGCGTGATGATTTTGAGTCCGTGCGCCCCTTCGTGCACGGCTTCGTCGTGCGCCGGCATGAGACGGTGCCGAGCAACTGGCGCGCCGAATACAGCGTCGACGACCTGCTGAAAGAATACGACATTCCCGGCATCAGCGACATCGATACCCGGATGCTGACGCGCATCATCCGCCACTACGGCACGATGAAGGCTATCCTGACCACTTCGATCAAGCCGGTGGAAGAGCTGATGGAAATGATGAACGATACATCGATCGCCGAGCTGCGCAACCAGGTAGCCCGCACTTCAACCGCCAGCGCATACAGCAGTCCCGGAACCAAGGAAAAAATCGTGCTCGTGGACTACGGCGCCAAGACGGGGATTCTGCGCGAACTGAACAACCGCGGCTGCGATGTCATCGTCGTTCCCCATAACGTTACGGCTGACGAAATCCGCCGCATCAACCCGGACGGCATCCAGCTGTCCAACGGTCCCGGGGACCCCAAAGACGTGCCATACGCGGTTAAGACGATTTCCGAGCTGCTCGGCGAATACCCGATCTTCGGCATCTGTCTTGGACACCAGCTGTTTGCGCTAGCCTGCGGCGCGGATACCGAGAAGCTTAAATTCGGACACCGCGGCGGCAACCATCCGGTCAAAGAGCTGGAGAGCGGACGCTGCTACATTACGTCGCAGAATCACGGTTACACCGTAAACGAAGAGTCCGTAAACGGTACGGAGCTTGAAGTTACGCATATCAACAATAACGACAAGACGATTGAAGGGCTGAAGCACACCCGCTACCCCGCTTTCTCGGTGCAGTACCATCCGGAAGCGGCTCCGGGACCGCATGACAGCAGCTATTTATTCGACCGTTTTCTGGATATGATCGCGGAGCACAAGCGCAATACTCCCGCTATTTCCCGTCAAGCCCAGCTTGCGGCGAACGCGCGGATCGCGGCGCCAACCCCGAGACAGCAGCTTGAAGCCGTGAAAGGAGCCTACTAATAGAATGCCTAAGAACGATAAGCTCAAAAAGATACTCGTGATCGGCTCCGGACCGATTGTAATCGGCCAGGCGGCCGAATTCGACTACGCCGGAACCCAGGCCTGCCAGGCGCTGAAAGAAGAAGGCGTCGAGGTTATTCTGATCAACAGCAACCCCGCCACCATCATGACCGATACGAACATGGCGGATAAAGTATATATCGAACCGATTACGCTCGACTTCGTCACCGGAATTATCCGCCAGGAGCGTCCCGACGGACTGCTGCCAACACTTGGCGGTCAGACCGGCCTGAACATGGCCGTCGAGCTGGCGCGCGCCGGCGTGCTGGAGCAGGAGAACGTCAAGCTGCTCGGCACCCAGCTGCATTCCATCGAGAAAGCGGAAGACCGCGACCTGTTCCGCGACCTGATGCGGGAACTTGAACAGCCCGTACCTGACAGCACGATTGTTACGACGCTGGAAGAAGCGCTGGCGTTCGCCGAGGAGATCGGCTATCCGCTGATCGTCCGTCCGGCTTACACGCTGGGCGGCACCGGCGGCGGGATTTGCGCGAATGAAGAAGAGCTTCGCGAGACGGTCAAATCCGGCATTCGCTACAGCCCGATCGGCCAGTGCCTGATCGAGAAGAGCATCGCCGGCATGAAGGAAGTCGAATATGAAGTTATGCGCGATGCGAACGACAACTGCATCGTGGTCTGCAACATGGAGAACTTTGACCCGGTCGGCGTGCATACCGGCGACAGTATCGTTGTGGCTCCGAGCCAAACGCTGTCTGACCGTGAGTACCAAATGCTCCGCAGCGCCTCTCTGAAGATCATCCGCGCGCTGAACATCGAAGGCGGCTGCAACGTGCAGTTCGCGCTTGATCCTCAGAGCTATCAATACTATGTCATCGAGGTTAACCCGCGTGTCAGCCGTTCGTCGGCGCTGGCTTCGAAAGCTACTGGCTATCCGATTGCCAAAATGGCGGCCAAAATCGCTCTCGGCTACACGCTCGATGAAATCGTCAACCCGGTTACGGGGCAGACTTATGCCTGCTTCGAGCCTACGCTGGATTATATCGTCAGCAAAATCCCGCGCTGGCCGTTTGACAAGTTCACGCATGCGAACCGCAAGCTCGGCACGCAGATGAAGGCGACCGGCGAAGTCATGGCCATCGGCCGCACCTTCGAGGAGTCAATCCACAAAGCGATCCGTTCGCTGGAGATCGGGGTTCACCGGTTCAAGCTGCCGGGAGCGGAACTGCTTGAGGATGAAGTGCTGAAGACCCGTCTGGCCAAGCCGGACGACGAGCGCATCTTCCTGATTGCCGAGGCATTCCGCCGCGGATATCAGCTTCAGGAGATTCAGGATATTACCCAGGTAGACTGGTGGTTCCTCGATAAGATCGAAGGCTTGATCGGCTTCGAGGACCGCATTCGCGAAGAAGAGAGCCTGACGCCGGAAACGCTGTACCAGGCGAAGCGTCTTGGCTTTACCGACCGCGCCATTGCCGAACTGCGGGCCGAAGGCCAGCCTGGAGGCAAACAAACGAAGGAAGCCGAGGTGCGGACGTTGCGCCTGGAGCAGGGACTTAAGCCCGTCTACAAGATGGTTGACACCTGCGCGGCCGAATTCGAGGCGACTACGCCATACTATTACTCGACTTACGAAACCGAGAACGAAGTGCTTCCATCCGATAAGCAAAAAGTGGTTGTTCTTGGCTCCGGCCCGATCCGTATCGGCCAGGGCATTGAGTTTGACTACTCTACGGTGCATGCCGTCTGGGCAATCCAGAAGGCCGGATACGAAGCGGTCATTATCAATAATAACCCGGAGACGGTATCCACCGACTTCAACACCTCCGACCGGCTCTATTTCGAACCGCTGTTCTTTGAGGATGTAATGAATGTCATCGAGCAGGAGAAACCGATCGGCGTCATCGTACAGTTCGGCGGACAGACAGCGATCAACCTGGCCGCGCCGCTCAGCGCAGCTGGCGTGAAAATTCTTGGCACAAGCCTCACAAGCATTGACGAGGCGGAAGACCGCAAGCGGTTCGAAGCACTGCTGTCGCGTCTGGATATCGCGCAGCCGCAGGGCAGCACCGTAACGACGGTGGAAGAAGCCGTAGGTACGGCCCAGTCGCTCGGCTATCCGGTTCTGGTGCGTCCTTCCTACGTGCTTGGCGGACGGGCGATGGAGATTGTCTATTCCGATAACGAACTGCTGACCTATATGAAAGAGGCGGTTAAGGTCAACCCGGATCACCCTGTGCTGATCGACCGTTACATGCTCGGCAAAGAGGTTGAAGTCGACGCCATCTGCGACGGCGAAACGGTAGTTATTCCCGGCATTATGGAGCACGTGGAACGCGCGGGCGTCCACTCCGGCGACTCCATCGCGGTATATCCTCCGCAGCATCTGAAGGAAGACCTGAAACGCAAAATCTCGGAGATCACGATCAAGATCGCCAAAGAATTGAAGACGGTCGGACTGGTTAATATCCAGTTTGTCATCTACAAGGGCGAGGTTTACGTGATCGAAGTGAATCCGCGTTCGTCGCGTACCGTACCGTTCCTGAGCAAAGTGACAGGCATTCCGATGGCTCATCTGGCAACGAAGGTTATTCTCGGCGGCAAGCTGAAGGACGAAGGGTACAGCGAAGGCCTGTGGCCGGAGAGCGACTTCGTCTCCGTCAAAGTGCCGGTCTTCTCCTTCGCCAAGCTGCGCAGAGTAGAACCGACGCTGGGTCCGGAAATGAAATCGACCGGCGAAGTCATGGGCCGCGACAGATTGTATGCCAAGGCTCTGTATAAAGGTCTGATCGGTGCAGGCATGAAAATCCCAACCACCGGCTCGATTATCGTAACCGTGGCCGACAAGGATAAAGAGGAAGCGGTCGAGCTGATGAAAGGCTTCCACCGCCTGGGCTATAAGATCATTGCTACGGGCGGCACCGCTTCGGCGCTGGAAAATGCGGGCCTCAACGTCATGAACGTCAACAAGCTCGGCGAAGGGGAGCCTACCATTATCGACATTATCCGCAGCGGCCAGGCGAACTTCGTGTTCAACACACTCACGAAGGGCAAGACGCCGGAGCGGGACGGCTTCCTTATCCGCCGCGAAGCGGTCGAGAACGGCATCGTCTGCATGACGTCGCTGGATACCGTAACGGCGCTGCTGCGCATGCTGGAGACGATCAACTTCTCCTCGCAGTCGATGCCCGCTTTTGTGGGACAATAAGAAAAGTGCGTAAGGCATAAGAAATATCAGGAACGGTTTGCGTCATCTCGCAGACCGTTCCGCTGTGCCTGGGCCTTTTCGTCGGACAGAAAGATCGAGAGCTTGTTCACATATCCAGCGAAGGAGTGTTGTTATGAAGAAGTGGGAGAGCATGGCCAATCGTCTGATGATCCCGCTTGATTACCCGGATGCCGGGCAGGCGAAGGAACTGATCGATAAGCTGAAAGGCATTCCGTGCTATATGAAGGTCGGCATGCAGCTGTTCTACGCTGCCGGTCCGGATTTTGTCAAAGAGCTGAAATCCCTCGGCTACTCCGTATTTCTTGATGTGAAGATGCATGATATCCCGAACACGGTAAAAGGCGGAGCCGAGAGCGTGACCGCCCTTGGCGTCGATATGTTCAACGTACATGCATCCGGCGGTTCGGCCATGATGGCCGCCGCAAGGGAAGGCATCGATGCGGCCTTGCGCAATAACCCTGCGCTAACCCGTCCGCTGGTTATTGCGGTGACCCAGCTTACCAGCACCAGTCAGGCCGTCATGAACGGCGAGATCGGCATTCCCGGCGAAGTGCCGGATACGGTCGTGCGGTACGCGAAGCTCGCCGCAGCCGCCGGTCTTGACGGCGTCGTGGCGTCGCCTATGGAAGCCGCTGCCATATCGGCAGCCTGCGGCCCTGCATTCTGCACCGTGACCCCCGGCATTCGTCCGTCCGGATCTTCGCTGGACGACCAGAGCCGCGTCATGACGCCGGGACAGGCGATCCGGCAGGGAAGCCACTTTCTGGTCGTAGGACGGCCTATAACGGCAGCTTCAGACCCGCATCAGGCTGCTGAGCATATAATTGAGGAGATGATTCACGCGTGAGCCCATTGCTGAATAGAAGTGAACAAATTGCCGCTTACTTATTGAAGATCCAAGCGGTCGCCCTGCGCCCGCAGGAGCCTTTTACGTGGACATCGGGCATCAAGTCCCCGATTTACTGCGATAACCGGCTTACCCTTTCGTACCCGGAAATCCGCAGCTACATCGCCGACGCGTTCGCGGAATTGATCGCGGCCGAGTATCCCGGCACAGAGGTTATCGCCGGAACCGCAACCGCCGGCATTCCTCATGCCGCCTGGGTAGCGGACAAGCTGAATCTACCGATGGCCTATATCCGTGATAAGGCTAAAGGACATGGCAAACAGAACCAGATCGAAGGCATTATCTCCCCCGGTCAAAAGGTCATAGTAATCGAGGACTTGATCTCCACCGGAGGAAGCTCGCTCAAAGCCGCGCAGGCTGTGAAGGAAGCAGGAGGCGAACCGCTTGCGGTACTGGCGATTTTCAGCTATGAACTGGACCGTGCGACTAACGCGTTCGAAGAAGCGGGAATTCCGCTGCAAAGCCTGTCCAATTACAGCACCCTGATCGATGTTGCTCTGGGTCAAGGCAAAATCGCAGCGGAAGATGTAGAGCTGTTGCAGTCGTGGAGACGCGATCCATCCGCATTCGGGAAATAATATCGTTTACTTGAAGCGCATGATATTAACGACTTGTATTAAAACCGTCCAGCAATGGGCGGTTTTAATCATTAATTTTATCAGGTCACGTGATTGTGCTATTCCGGAGAACTTGAACGGGTGCCGCAAGTTTTTTATTAAAATGGGCAAGCTAACAATCGAAGAGGACATGAACATCTTTTATGGAAGGGGCAGAGCGCATCATGAACTGGGTTTATTTCGCCAAGCTGTTCAGAACAAGGTTTCAGGCGGGCTGTCTGGCCAAGCGGCTTGAACAGGATGGCTGGATTTATGGCTACCATGATCCGCAACTGGTGGAAATTTACCGTTCGCGCAAAGGAAAATACGGTGTCCGTTTTCTTCCCTGAAAAAGATTAGCGGTCAGCCCTTGACTTTACACCATGTTGTAATGTATATTATTTATTGTCGCTGTTTGAATATGATTACTGACGCGGGGTGGAGCAGCCCGGTAGCTCGTCGGGCTCATAACCCGAAGGCCGCAGGTTCAAATCCTGCCCCCGCAACCAATTTATTTACCGGAAAGTTCAAACAGCAATTATTGTATACGGATATTTGATCAGGGCCCTTAGCTCAGTTGGTTAGAGCGGTCGGCTCATAACCGATTGGTCGGGGGTTCGAGTCCCTCAGGGCCCACTTCACTGAAACCCTTGCGCAGCAAGGGTTTTTTGCTGTCTAAGGATAGATATTCAATTTCGCACATACCTGGGCGACGCCACGTACAATAACCCATATCCAGAGAAAAACGAGTAATGGAGGAGCAGCGGTGATTATTTTTTTGAACGGCGACCAGAACGGAATTGATATGTCAACGCTATCAGGTGTGGAGAGAGAGATAGTGGAGAAGAAGCAGAGAAGTCCGGAAACCTATGTTTACGAATCACCCGCCGCACTCGTATTTGAGCTGAATACCAGAAGGCGCATTGTTGAAGCGGCTGTCGCGCTTAATGCAAGCGGAGTGACCTTTGTCCCGTTTGAGAACACCAGGGGCAATCGTTACTTTTGGTCGCGTACGAATAAAGGAGGACTCCTCTTAAATAACGGGGTTTTACCGTCCGACGCGATCAATGATATTTTCCGGAACGGCCGTCTGTATGCCTTTGAGTGCGCAACAGCCGTGGTGGTTGTTTTATATAAGGGAGTTCTTGATGCGCTGGGCGAAGAGGTATTTAATTCGTACTTTAGAAACCTGCTGCTCTATGATTGGCATTATGACAGCGATTTACAGTTAACTGCGATCAGTAACAGGGAGGAAGCCTATCCCGGTGATGTGCAGTATTTCAAGAATCCAGACCATGACCCGAACAAACCGGAATGGCAGGGCGAGAATGTTATCGTGCTGGGCAAAGGAATGTATTACGGGCATGGAATCGGTATTACCACCGCCGAGGGAATTATTACCGCTCTGAACAGAAAGAGAGTGCCGGGCAGCAGAACATCTGCTTATCTTCTGGATGAGACGTTTCACCCGGATTTTGAGTATTTGCAGAGATTGCCCGCGGGAAGAAGGCTTCCGTCAGCGGTAGGCCGTTATACAGGCTATACAGTTATCATAAAAATCGGTTCGCATAATTACAGAATGTAGCTAAGAAAGCTCTTTTGTAGCCGCTTAATGGATTTAGCCTGTTTCAAAATTTCGAAACGGCGTAATGTCCATATAAGCAACCACATGATAGCCGTTGTCTAACGACACACTGGCAAGGTAGAACATACTGGCGTCATTCAAAGCCTTAACCAGCTTGTTCTCATTGAATTTAGAAGAGAACAACCTGGGATTCCGGCGGTTCCTGCTTTGAGGGCTTGCGAAAGTAAGCCTGAAGGTCGGGTGGCTTTCGCTCGCCCACAATCTGCAGAAGAAACATGCGGTGGATCAAAATGCCAAACCGGCCGGCCAAGGATGAACCCCTTGACCGGCCGGTTTGCTGTTTTTTAAACATTTGGTTGTCCCTCAAGCTTTAAAATCCTGCCTTTGGGACAGCCCTTCAATAAGATATTGCTAACGAATTTGTAAACGAACTCTTTGTATTCCTTGGCTTGCCAAGGGTTTTTTGCTGTCTAGAAGTCTTTTTATGAGAGGAAAAGGCAACGGAACTAATTAGGAAAATCGATTTGCTAACGGATTTGCTAACGCGAGTTATAATCCAGAGGTTCGATCGGCTTTCTTAACATATTTATCAGAAAAAGGAGAGAAGACCCCTACCTCTGTAGGCAGGGGATGAATCGACTTCGGACAATGGGGGCATTAGCCCCCTGGGTTGTCCGACATCTTCAAGCATCCTATTCAACATACTTCAAAACTCTGACTTGGGCCCCTCTTCGATGACTCCCAGCCTTTCCCCTCGCGTTACAGCAACTTTTTTTGGAAACTCCTTGAGAAAGAACATGCGTTCGGTTATAATTGAGGTGAACAGAGGGGGCCTGGCTATGTTGATCAAAAAAGCCTACAAATTCCGCATCTACCCCACACCCGAACAAGCCACACTCATTAACAAGGCGATTGGATGCAGCCGCTTTGTATACAATCGTTTTCTAGCGAGGTGGACGGATACGTTCCACAAGACTGGAAAAGGTCTAACCTACAGCGCGTGCTCAGCCGAATTAACCGGTCTCAAACAAGAATTGGCGTGGCTTAGCGAAGTCGACAGTACCGCTTTGCAGTCAGCGCTTAAGCATCTTGCCGATGCGTATAAACAATTTTTCGAAAAACGGAACAATGCCCCCTGTTTTAAAAGCAAGAAAAATCCGGTGCAATCCTACACCACCCAAATCCAAGGAAAAAGTCAGTCTCCGAAAGTAAGCATTGTAGAGAGCCGTATCAAGCTTCCCAAGCTGGGATGGGTGAAGTTTGTCAAAAGCCGTGAAGTGACCGGGCGCATCATCCATGCTACCCTTCGGCGTAATCCTTCGGGAAAATACTTTGTCTCCGTGCTTGCGGAAACAGAGGTAGAGCCGCTGCCCCCGGCCCATTCCGAGGTGGGCATTGATCTGGGACTCAAAGATTTTGCGGTTTTGTCAAATGGTGAAGTGTTTGAGAATCCCCAATTCTTTCGTACCATTGAGAACAAACTCGCTGGGGCCCAGCGCAAGCTTTCCCGCCGGAAGAAAGGCGGATCAAACTGGAATAAACAGCGGATTAAAGTAGCCCGGATACATGAAGATATCCGCAATGCGAGAAAAGACTATTTGGACAGAGTCTCGACGCATATTGTCAAAAACCACGACAGGATTGCCATCGAAGACTTGTCCGTTCGCAACATGCTAAAAAGTGGGAGGCTATCCAAAGCGATTAGTGAAGCCTCCTGGTCCCTGTTTCGCAAGATGCTGGAATATAAATGCGCATGGTACGGGAGAGTATTAGTCACCGTAGGCCGCACTTTTGCCTCCTCCCAATTATGTTCTTGCTGCGGATACCGGAATCAGGAGATTAAGGACCTGAACATGCGTGAATGGACCTGCCCGTCGTGTGGAACCGTCCATGACAGGGACTTGAACGCAAGTCGGAATATTCTAACCGAAGGCAAAAGACTTCTTGAGGTATGAGCCTTACACGAACTGCCGGAACGGCAGGGATCGCTTGGTTAACTTCTCTTCGCTAGAAGGGACTACCCAAGAATCCTCCTTCCTCTAAGCATCAGCGTAGGGAGGGGAGTGTTCAATTATACTAAATAGTGATATAGTAGTGTTGGATTGATGAAGTATAGGACAAATTTACTTAAAACCGTTGTATAAATTATTTTTTCTATGTTAATATATTCCTATATACATAATCACATAAATCGTACGATAAAGGCAAAACTGATGAAAATCAGTGACGCAAAGCTAAAGGGACTAAATGGAGAAATCCGCATGTCAGCCAGCTCCCGAATAATCGCACCTCCCGTTGATTTATGTGAATTTAAGGAGGAAAAGTATGGGAAAGTATTGGCATTCTTTTTGGTTGGGATTTAACGAAGTTATTCTTGAGGATTGTATGTGTGAGAGTGTGAGATCGAAGATCTTTAGCAAGATTGGGTATCATAAAAGAAAACTTAATGCTTAAGCAAAAGAGGCACCTAGTTTAGGTGCTTTTTTCTTTTATTAACGAAGTTCCTAAGTTGTCCGGAAGGATTGCCGCAATCCATTCAGGATGAAGACGGTGCGCCGGTTAAATCCTCGATATCCGTTGATCCACAAATAAACAAAGCAATAGCGATAATAAGAAGAATGTTTCCGGCAAAATTTTCTCCGTCGAAGCCGCTCATTAGGATGCCCACCTCTTTCGAGAGATTATCTGTTGTTCCCGGTTTTCTTTTTTAATGCTTCCATAAGATCGTTCAATGTTAAACCGCCGTTATCATTCATGAAGCTAACCAGCTTGTCGACATTGCTATCGCTTAAATCGCTTAGGGTCTTGTATTTGCCTACCAGGCTGATAACAAGAGAAGCGTCAGTGTACAATTGCACAGAATCCACTTTAAGCTTTCCGGTCAACAAAAGTGCGGCCACGGTTAATTCAAGTCCTTTACAACCCTGAAGTCCGGAAGCTTTGGTTTGCTTTTTTGAGCTTGAATTTTTGCGTTTTCCGAGAGGAGCCATAATTCTCCCTTCCTCCCTAAGCTTTATCATGAAAACGGATAATTGGCGCATCTTCTGTGCTACACTATATGCTTTCTTAAAGGTTGTGTGAATAGGGAGGTCGGCACTCTTGAAAGCAGAATAACCCCTTTAAGTAAGGCTTAAAGGGGTCGCACAGATTATTCCTTTTAGAACTCCTCTGAAATGGATACAACACAGAATATGTCACAGGAAACTATATGGTATGGGCAGCACTATTCTTCCGCGTTCGGGTAGTTTCTTTTATCTCAAAATAAATTCAACCCGTGTCCCATCCTCATATTTCTCCAACTGATTGCCTACCCAGCCGCCTGCTCCGCGGTTATCGGCCGGCGATATGTATGCGATGTCCGCTCCCGTTCCGCCTTCTCTACACATGGCCATAGGCCATTCATCGCGGTCGTAATGTTTTTTGGTTGGAATGCCCTTCAGCGACTCCCGGCGGTTCTCTTCAGCTCCTTCCCGGTCGATCGTGCATATCTTGGGCTCGCCTTTGGAGATCGCTTTTTCAATATGCTTCGCCGTTTCCGGGTATTCGTCCGACGGA
This sequence comes from Paenibacillus sp. URB8-2, assembly GCF_013393385.1. Classification (NCBI taxonomy): domain Bacteria; kingdom Bacillati; phylum Bacillota; class Bacilli; order Caryophanales; family Paenibacillaceae; genus Paenibacillus; species Paenibacillus sp. URB8-2. Next base: position 3,926,850 of record NZ_AP023239.1, on the reverse strand, counting down.
AAAATCAATTGCACCACTTCCGAGTCGGATGAAGGAGAGTTCCCGATATCCCACCCGTTCTGTTCGGCAAGATAAGACAGCAGCAGAAGCAGCAGGAGCATTGCAAGAAGATATATCATTCGTTTTCGTTTACGCAACGTCATACTCCTTTTCTGTTAATAAAGCCATGAATTTTATTATAATTCATTTTATTGATTCTTTCACAGATCATTTCCCATTTTTTTTAGTTGCGCATTTTCGCAATCTTTTCTATCCTTTTAAAAGGAGGGATAGAAGAAATGAGAAAAGCCTTACTGGCAGGCATAGCATTAGCATTTGTGCTTCTAAGCGCCTGCGGCGGAAAAGCGCCAGCTGCATTGTCCCATGAAGATGTGCAGGAAAGCGTTCAGCAATTTTACAACGAGATATCGTCACTTGATCAGACTGCGAAATCATCCCTTGAAGATTTCAATGAAGCGTTGGCTTCCTATTCCGGAGGCAACATGACGGCAGACCAATTGGAGAAGGCGATCGAGAAGTTCCAGGATACGGCCTCCGATTTGTCGGACAAGGCCGATGACGTAAAGGTTACACCCGGACTTCCGGATAACGTCGAGAAGCTGCTGACCGAAGCCAAAGACTCTTTTCAAAAAGCCTATGAAATCAAGAAAGAAGCCTCGCAAAGCGCTGATTCTCCCGATGTAACCGCCGAACAGTTCAATCAAATGAACAAAAATGCGGATATTGTCATGCTGTACGGCATTTCCAAGCTTAACGAAGCGAGAGAAGCGACCGGCCTGCTGGATACGAAGAAAAGCGAATAGACCGGGTCAAACCGTCCGAATAAGAAGGCGCGCAGCAGCAGCTGTCCGCGCCTTTTTCGCTGTTATTTTTTTCTTGTTGATTCAAAATATAAACAGTGGTTATAATACAAACATACGTTCCTATTTCGCGACAACTAGGTACTTTGTGGGTTATTTTAAAAAGGAGGCGACTCCCTTTGGGCAAGAAACTGGAGGGAAATGGGCTGCTGGAGAGCAGCCGTATGATGATTAAAGAGCAGATGCAGCGGATTCCGGAAGGGCAGCGGGAGATACTTCGCCGGAAGCAGCCCGTGATTGATGAACGGAAGCGGGAAGAGATGGAAAGAACGCTGTCTCTGTCGCTGCGGGAGCATGTTCGGATAACGGTTGTTTTGTGGGATTCGTTGGAGGAGATGAAGCTGAGCGGATTTGTCACCTCCATTCATGCCCACACTCGGGAAATCAAGCTCCAATGGGCGGACGAATGGAAGTGGATCGGACTGGATAGTATCTTGGAAGTACATCCCGGTTAGTTAAAGTGAGCACGAACAGCCCAACGGCAGTCCGCGCCTTATGTTCAGCTGCGATTGTGCAATTGATACGTACGTTTAACTTTCAGGATCTCCGCTTATTTCGTAGGCGATCAACGTAACGGGACTGCCCGTTAATTGGGCAATGCTGGCCTCAGCGCTGCGGATGATTTCAATGGCATCCTTCTGGTCCAGAGCTGCAACTTTGTAGCTGTCGCTGTGTATATCCATAAGTTCACCCCACCTTTCTTCGAGTTAGTGTTCCCGGCAGAAGGTTAAATCATTCGGTATGCTGTGCTGTGAATAGAGTGTAGACATGAGGGGGAAGCTAACAGCGACTAACACAACAAGGAGGTACTCACCTTTGAACAAGCTGATGGCTAGCTTTGCATGCACTGCTGTTTTATCGATGAGTCTGATGGGGGTCGGGTATGCATCGAACGCGTCCGAGACAGTGGGAGCGGGAGATATCGCGATCCATGGTACTGGGACCAATGATGGACTGACCGGCAATATGTACCGCGGAGACCGGACAACCTATCCTACAGGCGTTGGTACGACGCGCACCAATGACAATACGGTTACTCCGCTCGCGAACACGACGCGCACAGGAAATTACCGTGCCACCGCAGCAAACAACAACCGGAACAACAACGTTGACTGGGGATGGCTTGGCCTGATTGGTCTGCTCGGTCTGGCGGGCATGAGAAACAGAAGTCGCGAACACCGTTAATTGAAGCAGCACCCATGGCCCGTATCCGGTAAAGCGCCGGTACGGGCTATGCTTTGTTAAAAAAATAAGATTGCGTCAAACCCGAAACCATGATATTATATATCTTGTCGCGTTATGCGGAATAAAGTAATTTACCCCTGCCGGGGTGGCGGAATTGGCAGACGCACAGGACTTAAAATCCTGCGGTAGGTGACTACCGTACCGGTTCGATCCCGGTCCTCGGCATTCTTGATTTATAAGGGTTTTGGCCCTTTGGATTCATTTCCGCAAACCAGAAAAATAGCGAATCCTGTGTGCTTTAAATGGGCTGCAACAGCCGCACAGGATTCCCTGCTAGAGGTCCTCTTTTGAGCTATCTGTTCTTCACAAAACAGGTAGAAGCAAAGGAGGATTCTTTTATGGCGTCACGCGTAAACAAGATCAAGAAAACCCCCGCAACAATGGAAGAGGCTATGGATCGGTTCATTACTTGGAAGAAGGCAAACGGTATCAGCGAGCAGACGCTGCTGGACTACTCCACGCATATACAGCTGCTGTATAAACGGTATCCAGAAGCCAGAAACTCTTACGATGAGCTGGAGAACGCCGTCTGCGAGCATTTGAGCCAGGAAGGCATTAAGCCAGCCACTTATAACAATCGGCTAGTGTACCTGCGGACCTTCTTCAAATGGTGCTGTGAGCATGGTGTGCTGGAAGATAACCCTCTGGATGGTTTCAAAAAGCGTAAGGACGAAGGCAGGTCCGTAACTATTGATGAAGAGATGCTGGCCCGATTAATCACATTACCCAATCAGGAAACCTTCGCTGGGTTGAGGGACTATGCACTGTTCCTGATGTTTCTGGATTGCGGCATACGGCCGAAGGAAGCCTTTGGACTAATGGAGGACGATTTTCATCCCCGAGCCTATGAGATCCGTATAGATGCTACGAAAGCCAAGACAAGAGTGACACGCACACTGCCATTATCTCCAATCACAGTAGATGCTATCTCGGAGCTAATCTCCATTCATCCCGAAGAGTGGAAGGGAAAGGCACCTATCTTCTGTACTAATGAAGGGAAGCCACTGACCAGACACACATGGGGTGACCGTGTGGAAATGTACGGCAAGAAGTTGGGTATTCATATCTGGCCTTATGCGCTGCGTCATGCCTTCTCTGTGGTCTTCCTGAGAGGTGGCGGCAATGCATTCGGCCTACAGCGTATGCTGGGCCACGTGGACATGACCATGACGAAGCGGTATGTGCGGCTCTCTGACAATGATATGAAGGAACAGCATAATACGGCATCTCCGTTGAATCGCTTGATACAGCAGAAGAAGCGGGTTGGGAAGATACGGTAATAACAAGATGGCAACTGTACTCATTTTGAGTATGGTTGCCTTACTGTATGCATTGCTGCTAGACACCCATAACATCCAGGAAGCATTGATTGTAGTTCTTGGAAGCATATTCGATTATGTGGTCCAGCAAATCGTGAACATGATTTCTATTATAGAATATCCACCCGTTGACTGTGGTGCCTGAGCTTAGGTCCAGCGGTAATTCAATCGAATTGGTTTTTGGAGTACGCGGGCGGCTTCTCTTCCTTCTCCTGTACTCCAAAGATCTTTCGGTTTGCACGTAACAAGAAACTCCATATTCATAGCCTCCACATTTTACGGAAAGATCTGTGCCATCCTCCACATCCAATTTAGCTGAATAGTTTACTTCTTGAAAGAGGCCAGATTCCTTAACCAGAGCATAAAAATGAATCTCCCTGATAAGGGAAGGGAATGATCGAAGCAGTCTAGCCTTGACTGCTGCTTCATTCAGAGTGGATAAGGTACTGGAATGGACACTTAAAAAGTACTGCGTATATTCAGTTTGTGAAGGGAACCTTCTATGACTACAAATAAACGCCCATAGAGTGTACATCATATTGGGGAAGTTGGGCGCGTATTCAACACTGCTATTCCTAATGTCAATGAATGTAGGAGTCGATAGGCTGACGACTGTTTCTATCCCCTGTGTTGATATGTCCACTCCTGCCATCAAATCAATCATGGTGCTTTCTCCCGTTTAAATAATCATAAGCTTCATCTATTTTCTTCTGCTTCAATAATCGCTTCTGTAATATATCTTTTTCATACTGAAGACGCTGTAACCACTCTTCTGCATCGATATGTCTTACGTCCACTTCGATTGCCTCTTCTAAAACAGGCTTACCTTCAGGTGAGTATAAAACAAAGGTGTGACGAAGCTTGTAAAGTGGATCACGAATATCAGCTGTCTTCTGTTCAATGTTTTCATCGCCAAATTGTTTTCCCAGAAAGAATGGGTCTGGATCATTTGCGCTGAAGATTGCCAGAGGCACCTGATAAAAACTCGCTAGTTCTTTGAGTGTATTTTTCCTTGGCGAACTATCACTACTTTTTTCCAGATTGTACAATCCCACGTGACTAATTGCTCCGCTGCTTATTGCGACTTGTTTGACACTGTACTCGCCAATGTAGATCTTATTTAACTCCTCCCGTACCCACTTAATTCGTTCATTAAATGTTAGACCTTTAAACTCCATAAGCTCTTCACCATTCACCATTCTTCCAGCGTTGTCCTTTTTCATGATACAACTACCTCCTTATTCTTATGTACAGTATAACAGAAACACTAGAAAAGTAAATATAAAATAAACTTTACTTTAAGTTTACAACGTTGTATTATAACCGTATCCTGGAAATGTTTCAGGTGCAATGATCTTTGAGAACTTCATAGCTCACAGTTATTAAAAAAAAGCGGTAAAGATGCGGAATTCGTTCTCACAAGATCGAAGCATCTGTTTAAAAGAGAATGTCTCTAATACCAATACCAAAAAGTACGGCAATTCTGCAGTAGTTAACTAAGTTACAGGCACTACATCCGTATAAGGAGGTTAACATCATGAAGATAGATACACTGGAGTTGCAGACCAGGGCAATACTTTCTGAAGAGGCAATGCAGATTCTAAGCTCAAAGGCACATAATACCTACCACAAGGAAACAGGAGAATATGATTGCTATAAATATGAAATTCAAGGAGCCACCTGTAAAGTTGTTGTTCAATACACAGTTCAGAACTACAAGTTGAGACTTCATATTTCATCACTGCCAAAACTGATAACGGGTTCTTCGCTAATCTCCTTAAATGATAGTCATCGGGATCAGGTATTCTTAACGTTACAGAAGTGTCTGGAAGGCATCAAGATAGAAGCAGATCCCATTCCAGAATGGTCAGTCCGCCAAATGCATACCTATCACGACTTTCAGGTGGGAGATCAAGTACAGGACTATATATCGGTCTTCAGCAAGGCTCAGCTGCCAAGGTACCAGACAATAACGTATGCAGGTGAATCTGTATCATTTAAGTGCGATCACATGGAACATCAGGTTTATGACAAGCAGAAGAAAGTACTGAAAGAGCAGGGTGTAACTATGGAAGAGGTTGAGCGCTGTCAGGGAATCTTAAGATATGAAGTGCGATACAGAACATTAAGTCTTGGAAACGCAAACTCTCGGAAGTTTGGTGAGCTGTGCACGGATGAAGTAACTGGTTCAATGATTGCAAAGTATTTTAATACACTTCCTATGGCCAATCTAACAATCTCGTCAGCTAATGAGGTGCAAAAGAAGCTCACGGTTTTATATGGGGGAGCGGCGGCAATTCACATGATGGGTTTCATTGATGCATATGGACGCAATGCATTGGACGGTGTGTATAGCGATACAAAAGGAAGGTATTTAAGGAAGCTTCGAAAAGCTGGGATATCTCCCATACTTGAAAACCTAACATTGCCACCGTTAATTCTTCCCTTCGCTGATCTGCAAACATTTACTCCTGTTGAAGGGATAGCAACTGAAAGGTGTCCTGAGTATAGAAGACTGCCACGTAAAAGAGAAATGGGTCAACGGGATGTAACATAGTCGGTTGAGGATAAAGTTTTTTAGTGGGTATGGATATGAATCCAGAAAGGAACAGTCTATGTCTCTGACAAGCTTGCTGACGTTCGATAAAAACATCAAGGCTCTATTTGCAACAATCCCAAATATGAAGGTGCACTTCCAGAATGTTGATGGTGGAGATCCATTCCCAACGAATCCTGTACAGATTGTCCCGCGAAAGCATTCCACAGCAGGACTAATAGGTCATGCCTACGATTATCTGCTTCGTGCCTATGTGCAGAAAATAAACGGTGTCCATCAGGAACAGACAGCAGAAGAGCTTGCGGCATTTGCTGGCTTGGAGCGGTGGTCAACTTCAGATGCACATCTGAATGCCCGTTTTGCTTCTATAATAGAGCACAGGAATAGGTATATTAACGGTCAAGTGGAACTGGACGATATTTTATTGCAAGACAGCCTGGTATTAGCCCATCTTGAAAGCTATTACCGATCTGGATACATGGATGTGCAGGGCCCTTTGAATGTAGTGGATGCAGATATTGTTGACCTTAGAAGCTTGATTAAAGCCACTCAGGAACGGCAATCACTCTTCATAGCAGAGCGGGGAGTTGTTTGTAATCCATCATTTGGAAGGGCTATTGCAGGGCTTGTGGGCGGCGCTGACGGGGATCTAATTCTGGATGATATGCTGATTGAGATTAAGGTGGAATCCAGCTTCAAATATGCCATACGTCATCTGCGACAGCTTATTGGCTATTGGATATTATCCTGCCTTACTCCAGACTTTCATCCTCAGATAGACAGGCTGGGGATATGGAATCCAAGATACTGCCGTATGGTTTACATTACAGTAGAAGACATCTGTAGAGCGATGGACATGAGAGCCTTCACAGAGCAATTTATTGACGTTTTAAGCCAGGGTTCAGTAGGTGCGGGGAACATTGGAGCTGTCATGAATAAGCAGCGTATGGAGGAGATCAGAGCTCTTTGGGATAGGCCGGATCAACCAATTAGGCAGTTATACTGATCAGGCTAAGCTAGGGAATTTGCTGTAGGGGGATTAAATTCCAGGTTTATTGGAACAGCTATATGCGTAGGATTGTGAATGGGATGTAGTGAAGGACAGTAGGACAGTAGGACAGGTAGAAGTTCGTAGATCAAAGGTGCAACGGTGCCTTTAACTGCGGCTGCTATCTGTCCTTTTTTGCATTCAGCAGTACTACTACTAACCTCAAAAAGAAAGGAAGTTATCTATGGATTATCAAGCGTGGAGGAAAGGTTTTGAAAGACAGTTTGTGGTGTTCATGAAGATATGGCAGAGTCCGCCTTCAGGTAGTACTCTTCTTCATAGTACTGAACGTGCTCAATTATGGCGAAGTCAAAGCCAGCTTGTGTTCAGTCAAATGGAATGCAAAGTTGAGCATCCCATGGAACTCATTGAAGAAGCTTATAGTTTGCTGGAGGGGTTGTTGAGTCAGAAGACGCATACTGCTGAAAATGTAAATGCTACTTTCAGCAATCCCTTAGTCCAAGTTGTGATCTCCCGTACGATTCAGCGCCTGATGGCATGTTGCTGGTATGCGAAGCCGCCTATGCTCGGACTGTATCAGGATTCATATCTTGTTTTTTCTGATGTAGTAAAGCGGTTCTGGGAGCGGGAGCACAGGTACGGCAACCTTTCTGACGGTTTCTTAATGTATCTGGGGAGGTTTCTGTACCTACGTCTAAAGCACGGTTATATGACTAAACAGTTAGGATTCAAATATGACAGGAAAGCACACAAGTACCGTTTAAAGGTGCCAGAATTGCATTTGAGTTATTGGAGTCCCAAGGGGTCGATAACTTAAGGTACAGGAAATCGGCTTATGGAGGAAGAGATGGAAAGAGAGATTGTCCAGTTTATTGAAGGAAAGAATTCTGTTCAGGCACAGATTGCTTATCTACGAATAAAGGGGTTCAAGCTAAGTGTCATAGCCAGCGAGTGTGGAATTCCACTTAATACGGTTAAAACCCATATGCGAAGAATCCGAGTCATACTAGCAGATGGAGGGCTAGTTCATAAAAAAATTCATCTATAATCCAAACCTTTTAACCTGTAATGCAAGTATATCTATATGTACGTCACTTTCATGCAGCGCATAACTGATGCTGCGGGAGACTTTAAAGAAGAAAAAGAAAAATCTGTACCTCTGTCAATAGAGTAGACACAAAGAATCGAGAAAATTATGCAGCGAATCGGTACATACGTTCGTACTCATTGGGCGTAGAGTACCCAATTGCTGAATGGATTCTCTTTCCATTGTAAAAACAAGTAATGTATTCAAAAATGCGTTTCTTGGCTTCCTTGCGTGTTTTGAATTTTTCCAAGTAGACGAGTTCTTTCTTGAGCACACTGTGGAACGATTCGATGCACGCATTATCGTAACAGTTCCCTTTACGGCTCATACTGCCTTTCATCTTATAGGTGCGCAGTCGCGCTTGGTAGTCATGGGAAGCGTACTGACTGCCACGATCCGAATGATGCAGCACCTCACCACGAGGCCGCTGCTGGCTGTAGGCACGATCCAGCGCCGTTAACACCAGTTCTTTCGTCATTCGCTGATCCATGTGGAAGCCAACGATTTTACGACTGTACAGGTCCATGATGCTCGCCAAATACAGCCAACCCTCATCGGTCGGGATATACGTAATATCAGCCACCCAGGCCTTGTTTGGAGCTGCCGGATTAAACTCGCGGTTCAGCACGTTCTCTTGGACGGGCAGGTTGTGCTTCGAATTTGTTGTGGCCTTGTATTTCTTCACCGTGCGAGAGCGTAAACCCAGCTCCTTCATGATCCGAGCGACCGTTTTCTCGGATACACGTATGCCCTGCTTATGAAGTTCTTTTGCTACTTTGGGGCTTCCATATAATCGACGCGATTCCAGAAAGATACGACGGATCCGCCGCTCCAACTTGCGACGTCGTTTTTCACGTTTGCTGGCTTTTCGCTTGGTCCATTTGTAATAGCCGCTTCGGGATACATCAAAGGTTTTGCACATCTTCGAGACTCGGCACTTGAAGCGATGATCGTGGATGAAGGCATAGATCAGCGCCGGTCTTTGGCGAAGTAGTGCATCGCCTTTTTTAAGATGTCGTTCTCCTCTTCCAGATCACGAATGCGTTTCTGAAGGTCTCTCATTGCCTTATCGTCGGCTTTCAGTTGTCCACTGCCTGGAAAGGCTTGTGCACCGTCTTGCTTATATTCCGCCATCCAACGATACAGGGTGTTGTCGCTTATCCCCAGTTCGCGGGCGACCTGCGCCACCGCCTTTCCTTCTTCCTGGATCATCTGAATCGTTTGCAGTTTAAATTCTTTATCGTATTTTTTCGTCATGTTAGCACCTCGAATTTGGATAGGTTCATTTTACCCGATTCTCGGTTCCCCATGTCTACTTTTTAGTCTAGCAACAAAGGTGTTGCTGCGGAAGAGTGGGTTTTTAAGGGTGGTGAAAATGAGATTTTTGGACAGGTTCTGACTACAGATGAGAATATATATTTCTCAAGTGCTGAGAAGCTATATGCGGTGGATACTTCCACGGGAGAAGAGAAGTGGAGTCATAGTGTGAACGGGCAGGCCTCAGTTCCAGCAGTTGTAAGTGATAGCGTACTTTATACGGATAGCTCAGGTTTGCATGCGGTTCAGAAGGGAACTGGAGAGGAAATGTGGGAGTATAATTTCAGTTCTGAATTAGCGTTTCCGTCGAGATTCCCAACTACAGTAGCTTCTACTAACCATGTGTTTATCACAGACCTAACCAAGGAAGGGCCAGCGGTTCTTAAAGCCATTGATCTCCAATCAGGAAAAGAAGCATGGAAGCTTGCGGGGGACTGGTCGTCGACCATAGCTCCTGCAGTGATTCAGGATAAGCTATACATTCCTGCTGCTGGAAAGATGCTTATTATTAATGAAAAGAACGGAAAAGAACTACATAGCTTTAACACTAAAGGAGTTATAAATAGCTATGCTGCTTCGGACCAGCAGATAATCGCCGTTAATATTAGCGGCAATGTTGCTAGCTATGACTCCAATACAGGCGAGCTATTATGGGAGTATGACAATGAATTATTAGGGCTGCCGAACTCTCCTGATATAACAATATCAAAGGATAAGGTGCTTCTCACAGAAAAGAAGAGTGGAAGCATAATCGCACTTGATGCGAGTTCTGGGAATGAAGCATGGAATAAGCAATTTGGAGAGGAGAAGAATTCCGTGGTGATGGGTGCGGCGATAACTACACCATCGGTCATTGAGAATACTCTTTACATTGGTATCTTTGATGGACAAGACGAGCAGTTTAAGAACTTGCCTGATTTCTCGAACCTTACAGCTATTAATGAAGAAACTGGTGAGAAGCTCTGGCATTATCCAGTGGATGATTACATTATGTATCCTCCAGCCTTTGTAAATGGGAGTGTCATTGTTACAAATATGGAGCAGACAGTCACAGCATATCAAGGTGGCGAAAATGCAGTAAAGAAAGAGCAAACGGTTGACAATGAGCAGGAAGTGAAAGCAGCCGATAATACAATCACTAATGACGGAGTAATGGAGAAGAACTCAGACGGGCTATATGATCTTAGCTTGTATGAAGGAAATTGGAGTACACCTGGCAGTGATGAAATGGCATTTAAACTTTCTTTTACTGACAGTACTTCTGGTGTTATAACCTTCTATAGTCAGGGGGGAGAAAATCCTCAACCGTTTAAGTATGTTTATCCTAGTGGAACGCTGATGGCCAAAATTGGAATTGAGGAAAAGCCAACCATACTCATACTCTTTGACTCAGGTGTATTGGAATATAAGGATAATGAACAGAAATATTTCTTGGAGAAAACAAGTGCAGCGGCAGAGACGGGACAGGAGGGAGAACTGCGTGTCAGTGGGTTTGAAGGCAAATGGTGCGATTCTTCGCAAACTTTATGCTTCGATCTTGAACTTATAGATGATTCTGGAGGAACGCTGGAATATTATCAGGAGCGGGAACCGTTTAAGGAGTCTTTTGTGATTACTTATGAAGACGAATATAGCATGGTTGTAGAGGCTGATGGCTCTGAGCAAGTTAAATTGAATTTGGATGCAGACAAGAATACCTTAACGTATGATATTGAATTTAGGAAGGAGAAACTAACAAGGCAATAATGATTATATTGTGCGTCCAGTAGGACGCTTTTTTATTCCAAAAAAACAACTATTAATAAATTATGGAATATAAGATAAATATAAAATATGCTTGGAAAGCAAATATGATGGAAAAGTTAAGGAAGTATTGCCGATACCAATAAAGCGATTAAGATCATAGTGAGCAAAGGGAGAATTTTTACTGTATAAAAGGAGCATAGCAATGGAATGTTAAACAGTTTTGGGGTAACTAGGGATTTGACGGATTTTATAGAACTATATTATAGTACAGCAGTGAGGAGAGAGAACCTCTCGCTGCATTCTAGGTCTAACCTGTTAACTACATGATTGTCACACAAGTAAATTTGGAGGTTTATATATGGATTCATTTTATGGAGATTTAGATAAAGAGGAATTAATACGTTTGCTCATTGACAAAGATGAAGAAATTAAATTAGGAAAGATTTTTTCTTCTATCTCAAGTGAAGATAATTTGGACTCCTCTTTACAATGGCGAGGTAGACAAAAATTTCTTGCTGATAAAATACAACCTGTCAAGCTAGTTCCGATACAAAAAAAATCATTTTCACCAAACAAATCAGATAATTTAATTATTGATGGTGAGAATTTATCAGTAATGACGTCACTTTTGAAAGATTACCGTGGCAAAATAGATGTAATTTATCTCGATCCGCCTTATAATACTGGAAATGATTCTTTTCCATATAATGACGATTACTTACTTAATAAAAATGAAGTGAAACAAAAAAGGAAAGAAGTAGGGCGTACTGCCGAACTAGTCTCTCTTGATGATCCGAATCGACATACTAAATGGATTAATCATATGGCACCACGACTTTGGGCAGCGAAAAAATTGCTTAAGCAAACAGGTGTAATAATTGCTTCAATTGATGAACATGAGTTGCCTAGACTTTGGCTGCTAATGGAAGAAATCTTCAAACCACAAAATAGGTTGTCAACTTTAATATGGGAAAGATCACGAAAGAATGATACAACATATTTTTCCGAGGGACATGAATATATGTTGGTTTGGGCAAATAATGTAAATGAGCTTGACGCAAAGGCGAAAATTAAAGGGAAATGGCGAGTGATAAAACCAGGACTTGAATCATTTATGGAAGAATTCAATCGTCTACAGCAAGAGTTTGAGGATGATTATAGTTCTATCTCAGAGGGTCTGAAAATGTTTGTAAAAGGAATAAAAAAAGAAAATCCTCTTTGGACAGTTAGACAATATGTAGGGGTTGATAGTAAATCCTCCGAACTAGGTCCCTTTAAAGAAGATGATCCTTCATGGCCAGGCGGTGGTGGACCTGATTATGATATTTTTCATCCTGATACTAAGAATCCAGTAAGGAAGCCTCCAAAAGGATGGATTATCTCCAGTCCAGAAGAATTTCAAAAGTTAATAAATGATGATAGAGTAATTTGGAAAAAAGTTGATAAAGGAACGCCTAAGATTAAAAAATATTTGTTTGAGGGTAGAGAAAAGGATGTCTTTACATCAGTTATTACAAAGGATTCCCGTGGTTCTGTTATGCAGATAAAAAAGATATTTGGCAACGAAGCTTTCAAGAATCCTAAAGATCCTACTATTCTAAGCAAATTATTTAACTTGGTTACATGGAATGATAAAAACAGCATCATTTTAGATCCGTATGCGGGATCAGGGACTACGGGGCATTCAGTTTTGGATATGAACCAAGAGGACGGGGGTAACAGAAGATTTATTTTAATTGAAGGCGGATATGTCGGGAAAAATTCCATTTATAAGCAAAAGGAATACACTGACAGTCTGACTGCAGAACGGCTAAGAAGGGTGATTTCGGGAAATTGGGCCGATGGAAAGCAACATGAAACATATGATTCTGGTTTCACTTTTTTTAAAGCCGACAAGGCAATCACTAAAGAGGAAATAATGGCCTCGAATAGAGAGAGTCTTTCGGATGTTATTTTGCAGGTTGCTGATGAGGAGTCTAATCGAATAGATTGTAGAGTTCAGGGTTGTAGATACTTAATTGGTCACACTAGATCGGGAATGGGAATCGCTTTGGTTTGGGAAGCTGGTAAAGAAGGAAGGACGTTAACCATTGAAGTACTAAAAGCAATTTTATCAGAAGCAGAAGCAATAGGTTGTTCAAAGCCAATCCATGTTTATGCGGGAGCTAATGAAGGTCCGTTCGCGGATCATATATATCGGTTTCATCAAATTCCAGATGCTATTTTAGCTAAACTTGGTATTCTATCTCTTGAAGAAGAAGGAGTTACTGAAGAATGAGCTTGATCACAATTGATAAACTCAAGCCTTTTCAAATAAATGCGGCCTCTGATCTAGCTGGACTCGTTAGCAGTTATCCGTCAAATAAATTGAAGCCTCTCTATAATAGAACGAGTGGTGAACTTGAACCCGTAGTATGTAGACTTAAGGCTATTACTGGAGCTGGAAAAACCCCCATACTAGCATTGTCTGCAAGTCAGATAAAGAATGGGATTATATTGTGGACTACATCAAGAGGGGCTGTTATTTCACAAACATTCAACAATTTAAGACCAGGTGGAAAGTACGCTGATTTGTTACCTCCCAATACTGAAGTTTTCTTGTTAAATGAAATGAGTACTTTTGATTGGAACAATATCTTATCTTCAACCTCTGGATTAACTATTTTACTTGCCACCGTAGCCTCTTTTAATCAGGATGGAGATGCATTGAAGATTCATAAAACAGGAGTTTATGGGAAAACCTCAAGATGGGAAATGCTGTCGAAATTTGATGTGTATGGACAACTTGAAGAATCCAGAAGACGTAAGCTTTATGTATTTTATGATGAAGGACATGGAGCTACAGTTGAACAGTTTCGCAGATTAGCAGATTTAAATCCAATTGCTTTTGTCTTGGCATCAGCTAGTTCATTTCCTCCTGACCTTGCCTATTTGTTGCCTGGAAACAATCAAGAAGAACGAGAGTTTGCTCTCAAAGAGCGAACTGTTGCTGTGCCAACAAGACAAGTTGTAGATGCAGGGTTACTAAAAAGAAGACTTTATTTTACAGAGTGTAATACTTCTACTGATAGTGCTATTCAAGATGCACAGGTGAAATATGAGGAATTGTCTATAAAGCTGGAACGCGAGAAACTTTCGCCAATAATGTGTTGTATTGTGAATAGTTCGTCAAGAGGAATCGATGTCTGGGAGTCATTGGTGAAGTTAGGTGTTCCAAAAAGCAAGATTGCTGTTCATTTAAACGGTGCTAAAGATATCGCAGTTGACAGATTTGGATCATTGAATGGGCTAAATGACACATATACAGGGAAAAAGCCACAAGAGAGATCACCAGAAATATTACGTAATGGTAACTATTCTCATATAATTTGGAATTTGACTCTTAGAGAAGGCTGGGATGAACCTCTAGCCTACGTTGCTTACATAGATGATCGTGGACGCTCGCATACCGATATGGTTCAAAAAATAGGTAGATTTATTAGACAGCCTAATGCAGAACTTTTTGAAGATCCTGATTTGAACTCTGCATATTTCTATTTTAATATTGCTGATGAGGAATTTGCCCTGCTTATAGAGAGGACTCAAAAAGAAATGGAAATTGAAGGGCATGAAGTACTGATTATTAAAGATGATCTTCCTTTACCGAAAAGTAGAGAAGTTGCTCCTGCTATAGTTGCTCATGTTCCAAAAATATTTATGACTGGTGGCAAACCTAAAGATAACGACAGTATTGTTTTGAAGTATGTTCCGCTTTTCGCAGATAGTGAATGCAGAGCTAAGGGAAATATTATAACTAGGGTTCTTGAGGTAGCTAAAGGCGAACTTGATTATCTTCGTCGTGAGGAGGAGAAAGAGTATAGTGACAGTATAACAGTTTGGGAGTATGTTTCTTCCCAACTTCAGAGAATTGACTCGAGAATTGTAAATAGTACAGGGAATATATTTACGCATGACCTTCAAATTAATCCGAAAATGACTCAAAAGATTCAATGGGGTTCATCTGCTTTAATTACACTCTCTTCCTTAATTCCTATAATAAAAAAGGAATTGGAGGAGAATATTGAGATATTAGGTTTGGATATTGAAACTTATACAGTTCCTTCGTTTAGATTAATTACACCTAATATAATGGGAGTAGGTACTCTAAGAGAAGAAA
The DNA here is from genome assembly GCF_013393385.1 of Paenibacillus sp. URB8-2. NCBI lineage: Bacteria > Bacillati > Bacillota > Bacilli > Caryophanales > Paenibacillaceae > Paenibacillus > Paenibacillus sp. URB8-2. The sequence continues at coordinate 3,911,554 of NZ_AP023239.1, read as the reverse complement.
GATATAAAGTGCGCGAATTTAAAAATTCAGTCCATAACGAGTACAATGGTCTGAATCCCTTTGAAGTTAGTGTCGCAGAAGCTCTCGATCGAACAGGAAAACATTGGACAAGGAACCCTAGTACATCAGTTGGATTTAATATCCCTATTCCATTTTATGGAGCTGATAGTGCGAATTTCATGCCAGATTTTATCTTTTGGTCGAATAAGAGTATTTGGGTCATTGACCCTAAGGGAAAGCATTTACTGGAAGCGGCAATATCAACAAAACTCTTAGATATTAACGAACTTGGAGTTAGAGTCGCCCTGATATTAGAGGGCAAGTATGAAAAGAATGGCGATACTTGGGCTAAAAGTGGCGACAGAAATGGTTTTACTTTAATACGCAAAAAAATTGGCGGAATAAAAGAAAAAACATTTGATAGTCTGGAGAAACTTCTTTTGGAGCTCGATTAATTATTTCGCATAAACAGTGAGTAGTGGGAAATACTATGTAGGCTTCACTTTAGGTCAGCGACAGAAGATAATCAGACTCTCCTAACAGTAATCCTTGTATATGCAGATTTATCTATTACATTATATGTATATAAAATGGGAATTGGTGTTCTACATTTTTTTATGTTATACTGAGAGTAGCACACAGGATTTTCTGTATTTCATTATTAAAGAATCCTGTTGAGCTCACATCGAACAGATAGCTAAAAGTGCACTCATAGCAAGGGTTTGGCGGAATTGGCAGACGCACAGGACTTAAAATCCTGCGGTAGGTGACTACCGTACCGGTTCGATCCCGGTCCTCGGCATTCTTGGTTTTTAAGGGTTTTTCAAAAAATCTTGTTTTGAAACAGTTTGGGAGAGAGTTTATTATCGAGCTCTCTTCTTTTTTCGTTTTCCAGGGGGAATAACAACAGAAGATCGCACAGGTCACATGAAAAAATGGGAGCCTTGCGATCTTTTTTATAAAAATAAGCCTATTCAACTCATGGTTCAGGCTGTACCAAAGCTAACTAAATTCAGCAGCGATAGCTATTTCTCTCTTCCGCGGTAATAAGAGTGCCATCCAGGTGATAGTCATAGCTCCAGGGGATCTGGGAAAACACCTCTTTCCCCATAACCCACAGTTCTTCCTGAAAGAGCCGGATCAACTCATACAGCGTATACGAATGATCGGGAAACCATATCTCCAAATGGTACTGCAGAGCCCTGTTTAATCCGGAATAGTGAAAGCAGACGAATGGAAGGCCGCCTTCAAGCCAATACTGCCCTTCCCCGGCCGAAATGATCTTCCGGCTGGACTCGTGCAGATTCCAGTAGGCGACATTGTACCCCGGGTGATCCCATACTGTAACGTTAAAGAAAGCCGGCGCGAGATCGATCCATTTCTGATCACAATAAAAGGGTGCTTCGTAAAACCCGTAATGGTACAGCCGCTGTCCCCACCATTCCAGAAAACGCATGGTTTCCTCCGACCGCCGAAGCGCCATCATGCCGGCGTTAAAGACGCCCACCCATAAATAGCTCCACGGATCTCTGCACGGCTCGAGCAGGTGAGGCAACAGCAAGATGTTATGATATTCCAGGGCAAACAGCAGATCGTCGAATGGAGCGTAAGGGATGACATCCGTATCCATGAATACGATGTTGAGTTCATCCGGATAACGGGCAAACAGAAAATGGAGAAAAGCCGGTTTAATGGAGGTTACCGCTTCAAAAAGTCTATATTTTAGAATATTGGTTTCAAATTCGGGGATTCCCATATCCTTGGCCAGAATGACTTCGTCGAACCATGGAACGCTAAGCGCTGCCGGATGCATCGACCTCTCCAACAGACATATGACAACCCGGGCATATGGCATTTGAACTTTTGCCATTCTTGCCATCACTTTAGCCTCATGCAGATTGTCTGCACAAGTCGCCGAGCAGATGATCATGACGAGTCCTCCTCTTCATTCGGTAATCAGATTTTCTGCAACGCTTCCAGATCCTGCTTGTAGTTCTTCCACATTTGGGCATAAACCCAGTTGTCTGGAATGAAGGCGTTCATACAGCTGTCCAGCAGCCCGGCCGTATTGTTGAAGTTTACGCAGTGAAGCAGAGTCCAGTCGGTCAAATAATACTGATCCTCTACCCAGTAGAGTTCTCTGCAGCGTTCATGCAGGTTCCAGAATGCCATATTGTAGCCGGGATGACGAAGAATGCCTGTATGAAAAAAAGTGGGAACGAAGTTCAGATAAGGCTGGTCGATATACAACCCTTTCGGCTGTCCGTAAAAATCACCTGAAGTCATCTTCACCCACCAGTCCGCAAAATGACGTCCCCCGTCGCTGTTTCTAACGCCTACCAGCGCGCTGTTAAAGGTCCCGTCCTGCAGCGTCCCAATCTCGCGGGAGCAATCCCAAGGGTCAGAGGGCTCAAGATGATGGGGAGTCAGCACAACATCATAATAGGTAAGCATGGCCCATATTTCACTGAACGGCTTGAATGCATACATCTCCGGATCGAGATACACAATCTGCTCCTCCTCCGGAAAGGCTTTGAGCAAATAGCTTAACAGTTGTCCTTTCATCGCCGTGGCGCATTGGAGGGAGTTAAACTTAAACATATACCCTTCAAAATCGTGGAACCCGATATAAGCCGAAATATCCTTGGCCGTAAAAATCCAGTCAATATCTGGAAGCGGTTCTACCGGGTATCGTTCCACTAGGCAGACTACTATGGTTGTCTCAGGCATAATCCGCTTTACAGAAGCCGCCATCAGCTTCGCTTGGGGTAATCCTGAAGCATTGACTACCGTTCCTATAATCATATTGGACGAGCCTCCTTGTTCTGGGAGCCTATTGATATAGCAGTGTTGGCACATTCGAAGCATAATCCAGAATCTCTACCATTGGTCTTTCACTCCATCATTTAGAGATACTATATTCTATGAACAACTGAGCTAATGGCTTGTGCAGATGTACAGCTTCAATAACTTGAGTTAAACGAGAGATATGATTGCGTTTTACTTACAGATAGGCTAAAGAAATTGGTGGATGACGCTATTGAGAGAGCCGCCAAATGGCCGAGGATGTATGGGATATAATGTGGAAGTGGGGGGATTACCCAAACGCAAACGAGTTCGAGGTAGCAGAGAATTGGTGGGAGGCACTTAAGGCAGGGATATCTTTTTTGAGCCAGTTAATTCTCTCCTTTGCCAGTCAGCAGTCATCTTTACTCCCACTTTGAATGGCACATTAGTTTTATACCCAGTGTCTGTATATAAATTTTTATTATAAAGATCTTTCTTAGTCATATAAACTCCATTATAAATATGTTTTCCAAAACCTAGAGTGAGATTGGGATTTACGACATCTTTTAATTCCTCTAAATACTCTTTCAAAGGTATAACCCTCTCACTTCCAATTATATAATCATTATAACTAATTCCCCTCTCTGCAATAATCCTATAGGCTCTTACAGCGTCAGTGATGTAGATAAAATTATATAAATGCTCTCCTTTTGTTAAGGTCGGTTCCTCGCCATTGATTAGTTTTTGTATGACACTGTTTATTAATCGACTTGAGGTTTCACCAACACCATAAGTATTGGTAAGAAGCGGCCAAAAAAAGTCTATCTTAGCTTTATTTGCTTTTAACTTACAATAAAAATGGCTTGCCAATTTTGCTGTTTTATATGCGTTTCCCTGATTAGTAACCTCTTGGCTTTTCTGCATTTCAACTAAACATTCTTTTTCCTGGATACTTCCAGCTCCTATGAAACGTGTGCAGTTTGTTTTATTTGCTAATTCCATAGCATCGAGAGCGTACTCAATATTTCTTATTTGCACAATATAATTAGATTGATTTTCACCGTAGACTCCTTCCCAACCTAGATGAAAAAAATAATCATAGTTTTCATTAATGTTTTTCCCAGCATTTTTCAGATCAGATAAGTCACATTCTAAAATCTTTACATCACTTAAATTTTCTAATCTGTATCTATTATTTGAATTAGGTCTAATAATCGCCAATACTCTATATCCGTTATTTATTAATTCTTTTACAAGATAACTCCCTATAAAACCAGTTGCACCCGTGACAATAGCTTTCTTCACAAAAGATCGCCTCCCACACTTTGATCGTACCTATTGCAATGAATCTCTTACATTCCATAAACTTTGATTGCTTGGCACACTCCAAGGAATTGGATACATTTTCTATTTGAAGCTTATAGTCTGCCCTTCCTGATCCAAACGCACCAGTCCAGGCATGATGATAAAACACATCAATATCTCAATCCGCTATCAAATATACTAGCTGCTCCGCATTATTAAGATCACAAAAGATTATATTAATGTTTTCATGTTTCAGTATTGTAAGCATGTACGAATAAATTAATATTCGAAGCATAATCCAGAGTCTCTGCCATTATTCTTTCACTCCTTCATAGTGAGATACTATATTCTATGAACATGTGAACTAATGGCTTATGCAGATGGACAGCTTCATCCGCTGATATATTTATATAACTATAGACATTCACTTAAATGGCTTTTTTGACAATAGAATTGTTTTTGTTAACACTTCGTTTCTGGTACCGCTTATTGGCCGAACGACTTAAAGATTACTTTTCAGGGCTTGTCAAAAAACACCCGCTATCCTCCGTACACCTGAATGCGGTGTCCGGCTGATATGCGGGTGTCTTCACTTCAAAGGCAAGCCATTCCACTCTTACGTATGATATACTTCCAGGCCTGCCTGGGATTTCAGAAGATCGGATTTATCCGTTCTCTCCCAAGGGAGATCCAGGTCCTTCCGGCCAAAATGACCATAGGCTGCGGTTTGCTTGTAAATCGGCTTGCGCAGGTCCAGCATTGCTATAATGCCTGCCGGGCGCAGATCGAAGTTGGCGCGGATCAGCTCCACCAGCTTGTCTTCGCCAATCCGGCCTGTCTCGTAGGTATCCACATGGATCGACACCGGATTTGCCACCCCGATGGCATAGGCCAGCTGAATTTCGCAGGTATCGGCGAGGCCAGCGGCTACAATGTTTTTAGCGACATAACGGGCGGCATAGGCTCCGGAACGGTCCACTTTCGTCGGGTCCTTGCCGGAGAAGGCGCCGCCGCCATGGCGGGCATAACCGCCGTAGGTATCCACAATAATTTTGCGTCCGGTCAGACCGGCATCCCCTTGAGGTCCGCCTATGACGAACCGCCCGGTCGGGTTAATAAAATATTTTGTGTCTTGATCAAGCAGCTCACGCGGTACCACCTGCAGAATGACAAGCTCTTTGATATCTGCTTGAATCTGCTCCAGAGAGATTTCTTCCGCATGCTGGGCGGATACGACGATGGTGTCGATACGTTTCGGTTTGCCGTCTTGATATTCAATCGTTACTTGGGTTTTTCCGTCGGGACGCAAATAGTCCAGCAATCCGTTCTTGCGGACTTCAGACAAACGGCGCGCGATCCGGTGGGATAGAGCGATAGGCAGCGGCATCAGTTCCGGTGTTTCATTGGTAGCGAACCCAAACATCAATCCTTGGTCGCCCGCTCCAATATTCGCGGTTTCTTCTGCCACCGCCGCAGGGTCTCGATGTTCCAGAGCGGCATTTACACCCATGGCAATATCGGCGGATTGTTCATTCAGCGACACCAGCACTGCGCAGTTATTGGCATTAAAACCGTCCTCGGCCCGCTCATAGCCGATGTCCCTAATCGTATTGCGGACGATGGACTGGATGTCCACATACCCGGACCTCGAGCTGATTTCTCCAATGACCAGCACAAGACCGGTAGCCACGGAGACCTCGCAGGCAACGCGGGCATGGGGGTCATTAGCCAGAAACGCATCCAGGACAGCGTCGGAAATTTGGTCGCATATTTTATCCGGATGCCCCTCGGTTACAGATTCGGATGTAAAGAGATAGCTTCCTTTTACAGACATAAGCTTAGCCTCCAACTGATAGATTGTATACTGATGCTGGAATTATTTCTGCTGGAATTATTTCGCCAACCGATCCAGATGCGTAATAAGCGGATGCTCCTCGCGTTCTTTATTTTTGCGGGCGTCGTAGGTGTCATTTATTACCTCATCGGGCTCGATGATCCATACGGTGGACAAATCAAACTCCGGATTTCTTTCCAAGGAGAGTTTGTAATAATGCTCAAATACCGGGCCGCAAATAATAGAGTAGGCCGGATAGCCTTTAATCTGATAGCTTTCTTCTCCCTTGGAGAGATGAATAGCGACCTTGCGCTTGAACCAGATGCTGTTCACGAGATTCACACTGTTCCGGGACGTTTCGATCAGCTCAAGATAAATAATCTGTCCTTCGTCGTTTATCGTAATGGTGTTATCCGATACGATATGAGGGATGCCCTGATTATCGACGGTTGCCAGAACTTTTGCCGCCTCGGAATCTTGAAGAAGAACCTGAATGTTTTCGGTTAAAATTGACATGGGCTCATCGCTCCTCCTTATTATAAATTTCCTCTGTCCAGATCACTGTCCGGATGATTGCCGCATTTTCTGTAATTGTCCATATCGATATTCAAACGGTATTTCTTTCTTAAATCGCTTAAGCCCTTAGCCAACCGCACGTAGTATTCCAGCGACGGATTCTGTTGGTTATGGAAGGCCGAACCATGCATGGGCACCCATACACAATGAACGACACTGACTCCCTGGCTCGCAAAATCCTCCGCCTCTTCAAGCACAGCTTTCAGCGCGTCATCCTCATTGGTAAATCCATGGGGCTGTGCCATCTCGCACCCGCCGACGATTCCGCTGCTGACATTTCCTGCGCCAAAAATATCGACGGCCCGGATGATTCTCCGCTTCCACTCGGTATACCCGACTTCCTGATGCTTGCCTTTGCAAATCCAGGCGAACAACGCCTCGTTCGGGATTTCAATATCCGAAGTGTACGTCATCAGTCCGGTGTTCTCGTAAAGTTTGGCCAGCTGTTTCTCGCTGAAAGCCGAGGCAACGATGGTGCTGGGGAATTTCTTGTCTTTGAAATTGTCTCCGGCGGCCTGAAGCATTTCAATGTACATGTCCACTTCGTCATCGAATATTTCCGCGCCGCTGAGAATGGAGCCGGAACTCATTTTGAGATTGGTAAAAGCGCCCGGCTGCTTCAAAGCCTCTTTTACCGTCTCGTAAACATCCTGCGCTGTTAGCTGCTTCGACATGTTGCATTCTTTCTCGCTTTGCGTGGAGTTGGCGTTGATATTGCAAAATTTGCAGCCGTTCCCTTTGTTCCAGAAGTGGCAGTGGCTGTTGGGATCGATGTCGAGCCTTTGCGGTCTGGAAGAGGCCACCTGCCACATCGGAGTACCGGAGCTTGTGAACTTGTCATAATAATCCGGTTTGTACCAATAATGTACCTCTTCCACAATTTCGCCCTGATCGGTCAGAAACAGCTTGCCGTCGATCTGATCTACCACGTAAGGGTTCTTGGCTGTCTTGGAAGGCATGCCGATAATCGAGGTTCCGTCCCTGAGCAGGAGCGAGACCGGAACGGCGGCGTTCTTATCCCGGTTGGAGCCGATCAGCACCCTCTGCTGATATTGATGCTTGCTTTTGTCCAACGCTCCCAGCGCCCGGTCCGTATAGATAAACGACCTGCGGGTAACATCCGATTTGATAATGACAAAAGGGGATACATCCTTGTATTTATCCATAACTTCCCGTAATGTTAATTCTCTTGTCAGTCCAGAAGCGTGAGTCGTAACTGCACACATCCGCATTCACCCCAGCTTTCATTTTTTTAGAAAAATGTATTCCAAGTTTGCGCAGCATCAGCCCTGCTAGATCAAAGGTTAATGTCTCTGACTCCACTGTTTGCGAAACAATGGCAATACCTTTTGTCCAAAGTTATCCGCTTCCTCCAAATGGGGGTAACCGGAAAGAATAAAGGTGCTTATACCGATTTCCGCATAGCGGATTAGCACATCCGTAACCTGCTGCGCCGTACCGACAATCAGCATCGCCCCTCCCGAGCGAACAAGGGACAAACCGCTCCACAGATTGGGGCCTATAACGAAGTCGTTCGCTGCAGACTGTTCCCTGAGCTCGTTCTGTCTGCTTTGGTTGGCAGCGTCCGTCTGTGCAAAAGATTGCTGCGCTTGCTGCAGCGTGTCCGATGAGGCACGGCTGATCAAGCTCCACGCAGCCGCCCAAGCTTCTTCCTCGGTGTCGCGTATAAGCACCTGCGCCCTTAATCCGTACCTCGGTTTGCGGTCAATTCCTGTAGTCCTGAGAACCTCTTTTCGAACATCCTCCATCTCGGCAATCTGTCCGGCAATCCATTCATGCGGCTCACCCCACATCAGATAGGTGTCCGCATGCTGGGCCGCAGCTTGCTTGGCGATCGGCGAGCTTCCTCCCAGATAAAGCGGAGGATGCGGACGCTGTACCGCAATCGGTGTGTGGACCGGGCCGCGAAATTGAAAATACTTACCTTCAAAAGAATCTGCGGCTGCGGCAGAACCATGTTCAGCTTGGCCTGAGAATTCAGATAACGCTGATCCGGCCGATCCGGTCCAGGCAAGCTTCATCACCTGCATGTACTCCATCGCCCGTTCGTACCGGTCATCATGGGCATGGGCGAGCGGATCGCCGAGCTGCTCCAGATCCTGAACCGAACTCCCGGTAACGACATTGATCATGGCCCGTCCTCCTGACAATTGATCAAGAGAGGCGGCCATGCGGGCCGCGAGCACCGGGGCAATCAATCCGGGTCTGACCGCTACGAGGGCGTTAAGCCGCGTCGTGTGGCTCATCACTGCTGATCCGACTACCCATGAATCGAGGCATGATCCGCCTGTCGGGATCAGAACGAACTCAAAGCCGGAGCGTTCCGCCATCTGCGCTACCTCAATTAAATAATCAAGCGAGGGTTCTCTCTCCGGATCAGTCCCCACATAGCGGCCGTCGCCGGATGTCGGCAAAAACCAGCCAAATCGAATTTCTTCTGTATGCAAGCTCATGATAGCCTCCTTATGTCGTATCTTGATGACACCCTTGCTGATTTATTTCTCCGGTGAACCGGTCGAATTCATATAAAACTGATAGGATTAAATTTATATTCTGATTGTAACAAGCGTTTCAGTTATCGGGAATGTCAATTCGCGTTAACTTTGATTTGTCAATTTACGTCTTTTCTATAGATGCTGAACAGATCGTATTAGAAGAGGGGCAGAGAGAATAGAGTAGATTTTGGCGGGAAAATATATATTTTTTAAAAAAGGGGTTGATTCTAAATTCAAATATAAACTTGGTAAAAAGAGGTCTATTGATGATTGGCTACTGAATCAAAAGTATGATTTGGGGGAAATAAAAAGGGATGCTCCAAAAGCCATAATTGAAATGGCTGCTAGGGCACTCTCTTTGTTTTTCGAGCAGGATGTACCGAACCCCTCAGCCTTTAATGGAGCCTTGCGTGAGTCCGGAAATGATCTGGTTTTGAAAAAGGCTGTACATCGCAACGCTTGGAATGATGCTGATGACAATCGCCGCGAACATCGAGGTAAAATCGGTTGTAAACTGGCTGGCGAAAAAACGAATGCCCATTTGCAGAGTCCGCACCTGTTCGGAGGAAGTCAGCAGCATCGCATACAGGAACTCGTTCCAGCTGCTTAAGAATTGAAACGTCGCCGCAGTCACGATCCCTGTGCGGGAAATCGGCACAATCACCCTGAAGAACTTTTGGTAGAAATCGCACCCATCCAGCAGCGCGGCCTCTTCCAGTTCCCCGGGAATCGAATCCATGAAGCCTTTGATAATAAAGACGGACAGCGGAAGCGAGATTGCCGTATACGTTAAAATCAGCGCCAGCTTGGTGTCATACAGGCCGAGCGTCCGGATTAAAGTGAAATACGGAACCATCAGCGCGCTGACCGGCACCAGTATCCCTGTGATTAGGGTTGAAAATATAACCGATCCGAACTTGAACTTATATCTGGAGAGCACATAGGCGGCCATGGATGCAACCAGGGCGTTCAAGGCTGTTGCCGAAAAGCTGATTACAACCGAATTTGAAAATAACAGAGCCAAATGAGCCGACTTGAACGCATTCACATAATTGCCGAACTGCGGCGGGGCGGGTAACCGGAAAGGATCGCCAAGCAGTTCGACATTCGTTTTTAACGAAGCCATTACGAGCCAGAGCATGGGGAAGAGCGTATAAACAAGAAACAAGGACAAAATGGTTCGGGACAATAACTTTTCAAGCAGCGCATTTATTTTCATAAGACTTCTCCTGAATTACATGTCGTATTTGGCGGCGTTAAATAATCTGCGTACCGTTAGAATGACCAGGCCGCCGAGAACAATCAGCACCGTGCCCAAAGCATTGGCCGTCCCATAATGGAAGTTCTGCAGTTCTTTATATAAATACAGCACCAGGACTGAACTGCTGTTGGCCGGACCGCCGCCCGTAAGCAGCAGAACCTGCTCGAATTGCCGAAGCCCGTTCACCATCGCAAGCGTTACGCAGGTGGCTATGGTTCCTTTGATCAGCGGCAGCGTGATGTGCCAATCCTGCTGTGTGCGTGTCGCCCCGTCAATGCTTGCCGCCTCATAGTAGGACCTCGAAACCGAGGAGATGTCCGCCAAGATAATGACCATGAAATAGCCGATATACAGCAGTCCGTATACGAGTACAGAAGGAAAGGCGCTGCCCAGCCCTCCAAGCCAGTTATGCTCCCAACCGGACAACCCTACCAAACGGAGAAAGCCGTTCAGCAATCCCCGTTCATTGTTGTAGATGGCTCCCCACATCATCGTAATTGCGATACCCGAGATGACATGGGGAAAAAAGTAAATCGTACGCAGAAGCTTCCAGCCCTTCGGCTTTCGAGCCAGCAGAAGGGCGACTACAATGGCAAGCGGTACCTGAATCAACGCCTCCGCGCAGGCCCAGATCAAATTGTTGCGAATGGAGATCCGAAATACTTCATCATGAAACAAGGCGCTGTAATTTCGGAGGCCGACAAACCCGGGACTGCTCATGCCGTCCCACTTCATTAAACTGACAACGACGACATATCCGACGGGATAGATGAAATAGGCGGCAAAGAGCAGTAAGGCCGGCAGTAGAAAAAGAATAGCGCCTGTACGGAAATGGGTTGTTCGCTGCATGTTCTGCCCTCCTTTGCTTCAGCTTCCAGCGTACCGGGCTTATTTTGAATCAGCCTGTTTAAGCTGCTCTACAAATTGTTCCGGCGTATATTTCCCCAGCACCAGGCCGCTCAACGCTTGCGGAAATTCCGCGCCGACGGCGGGGCTCACGCTTGCCCGGAAATGGGGGATGATGTATGGCGCTGCTTCCATTCCTTTTTTCATCTCGGTTTGCAGGCGTTCCACATTATCGTCCTTTGTAACGTCGTATTTAATGACAAACAATGATCCGGAATCCAGCGATATTTTCTTCACATTGTCCGGAGAGGTCAAATATTTAAGAAACTTCACAATGGCCTCTTCTTTCTTTTTATCTTTTTGTTTGCCTACTGCCAGACTTGCCTGGGTAAAACCGATATACTGCCCGGCTTGTCCTTTCCCGCCTTCGTAAACAGGGGCAGGCGCTACCTCAACGGAATCGTACAAATGATCAATGCCTTCCTTTTTGATTCTGCCGATAAACCAGGGCCCGTTAAGCAGCACGGCGGTTTGCTGATTTAAAAAGTGCCCGCCTGCATTGTCGAGTCCGACCGCATCTCCCGTAGTGTAATCAAAGAGCTTTTTCAATACCTCGGCGGCTTGTACAAAGGCGGGGTCGTCCAATCCGTGTTTGTACACATCCGGCCCTCCGATTGCGGATACCAACTGGGAGTACCACAGCATGGATACCCATCCGTCGCCTCCGGTCATTTGTGTGGCGGGAGCGATGCCAGCGGCTTTGAGTTTGTCATAAGCGGCGAACAGCTCGGTGTACGTTTTGGGGAATCCGGTAATGCCTGCTTGTTTGAACAGCTTCGTATTGTATAACACCGGCGTTACGCCGAACTCAAACGGAATTGAGTACACTTTGCCGTCGTATGCGGCATTGTCAAAGGCATGATCCAGGAACGTGCTTTTCCACTGCTCGTCCAGATAAGGAGTGAGATCGGCCAAATTTCCAGACTTGTAATAGAACTCCCCGTCCGCGGGATTATCGAAAGAAAAAATATCCGGTGTTGTCCCCGTGGTAATATTGGTGCGGATCTTATCCTTGTAGGCGCCGTAATCAGGGATCTCTTCAACGACGACTTTGATTTTGCCTTGATTCTGTTCGTTGAAATCTTTGACGATTTGAGCGAACGAGGCGGCTTTGGAATCTTTTGCTACCCATATGCTGGGGAATTTGATTTCGATTTCAGATGCTTCGCCGCTTTTGATATTTTCTCCGCACGCGCTTAGCAGTATGGAAAAGACGAGTAGGATCGCTGGCAGCGTAAGCAGGAGAGTTCTCTTTTTCATCGTATGTACACTCCTTAAAATGGTTATTAGTTAGCAAACATATGCTATTATTAGCTTCTCTAGTGGTCTAGTCAATGTCCAATAAATTAACTTGGTTTACTATGTTTTATATATTATCAAGCCGAATCCGTAGAAGTAAATGTCATTTTAAGTTGTTCATGCTTGTCATTTTAAGTCATGACGAATGATTGCTGCAGATTAGAAGAGATGAAAGATAGGCATTGTGAACCTTGTAGAAATTATATATTATTTATAAAAATAAGATTTCCAAATCATTAAAATCGCATGGTAAAAAGAGGTATGTTATATGAAAGACAGGATGATAGAGGATAATCATGAGTTTTTGGAATTATGCCTTTTTACCCCTTCCGAATACGAAAAGTCCGGAGCCGCTTGGCCGATTCGCCTTGGACACAATATTGCCAAACCGAATTATCATATCGGTCCCCGGACGACGCCCTATTATTATTTGCTTTTTGTGCTGGAAGGAGAAGGGACGTTTCATCAAAATAAACAAACCTTTGAGCTCCGTAAAAATGATATTTTCTGTCTGTTTCCACAGGTCATTCATGAATATTATACGCGTCCGGACGATCCGCTCCGCAAAGTATTTCTTGCCTTTGACGGGAGGCAGGCTTTAAGGCTGCTTGAGAAGATTGGGCTGACCATGCACAGCCCGCATGCAGCAGCTATTTTAACACCCGAAGCGATTCAACTGATGTGGGATTTCTTCAGATTGGTGAATTCGGATAACGACACAGACCTGGGACGGCTTATCTTATTCCATCGTATCTTCGACCAGCTCTCTTCAGCGGTTGATGGTTCTTCCCGTAATGATCGGCGGGATGTCTCTTGGCTGCAAAAAGGGCATGAATATATGGAGATTCACTATGCGGAGGGCATCACAGTCGAAAGAGTATCTGAGTATGTGGGCATAGACCGCACCCATTTTACCAAACAGTACCGCAAGGCTTACGGAATCACTCCCATTCAGTTCATCCAGGAGTTGAAAATGAAGGAAGCCCGGTCATTGCTGGAGCAGACCTCCTATACCTTGTCCGAAATTGCCCACTCTGTCGGCTACCCCGATATATTCTCCTTCTCGAAGGCATTCAAGAAACGTCTTGGTGTCGCACCCACTCAGTATAGGGATAAGAAGATCCAAAGCGAGCAGCAGAACTGACTCGAACTGCGCAAGGGAAGTCCGCCCTGTCATCTCCCAGGTGAAGTATGAAAACGCATAGAATCTATGATAAAATGATTGAATGTGGAGCTTCAGCTTCGGCCGCCGGCGGGATATCGGCGGTTTGTTAAAAGGAGAGAAACGGACTTGAAGGATGAAGTGATAGAAGCGTACAAGCTCTTGGGACTGCCCGAGGATGTTACCAAAGAAGAAGTTAACCGCCGGTTCGATCTCCTGTTGAAGCGCAGGAAATCGGCATCCGGCAGCGGGACTGCCGAATCCGGGTCCTCCCAGGCATATGAAGACGAAATGAAGGCTTACCGCCTGATCCTGGACGACTGGGCCAGGACAGAAACTCAGGAGGCCGAGAACAAACGCCTGGCCAAATGGGGGAGGTTCGCAGGCACAGCCAGCAAGCTGGAAGACTTTTTCAGACTGTACAAGACGCATGTTCTGGTAACTGTGGCGATTATTGCTGTGCTGATTGCCGGGGGAGTCGCATTACAGAATCATCTAGAGGAGAAGAGAATTGAGGCCAGTCTGCCTCCCGTAGATCTGAACATTATGTTTATCGGCAACTACATGCCCGAGAACGATCCGAATGGAGATGGACAGCCACTGGAAGAGGCCATTTTAAAGGCATTTCCCGATTGGCGCAGAGTAGAGGTCCAAACCCTATACATTCCTTCATCCAATTCGGGAGGCGGAGCGGGGGATATGGCGTACACTCAAAAAGCCGTTGCTGAATTGACCGCCAGTCCGCCAGATCTGCTCGTGCTGGATAAGGACACTCTTCCTTGGCTGGCCCAGCAGGGAGGACTTGAACTGCTGGATGAGACGCAGCTGGCGAAGTGGTTTGGCTCCGGCTCTAGAGATGGTCATGTCCGGAAAGCGTTAAACGTCAAGGACGGAATAGAGCATCCGTACGGTATCGATTTTACGGACAGCGCATTGGCGTCGGCCCTGCCACTGAAGCATGCCGAACTGATCGCCGGAGTTTACGGAGGCGCCTCGAATAAAGAGAAGGCATTTCAGTTTCTGGAGCGGTGCGCGGCTCAGGCAGGTTCCAACTAACCGGGATAGTCATTTTATTCCATGTGAAAGTAACGTTTCTCCATGTATCAAACAAGGATTATGAGTTATTCTTATGCTAAGTCATGCTAGGTGCAGCCCTTGACTAAGCATTTGCGGAAAAATAACTTTAGGAGGAACGGTAACATGCCATCCATTGCAGATACGCTTCAGTTGATCCATTCGGAGTTGTTCAGAGACAGGCTGTCAGAACTCTACGGGGAAGGCCAAGAGACGCTCAACAGCCAAATCGAAAGATACAGCTCTTTGGTCCACGAGTATAACGAAAGATTCAATGGAACCGATGTTTATCTGTTTAGCTCACCCGGCCGCAGTGAAATCAGCGGTAATCATACCGATCATAATTTGGGCAAAGTAATAGCGGCCAGCATTAATATGGATTGCATAGGCGTTGCGGAGAAGAATGGGGACAACAAGGTCAACATCAAAAGCATCACGTACAACGAAGATTTTACGATTGATCTTAGCCACAGAGAAGATCTTCCGAATGCTTCCGGAACGTACACTCTCGTTGAAGGGATACTGAACGGTTTTGAAAAAAAAGGCTATAACATCGGAGGCTTCAACGTTTGTGTAACAAGCGATGTGATCAGCGCGGCTGGAGTGAGTTCTTCGGCGTCCTTTGAAATGCTGATCTGCGCCATCCTCAATTTCTTGTATAACGATAATCAAATGGATGTGGTAACCTGCGCCAAAATCGGGCAATTTGCCGAAAACAGCAAGTGGGACAAGCAATCCGGCCTGCTCGACCAAATCGCGTGCGGTCACGGCGGTCTGATATCCATAGATTTTAAAGATGCGCAGCACCCTGTAATCACGAGCTTGAATTTTGAGCCGGTGGACCAAGCCTACAAGCTTCTGATCGTGCCCACAGGAGGCAACCATGCGGATTTAAGCCGTGAGTATTCTTCGATTCCTTCGGAAATGAAAGCGGTAGCGGGCGAGCTGGGAGCCAAGGTTCTCGGCGAATTGAGTATGGAGGATGTGCTGAGCCGTTTGCAGGAAATCAGGGAAAAGGCGGGAGATAGAGCCGTTCTGAGAGCCCTGCATTTTTTCGAGGAAAACGGTAGAGTGGAGAAGCAGATTAAAGCGCTGGAAGAGGGACATGCGGATGAATTTCTCAAGTTGGTCAATGAATCCGGCAATTCGTCTTGGAAATGGCTCCAGAATTGTTATTCCAATTTGACCCCGGAAACACAAGGTGTATCCCTGTACCTGGCGGTTACCGAATTGTTTATCAAGAATAACGGAGCCGGAGCTTGCCGGGTGCATGGAGGAGGGTTTGCCGGTGTAATTATGGCCCTGCTGCCCAAAGCGCTCGTCGATTCCTATACCGAGTATATGCAATCATTTGGCGTCGACCCAATTTACTCCATCCGCATGCGCAAGTACGGCGCGGTTAATGTAAACCTTCTTTTGAACGATGACAAGCTTCCCGCAGCTGCGCGGAATTAATCAAGCGGACCCGCCAATATGAGTTTGGCGGGTCTGTTTTTTTGGATTTGAAGGGTGAGCTTGATTTCTTGCCCGGATAAAGTCTGGTTAAGGTATGATTATTGAATTAACCCGCGAGAACGTTGATCCCGCTGCAGGGGCATTTCGCGGGTTTTGTTTCTGCTTTTTCACTTATTTCCCCGCCAGATTCAACTGCCAAGTCACTCCGTATCGATCGCCGACCCAGCCGAATTTATCGCTGAAAGGATATGAGGCCAAAGGCATGAACACGCTGCCTCCTTCGGACAGCTTCGAATACAGAAGGTCAATCTCTTCCTCGCTCTTGCAATTGACATACAGAGACATGGAAGGCGTAAACGTGAAATCATGCGGTATATTACTATCGATGCACATAAACTGTTGTCCGTTCAGCGAAAAAGCGGCATTCCTCACGCTCCCTTCGGCTCCATCTTCGTTTGGCCCGTAACGCTGAATATGCAGCACTTCCGACCCGTCGAACAAAGAAATATAGAAGTTCATCGCCTCCTCAGCCTGTCCGGAAAACATTAAAAACGTGGTGATCTTTTGATCCTGCATGGTTATCGCTCCCTTATCGAAATATGAACTGCCGTTCGGAAAAATCCTGATTCCCCATTGCAAACATACGTTCTTATAAATGTATTATCTGAAAGTGCCGGCCGCTTGTCAACACTTCTATCCGAAGGTATTATCAGAATATCCATAAGTTAGAAAACTTATTTGATATCGGAAATTCTATTTGACTTAAAGGAGTTCCCTCATGAACAAATCAGAGGCTTTTGCGAACACGGTCGAGCAGTACTTTAATTATACAAGGATGCCTTGGGGGCGGTTGTTCTATGAAACGGCGTGGGAGCAGATCGACCGGTTTATGACCGGGACGGGGCAGACGGTTTTGGATATCGGCTGCGGCTTCGGGATTTCCAGCAATGAATACGCCAGGCGCGGGAATAAGGTTACCGGAATTGATCCGACGAAATCCTTGATTGAGATTGCAAAAGAACAGGGAACGGACGTTCAATTTACTTGCGACACATTTGAGAATATGGCGGATCGTCTGGGAACCTATGACTGGATATTTTGCCACAATATATTGGAGTATACGGAAGACCCGAAGCTTTTTATCGAGAAAATCGGCGGCTGTCAGCATACAAAAGGGTATTTGTCGCTAATCGCGCACAATCCGGCGGCTAAAGTCATGAAAAAAGCGATCATCAACAAAGATCCGGACAGCGCCTTGGTGAGTATGGAGAGCAGTAAGGAGTACAGCGCAATTATTCAGACGGACATTACGACGTATTCTTTTGAACAGCTGTCCGAATGGTTGAGGGAATCGGGGTATGGGACGGTCGTTCGCTTTGGAATACATAATATTTACGGATACATAGCGGATAACGATATCAAGCAAGATGGAGATTGGCATCGCCGGGCGACGAAGTTGGAGCTTGAACTTGGAGGCCGGAGCCCATATCGGGAGATTGCGATATTCACGCATATTATTGCAATGAAATGAACGGGATGCTTCTTGCGATTGGAAGTTTCACAGGCTGCGAAGAGCGGGAGGGAAGACAATCGGATGGTTAATTTGAATCGGGTTGGACAGGGAAGAACAGCTGATATTTTTGAACTTGCCGAAGGAAGAATAATCAAGCTTTACAAAAAGAACTTCCCCGCGGAGGCGATCAATCAGGAGCTTGTGGTCAGTAGGCTGGCTTGTTCGCTTGGTATCCGCACTCCGGAGCCCTTTGGACATACCGAACTGGACGGTAGGAACGGATTAATATTTCAGCGCATCTCCGGCGCTTCATTGCTTGATCTTCTCACCAGGAAGCCTTGGGCTGTGAATAAAT
Source organism: Paenibacillus sp. URB8-2 (assembly GCF_013393385.1). Taxonomy (NCBI): domain Bacteria; kingdom Bacillati; phylum Bacillota; class Bacilli; order Caryophanales; family Paenibacillaceae; genus Paenibacillus; species Paenibacillus sp. URB8-2. The sequence goes on along the minus strand of NZ_AP023239.1, from coordinate 3,893,511 downwards.
ATTCAAACCTGCTGGCGAACCTGCACGCTGAAATCCATGCTTACGAGGCGTCCGAATTGAACAGGAAACAGAAGAAGCTGCTCTGTGAAAGCATACAAAGGGCTCCCCTCCTTACCGAACAGGAGAAAGCAATAATTATCCGCTACACAGAGGAATTGCCTGAAGGGGACCAGCTGTGCCATGGCGACTTTCATCCGGACAACGTGATGTTTGACGGAAGCTGCTGGATTCTTGACTGGATGACCGGGATGTCGGGAAATCCTGCCGGCGACGTCGCCAGATCGGTGATTTTACTAAGCATAGGATCTATGCCTGAAGGCACCCCAGCTCTCATTAAGTTATTTGCTCAATTCTTAAGAAACAAGCTGAAGTCAGCCTACATTAAAGAGTATCTTCGGGTAACCGGCCAGGATTATTCAACGATAGATAAGTGGATAATGCCGACAGCCGCGGCCAGATTGACCGAAGGGGTCCCGCAGGGTGAAAAAATCAAACTCGTATCGATCATCAGAGCAAGGTTAACATCAGCGACCTAAGATTCATCATTACAGAAAGGAGAGGGATCTATTGATTTATGTTATTAAATTTATCTACAGTTTCGTGCTTCCTCCGGGAATATTTATCCTGCTTCTGACGCTGCTGGCATTGTGGATGCTATGGAAAAAACAGCGCGGCTCAGCAGCGCTGCTGCTCGCCGTAACGCTGCTGCTGTATTTGGCTTCGGTCCCGCTGGTAGCCAACCCGCTAATGCGGACGCTGGAATCGAAATATGCTCCCCCGGCGCAGGTGCAGGGCGATTGTCTGGTTGTGCTCGGCGGAGGAGCCACACAGGGAACACCCGATGTGGACGGCGAGGGCAATTTGGGAGGCTCGGCTGCCAACCGGCTTATAACGGCCGTGCGGCTTCACCGTCTGACAGGATTGCCGGTGCTGTTCAGCGGCGGGCAGGTTTTTGCGGACAGCGGAAACGAAGGCGACATCGCCCGCAGGCAGCTGATCGGATTGGGAGTGGACGAGCAGAATATTCTTATAGAGAATCGCTCGCTGAATACGGAACAGAATGCGGAATACACAGCCGCGCTGTTGAAGGAACAGGGATTGAGCCGCCCTGTGCTGGTTACCTCGGCTTTTCATATGCCGCGGGCGGTTGCGGAGTTCCGGCGGGCCGGGATGGAAGTGCAGCCGTATCCGACCGATTATCATGCAAGCACTGCGGCTTCTGCGTCATGGTATGCGGGGAAGCTGGCGCCCAGCCCTGGAGCCATCGAAACGGTCGGAGGCGTATTGAAGGAGTATATCGGTTCATTGGCTGTTGCGGTCAAAGGGAAATAATTTTTCTAGACAACGGGTACCTTCCAGAGGGAGGGTGCCCGTTTTTGCTTAATATTTTCCATAAGATGAATAAAAAACAGGAGGCGGCAAATAGTAAAGGCAGGAGGTGCCTGCATGTCTATTTGGAGAACAAAACCTATAAAACCTGCGGCGGTGAACAGCGGCAATCGAAAGAACGCCCCCCTCTCCTCCAGTCTGGATGAAAATTTGAAGCGTGTCAGAGACGGCTTTGGCAATAGCCCTGATCTCATCATACGGAATTTTAAATTGATGCACTCCCAAGTTCGAGTGGGAACTGTATATATAGAAGGGATAACCGATAAGGCGGAGATTGAAGATTTTGTCGGACATGCCATGTCCTTTGAAACATCCGGAAGCGGATATCCTAGTGAACCGGACAGTATGGAGATTTACAATTATATGAAAGAAAAAGCGCTTGGGATGGGCAAAGAGAAGGCTATCCGGGATATGGACGGGCTGTTCGAAGCTCTGCTGTCCGGAAATACGGTGATTCTCATCGACGGTCTGAACCAAGCGATAGGCGGAGCCGCGAGCGGAGGCAAAGTAAGGGCGGTATCTGAAGCGGCTACCCAGATTTCGATACGAGGTTCCAAGGAAGCTTTTACGGAATCGATAGGGACGAATATTGCGGCTGTGCGCAGAAGAATAAAAAATCCGGATTTATGGGTAGAGGCGCTGACTTTGGGCTCGGTGACACAAACCGAGGTGGCGATCATGTATATTCATGGGATTGCAGACGAAAAAATGATTCAGGAACTCAGATCAAAGCTGAACAATATTCATGTGGATTCCATTTTGGAATCGGGCTATATTGAGCAGCTTATTGAAGAAAATAAGAACTCTCCATTCCCGACGCTGTATAATACCGAACGGCCGGACAGTGTGGCCGGAAATCTCCTGGAAGGACGGATCGCCGTTTTCGTGGATGGAACGCCCTTCGTATTGATCGCTCCTACAACCTTTTTTATGTTTTTCCATACGGTTGAAGACTATTACCAGCGGTATGGTGTCTCGTCATTGATCCGGATGCTGAGGCTTTTATGTTTGTTCATTTCTTTATTCGGCCCTGGCCTCTTTGTTGCGGCCCTTAATTTTCACCAGGAGATGATTCCTACTCCGCTGCTGATAAGCTTGGCTTCACAACGCGAAGGCGTCCCCTTCCCCATTTTCGTCGAGGCATTACTGATGGAGGTCACTTTTGAAATTATTCGCGAGGCGGGTATCCGCATGCCTGCTCCAATCGGCCAAACGGTATCCATTATCGGAGGCCTGGTGTTGGGAGAGGCGGCCGTTCAAGCCGGAATTGTCTCATCGGCCATGGTTATCATTGTTTCCTTGACAGGCATCTCCAGTTTTGCAACTCCGGCTTATAATATGGCGCTGTCCATACGTCTGCTCCGGTTTATCAATATGTTTGCAGCCGCTTTTATGGGGCTCTACGGGATAGCCATTACGAGCTTGATTGTTACCGCCCACCTGTGCAGTCTGCGATCCTTGGGAACTCCTTACATGTCCCCGATAGCTCCCTTTATTCCGGAGGCTCAGAAAGACACGCTTGTTCGTTCCCCGATGAATTTCTTGAATAAGACCGGGGGGGAAGGGCGGAGCAACGAACCCGGGGGAGGTCAAGCATGAAGACTAAATGGATATGCTGTCTGGTTATTCTTTCAGGCATGTCCCTGCTGCTCACAAGCTGTTGGAACAGCAGGGAATTAAATGACCTTGCGATCGTAAGCGGAATTGGAATTGATGAGCTGCCGGGAAAAGAGGGGTACAGGGTTACGTTTCAACTCGTAAATCCGGCGGCTACTTCATCGAATCCAGGACCCGCTGCCGGGCAGCCCCCGGTTACAGTCTTCTCGGCAAACGACACTACTTTATTCGGAGCTTTGAGGAAGGCCTCGAAGAAGGTAAGCCGGCAGCTTTTTTTTGCACATACCCAGCTTGTCGTCGTGGGAGAATCCTTGGCTAAAACCGGAATTGGTCATGTATTTGATATTTTCGAAAGGTCTCATGAACTCAGGCTTAACTCGGCTGTGCTTATATCAAGAAATACGGATGCCGCTTCCATTATGAAGATCTTGCAGCGGGTCGAGATCATTCCGTCAATTGGATTAGCCAAAAAAACCAAGAATTCATCCAATGTATGGGGAGAAACCCGGTATGTCAATGTTAAGGAGTTTATCAGCGGAATTACAGAGGAAGGAGACATGACCATAAGCGGTATCCGGCTCATCGGGGACAAGGAGGAAGGAAAGAAGAAATCGGATCTGGAACAAACGGAGTCATCGGCGATCATCGAGATGAGCGGGCTGGGTGTGCTAAAGGACGGTAAGCTGGACCGCTGGTTGGATGGTTCAGAGGCTAGAGGAACATTGTGGCTGCTGGACAAGATAGATGAGACCATTCTAAATATTGATTCAGAAGAACAAAAAGAAGCGATTGCCGTCAATATTTTCACTTCCAAGACCAAAGTCAAAGTTGATATCCGGGAGGGAGTGCCCGTTTTTCATGTGCATATTTTTGAGGAAGGGATTATGAATGAAACGAAGGTTATGATTAACCTTAACGATAGGAAAGTGATCCGGCAGCTTGAACTTGAACTTGAGGAAACTACGAAGGAAGAGGTGAAGCAGGCCTTTCAGTCCGCCCAGCGCATGAACAGCGACGTTTTTAATTTTGGATCTGAGCTCAAGCGAACGGATCCCAATGCCTGGGAAACGGTCGGGAAGGATTGGGATCATGCATTTGCCAAAGGTGAATTGGATCTTCATGTCGAAGCGTTCGTCCGCAGTACGGGAATGAGACTGAAGCCGTTCCTGTCGCCTGATTAGCAGGCTTTACTCGTAGGAGTTTTCCATGATATAGTCACTTCTTTTGCTTATTCTTGTTTTTTATTGATCCCGCTATGACTGCTATAAACGGAACTGAGAAAAAAAGCGCCATGGCTGTGGATTCCAGTGTACTCGCGGTACGGAAAGTGGTACGAATGGACTGAAGGGACGAGAGAAGACTCATGCCGGATATAAGATCTACAGAGACAGTCATGGACAAGCCCAAGAAGCAAAGCAGTACATATAGAAAAAGGATTTTCATCAGTTTACCCCTTTGTTATGGATGTAAAGAGCCGGTTCCGGACGGAAACTAAAACTAGTATTACCCTTCGCAAGTCCCCCTAGTCCATAACGCCTCATAATTTGCGGGGCGCTTTCAGGGATGAATATTAGGATAGGATCGGGTGAGCCGTTCATGAGAAAAGAAGTCATCAGCCCCAAACAATTATTTGCCTTGATCGTCCTGTTTGAGCTGGGCACGGCGCTTGTGGTTCCAGTAGGTCTTGAAAGCGGACGCTCCGTATGGCTGTCCATCCTGCTGGCCCTGCCCGGAGGCATTGTATTATATTTGATTTATGCCGATTTGTACCGCCAATTTCCCGGTCTGATCCTAAGCGGGTATATGCAAAAGATCCTGGGCAAATGGATCGGCTGGCCATTAAGCCTGCTGTACGTACCGTTTCTTATGTTTAGCGGTTCCAGAAATTTGCGGGAAGCAGGCGATCTGCTGTTCTCGGCCTCATATGACAAGACGCCTATCCTGATCATTAACGCAGCCATGATTGCAGCCGTTGTGTATGTATTAAGCAAGGGAATAGAAGTGTTTGGCAGAACAGCGGAAATCTATTTCCTAGCAATCGTTGCGATCGGTGTAATCAGCAATTCAATTGTTATCGCATCGGGGCTTGTGGATATAAAAAATTTGTTTCCTCTGCATATAAAGGATTGGAAGGAAGCCTTTGCTTCGGCGTACCCCAACATATGGATGTTTCCGTTCGGGGAACTTCTTGTCTTCACAACCATCCTGCCCTGTCTCCGAATAGGCCGAGCGGCCCGGAGAACAGGGCTTGCCGCGCTTATAGTAAGCGCGCTGTTATTGAGCTTTACGCATGCGATTGAAATGTCGGTGCTTGGAGAGAAGATATACCAAAGAACCACCTTCCCGTTGTTCACGACCATTTCACTCGTAAATGTGGCTGATTTTATCCAGAGATTGGATGCATTTGTGATATTGGACCTGATCATCTGCATCTTTTTCAAAGTGACAGTTTATTGTTACGCCGCCATGGTTGTTGCCTCGGATTTGTTCAAGGTGCGGGAACCCCGGAAATTGGCTGTTCCTGTTGGCGTGGTCATGCTGTTCATCTCCCTCATCAGCGTTCAGAGCTATACCGCACATCGCGAAGAAGGGAAAATAGTACAACAATATTACTTAATCGCAATCTGCGCGGTCATTCCCTCCATCTTGTTTGTTACTCACTGGATACGCAGAAGATTTGGTCTTTACCGGTAAAAGTCAGGGACAAGGTCAAGAAATCAACATTAACAGCAGCTGTTTCAAATCCTTTGCGGAACCTATTAATCCAATCGGCGTTGGATTTTTCAATCATTCGGCTTGGTAATGCCGCACCAGAAAGAACACCATAAGTGTGACAAAACCTCCCCAAAATGTGATAAAAAGCGACAAAAACCATTGACAAGAAACTGGCTGTTTAATAAAATTTGAAAATGATAGCAATTGATAATGAAATTCATTTTCATTTTCAAATTTTATGGAGGTGTGTTACAGATGAACAAAAGGATGGATATGAATTCGATGGCCAAAGCCGGGTTAATCCTGCTGCTGGCCATTTTCGTACTGTCGGCCTGTGGAGGAAATCAAGGCGGGAATGCGCAAAGCGAAGCGGCACAGGGCGGAAATACGCAGGGCGCGGCCAATGCGCAGCAGACGCAGACTCCCGCGGAGAGGACCATTACGGATGCGACAGGCGAGAAGACGATACCGGCCGATCCCCAGAAGGTTGCCGCGACCAGCCAGCAGCTTATGGAATACCTGATTCCGCTTAATCTTAATGTCAAGATTGCCCCGAAAGCAATGCCTGCCGCGGATTATTACCCCTATTTCCCCAAAGAAAAGTACCCGGATATTCAGTTGGTCGGAGAATCGTCTCCGTTGAACTTTGAAGCATTTCTGGCGCAGAAGCCGGACTTGATCTTTGTCAGAGAAGATACACAGGCTTATGAGAAGATGTCCAAGATCGCGCCTACTATTATGATTAAAGAAACGAAGGATTGGCGGAAGGATCTCACGCAATACGCGGCCCTCGTAGGCAAGGAGAAGGAAGCGGAGGCCTATCTGAAAGATTATCAGTCACAGGTTGACCAATACAAGGAGCAATTGAAGAACGCTGTGGGCAACGAGACCGTCGTGTTCATTCGTCTGCTGGACAAGCAGGTTCGGATCTATAATAATTTACCGACAAGTGTCGGCGGTGTATTATACCATGATCTTGGCCTGACTCCCGTCAAAGGCATTGAATCCGAAGATTTGTTCGCTGCCATTTCTCTGGAGAAGCTACTTGAAATGAATCCGGATCATATTTTTGTTCAAACAGGCAAGCAGGACGAGAAGCCGGAAGTCTCACAGGAGCGACTTGAGGATATTACCAAAGGGGATGTCTGGAAGTCGCTGAATGCTTTCAAGAATAATCATGTATACATAGTCGATGCCAGCTTCTTCAACAATACGCCGTTGTCCCAACTTAATACGGCGAAGACGGTTGCAGAGAAATTAAGCGGACAAAAATAGCAATGGGCAAGGATGTGATGATAACGGATGACAACGCTGAAAAAACGGGCGGAACTGCCGCAGGAAAATAACCGCGCAAAACCGGCGGCTTTTCCCGTTATCCTGATCGGCGGCCTTCTGTTGCTGATTGCGGGAATGGCGGTGTCGATTGCCTATGGCGCAACAACGATCGACCTGAATACGGTGTGGGATGCGGTCATTCACTACAATCCTGAACTGCCGCAGCACCAGGTCATTTGGGATCTGCGGCTGCCGCGTGTGGTCGGCAGTGTGCTTGTGGGGGCCGCCTTTGCCGTTGCGGGCGCGCTTATGCAGGGCATGACCCGGAATCCGCTTGCCGACTCCGGCATTCTCGGGCTGAATGCGGGTGCGGCCTTCGTGCTCGCTTTCTGCTATTCGTATTTTCCGGGGCTTGCCTTCTCTTATCTAATGATGTACTCCTTTCTTGGAGCGGGGATCGCAGCGGGAATCGTATATGGCATAGGCTCCATCTCCAGAAGCGGTCTGACTCCGCTTCGTCTTGTCCTGGCCGGTTCGGCGGTTAGCGCGCTGCTGGTTGCGCTAAGTCAGGGCTTGGCCATCTATTTTCAGATCGGACAGGATTTGGCTTACTGGTATGCGGGAGGCTTGTCGGGCATTGAGTGGGCGGAGCTGAGGATCATGTTCCCGTGGGTTGCAGTTGCCTTTATAGCCGCCATGACGCTGTCCCGCTCCATTACGGTCCTAAGCCTCGGGGATGATGTAGCTGCCGGGCTTGGACAACGGACCTGGCTGATCCGGCTGGCGGGAATTGGGGTCGTGCTTGTTCTGGCTGGGGCGTCGGTGTCGATTGTCGGCTCGGTCGGCTTTGTCGGCCTCATCGTTCCACATGCGGCGCGTTACCTTGTCGGCATGGATTATCGCCGGATTATTCCCTGCTCTGCGGTGCTGGGCAGCCTGTTGATGCTTGCGGCGGACCTGGGTTCGCGCCGGATCAACCCGCCTTTGGAGACGCCCGTCGGCGCGCTGCTGGCCTTGATCGGGATTCCGTTCTTCCTGTATTTGGCCCGAAGGAAAGGAGTGGATAACTGATGCCGATGCCGCAGGACTTACCGCCGGAACAGAGCAGAAGGGCGAGGAATATAGCCGTGATGACTGTTCTGGGTATCTTGATTGCAGTCACTTTCATTATAAGCATGAACACCGGATTCATCAGGCTGCTGCCTATGGATGTCATGCGAACATTGTTCGGTATGGGAACGGAGGATCAGTCCCTGATTCTGTTTGAGTTCCGGCTGCCGCGCATCATTATCTCTGTTCTTGCCGGCGCGGGCCTGGCCGTTTCCGGCTGCATTATTCAAGGCATCACGCGCAGTCCGCTTGCCGATCCGGGCATTCTCGGCATCAACGCCGGCGCGGGCCTGATGGTGGTGCTGTTCATATCTTTTTATCCGACAAGGGAAGTCGTGCCTGTCTTTATGCTTCCGGTGCTGGCGCTGATTGGTGCTGGCCTGGCCTCCATGCTGATCTATACGCTTGCATACCAAAAACACCGTGGTCTGTCGCCCACGCGCCTGCTGCTGACCGGGGTTGCGGTAGCTTCGGGAATCAGCGCCGCCATGATTGTGCTGACGCTCAAATTCGATCCCAATCAGTATCAGTTTGTTGCTACATGGCTGGCCGGAACGATCTGGGGCTCCAACTGGAAATTTGTGCTTGCATTGCTTCCGTGGATTATTGTGCTATTCGGGTATGTATTCTACAAAGCGCGGGTGCTGAATATTCTGAATCTCGGAGAGCAGACCCCGACAGGGCTGGGATTATCTGTGGAAAAAGACAGACGCCTGCTTCTTTTGTCGGCGGTTGCCCTGGCCGGTTCCAGTGTGGCGGTGAGCGGAGGCATCGGCTTCATCGGCCTGATCGGGCCGCATCTTGCCGTCAGGCTGGTCGGACCGAGGAATCAGGCGCTGCTTCCGGCTTCGGCTCTTGTCGGCGCCCTCCTCCTCATTATATCCGATACGCTCGGCCGCTCGATTTTGCAGCCGTCGGAATTGCCGGCGGGAATTATTGTAGCCGTCATCGGCGCGCCGTATTTCCTGTATTTGCTGGCCAGAGCGAAATAAATTGTTATTCATGCTGCTGCCGCTGCTGCAGCGCCCCTCAGCCATTGCATATAAGCAATAATACGGGTTCATTACGAACAAAAAGGACGTCCCGCCATATTTGGCTGTTGGACGTCCTTTCGTTTTATTAACCTTCTGATTATTAGCCTTCCGAAGACGGGCTGACTCCAAGATTGTAATCATCCTCTTCATTATCGCGTATCGTCTTTTGCAACACGAAGCAGGACACAACCAGGAATGCGGCGGCTATGGCGTAGTATCCCTTGACATAAAGCGGCTCCTTCAACGTGTATAACCCTATGTATTCAAAGAGAATGGCAATCACAAAACCCGCCCAGGCCAGAAAAGTAAACGCCGACGTGTTCCGCTTGCGGTGATACGGATTTTGCTCCTGTAAAAAGTCGTCCTCATCGTTGTCTCGTACTACCTTTTGCAGCATAAATGATGAGATAATAATGAGAACGCCGCATACGGCATAATACCCTTTTACCGATAATGGTTCTTGAAGGGTGTAGATTCCGACAAATTCAAAGCCCGCCGCAATGGCAAATGCCGTCCACGCCATAAAGGAATACGCCGCGGTGTTGCGCCTTCTGTAAAAATTCGGCCTTTTTGGAGGTACAACCGTATTCGAATGGGATTCCAGATTCATCGCCTCTTTCGTATTTTTTCATCATTATCAAATATTTTACTATAGCACGATTAAACCTGTCATTGATTTTTTAGTATGTTGTCCAACGTCGAAAAGGGGAAGCCTTTTGTCCATACTTGTCGTCTTTTTCATTTGGGCTTAGCGGGGTACAATGGATTCATGCTTTTTTGAACTAATAATAAGGAGAGATTGTACATGGAAAAGATTGAATTGGTACAGGTGGCGCCGGAGCATCCGGATCTGGCCCAGCTGATTTCACAGCTTGACAGTTATCTGTTTGAACTTTACCCGCCGGAAGAAGTCTATCTGGTTGATTTCGAAGATCCTTACGTGAATGATATTTATTTTATCGTCGCTTATCTGGACTCCCGCCCTGTCGGATGCGGAGCGATTAAAAAGCTGGACAATGATCATGTGGAGTTGAAGCGTTTCTTCGTGGAGGCGGAGTTCCGGGGCAGGGGAATCGCCCGGATGATCGTGCAGCGGCTGGAAGAGGAGGCGGCACATCAGGGATATCAGGGAATCAAGCTGGAAACGGGAGATCAGCAGACGGAGGCCATCGGATTCTATAAGAAGAACGGTTACGGCGAGATTGAACGGTTCGGAGAATACGCGGATTGTCCGTCCAGTCTATGTTTTGAGAAGAAAATATAGGATAATTTCAGAGGATGGAGAAGGTGATCATTTGAATTTTTCGCATATTTTGTTTGATCTGGACGGAACGCTGACAGACCCGAAGCTGGGTATTACCAAGTCGGTGCAGTATGCACTTGCCAAGTTTGGTATTTTCGAAGACGATTTGGATCGGTTGGAGCCGTTCATCGGGCCGCCGCTGGCCCATTCGTTCCAAGAGTTTTATGGTTTTTCGGAGGCGGACGCCTGGCAGGCTGTGCAGTATTACCGGGAGTATTTTGCGGATAGGGGTATTTTTGAAAATGAGCTGTACCCCGGCATTCCCGAACTTTTGAGTATGCTTACTCAGCGGCAGGCCGTTCTGATCGTTGCAACTTCCAAGCCGCTTGTGTTCGCGGAGAAGATTTTGAAGCACTTTAAGCTGGAGCACTTCTTCCATGCTGTGGTCGGGAGCGGCCTGGATGGAACACTGTCGGATAAGAGTGAGATCATTAAGCATATCCTGGAACAAGAGGATCTGGAAGCTGCCGGCGCCGTAATGATCGGAGACCGGAAGCATGATATTATCGGAGCGCATAACAACGGAATATCGTCAATTGGCGTCTTGTACGGGTACGGAAGCGAGGCTGAGATGGAAGCCATTGGACCGACGGATTGTATACATACTGTGCAGGAACTATATGAAGCATTTGCTTCAAATGGAAGGGCGGACATCCTATGATTTCCATTAAAAAAATCGGCCGCGATGATTTGCCCGCCTTAAGCAGCCTGTATGAGGAACTGATGGGACGAAAGACCAATGAGGCGAAGCTGTCTGACGTATTCGAATCGCTTGAGCATGATGACCGTTATATTTTGCTGGGCGCTTTTCAAAATGATATATTAGCCGGCTCGCTGATGGGAATCGTCTGCCAGGATCTTGTGGGAGAATGCAAGACTTTTATGGTGATTGAGAATGTTGTCGTTGCCGGCAGTTTCAGAAGACAGGGGATCGGCAAGAATTTGATGCTGGAAATCGAGCAAGCGGCGCGGAAGAGAGACTGCGCCTATATCATTTTGGTATCGGGCGGGCAGCGGAAAGAAGCGCATAAGCTCTACGAACAATTGGGATATAAGGAAGAGAATGTGGAGGGGTATCGGAAGCATTTTTAAAGGAAAGGCGGGGAATAGGGATGCCTATCGACTTTCACGATCACAACAATCAATCTACCTATGCCTCCAGAGAAGCGGAAGCGCGCTGGGTCCAGCGATAGAGCAGCATATCCGGCTTCAAGGGAAGCGAGTACTGGATCTTGGCTGCGGCGGCGGTATTTACACGAAGGTACTGGCGCTGTCCGGGGCGGCCCATGTGACGGGAATGGATTTTTCTGCGGAAATGCTGGTAGGTGCGGCGGAGAATTGCAGCGGGTTGTCCACGTGCTTTCAAGAAGCTCATAGGGTATTAAAGCCAGGCGGGACATTCATCATCCAAGACCGGACGCCGGAAGATTGCTCGCTTGCGGGCAGTTCTTGGGAGCTGGTGAATTTTATCGGGTCGAAGCTGGCTGGCGGCCAACCCATACAGGAACAGGACCGATGGACAATATGGATCGCGAAGAAAGAATAAGCATCGCCGGAGGTGAAAAAGTGAGTTCTGTGGCAATTCGGGATTTTGGTACGCATGACAGTGAAGCAGTCTCGGCGCTCATCAGAGAGAACCTGCTTAAGGTGAACAGCAGAGATTATCCGGAACAGATCATTAATAGAATGGTTAATCTGTTTTCGCCGGAGTACATAAAGCTCATTTCCGCAGTAAGAAAAATGGTAGTTGCCGTTGAAGGTGAGAATGTGATCGGCACCGCAAGTCTGGATGGAGATACGCTGTACACCGTTTTTGTGGATATGAATTATCACGGCGCGGGAGTGGGGCGTTCCCTAATACAATACTTGGAACAAACTGCTAGGAATAGCGGTGTTCATGTTCTTCAAGTTCCCAGCAGCCTGACGGCTGAGCATTTTTACGCAAAAATGGGGTACCGCCGCGTTCGGGTAATCGAATCAGAAGAATTCGGTACGGATATTATCATGTCCAAGGATTTGAAGCTCGTCACATATCGCGAGTACACGCCGACAGGGGAAGAGTTCATCCGTTTAATTGAAAGCGCGGGCTGGCAGGGAATAACGGAGAAGGGAAGCAGACAGCTGGAGACTGCTCTGTGCAACAGCTGGTTTATTGTTTCGGCCTTTAAAGGGGATCAACTGGTTGGAATGGGCCGGGTGATCTCGGATGGCGTTGTTCAGGCTTTGATCTGCGATTTGATTATTGTGCCGGATGAACAGGGCGAGGGAATCGGTGCCGGTATTCTTAAAAAATTGCTGAGGAAGTGCAAAGAGCGGGAGATTCCAATGGTCCAACTGTTTGCGGCGGCTCATAAGGCGGACTTTTACAAAAAGTTCGGATTCGAAGAACGGCCTGCGGCGGCGCCGGGGATGAGATGGATCAGTAGAGACAGCGTTTAGCGTTTTAGGAGAGTATGAGAGCTCAAACAAAATTACCGTGGGGTTTTGATTTAGAGGATGATTATAGATACGAAGCGGGTGGGACGCTTGAAAAATGTGCTGGTTCATTTATTGAAGATGGTTATTCTGGTCGCCGTTCTTCTGCTTGTTGGTTTCGCTGTCAAGGAGATTACCGAATACCGAAGTCAGTATTTCAAGTTTCCATTCCCTGACGAGCTTCTTTTTCTTTACCCTCTAATCCCCTCCCTTTCCGGTTTAGTTATCGGAGTTGATACGTTGCTTCGTGAACGCGGCCGGAGTGGCAGCTGGACATTTAACGGGTATCGGCTGATTTTTCTTGCTTTGCCTGCCCTGGTGTTCTGCGTTTATCCGTATATGCCCTGGGGTATGAGTTGGCTGCCGAAGGGCGCAGTTTATCTATTGCTGACTTCTGCCCCAATCAATGTAATATCTGGTGTGCTGTTCGGATACTTTGTGATTACGAGCTTCGAGAAGAGGGATAATGAAGGTGGAGTTGGGGAGATGAAACAATGAAGCGGATAGCAATTTTCCACACTAGGTACTTCAATGCGAATTGAAGTACCTAGTGCTGAAACTTGGTGTCCGATCTGGAGTATAGGACAACCGACCCGTCAAAATTTTTAAGCCGGACATACTCATCGGAGAACATTTGGACTAGACCGGCGCCTACGCGAGAATACATGCCATCAGGACCGATCTTCAGAGCAAATACATACTTCTGCGAAAGTGCCGCGGTGAAAAATTCGGCGTTTTTCATAATGGTGTAAGGCATGATTTTCCCCTCCTGTTATTATGGACTAGCTTCTTGGAACGCGTTAATTTGCTAAATTATACATCGCTGTTTTGAAAGTTTCAATGGGTTTTCATTTTGGTCACATTTATGGAAAAAAGGGCAGAAAAATAAAGCAGCGGCCGGCGCCAGAATGACGTTCGATCCGCTGCTTTTTCAAAATATCAGAAAGTATAAGCTTCGCGCTTATCCTTAACCTGATATTTTTACGAGAAACGGATGCCTTCCTCTTCCAGAGGACGGCGAAGCCGTTTCTTCTTATATACGGCTGCTTTATGCTTCACCGCTGCCGCCCGAGCGTGAATCACGGTTACCGGTCAGACTTTCCTCCACATTGTCCATAATGCCCTTGACGATATCTTCCACCTTGCCGGTCGACCCTTCCTTGTTCGCTTGAGGGCTGTCGGGATCGGGAATCGGCTCCACGCCGCTTCCCTTGGGGTCTGTCAGCCTGCTCTCATCCTCCATGATATCTCATTCCTTTCTGCACAGGTCCGCTGATTAGGTTATGCAATACCGGTCTTTCTATGTACTGAGTAAACCGGATCAGGGAAATTGAGCACAGACTTCATTAAACGGTTTGGGCACAAGGAAGAGTCGATATGCAAAAGGGCTGGCCATGGGCAAGCAAGAATTCCTAATGCTGCTTAGGTTAAGATGATCAAAGGTAACCGTGATCCCCTGGACGGGAGATGAATACTGGATTATCAAGCAGATACAGGCATGAACGGGAAAATGTCCCTTTTATTTTCGGAAAAAAGGCCGTCCCGGAACGATATGCGGGAAAAGCTCCGGTTTATTTCTCCAATTTCTTATGGTTTTGGCAAAATCACCTGAATAAAGCGGAGAAATTCCCTTCCACGATCTGTTTAAGCCGCTTTTAGATAAATAAGAGGGAGGAATTCCGTTTCATCCGTTCGCCCTCTCCCATTTCCCGATCACCGTTGACATACAGTGCAGCGGCAAGTTTAGGATGAGAGCGGCTGACATGCCTTGAATCAATCGCGGAAAATGCTATCGATTGTGGCGATTTCATCCGCGCTCAGCTTGACGTCCAGCGTTTTGAGGTTGGCGATAACCTGCTCCGGCTTCTTGGCGCCGGGGATGAGCGCATCGATTTCGTCCCGGGTCAGATACCAGGCGAGCACGAGATCGGCGACTTCCGTTCCCTTCGCGGATGCAATATCGCGGAGCCGGTCCACTTTCTCCAGATTGCGGACAAATGCCTCGCCGGCAAACAGCGGATTGTTCGCGCGGATATCGGAGAAGGTTGTGTTCCGGTCGTATTTGCCGGCAAGAAGTCCGGAGGCCAGCGGGAAATACGGAATAAAAGAAATGCCGTGTTCTTTGGCATAAGGCAGCAAATCCTTCTCAGCTTGTCGAGCGAGCAGGCTGTATTCCGATTGGATGACATCCACATAGCCGTTCTTGTTCCCCTCGCGGAGCTGGTCGATGGTGAAGTTGGAGACGCCGATCGCCCGAATTTTTCCGGCTTCCTTCAGGCGCTGCAGCGCGCCGACGGCTTCGTCTTTGGGGGTGTTTTGGTCAGGGAAGTGAATGTAATACAGATCGATATAGTCCGTTTGCAGCCGCTTCAGGCTGGCATCCACCGAGGCTTCCAGAAAGGCCGGAGAGTTGTCGAAGACCATCTCGCCGCCGACCGGCTTATGTGCGCCTTTGGTTGCGATCACGACTTGATCCCGATTGCCCTTCTCCTTAAGCACTTCACCAATCAGCTGCTCTGACCGTTCCGGTCCGTATATATAGGCGGTATCCAGAAAATTGATGCCATGCTCCAGGGCGGTGCGCACGAGCTGCTTGCCTGTCTCGTCGTTCAGATTCTGGAATAGGTTGTGTCCCCCCACTGCGTTCGTTCCGAGTCCGATGGGAGTAACATAAAGGTCTGTTCGTCCAAGCTGTTGTTTGTCAGGCATTGAAAGATTCATCTCCTTTTATATAGTTACTTATTAATTATAACAAAAGGAGTCAAGTTATGGTAATCCGAGTCGTCTAGGCGAGTACGCAGGACGCGAGGAAGCCCTTCCCGTAATCGGGAAGGGCTTCCTCATGGCAATTAAACTAAAATTATAGTAAGGATTGACGCCCGAATGATGCTAGGATTGCAATGTGGACAACGCTTTCAATTTCCAGGCGACGATCTCCTTGAAAATGTCTTTAATACTTAGATCTAAACGCCTTCTTTGGATCTTGAAAATATCCTCCGATTTGACGCTCACCTTTCTCCCGTAAACCGTGACTTCCCATTCATAACCGGATTCGGAGGCTTTCCTGGTTACGGTCATTTCGTAAGAGGCCTCGCGCGCCTCTTCATTAATTGCTTGTACATCCCGGGATAAACGTTCCAGTCTTTCTGCAGTTGCGTTGTGAAATAAGAGAACCATAGCCGCCCCTCCTAAAATGTATGGTTGCATAACTTCCTCAATCAGCGGTCGTACCCGGCTGCGCTCAGAAAGTGTATGCTTTTGTACTGTATATATGTATGATACCGGAACTTGAAGCAGGCGTGAAGAGATGTTTTTGTCGGAAAAATACGAATCCGAAAAATAGTCTAATGGTCCTGAAAAGCTGCATACTTGTCGTTCGGTAAATCGTTTACCTTCCTCTTAACATTTTAAATTTGACATATGAATCGGGTCTGCTCCGCTGTGTATCGACATTTTGCACATCGCCTTTAGAACAAAGGGGAGGTTTGTCGAAACGGTCCGGTAAATCTCATGTTTACAGGCTGCTTTTCCTGTTGTGTCTTCTTCATTTGTCATTTACTATGGATCAATAATGAAATCTCGGTACTACGCGGGATTGAGCAGGAAGGAGCCTACATCATGGCGAAGCAGAAATATTATGTGGTCTGGGAGGGCCGGAAGCCGGGGGTATACGCGACCTGGGCGGATTGCAAGCAGCAAACGGACCAGTTCACGGGTGCGAAATACAAATCCTATGAGTCCAAAACAGCCGCGGAGGAAGCGTTCCGGGCGGGCTGGAAAGGCAACTGGGGCCAAACGGGAACCGGAAAAGGCGGCTCAGGCGCTGGGGCTCAGGGAGGCTATTCCCCCAAGAGATCGGGAACGCCGACACATGTGGAACCCATTGACTACGACAGTATTTCGGTCGATGTGGGAACAAGAGGGAATCCGGGTCCTGTCGAGTACAAAGGCGTAGATACACGGACGGGCGAAGTCATCTTCTCCTGCGGTCCAATCAGCAAAGGCACGAATAATCTCGGGGAATTCCTCGCTATCGTGCATGCGCTTGCGCTTTTGCAGAAAGAAGGCAGCGGTAAGACGGTATACAGCGATTCGGTCAATGCGATGAAATGGGTCAGGGAGAAAAAGGTTTCGACCACCCTTCCCCGCGATCATACGACGGAGGAGATCTGGGGACTTATTGACCGCGCAGTGAACTGGCTTCAGACGCATACATATGATAACAAGGTGCTGAAGTGGCAGACCCGGCTGTGGGGGGAGATCAAGGCCGATTACGGAAGAAAATAAGAGGAGCACGTCCTCCGAAGAATTGCTATTACCGGAGCCTATGGCTGAAGGCACGAAACGCTATTCATGCCAGGTCAAAGGGATCGCTAATAGTGGTTAATAGAAAATAGGGAATGTATACTATCCATAATAGAGGAGATGCGGAAGGGGAACTTTTTTATGTTTGGCAACGATTGGGACGAGGTGCTGCATGACGAGACGCAAAAGCCTTATTTTCAGGACCTGCGTTATACACTGGCGGGAGAATACAAGCAGTATACGGTTTATCCGCCGAAGGAACTGCTGTTCTCTGCCTTGAAGCTGACGTCCTACAGCGCGACTAGGGTGGTTATTTTGGGACAGGACCCCTACCACGGCGCGGGCCAAGCCCACGGACTCAGCTTTTCGGTAATGCCCGGTGTGAAGATTCCGCCGTCGCTACGCAATATTTATTCGGAGCTGGCCAGTGATACGGGAGCTAATAATTCGAATCACGGATCGCTGCTGCACTGGGCGGAGCAAGGGGTGCTGCTGCTCAATGCGGTGCTGACTGTGCGCGAAGGCCAGCCCAATTCTCATAAAGGAATAGGCTGGGAAAGGTTTACGGATGCCATTATGGAGAAGCTTAATGAGAGGGACACGCCGCTGGTATTCATTTTATGGGGCAGTCATGCCCAGCAGAAGGGCGCTTTTATCGACCAGAGCCGTCATAAAGTCATCCAGTCGCCGCATCCGAGTCCGTTCTCGGCTCACCGGGGCTTCCTCGGCAGCCGTCCGTTCTCGCGGACGAATGAATTTCTGAACACTCACGGTCTGGAACCGATCGACTGGTCCATACCGAATATATAGGACTGTTAAGGCAGGAAGGGGGCATTGGAATGAGACATTGGGTAGGCAAGCCGGTAATTGTTTATCTTCGGGAGCCACAGTATGCCTCCATGCGAGGGGTGCTTCGCAAGTGGGATAGCGCCGCGGGGCGCGTCGTCATCGGCCATCAGGAGATCGGAGTTCCCATTCGCGATATCGCGATGATCAAGGCGCTTGCCCCAAAGGAACGGGCGCTCCCTCCGGTCCTGTATTCGGTCGGCTATATCATGAAGGACCGGCTTCAGTTTGACAACGCCGTCTATTTCAAGTCGGCGGTAACCGTATGGAAGGGCGACAGGCTGATTGCGCTCAACACTACCCTTGTCTCGCATACGAAGGGGGCGGTCACTTTGGAAGACGGAAGAACGCTGCTCAAGGGAACGCATCTGTTTGTTGTCCGTTCGCTTAGAGGCTAGGATTCACCTTAGCAAATCACAGCAAAGAGCCTTGTCTGCCAATATGGCAGGCAGGGTTCTTTTTGCAGTGCGCTCTATTTTTAAATGATGATTGTCATTTAGACTTCGTCTGTCCGCTCCGCAACGACAATTTCGTATATCCGCAGAAAAATAATTTTGGCGGTCATATAGACCGGCAGCGCAATAAGCACACCCATAATACCGTAAAATTCACCGCCTATGAGTACAATGATTACCGTAGTCAACGGATGGACATCCAGGGATTTGCCGTAAATGATCGGCGTCAGCAGGTTATCCTGAATTTGCTGGCCAACGATGATAATAACCAGGGACCATAAGGCGGTCATGGGAGATTCAATAAATCCCACGATGACAACCGGAACCGCGGACAAAATGGCGCCGATATAGGGGATGAAGTTCAGCGGCACCGAAACAAGGGCAAGCAGCAGGGCGTACGGCAGACCGATCACAAGAAATCCGATATAGAGGATGGCGCCCAGAATCAGGTTCAGAATAACCCGGGTGACGATAAAGCTGCTGAGCGCCGAGTCGATATCCTCCAGCGTCTCCTGCCCTTCCTTGCGGTATTTTCTCGGGACGAGGCCGAGCAGCATACGGGGCAGCTTGTGGCTGTCCTTCAGCATGTAGTACAAAATAACCGGCAGCGTGGCAATAACGACAACAATATTGGAAATGACGGTAATGAGATTGCTCATGGAGTTGGTTACCCAGGTTACCGCGTTTTGCAGATACTCGGTCAGACGTACGGTCAAATCCGATTCGCCCCGGAAGAACCGCGCAAACATCGGATTCTCGCGCAGAAGGTCAAACTGTTTCTGGATGTCCTGAACCAGATAAGGGAGATTGTCGATAAAATTCTGGATCTGATCCTGCAGCGTCGGCCAGACGGCAACCCAGAAAATGACGATCAGCCCGATGAACACCAGATAGATGAGCAGAATAGAGACCGGGCGCTTTAGCTTTCTTTTTTCCAGATGATTGACCAGCGGACGAAGCAGATAGTACAAGAATCCGGACAGCATCATCGGCACGAGCAGGAGATTGATGATGGTTGCGATGGGCGAGAACAGAACGATGACTTTGGAGCCCAGATAAAGAATAAGCAGAAGGAATATGATTCCAAGCGTGGTACGGAAGAACTTGTTCTGCAGCAGCAATGGCGGTACCTCCTAAATAGATCAAATAGTATGTATATTCATAGCGGGTCTACTAATATAGTTAAACTCGGCCTTTCGGGTTCAATCCTGCGGATCGGAGTTAATATGACAATAAAGCACATCTGCGGCGCTATTGAGCTGACGTGCACGGCAGTTCTTGCTTGAGAGGAGGAGCACTTATGACCATACTGGTCGTTGGCATATTCGGACATAAGACGGATGCTTCGCTGGCCATTCAAGATCTTCGGGACAGCGGTATCAAAACCAAGAAAATTTCGGTAGTAGCCAAAGAAAAAAGCGTGGTCAGCGAGCTGAGCCGCAATACCGGCGTTGCCAAACCGCAGGAGGGACTGGGCAGCATAGGATTGTTCGGTACGGCGAAAGGGATCGCGATCGGACTGAACATGCTGCCGGACACGGCAGTTGCGGCGGGACCGGCGGCACGGAGGCTCGCTGGCGCGGAGTTCGGTGACGATCCGGGAGAGGACGGAATCGTAGTCGGCCTGATCGGAATCGGAATTCCGAAAGAGGACGCCGAGGCATACGAGAAGCATGTGGACCTTGGACATGTGATCGTGATTGCTGCGCTTGAGCAGGCGGAGAGCGGGAGAGTCAGTAAGCTGTTCGAGAGCCATCAAGCCATCCCCTTGAATTAGCTTGAACAGTGCGGCGAACACGCCAAAACAAGGCTATCTTTTCGGTCAGGCAACCAAAGGACAGCCTTGTTTCATGATTTACCTTTTTTTTTATTCGTTTCAGCCTCAGTCGTTTCCTTGGCTTTTACGAGGGACAGAAAAGCAAAGAAATCGCCCAAAGCGACAAGCGCCGCAGCGATGATGGCATAATCTTCGGCGGACAGTTCGTCTTCCAGTGGACTGTTTTTTTTACTTGCCACCTTCTCTCACCCGCTTCATCTGATCGTATGCTTCAAGATATGTCGGGCAGGGCGAATACGGTATAGGCGAATGAGACGGATTTTCCGGCGCCTTGAGCAGGGCGGGTAATTTTGATTATACTTGAACTATCTGACAACTCACTGGTCAAAGGAGAATAGGCAATGATACTGCACAAAGGGGAGATTTTATTCCGGCAGGGCGACAGCTGCCATACGCTATACCAAGTGAAGAGCGGTTTGTTCAAAGTGACAAGGCTGCATGAGAACGGTAATATCGTGCTGTTCAACATCTTGTATCCCGGCGAGACGGTGCCCCACCATTCGCTCATATCGCCTAAGGATGCTCATGGGACGGCCACGGCGCTCATGAGAAGCGAGGTCGAGAGCATCCCCGCATCGGAATGGTACCGTCAATTGCGGGATGAACCCGGCAAGGCTATGGAGATTGCGCTGCTGCTCCAAGAGAAAGTAAGATTCATGCAGACCCGTCTGGACCATCTTACGGTCGGGACGCCCGCCGAAAGGCTGGAGCTGCTGAGCGGATGGCTGGATGACTATTCGCATGGAGTCCCGCTGACCGAACTGCTGACCCAGGAAGAGATCGGACAGCTGATCGGCGTCCGCAGAGAGACCGTGAACAGACTGCTCCGGGGCTAAGGCTTGTTCTTTTTTTATGGAAGAACTTGTCAGGCTGTTTAGAAAAGGCGTCTTCCGTGGTATAATGATTCCAGAACATAAAACATAAGAGAAAGGATCAGGATACCATGTGTCCCCGA
This sequence comes from Paenibacillus sp. URB8-2, assembly GCF_013393385.1. NCBI lineage: Bacteria > Bacillati > Bacillota > Bacilli > Caryophanales > Paenibacillaceae > Paenibacillus > Paenibacillus sp. URB8-2. The sequence continues at coordinate 3,872,195 of NZ_AP023239.1, read as the reverse complement.
AGGACGAATTCCCAAAGGACGATTTGGAAACGTTATGATCTATCTTATACTTAGCTTCCCCGTAGAAGGTGTGTAAGTCACTTGACGCCGAACCGCCTCTACGAAGGAAGGGAATAGGTATGCGAAGGAGAAAGACCTCCGGTTCACCTCGTCGTAGAGGTTGGTGGGACGTTTAGCCGCCATTTACGATAAGGGGAATCGGTATGAGGAATCAAAGCAGCGGTGCTCGTCTGCCGCTAAAATTATTTGTCAATTTGGTCGGAACGTTTTTGCTAAGCTTTACTTACTATCACATCAACTATCAGAATCATCTCACTGAAGGCGGGTTCGTAGGCTTGTCGCTCCTCGGCAAGTATATTCTGGGTCTGTCGCCATCCGTCACCGTTTTGCTGCTTGATCTGCCTGTTCTGCTGATAGCGCTGGCGTTCAAAGGAAAAGGATTTGTCTGCAATACGTTTATTTCCGCAGGATCATTTACCGTATTCTACGGACTGATGGAGCGTTACTCGGGAATGATGCTCGATTTCCATGGCAATCTGGCGCTTGCGGCGCTGCTTTCCGGCCTGCTGACAGGGCTTGGCTCGGGACTGGTGCTGCGATGTGGAGGCGCAAGCGGCGGAGACGACATTTTATCTCTGCTGATCAGCGAATGGAAGGGAATCAAGGTAGGTACGGTATTCATCATGATGGATATCGCCGTACTGCTGCTCTCGCTGTTCTACATGCCGCTGAGGGAGACGATGTACACGGCTATGGCGGTGATTGTGGCCGGTCAGGTGATCACGTTTACCACCACGCTTGGCAAGCCGAAACGCGGCAAGAAACTTCGGGTTCAGCCTGGAGCTCGAGGCCGTCAGGAAGCCGCCGCAACCGTCGCGGGCAAGTTATAACACGCAAAGTACAAGGTCAGCCGAAACCGGCTGGCTTTTTTTACGTATAGCAATAATGTAAGAATGCAAGACTGTTAGCTGAATGGTATCCGAAAAAAAGGAGGAGACAGCATGCTCAGGAAACTTATCGGCAAACTCATTCACTCCGTCGGACACTCAAAATATGAAAGACGTAGAGGTTCTTCCGGCAACTACCACAGACAGCCGCATTACGGAAGGTCTTCAAGCAGCAGACACGGCTACGGCAGCGGACGCGGACACGGGTATTACAAGAACAGACACGGAAGCTCCAGCTGAAGCCGGGTTGATCGTAACAAGAATTTGGAGATTTTGCGGAAACGGCTTGCGCCGCCCTTTGTGGGAAGGCTCAAGCCGTTTCTTCTTGTAAGATTCGGAAAGCATGGACTTTATGAATCCGTCGACTTCGACTCCGAATTGGATATAGCCTGCTCTATTTCCCGAATGAACTCACAGGATTCCGTATAACGATTCGATTCTTCCAGAAGTCTCAGCAGTATCCTCCGCATCCCCGGCGTAAGCTCCAGCTCTTCCGACCAGCTGCGCTCTTCGCTGCCTGGAATCGGGGTGTAACCGGAATACAGCATGAAGAGCATGAGATGCCCGATATCGTGCAAATCGGAGGCTATGGCCGCGGGCATGCGCCTCGGCAGCCCGTCTTTATCCAGCTCGGGTTCGCCGTCGCAGCTCGATCTTTCGTCCCCGATCCGGCGGGCCAGTCCGAAGTCGATTAAATAAATATCCTCTCCCCGGATAATGACATTCGGAATACGAAGATCGAGGTGGACGTAGCCTCGTTCATGCACATGGTTCACCCGCTTCATCAAATTCAAGGCAAAGCGCAGCGTGTCCTGCTCCCAGAATATGCGGCCTTGCTCGAAAATTAATTGTTCCAGCGTAAGCCCCTCTACATAATCGTTAACCAACCATGCCGAGCCCGCTTCCTCAAAAAAATCTCTGAAGGCAGGGATATAGGGATGATCCAACTGCCGCAAGATATCCCGTTCCCGCATCAGCATTTTTTTCCCAACATTCCCTTTGCTCGGTTTTGCCTGTTTGAGGGCTACCTGGCGATTCTCCAGCGTGTCCAGGCAGCGGTATGCTAGTCCATAGCTTCCCATACCGATCCGGGACAGCACCTTGTACCGCTTTCCGATCAGCTCTCCCTCCTCCCGGGGATAATCCCTCCAGGCGGATAGAAATGCGCGCAGGCTTGCAAACAATGAACATCCTCCCCACGTTGTTCCGCCGTAATGTGATCTTTCTGTTCATTATTGCACATTTCCTCGGGTGTAGTGCAAGTTCGGAAGGATGAGGCGAAATGCTTGCGTTAGGTATTCTTACCTGGAAATATGGCTTGTAAGTTTCAGAAATTGCCGGCGATGTTTAAGCTACTAATAATGAAACTTTAAATCATCATTCTTTAAGGAGGCGAAAGCTTGGATCTGCTCGCAATTATCAAAGCCGTTATTTTGGGTCTGGTGGAAGGCCTGACCGAATTTGCTCCGGTGTCCTCAACGGGTCACATGATTATTGTCGACGACATGTGGTTGAAATCTCAGGAACTTCTCGGAAAATACACGGCCAATACGTTTAAGGTCGTAATACAGCTCGGCTCAATCCTTGCGGTCGTCGTCATCTTTAGAAATCGTTTCATCGATCTGCTTGGACTGAAACGCTTCAGCCGGGGATCGCTTGAGCCGGTCCCGGACGGCCAACCGCCGCAGATACATACGCCAGGCCGTCTGAGGCTTGGGCAGGTCCTGGTTGGTCTGATCCCGGCGGGTGTTCTGGGAATGCTGTTCGAGGATTACATTGACGAGTACCTCTTCTCGACGTCGACCGTGCTGATCGGGCTTGTGATCGGCGCCATATTTATGATCTGCGCGGATTTGTTCGCTCCGAAGCGTGTCAAGGCGCAGAGCGTTGACCAGATTACATACGGGCAGGCGCTTGGGGTCGGTCTGATCCAGTGTTTCTCACTGTGGCCCGGCTTCTCGCGTTCCGGCTCGACGATTTCGGGAGGCGTCCTTCTGGGCATGAGCCATCGCGCCGCCGCCGACTTCACCTTTATCATGGCGGTGCCCATTATGGCAGGCGCGAGCTTTATCTCATTGCTCAAGAACTGGCAGTACTTTACGATGGACGCGCTGCCGTTCTTTATCGCCGGATTTATCAGCGCCTTCGTGTTCGCGCTGCTGTCGATGCGGTTCTTCCTGAAGCTGATCAACCGCATCAAGCTGCTGCCGTTCGCCATCTACCGCATCGTGCTGGCCGCCTTCGTCTATATTATTTTCTTTTAACCGGTTATCAGGTATTGCTATAGCTGGAGCTTCCATCTTCTATTGCGGACCGCGGGGTCTTGCCGTAACATTAATGGTGTACTCAACATTCAAGTAACAGACCATTAAATAACGGAAACGGGTGCTTGCCGGACAAGAGAATTCCGGAGGCTTAAAAGGGAAGCTCGGTGCAAAGCCGACGCGGTCCCGCCACTGTAACGGACGAGTCTTCAGCCAGATTATGCCACTGTCAGCCTGGGCTGACGGGAAGGCTGCTGATGACGATGACGCCGCAGCCAGGAGACCTGCCTGTTTCGACGCACTGCTGTACCTACGGGAGATGGGAAGGTGTCAGATCGCAAACGTAATTTTAACGTAGGCGTCTTTCCCCTTGCGCTTTTGGGGGAAGGACGCCTTTTTGTTGGAAAGTTACGTGAAATGGACAGCGACTCTTCCGAGACGGACAAAAGGTTCACTTCCTTAAACAACGGAATATGATGTTTTTTTGGGAGCCTAAGGTAGGACCAGACGAATAGGAGGAACGGAGAAATGACAATTAACACAAGAACAAGCAATCTTGGATACCCGAGAATCGGTGCGAACCGGGAATGGAAAAAAGCATTGGAAGCTTACTGGGCGGGCCGGATCGGCGAAGAACAGCTGCGGGCGGAAATGGAACGTTATCAGCTGGGTAATTTGCGTAAGCAGCAGGAGGCGGGCATCGACCTGATTCCTGTGGGGGATTTCACGTATTACGATCATATGCTGGATACGGCGGTCATGTTCGGCATTGTGCCTCAGCGGTACCGGTACGAGGGAGGACCTGCCGGACTGGATCTGTATTTTGCCATGGCCCGCGGGAACTCCCGGGCGGCGGCGTGCGAAATGACGAAATGGTTCAATACGAATTACCATTACATCGTGCCGGAGATCGGCGATATCAAGCCTGTTCTAACGGAGAACAAACCGCTTGCCGCATACCGGTTCGCCAAATCGCAAGCGGGCATCGACGGAAAGCCCGTGGTTATCGGACTCTATACGTTTCTGAAACTGTCCAAGGGCTTTGCCCTTTCGGAAATCCGCAGTGTGGCGGAGCGGTTCCTGCCGGTTTATGTACAGCTACTGCAGGAGCTGGAACGGGAGGGAGCGGCATGGGTTCAAATTGACGAGCCGGCTGTAGTAACCGGACTTGGGAAAGAGGATATTGAACTTCTAGGCTACATCTTCGACGCGCTTCATTCCGCTGTTCCCGGTCTTTCCATTATGCTTCAGACGTATTTCGAGTCCGCCGAACCGCTTGAAGCTCTATTGAAGCTGCCGGTGCAGGGAGTCGGCCTCGATTTTGTACACGACGGCGGAGCCAACCTGGAAGCGATCGAGCGCCTGGGCTGGCCGGAGGATAAGACGCTCGGAGCGGGGGTGATCGACGGGCGCGGCATTTGGCGCTGCGACCCGGAGGATAAGCTGGCGCTGGCTGAAAGGCTGGAGCGGCTCGTACCGGAAGACAAGCTGATTCTGCAGCCGTCCAGCAGCCTGCTGCATGTGCCCGTGACGGTGCGGAGCGAGGAACGGCTGAAGCCGGAGGTGCGGAACGCGCTGGCCTTCGCCGATGAGAAGCTGGCGGAGCTTACGCTGCTGAAACGGGCGCTGCTTGAAGGCAGGGAAGCTGCCGGTACGCAGTGGACCGGGGCGAAGGCGGCGCTGGATGCCTTCCGCAAGCTGCCGGAGCGCAGCCGCGCGGACGTGGCGGGGCTTGAACGCGGCCTGGCCGAACTGCCGGATCACCGCAGCCCGGGCTACACCGAGCGCGCGAAGCGCCAGCAGGACAAGTGGCGCCTGCCGCTGCTGCCGACAACGACGATCGGCAGCTTTCCGCAGACACCGGAGGTCCGCCAGGCGCGGTTGAAATGGCGCAAAGGCGAGCTGAGCCAGGAACGCTATGATGAATTTATCCGCCTGCAAATCGCGGACGCCATCGCACTTCAGGAGAAGATCGGTCTGGACGTTCTGGTGCATGGTGAATTCGAACGTACGGATATGGTGGAGTTCTTCGGGGAGAAGCTGGACGGATTCCTGTTCACACAGAACGGTTGGGTGCAGTCCTATGGTTCCCGCTGCGTCAAGCCTCCGGTGATTTACGCCGATGTTGCTTTCACCGAACCGATGACCGTCAAGGAAAGCGTCTATGCGCAATCTTTGACGAAGCTGCCGGTAAAGGGCATGCTCACCGGACCGGTCACGATTCTGAACTGGTCGTTCGTGCGCGACGATCTGAGCAGAGAGAGGGTCGCCTACCAGATTGCGCTCGCTCTCCGGCAGGAGGTGCTGGCTCTGGAAAGCGCCGGTGTGGAAATGATTCAGGTGGACGAGCCGGCGGCGCGCGAAGGACTCCCCCTTAAGGAGAAGGACCGGACGCATTATCTGGACTGGGCTGTAAGAGCTTTCCGTATTTCCACAAGCCTCGTTCGTGATACGACGCAAATTCATACACATATGTGCTACTGCGAATTTAGCGATATGATCGATGCCATTTCCGATATGGATGCGGATGTTATTTCCATCGAGACTTCCCGCAGCCACGGCGAGCTGATTGCAAGCTTCGAGGAGATGAGATACGACAAAGGCCTCGGGCTGGGAGTGTATGACATCCATAGTCCGCGCGTTCCGTCAGTGGAGGAAATGGAGACCGGCATTAACCGGGCGCTGCGGGCTCTGCATCCGGAGCAGTTCTGGATCAATCCGGACTGCGGACTAAAGACGCGAGGCTGGAGCGAAACGGAGGCTTCGCTGCGAAATATGGTGGCGGCCGCGGAAGACGCCAGAAAGAAGGCGCGGGCGATTCAGCCGTAACTTGCGCGTGAGGAGCGGCATAGTGATACACCGGGAGTCCGATCCCGGTGTATTGTTTTTTCAACCTGCAACCTTCCAGAGGCTGGAATCGTCTAGAAATTAAATGTAAGGACGAACAGACATATTTGGGGGGATGGTCATGATAAAACGGGGGTTGTATTCCATTGTAACGCTGCTGGTGTTGTCTGTTGTGCTGGCTGGCTGCGGTTCGGGAGGCCGTGCCGATAACGCGGATCAGGCCAAATCGGATGCACATTCCGAGATGAAAAACAGCACAGCTTCTCTATCGGATGCCTCCAGCGAGGAGGCTCCGATCGCAGCCGGCGACGGAGGATCATCTGCCGGCGCGCAGGGGAACGGAAAGGGAAGCGGAATCCAGAAGGGCGGCAACTCCGCGGCAGATAACGGCAGTGCCGCTGCCGGAGGATTCACGGCAAGCGATGTGGCCGCCGGTCTGAACAAGAAGCTGATCTACCATGCCAATCTCAACATGGAAGTGGAGAATTACGAGAAAGCGCAGACGGAAGTGCGGAATTGGGTCAATCTCGCCCGCGGCTATATTATCGGATTCACGGAAACGGTGTCCGATTCCGAGCATGGCGGCACGTTTGTCGTGAAGGTGCCGGCTACCGGGTTCTCTTCCTTCATGGACAATCTGGAGAAGGTCAAGCATGAGTCGCTTCAACGCAGTATCGAGGGCCAGGATGTTTCCGAAGAGTATGTCGACCTTGAGGCGCGCCTCAAGGCGAAGCAGCTGCTTGAAACCCAATACATTGAATTTATGAAAAAGGCTGTCAAAGCCTCAGATTTGGTGGCTTTTGCCAATGAGCTTAGCCAAGTTCAGACGGAGATCGAGCAGATCAAGGGCAGAATGCGCTATATCGACCAGAATGTGCTGTACTCCACGGTGGAACTTCGGCTCTACCAGACGGACGTGAGCATCGCAAATCTGCGTAAGGATGAACGCCAGCCGCTGTTCGGCAGAGCCGCGGACGCGCTGCGCGGAACGCTGAATGCCTTGTCCATGGCATTCCAGTGGCTCTTTATCTTCTTGGCCGGAGCCCTCCCGGTGCTGATTGGCGCCGGCCTCATATTGGCCGTGCTGTTCTGGCTCCGGCGTTCAAGACGCGGCCGCCGCGAGGAGGCTTCGGTGCTGATCCGGGAAGCCAACCGGCAGAGGGAGAAGGGGCGGTCAGCATCCGGGGGTCCCGGATCCAATCCGGATAGCGGCGAAGAAGACCCTGGTGAAGCGCCTCAGGCGCCGGAACCTCCTGAACGCAAATAACACAAAAATCCTCCAGTCGGGCGGTAGCCCGGTATGGGGGATTTTTGTGTATTCCTCCCGGGAAAGGGAGGTGATTCTATTTGAACAATACCCGGTATTCGCCATATCCTTCTTTCTCGAGATCCTCCTCGGGAACGAAACGCAGCGCGGCAGAATTGATGCAGTACCGCAAACCGTTCGCCCCCGGTCCGTCGTTGAAGACATGTCCGAGATGCGAGTCGGCTTCTTTGCTTCGCACCTCCGTGCGGATCATCATATGGCTGAGATCGGTTTTCTCTTTCACCGAGTAGTCACGGAGCGGACGGGTGAAGCTTGGCCAGCCGCAACCGGAATCATATTTGTCCCTGGAGCTGAAGAGCGGCTCTCCGGACACGATGTCCACATAAAGGCCATCTCCGTGATGATCCCAAAATTCATTTTGAAACGGGGATTCCGTGGCGTTATTTTGCGTCACTTCATATTGCAGCGGGGTGAGCCGCTCTTTCAGGCTTTGCTTGTCTTCTTTATGCGACCAGTGGCTTTCGATAAAAGCTTCCCGGCCCGAGGCCTTGCGGTAGCGCTTGTAATGTCCCGGATTCTTGCGGTGATAGCCCTGATGATACTCCTCTGCCGGGTAAAAGACACCAGCCGGTTCAATGGGCGTGACAACCGGTCCCGAGAAGCGGCCGCTTTGTTGGATCGCGACCTTGGACGCCTCGGCTTCTTTGCGCTGCTCCTCATTGTGATAGAAGATCGCTGTCCGGTAGGAGGAACCGCGGTCATGAAACTGTCCGCCTTCATCCGTCGGATCGATCTGCTGCCAGAATAGCTCAAGCAGCTTGCTGTATGGAAAAATCGCGGGATCAAACGTGATTTGCACGGCTTCGGCATGTCCTGTCGTTTCGGAACATACTTCTTCATAAGTCGGATTGACGGTATGGCCTCCGGTATAGCCGGAGACGACATCGATAATGCCGGGCAGCTCCTCAAACGGGGAGACCATGCACCAGAAGCAGCCGCCTGCAAATGTCGCTTTTTCCGTTCGGGCACCTGCCCGATTAGTCTCTATGTCACTCATGATTGTCCCTCCACTCATATAAGCAATTAAATAGCTTGCAATTTAATTATAAACTATATAAATGCCTTTTGCCAGCGTATCCGAGGCAGGTGGCTTTCCAGGGACAAGTCTTCAGGCTTGTCCCTTGCTCTGCGGCTTGCCGATGCGCATCACCGCAAAGAACGTCAGGAGCGCCGCGATGTATAGCGCGGCGGCGACCGCAGCCGCTCCGGGATGCTGCCGGGCATGTCCGCCGAGGAAGGCGAACAGGGCGATGCCCGGAATTTTTCCTAGGGCCGTAGCCAGGATAAAGCTTCGGAAGGGCAGCCCGGCCGCGCCGGCGTAAGCGTTGACCGCCGTTTGCGGAATGACCGGCAGCAGACGGGCCGCCGCTACGGAAGCAAAAGGATGCCGCTGAACAGCAGCCGTAAATTTGTTCAGCGCCGGAATGGAGGCCAGATAACGGCGTGCTTGTTCTGGGAACAGCCATTTGACGGCGCCGAACATCAGCGCCGCGGCGACTGTAGTTGCCAACCAGCATATCGCTCCGCCGGCCAGGCTTCCATAAACATAACCGAACAGTCCGATCACGGCTTTGTACGGTACGACCGGAAATAAGGCCAGCGCTGTCGCGGCCAGGACGGAGAGAAGCGCATGTCCGTCTTTTCCCAGCCAGTCGAGAATGTTATATCTGTAGATAAACGCGGCGCCCATACCCGAAACATAAAGGAGCCCCAGCAGCCATTTTCTCATCTTAATATGTCCTTTCTCTTTCATCTTCACCCATCATACTGAAAAAAAACGAAGAATAGAAGAAAGCTCATTTGTCGAATCCTCACGGCAGGGTATAATAGCTTAATGAGATCAAGTGGCAACATCCATTGAGGGGGAAAAAATTGAAGGACTCCGCGATCATAAACATAGCTTTGATTGGAATCGGAAATATCGCCCGCAAAGTATATTTGCCGCTGCTTTCGCAATCACCGCGAGTCCGGATCGCCGGCATTCTCAGCTCTTCGGCCTCCACGGTAGAGAGTACGGTAAGCGCTTATCGGTTGCCTCAGGGCACATGCAGCCTGGATGAACTGCTCGGTTGGGATTTGGATGCGGTGTTTGTGCATGCCCCAACCCGGAACCATTACGAAATCGTAACGAAGTGTCTGGAGCGGGGGCTGGCGGTCTATGTCGACAAGCCGTTGTCCTACCGCCTGGAGGAATCGGTCAAGATGGCCGAGCTTGCCGAAAGCAAAGGACTGCTTCTCGGCGTCGGCTTCAACCGCCGCTTTGCGCCGCTTTATGCTGAGGCCAAGGCGTGGCTGGATGAAGCCGGGGGAGTTACCCACTGCAGCGCGGTCAAGCATCGGACGAAGCGGCAAAAGTTAAGCAGCCGGGAAACCGTGCATGACGACCTTATCCACATGCTTGAGCTGCTCCTGTGGCTGTGCGGGAATGATTATGAGCTTCTGCGCGGGTCTCTGCACAGCGACCTTGAAGGCCGGCTGGTTCAGGCGGCAGGCATGCTCGGTTGGAGCGGCGGCGCTTCCGGCGTGTACGGCATGGTGCGCGACGCCGGCGCCGATCTGGAGAAATTGGAGCTGCACGGCCATGGAAGGTCTGCGGAGATTGCGGACATGGAACGCGCCGTTTTTTATGACCGGAATGCGTCCCCTGTCGTACGCGGTTTTGGAAGCTGGGACACGATACTAACGCGCAGAGGCTTCAGCGGCGTGGTTGACCATTTTCTCGATCATATTCAAAAGCCGTCCGAATGCGGCATTTCCGCATTGTCCGTGCTTCCTGTCCACAGGCTGGCGGCGCAGCTGACGGAAAGGACAGACTAACACGAGAGGGGGAGAGAGAATGGATGATTACCGCAAATCGGTGGAAGACCGTATTGTTGAAAGCTACAAGCGCGACGAAGAGATGATGATCCTCGTATTCGCCCAATGGTGCGTAAATAACGGACTTGACCCGGAAGCCCTCTATTTGCAGGCCTATCCGCAGCAGCAAGGCAATGAACAGCTTGCCAGAGCTCTTGCGCTGACTGTGCCCGAAGGCGAGTCAGGATTTATTTCGGACGATACGGTGCTCGGTGTGCTCTCGCTATACGGAAATGACGATCTTGCATTTGTCGTTACCGAGGCGATTGCGGCAAGAAAGCATGCTGCGGAATAAACTTTTTTTGACAAACCATGTTCAATAAGGATGAAATATGTTAAAATTATATATACTAACTAAACGTAAGTTTTTAATTAGCGAGAGGTGAATACAGTGGAAGAGCATCATTTGACGATGTGCCCCCGGTTTGAGACGGCCTTTTCTTTTCTGGGCAAACGGTGGAACGGCCTAATTATCCAGACTTTGATGAGCGGACCGAAGCGCTTTAAAGATATATCAGGTCTCATTCCTTTGATGAGCGATAAAATGCTGTCGGAACGAATGAAGGATCTGGAAAGCGAAGGCATTCTGGTTCGCCATGTCTATCCGGAGACGCCGGTACGCATCGAATACGAGCTGACGGATAAAGGCCGCGCTCTGGAGCCTGTCATGCAGCAGATTCAGGCCTGGGCGGAAAATTGGGTGAAGTAACCGCAGATCAAACGGCAAAAGAACGGACGTCAAAGCTTATCGGCCTCCGTTTTTTTTGCTGAAAAGACTTGCACAATAGCAGGAAAGAAGTAATATTATAGAAAAAAACATATGGTTCAATCTTATTGGAAGCGTTTACTAATGAGTCGTTTTGTCCATATACAGAATATAAAGGTCTCCAGGTCCCCGTAAGCTGCCTGAATAAACTTCTAAGCAAATACCCCGCTTTGCGGGGGAAATCTAGGGAGGCGAGCAAGATGAAGACCACCCTGTTCTCGCGGGAAGTCGGTTACGGAAAAAAGGATGTGGCCGAGCTGGAAACGGCATCTGTCAAAGTGCAGCTTATTTATGACAAGGCGCTGTTCATGCTGCACAGCCATCTCCCTGCCTCATTGTGGAACGCTTCAATCGGAGTGCCTTACAGCATTATTTCTTCCCTGTATAAAGGCAACGGCGACGGCGGAACGGTGTTTCAGAAATGGATTCAAGGGCCTGCGGGCTGGAAGTGCATCGGCTGCGAAAGGCACTGCCTGGAGCAGGGAGAAACGGAACACGAGGCGAATCTGCCGGATAAGCCGCGCACGTACACTTTTCACAACGGCCGAAGACAAAGCCTGATTCTTCAGGCGGTGATCTGGGCGCTGTATGAAAAAACACGGATGTTTCATCCTTTTTTGGGCGGCGAGACCTTTCTGGACGGCGACGATCTGGAGACGATTTCGGCCTATTTTGTGCCTACTTATATCAACGATGTTCGTTTTCAGGAACTTGACAAACCATGCAAAGCCTACACGGACACCAATGTTCGCGTCTTTCAGGAATGGATCGCGGCTCCTGACCTTGTGCTTCAATGGGATGGGGGATTGACGGAGGGAAGATGGATGACTGGGGTGTATGTCAATCAGGCCAAATTTGCCGGGCTCGGTCCCTATCTGAAGGATGCTGCGGGTAAGCGAACATATATGGAAGCCTATGTACAGTAATGCCTGTTCAACAATATGATCGAATTAACGTGATTCAAATCACGCGGAGACTCTCCTTCCGGGGTTAAGGTAGAAGCAGATCAATAAGTAACCCCTAAGGAGGAATCATGATGAGCGTTAAACAACCTTTATTTAATAGTGATACATTGGTAAAAGAAATCGTCCTGCAGTTCCCGAAAGCCGCGGATTATTTCAAGGCAAGCAAAATCGATTTCTGCTGCGGCGGCGCAAAGCCGCTTCGGGAGGCGACCGATGAGCGCGGTCTTGAAGCGGACGCCGTTATCGGCGATTTGTACAAGCTGCTGGAGCAGTACCCGGTGCTTGAAGAGGATACCGCTTGGAACGGAGCATCCTCCGAAGAGCTGATATCTCATATTGTGGATAAGCATCACCGCTATCTGAGAGAAGAACTGCCGCTGATCGGTCAGAATGTCACGAAGGTCTATCGTGTACACGGCGGGGATTCCCCGCATCTGGCCGAAGTATACCGACTGTTCAACCAGCTGAAGGACGAGCTTCTGGAGCACACGGCAAAGGAAGAAACGCAGGATTTTCCGAGTATTCTTGCCTATGAGCAACACGGAAACGAAGAATCCCTGTCCGCTCTGCGCGAGTCTCTCGGCGATTTGGAAGAAGAGCATGACGCCGCTGGCAATATTCTCAAACAGCTTCGCGCCGTTACCGGCGACTTCACTCCTCCAGAGCATGCCTGCACGACTTACCGTCTGACCTATGCGCGGCTGGAGGAACTGGAAGGCATGACCTTCGAACATGTTCATCTGGAGAACAACATTTTGTTCCCGAGATATCAATAGTAGTTTCAGTTTCGGTCAACAGCCGATTTCCCCTGGATTATCTTTGGGAAATCGGCTTTTTCTCGTATGTCAAGTGGGTAAATGACAGTATTTGTTACAAAATGATGTGAAAATATTCACTATTGGAGTGACTGTGGTCACCCATCTAGTTAAAATTTAAAGAGTATAATTCCGGTATTAAGCACGAGAATTGATTACCGAAGCTTTGAGGGAGGACCTGACAATGACATCGAATCGAGAAAAATTAGTATTGATCGGCAACGGCATGGCAGGCGTAGGCACTATTGAACAGATTTTGAAGCTTGGCGGAGCATACGACATCACCGTCTTCGGCAGCGAGCCTCACCCCAATTATAACCGCATCATGCTGTCTTACGTGCTCGAAGGAAGCAAAACCGTGGACGATATTATCCTGAACGATTGGAATTGGTACAAGGATAACGGCATTACACTGCACACCGGAACCACGGTGACCCGCATTGACGGAGAATCGCGGAAGGTTATCGCTGAGAATGGCTTGACCGCCGATTACGATAAAGTCATTATCGCCACCGGGTCGAATTCGTTCATTTTGCCGATCCCTGGCAGCAGCAAGGAAGGCGTCGTGGGCTTCCGCGACATTGCCGATTGCGAAGCAATGCTGGACGCTGCAAAGCAGTATGGCAAAGCGGCTGTTATCGGCGGCGGACTGCTCGGGCTGGAAGCGGCAAAAGGTCTCGTGAACCTGGGTATGGACGTAACTGTCGTCCACCTGATGGAGGATCTGATGGAGCGGCAGCTGGATCATACCGCCGCTTCGATGCTGAAAGCGGAACTGGAGCGCCAGGGCGTCAAGTTCGCCATGGGCAAGCAGACCGTGGAGCTGACCGGCGATGAGCGGGTAAGCGGACTCCGATTCGCTGACGGCACGGAGCTGAAAGCTCAGTTCGTGGTCATGGCCGTCGGCATCAAGCCGAATGTGGAGCTGGCGAAGGAGAGTGGCATTGAAGTTAACCGCGGCATCGTGGTGGATGACTTCTTGCAAACGTCGCTTACGGACGTGTATTCCGTCGGCGAATGCACCGAGCACCGCGGCATCTGCTATGGCCTGGTAGCTCCGCTGTTCGAACAGGGTACTGTACTCGCGAAGCATTTGTGCGGCGTGGAAACGAACCCTTATGAAGGATCGGTCGTCTCTACCAAGCTGAAGATTTCCGGCGTGGACGTCTTCTCGGCAGGGGAATTTATCGAGACGCCGGAGCATACGGTCATTGCCGCCAAAGATGATTGGAAGAGAACCTACAAGAAAATTTTGCTGAGGGACAACATTATTGTCGGCGCTGTTCTGTTCGGCGATGTGACGGAATCCGCCAGCCTGCAAAAGCTGGTGAAGCAGGGCGCGGAGATGACGGACGACATTTATGCGGACGTTATGGGAACCGGATGCTGCGGCGGAGGCGGGGCCAAGAAGACGGCGTCCGTCGAAAGCATGTCCGACGAGGAAATCGTCTGCGGCTGCAACGGTGTGACCAAGAAGGCGATCGTGGACGCCATCACTGACAACGGCTTTACAACCGTGGATGAAATCAAGGCCTGTACCGGCGCCACGCGTTCCTGCGGCGGCTGTAAGCCGGTCGTGGAACAGATTCTTCAGTATGTGCTCGGCGACGGCTTCGAGCAGAGCGCGAAGACCGGCATCTGCGGCTGCACGACGCTCAGCCGGGATGAAATTGTGGCCGAAATCCGGGCCAAAGGGCTGACGACGACCAAAGAGGTCATGAACGTCCTCGGCTGGAAGCAGGAAGAAGGCTGCTCGAAATGCCGCCCGGCGGTCAACTATTATCTGGGCATGATCTATCCGGATACGCATGAAGACGAGAAGGAATCGCGCTTTGTCAATGAGCGGATGAGCGCCAACATTCAGAAGGACGGGACATTTACTGTCGTTCCGCGGATGTACGGCGGGGTGACGACGCCGGAAGATTTGAAGAGAATCGCCGATGTCTCCATTAAATACGATGTCAAGGTTGTCAAAGTGACCGGCGGACAGCGTCTGGACCTGATCGGCATCAAGAAAGAAGATGTTCCTAAAGTATGGGAGGAGCTGGACATGCCTTCCGGCTATGCTTACGCCAAATCTCTGCGGACAGTCAAGACCTGCGTAGGATCGCAGTTCTGCCGTTTCGGTACCCAGGATTCAATGGGCATGGGCGCGCTGCTGGAGCGGAAATATGAGCGACTTGATTTCCCCGCCAAATTCAAAATGGCTGTAAACGGCTGCCCGCGGAACTGCGCGGAATCCTGCACGAAGGATATCGGCATCGTCGGCAATGACGGAGGCTGGGAAGTGTTCATCGGCGGCAACGGCGGCATCAAGCCCCGGATAGCGGATTCCTTCTGCAAAGTGAAGACGGACGATGAGTTGGTCGAAATCTGCTCCGCCGTCATGCAGTATTACCGCGAAACCGGCAATTACATGGAAAGAACGTCCGAATGGGTGGAACGCCTGGGCTTGGACCAGATCAAATCCGTTATTCTGGACAACGAGGAAGAGCGCAAGGCGTTGGCGCAGCGCATCGATTTTGCCTTAACACAGGTTAAAGATCCATGGAAAAAAATGCTGAACGACGGCGAGACGCGCACCGCGCTGTTTGAAACGGCGGAAATCCGTTAAGCCAATTCGGGCAAAAGGAGGAGAGGGCAATGGAAGCAGCAAGACAAACCTATGCCGCAGGCAAGGTACAGGAATATCTGAAACAAATTGGCCGCGCAGTTGTCATCGAAGGCAAAGAGCTGGCCGTATTCCGCACTTCGGGTGACGAGTTCTACGCTCTGGAGAACCGCAGTCCTCATCCAAAGGGAGGTCCTCTGGCCGAAGGAATCGTGTCCGGGCACTATCTGTACGACCCCCTGTACGACTGGAAAATCGATCTCCGCACCGGCGAGGTTCAGGCTCCCGATCAGGGGCAGGCGACGGTTTATCCGGTTTATATCGACGGAGATACGGTGGTTATCGGTATTTAAATCCTACAAAGAACAATGACGGGGTGTTAGGAATAAATGTTTACGCAAAGCGTGGAAACGATTATTGAAGCAGCGGTAACGAAACGCGACAAAATGAATGAAAGCCTGCCGAGATATGCTTTGGCGGCGTTACTGGCCGGGGCGTACGTAGGGATCGGCATCATCCTGATCTTCACTTTGGGGGCGCCATTGGCAGCGGCCAAATCGCCCTTCCAGCCGCTTGTCATGGGCTCTACCTTCGGCATCGCGCTGACGCTGGTCATCTTTGCCGGCTCGGAGCTTTTTACCGGGAATAACATGTTCTTTACCGCCAGCACTTTAGCGGGCAGAACAAGTCTATGGGATACCATCAAGAACTGGGTGATCGTCTTTCTGGGCAACCTTGCCGGCGCAGTGCTGTTGGCCTGGCTGGTTCAGGGAACGGGGCTGTTCAAGGCTGCCGGGCCGGATCATCTGATCTTTGCGGCGACGGCCAAAAAGATGAGCCTCCCTGTATCGGAGCTCTTCTTCCGCGGTATTCTGTGCAACTGGCTCGTTTGTCTTGCGATCTGGATGTCGTCCCGGGCCAAGAGCGAAGGCGCCAAGCTGGTGCTGATATGGTGGTGTCTGCTTGCCTTTATCGCCAGCGGATATGAGCATAGCGTGGCGAACATGACACTGATGAGCGTGGCGCTGCTGCTGCCGAACCATCCGGAGACCGTTACCCTTGCCGGTTGGCTGCATAATATGATCCCGGTCACGCTGGGCAATATCATCGGCGGCGGCGTATTTGTCGGCATGGCTTACTGGGTCATCTCACCTGTGCGCGGCGGCGTTAAGTCCAAGTAACCGGCTGTTCCCACTCACAAAATCTATTACGCTGCGGCGCGGCTGCCGCTTAAAGTCCGAACGGGCTTTAGGCGGCAGTCTTTTTTTGTCGTTAATAAGTCTGCGGATACAAAAAAAGCGTCCGAAAACGGACGCCTGCGGCCATAAAAATCAGGTCGAAAAAAACGAACATGTATGTTTCACTGAGGTGAAAAGAGGGTAAATATTAGCTGTGTTAAATTCGGCAAATCTCATTAGGACAAAGTTCGCAGTGGCAAATGTCCTGGAGCATTTCCAGATCTTTAATCACAATCATGCCGTTCTCATACTCTACGGCGTCTTTTTTGCGCAAATCGCTAAGCATGCGGTTAACGCTCTCGCGAGTCGCGCCGATCATGTTGGACAAGTCGGTATGCGTAATTTTTTTGTTGATCAGAATGGCTTCGCCGTTCTTCTCGCCATAAGTGTTGCTCAGACGGATCAGCGTGGAGCAGAGGGCGCCAGGTTTGCCGTACATCATCAGATCGCGGAATTTGGTCTGCGTCAGACGGTGATGAATGCCCATCCACTTCATAAAATCGATGGCAAAATCACAATGCTGGCAAATCAGAATTTCCAGATCCTTGTGCTCGATCACGCCAACTTCGCTTTCCTCGATCACTTCGGCGGTGAAGCTGTGCTTCGTGCTGAAGAAAGGATCGGCTTGACCGACCATATCGCCGGCTTGATACATATAAAGAATGAGTTCTTTTCCTTCATCCGTGGATTTGGTCAGCTTGACGCGTCCGCGTTTGATGTAAAACAGCTTATCCGAGTAGTCGCCTTCCCAGAATAAATGAGAGCCTT
The DNA here is from genome assembly GCF_013393385.1 of Paenibacillus sp. URB8-2. Lineage (NCBI taxonomy): Bacteria > Bacillati > Bacillota > Bacilli > Caryophanales > Paenibacillaceae > Paenibacillus > Paenibacillus sp. URB8-2. Next base: position 3,854,791 of record NZ_AP023239.1, on the reverse strand, counting down.
CCGGAACCAAACGTTCTTTCATCGTTACTAGCAGTCTGTTAAAGTTTTGTTCCGAGAAACAGTTTGTATTTCCATGGGCTTCGATAACATTAGTATGTTCTTTCATAATCGACATCCCCTTTATTCCCTCAGTTTTTCAGTAAATTTTAAATTAATTATACAATGAAATTCCTCAATATGGGTGAAAAAATTGCGAAAAAAGTGTCTAATTTTCAACATTGTGATTATTTTCACTTCAAAAGAGTGATTTCGAGTGTGATTTCTAATATATTTTTCCATTTCATGCTGTTTGACGTTGTCCCAGGATAGCGGCAAACAGCTTTTTTTTACTATAAATGATGGTTGAGTCTTAGGCAAGCAAGAAAGTAGTTTTGGAACAACTTTCATAGGCTGTACGGGGGCTGCCAGTAAAATTTTCAACAAGTGCACGTACCTTTAGTTGCCGAAGTGTATTTGTTCAGTAGGAAAGGCGACTTAAGGTGATCACATTGGGCAGCGGCTTTTATCGGAATATGATTGGAGAATCCACTTTCTTCTATTGAATAAATTTGACGTCATTCTTCCGGATATATTTAAAGTGTCCCGGAGCATCGCGAGTCGGTGCTTCGTTTTTCATTGCCATTCTATTGTTCATACTGATCTTTGCTAAGATAGGGTCTTGACCCTTTCTGCTTCATGGATTAAATGGTTCTGGAAATCGCTCGTTATGTTCAACAAGTATAAATATGGACAGATGCCTCATTAGTCAGTAAAAAAATTCGTCAGTGCGGTCAGGAACCTCAGTGCAATCATTAAATTCGCCATCCTGCTCTTACAGCTCTGCCAACTGTCATAGCAAATTGTGTTCTTGCATGTTTTTATTTTCGGCGTCTTCTTGGGGTAGGTATATATAGGCATACGTCTGCCACGTCTTTTTCTCGCCGAATCTTTATAGTTGGCTTGTAAGGGGGGGGGGAATAACAGGGTTACGGTCCAGAACAATGGTTGAGGAGCGCCTTCGAAGGAAACCGGTTCGGGAACGAACGACGGATAGGGAAGCATGTAGCAATGGAAGCCTATCAGAGCGCAGAGCAACAAGTCTCTTGTAAGGGGACGTTCTTCAGGAAGTGAATCGTCTTTACAACCCAGCTGCCCGCAAAAAAGGTTTAGGAGGTATGCGATACGATCAAGGCATAATTAGAAAATTCCGCTCCATAAGCGTCAACGCAACGCCAACCTCGCTTAGGCTCAGCTTGATCATTAATAAAAAGACGATTATTTTTTAAAATTAGGAATAATAGCATGGAAAATCCTTCTATTCAACGGCTTCTTAGGTAATTAGTAATTTGTTACCAACTGGGTTCATCTATCATTCCGCCGGAATCCTATAATTTAAGAATATAGATAAGAGATTGAAGTAGGCAAGATGTCCTGAAACCCCCTCAAAATGTAAGCGCTTTGAAAAAAGCGCAAAAAAATTTTATACTTTGTGAAAGATTTCACTATACAAGTCGCATTTGGTGTGATATTATCGAGGTGTAGAGAAGAACAAACACAAATTGACAGGAGGACGAGGGAAATGGCAGTTAAGAATGAAGTGGCCGCCCAAGTGCAACAACCAACCGCTGAAGAATATATTCAGACTCTGGTGGATAAAGCAAAGAAAGCTCAAGAAGCATTCATGGCTCTCGATCAAGAACAAGTCGACAAAATCGTTCATGCTATGGCACTGGCCGGTTTGGACAAACACATGTACCTGGCAAAATTGGCTGTAGAAGAAACAGGCCGCGGTGTTTATGAAGACAAAATCACGAAGAACATTTTCGCTACAGAATATATCTGGCACGGAATCAAGTACGACAAAACAGTAGGTGTTATTGAAGATAATCCTTACGACAGCTACCAAAAGATTGCCGAACCGGTCGGCGTTGTTATGGGCATCACTCCGGTAACCAACCCAACATCCACCACGATGTTTAAAGCGTTGATTTCCATTAAGACACGTAACCCTATTATATTCGGTTTTCACCCATCTGCGCAAGCATGTAGTGCCGCAGCCGCAAAAATTTTGCATGACGCAGCAGTAAAAGCAGGCGCTCCGGAGAACTGCATCCAATGGATTGAGCAGCCGACCATGGACAAGACCAACGCATTGATGAACAACGATGGTGTGGCTCTGATCCTGGCTACAGGCGGATCCGCAATGGTTAAAGCGGCTTACAGCTGCGGCAAACCGGCTCTTGGCGTAGGCCCTGGTAACGTGCCTGCCTTCATTGAAAAGAGCGCTAATATCGACCAAGCTGTAAACGACATTATTCTTTCGAAAACATTCGACAACGGCATGATCTGCGCATCCGAGCAAGCCGTTATTATTGAAGAAGCCATCTTCGATCAAGTAAAGAAGAAAATGATTGCCAACGGCTGTTACTTCGTCAATAAAGATGAAGCTGCCAAGCTGACCAACGGCGCAATGAACGTAGAAAAATGCGCGGTTAATCCGGTAATCGTCGGCCAATCTGCTGTGAAGATTGCTGAAATGTGCGGTATCCAAGTTCCTGCCGGTACCAAGATTCTGGTAGCTGAACTTGAAGGTGTAGGCACTAAATACCCGCTGTCCGCTGAAAAGCTGAGCCCGGTTTTGGCCTGCTATAAAGTTAAAAACGCCGATCAAGGTATCGAACGCGCGGCACAAGTTGTTGAGTTTGGCGGTTTGGGCCACAGCTCGGCCATCCACTCCAACAACGAAGAAGTTATCATGAAATTCTCGCACCGTCTGCAAACCGGACGTATTCTCGTCAATTCGCCTTCCACTCATGGCGCAATCGGCGACATCTATAACACGAACATCCCTTCGCTGACTCTGGGCTGCGGATCTTACGGCCGCAACTCGGTATCCCAAAACGTTACTGCCATTAACATGATCAACGTGAAAAGGGTGAATCGTCGTATCGTGAATATGCAATGGTTTAAAGTGCCGGATAAAATTTACTTCGAAAAAGGTGCAACTCAGTACCTGGCCAAAATGCCTGAAATCACTCGTGTCGCAATCATTACTGACCCGATGATGGTTAAACTCGGCTACGTGGAAAGAGTAGAACACTATCTGCGTCAACGCCAAACTCCTGTAGCGATCGAAGTGTTCTCGGAAGTTGAACCGGATCCGTCGACAACTACGGTTGAAAAAGGCACGGCTATGATGAACAGATTCCAGCCTGACTGCATCATCGCTCTGGGCGGCGGTTCCCCAATGGACGCTGCTAAGGGAATGTGGCTGTTCTACGAACATCCAGATGCTGACTTCGAAGGCTTGAAACAAAAATTCTTGGATATCCGTAAACGGGTTTATAAGTTCCCTAAACTCGGAAATAAAGCGAAATTCGTTGCAATCCCGACAACTTCGGGTACAGGTTCGGAAGTAACTTCCTTCGCGGTTATTACCGACAAAACGTCTGGCAACAACACGAAATACCCGCTGGCCGATTATGAGCTTACTCCTGACGTAGCCATTATCGATCCGGAATTCGTATACAGCCTGCCGAAGACTGCCGTTGCCGATACAGGTATGGACGTACTGACGCATGCCATCGAAGCGTATGTATCCGTTATGGCGAGCGACTACTCCGACGGTCTGGCTATCAAAGCTATCCAACTGGTATTCCAATACCTGGAGAAATCCGCACTGGAAGCCGACAAGCTTGCCCGCGAAAAAATGCACAATGCATCGACGCTGGCCGGTATGGCATTCGCCAACGCGTTCCTGGGTATCAACCACAGCTTGGCGCATAAATGGGGCGGTCAATACCACACGGCTCATGGACGCACCAATGCCATCCTGATGCCGCACGTTATTCGTTACAACGCGAAGAAACCTTCGAAGTTCGCTTCGTTCCCGAAATATTCGCACTTTGTGGCTGACGAGCGCTATGCCGAAATCGCCCGCATTCTGGGACTGCCGGCCCGCACTACGGAAGAAGGCGTCACCAGCCTGATCAACGCTATTCGCGACATGAACAAAAAGCTGGGTATCGAAGAATCGTTCCAACAACTGGGCTTCGATCCGAAAGACTTCGAATCCCGCGTAGACTACCTGGCAGACCGCGCGTTCGAAGACCAATGTACAACTGCCAATCCGAAGCTGCCGCTGGTAAGTGAACTTGCCGACGTATACCGCAATGCTTTCTATGGCAGATTCGACAACTAATATCAAGTAATTTTCAGGTCATACTAAAGTTAAATTTATATAGAAACTGAATATTGAATGTAGTAGAATCTGGGATTTGAATTAGAGTGACAAATATCACCAAAAAGTTGTTCAAAGGTGATATTTGTCACAGTTTTCTTTTGGAAAGTAAACTAAGATGTTTATATAAGGTCCCAGTTATAGAACATCAATTGTGAAATTTGGTACAAATAACAGCTTGGGATCACGAGACACGGGATTATCCTTCAAGCCCGCGATCTCTACAAATCATATAAATATATGGAGGGATTAGTATGTCGGTGATTGAAAAAGAAGTACAAGAAGTTAAGTCGGGATGGCGTGGGTTTGTAAGTGGTAAATGGTCCAAGAAAGTCAATGTTAATGACTTTATCGACAAGAACATCAAACCCTATGAAGGTAACGAACAGTTCCTCGTAGGCCCTACCAGCAACACTAACGAACTGTGGAAAATCATTTCCCAACTGGGCAAGGAAGAAAGAGAAAGAGGCGGCGTTTGGGACATCGATCTTAACACAGTGTCCACAATCACGTCCCACAAACCTGGCTATATCGACAAAGAAAAGGAACAAATCGTCGGCGTTCAAACTGATGCGCCTTTCAGACGTTCCATTCAACCGTTCGGCGGCATCAAAATGATGATCGACGCTACCAAAGCTTATGGCTTTGAACTTCCGAGCAACATTGTTGACATGTTTACGAATATCCGCAAAACGCATAACCAAGGCGTGTTTGATGCATATACAAATGATATGAGAGCTGTTCGTAAAGCGGGCATCATTACCGGTCTTCCTGATGCTTATGGCCGCGGCCGCATCATCGGCGACTACCGCCGCGTTGCTCTGTACGGTATTGATTTCCTGATCAAGGAAAAGAAACAAGAACAGCTTAACCTTGAAGTAGATTCCATGAGCGAAAGCGTCATTCGTCTTCGTGAAGAGCTGTCGGAGCAAATCCGTGCCCTGGGCGAACTGAAAGAAATGGCTGCTGCGCACGGATTGGATATTTCCAAACCTGCGAACAACGCTAAAGAAGCTTTCCAATGGGTATACTTCGGTTACCTGGCTGCAATCAAAGAACAAAATGGCGCCGCTATGTCCCTTGGCCGCGTTTCTTCCTTCCTGGATGTTTACGTACAACGCGACATTGAAGAAGGCACGCTGACTGAAGAACAAGCGCAAGAGCTTGTTGACCATTTTGTTATGAAACTGCGTATCGTGAAATTCCTTCGTACTCCTGAGTACAACGACCTGTTCTCGGGTGACCCGACTTGGGTAACTGAATCCATCGGCGGTATGGCCGTTGACGGCAGAACCCGCGTTACGAAGAACAGCTTCCGTTTCCTGCACACCCTGTACAACCTGGGACCTGCTCCGGAACCGAACCTGACTGTTCTGTGGTCCGAGAAGCTTCCTGAAGGTTTCAAGAAATATTGTGCCAAAGTATCCATCGAGACAAGCTCGATCCAATACGAAAATGACGATCTGATGCGTCCGATTTATGGCGATGACTATGGTATTGCATGCTGCGTATCCGCAATGCGCATTGGTAAACAAATGCAATTCTTCGGCGCTCGCGCTAACCTGGCCAAAGCTCTGCTGTATGCTATCAACGGTGGTGTGGATGAAAAATCCGGCGCACAAGTAGGACCGGAATATCCGCGCATCACTTCCGAAGTTCTGGATTACAAAGAAGTAATGAAACGCTTCAAACCGATGATGGAATGGCTTGCCAAAACTTATGTCAACACTTTGAACGTTATCCATTACATGCACGATAAATACTCCTACGAACGTATTGAAATGGCGCTGCATGACCGCGACATTCTGCGCACGATGGCTTGCGGTATTGCCGGTCTGTCGGTTGCTGCCGACTCTCTGAGTGCAATCAAATATGCCAAAGTTAAACCGATCCGCAACGAAGAAGGAGTCGCAATAGACTTTGAAATCGAAGGCGAATTCCCTTGCTACGGCAACAACGACGACGCTGTTGACAGCATCGCAGTTGAACTGGTTGAATCCTTCATGAACATGATTCGCAAACATCAAACTTACCGTGATTCTCTGCCGACTCAATCGATTCTGACGATTACTTCGAACGTAGTATACGGCAAGAAAACTGGTACTACTCCTGATGGACGTAAGAAAGGCGAGCCGTTCGCACCTGGTGCTAACCCTATGCACGGACGCGACAAGAAGGGCGCTCTTGCTTCCCTGAGTTCTGTAGCTAAACTGCCTTATGAAGACAGCCTTGACGGTATCTCCAATACCTTCTCGATCGTACCTAAGGCACTCGGCAAAGACGAAGAAGGACGTAAAGCGAACCTGGTATCCATGATGGACGGATACTTCCACAGCAAAGGCCATCACCTGAACGTTAACGTATTTAACCGCGAGCAACTGATCGACGCTATGGATCATCCGGAAAACTATCCGCAGCTTACTATCCGTGTATCCGGTTATGCTGTTAACTTCATCAAGCTGACTCGTGAACAACAGCTCGATGTTATCAACCGTACTTTCCACGGTTCGATGTAATTCAGCCGTTAATCTAATTTAAATAAGCAGTAAATGGCAAGGTGATACCGCCCTTGAAATAAGGGCGGTAAAATCTTGTTCTGAGATTGTTAAAATTTTAAGTATTTGGTTTGTAGCCAGTCGTTAAGAAAGGATGACCTTCTATGATTAAAGGCCGTATCCACTCTCTTGAAACCTTCGGAACCGTAGACGGGCCTGGTATCCGTTTCATCTTGTTTATGCAAGGCTGCCTGTTGAAATGCCAATATTGCCATAACCCGGATACGTGGGCATTAGACGAGGGCAGAGAAGTCACTGTGGAAGAGATTCTTAAGGAAATCGAACCTTACCTGAATTATTACCGCTCCTCTGGTGGCGGTTTGACCGTTTCCGGCGGAGAGCCGACGCTTCAGGCAAAATTCGTGGAGCAGCTGTTCACGGAGGTGAAGAAGCGTTGGGGATTGCACACGACTCTGGATACCAACGGATATAACGAGGGTGACAAGATTACAGACCTTCTGAATGTAACGGATCTTGTGCTTCTGGATCTTAAGCATATCGATGACGAGGCTCACATCAAACTGACCGGCAAATCCAATGAACGCACTCTGAAGCTGGCTCGCTGGTTGTCTGATCATGGACGCAAGATGTGGATCCGCCATGTCTACGTACCCGGCATTCATAACAAGGAAGAGGACCTCATCAATTTAGGGCGTTTTATCGGAACTCTAAACGGGGTAGAGAAGTTCGAGATTTTGCCATATCATCAAATGGGCGTGTACAAGTGGGAAATGCTTGGCAAGGCTTACGAGTTGGATGGCGTGCCTACTCCCGAGGATGAAGAAGTGCAGCGGGCTTACCGGCTTATTGAAGAAGGCCGCAACCAGACGACCCCCGTATAAATACGACTTCGAATACAGATTGGAATTCTTGACGGGGTTCCGATATTGAATAACGATGAGAGTCCCTCATCGGAGAAACCAGCATCGAAAAGGCTGTTCCCTTCCCGAAGTTGTTCGGATGAAGGGAACAGCCTTTTTAATAGATTTCTGAGCGAATGAGAGCAAGCTGTTATTTGTTTTGATTTCTTGCTTCGTCTTTCACTTCTTCCCGAAAACCGCGAATGCTGTCCAGCCGTCGTTCGTTCTTGTCATCAAGCTGATTTTTTTCGGTGGAGGAAATCTCGTCGCTATGCTCGCTTAAATAATCCTCGGTTTCTCGATAGTTCCGGATGGTATTTTGAATACTGTTCTGCAGATGAGCTACATTGTCTTCCCGGTTATCCGGTTTAGGTTTGTTCATGTTAATATCGCCTCCCGTAATAATGAAAATCGCCGAACTTTGGACGGCTCTTTGCCCTTAATATTCCCTTTGCGGTCTATGCATATGCGTCTGATTTGATCGGGGGCGTTACGACGTCAGTCATAAAATAAAATTTAAAAAACCATACTAAATCTTCCCTTAAAGAGGGAGATTTAAGTGTTTTACAAATTTTCTCTATTTTTCTGAAACTTTTTGCCGGTGCTTGCGTCTAATAGTATGTTTTGTTTTGGGGAAGCCATGATAAGAGCGCAGGCCGCCTTGAGGCGGCTGTGTTTTTGTCGAAAATATAAGAGAGAGGCGGAGGGCAAGCCGTTCAGGATCTTATATTTACAAAAAGGGAGCAGAAGGAGTCATACTAATGAATGTAAGAAAACTGGCTTTAATTGCTGTACTGACGATGGCGCAGGCCGCTTCGGCGGTTCCGGCATTCGCCGAATCCGCTGCACAGTTACCGGCAGGAACAGCAACCAAATCCGCAGCCGTGAATGCTGTATCTACTGCATCGCCGGCGGCAACCGCTACAGCTACGGCGATAACCGGAACAGTGTCGCCAGCCCCGATAGTGTCGCCGGCGGCTTCATCTACACCATCCTCAACCGTGGAAACGTCGCCGACGATTGAACAGCCTAGCGCAACTCCGGGGCCGTCAGCCTCCGCTGTGCCGTCCGCAACGCCGCAGCCGAATTTTGCACCGGCAGCGCAGGCTCCGACCGGCATCGCAGGGGCAGGCCAGCTTGTGCTAATGATGAACAGCAACAAGATGTATATGAACGGAACTCTATATTTGGCGGGCCAGCCTATGGCCGTCAAGAATGGCGTATCTAATGTAGCAATTCGCGCCATGGTGGAGCGCGTTGGCCTGAAGCTGACCTACAACGGAGCAACGAAAGAAACGATCATCATGAAGGACGGCAACGAACTTCGTTTCAAGACTAACAGCAAAATTTATACAGTAAACGGTAAGGCTACGACGATGAAAGGTCCGGCTTACCAGTACAAAAATACTTTTATGGTGCCGCTGACTTCGATTACGCAGGCGCTTGGCATTCCATATACGGTGGATAATGTGCAGAAACGCGTCATCCTGACTCTGCAGACTAAGCCCAAGGCATCCTTCACGGTGCAGCCGTCCGAAATATTTGCAGGAGAAACGACGGTCAATTATGTGACCAGCAGTTCGGCGTCGAACGGCGCAACAATTGTTGACGAGCGCTGGGAAGGACGGCAGGACGTTTTTGCACAGCCCGGCTTTTATACGGTCAGTTATTCGGTTATGGACTCGAACAGCCAATGGAGCGATCCCTATTCGGTAACCATCAGTGTTCTTAAACCGAATCAGCCGCCGGTAGCGCAGTTTACGACTAATAAAGACGAATACAAGATGGGCGAGCCGATTACCATCACTAATATTAGTTCCGACCCGGACGGCGATCAGCTAACGGAATCATGGTCTAATCGCGCGCAGGCCTTTTTTAACCCGGGACCTGTCTCCATCCAACTGACGGTCACCGATACCCACGGCCTCAGCAGCACTTTCGAGAAGGTGATCAACATTACTAACGAAGTGCTGTACAGCCAGGAAGACTTCAACAAGCTTTTTGTTCCGCTCGGCGATATTTATACGATCAACGGAAGCGAGATACCAAGCTGGAACAAGGTCTCTTATACAAGCAGTTCGGAACCTATAACGCTGATTCGCAGCAATAGCCCCGAAACGGTGTATTCGGAAGGCATTGTATATCAGGAGACGGCGATGGGCAGCACCCGGATTATGGTTCACCACAAGAACTCGATGTCCACAAACATGAAGATGTATGTGATTGCGACAAACGATAATATTTATCCGGCAACCATTACGACCCAACAGTCCGGTTTTGGCGGTCCACTTGATATTCCGACAGCTACAGGCAAAAAGTCGATTGAAACCTACCTGCAATCCATATCTTTGGGCAGTGCTTACGATAATGTTACGCTGCAGCCCGGGGAAAGCAAACCGGTTCTGACCACAATCAACAATGTTACGATGAAGCCTGGACAAATTATTTCGCTGATGTCCGATGTATTCAGTGATTATCCGGTAAAATATTCGATTGTCATGATCGACGCGACCAAGGACCCGCTGCTGACGCTGCCAACCCTTAACTACCTGGAACGCGACGGCGTGCATAACCGAGGAACGTATCCGAATGCGAACCGTATCATTACGGTCACCGATCCGGTAGGAACGACGCCTTCAAGGCTGGTACTCGGAGATAACAACACCGACAAGAACCTGTCGGGCACGGACGCGCTTTCGGGCACGGAAGCATCCAACTCGGGCAACTTCGGCGTTGTTTACAAAATTACGCTTACCCGGGTCGCCCCAAACACATTGATCACGCTCAATCCGCGGGGCGGGAAATACCAGGGACCGCTGCTGGTCAACGGCAATATCATCGAAGCTCCGAATTCGGGCGCTGTCGATGCGCCGCACCAGAACAGCGTGCTGTACCGAACCGGAAATCTGGAGCAGACGGTAGAAATCGTATTTACCCCGGCCTCCGGAAGCAATTTGCCGATTAATCTGCTGTTCATGCCGCTTCCGCCTCAGAAGGCACAATAACTTAAACGGCTTCATATTTATTAATATTTTCCCGGCAAAGCGCTTGTTCAAGCGTTTCGCCGGGATTTTTATTTTCCGGAAAACTTGAACTAGGAGAGGTATGCTGACCTTCATTGACGGCGTCATATTTTTGGGGCATTATTAAAGGATGGGTTACAACCTTGATCCTCTATATTATGGGAGATGAGCTTATGCTGTCGACAGAAGAGATATTGGAAGCCATGTCGGAGCAGGGACTGCGAATCACCGACCAGCGCAAGACGCTTGCCAAATTGTTCGGCGAGAATACGGGATATTTGTCCGCCAAGGATGTATATAAACATATGGAACGCAAGTACAGCGGACTCAGCTTCGATACGGTCTACCGCAACTTGCGAGTAATGGAAGAGCTGGGGGTGCTGGAGCAGATCGTTTTTGAGGACGGAATCAAATTCAAGGCGAGCTGCAGCCAGGACCATCACCACCACCATATGATTTGTCTCCAGTGCCAGAAGACGTACCCCATTTCTTTCTGCCCGATGAATATGACGGATGCGCCCGATCAATTTCGGGTGGTGAAGCATAAATTCGAAGTATTCGGGTACTGTAGGGAATGTGAGGAAGCCGGCGCGGAGGACAAAGCGGCTCGCGGAGAAGAGGCGAAATAAGCATGGGAATCGGACGAAGAACGGTACAGGCGCCTATCAAGATTTACCGCAATTTTATCTCGCCGCTGAAGCCCGCTACCTGCCGGTTCTATCCTACCTGTTCTGCGTATGCGCTCGAAGCAGTGGAAGTGCATGGACCTCTTAAAGGCTCTTGGCTTGCCGCCAAGCGAATCGCCCGCTGCCATCCCTTTCATCCGGGCGGGCTAGACCCGGTGCCTCCGGCGAAGAGCAAGATTACCGGCAAGAAAGCGGCAGGCTCTACTTGACATGTGAGCGCTGTTTTGGTTATATTTTCAATAATAAATGTATTTCCGACGAATGGATGAGTACATCGGGACGCCAGTACAGAGAGCCGGGGCAGGTGCAAGCCGGTCTGGAAGGTCAGGATGGAATATGGTCCGGGAGGAACCGCCCACGAGCGATATGAGGCTGCATTCGGCCTCTGCGTAAGCCGGCGGCGTGACCCAGCGTTAATGGGCAGTTCCCGCAGCGGGAACTGGATAAGCTCGCGCTCCGTGAGGGGCCGGGGAATTTTGGGTGGTATCGCGTGAGTCAACTCTCGCCCCATATGGGGCGGGAGTTTTTTTGCGAGCACAGAAACGTATGGCGCTCCGCAGTTTCATGAAGAAGAATGCACGGCTTCGGCAGAAGCGGCCCCGCCGGTCCGCCGGCTGTGCGGCGTCAGCACAAATGAAAGGATGACGGAAATGAGTCAGAAGAACACTTTTTATTTAACAACGCCAATCTATTACCCTAGCGACAAGCTGCATATCGGTCACGCGTATTCGACGGTCGCCGGCGATGCGATGGCCCGCTACAAGCGGCTTCGCGGGTATGAGGTCCGCTATTTGACGGGTACGGACGAGCATGGCCAGAAGATCGAGCGCAAGGCTGAGGAAGCGGGCAAGAGCCCGCAGCAGTTCGTGGACGACATCGTCGTCGGCATCAAGGATTTATGGCGCAAGCTTGACATCTCCAATGACGATTTCATCCGCACGACGGAAGAGCGCCACACTAAGGTCGTTCAGGATATCTTCGATCGTCTGCTTCAGCAGGGGGATATTTATAAAGGCGAGTATGAAGGCTGGTACAGCATTTCGGACGAAACTTTCTACACGGAGACGCAGCTTGTGGATATCGTTCGCGACGCGGACGGCAATATTATCGGCGGCAAAAGCCCGGACAGCGGACATCCCGTGGAACTTGTGAAGGAAGAAAGCTATTTCTTCAAAATGAGCAAATACGCGGATCGGCTGCTGCAGTATTACGAGGAGAACCCGGAGTTTATTTTGCCCGAGTCGCGCAAAAACGAAATGATCAACAATTTCATCAAGCCTGGCCTCGAAGATCTGGCGGTATCCCGCACGACGTTCGGCTGGGGCGTCAAGGTCAAGGGTGATGAGAAGCATGTAGTTTATGTCTGGATTGACGCGCTGACTAACTATATTACCGCTCTCGGTTACGGTTCCGATGACCGCAGCCTGTACGACAAGTTCTGGCCTGCCGATGTACATATCGTGGGCAAGGAGATCGTCCGCTTCCATACGATTTACTGGCCGATTATTTTGATGGCGCTGGGCGAGCCGCTGCCGAAGAAGGTGTTCGCGCATGGCTGGCTGCTGATGAAGGAAGGCAAAATGTCCAAGTCTAAAGGCAATGTTGTGGACCCGGTTACCTTGATCGACCGTTACGGCCTTGACGCTCTCCGCTATTATCTGCTGCGCGAGGTTCCTTTCGGTTCGGACGGCACGTTCACTCCCGAAAGCTTCGTGGACCGGATCAACTACGACTTGGCCAACGACCTCGGGAACCTGCTGAACCGTACCGTTGCGATGATCGACAAATATTTCGGGGGCGAGCTTCCGGCCTATGAAGGCCAAGTAACGCCGTTTGACGGCGAACTGGAAGCGGCGGTTGCGCTGACTTACTCCAAAGTAGAAGAAGCGATGGAGAAAATGGAATTCTCGGTTGCGCTAGCCTCAATCGGAGCGCTGGTCAGCCGGACGAATAAATACATCGACGAGACGCAGCCGTGGGTCCTGGCTAAGGACGAGAACAGAACCCGCGAGCTGGCTTCCGTGATGAGGCATCTCGCCGAGGGATTGCGGACGGCTTCGATTCTGCTTCAACCGTTCCTGACTCAAGCTCCGGCGAAAATCTGGGAGCAGCTTGGCATAGCAAAGGGTGAACTGACCACCTGGGACAGCGGCAAGACATTCGGCCTGATCCCGGCCGGAACGAAGCTTGTGAAGGGAGCGCCGATCTTCCCGCGGCTGGATGTGGAGCAGGAGGTCACCTACATCGCATCCGTGATGGGCGGCGGCAAGAAGGCGGCAGAGGCAGGTACGGAAACGCCTGCCGAAGGCGCTGGCGCTGACTCTGGCGCGCAACCGGCAACGGCTGCGGCCGCCGAGCTGGAAGAAGAGCACAAAGAGGAAATCGGCATCGACGATTTCGCCAAATCCGAGCTGCGTGTCGCGCAGGTGCTTGCCGCCGAGCCGGTAAAAAAGGCCGACAAGCTGCTGAAGCTGCAGCTTGATCTTGGCTACGAGCAGCGCCAGGTTGTCTCCGGCATCGCCAAGTTCTATACGCCTGAGGAGCTTGTCGGACGAAAGGTGATCTGTATTGTGAACCTGAAGCCGGTGAAGCTGCGCGGCGAGCTGTCGCAGGGGATGATTTTGGCAGCTTCCAAAGGCGATCAGCTTACGATTGCGACGGTACCCGATTCAATGCCGAACGGCGCCATTGTCAAGTAGATTTGAGGAAGTAGAGCGAACGGTTAAGAGTTTCATACTCAAAGCGGCTTGGTCATTGGACCGGGCTGCTTTCGTATTATTAGGTCAGCCAGAAACTTCTGGTTGGCCTGTTTTTGTGGGTGTTTTAAGATGGCGATAGCCGGGAGAACGCGGGCTGCTTTGGGGACGTTACCCCGTCAAAAAAACTGTTCTCCTACTATTCCCAATGACCATGTTTGAGCTGGTAGGGGCAATGGACCCCGTATCACATGCGAAGCTATGGGTTTGGAACCATCGTAGGATTGCCGGCAAATACGAATCGGGAGGTTGTTATGGAACCTGTTATAGGAGTAGATGTGGCCAAGGGATTCAGTGTCATACAAGCTTTTTTAAAGCGGAACGAGCCTTGGGGGAAGGCGATAAGCATCTCGCATGAGCAAAGCGGATTTGAGCAATTGGGGGAGATTCTGACGGAACTGCAGGCACAGACAGGGATTTCTCCAGCTGTCGTTCTGGAAGCGACCGGTCATTATCATCGTGGACTTGTCACCTATCTGGAACGTAGTGGATGGACGTACTTCATTGTCAACCCGTTACAAGCAAAACGAGCGAAAGGCACACAGTTGCGCAAGGTAAAGACGGATGCTGCAGATGCCTGGCACTTAGCCGAAATGTATTACCGGGGAGATGTTACACCGCATCGGACTTGGGATGAGGGGTTTACGGAGCTCCAACATGTAACCAGACAACATGAGTTTGTGACGGGGATGTTTGTGCAAGCGAAGTTAAACATGAGGGCCTTGCTGGATCAAGTTTTCCCGGCGTACGAGAAGGTGTTTCGCAATCTATTCTCGGTAACCTCTCTGTACGTGCTGGCTCGCTGCCTGGAAGGTCAAACTGAGGATTTGCATGTGGTCATCCGAAAAAGTGCAGGGAAATCACATTCTGAGAAGTGGGTAGAAGCTAAGGCGGAAACCCTTAGAGAAGTGATGTCCCGCTGGGGTGAACAACCAAGAAGTCGCGCTCAAACCTCCGTTCTCCGCAGTATGGTGGACTTAGTTCTAGCGTTTACAGATCAATTGAGCGAACTGGAGAAGCAGATGAATGAGATGGCAAGGGGTCTTCCGGAGGTTGAGCTCGTGAAGAGTATACCGGGAATCGGAGATAAGCTCGCAGCCGCAATTGTCGCAGAGATCGGAGATGTACGGCAGTTTAAAGAAGCCAAACAACTGGTGGCTTTTGCAGGTTTAGACCCTGGAATATTCAGCTCCGGCAAATTCACGGCGACCAGCTCCAGAATTACAAAACGCGGCTCCAAGAGGCTTCGTCGGGCGTTATATCTAGCCGTACAGTGCGGTATTCGAGGAAGAACAAACCCAAGGATACGGGAGTATTACGACAAAAAAAGAAAAGAGGGCAAGCCCTACAAGGTGGTCGTGATCGCTTGCGCCAACAAGCTACTCCATCACGTGTACGCCATCCTATGTAAGCAGCAGCCCTTCCAAACTTAAAACCCATAATTATCCAGAACCTTCACGCCAATGAAGGTTCTTTGTCATGATAAAAAATAGTATACCAAGAAGAACACGAATCACCAATACAAAATTCTTGACAAGTATTAGCTGGTTTTTTTCTTTGAAGAGACGGGAAAAAGGTTTATATTCCGGTATTATCGCCAGAATGAATATTATGCGATTGACTTATCGTAATGATTACGACTATAATGCTAATAGTAAAGTTTACGATCAGGAGGAGAACGCTACAAAATGCTAGGAAAAAGAATCAAAGGATTTGCGCTTCCGCTTATACTGCTTGTTGTATTGCTGTCCGGCTGCGGCCCGAAGAGCAGTGGTACTATCGTCGAGGGTAAGGTGAATGTAGTTACCACATTTTATCCGATCTATGAATTTGCGCAGGAAATTGGCGGGGAAGATGTCAATGCTATTAATTTGCTGCCGGTTGGCGTGGAGCCGCATGATTGGACGCCGCGCAGCCAAGATATTGTGAACACCTCAAAAGCGCAGCTTTTTCTCTATAACGGTGCGGGGCTGGAAGGCTGGGTGCCAAATTTCCTGAAGGGTCTCGAAAGCGACAGCAAAGTTCAAGCGGTCGAAGTAAGCAAAGGCGTCGATTATATTATGACCAATGAAGAGGACGATCACGATCATGGCGCGGAGCACGGAGAAGAAGAAGCATCCGGAGATTCACTCCATACCGATCCGCATACCTGGGTGAGTCCGAAATCCGCTCTGATTATGGCTGAAAATATTAAAAACAGTCTGGTGCAGATCGATCCGGCGCATAAGGATGGCTACGAGGAGCGTTACGGCAAAGCGGCGGAGCGTCTTAAGGCGCTGGACGCCAAGTTCGAAAGTGAGCTGGCGAAGGTTCCGAATAAAGAAATTGTTGTGTCCCATCAAGCGTTTGCGTATCTGTGCCGCGACTACGGACTTACCCAGCATGCAATTATGGGATTATCCCCGGACGCCGAGCCGCGTGGGCAGGATTTGGTGAAACTGGCGGAATTGGTGAAAAAAGACGGCATCCGTTATATTTTTTTCGAGGAGCTGGTTTCCGATAAACTGGCCAAGACGCTGGCCGCCGAGGCGGGCGTGTCAACGATGGTGCTTAATCCGGTGGAGGGACTCACGGAACAGCAGCAAAAAAACAATGATAATTATTTCACTCTGATGGAGAAAAATTTGCAAAATTTGATTCTGGCTTTAAAATAAGATAGAAAGCTTACTTGAAAGGGTGGATTGTCATGCAACCGGTATCCCTGGACTGCCACCAGCATATGATCAATATACAAAATCTCTCGTTCTCCTACGGGGAACAGAAGGTCATTTCCGATTTGAATTTTACCGTGAGAGAACGCGATTTTGTCGGTATTATCGGCTCGAACGGAGCCGGCAAGACGACGCTGCTTAAAATGATCGTCGGCCTGCTTCCGGCATCCAAAGGAGAAATCCGTCTGTTCGGACAACCGGTCCGGAAGTTTAAGGATTGGGAACGAATCGGTTATGTGCCGCAAAAAAATGCGTTTAACCCGCTGTTTCCCGCCACGGTGCGTGAAGTGGTCATGTCCGGACTTTATAATAATAAAAATGTGTTCCGCCGCATCTCCCGCGCCCAGCAGTGCAAGTGTGATGACGCGCTTGAGGTCATGCGCATCGAAGGCATTCAGGATAAAAGAGTCGGCATGTTATCCGGCGGTCAGCAGCAGCGCGTCTTTTTGGCACGGGCGCTGATTAACCACCCCGACCTGCTCATTCTGGACGAACCTACGGTCGGTATTGACATTGAGACACAGGCCGCGTTCTTCGAGCTGATTACACATATGCATGCCCATCATCATATGACATTCCTGATGGTTTCGCATGATATCGATATGATCCAGAACTATCTCGGCAAAGAGCCGGTACAGCGAAACGGCAAAATTAATTTTTATTCCCGCCATTCGCACGAGCTTCAAAACTGCGCCGCCGAAGACCTGCAGCATACGCTCACATAACCAAGATCAGCCATTGTACAACATCAGCTGATCAGGCCTTTGATCTTAGGATTTTGCACTAAGAATCTTTCTCTTAGTCTTTCATCAAGATCAGCCATTGTACAACATTAGCTGATCAAGCCTTTGATCTTAAGGCCTTTGATCTTTAGTTTCTAAGTCTTTTAATCTAAGTACGTTAGGAAGTTAAGCGTGTCCCGCCTTTTGGGACGTAAGCGTTCATGAGTCAAACAGTCCCGGGGAGCGCCCGCCTTCACACCTTCGCCAGTTGCGGGTGTCCAGAGGGCGGCTGCCCTTGGGGCCCTCCCCGGTGGGGAGGGTTTGGGAGGGGAAACTACACTTTGGAAATTCTGTTCAGCGATTTTTTTCAGCGGGCGCTTGCGGGCGGTCTGCTGATTGGAATTACGGCGCCGCTTATGGGCGTTTTTCTTGTGCTCAGACGGCTGTCGATGATTGGAGACACGCTGGCACATGTAACGATCGCCGGTGTGGCGCTCGGATTTTTGGCCGGCTTTTATCCGCTGGGAGCGGGACTGATCTTTGCCGTCGCGGCTTCCTTCGCAATCGAGAAGCTGCGTAAAGCCTATAAGAGCTATGCGGAGCTATCGATCGCCGTAATGATGTCGGGCGGCGTGGCGCTGGCCTCTTTATTTTTCACCTTAGGAAAAGGGTATAACGCCGATGTGATGAGCTACCTGTTCGGCAGCATTTATACGCTCGACAATACGGACCTTCTGGTCGTCGGCCTTGTCACCGTTGCGGTGATTACCGTGGTGACGCTGTTCTTCAAAGAATTCTTTCTGCTCAGTTTCGAGGAAGATGCCGCCAACGTCAGCGGATTGCCCGTGAAGATGCTCAATATGTTGATTACGATTCTAACGGCTCTGGTCATCAGTACAGCCATTAAGATCGTCGGCTCGCTGCTTGTATCAGCGCTTCTGACGATCCCGGTAGCCATCAGCCTGCTGCTTTCACGCAGCTTTAGGATATCCGTTATTTTGTCCGTCGTTATTGCCGAAATTGCCGTTGTAAGCGGGCTGGTCATCGCGGGGATCTGGAATCTGGCGCCGGGTGCGACGATCGTGCTTCTGCTAATCGCCTTACTCGTGCTGACGCTGATAGGCAAAAAAGGAGTACGGGTATAGTTTAGGCCGGAAGAAGAAAGTGCAGCAGCAAAAACCGGAAGCCGCAAGGGCAACCGGCAAAGTGACTGAAGGAGAGATGCCGCTATGTCCAACATTAACGCGGGAATCGCTTTGGCCGCCGGTCTGGCTTCATTCATTTCCCCCTGCTGTCTGCCACTGTATCCTTCCTATTTATCTTACATAACCGGACTGTCGGTACGGCAGCTGAGAACGGGAGAGCAGCGGAGAGAAGCCCGTTTTCGGACGGTAAGCCATACGCTGGCTTTTGTTCTCGGATTTTCCGCCGTCTTTTATACGCTTGGCTTCGGAGCCGGAGTATTCGGGCAGTTCTTCATCGGACAGCGCGAGCTGATCCGGCAGTTGTCCGCCATCCTGATCATTGTGATGGGACTGTTTCTGCTCGGTATTTTCCAGCCCCGTTTCCTGATGCGCGAGCGCAAGCTGGAACTCAGCCGCAGACCTGCGGGCTATATCGGCTCTTTCATTTTCGGCATCGGCTTCTCGGCAGGCTGGTCGCCCTGCATCGGTCCGATCCTGACGGCGATTATCGCCCTGTCGGCGAGCGAGCCGGGAACCTGGCTGAAACTGATCACGGCCTACAGCATCGGGTTCGCACTTCCTTTTTTCCTGCTGGCATTCTTTGTCGGGGGTGCGCGGCGGCTGCTGAAATATTCAGGTCCCTTGATGAAGATCGGCGGGGCGCTGATGGTGTTTATGGGCGTCCTGCTGTTTACGGACCAGATGTTCCGGATTACCATTTGGCTTCAGGGAGTAACCCCAAGCTGGCTTAAATTCTAAGAAGATATATGCAAAAAAGTCAGGTGAAGTAATCGATTCGCCCTGCCGGAAAATGCTCGAAAATGCGCTCTGTGATAAATTCCCGCAGGGCGTTTTGCTGCACGCCCTGATAGACGTATTTATTTTGTCCCCAGCGGCCCCATTTCTTTTTGCGTTTCTCGATGTCCATCTCAAGTTTGGTCTTCGGGTAGCGCTTTTCAATGACCGCTTTAGCTGTCTTGGTGAAACGGTGCTGGATCAATTCGAAGGTCAGGTCTTTGCCCGCTTCGGGCGGCAGCGCCTGTGCAAGCTTGGCCAGCAGCTCGGCATAGCCTTCCTGCCAGCCGTCATACCAGATGATCGGCGCAATGATGAATCCCAGCGGATAACCGGCGCGGGCCACTTGCCTTGCAGCCTCGATCCGTTCTTCAAAACGCGAGGTATTCGGTTCGAAATTGCGGATGACATAGCCTGCGTTGACGCTGAACCGGATGCGGGTATGATCGTTATGCGCAAGTTCCAGCAGCGGTTCGACATGCTGGTATTTGGTCACAAACCGCAGCCTGCCGAGCGGCTCTTCGGCCATGAACGAAATGAGTTCCGAAAGCGATCCGGTGATATGCTCAATCCGAAGCGGGTCCGAGGTACAGGCCGCCTCAAAGGTCGTGATTTCTGGCGCCCGCTCCTCGATATAACGTTTGGCTGCAGCAATGATGTCTCCGGTGTTGACATAGACGCGAATATAGGGCTTTGCTCCAAGCGTCGTTTGCAAATAACTGAACGAAAGGCCCCTTTGCGCTTTCGACTTGCCAAGCCCGGGGAGAAACATGTATCATTGTTAGAGCAAGGTTTGGCCTTTTGCGCCATGGTTAATATAGAAAAGAGGTAATTGCATGCCAACTCCCAGCATGGAGGATTATTTGGAGCGCATATACAAGCTGATTGATGAAAAAGGATATGCGCGGGTTTCGGATATTGCCGAGGGGCTAGAAGTGCATCCCTCTTCCGTTACCAAGATGATCCAAAAACTGGATAAGGACGAATATCTCATCTATGAGAAGTATCGCGGGCTCGTCCTGACCACCAAAGGAAAAAAAGTAGGGAAACGCCTTGTGGACCGCCACAAGCTGCTGGAAGAATTTCTCGCGACGATTGGCGTCCAGGAGCAGAATATTTACAGGGATGTCGAAGGCATCGAGCATCATCTGAGCTGGGATTCCATTACCTGCATCGAGTCGCTTGTGGAATTTTTCCGCCGCGATGAAAATAGAGTTCGGGCGCTAAATGAGATTCACCAGGAACTATACAGCGATTCTTAAGCAAGAAGAAACGGCTGAGCCGTTCTTATAGAGCGGTAACCGTTTCCTTATGAAAATTATATTTCAAGAGACCGGAAACGGAGACTGACCCGATTGGGCGGTGCGTCGTTTCTTTTGTTTTTGCGCAACCTTTTCCAGTTTTTCTCGTCCAAACTTGTAGTATAATACAGGATTGCAATTTTGGGGGAGGAATTATGAAACTGAAGAAATGGTTCATCGGAATGATGCTGATGCTGCTCTGCGTTCCGCTGCTGTCTTCCGGCGCCGCACGGGCGGCTTCGGCCGTGATCACACTGGAGCTTGACGGTATGACGCTTGCCAGCGACGTGCCGCCTTATATTACCGCCAAGTATGTCACCATGGTTCCGCTGGGGGTTATCAGCAAGGGGCTTGGCGCGCAGGTACAGTGGAATCAGAGCACCAGGACCGTCACGATCACCAAAGACGACAATGAGCTAATGCTCACTAGCGGCAAAAAAACGGCTGCAGTCAACGGCTCATCCGTTTCCCTGGACAACTCGGTCGAGATCCGGCAGGGACGGATTATGGTGCCGATCCGGTTCGTAGCGGAGCAGCTTGGGCTTCAGGTCGTCTGGAATCACGCTGCGAAGCAGATTTCGCTGTATACGGGAGCGGAGCCTCCCCAGGTCAGCGATCCGGTGGAGCCGACCGTCCCGACCGTTCCGACTCCGACCGTTCCCAGCATACCGGCGCCAACCGTGCCGACGGTTCCGACCATTCCCGGTGCCGGCAGCAAGGCGATGAAAGGGGTATGGATTTCCACCGTTTTCAATCTGGATTGGCCTTCATCGTCTTCAATCGGAAAGATCGATCAGCAGAAAAAAGAGTTGGGCAGCCTGCTCGACAAGCTGAAGGCGGTCGGCTTCAACGCTGTATTTGTGCAGGTGCGTCCCAGCGGCGACAGCCTATACCCGTCCTCGATCGTTCCCTGGTCGAAGGTGCTGACCGGCACTCAGGGCAAGGACCCAGGCTATGATCCGCTCCAGTTTATGATTGCCGCGGCGCATGACCGCGGAATGCAGTTCCATGCCTGGTTCAATCCGTTTCGTGCGACAACGGACGCCGGAACGGCCTCGCTTGCGGTCAATCATGTCGCCAAGTCTCATCCAGAGTGGATCGTCAAGGCGGGCGAAAAGCTATACATCAACCCGGGAATTCCGGAGGCCCGTCAGAGCATCATCGATACGGTGCTTGAAGTCGTGAAAGGCTACGACATCGACGGCGTTCATCTGGACGATTATTTCTATCCGTCTTCCACTTTTGATGACGATAGCTCGTTCAAGACCTATAACGCCAAGGCCATCGTCAGCAAAGCCGACTGGCGACGGGATAACATCAACGACTTCGTTCGCGAGCTGGGGAAGCAGATTCACGCGATTAAGCCTGCCGTTTCGTACGGCATCAGCCCGTTCGGCGTCTGGCGCAATATCAATAAAGACAGCACCGGCTCGGATACATCGGCAAGCGTGTCCGCGTACGACGATATGTACGCAGATGTGCGGACCTGGATTCGGCAGGGCTGGGTCGACTATGTCGCGCCGCAAATCTATTGGAGCCTGTCTTTTGAGAAGGCGAGATACGATAAGCTGGTGGACTGGTGGGTTGATGAGGTGAAGAATACGGGCGTGAAGCTGTATATCGGCCAAGCGGCTTACAAGGTGGCTACGGACAAGAGTCCGGAGTGGCAGAGCGGCGAACAGATTATCAACCAGTTGAAGTTCAACGAAAAATACGCCGAAGTGCAGGGCAGCATCATGTTCCGGGCAAATGATATTGTGGTCCGGAATCCGGCAGGCCTAAGCAGTCTGCTGACGTTTTATTTTAAATCCTGATTCCTCAAGGCATTAAATATCCCCCGTGCTCATAGATAAGCAGTATAAGTCTATGGGAACGGGGGATTGCCGTTTATGGAGATCAATGCGGTGTTTGAAGGCGGCGGCGTAAAAGGCATTTCACTTGCGGGAGCGGTTCAGGCGTCGGAGGAGGCGGGCGTAACATTTGGAAGGGTGGCAGGGACCTCCTCGGGCTCCATTGTCGCCTCGCTGCTCGCAGCCGGGTACAGCGGGGAGGAAATGAGCAGAATTATTCAGGGCACCTCGTTCCGATCTTTTTTAAAACGGTCGCCCATCTTCAATACAAAGCTGATCGGTCCGGCCTTGCGGGTCATGCTGAAAAAAGGGCTGTATTCGGGAGAGGCGCTGGAATCATGGATAGGCGGTATTTTGCGGCAAAAGGGGATTGTATCCTTCCGGGATCTTCCTCCGGGCAAGCTGTCGATTATCGCTTCCGACATAACGGACGGACGGCTTGTCGTCTTGCCGGAGGGACTCGAAGAATACGGAATCAATCCCGATTATTTTGAGGTGGCCAAGGCGGTGCGCATGAGCTGCAGCATCCCGTACTTCTTTGATCCCGTGATGCTGCGCAGAAATGGGAAAGCGGCGGCGGGGAAGTCTTTTGCCGATCAGTTCGTGTACATGGTGGACGGGGGATTACTGAGCAACTTCCCGATGTGGCTGTTTGAGGGAAAAGAGACGGGCCAGCTGGGAGCGGTAAAGGTTCCGGTAGTCGGCTATCAGATGGTAGGACGCACGGCACCGCAGGCTCACCGGATCACCGGACCGTTCAGCATGCTTCAGGCGCTTGTCGGAACGATGCTGTCGGCGCATGACGAGCGCTATATCGAGCAGGAGAAGGTTGTCCGCACCGTCAAAATTCCCACACTCGGCATCGGTACAGTCCAATTCGAGCTGACCTCTGAACAGAGCATCGCGTTGTACGATTCCGGATACCGGGCGGGAAAGGAATTTTTTCAGAAATGGCGTCCGGTCCGGCTGGATAAGCTGCCTAAAATAAATAAAAAAGCGTCTTCGCACTCCTAAGAGGAATGCGAAGACGCCGAACATTGTACTTCCATCAGTGATATTTGGGCAGCTGTTCTTCTTCATTTTTTCCTTTGCTGCCTTCAATGACCCGAAAAGGATAGGTTTTGCGTTTGCCGGCCGGCGGCTGGCTCTTTCTCATACCCGCAACCTTCGCCAATGTCTTCTGGGAAGGCTTCACCTTGATTTTGGACCGGCTGCCGCTTGCGGCAAACCGGCGGGGAGGAAATTTGTAGAGCAGATACAAGACCAGAAACAGAACAACGGGAACGATAAAGCCCCTCAACGAACTGAGGCCAAATCTTGCCAAACCCGATGCGAGACCAAAAACCGCTAGCACTACCGCGCTCCAAAAAATCAAAGCATGCCTTTTCATAGGCCACTCATCCTTTCGCAGGGTCCAATATGCCTCCGGTTACACTTGATTGTTGATATCCTTTTGCTTCGATGGCCGCATCCAATTCGCGCATGCGGTTGAAGGAAGCGATCGATACTTCCACCTGATCGTCCTTTGGTTCTTTCGTTGTGAGCAGCTGTAGCCACAGTCCGGGATAGCCCAGATAACGCAGAACGGGAAGTTCGCGTACAGCGTTGGTGCCTTTCAGCACTTCAAAGGACACACCGATAACGACCGGCAGCAGAATAAGCCGCTGAACAATCCGCTGCACCAGGGTATCCCAAGGCACGAGGGAGTAAATGATGACGCCAAGCACAATCGTCAGCATCATGAAGCTGCTTCCGCAGCGGTAATGCAGGCGGCTGTGCTTCTGCACGTTCTCGACCGTCAATTCGTCGCCGGCTTCGAATGCGCTGATGACCTTATGCTCTGCGCCGTGGTACTGAAACAATCTTTTGACCACAGGGGTCTGGGAAATGGCCCAAAGGTAGACGAGCAGCAGCACGAGCTTGATAGCTCCTTCAATGAGGTTGTGCAGAATATAGTTGTCAAATGCATTGCGGAACAAAAAATCTTCGACAAATACGGGAACGAGGGTGAAAATAACTTTCCCGAAAACGAAAGACAGAATACCCATGACCGCTACGCCCAAAATCATGCCGAGGCTCCAGCCTTCTTCTTTACCTTTCTGTTTCTTCTGCTTGGCGAGTTCTTCCGGCTCACTCTCATCTTCCGCATAAGCCTCGGCGGAATAATTCAAATGCTTGGAGCCCTTGGCGCTGGCATCTATAATACTGACAAGGCCCCGGAGCAGCGGAATCTTGCGCAGTTTCATAACCCAGCTCTTCTCGCTTCTCGGCACCTCCAAAAAAGTAATCTCTTGATTCTTCCGCCGTACGGCTGTCACATTGACATGCTTGCCGCCGAACATAACGCCTTCGATGACGGCCTGACCGCCGTAGCTCGGAGTTTCCTGGGACAACCAATTCACCTTCCCATAAAAAGTAGTATGTTGCTCTCTATATTCTTCATTGTAACTAATTTTTGTTTACATTTCTACTTGGATCGATCTTTCCTGAGCATACTAGGCTATATGCAGGATCATCGGCCGATTGACGAGGCCTATTCTTAATAATAGAAAGCGGGGAGTACGGCAGTATGGGCAATACGGTGAGTCAACGGCGGCCAAAGACGAATCCGCTGTTTTTTGCGATTGAGACGGGTTTTTTTGCGGGTCTGATCTGGGGCGGAGTGCAGTGGACTTTCTCTGTGTTCGGATTTACAAAAGTGATTCCGGGGTATCTTGGCGAGCCGTTCTTTCGGCATGAGTTTCTGGTGACCGGCGCCGGGCAGCTGGTAGGGTATTTGCTGTTCATCGGCTTTTCGGTTCTCTGCTCCATCTTGTATGTTCTGATTTTTCGAAAAATAAAAGGGCCTTGGGCAGGAATGCTCTACGGAATTCTCTGGTGGTCCGTTCTCTTTTTGGCCTGCTCCTGGCTTTTTCTGATGCAGCCGCCTTTCCGGCTTCCCTGGGATTCGGTCATCAGCGAGTTCTGCCTGTTCCTGATGTGGGGATTGTTCATCGGCTATACGGCCGCGACCGAATATACGGATGAACGCAAACGGGATAGCAGTACGGGAATGGCCTGACAATCCGGAAAAAAGTAAGCCGGGAATCGGCTCAGTTCATCATTCTTCTATATCAAAAAAACTTCTCAGGCGGCATGGCCCTATGTTACAATACAATGTGGCTATTTTCGAGAGGAGAATGATGATGGGCAACAACCGAGTCTCCAAACTGCGGAAGGTAGTGCAGGATCACGGTCTGGACGCAATGTTAATCACAAGCGGCATCAACCGCCGCTATTTGAGCGGATTTACCGGTTCATCCGGCTATGTGCTGATTACGGGCGACGAAAGCTATTTGCTGACAGATTTTCGCTATATGACCCAGGCATCGGAACAGAGTAAAGGGCTTAAGATTGTGGAGCACGGCCCGAAGTTTATCGATACGGTCCGCGAACTGCTGCCAAAGGGCGGGCAGGCGCGTCTCGGCTTCGAGCAGGATGACGTCGCTTACGGCGCCTATGCCTCTTACGCGGAAGCGTTGAAGACGGCGGCCGAGCTCGTTCCGGTATCCCAGGCTGTGGAGAAGCTCCGCATGTTCAAGGATGAAGACGAGCTTGCCGTAATGAGAAGGGCCGCGGATCTTGCGGACGATACGTTCCGGCACATTCTGAATGTGATCAAGCCGGGCATGACCGAACGGGACGTAGATCTGGAAATGGAATTCTACATGCGAAGCCACGGGGCGACCTCATCGTCCTTCGATACGATTGTGGCTTCAGGGGAACGGTCCGCGATGCCGCATGGCGTTGCGAGTCAGAAGGTGATTCAGACCAATGAGTTCGTAACGTTCGATTTCGGCGCGCTGCTGGACGGCTACTGCTCCGATATCACACGGACGATCGCGCTGGGCAGCCCCGATCCAAAACTAAAAGAAATTTACGACATCGTGCTGGAGGCCCAGCTGCATGCGCTGGAGCATATCAAGCCGGGCATGACCGGCAGAGAATGCGACGCTTTGTCGCGGGACATCATCGCCCGTTACGGGTACGGCGAGCAGTTCGGACACAGTCTTGGCCATGGCCTCGGCATGGAAGTGCATGAATGGCCGCGGCTGTCCAAGCTCAGCGATGATGTGCTGCAGCCGGGCATGGTTGTCACCGTGGAGCCGGGCATTTACGTTCCGGGACTCGGGGGCGTCCGCATTGAGGATGATGTAGTCGTCACGGAGAACGGCGTCGAGCGATTGACCCATTCGTCCAAGGACTACACGGTTTTGTAAACTTCGGTTATGCCGCCTGTGTAGGCTGCGACCTTAAGAGTTTAATTGTTCTAATAAGGACAAGTCATTTTTGAATTCAGGAGGGGTTTATTAGTGATTTCCGTTAACGATTTTAAAACAGGCCTGACCGTTGAGGTGGACGGCGATATTTTTACGGTACTGGATTTCCAGCACGTCAAACCGGGCAAGGGCGCGGCTTTCGTCCGCTCCAAGCTGAAGAACCTGCGCAACGGCAACACCGTTGAACGCACATTCCGTGCGGGCGAAACGATTGGCCGCGCCATCATCGAGAACCGCGCCGTGCAATATCTTTATGCAAGCGGCTCCGAGCATGTGTTCATGGACAACCAAACGTACGATCAATTCAGCCTTGAAGCCGATCAGCTTGAATGGGAACTGAACTTCCTCAAGGAAAACATGACAGTGAACATTGTCAGCTACCATAGCGAGCTTCTCGGTATCAACCTGCCGACCAGCGTAGAACTCAAGGTCGTTGAAACCGAGCCAAGCGTCAAAGGCAATACTGCTCAAGGCGCGACCAAGTTTGCCAAGCTGGAAACCGGTCTTTCCGTGCAGGTTCCGCTCTTTATCAACGAGGATGATGTGCTTCTGGTTGATACTCGCGAAGGCAAGTATATTTCCCGCGCGTAGTCTTTCTTTATATGCAATTTCTTGTCCCAGCCCGGCCTCCCCGCAGCGCAATGCGGGGAGGCTTTGGCGTTCATGGGCTTGAGAGATGCCGTCTTTTTTGCAAAATAATTAACGCATCCGGTCACTTTCGTATTATACTGGTTTAAAGCGGGAAACCGAATGTTTCAAGTGCTACATAGAATTTGAAGTAGGGAGTGAATGAAGCTTTGTCACTTTATGTCATGAAATTCGGAGGCAGCTCCGTCGGAGATACCGAGCGTATGAAGCGGGTCGCCAAACGCATCGCAGACAAGCAGGATGAAGGCCACCGCTGCGTCGTGGTTGTATCCGCCATGGGGGACACGACCGACGAACTGATCGATCAGGCCAAGCTGCTGTGCAGCCAGCTGCCTGCGCGTGAGATGGATATGCTGATGACGACGGGGGAGCAAATCTCCATTGCGCTGCTGTCCATCGCCCTCAGCGGCATTGGACGCGAAGCTGTGTCCTATACCGGCTGGCAGGCCGGCTTCCGTACGGACGAGACGCACGGACGGGCGCGGATTAATGAGATTGTGCCCCGCCGGGTGCTGGAAGCGCTAGAGAAAAACAAGATCGTGATCGTTGCCGGTTTCCAAGGGATGACGATTGACGGCGAAATTACTACGCTCGGACGAGGCGGTTCCGATACGACGGCCGTTGCGCTCGCGGCGGCCATTAAAGCGGATGTCTGCGAAATCTATACGGATGTCGACGGGGTGTACTCCACCGACCCGCGCATCGTGAAGAATGCGCGCAAGCTCAAGGAAATCTCATATGACGAAATGCTGGAGCTCGCCAATCTGGGCGCCGCCGTGCTGCATCCTCGCGCGGTGGAATACGCGAAACGGTACCAGGTGAAGCTGGTTGTGCGGTCGAGCTTTAATTATAATGAAGGCACTGTGGTGAAGGAGGAAGCAAGCATGGAGCAGGGAGTGGCGGTTAGCGGCATCGCTTACGACAAAAATGTGGCGCGGATCAGCATTTCGGGAGTGGCCGACGTTCCCGGCGTACTGGCCCGGGTGTTCGGCAAGCTGGCCGATGAAGGCATCAACGTGGATATCATCGTGCAGAGCGGCGTACAGAACGGGGAAGCGGATTTCTCCTTCACCGTCTCGCTGGACGAAATGGAACGGGCCAAAGAGGTCATTCGTCAAGTCCGCGAAGAACTGCCGTACCGTGAGGTAACATCGGAAGATAATTTGGTCAAAATCTCCATCGTCGGCGCTGGCATGGTCAGCCATCCGGGCGTGGCGGCGCAGATGTTCGAGGTGATTTCGGGTCTTGGAATCAGCATTAAAATGGTCAGCACCTCCGAGATCAAGGTTTCCTGCGTAGTGGAGTCCGGCAAGCTGAAGGAGATTATCCAGGCGCTGCATAAGGCGTATGGGCTGGATACCGACCAGCAAGTATTTGTAGGCGGTCCGCAGGATCGCCGCTAGTCCGGCATCAAGACATTCCAGCGGAACTGTGATCATTCCGAGGTTTATGATTTAACAATAATAAGGGACTGTTTCCGAAAGCCTGATATGGCTTTTGGAAACAGTCCCTTTTTTTGAAATATCAGAAAAATAAGCTTCGCGCTCATCCTTAACCTGATATTTTTACGAGAAACGGATGCTTTCCTCTTCCAGAGGACGGCGAAGCCGTTTCTTCTTATCGTATCTATTATTGTTTCTCACTCATCCGGGATCTGGGCAAGCTGCAGGGTTTGGCGGAGGGCAGCGGAAGCGGCTTATTATGCCAACCGTCTGAACCTTCCCAGAATTTCCACCGTTTCCAGCACGTTCACGAACGCGCTTGGATCGACGGAGATAACGGCCTTGCGCAGCTCCGAAAGCTCGTACCTCGTAGTGACCGTCATCAGCATCGTGTTGCCTTCATGACTGTATCCCCCCTCCGCGTTGACGACAGTCACGCCATGCGGAAGCCGGTTCAGCCGCTCAACCATCTCTTCCTTTCGTTTCGTCACGATGAAGCAGGTCAATTTGACATGCCGGATATGGATCATATCGACCACTCGGCTCTTCACAAATGTACACAGCATGGCGTAGAGCGCGGAATCCCAGCTTTTCATAAAGCCGAGGGTTAAAATAACTAGCCCGTCCATAATGAACAGAACCGTTCCCATCGGCACATCTCTTTTACGCGTAATGATAGAGCCCAGAATATCGAATCCTCCCGACGACCCGCCCGCGCGCAGAGAGAAGCCAATGCCCCCCGCAATGATGACCCCGCCGAAAATGCTGGCCAGAATCGGATCTTTGGTTACTTTCACCTGAGGAATAATCGTCAGGAACCAGGTGGTGCAGGCGACGCAGAGCATACTGAGAAAAATGTATTTTCTTCCAACGGCGACGAGGCCCCAGAGCAGAATCGGCAGATTGATGCCGAAATATATAAGCGAAATATATTTGGGATCGGTCAAGTAACCGATAACGGACGCAGCTCCGGCCACTCCTCCGCTGAGGAGCTGGTGCGGGATCAGGAACAGCTTCAAACCGGCCGCGACCAGAAGGGCGGATAAGACGACGATGGCGACCTCTCTGGCTGTTTTGGTGAGACTTTCGAATGTAATGGGAATTTCAGGATGACGGGTGTGCATGAAAGCATTCCTTTCTGTTGTGTTGACTGTTTTATTATTTTGTTAAAAATATTATATCATACTGATAATAATTTTCTATCAGTTTTTTTCACTATGTTTTCTTCTACATCTATATAGTGTATTGCCGCGTATGCTTTTATCCCGAATTCTTGTTGTCTAAAGCGGGACAATCCCGCATATCTATGAACAACAGCCGGGAACCGGGAGTTTTCGGAGGCGGCGCTGGAAATATCCAGGCGGAAGGAGTTGTGCAAAGGTGGACAAGTATGTAAGCTGGATGGCCGTGCTGCGCATGCTGTCAGGCAGTGCGGAAATTACTGCTGCGCTGATCATGCTGCGGCTGAACCAGGTGGACAAGGCTTTGGCGGTCAATTCGGCGCTGGCGCTCGTCGGTCCGACCGTGCTCGTTCTGACCACAGCCATCGGTCTTACGGGCATGGCGCAGAATCTATCTCCCAGCAAGCTGTGTTGGGTGGGTGTCGGCGTGGCGTGTCTCTTAATCGGTATTTTGAAAAAATGATAGATTGGTAGTCATATTGCGAACGTACAAGCATAGATATGGAATAAAGCATTCCATAGAGGACGACTTGGGGGTACCGCATATGGGCATCGATTGGCTTCAATTATTTCCCGAAAAAGTGAAAGCCGCGCTCTCCCGGCTCCCGCTCCCGCTGCTTGAGACGGTTGAAGAAATCCGCATCAGGGAAGGGCGGCCGCTGGAAATCAATTATGCGGGGAAGTACCACTTTGTGGACGCAGCCGGCAGGCTGACACTGGAGCCGGAAGAGGCGTATAGACCGGACCGTGAGGACAGCCACCGGATGCTTGACCTGATCAGCAATCATTCGCTCTATACGATGGAAGAAGAGCTTCGCAAGGGATTCATTACCATCCCGGGGGGACACCGTATCGGACTCGCCGGGCGGACGGTTTTAAGCAGCGGAAGCGTTGGGCATCTGCGGGATATCGGCGGATTCAACGTCCGGATTGCGCGGGAGATTCCCGGCGTCGCCGACCGGATTCTGCCGCTCCTGCTGGATGACAGCCGCCGGCGGGTCATGCACACGCTGATTATATCTCCGCCCCAACATGGCAAGACGACGCTGCTCCGCGATCTCGCCCGGCAAATTTCCGCAGGGAGCGCGGGAGGAAGAGACGGGCGCCCCGGTCTCAAGGTAGGCATCGTGGACGAGCGTTCCGAAATCGCTGGAAGCCGCAGGGGGATACCTTCTTTCGATATCGGTCCGCGGACAGATGTGCTGGACGGCTGCCCCAAAGCCGAGGGCATGATGATGATGATCCGCTCCCTCTCGCCGGATGTGCTGATCGCCGACGAAATCGGCCGGCCTGAGGATGCCGATGCGCTGACTGAGGCGCTGCATGCCGGAATTACGGTTCTGGCCGCCGCGCACGGCCGTGAAGTGTCCGAGCTGGCTTTGCGACCCGGACTCGGCCGGATTATCGAACTGGGCGTGTTCGAAAGATACGTCATCCTCCGCCGATCGGCGGGCGAGCTGTCCTTTCGCGTGCTGGATGGCCGCAAACGCCCGCTTCCGGTATATCCGGGAGAACGCAAAGGAGGCGAAAGCCATGCTTAAGCTCCTGGGCGCCGCGATGATCCTGCGCGCGGCGACTCTGGCCGGCTTCCGCCGGGCCCGGCAGTATGCGGACCGGCCCCGGCATATCCGCGGTCTGATCGCCGCGCTTCAGCGGCTGGAGACCGAGATCATGTACGGCTATACGCCGCTGCCGGAGGCGATGAAACGGATTGCCGTCCAGTCGAGGGAGCCGCTCCGGGGTTTCTTCACCGCAGCCGCCGAAGGGATGAGCCCGCCCTATAACCGGACCGCGCAGGAAGCGGTGGACAGGGCGATGGAAACAAACTGGAAGGCGACCGCGATGAAAACGCCGGAGCAGGAAGTTCTCCGGCAGCTCAGCTGCACGCTCGGCACCAGCGACCGAAGCAATCAGACGAATCATATTGCACTGGCGCTGCAGCAGTTGAAACAGGAGGAAATTTCGGCCCGCGAAGACCAGGCCAAGTACGAAAAGGTGAGCAAAAGTCTGGGACTCCTGCTGGGGGCGTTGATCGTCATTTTGATCTTTTAGCGAGGTGCCAGGAATGAATATTGAAGTCAACGCGATCTTTCAAATTGCCGGCATCGGCATCATTATCGCCATGATTCATACCGTGCTCAAGCAGATGGGCAAAGAGGATATCGCCCATTGGGTGACCGTTATCGGCTTTGTCGTCGTGCTGTTCATGGTCATCCGGATGCTGGACGGACTGCTGCAGGAAATCAAGACGATCTTTCTTTTTCAATAGGCCGCGCTATGGAAATCATTCAAATCGTAGGAATCGGACTAATGTCGACCGTTCTCATTCTTGTGCTGAAAGAACAAAAGCCGATGTTCGCCTTCTTGCTGGCGGCGGCAACGGGCATACTGATCTTCCTGTTTCTGATCGGCAAAATCGGCGGCGTAATCTCCACTCTTCAGCGGCTTGCGGAGTCTTCGGGTATGGAGACCGTGTACTTGAAGACCGTATTCAAAATCATCGGCATCGCCTATATCGCGGAATTCGGAGCCCAGATCGTACGTGACGCGGGCCAGGAATCCATCGCCTCCAAAATCGAGCTGGCCGGCAAAGTGCTGATTATGACGCTGGCTGTGCCGATCATCGGAATCATTATTGAAACGGTTATGAAGCTTTTGCCGGCATAGTACGTCTCGGGTCCGGCTCATCCGTCAAACGAAAGGAGAAACGGCAATGGAAAAGCGCGGCATATTCCGCCCGCCCAAACTCAGAGTCGCGCTGCTGATTGTCTGTCTCGTGTTCATTGGATGGAGCCGGGCGGCCGCTTCACCGGCAGATGAGGCTGGAACGCCTATGGGCCAAACCGGCACTATTGTCGACCAAGCCGGGCGTTCCGCGGATTCCCCCGAAACGGCCGCCGAAGGCCGGGGCGCAGCCTCCGCATCCTCATCCGCATCATCAAACGGAGCGCAAACCGGTCAGAGCGAAACGCCGATAGATCAATGGGTGAAGAGCCAGGTCGACGATTTGCCCAAGGATGGAGTCGAGAAATACTGGAATCAGCTGATGAAGGATTACGGCGGTTTTTTTCCGGATGGGGCTACTCCCTCGCTCATGGATATGCTGCTGCCGGGGGGCGAAGGGCTAAGCCTGAAAAATGTGCTGTCGGGCCTCCTCTCCTACATGTGGCATGAAGTGCTCTACAACGGCAAGCTGCTTGTCACGATTGTAATGATCAGCGTGCTGAGCATGATTCTGGAGACGCTCCAGACGGCGTTCGAGCGCAAGGCGGTCAGCAAGGTGGCCTACACCCTGTGCTTTATGGTGGTGCTGGTCATCGCGGTCAACAGCTTCAATGTAGCCATCGGTTATGCCAAGGACGCCATCGACCGGATGATCGACTTCATGATGGCGATGATCCCGCTTCTGTTCGCACTGCTCGCTTCCATGGGCAATGTCGTTACCGTTTCGGTGACCCATCCCCTGATCGTGTTCATGATCCATACGGTCGGCACGCTGATTCACACGTTGGTCTTTCCGCTATTGTTCTTCTCGGCAGTTCTGCATCTGGTCAGTTCCATCTCGGACAAATACAAGCTGACCCAACTTGCGAATCTGCTGAGGAACATCGGCACAGGGGTACTTGGCGTCCTGCTGACCGTCTTTCTGGGCGTTATCTCCGTTAGAGGCATCACCAGCTCGGTTACGGACGGAGTGACGCTCAGGGCAGCGAAGTATGTTACCGGCAATTTCGTTCCCGTTATCGGCAAAATGTTCGCAGACGCTACCGATACCGTCATATCCGCCTCGCTGCTGGTGAAGAACGCAATCGGATTGTCCGGCGTCATTATCATCCTGTTCCTGTGTGCGTTTCCGGCAATCAAAATACTCGTGCTGGCCCTCATTTATAATGTGGCCGGAGCCGTGATGCAGCCGCTCGGGGACACGCCGATCGTATCCTGCCTGCAGACAATCGGAAAGAGCATGATTTATGTATTCGCCGCCTTGGCCGCTGTATCGCTCATGTTCTTTCTGGCTGTCACCATTCTGCTGACCGCCGGCAACGTTACGGTCATGATGAGATAAAGCTTCACAAGGAGGTGGATCATGAGCTGGCTTGGAGGATGGCTGCGGGAAATCATAATGATCGTGCTGCTGGCATCATTCGTTGAACTGCTGCTTCCGAGCAAGTCGATGGAGCGCTATGCGAGGCTTGTGCTCAGCCTGCTGGTCCTGCTGACGATGCTAAGCCCGATCGTCTCGTTGATGAAGGGCGATGCCGCGTCTGAGCTCAGCCTGGCTTTCCGCCGGTCGGACGGCGGGGGGCCCGGGCTGAGCAATGCGGAAGACGCGGAGCTCAGACGAATATTGGCCGACGGGAAGAAGCTGGCCGCGGGCGGGAGGGACCAAAGCCTAAAGCTCGCCGCGCAGCAAATCGCCGGACAGATGAGGGAGCAGATCGCAGGCGAGACGGGGCAGCGCGGAGCGAATGTGACCGTAACGCTCGCCCTGGCGAATGAAGCCGGAGACAACGCCATGCCGGTTATAACGGCGGTGGTCGTCACGCTCCCGGCGGGAAGCGCTGAGCAAAGCGATGCACCCCAAGGCTCGGGAAGCGGAGGCAGTGTTCCGATCTCGGTTTTGCCCGTGGACGATATCAAAGTCGATCTCGGCGAAGGAGAGAACGGGCTGAAGGAGACGGGAGAGAGCTCCGGCCCGGCAGAGCCGGCGGCGGCCGTGGCGGGCGTAGACGAAGGCTCGGGCGGCGCCGACGCCAAGGCGGTAACGGCGCTCCTTGAGAAGAACTGGAGCCTTGACCCCGCTAAGATCAAAGTGCTGAACGGCGGCAGCGAAAAATTGTAGCCGCCGCTTAAACGGACCAAGCGTAAGGGAGGAGTGGAAAGATGGGCAACTGGCTGAAGAAGCTGGAGCAGATGATCGGTGGCGGGGCAGAGAATCCGAAGCGAAACCATACGTTCCGATGGTTGATCATTCTGGGTCTGTTGGGCGTGGCGATCATGCTGTTCAATTCCTTTGTAAATGTGAAGAAGCTCGACAGCGAGAATACGGGGAGAGAGCCACCCCAAACCCAGAGCTCGCAGGCGGCAATGCAGGAGGCGACGGATGGAGCCGCCAGCTCGTTTGACGGCATCGAGCGGGAGATGGAGAACCGCATGAAGGGGATTTTGGAGCAAATCGTCGGAGTCGGCACGGTGGACATTATGGTCACCGTTGATTCCACTGAGGAGGTTGTCGTCCAGCGCAACATGAACGATTCCCAGCAGCTAAGCGATGAGACCGATGCAAACGGCGGCAAGCGCCACACAACCACGTACACCAGAGACGGCGAAATCGTCACTTACAGTCAATCCGGAGACGAGACGCCGATTATTACCAAAAGAATCAAGCCCCAGGTTCGCGGCGTTGTTATTGTCGCCAAGGGAGCCGAGAACAAGGTGGTGAAAGGACTGATCGAGCAGGCGGTGCAAAAAGCGCTGAACGTCCCGAGCTACCGCATTTCCGTCGTGCCGCGCAAACAGGAATAGCGGCTGGAGTGGCAATGGCGTAACAGCCGAATCCCAAAGGAACAGCAAAAAGGAGGAAAAGCAATGAACGGCAAAAGACAAACAATCTGGTTGGTATCCATGCTCAGCTTGATGGTGGTGCTCTCTGCGTACTATTTGTTCACGGAGGACTCTGGCGTTTCATCGCCCAAGGAGACAGCAGGGACAATTCAGGTGGATTCCGTCAAGGACTCGTCCGGCAACGCCCTTCCGTCGACGGCTTACAGCGGCGCGGCAGTGAGCGAAGTGACTTCGCAAAATGACGCTGCGGCTGCTGATTCCGCTGCGGCCGCCGATCCTAATGCTGCGGCTGACCCTAACGCCGCAGCAAGCTCTGCAGCAGACGATACAAATTCCGCGCTGACGGGAACCGATGACGGCCAATCCGCGGCGGACCCTTCGGCGGATAAAGCCAAGGATCAGGCATCCGATTCCGCTTCGGACGCATCCGCCAAACCGGATAGCGCCGCTGCGGATAATGGAAAGGATACCGTCTCGGCTGACGACGGCGCGTCAAAAAGCGACGCGGCGGTGCTGGACGAAGTAGCGTCGCAAAGCGCGTCGGCCTCCAGCCAGTTCACCAACTATTTGTATGAACGCGAACAGAAGAAGATTAAAGAACAGCAAGATTTGATGGCCAAGATCAATGATATGGACAAATCGCCTGCGGACAGCGCGGCCGCGCAGGAGCAGCTGCACCAGCTGGAAGAGAAGGAGTCCAAGATCACCGGAATTGAAGAAAAGCTTCAACAGCAGTATGGAGAAGCGATTGTCAAGGAAGAAGGGAACGACTCCTACAAAGTTGTCGTTCTGAGCGACAAGCTGGATGTGAAGCAGGCTGTCGGAATCATCGATCTGGTCATGAAAGAGCTGAGCGTGTCGCAGGATAAAGTGAGCGTACAGCATGTATCTGAGGAGTAAATCAACACGAAAAAACGCGGGAAATGACGAAAGGGCTCGGGTTATCCCGGGCTCTTTCCATTTCTTGCGTTTGTGATATAATACATAAAGTTATCTTGAAGTATATGAGGATAAGCATCGCGCGGATCTGGCATCCTATATTATTGGGTGAAACGGATGACGTCCCTTGAAAGGACAGCGATGTCGTTTCTTCTTTTCCGCCAAGTTAGCGGCTTTGAGAGAAAGCTGAAGGAGTGAACTGATCGAAATGTTCAAATTAAGCGAAATTAAGGAATTGATCAAACTGCTGGACCAGACCTCTTCCGTGCATGAGCTGGAGATTGAAAGCGAAGGAATGAAGCTGGCCATCCGCAAACCGGACCGTTCCGAGGCTGCGGAAGCGCATGTGGTTCCGGCTACTCCTTATCCGTACCCCTTTACGCCCGCTCCGCAGCCGCCTGCTCTGCAGCAGACAACCGGGCAAGCCGCTCCCGTTCCCGCTGCTCCGCAGCAGGAGACGCTGGCTGCTCCCGCAGAAGGAACCTTACATAAAATCGTATCTCCTATGGTGGGAACGTTCTACACCTCGGCTTCGCCCGATTTGCCTGCGTTCGTAAGCGCGGGCGACCGGGTGACCGAGAAGTCGACGGTATGCATTATCGAAGCGATGAAGCTGATGAACGAGCTGGAAGCGGAGGTCCGCGGGGAGATCGTATCCGTTCTCGCAGAGAACGGACAGCTTGTGGAGTACGGCCAGCCGCTGTTCCTGGTGAAGCCGGAATCTTAGAATCGGGAGGAAAGAAATGAATATACAAAAAGTGCTGATCGCCAACCGGGGGGAAATCGCCGTTCGGATTATTCGCGCCTGCCGCGAATTGGGAATTTCCACCGTGGCGGTCTATTCGGAGCCCGACCGCGATTCGCTGCATGTCCGGCTGGCCGATGAAGCGTACTGTATCGGACCGACGGCTTCCAAGGACAGCTATTTGAATTTCACGAATATTATGAGCGTGGCCACTTTGACCGAATGCGACGCCATCCATCCCGGTTACGGCTTTCTTGCCGAGAATGCCGATTTCGCCGAAATTTGCGGTTCCTGCAATATCATATTTATCGGCCCTTCTCCGGAAGCCATCACGCGGATGGGGGACAAGGCCGTGGCCAAAGAAACGATGAAGGATGCAGGCGTTCCGGTTATTCCCGGTTCCGACGGTCTTGTAGACGACGTTGAGGAGGCGGTCCTGCTCAGCAGGGAGATCGGCTATCCCATTATTATCAAGGCTACCGCCGGAGGCGGAGGGAAAGGCATCCGCATTGCCGAAGACGAGGAATCGCTGATCAAGCAGATTACGGCCGCCCAGCAAGAAGCGCAAAAAGCATTCGGCAACGCCGGAGTCTATCTGGAGAAGTACCTGACGGGCATGAAGCATGTCGAGATCCAGATTATAGCCGATAATCACGGCAACGTGGTCCATCTTGGCGAACGGGATTGTTCCATACAGCGACGCCGTCAGAAGCTGGTGGAGGAGGCCCCTTGCTCCGTTCTGAGTCCGGAAATCCGTCAGGCCATGGGCGAAGCGGCTGTCCGCGCCGCGCTTGCCGTGAATTATTCCGGTGCGGGAACACTGGAGTTTTTGCTAGGCGCAGACGGGCAGTTCTACTTTATGGAAATGAATACGCGCATTCAGGTTGAACATCCGGTTACCGAAATGGTAACAGGCGTGGATCTGATCAAGGAAATGATCTCGGTGGCCGAAGGAAATCCCCTTTCGTTCACCCAGGAGGATATCGTCATCAACGGATGGTCGATCGAGTGCCGCATTAACGCGGAAGATCCGGCCAAGAATTTCATGCCTTCTCCGGGCAAGGTCGGTTTTTACCTGCCTCCGGGCGGTCTTGGCGTCCGTGTGGACAGCGCCGCGTATCCAGGCGGGACAATATCGCCTTTTTATGACTCCATGATTGCGAAGCTCATCGTCTGGGCGCCTACGCGCCAGGAAGCGATTCTCAAAATGAAACGGGCTCTCGGCGAGTTTGCCATTGAAGGAATACATACCACCATTTCATTTCATCAAAAATTGCTGGAGCATCCCGTATTTCTGGACGGTCATTTCGATATCAAATTCCTTGAAGAAAATGAAATTTAGGACGGCGCCGCTTTGTTTGTCATAAAGTTCGCCAAATGATATAGTATGTTTAATGGAGAGACGTGCTTCAAGCTTGCCATCAGGAACAAATATGAAAGGTGTGGGGGACAAAATGAGTACATTGCCGACAGAATTCGAACGTACGGAAATCGGTGAAATCCAGATCGCTCCCGAAGTGATTGAGGTCATTGCGGGACTCGCAACCGTTGAAGTTAAAGGCGTAGCGGGCATGAGCGGAGGATTTGCCGGAGGCATTGTCGAGCTGCTGGGCCGCAAGAACCTTTCAAAAGGCGTTAAGGTGGAAGTCGGACAGCGCGAAGCTGCTGTGGATGTCTCCGTAATTATCGAATACGGCACCCGTCTTCCGGAAGTGGCGGCGGAAATTCAGCGAAACGTCAAACGGTCGATCGAGACCATGACAGGACTGACGGTCGTGGAAGTGAATGTGCATATTCACGATGTTCAGTTCAAGAGTGCGGAAAAGAACAGCGTGAGTGATGATACCGATTTTGCCCTTCGTGTGAAATAAGGACTTCCGGTTCTCATTAAACCCCCGACGGTCAAGTCGAGGGTTTAGTCTACTTTAAGGAGGTTATGAGGCTCGTGGCGAAAATTTTGGACAGACTTTTGCTGTTTATATACAGCTTGAGCATCGGAGCATTATCTGTTATTGCCATCCTCCTGTTAAGCGGCGTCCTTCCAAGGAATCTGAGGATCCAGGATTGGAATTCCGCTTATATCGCTGCGATTGTTGTGGCGGTGATTTTATTCCTGCTTAGTATCCGGTTCTTCTACATCTCCCTTCGCCGGGACCGGACATCGACTCTATCGGTGGATCAGCGCACGGAATACGGGGATATTCAGATCTCTATGGAAACGATCGAGAATCTCAGCCTGAAAGCGGCCGGACGGGTTAAAGGCATTCGCGACCTGAAATCACGCATCCGCGTTTCCCAGGCGGGACTAGAAATTATGATCCGAGGCGTCGTGGACGGCGAGCATTCGCTGCCGCTCTTGACCTCGGAAATACAGCGGCAGGTGCATGAATATGTGCAGGAAACGACAGGCGTTCCGGTTGCCGATGTGTCCGTCTATATCGCGAATCTTGCACAGTCCCCCAGCTTCAAAAGTCGAGTGGAATAGAGGTGAGTTTCCCTTATGCCCTGGAGAGATATTTGGGAAAGTCACGGTGGTAGAATCGCCGGAGTAGCCTTTGGATGTATTCTCGGCATCATTTATTTAATCAGCGGTTTCTGGGATATGCTGTTCTTTGCACTGGTTGTGTTCATCGGATATACGCTTGGCGGAAGAAAAGACGCGCAGGCTCCATTGTTCCCTTGGCGGGAGCTGTTGGAGCAGCTGTCGGCCCGCTGGCGTCCCTTCAAGTGAACCGCGCTAAAGCCTTTCTTTCGGAGCGAACTGGTCATCTGCGTTTTTTTGCTCGAATGAAGGGCAGTGCGGTTTTTTTTGCGCTGGATGGCAATCGTCTCCTGTGAAAAATCATGATTTGCGGTCTGTACCCGCGTTTAGAATCATATTGTACGGATGTTTCGGACAGCCCCTGAACAGGGGGCATGGAATGCGGAGTCCAAGCAGACGCTAAAGCAAGGACGATGAACAGAACGAAAAGTGTACATCCTATATACAAGCCAAACCGGAAGTCAGCGACAGGCAGCGAACCGTTTTCGAGAGTGCCCCAAGCTCCTTGATGCGGGATTTCAGCTAAAGCTCTGAAGAGGGTAACGGTCAGATTAACCGGTAAGTCTCCATCTATTCGCATGGGAGCGGGAAATTCGGCGATTACCTGCATTCATCCAATCGGGGCGGCCGGCTAACTTAGGATTTGTTGGGGTTCAGCGTTCAGGTGGAACCTGGATCAATTTAAAGGAGGAACAAATGAAAAGACGCGTAGCAAGAGAAATAATAGTGCAAAGCCTGTATCAGATGGAGATGAACGAGGTCGAGAGCGGCGAGGCGGTGGAAATGCTGCTGGAAGAAGCGTCCGAGGAAAATGAGACGGAACGGGTCATTTCCGACGAGGTGCTGCTAAAAGATTATGTGCTTAGCCATGTAAACGGCATTTGGGAAGCCAAGCCTGCAATCGACGATATGCTGGAGCATTACTTGAAGGGGTGGCAAATGAGCCGGCTGTCCCGCGTTGATCGTCAAATTTTGCGGCTCGCGGCCTATGAAATGATCTATCTGAATGATGTTCCTGCCAAGGTTGCCGTCAATGAGGCGATTGAGCTTGCCAAGCATTTCGGCACCGAGGATTCCGGCAAATTTGTCAACGGCGTGCTGGGAAAAATGATTCAGGATTTGGAAGAGCTGAAGTCCAACCGTTCGTAGAACGAAGCTGATTTAAAAAAAGGCAAAACGATGCGCCTGGTGCGCCCTTTTTCGCGAAAAGACACCTTACAACTATCAAAGTTCACTAAAGGGGAGATAAGTGTCATGACAGCAGCAATCATCAGCGGTAAACTGGTTTCCGAAGAAATACGTGTGGATATTGCCCGGAAGGTCGAGACGCTTGCGGAGCGTGGTGTCAAGCCAGGTCTCGCTGTGGTACTTGTAGGGGAGGACCCGGGTTCGCAGGTATATGTGAACAGCAAGGAAAAAACCTGTATCAGCCTTGGCTTCCATTCGGTAGTGCACCGGCTGCCCGCTTCGACTTCCCAGGAAGAACTCCTCTCGCTCGTTGACGAACTGAATAAGGCGGACGAGATTGACGGCATTCTGGTGCAGCTTCCGCTGCCGAAGCATATTAACGAAAAAGCGGTGATCGACGCCATCTCCGTAGAGAAGGATGTCGACGGGTTTCATCCGGTCAACGTCGGCAATCTTGTAATCGGCGATGACAGTCTGCTTCCTTGTACTCCCGCCGGAGTAATTGAACTGATCAAGCGCACCGGCATCGACCTTTCCGGCAAGCATGCCGTAGTAATCGGCCGCAGCAATATTGTCGGCAAGCCGGTATCCCTGCTGCTGCAGCGGGAGAATGCGACGGTTACTATGTGTCATTCCCGCACGGCGAACATGGCCGAGCTGTGCCGGATGGCCGATGTGCTGGTCGTGGCGATCGGCCGCGCCTACTTTATCGATGCTTCCTTTGTGAAGCCAGGAGCGGTTGTCATCGACGTGGGCATGAACCGCCTGGACAACGGCAAACTGGCAGGAGACGTTGACTACGACAGCGCCAAGGAAGTTGCCGGTTACATTACGCCGGTTCCCGGCGGCGTAGGGCCAATGACCATCACGATGCTGATGGTGAACACGCTGACCGCGGCGAAGCGCCGCCGCGGACTGGAATAGGACAAGCATCATGGCGGAGCGGAAGGTATATTCCATTAAAGATCTCAACCGTTATATCCGCATGAAGCTGGACTCGGATCATGTGCTTTCCGATGTGTGGATTCGGGGAGAGATTTCCAATTTTACGCATCATGGCAGCGGGCATATGTATTTTACGCTGAAGGATGAGAGCAGCCGTATCAAAGCTATTATGTTCGCTTCTCATAACCAGCGGCTGCCATTTGTGCCTAAGGAGGGCTCCCGGGTCATCGCCAGAGGCAATGTGACGGTATATGAGAGGGACGGGCAGTACCAGTTCTATGCCACGCATATGCAGCCCGACGGCATCGGCAGCCTGTACCTGGCCTATGAGCAACTGAAGAAGAAGCTGGAGCAGGAAGGGC
Source organism: Paenibacillus sp. URB8-2 (assembly GCF_013393385.1). NCBI lineage: Bacteria > Bacillati > Bacillota > Bacilli > Caryophanales > Paenibacillaceae > Paenibacillus > Paenibacillus sp. URB8-2. The sequence goes on along the minus strand of NZ_AP023239.1, from coordinate 3,812,253 downwards.
TGTTCGCTGCCGAGCTGAAGCGGCCGCTGCCCCGCTATCCGCGCTGCATCGGCGTCGTCACGTCGCCGACGGGCGCAGCGGTCCGGGATATTCTGATCACACTGCGCAGACGCTTTCCGCAGGTGGCCATCGTGGTCTATCCCGTGCTTGTGCAGGGCAAGGGAGCGGCGCCGTCCATCGTGAAGGCGATACACGAGCTGAACGCGATGGGCGAAGCCGACGTGCTCATCGTGGGCCGCGGCGGCGGCTCGCTGGAGGAGCTTTGGGCGTTCAACGAAGAAGCCGTTGCGAGAGCCATTGCGGCGTCGGATATTCCGGTCATTTCGGCCGTCGGCCATGAGACCGATTTTACGATCGCCGATTTCGCTGCCGACCTTCGGGCCGCGACGCCCACGGCCGCGGCGGAGCTGGCCGTGCCGCATGCCGCGGAGCTGGCCGCGCAGCTCCGCCAGCAGCAGCGCCTGCTGCGCCAGGGGGCTGCAGCGGCGCGCACAGCGCGGGCGCGAGCGGCTCTCGGCGCTGCAGCGCTCGCCGGTGCTGGTCAGCCCGCGCCGGTACCTGCTCCAGCACGCGCAGCGGCTGGACATGCTGCGCCAGCGGCTGAGCCGCGCCGCCGAAGCGCGGCAGGCGAGGGCCCGCGAGCGGCAGGCGGTGCTGCATCACCGCCTGGAGCGTTACAGCCCGCGCGAAGGCGTAATCGCCGCGCGGCGCCGGAGCGACGGCGCCAGGCGCGAGCTCGTCGCTGCCATGAAAGCGCGCCTGCAGGACAAGCGCTCCCGCTTTGCGGCGGAGCTCAAGGCTCTTGACGCGCTCAGCCCGCTGAAGGTCATGGCGCGGGGCTACAGCTTGGTCTACGACGAGAAGGAACGGCATTTGGTCAAATCGCTGAGTGAAGTTCAGCTCGGCGATCTGGTTGTTGTGAAGCTGGCGGACGGCCAGCTGGACTGCCAGGTATGGGGAATGAAGGAGGATGCGAAGGATCATGGCGAAGGAAGAAGCGGAACTGGGATTTGAGGAAGCGATGGACCGGCTGGAACTAATCGTGCGTGAACTGGAGCACGGCGACGTTCCGCTGGAGAAGGCGATTGATTTGTTTCAGCAGGGTATGAAGCTCTCCCAGCTTTGCGGCGCCAAGCTGGAGCAGGTGGAGCGCAAGATCGAAATGATCGTGGAAGAAGACGGAGAGCTTCGCAAGAAGCCGTTTGGCTCCGCGCTGGAAGGGGACGGCGATGATTCCTTATAATAACGGACTCTCCGGACAGGAACCCGGAGAGAGCCAAGGCCTTGAACCCGCAAACCGCCAGCTCTTAAAAGAATATATCGCCGGAGTGGGCGACTTTGTTGCGGGCGAGCTGACGATGCTCTTCCCGAAGCATTGGGAGGTTCCCTCCAAGCTGGCGGAAGCGATGAGCTATTCTCTGCTCGCCGGAGGCAAGCGCCTTCGTCCCCTGCTCGTTATCGCAGCGTGCGAAGCGCTTGGCGGGCGCCGGGAAGAGGCGCTGCCTGTGGCTGCGGCAATCGAAATGGTGCATACATATTCGCTGATTCATGACGATCTGCCCGCCATGGACGACGACGATTACCGGCGGGGGCGACTGACGAACCATAAAGTGTACGGAGAAGCGGCAGCCATCCTGGCGGGAGACGCGCTGCTGACGCATGCCTTTTACAGCGTTGTACAGTCGGCCCGCCGGCACGGGGTGTCCGCAGAGAATGTCCTGTCCATCGTGGAGGACTTGGCGGAAATGGCCGGACCGCGCGGCATGGTCGGCGGTCAGGCTGCCGATATGGAAGGCGAGCAGGGCCTGACCGACTTGGAGAGCCTGCGTTATATTCATCTGCATAAGACAGGCGATCTGATCGTATTCTCACTGTTAGCCGGAGGGCGTATAGGCGGAGCTTCGGAGAAGCAGCTTGAGGCCCTGCGCCGGTTCGGTATCAGCATCGGGCTTGCTTTCCAGGTGCAGGACGATATACTCGACCTCGTCGGAGACGAAAGCAAGCTCGGCAAGAAGACGGGCAGCGATGTCCGGCAGCAGAAGGTGACGTATCCTTATTTTATCGGGCTGGAGGCCTCCCGCCGGGAAGTGGAACGGTTGACGGAAGAAGCCAAGTCCGCTGTGCGGGAAGGCGGATTTGAAGGTGGGGCGCGGCTCATCGAAATCGCTGATTATTTAATGTCCAGAGATCACTGAAATTTGCGGAAACGGCTGCATTTCGACAGCCGTTTCATTTGTGTTATAATGAGGGTTATACTTTACAACATCAGGAAAGCGGGGAAATTACGTGCTGCTTCCACAACTAAATGATCCTAAGCAACTGAAGTCGCTATCGATCGAACAATTAAATACCCTGGCGGACGAGATACGTCGGTTTTTGATTGAGAAGCTGTCTGCGACCGGCGGACATCTCGCCTCCAATCTGGGAGTAGTGGAGCTCACGCTGGCCCTGCATTACTGCTACGACAGTCCCCGGGACAAATTTATCTTCGATGTCGGACATCAGGCTTATGTCCACAAAATATTGACCGGCCGCAAGGATCGGTTTGATTCGCTGCGCAAGCAAAATGGGCTCTGCGGCTTTGTCAAACGCTCCGAGAGCGAGCATGACGTGTGGGAAGCCGGGCACAGCAGCACTTCCCTCTCTGCCGCGATGGGCATGGCGATGGCCCGCGATTTCAAGGGAGAGGACAACAAGGTTGTCGCGGTGATCGGCGACGGGGCTCTTACCGGCGGCATGGCGTTCGAGGCGCTGAACCATATCGGACATGAGCGCCGCAAGCTAATGGTCATCCTTAACGACAATGAAATGTCCATCGCTCCCAATGTTGGCGCCATGCATAATTACTTAAGCCAAATTCGCTCGGACCGCCATTATTTGCGCGCCAAGGATGAAGTGGAAGGGCTCCTCAAGAAGATTCCGGCGATCGGCGGCCGTCTAGCTAAGACCGCGGAACGGATGAAAGACAGACTGAAATATATGATGGTTCCCGGCGTTCTGTTCGAGGAACTTGGCTTTACGTATCTCGGACCTGTGGACGGTCATGATCTTGCAACCATGGTCGATACGTTCCATCAGGCAGATAATGTGGCGGGGCCCGTGCTGGTTCACGTGCTCACCACAAAAGGTAAAGGCTATAAACCGGCGGAAGCCGATTCCTATAAATGGCACGGCATTACACCGTACAAGATCGAATCCGGCCAGGTGCTGAAAGCAGTAGGCAATCCGATGTATACGGAAGTGTTCGGCGAGACGCTGATCGAGCTTGGACGACAGGATGAACGGCTTGTCGCCGTCACTCCTGCTATGCCTGGAGGCTCGGGTCTGTTCCCGTTCTCGAAGGAATTTCCGGGACGGATGATCGATGTAGGCATTGCAGAGCAGCACGCGGCGACACTCTGCGCCGCGCTGGCAATGGAAGGAATGAAGCCGGTGTTTGCCGTTTATTCCACCTTTATGCAGCGCGCCTATGATCAGATTGTCCACGACATCTGCCGGCATAACGCCAACGTGATGTTCGCCATCGACCGGGCCGGATTCGTCGGTGCCGACGGGGAGACGCATCAAGGCGTGTACGATATCGCTTTTATGCGGCATATACCGAACATCGTGCTGATGATGCCTAAGGATGAGAATGAACTGCGCCATATGATGAAGACGGCGCTGGAATACAATGACGGTCCGATCGCATACCGTTATCCCCGCATTAACGGCACCGGAACAGCGCTCGATACGGAACTTCGCTGCCTGCCCATCGGGTCTTGGGAACGGCTGCGGCCCGGCGACGATTTCGCCATTATCGCTTGCGGCCCAATGGTGCAGCTGGCGGAAGAGGCGGCGGATCTGCTTAAGCGCGAAGGCATTCAGGCGGGCGTAGTCAACGCCCGCTTCCTGAAGCCGATGGACGGCTCCATGCTGCAGGGTCTCGCTCTGGCCGGCACGAAGATGGTTGTGCTGGAAGAGGCGAGCCAGGCGGGCAGCCTGGGCAGCGCTGTGCTGGAGCATTACGCTGAGCAAGGCCTGCATCATGTCACTGTTGAGCTGATGGGCGTGCCGGATATTTTTGTCGAACACGGATCGATCAAGGAGCAGCGTCAACTGACGGGACTTACCGTCGAAGCGCTGTGCGGCCGAATCAGATCGATGAAGGCGGCAAGCTCTTATCCTTTCGGCAAGACGACAACGTCTTCGTAAGTTTAAGGGGACTCGAGAATAGAAGTTGGAGATGACTATGGAACACGGTAAAGAAAAAGAACGGAGCCCGAAGGAAAGAATCGACGTACTGCTCGTCGAGCAGGGCTTTTATGAAAGCCGCGAAAAGGCCAAGGCGGCCATTATGGCAGGCCTCGTGCTTGCGGATGAAGAACGTATCGAGAAAGCCGGGATGAAAGTGCCGCGCAGTGCAGTCCTTAAGGTTAAAGGCGCTGTGCATCCGTATGTCAGCCGGGGCGGACTCAAGCTTGAAAAGGCGCTGCGCCGGTTTGGCATCGACGTCGGCGGCCGGACGATGCTGGACATCGGCGCTTCCACCGGAGGCTTCACCGATTGCGCTCTTCAGAACGGGGCAACCTATGTATATGCCATCGATGTAGGCTATAACCAGTTGGACTGGTCGCTGCGGGAAGATAAGAGGGTATGCGTTATGGAACGGACGAACTTCCGGTATATGACGCCCCCCGATCTCAAAGGCTCCGTTCCCGATTTTGCCAGCATCGACGTTTCATTCATCTCATTGAAGATTATCCTTCCTCCGCTTAAGGCGCTGCTGGGAAAGCCGGCCGACGTTGTCGCGCTGATCAAGCCCCAGTTCGAGGCCGGACGGGAGAAGGTCGGCAAATCGGGCGTCGTGCGCGATCCGGCGGTTCACCGGGAAGTGCTGGTCAATGTGCTGACAATGGCCCGGGAACTCGGTTTCATTCTGGAAGGCTTGACCTTCTCCCCCATCACGGGCGGAGAGGGCAACATCGAATTTCTGGCCCATTGGCGTCTGGAATCGGAAGAGACACAACCAAGCGGCGAAGCCAAGGACGAGGGGGAGGCCTCCAGGCCGGAGACTTTGCACGAGCTTTACGGCGATTTTGCCGCGCTCGCAGCGACCGTTGTCGCGGAAGCCTCGAGCACGTTCGGCGGTCAGGCTTCAACTCATGGAAACTCATCGCGTCGATGAGTTTCTTTTTGGCTATTTAAGAGGAATTTTGCTCGGTCTAAGCGAATAAATCACCGAGGTGATTCGGATGACGGGTAGCCCGGACAAGGCGGTTATGGCGCTGATCGGTGTTGGACTGGCAGTGTGGGTCATTTACCGCATTTATGTATGGCTGCAGAGCTCGCCGCGTTCCTTTTTGCAGGATCACATTCCGCTAAACAAAGAGATCATTTCCCATCCTGCGCTGAATCTGCTGGAGGATGCAGGCTATGAAGTCGTCGGCGGCAAGCTGAAAATTCCGCTGTCCTTCAACGTTGACGGCGCTCCGCTCTACAGCCGGCTGTTTGTTGATTACGTTGCGGCGACCGAGGACGGCACACAGTATCTCGTGATGCTGGCTCGTCCGCGCCGTCCACTAGAATGGACCGGAAGCGGGATGCGGGACATGCTGCTGCCTTATCTCCTGATTTATCCGGAGGTGGGCGGGCTGCTTTACGTAAATCCTGCGGCCGCCACGGTTAACTTGATCACATTCGGCAGGGATGATGGAGAGAACGACTAGTACCTTTTTAAACATACGGGAGGCCATTAATGAAAGGTCAAAGACATATTAAAATTCGTGAAATTATTACCCACCGGGATATTGAGACGCAGGACGAGCTGGTCGAAGCGCTTCGGAATGCGGGTTTTCAGGTTACCCAGGCGACCGTTTCCAGAGATATCAAGGAACTGCTGCTGATCAAGGTTCCGATGGATGACGGGAGATATAAATATTCACTGCCGACCGATCAGCGTTACAATCCGACGCAGAAGCTGAGGCGGGTACTTGTGGACAATTTCGTGCATATCGATTATTCGGGCAATCTGGTTGTCATGAAATGTCTGCCGGGAACGGCCAATTCCGTCGCCGCGCTGATCGACAGCATCGAATGGCCCGAGATTATGGGGACGATATCCGGTGACGACACCATTTTGATTATCTGCCGGGAGACGGATGACAGCAATAAGGTGGTTTCGCAAATCATGGGTTACATTTAACCGTATTCCGAGAATAAGCCTTCTTTCTTTATTTATGGCAAGGGAGAATTCGAATGTGGACAAGGGAGGGCATTATTAGCCCTCTGAACTGTCCGACATTTTGAAGCACCCTATGCACATCCTATCCAAGAACTCTTACCAGAGCCCCCTATACGACTGTCTTCATATCAACGCTTTAATTTCCTTTTCTTTCTCCTGTCATTAACTTTTTTATTTGAAACCTCTTGACTACGAACCTATGTTCGGTCATACTTTGAGGTAACAGCGGGAATTGGCCATGCTGATCGACAAGCATCTAATTTCTGCGTCTACTCAAATTTTGAACAAGCCATACTCATTAATAAGACGATTTGATGTATCTGCTGTTGTATATTGGATTTACTAATCGGTTTAACCCAAGAATTGGCGTGTCATACCCGGCGTGCGGAGCGTAGGGATGATGGAGTTTATAAGGCATGGTATTCATGCGTCGGAGGTGCAATATTTGTGCTGGAAACATTATCTATTCGCAACCTGGCGGTTGTCGAATCGGTAGATGTATATTTTTATCCGGGCTTTCATGTGTTGACGGGCGAGACGGGAGCGGGCAAGTCGATCATTATCGATGCGCTCGGACTGATCGCCGGCGGCCGGGGCTCGGCCGATTCCATTCGCTACGGCTGCGAGAAGGCGGAAATGGAGGCCCTGTTCAGCTTGCGAAGCGGGCATTCGGTTTGGGACACGCTGGAGAAGCTCGGAATCAGGGCGCAGAAAGAGGAGCATCTGATTATCCGTAGAGAGCTTAATACCCAGGGGAAAAGCACGTCCCGTGTTAACGGCCAAATGGTGAATCTGACGATGCTGCGTGAAATCGGCGAGCAGCTTGTCAATATTCACGGCCAGCATGAGCATCAGAATCTGCTGAGGCCGGAGCGTCATTTGGGACTATTGGATACGTACGGTGAATCCGTGATCGGACCGCTGAAGGCGGACTATCAGGAGAAATATTCAAAGTTTGCCCAGGTGGAGAAAGAGCTGCGCGAGCTGCAGGATTCAAGTCAAAGAAGCTATCAAATGCTTGATTTGTACCGGTTCCAGCTGGAGGAGATCTCTTCCGCTGCGTTAAAATGTGGAGAAGATGAATTACTTTCCGAAGAAAGGGTCAAACTATCCCACAGCGAGAAAATGATGGATTCCGTTTCCGGCGCTTATGAGGTGCTGAATGGTCGCCAGGGACTTGAAGCAATCAGCAATGCCATCTCTACGCTTGAGGACGTTTTTCGTTATGATGAGAAAAGTCTGCGGCCCGTACTGGAGCAGCTTCAGTCGTCTTTTTATCAGCTGGAGGATGCCTCATTTCAGTTGCGCGATTACCGTGAGGATATTGAGTTCAACCCGGCGAGGCTGGAGGAAGTGGAGAACCGTCTCGATCTCATCTCCGGTCTGCGGCGCAAATACGGCGACAGCGTGGAGCAAATTCTGGAGTATTACGAACAAATTTCACGGGAAACCGATCTGCTTGAGAACAAGGACGAGCATTTGGAAAAGCTGACTGTTAAACGAAATGCCCTGCTTGAAGAACTGATGACCTCAGCGAAGAAGCTTAGCGAAGCGCGGCGCAAGTGCGCGGCGGATTTGGCGTCACAGGTGGAAGGCGAACTGAAGGACCTGCAAATGGAACGGACCTCCCTTGAGGTCAAGCTGGATACACTTGAAGATCCGAAAGGAATTGAGGTCGACGGCCGGCGCATCCGCCTGACCCGCCAGGGTATCGACAGCGCAGAATTCATGATTTCTCCTAACCCCGGAGAGCCGCTGCGCCCCTTGAGCAAAATTGCTTCGGGCGGTGAGCTTTCGCGCATCATGCTGGCGATGAAGAGCATTTTTGCAAGGCATGAAGACATTCCCGTGCTGATCTTCGACGAAGTGGATACGGGAGTGAGCGGACGGGCAGCCCAATCCATCGCAGATAAGCTGTACCGGTTGTCTTCGATGTGCCAGGTTTTCTCCATTACTCACCTGCCGCAGGTGGCCTGCATGGCGGACCATCAGTACCTCATCCGCAAAAAAGTACAGGACGGCCGAACGATGACCGAGGTGGAGCCGCTGTCCGAAGAAGGCAGGGTGAAGGAACTGGCAAGAATGCTGGGCGGTGTGGAAATTACAGAAAAGACGCTGCATCACGCGCAGGAAATGCTCAATTTGGCGGACGCCAGCAAGGCCGCAGGAACGCCAAGCGGTTAAGTATTGACAGTAATAAAAGCCTGGGGGCAAGGTTATCTTATAGGTACGCAATTGGCGACCACTTTTTTCGTCAAGCGAAAGAAGCAAAAGGGAGCGTGACAGCCATTGAAGCCTAACCTCAGGAAGTTAATGCCAGGTCTTTTATTTGCTTTCTTTCTTAGTGTGTCAGGGTTTAGCGTACCGGTTTCCGGCTATGTATCGCCTGCTGAACGGAGCCAAGCAGGAGCTGAGACGGGAGCTGTGCGGGCAATCAAAGTGTATCCAGGTGGGCAGACGATTGGCGTCAAGGTCAAGTCGGCAGGAGTATTGGTTGTGGGACATCATTTTGTTGAGGTGTCTCAGCAGACCAAATTGTCGCCGGGCGAAACCAGCGGACTGCTGCCCGGGGATCTTATGGTATCGATTGACGGGATCAAGCTGGATGAGGTAACCAAGGTGGCGGATCTTGTGAAGCGGGCAGGGGATTCCGGCGGTGAACTCACCATCCGGTATATACGCGAGGGCAAGGAACGGACGGCCAAGCTTAAACCGGCTTACGACCGGAACGACAAAGTATGGCGGCTAGGGCTTTACATCAGGGATTCTGCCGCAGGGGTAGGAACATTGACCTTCTACGCACCGAATCAGGGCGTTTATGGAGCGCTCGGACATGTCATTACCGATATGAATACCGGAACTCCGATTGTTGTCGGCAGCGGACATATTGTGGAATCAAGCGTAACTTCCATATCCAAAAGTCAAGACGGCGATCCGGGCGAGAAGCGGGCTCACTTTCTGAAAGAGAGCCAGGTGCTCGGAAATGTTGAAAGCAACACAGACTTCGGCATTTTCGGCAAAATGGGGCGAAATCCGGATCACAGCCTGTATCGCGAACCGATTCCGGTAGCCATGAGCAGTGAGGTAAAGGAAGGCCCAGCTCAAATTCTTACCGTACTTGAAGGTCAGAGAGTTGAACGGTTCAATGTTGAGATCATCCATGTGGCCCGCCAGCAGGAGCCGGCTACAAAGGGAATGGTGTTGAGGATTACCGATCCGAGGCTGATTGATAAGACCGGGGGCATTGTTCAGGGAATGAGCGGCAGTCCCATTGTTCAGAACGGCAAGCTGGTCGGAGCGGTAACACATGTTTTCGTCAATGATCCCAGATCCGGTTACGGCTGTTTCATCGAATGGATGCTTAAAGATTCCGGTGTTGTACAACAGTATAGGTTTCACTCTAATCTTAAGGCGGTTTAGCCTTAAGATTTTTTTGTCGAACGTTCATGAACAAAATCGAATAGTGTAATAAAATATTTAATTATAAATCATGCCCGAAAAAAAATAAAGAAAAATAATTTTCGACAGAAGGAAATTCGTTCCACATGTCGAAAACTTTAAAGAGTGAAGATAAACGCTGTTTTACAAAGCAGATATTTTTAAGGAGGAAACAACCAGTGCAGAATATTGAAGTGTTGTTGGCCGATGATAATCGGGAATTTACCAATTTGCTCGCTGAATATATTTCGGAGCAGGAAGATATGACAGTGACTGGAATCGCATATAATGGTGAAGAAGTGGTTCAAATGCTGAGCCAGGCGCGCAAAATTCCCGATGTTCTTATCCTTGATATTATCATGCCGCATCTTGACGGATTAGGCGTGCTTGAACGTCTGCGGGAAATGGATTTGAATCCCCAACCTAAAATCATTATGCTGACAGCCTTCGGCCAGGAGAATATCACTCAAAGGGCAGTGCAGCTCGGAGCGTCGTATTATATCTTGAAGCCTTTCGATATGGAAGTGCTAACAAACCGGGTGAGACAGCTAGTGGGAACCCAGAACGGCAGCGTCATGACCTCTTCTTCATCTTCCGGTTCTCCGATCTTCTCGTCGGTCAAATCCAATGTTGTACCGCTGTCCAAAGGTAAAAATTTGGATGCCAATATCACCTCGATCATACATGAAATCGGCGTACCTGCGCATATTAAGGGATATCAGTACTTGCGCGAGGCAATCACGATGGTGTACAACAACATTGAAATTCTCGGCGCCATTACGAAAACGCTCTATCCGGCCATTGCCGAAAAATTCAAGACAACGCCTTCACGCGTAGAACGGGCTATCCGCCACGCCATCGAGGTCGCCTGGACGCGCGGGAACATCGACTCCATCAGCCACCTGTTCGGCTACACCATTAACATCTCCAAATCCAAACCGACCAATAGCGAGTTCATCGCGATGGTTGCCGACAAGCTGCGGATCGAGCATAAGGTGTCGTGAAAGGGTAAGGATCAATGAGCAGCAAGGGATTTGACGGTATTGGGAATTATTGGTGCAAAAACAATTATGCCCATAAATATCTTTTTGGGATGATTGTAAACCAATAAACATCTGACTGGTTACACTATAAATTCATCTCTCTATTGGGTGCGGAAACTATCCATGGAGGGATTTTTTTTATGACCGATTTTGAGTTTCAGATTGATAACTTCATGCTTTACTGTACTTCCCGCAATTTGGCAAAAAAGACTTTAGCCAGCTATGAGCAGAGTTTAAAATTATTGGCAGCATATTTACAAAATCAGTTTGTAATCACCGAGGTACTAAAGGTTCAATCGGGACACATTCGAAATTATATCAAGTACATTCAGGAGCGTGGAAAGTATTCGGTTGTCACCAATGAGGCTTCGATCAATAAAAACTTCCCTCATAACCGCTCTGATTACAACAAGCAAGTATCGACGGTAACAGTGGCTAACTATGTACGAAATATAAAGGTTTTCTTTAATTGGCTTTATGATACAGAACGTGAAATCACAAAGAATCCATGTGAGAAAATTGAGAATCCCAAGGTACAGCGTAAAATTAAAAAGATGCTTGCCCCAGAGGATATCAAGCGTGTGCTTAATCAATTTGATACCTCAAAATTTCACGATTACAGGAACTCGGTCATTACATTAACCTTGTTAGACACAGGCATGCGTATTGGAGAATGCTTGGCGCTTATGCCTGAGCACATTGACTTTAAGCATAAATCTATCCTTATAACGAATCCGAAGAACAAGCAGCAACGATTCGTGTATTTTAGCCCAAAGCTTGGACTAGAGCTGAGAAGTTGGCTTAAGTATCATGATCGCTACTCTAATAGCCCTTATGTATTCCCAACGACACGGGGAACACAATTAGACATTAGAAATTTTGAGAAGGCGTTACGTGAAGCGGGGAAAAGGGTCAATATAGATATTCATCCTCATCAACTGCGTAACAACTCAGCCAAATACTATATCCTCAATGGCGGCGACTGGTTCACCTTATCTAAAATCTTGGGGCATTCCTCGGTCGAGGTCACACAAAAGGCATACCTCGATTTCACTGACGAAGAAGTGGGACGGAAATATCAAAAGCACAGTCCACTGAGCAACTTAGACATATGAATTTCTTGGAGAATGGTGGAAGTGAACGTTATTTGGTTGAGATTATGGGGCATTCTGACTTGCGTATGGTGGGTAAGTACACTCACTTGTCCCAGAAATCAATTAAAGAAAAGCATGAATGGTTTAAACCGATGAATAACGTCCTAAGTGGATTACAAAAAGAACGAAAAACAAAGCGTTAATTGACTCGCCAATCTCTTAGGAGGTTGGCTTTTTATTCTAGATAGGAATTTGGCAATAAAAGTCGATGATGTCTAAACGCAATTTCTTACGGCGGAGCGCACCCGCAGGGCCGCTTCGCGGATGGCGGAGTCGGGAAGCCCGATAATATTTAATATAGAATACATAACCCGTAAATTTATTGATTGTTATTAACCAAGGATAATTCTAATTCTCAAAACTTATTATTAATTCTTCCTGATGCTTTTTTAGTACTTGTAACGAGTGAAATTAGCAGATTTTTTCCAATTAATCACATAATAATATACCCCATAAAAAGAAAATTAAGGAAAATAACTATCGAAATCATTAGCTATATGTGAAAACTTTTAAAAAAAATTAAATAAAAGGTTGAGAATAATTGGAATATATGATACAAAATAAGTTTTTAATCAGGAAAGGAGCTATATTTATCTAATTATACATAAAAAGGAGTGTATTTTATAACAAAAGCACATAAAGTAATAATCTTAGTATTAATTATTATTATTTCAATTATTGTTTTAGTTTTCCAAATTGATTTTAGTAACAAAAAAACAACAACATATGAAGTAATTACTCGGGAAAATTTGAATCGCATTGATTTAAAAACAAAACAAGAAATTCCTTGGGGTGTGATTAGTCTAAATATAAAACCTGATATAAAATCAGATATAAATCAATTAAATCGAAAGATTGTAAAAGTCGCAATTCTTGATAGTGGAATTGATAAAAATCATGAAGATTTAAAACAAAGTAAAATAATCGAATTTAATGCTGAGGGACCTAATAAACCAGTATTCGATATTCTTGGTCATGGTACTGCAATAGCAGGAATTATTGCTTCAAATGATAATGATTTTGGAATCGTAGGTGTTTCGCCTGATGTAGAATTATATTCGGTGAAAATATTGGATGATTCAGGTAAAGGAGATATTAATGATTTTGTAAAAGGAATCGAATGGTGCATAGAAAATAATGTCGATATTATCAACTTAAGTTTTGGAATTAAAAGAGAAAATCAACATTTAGAATCAGTAATTGAAAAAGCAATTAATGAAGGGATTATCATTGTAGCTGCTGCTGGGAATAACTATGGTATATCTGTTGACTATCCTGCGGCCTATGAAGATGTCTTTTCTATAACTGCAATTGATAGTTCAAGCCATTCTCTAAATTCATCAGCAGTTGGGAAAATCGATTTTAGCGCACCTGGAAAAGATATACTCACTTTATCACCTAACAATCAATATGCTGTATATGATGGCACTTCATTTGCTTCTGCTTATGTAACTGGGCTGATTGCTAAATTACTTAAGAGAAGTGAATATCCAAAAGATTTAAATCTCATAAGTTTAATAAGAAAAGATTTAATTGCTATATCAAAAGATTTAGGTAGCAAAGGTTATGATGAAGTATATGGATATGGTTCATTATCATTTTAATTGAAAGAAGGTTGAGTTAATTGAAGAAAATTATCTCGAAAAAAGCATGGATTTCTAGTATTCTTTCATTTGTAATAGTATTTTGTATTGCTTTTCAATCGCAAGTATTTGCTGAAAGTGCGCAAACAGACCCTTTTTCCTCCAATTATAAAGTTGTAACTAATAATGATCAGGTATTAGAAATCCAAACCGAAATTCCTAATGATGATACTAGTTTAGGGGATAGTTCTTCAACTAAGGTTGATAAATCGAAGGATAAAAAACCTGAGAAAAGTATTATATATATTCGGCATTTAATATTTAGAATTGAAGACATAAGCGTTCAACTGTGGCAGCGGGCGTTTCATTAATCAAACGGATAAATCCTTGAACAACTTTGCGAATTTTTTGTACCGAGTCGAAGAAGACATTATGAATTACGGATGATTTTAACCAGCCCCACAATTCTTCAATCATGTTCAAATTCGGACTATACGGAGGCAAATAAACCAAGGTGAGTTTGGCTTGATATTCTTTTAAAAAAGGCTGGATGAGGTCTGCGTGATGAATTCGTGCATTGTCCAAAATCATCACGATTCGGTCGCCTTCATACTTTTCCAAGACGCGTTCCAGAAAGGACAAGAATTCTTTGGCGGTATACTGTTCTTCTTGTACGCAAAACACTTCGCCGGATTCATAATCCAGCGTCCCGATCAGCTTCGCTCCCCAATGCTTGCCGTAGGTGGGAATGATTTTTGCTGCCCCTTGGGAAACCAGGTACGAGAAAGCGCTTGGTAATCCCGGATCATGGACTCATCTTCAAACAGAATCCGGTCGATGCGCCCAGCGAGGAGTTTTTTAACTCCTGAAAGTGTTCTTTGAATTCTTCTTGTTTCTGTGGGTCTGCTTTTAGCCAGTGTGTAGGTCGGCTTCGTAAAGCTAAGCTTCAAACGGTACAAAAGGTCTCGTGTCCCTCGATCCGAATACCGAATATTCCACTTTTGTTCGATCCATTTCCGAACGAGTGGAGAAGTCCAGTTCATCTGGGAAGGAAATCCTTGATCCTCGGCGTTTGATTCGTTATCACTTCATACACTTGTTGCTCTTGTTCAGCAGTTAACAAGCGATGTCGTCCTGGAGGACGTCCGATTTGTAGCCCCTGCATCCCTTGCTCTCGGTAAGCTTTGCTGTAGTTATATAAGGTCGCAACCGTTCGTCCTGTCACTTCGGAAATTCGTTCGTAGGATTCGCCAAGTAACAGCAGGAGGATCGTCTGATACCTTTCGTGCATCCGTAAATCTTTGTTTATTTTCATCGCGGCTTTGATTTCCAGAATGGCTGCTGCTTTGTGTTCTTCTGCCACACCAACTCGTACACTCATTTGTATCGTCTCCAATAATCATCGTATTGAAGACTATTATACTGGAATTTATTTCTTTGTGGGTTGTGCATGATCGCTCAACTCAATTTATTTTTCGCCGGGTATATAGGTAAAATGAAGTTGGATAAATCAACAAAAAAGATTACACTACAAACGAATGAAAAATCAGAAGTGACAAATGAAAATAAAAGAACTTATAATGTTGTAATAAATGATGTTAAAGAAAATGGAGATATCGACGCTGTATTCACTGATATTGAAACAAATGAAAGTTACAAAATTGAGCAAGATAAATTGGAGGCGTCATTTGTTTGGTTGATACCAATCGGTGTCGTAATTGGTGAATGGCTCATTTCTCAATTACTTGCTGCTGGTACAGCTATAGTTATTGCGGGAGTAACCTATGTTGTTGCTACTGAAATAGCTCAAAGTTTAAGAAATAAACAATATGACCACTACGAAGCTAAGTTGATGTCAGGTAAGGTTTGGATTGGCAACGCGATTCCTTTAGTCGATGCTGCTGCTAGACTTGTTAATCCAATGTTTACTACAGCTAATCAGAATGTATGGTCTAAATCAGCCGCTTTAGCAGCACTTGTAGCACAAACTGCTGGTGGAGGTAGAACACCTGCGGGCCCAGAATTATCTTGTAATCAAGTTCATGGATTTACTTACATTGTTCACTATCATACATGGAATAGAGTTGGCGGACATTCATTTTTTTGACAAAACTTAGGGGGAAGAAAATGTACAAAGATCTAGATGAACTTTTTAAAAAATCTGGTTTTCCCTGCCAATACACATTGGCTGAAGCACATCAATTACTAAAGCAACACTACAAAGTATTGGAACTGGATAAAGATTCTTTTAAAAGCTTATCTTTAGATCCCTCTGTCTCGTATAATGATATGGTTTGTTTTTATGAGATTACTGATACCGAGGTCTTATCTTCCATTTACAATGATAACGAGAAGCAAATGCATAGAGAATTTTCCCTTATGCATTCCAGTAATCCTGTTATTTATGACAATGAAGAAGAATTAGTATCCCAATTGTTATGGAGAGATATTCAAGAGGGGAAAAAGCTTAGGATTGTTCTTGAAAGTGTCGATAAAAAGCATATCTCAGGTTTTACTTTACAAGGTGTATGTGAGAATCTTTTACAAGATCTTATTATCCTCAAGGGTATCCCTGAAAAAGACTGTAAGCTTGGTAATCCGCAATACGAATATTATTTGGAGTCGTTGAGAAATACAGGGAGAATTTAGTTCTAATTGATTTGTTGTTTTGCCTATAAATTAGATTTAAATTGCGTCAATCTCTTTTGGGGTTGGCGCTTTTACACTTTTATATGCATGTTTTGTGAATCCAAGCTCCCCCTACTCTCGTACTATTTTACATGGTAAAATAATCCTAACGCATCACTATCTAAAATCAAAACTGGGAGAATTATTATGCTACAAAGCTTAATGAAAGATAAAGTTATTCTTGAAAAAAAGAATGGAACAGTTATAGAAAATATTAAAGCTTTGGTTCAGAGTAATCTTATTTTTATCACAGACTCTCTTTGACCGATAGAGGAAGGCGATTCGGAAGCAACAGTCAAAGAGATTATGGGAACACCGGATACAGTTAACAAATTATTAGATAGAGAAGTTTGGTATTATGGCTTATCTAGTGTTACGTTCGTAAATGGCAAGGTCAATGAATGGAGTGACTTTGGTAAGAATCTTCACCTCAAATAGGAGACAATTAGGAGGGAGCAATAAATGGATCAAGAAAATGAGCAGCATAAGAAAGAGAGAATTATATCTGCCAAAGAAATTGTCATATATAAATTGAACTCGTAATATTAAGGACCGCCAGAATCGGGTAAAAGGTAAGAAAGAACCTGAAAGGGCGGAGATTTAAATGACTACAGAACAAGAGATCGGAAAACTGACAGAAGCCATGAAGGAAACGGAAAGTACCCGGATGTATGAAAGATATTTGGCGATAAGGCTGCATCTAGAGGGCCGGACCCTCACCGAAATTGCCGATATTTTGGGCAGATCCTTTCCGGCCATCAGCGGATACTGGAAGAACTACCGTAAGAACGGACTGCAAGGTCTTGAATTGGGTGAATATCCGGGTGGTTCCAAGCGACTTTCGAATGAGCAAGAGGAACGGCTGAAGCAAGTCATCGCTGAGAAACGCCCTGTCGATGTTGGCTTTGAAGCGAAGTATACCTGGACGTTAAAACTCATTCGTGCCTGGATTCTTCGGGAGTATAGCGAAGACTACACGCTCAAAGGCGTCTCCAAAATGCTGAACCGCCTTGGCTTCAGCTACACGAAGGCCACCTATACTTTGGCAAAGGCCAATCCAGAGGAGCAAGAGCAGTTTCGCCAAGTCACGCTACCTGAGCTCAAAGACAGTTAGATCAAGGAAAAGTGGATCATCTGCTGTTTGAAGACGAATCGGCTATTCGGGCCTATCTAGCCTTACAGTACAATTGGTTTCCGAGAGGACAACAGCGAAAAAGCAAGACGTATGGCCAGCATCAGGGTGCCAAGCTGTTTGCAGCGATCGATTACGAAACCGGCCATGTCCTTCACCGGGAAGAAGAAAAACTGGATGCGAAAGCGTTCCAACGCTTCTTGACCGACATTTTACAGACGTATTCCGGCAAGGTCGTGGTTGTACTGGATAATGCCCACATTCATCATGCCGATGAAATCCAGCCTTTTCTCAAGGAGCACGCCCGATTGCAGTTGGTTTATTTACCCAAGTACAGCCCGGAACTCAATCCCACGGAAGGTTTGTGGAAATGGCTAAAGCACGATGTCGTGAACAATGTGTTTTTCCAAAAGTTCTACGTCATTCGTTCCCATGTGGCCGCTTTTATGAAAAGCATCAACCGAACTCCTCAAGCCGTAATTGACCGCTTACTTCTTCAGGTATAAAGATTTTCAGTTCAACTTATATAGAAACCACTATCAAAGAAATATTCAATCGACTAGGGAGACAACATGGTATCATTCATAAGTCTGCTCCAGTTATCATTAATGGAGATAAAGGGTTTTTATTTTGGGATTACATATTGTACAACGAACTTACTTTTGTTAATGGTACCACCGATAAAATCACTTCATTATTCAAATCGCTCTCCGACAAGAAGATGGAGGAGAAGTTCAACGAGTACGTAGAGAAGTTTGGGAGTTAACTTAATTGCTGCAATAAAAAGAAAAGCCCTGAGATCCTGCTCCAACTATTATATCTTTAATTTTATAAATTAAACTGGGGTGTATTAATGTGTTGAGAAAGAGAAACTATTTGTTTTTGATCTTTTTATTATGCGGAATAATAGCTTTACCTAGCTCTGTCTTTGGGGAGAATGAAAATTTCAGTAAGCTTCAAAATGTAAAGATGACGATTGGATTTAGTTTGGGAAATGGGTTTGGTGAATCGGTAAATGTAAAGTTGGTTTACTTTACGAATGGTAAAAGACAAGTAGAATACTATAGTATTCCTAAGAAAATTGAACTAATTAACGATGGTGAAACAGTAGACTTAAAACTTAGTAGAACAATCGACTTACCAAATTATGGGGTTGGCGGAGAATCAGGCGACACTTATACTTATAAAGACAAATCAGGTGATATTTTATCATTTAATGCTGCATCAAAAGATACTGATCACGACTCGTACATTTTATTATTTAATTACACAAAAAAACCTTAACCAAAGTAGTTACCTATAAGAACGCCTATGTTCAATTAGATAAGAATTATACTTACGAAGTGTTCAGGGTATATCCGGGGGAGAGAGGAATATATTCTATATTTACCAATCAAAAAATAGGATATACATATCCTACTTACCTAAGCCCTAATTATTGGGATAAATACAGTTTATCTGTAACTCCAAGAGACTATATAATTCCTCTTAAATCTAATGATAACGAGTCATACGTAAAAATAAAACCTGATGGGTCTTATACGCCTATTAAAAAAATGTGGAAGGAAACCTATGGGGCTGGAAACTTCGTGATTAATGTTGTAACGAAAGCTGGAGGTTTATTTGATATCTTGCACAAGACTTATTTCGCGGATTTAAATGAGATAAATAAGGCAGACCACAAGGGTCTGCCTCAAATGAGAATATTTAAAAGATATGTAGATTAAGATAGAGCAGACTTGTAAGGCGCTGCCCAGTTATTAAAAAAGATAGAATTGGGTTATAAACGCTCGGAATGCTCCAGACTTCTCTTGGACAGAACGTCTTCGATAATTTCAATAAATTCGGGAGATGCCTTCGCCTGTACCGCCAATTCATAGATGTTCAACAGCTGTTCATTCGTCAACATTTCAAGTGAGGAGGGGCGCGGAGAAGGAGTAAAATGATAGTTCATTAGATTCCTCCATAAGTTAAATAGTTCGAAAATACATCCTTTCCAAATGGTACCATTTATATGTCTGCTTGTCTCCTCTCATTCTCCCCCTCAATTTTTCTTTACATATCATGGATAATATGGCATAATAATTGTTTTGTTTTGTGAAGCTGAAAATAAAAATAGCACCACAAATTGACAGGCAATTTGTAGCGCTATTTATAATGGATGAATCGATACAGAGATTACAGCTTTTTGTCGGCTGCAGCAAGGAACTTTCGGACACGAACTTCATTCGACTCCGAAACCGTGGCGAACTGATCTCCCGGATAGAAGAGCACAACCTTTCGGAGGGCATCATAGCCGTTAAGATTGTTCATATTGACGACATTGCTGCGATCTAGACGCTCGAAGCCTCGACTCCCATATGCGACATAGAGATCAGACAAAGTTGTGGGGAGAACAAACTCGCCTTCTTTCGTGTGGACGAATATTGTATTCTTGTAATTGGAGAAATACAATATTTCTTCCTCGCGAACTTCCCGGGAGGAATTGTCTTTTAGTAGAACACGCATGTTTTCCCCACCCTTAACGATTACTTGCGCAATTCTTGCGGGATTTCAGGACTGTTGAGTGCCGGTTTCAGAACCGAAGTGAAGAAACGGGCAGATACTGCAAGAGCAGAAGAAGCATATTTTGCAACAGTTTTTTTCATTGTCTAAACCTCCTTACTAAAGGGATTACTGTTAAAGACTGGACAAAAAAAGCCAGTCCTATTACAGGCGAACGGGAAAAAATGCTGTATCCAATTAATAGAAGAGAAAAAATTTTTAAAGCGGGATACAGCTTTGTTGGGATTTGAGCATTTCGATCAGGATTCGGCGAAAACAGCATCATAATAATAAAACTGATGATGTTTAATATTAAAAGTGAGCGATTTGTCAATGTGAATAATTGTGGCGTTATCGTGCTTAATAATGTTGTAACGATATTACAGGATGCAGGTGTTTTTAAATGGAATCCTCCAGAACAAAAGCGAAGTAGAGCGAAGCTAAACAGAAAAATCAATGAGTCTGTAAGATGCCCAGTAGCTCCACCAATAATCATAGTCATGAATAGTATAAGAGTAGTGTTTAATATTATTCCTAATGAGTATTGCATGACTTCAATAGAACAGGTTTGTTCAGGGTTGGTTTTCTTAATGGCAGTTGCTATTTTGTTAGCTAAACTGTTCATTGTCACCGCGATCCTTTTTGTAAGAAAAGTAGATATATACATATAACAGGAAACCATAAGAAATAGGCAGAAGGATAAAATAATCTAAATGATTGGTTGCAAAGGAATATATTAAAGGGAACAATAGAATTGAAGGCAAACTCAAGGCAAACAAAATCTTCTCTCTAGTCATAATAGGGATCTTTCCATTTGGCTTGTCGGGAATAAAATCAAAGCCTTTTCGTTTTTTACTAATATACCTACCAATTAAAAAAGCAGTAATTGCACTAACTGTCTGTAAAATGTACGTCGATATAGTATAGAATGAATTCAATGAGTAGAAGTTACTCAAGTTCAGGATCAAATAATATAGGGATTGAATCAGGAAGTATGCTTGATAAGCCATACCTGTCATAATTGTGGAATAAAAAATATGTATTCGAAATAGCAGCCATAAAAAACAAAAAGTCAGAATATATTGAAATGCGATATCTACTAGGACTAAATTGTAATCATGCCGCAGCACATAAGAGAAAAAGCCTAAAATAAATCCGACGAAAATAAATTCTTTTGGGTACAGATCAATTTTGAAAATTCTGAAAAGCATATAAAACATAGAGCATGTTTCCAGGATTGAGAATGCAAGAAATAGCACAAAATCCATTCAAATATACACTCCCAAATGAACAATCTTTTCATTTCCTAATTCTTGAAATTAGTATAACGAATAATATACAATTCAACAACAGAAAATTACACTTTTCCCCAAAAATTTCTTTTATTTTGAATTTGAGAGGAGAATTACTATGAATCAACGCCCGAAAAAGGAAGAATATGCTGAATTTAACCAGAATTATATGGAGTTGGTGTCGGAAGAAGGAGGGTTTGCCGAAGTGCTGCAGGAACAATCGGAGGCCGCATTCGCTTTGTTCGAAGGATTGACCGAGGAGCAAGGGGGGTACCGGTATGCCCCGGAAAAATGGAGCGTTAAGCAGCTGCTCGGCCATTTGACCGACAGTGACCGTATTATGGCCTATCGAGTGCTCCGGTTATCCCGAGCAGATGAGACGCCGCTTCCCGGGTATGATGAGAATGATTTTGTGAATGCAGCGGGGTTTGATTCCTATTCGCTGGAGGAGCTGATCCGGCAATATAAAGCCACGCGCCAATCGACGCTGGCTTTGTTTGAGTCCATTCCGGAGGAAGCGTGGACCCGCAAAGGCAATACGAACGGCCATCCCATTACGGCTAGGGCGCAGGCCTGCCTGCTGATCGGACACGAGCTTCATCATCTAAAAATCATTAAGGAACGGTATTTGAAATAACGGTTATGCCTCCTCATTACTCTTTCGCTCTCCTTTTTAATCCTTTTATATTGAAAAATAGCTGAGCTCCCATTCCAAATAAAGTCTTTATTAACAGCTGCTGAAAAGCAGCTTTTTTCTTGTTTTTATGAACATAACACGAAAGTAACATGACAAAATTCGTGTCAATTATGCATTTTGCATAAAGAAATAGAAGATAATCTGTCGAATTAAACAATATGATGTAAACTTAGTTGCTCTTGCGGTTGAAATCATGTACATTTCTCTTAATTAATTCGCACTATCGTAACAAACATTGTTATTTAAAGTGACAAAGGGCATATCGGAAATCGATTTCCTGTTGATTGGTAGTTAATTTAGCAAGGGTATGCAGCCAACTACAAATACCTAATCACTTGGATAACATTTCGGGAAAACGATTTCCTGGATTTTCTAAGTGATGCGCTTAACCGCATATCCCGGGTTTGAACGTTTCTTAGATGCGAGGGGTGGGAAGGAAATCATGAGCATTACAATCAAAGATGTTGCCTTGAGAGCTAATGTATCGCCGGCAACCGTTTCACGGGTTCTCAATAAAAGCAAGCCTGTCAGCAAAGCGATACGGGAGAAAGTCATGAAAGTGGTGGAAGAGCTTAACTTCAACCCCAACTCGGTTGCCCGAAGTCTCGTTATGAAGGAAAGCAAGCTTATCGGTGTTCTCATTCCAAGTATTGATAATGTATTTATTTCCAGGTTTGTAAGTGTTATTGAAGAAGAGTTTTTCAAGCACAACTACACGACGCTGCTCTGTAATACAAGGCGTGATGCTGGTCTTGAGAAGGATTATTTAAATCTCATGAAAGACAAGTACGTGGACGGCGTGCTGTTAATGACCTCTAATCCCAAGCCGCATCATATAGAGTTTTTCGACAACTTTCCAATCCCTGCGGTGTTTGCCGGGCATACGGATCAGACCAAGCGTTTCGCGTCCGTTAATATTGATAACTATCAAGCCATGTATGATGCGGCCCGGTATTTGATTGAGACCGGTCACCGAAGAATCGCATTTTTCGGCGGTCCCCATATCTATGGCCAAGTAGTCGAGCGGTTGTCCGGCTACAGGCAGGCGCTGGCCGACTACGGAATCGAGTACGAAGAATCGCTGATTTTTGCAAATGATTATGACATTGAGCACGGCTATGAGAACGGCATGAAGTTGTTTCCAAGAGAGGACAGGCCTACCGCCATTTGCTGTATGAGCGATATGGTCGCGATCGGAGCGATTCGGGCGGCGGAAGAACACGGGCTTAGCGTTCCCGAGGATATTTCCATAATGGGTTTCGATGATGTCTACCTTGCGAAATCTTACCGGCCCCCTCTTACGACAATTCGGCAGCCCATTCAGGAAATTAGCGTTCAGGCAGCCCAAATGCTGCTTCAGCAAATCAAGGAAAAAGAAGAGTATATGAAGGAAAAAAGATTTCTTCCTCATGACATTATTGTAAGGGGGAGTTGCATGACAGTGACTGGCTAAAGCTTGATTAGAATAGTGACGTCTGGAATGGTGTGCTCGCTTCAATCGGATAAAAGGTTTGTAAACAACTGATTATATGCAGAGGGGTAGATAATTCATGAAAAAGAAGCTGGGGCTTGTAATGCTGTCTACATTAATGCTGTTCACGCTGGCCGCTTGCGGCGGCAATGCGAAGACGAATTCCGGAAATCAGGCAAGCAATGCAACGGACTCGCCGACCAATACTAATGATGCTGCCGCTAACGACGAGTTCAAGCCTGAAGAAGGGGCGGAACTAAGATTTTGGACGTTTACTACTGACTTGAAGCCTTTCACGGACTATGCAATCAAAGAGTTTGAACAAAAGTATAACATCAAAGTTACGGTTGAAGATGTCGGTTACTGGGACAGTATCAAACGGCTGTCAACTGACGGACCCGCTGGCGTAGGCGCGGACGTGTTCGGGCTTCAAACTCCCGATGTAGCGAATGCCGTTCAATCTGGCCTCGTGCTGCCGAATGACTATTTTGAAGAAGAGACCAAAAGTATTAATAAGCCGGACACGATTGCCGCAGCTACCCATGATGGCATTCTGTACGGTTATCCTTGGAACGTATACACGTTTAGCCTCTACTACAATAAAGATCTTGTCAAAGACGCGAAGCTTGAGACATGGGATGATATCATCGCCTTCTCCAAGAAATTCAATGATGTGAAGAACAATAAATTCGGATTCTTGTATGAGCCCAAGACCTCTGCCTTTGACGTCGCCTTTATGACGGGATATGGCGGATACATCTTCGGAAATAATGAAACGGATATTAATGATATCGGAATCAATAACGAAGGTTCCGTGAAAGGGATGAAGTTCATTCAATCCCTTCACGAGATTATCCCGCTTGAATTGGCCGATGCCACCGGGAACCTTAGAGAAGGCCTTTGGGAGCAAGGCAAGCTCGCTATTACTATGGATGGAAGCTGGGCGATCGGCGAGCAAAACAAGAAGCCGTTTCCTGTAGGCGTAATTCCAATGCCGAAGCTGCCTGGTGGAGAGAATGCAATGCCGCTTGCGGGAAGCACCGGGTACTACGTAAGCTCGTACAGCAAATATCCGAATGCTGCGAAAATTTTCGCAAATTTCATTACAACCAAAGAAATGCAAATTAAAAACAATGAGCTGACCGGCGCGCTTCCAGCAGCCGATATCACCGGAACCGAACAGGGAATACGCAATGATGAATTGACTCAGGGCTTCCTTAAGCAAATTGCAAGCAGCCACAGATTCCCCGGCCTTTATGAAACCAAGTATGTATGGCCGGCGCTGGATGCCGCTGTAGCCGAGGTTTGGAAAGGCGGAGATCCCAAGGCCGCCATGGACAAGGCTGCCGAGAAGTTGAAATCGGACATAGCCAATCAGAAATAGCAGATAGAAGCGAAAGTTGCGAGTGTGGGCGGTCACCTGGGTTGTCAACGGGTGATCGCATTTCATTAAAAGGAGGCCAAAGGAGGATGCAGGAGTTCATTATGGAACGTAACCCTTCCAAGCTAACCAGAACGTACAGCAGGACTGCGGCGGTATTGTCGGCACTGGCCATGGGATTGGGACAATTGTATAACCGCCAGTATATGAAGGGGATTATTTTACTGGCTGTTCATGCGCTGGCATTGTATACCTTTATTTTTCGGCTGCCTCATGCGGTATGGGGGCTTGCCACACTTGGCGAGACCGAGACTCAGCTTAAAAAAGTGGGCAGGCTCTATAAGCAAGTCATGGGGGACCATTCCGTTTTCCTCATGATCGAGGGTTTGGTTACAGTTTTTGTCGCACTGATTTTCCTATGGATTTATGTGATGAATATTAAGGACTCCTACCGTACCGGAAAAATGCGGGAATTGGGGGAGGTGCCCAATACATTCAGACAAACGGTCAGCTTTGTGCTGTCCTACCGTTTCCCGTATCTGATCCTGGCGGTTCCGCTGGCGGGTGTCTTTTTCTTTACCATTATGCCAATTGTCTTCATGATTCTGATTGCCTTTACGAACTATACGGCCACGAATACGCCTCCGGCGCATCTGCTGGACTGGACCGGCTTCGAAGCCTTTAAGGATCTCTTCCGGATGAAGGAATGGAGCCGCACCTTTTACAGTGTCACGCTATGGACCATAATATGGGCGATTGTTGCGACACTTACCGGTTATTTCGGCGGGTTCGCGGTTGCGCTGCTCGTACAGCAAAAACGCATTCGCTTTAAATCGTTTTGGCGCACTCTATTCATTTTGCCTTACGCCATACCGATGTTTGTCTCGATGCTGATTCTGCAAAATATGTTTAACGGCCAGTTCGGTCCGGTTAACCAATATCTCGGGCTTCTGGGCATCGACCGAATTCCGTGGCTGTCCGATCCGACATGGGCGAAGGTCACGCTCGTTATTGCGAATTTCTGGGTAGCCTTTCCGGTATCGATGCTCATGATTATCGGAATTATGTCAACGATCCCGAAAGATATGTATGAAGCGGCCGATATCGACGGCGCGAGCTCTTTTCAGAAGACCCGGCTGATTACCTTCCCGAGCGTGATGTACTCGATGGCGCCGCTTGTCATTATGTCCTTCGTCGGGAATATGAACAATTTCAATGTGATATTCCTGCTGACCAACGGCAATCCGGTCAACGGCGATTTCCAGTATGCCGGGAACACCGACATTCTGATCACTTGGCTGTACAAGCTTTCCATGGAAAATGGGCAGTACAACTTCGCGTCCGTTATCGGGATCATTATTTTCATTCTTCTGTCCGTGTTCGCGATTTGGAATGTTCGCCGGACCAAGGCGTTTAAGGAGGACACATCGTCATGAGCCGTAAAACAAGAGGATCGATCTGGCTAACGATCAGTTATGTACTGCTTGCTGTTGTGGGCGTCTTCTCCGTATATCCTGCCCTTTGGGTCTTAATGTCTTCCTTGAGGACTGGCAACTCGCTATACAGCGAAGCGCTGATTCCGACATCCTTTACGTTCGGCCACTATGCCAATTTGTTTGACAAATATGATTTTGCCCAGTGGTATATCAATACATTGAAGATTGCCGTGACCACCACTGTAATCGGCACAATCTTGACTCTGCTCCCCGGATATGCATTCTCGATCTTCCGTTTTTCCGGACGGAAAACGATGATGAGCACCTTGATGGTTCTGGGCTTGTTTCCCGGATTTATGAGTATGATTGCCGTATTCATTCTGCTGAATCTGATGAACCTGCTCAACACACATTTTGCGGTCATTCTCGTCTATGCGGCGGGAGCGCCTTTGTTCTTTCTCTTTGCCAAAAGCTACTTTGATACCATTCCCAAAAGCTTGGTAGAAGCGGCGCGAATCGACGGGGCGGGTCATCTGAACATTTTCTTCCGCATCGTTACGCCGTTATCCACGCCGCTCATTGTGTATACGGCGCTCAGTATCTTTGCCGGCTCGTTCACTGACTTTATCTTTGCCAAGCTCGTTCTGCGGACACCGGAGAAGAAGACGCTGGCCGTCGGATTGTTCGATATGATCAATACGCGGCAAGCCACGGATTTCACTACATTTGCTGCGGGATGCGTCCTAATCGCCGTTCCGATTACATTCTTGTTTATCCTTCTTCAGCGCCTCCTGACGGAAGGCTTGACAGCCGGCGCCGAAAAAGGATAAATTCCAGTCTGTGAACTGTTCATGCTATTCATCTATTCATCTATTCATGGGGGGAGGCACATGATGCCAAACAAACATCATATTATTCTGGATGTCGATACAGGAATTGACGACGCGTTTGCCATTCTCTATGCGTTGAAATCTCGGCATATTCATATTGAAGGCATCTGCACCGGATTTGGCAACACGGACGTTGCACAAGCAACCGACAATACGTTGCGGCTCATTAAGCTCGCGAATCCCGGTTACGATGTTCCTGTAGCCCCGGGTGCTTCCGGGCCGCTTGAGCGGAAATGGGGAGGACGGGTCGTGCATGTCCACGGAGACAACGGCATCGGGAACGCGGAGCTTCCGCCTTCGAGCCAGCTTCCTCTTGAGGAATCCGCGGCTGATTTTATCATACGCAAAGCAAATGAGCAGCCGGGAAAAATGATTCTGGTTACGCTTGGAAGTTTGACCAACCTGGCACTTGCGCTTGAGAAAGACCCGTCCATTCGCGGTAAATTTAAAAACGTGGTGATGATGGGAGGAACCGTATTCGCCCACGGAAATGTCACGCCGGTAGCCGAAGCGAACTTCCATGTGGACCCCGAGGCGGCGGCGCTTGTGTTTGAGTCGGGGCTCCCGCTGACGATGGTCGGGCTGGATGTGACATTGCAAGCGAAGCTGACGATGCAGCACCTCGACTGGCTGGACCGGAATGCGCGTCAGGATTGCCGGGAGGTTGTGGAGTTTTTGCGGGCATCACTGGCCTATTACTTTAATTTCTACACGCAGGTAAATGATTTCATTGACGCTTGTCCGCTTCATGATCCACTGGCGCTGCTGGTTGCAATTGATCCAAGTCTTGTCAAGATACAGACCTTGAAAGCTGAAATTGAATGCAGCGGAAGTCTTACCGCCGGCATGGTAGTCACCGACCGGAGACCCCATCCATTAAGGGGAAGCGATGTGAACATCTGTCTTGAAGTGAACTCGGAGCGGGCAATTAACAAGCTCGTAACCGGATTTATATAAATGCGATGGAATAGTCAAACAGGGCCGGCAAAGGAATATCCTAGCCAAGGCCCTGTTTGCATTTGAGAAGCTGAAGCTGCGGCCATTCGAATGAGCTACAGCGGCGGATTTTTGTGGCATTTGCGGCACACGGGATAATAGGCTTCATTCCCGCCGATCTGGATTTGCTTGCCGCTGTATACCGGCTTTCCGTTCTCGACCCGCAGCGTCATGGTCGCTTTGCGCTCGCAGAACCAGCAGATCGTCTTCATTTCCTCGATTTTGTCGGCGTAGATCAGCATATATTTGCTGCCTTCGAACAGATTGTTCTGGAAATCGTTCTTGAGGCCAAAGGCCATGACCGGAATGTTTAGTTCATCGACGATGCGAACCAGCTGAAGGATACTGTCTTTGTTCAGAAACTGGCATTCATCAATCAGCACGCAGTACGGTTTCGGCTGGCTGGCGTTTACGATTCCAAAAATATCCGTGTTCTCGTCAATGGCGAGGGCCTGTTTGCGGAGACCGATCCGGGAGGAAACATAGCCGACCTCATCCCGATTGTCGATGGCGGAGGTGAATATAAGCACCGGTTTGCCCTGTTCTTCATAATTATGGGCAACCTTGAGAATCTCGATCGATTTGCCGCTGTTCATTGAACCGTATTTAAAAAACAATTGTGCCACTGTCCATCTGTCCCTTCCTGAAAAATGCGACCATATTAGAGTATCATACTCCCAGCGGGAGAGGCCAGAGAAAAAGGGGGAGACTGGTTATTTGCAGATCCGATCTGTTAAAATAGCAATTAAGAGCATTTGCATAATGCTGCAAGAAGAAACGGCTTCGCTGTCCTTTTAGGAAAATTCTTATATTTGTACAAAAACCTGCCGGTCTGTGACAGTGCGGGTTTTTTCGTGCGAACATAATAAGCAGCGCCGGTTAAGGAAGGAGCGGGATAGGATGACGGAGAAATCGGATGAAATCAAGGAACGGATCGCGAAGCTGAAAGCGGACGGCAAGCTGTCGGCGGAGGCCGAGGCGCTGCTGGATGAACTCATCGTAGAGTTTGCAGAGATGGAGCGGAGCAACAGGGCGCTGCGGAAGGCCGCGCTGAAGGCGGCGGGGGGACAGGCGATGTCCACTCGTTTGCGCGATGCGCTGTACGAATAGGGAGAAGCAGATTACGGAGGAAGGCGCATGTCCAATGTTCTTACGTTTCTAAAAAAATACCGGGCCGCGACCGTTCTTGCGCTGCTTATGATGCTCATTGAGCTGTCGGTGGAACTGTCGCAGCCGCTGCTGATTTCCAAAATCATCGACAACGGCATCCGGCAGCAGAATCTTGCCGTCGTCTGGCTGTGGGGCGGCATACTGGTTGGAAGCGCGGCTTTAGCCTTCACCGCCGGCATTCTCAGTTCGTTTTTCGCCTCGCACGCCAGCCAGGGCTTTGGCTTCGATCTGAGGGACAAGCTGTACGGGAAGGTGCAGTCTTTTTCGTATGAGGCGTTTAACCGGTTTGCGGCTTCAACGCTGATTACACGCTTGACGGGAGACGTGACGCAGCTGCAGGATATGGTCTTCTCAGGCCTGCGGTTTATGTCGCGCATTCCGCTTGTGGTCTTGGGCAGCGTGATTATGGGGCTTGTCGTCCAGTGGAGGCTGGGCTTGATCCTTGCGCTTAGTGTGCCGGTTATGATTGTTGTCTTGATCGTCCTAATGAAAGAATCGTCGCGGATGTTCCGTGCGGTCCAGAGCAAGCTGGACGGGGTAAACGGCGTCGTGCAGGAGAATTTGACGGGTATCCGGCTGATACGCGTCTTTGTTCGTATGAGCCATGAGATCGGCCGGTTTGCAGGTTACAGCAAAGATCTTATGAGAAGTACGGTATCCGCGCTGCGGCTTACGGAGACGACAATGCCATTCATTCTGCTGATGATGAACGGAGGCATTCTTGTGCTGCTGTGGTACGGCAGAATTGAAATCGCCGCCGGCGAGGCCACGCAGGGACAGACCGTCGCTGTGATCAATTACTCGCTGCGGACGATCGGAGGCTTGTCGGCTCTGTCCGGGATTGTCGCGGCGTATTCCAGAGCGCGCGCCTCCGCAATGCGTGTTTCGGAAGTGCTTGCGGTATCCGATACGGAAGAGACGGAGAACCGGCGGGAGCCCGTGAAGGCCGAGCGCATCCGGGGCGAGGTGCGCTTCGAGGAAGTGGGATTCCGCTATCCGGGCAGCGAGATCGAAGTCTTGTCGGAGCTTTCGTTTGCCGCCCGGCCGGGGGAACGGATTGCTATTATGGGAGCGACCGGTTCCGGCAAATCATCACTGGTCGGCTTGATTCCCCGGCTGTACGAACCGACGGCGGGAATGATTACGGTTGACGGGAAGGATGCACGGCAGATGAATTTGGCCGTGCTTCGCGGCGCCATAGGCTACGTGCCCCAGGAAGTGCTGCTCTTCTCCGGAACAGTGCGGGAGAATATCGCCTGGGGCAATGAACGCGCTAGCCTCGAAGAGATTGAAGCCGCCGCCCGGGCGGCGCAAATCCACGCGACAGTGCTTAATCTTCCGGACGGCTACGAGACGATACTCGGACAGCGGGGAGTCAATCTTTCGGGCGGACAGAAGCAGAGGCTCAGCATTGCCAGGGCCCTTGTCCGGAAGCCCCCCATCCTGATTCTTGACGACAGCACAAGCGCGCTTGACGCGGTCACCGAAGGAGAGCTGCTGGAAGCCTTGAGAGGCATGTCTTGCACGACATTTATCATTACGCAGAAGATCAGCTCGACCCGGAATGCGGACCTGATTCTTCTGCTGGACGAAGGCAGGCTGATTGCGAAGGGCAGTCACGGCGAGCTGCTTGCGCGATCCGCTTTGTACCGGAGCATATGCGAGTCGCAGAATGGAAAGGAGACGACAAATGTTCAAAACCTTACTTGAGCCGTTCCGCCATCCGCGTCCCGTGTTCGAGCTTGGCGAAAGCAAGGGATTGTCGTCGGGGCGGAAGCCTAGAGGGGCGGGTGCCAAAGACTGGTCCAGCACGCTGTGGCGGCTGTGGAACTATCTGGCCGAGCGAAGAATCAAGCTGATCCTGGTGCTGGTCATGGTGGTGTTCAGCTCGGGCCTCTCGCTCCTTGGGCCTTTTATGATCGGCAGGGCGGTGGATATCTACCTGGAGGGCGGAGGGAACCATTGGGGGCTCTATTTGACAGGACTGGGTGCGGTTTATGCGCTTTATTCACTGACGAGCTGGCTGCAAAATATATGGATGATCGAGATTTCGCAGGAAACGGTGTACCGGATGCGGACCGAATTGTTCTCCCATCTGCACCGGCTGCCAATCTCTTTCTTCAACCGGCGGCAGCAGGGCGAAATCATGAGCCGTCTGACCAACGATATTGAAAATGTCAGCTCCAACCTGAACAGCTCGGCCATCGAGATTTTCTCCGGCGTGCTGACCTTGGGCGGAACGGTGGTCGTCATGCTGTGGCTCAGTCCCCTCCTGACGCTGCTCACTTTCGTCGTAGTGCCGATTATGGCCTTCGGCATGCGCTGGATCACGCGGCGGACAGGCCCTCTGTTCAAGCAGCGGCAGCGGAACATGGGAGAGCTGAACGGATACATTGAGGAGACGCTGTCGGGTCAGCGCGTGATCAAGGCGTTCGGGCAGGAGCAGCGGGTGATCTCGGACTTTCGGGAACGGAATAACCGGATCATGCTTTCCGGATTTTGGGCGCAGTCGATCTCCGGCTTCATCCCGAAACTCATGAACGGGCTGAACAACCTGAGCTTTGCCATCGTCGCGGGATTCGGCGGGATTTTGGCGATAAGGGGCTCGATTACCATCGGGGTCATCGTTGTTTTTGTGGAATACACGCGTCAGTTTACCCGGCCGTTGAACGATCTGGCCAATCAATGGAACAGCGTGCTGTCTGCCATCGCAGGAGCCGAGCGGGTATTTGAAGTTCTGGACGAGGACACGGAGGCCAAGGATGAGAACGCCGCAGATTCGGTCGGGCAAATCCGGGGTGAGGTGAAGTTCCAGAGCGTTTCCTTCTCCTATAACGGAGACGCGGATACTCTCCGCGGCATCAGTTTTGAGGCCAGGCCCGGTGAGATGATCGCGCTGGTCGGCCAGACCGGCGCGGGCAAGACGACGCTGATCGGACTGCTGTCCCGCTTCTACAATCCGTCCAAGGGAACCATTACGATTGACGGGAAGGATCTGGCATCCATCCGCAGGGAAAGCCTGCGCAGCCAAATGGCGTTCGTTCTGCAGGATACGTTCCTGTTCAAGGGAAGCATCCGCGATAATATCCGCTACGGACGGCTGGAAGCCACCGACGAAGAGGTGGAAAAAGCGGCCAGATTAGCCAATGCCCACTCCTTCATCATGCGGATGCCGGGCGGATACGACCGGATGCTGTCGGCGGACGGAGGCGGAATCAGCCAGGGGCAAAAGCAGCTGCTGGCCATCGCCAGGGCGATTCTCGCTGATCCGGCCATGCTTGTGCTGGATGAAGCGACCAGCAGCATCGACACGGTGACCGAACTGAAGATTCAGGAGGGCCTGCAATCCCTGATGAAGGGGCGCACCAGCTTC
The DNA here is from genome assembly GCF_013393385.1 of Paenibacillus sp. URB8-2. Classification (NCBI taxonomy): domain Bacteria; kingdom Bacillati; phylum Bacillota; class Bacilli; order Caryophanales; family Paenibacillaceae; genus Paenibacillus; species Paenibacillus sp. URB8-2. The sequence goes on along the minus strand of NZ_AP023239.1, from coordinate 3,779,742 downwards.
GTCATTGCCCACCGGCTGAATACGATCCGCCAGGCGGACCGCATTCTTGTGCTGCGGGACGGGGAGCTTGTCCAGCAGGGAACCCACGAGGAGCTGCTGGACAAGGGAGGGTTGTACAACGAGCTGGTTTTGGGCGCGGCAAGGGCAGAGGCGAAGCGGCCGTTGTTATAATTCGTCCTCACCGCAGCGGGGATGACCCGGCCAACGTGCAGAACTCGTCCGTTCGCGTTTCACTTGTCCGGATAAGCTTTTTTCAGAAACGCTACCGATTGGGCAATCAGCGCTTTAAGTCAACCTTGATGTCAGCGACTTTATTGATATACACGCAGCCTTTTCCTGCCGTATATTTACCAAAGTCCGCGAGCAAAGCTTCGCGTTCCGTATCATAAGGCGCAAGATAAAGGCTGATCTTGGTTTTTCTGGGCGAAAAACCGACCAGCGGCGCATCGCCTTCGTGGCCCGTCGCATACTTATAGTGATAGGAGCCGAAGCCGATGATGCTGGGTCCCCACATTTTTGCGGGAAAGCCGGTTGTTTCCGTAAAGATGTCGAGCAGCATGTACGCGTCCTCGCGCTTCTTGGGGTGATCCACATTTTCAATAAACTCGATAACACTGTTGTCGTTTTCTTTCGTTTTTAATTCATACATTTTAGAAGCTCCTTTCCTCATTCGGCGCTAAGCGGCGGCAGCGAATATTAAACGACTTCTTGCGCTTCCTCCAGCTTGCGAGGGGGTCTGGTCGTCCATTTTTTTCCGAGCTCGATTGAAGGCTTTTCGATAAAATAGTATGACAGGCTGGAAGCGAGAAGCGACAGGCACATAGCGATGGAGAGCGTCGCCCACATAGGCAGCAGATTGTGGAAAGCATAGATGCAGGAGAACAGCGCCACCGAATGGTAAAGATATAGGCTGTAAGAGATGTCTCCCAGAAATCGAACCGGTTTTTTCCCGAGCAGATTTGAAATCTTGGGCGAAGACAATGTCGCCGTAATCAGGATGCAAACGCCAAACGCGATTCCCCAATCGGCAGCCAGCGACAGCCAAACCCCGCCCGCGGAGAACAGTCGTTTGAATACAGCATCGCCGATACCGGCGTAGGCATATACTATCAATCCGAGCAGCAATAAAGCAAACTTCATTTTAACACTTAACCGCAGCACTGCTGAAATGAGATTTACCCGATATTTGGCAACCAGCGCTCCCAGGATAAAGAACGAAAGATAGTGGAGAGTGAAATAGAGATTGGAGGAAATCGGACTCGGATTTGCCGGATGCGCAAAGTTGTTGAGCAAAATTGACGAACCCGATAAGAGCAGAGCCAAAGCGGCACTTGGCCTCCAACCGAAGTTCTTGATTAAAGGCATAATGAAGGGAAAGACGAGCGAGATTCTTAATTCGACGGACAATGACCACAGAACGGGGTCCAGCGCGTAATCTTTGAAGCTGCCGAGCAGAATAATATGATCCATAATCAGCCGGAAGGATAAGGGCGTGCTCCATACGTCATGAAAAAAAGAGCTGAATCCGGAGTCCGGTCCCGGACGGTAAAAAGCCAGGTAAGCCAAAATCGAGCACAAGACGGCGACAATATAAGGAATATAGATTCTGCACAGCCTCTTGATTAAAAAATGCGGGACATTCACTTTTTTATCAGCGGAGTAGAAGGGCAGCGACAGGACAAAACCGCTTAAGACAAAGAAAAAGATTACCGCCTCGTGGCCGGCTTTCAAGATTCGCAAAGGTGTGTAGTTTAACGCTTCAAGCCACAGCCATCCTGTAAAAATAAATACAAAATGATGGATTACGACGGTCAGCGCCGCAAGCCCTCTTAAGGAGTCCAGCTGATGGTATCTTTTCAAAACAAACACCTCCGCGATATTGTGTTTTGAATTTATTATACATATATTTGAAAATCGAGGAAATTATCCGTTAGTGTAAGATTCGGCTGGCGGCCGCCGTTTCGGATACGAATATTCACTAATAGATAGCGCAAGTTCGGTTTGGAGGGCCGGACGCGAAAAAGCAGCCATTCCGGGAATACTCTTGGAATCGGCTGCCGTTGATTGATGATAGCTGCTTTCAGATAGACGCCATGAGGTTGCAATGAACCGGAAGTACAATCAGGATGCGGGTTCGGAAGGAGGCTGCCCGGCTTTGCGCTTCTCCTTGAAGCGGGGGCCGACGTAATTGCGTTTGCGGTCGCGGGTCAGAATCCAGCCGCCGAGAAAGCTCATGCCCGCAGCGAACAGGACAAGTCCTCCGGCAAAATGCAGCCAGGCGAACGACGGCGTAGCCGTACGGTCTCCGTGCATGGCCAAATAGTTGAACAGATCGTCTTTCATCATTACGAAGCCCTTCATGGCGAGCAAGCCGGGAAACACCAGAATCAAGATGGCGATAAACCGGGAGAACAGCAGCTTCATGCACATTCCCTTCCTCTCCGTAGCTTTCGACAAGGGGATCGAACGGTTCTTCCTGCCTTTAATGATAACGCTTAGATTTTTAAAAGTCCATTGTCAAAGCGGCTGTTTGGAGGGGATTCGGCAGCTTTTCCGAAGAATTCTGGCCGGAGTTTTTCATATATGGGCAAAAGAGAGTACAATAGAATGGATTATGCGAAACATTGTGCAAAAGACTGGGGGATACATATTCATGACCATTTCATGTGACGTGGCGGTACTCGGCGGAGGAACCGGAGGCTACGTGGCGGCGATCCGCGCCGCACAGCTCGGCAAGTCGGTTGTCGTCATTGAACAGGACAAGCTCGGCGGGACCTGCCTGCACCGGGGCTGCATTCCAAGCAAATCGCTGCTGCGCAGCGCAGAGGTGTATGCGGAAATCGCGGGGAGCGAGGAATTCGGAATTGAAATTTCGGGCGTCAAGCTGGCATTCGGAAAAGTGCAGCGCCGCAAGGAAGCCATTGTGGAGCAGCTGCACCAGGGCGTTCAGTATTTGATGCGCAAAAATAAAATACAGGTTCTTAAAGGCAAGGGACGGGTTATCGGCCCTTCGATATTTTCTCCGCGCAGCGGGGCGGTCGCGGTGGAGCTGGAAGACGGCGATATGGAGACTGTGGTGCCAAGCCACCTTATCATTGCCACAGGGTCCCGTCCCCGCGCAATTCCGGGATTTGAGCCGGATGGACAGTTCATTCTGAGCAGCGAGGAAGCGCTCCGGATGGAGGAGCTGCCGGCTTCGATGCTAATCGTCGGCGGCGGCGTCATCGGTGTGGAATGGGCGTCGATGCTCGCCGATTTCGGCGTGCAGGTCACTATAGTGGAAGCGTCTGACCAATTGCTGCCGCGCGAAGACAAGGAAGTGGCGCGGGAACTTCAGCGTCTGCTGAAAAAACGCGGCGTGACTGTAATGACCGGCGTGACGGTCAACGGGGGAACAAGCCGGGTGACGGAAGAAGGCGTCAGCGTGGAAGTGACCAGGGGCGGAAAGACCGAGACGCTGTCCGCCGCCAAGCTTCTGGTATCGGTGGGAAGAACGGCCAATGTTCAAAATATCGGCCTGGAGAACACCGATATCCGCTTCGATAAAGGCGTCATCGAAGTGAACGCCAATATGCAGACGAACGAGCCGCATATTTACGCGATCGGGGACTGCATCGGGGGGCTGCAGTTGGCGCATGCAGCCAGCCATGAAGGCATTGTGGCGGTCAACCACCTGGCCGGAGAGCGGCTTCATCCGTATCATCCCCATCTGGTCCCGCGCTGTGTATATACGCGGCCGGAGGTGGCAAGCGTAGGATATACGGAGCAGGAGGCCAAAGACCTCGGCCGCGATGTCGCAATCGGCAAGTTTCCATTCTCTGCGATCGGCAAGGCGCTAGTGTACGGTTCGAAGGACGGATTTGTGAAGGTCGTCGCCGATAAGGCGAGCGGAGATATTCTTGGCGTTCAGATGATCGGCCCCCATGTGACCGATCTTATCGGCGAAGCCGCATTGGCCCAGCTGCTGGACGCGACGCCTTGGGAAATCGGCGAAGCGATTCATGCGCATCCTACGCTCTCCGAAATTGTCGGCGAAGCGATGCTCGCCGTGGACGGCAAGGCCATCGGCATTTGACGGCAGAAAGGTTGAAGGAAAGGGTACGGTTAGGATCTGCGGCACCCTGTCGCTGAAATCGGCGGGCAGACTGCCGGGGCTTTGGAGGGCTTCGCCGTTGCGGCGGGCCCTGCAGAGCGACGGTAAATCGTTCAAATATTCCGCAGCGCCCGGGGTGAGGGGCCGAAGCGGGGAATTCTGAAGCCGGCCCGCCGACATTCGGCGTAAACGGGCGCTAATCGGCTTTTCTTTTTGAAGTCAAACGCTATATAATAGACTCAAGCCCGATTAGTACCAGGTTTTAAGATCAGATCAATACATGATCTTCCAGTCTGCGGCGGAGTCGGGGCTTTACGAACAAGGAGGTACCTCTATAATGGATACGCAAGGTACTGTAAAAAAAGTGAACAGGCATGAACCGCTTGGACTCACCGACGGCCAAGTGATCGACATGTACCGATATATGATGCTGGCCCGCAAATACGACGAGCGCAGCCTGCTGCTCCAGCGGGCCGGGAAGATCAACTTCCACGTCTCCGGCATCGGACAGGAAGCGGCGCAAGTGGCTGCCGCTTTTGCGCTGGACCGGGAGAACGATTATTTTCTGCCGTATTACCGCGACTATGCTTTTGTCCTCACCGTCGGCATGACGACCCGCGAACTGATGCTGTCGGTGTTCGCCAAGGCTGAGGACCCGAACAGCGGCGGACGGCAGATGCCGGGCCATTTCGGCAGCAAGCGGCTGCGCATCGTTACCGGTTCAAGCCCCGTAACAACGCAGGTTCCGCATGCGGTCGGCTTTGCGCTGGCCGCCAAGATGCGAAAGCAGAAGTTTGTCTCTTTCGTCACGTTCGGTGAAGGTTCTAGCAATCAGGGTGACTTTCATGAAGCGTGCAACTTTGCGGGAGTCAACAAGCTCCCGGTTATTATTATGTGCGAGAACAACCAGTACGCGATCTCGATTCCGGCTCACCGCCAGCTTGGCGGCAAGGTCAGCGACCGCGCGCTTGGCTACGGCTTTCCGGGCGTCCGCGTGGACGGCAACGACCCGCTGGAAGTTTACCGCGTTGTCAAGGAAGCCCGCGAGCGGGCACTTGCCGGCGAAGGCCCGACATTGATAGAAGCGATGATGTACCGCCTGTCCCCGCATTCCACATCAGACAACGATCTCGCGTACCGCACCAAGGAAGAGGTCGAGGAGAACTGGAAAAAGGACGGCTTGGCCCATTTCCGCAATTATTTAACGGATCTTGGCCTGTGGGACGATGAACAAGAACGCGATTTCGCCGCCCAGTGCAATCTGGAACTTAAAGAAGCGATCGAATACGCCGACAATGCGCCGTTCCCGAAACCGGAAGATACGCTGCTGCATGTGTACAGCGAATCCGAGGAAGGGGTATAACTCATGGCGATGATGGAATATATCGATGCCATCCGGCTGGCGATGAAGGAAGAAATGGAGCGCGACGACTCTGTCTTCGTTCTCGGCGAGGATGTCGGCGTCAAAGGCGGCGTGTTCACCACGACGAAGGGACTGCAGGAGCAGTTCGGCCAGGAGCGCGTGCTGGATACGCCGCTTGCCGAATCTGCGATTGCCGGCGTGGCGATCGGGGCCGCGATGTACGGCATGAAGCCGATCGCGGAAATGCAGTACTCTGATTTCATGCTTCCGGCAACCAATCAGATCATCAGCGAAGCGGCCAAAATCCGCTACCGCTCCAATAACGACTGGAGCTGTCCGGTCGTGATCCGTGCGCCGATCGGCGGCGGTATTTTCGGTGGACTGTATCATTCTCAGTGTCCGGAATCAATCTTCTTCGGAACACCCGGCCTGAAGATCGTGGCCCCATACTCGGCCTACGACGCGAAAGGGCTGCTGAAGGCCGCCGTCCGCGATCCCGATCCGGTTCTGTTCTTCGAGAACAAGAAATGCTACAAGCTGATCAAGGAAGACGTTCCGGAGAGCGACTACACCATTCCCATCGGCGAAGCGAATCTGCTGCGCGAGGGCGATGACATCACGGTGATCGGGTACAGCCTGCCGCTACATTTTGCGATGCAGGCGGCGGAGGAACTGGAACGCGAACAGGGCATTACGGCGCATATTCTCGATTTGCGCACTCTGCAGCCGCTGGACCGTGAGGCAATCACGGCAGCCGTGCGGCGGACCGGCAAGGTGCTGATCGTGCACGAGGACAACAAAACGGGCGGCGTCGGCGCCGAGGTTGCGGCGATTATCGCCGAGGAGTGCCTGTTCGAGCTGGACGCGCCGATCTTCCGCCTGTGCGGGCCGGATGTTCCGGCGATGCCGATCAGCCCGCCGATGGAGAAATTTTTCATGCTTAGCAAGGATAAGCTGAAAGCGGAAATGCTGCGCCTGGCGCAGTACTAGGGGCTTAAGGGCAATTAATGAGCCGAAAGAGGTTGCGAAGCGTAAAGCAGCCGACGGCTGCCCGGCAGGATGGCCGGTTGACGACCGGTGAGAAGGCCCAAGGCATAGAAGCGTTAGGACGGATCTACCGGTTGGAGTGCCAAGGCGCATTGCTGACTGGACGCGCATCAGTGGAAGATCTAGTCGTAAGAGCTGCTCCGATGGGCGACCCCTTTTAAGGGGAAAACTCCAGCTAATTCGAACTTTCGTGAACAAATTAGCCGATTAACTGGAATTGTTCCCGCTTATTTAGCCTATCCGGCCAAAAGTGATGATTTATTAGTGAATGAACTGGAGTTTTTCCATCTAATGTGATGAGAAACGCTCAAATCCATAGAATTAGCGGGAGAAATTCCCGCTGACGTTTGGGAACAAGGTTCAAGATGTTTACAAAGTGCAAGTAATGAAGACACGGTCTTGCGTGAGCAGGACGTTTAAGGAGTGAAAGTATGACCGACAACAAGCAGTTGACGGACGTGACGATGCCGCAACTCGCGGAGTCGCTTGTATCGGCAACGATCGGCAAATGGCTGAAGAAGCCGGGCGACCCGGTGGAACAGTATGAGCCGCTCTGCGAAGTGATTACAGATAAAGTTAACGCCGAGCTGCCGTCCACCGTGGACGGAGTTATGGGCGACATTCTGGCGGAGGAAGGGCAGACGGTCGCGGTCGGCGAAGTAATCTGCCGGATCGCCGTGCCCGCTCCGGCGGCTCCGGCCCCGGCCCCGGCTTCGGCGGCCCCCGAAGCCGCCGCTCCCGCGCGCGCCGCAGCGCCGCAGCGCGGTTTCCGCCGCCGCAGTACCGGCGGCGGTCCAACATGCGGCATCGGGCGCAGCCCATGCCGCGTACGACCCGGACGCGCCGATGCGGGCGCGTTATTCCCCGCTGTGCAGAGCCTCGCGGCGCAGCACAGCATTGATTGATCTGTCCGCCGTGCCGGGCACCGGCCTAGGCGGACGTGTCACGCGCAAGGACGTGCTGGCGTTCCTTGCGAACGGCCCTGCGGCTGCGCCTGCGCCGCAGAGCAGCCCCGCGCCGCATCCGGCGGCCGGCGCAGCGGCGCAGCCGCAAGGCGCGGTGTCCATCGCGCCGCAAGCGGGAGCGCCTGCACCTGCGCCGCAGGAGACGCTGCCGCCCGTCCGGCATTCCGGGCTGCATCTGTCTCAGTCGCCGCGCATCCCCGAAATTGAGGTCGAGAGCGGCCGATCCGAATATCTGATCGACGTGACGCCGATCCGCAATACGATCGCTTCGCGGATGCGCCAGAGCGTTTCGGAAATTCCGCATGCCTGGACAATGATCGAGGTGGATGTGACGAATCTCGTGCTGCTTCGCAACAAGCTGAAGGACGAATTCAAGCGCCGGGAAGGGATCAATCTGACCTATCTCGCTTTCTTGATGAAAGCCGTCGTCAGCGCGATTAAAGATTACCCGATCATGAATTCCGTTTGGGCGGTTGACAAAATCATCGTCAAGCGGGACATCAATATTTCACTGGCGGTCGGCACCGAGGATTCGGTCTGGACCCCGGTCATCAAGAAAGCGGATCAGAAGAACGTGGCGGGTCTTGCCCGCGAAATCGAAGAACTGGCGATGAAGACACGCGAGGGCAAGCTGCGCGTTGAGGATATGCAGGGCGGAACCTTTACCGTTAACAATACCGGCTCATTCGGCTCGATTCTGTCTTATCCGATCATCAATTATCCGCAGGCGGCCATTTTAACCTTTGAATCGATTGTGAAAAAGCCTGTCGTCATCAACGATATGATCGCCGTCCGTTCCATGGCCAATATATGCCTATCGCTGGACCACCGGATTCTTGACGGCGTCATCTGCGGCCGATTCCTGCAGCGGGTGAAGGACAACATCGAAGGCTATAGCCTGGATACGAACGTCTATTAAACGCAGTTGACACCGGCAAGTCCGGGTGGGGAATCATACAGACCGCCCGGACATATGGAAATGCCCCTTTTGTTACTGGCTCCGTGAACATCGCGGGAAGGGAGATGTTTAAGCATGAACAGCACAGAACCTCGAAAGCTGGAAATATCCTATTTTCCCATGATCGAATACGGCCGGGCCTGGGATCTGCAAAAAGAGTCCGTTCGCTCCATCGACGCCGGCGAGTGTCCGGAACGGCTGATCTTTTTGCAGCACCCGCCAACCTATACGATCGGATCGCAAAATCACCCCGAGCACCTTCTTCTTAATGCCGAGCAGCTTCGGGAGGAAGGGATTTCGGTGTTTGAAATCGACCGCGGAGGGGACATTACATATCATGGACCGGGCCAGCTTGTCGGTTATCCGCTGCTGCGGATCGGCGAGCAGGGCCGAGTAGATCTTCACGGTTATCTGCGGTCGCTGGAACAGGTAATCATCGATTACCTTGCTACCTTCGGGATTGAGGGCGGGAGAAAGCCGGAGTATACGGGAGTTTGGGTAGGCGACGTGAAAATATGCGCCATCGGAGTCAAATTCAACAGAAGCCGTGCAGGCAAAGGTTTTGTGACCAGCCACGGCTTTGCTTTTAATATCCGGGAGGGCATCGGGGAGGAAGGCTTCCGGGGAATCATTCCCTGCGGCATTTCCCAGTACGGGGTTACCTCGCTGGAAGAGTGCACAGGCCGCCGGTTTGATGTCGAAGAGGTCGCCGCGGCGCTCATTCCCCATTTTCTGAACATTTTCCCTTATGGCAAAATCGAATCGGACTGGGCGGAGGCTCAGGCTGACAAATAAACGAAGAGCAGCGCAAAAACAGCGGCCCGGATATCCGGACCGCTGGAATAAGCAGGAGTAGCCGTATAAGTCATCCGGCGAGGAAAGGCTCGATGACTACCATAAGCGTGGAGGCGACCATTGCCAGCAGCATGACATAAATAAAGATGCGGAACCATTTTTGACGTTGCATGAGTGACTCCTTTGAAATTAGTTTAATCCCATTGTAACGTATACTTGAAAGCGAGGGAAGTCCGGTGGTAGTACAAGACCGATTGATTCAGGAGTTTATGGAGCTTGTCCAGATCGACAGCGAGACGAAAAATGAACGGAACATCGCCGATCACCTGATCGCCAAATTCAAGGAGCTTGGACTGGAAGCCGTAGAAGATGATTCACAGGAAAGAACCGGGCACGGTGCGGGCAATCTGATTGTGACATGGCCTGCGGAGAATGCAGCGGAGGACGATCCCAAGCTGCTGTTCACCTGCCATATGGATACGGTCGTTCCAGGCCAGGGAATTAAACCGACGCTCGGCGAAGACGGCTGGATTACGAGCGACGGCACGACCATCCTCGGGGCGGATGACAAAGCGGGTCTGGCCGCGCTCTTTGAAGGCATTCGGGTAATCAAGGAACAAAATATTCCGCATGGACAAATTCAGTTCGTGATCACGGCGGGCGAGGAGTCCGGGCTGGTCGGATCCCGTTCGCTGGACCCGAAATATTTAGACGCGGATTTCGGCTTTGCGCTTGATTCCAACGGCGAAATCGGCGCCATCGCGGTAGCCGCTCCGACGCAGGCGAAGATTCAGATGCAGATTTTCGGCAAATCGGCCCACGCCGGCGTCAATCCCGAAGACGGCATCAGCGCTATCCAGGTGGCCGGCAAGGCGATTGCCGCCATGAAGCTCGGGCGCATCGACAGTGAGACGACTGCCAATATCGGCAGGTTTGCGGGCGGCGGCCCGACGAATGTCGTCTGCGATCATGTGCAGCTGGACGCCGAAGCGCGGAGCATTGTCCAGGAAAAGGTCGATCTGCAGCTGGCCCAGATGCGCGAAGCGCTGGAAACGACGGTGCGCGAGTACGGCGCGGAATGCGAATTCAGAAGCGAGATCATTTACCCGGCGTTCAGCTTCAACGAGCATGATCCCATTGTTCAGCTGGCTGAGCGGGCCATCTCGTCGATCGGCTTGACCCCGAGAAGTTTTCCATCGGGCGGCGGAAGCGACGCCAATGTATTTAACGGGCTGAAGGTGCCGACGCTGAATCTGGCGGTTGGATACGAGAATATCCATACGACCAAAGAACGGATCAAGGCCGAGGATATCGTTAAGGCGTCCGAACTGGTCGTGGCGATTGTTAAAGAAAGCGTCAAAAAATAGAGGCAAAGCAGCGGCCCGGCCAACTCTTGTAAAGAATAGAGCCGTTAGCGGCCGCAATGCAGCGAGAAGCTGCTCTATGGACCGGAATCCCGGTATATAGAGCAGCTTTTTTCGAAATATCAGAAAGTATAAGCTTCGCGCTTATCCTTAACCTGATATTTTTACGAGAAACGGATGCCTTCCTCTTCCAGAGGACGGCGAAGCCGTTTCTTCTTATGTTTTCAGCAAGAAGGGAAAATCACGAGGGAAGGCCGGCTGCCGGACCTGTGATTACGGATCGGCTCGTCGGATGCGGCGGATCAGCCCGAGGGCGGTTTGGTTATATGGCGTGCAGCGCCACGCCCGGCTGCGTACGGTTCTCAGAGCAGGGTTTGAGATATTCCCGGCTGTGCAGCGACAACACATACGCCAGCGGCATATCCGGCCCAAACCGTTGCTGGAAGGCGAGCAGCTGCTTTCGGATTTGATCCGGCTTTCCGGAGAGAAACAAGCCGGTACGGCGAGTACGGCCTACCCTGTTATTCATGACGGTTTCCTTCTTTCTCTTGAAGTTTGCTATAATACACCGTATGCAGACCAGAGATAAAGGAGACCTGAAAATATGGAAAATCAAGGAACAAGAGTAGAAAAAGAATGGCCGGCCAATCCGGCGCTGGACGAGACTACGGTATCTACCCAGCCTATTTTTGAAGGCAGAGTAATAACGCTGCAGGTGGACACGGTGACCCTGCCGGACGGCAACACCGCAACCCGGGAAGTGGTCAAGCATCCGGGTGCGGTCGCTGTCCTGGCCCTGAATAAGGGAAAGATGCTCGTTGTCGAACAATTCCGCCAGCCGATGGGTCGAACCGAAGTGGAGATTCCGGCAGGCAAGCTGGACCCCGGCGAAGACCCGCTGGAAGCCGCCGGACGAGAACTGCATGAAGAGACGGGATTTCACAGCGGCGATCTGTTCCTGCTTAAATCGTTCTATACCTCTCCTGGCTTTGCCGACGAGATTATTCATCTGTATGTGACGGAGAATGCGCAGAGCGGAGAAATGTCGCTGGACGAGGATGAATTCCTGGTCGTGTCGGAGCTGACGCTGGAGGAAGCGTACGAATATATTGCCGATGGGCGGATCGCCGATGCGAAGACCATAATGGCGGTTTATGCCTGGCATTTGCACACGCTGACCGGGAAATGGAACTAGAGCGGAAGAAGCCGGCTCAGGCGGGATGGAATGCCGGAGGAGAGCCGTCGGCTCTGACGGGCAGTCAAAAATCGGCCGCGGAACCGGCGCTTTCCCGCTATTACTGCGATCTGCATGTCCATATCGGCAGAACGTCGGAGGGCCGGGCAGTCAAGATCAGCGGCAGCCGCGATTTGACCTTTTCAGGGATTGCCCGGGAAGCCGCCGAACGCAAGGGCATCGGATTAATCGGCATTATCGACAGCCATTCGCCTTCCGTACAGCGGGATATTATGCGCTGTCTTGATGAAGGCGAGATGACGGAGGTCGAAGGCGGCGGCATTGCGTACCGGGGGACGGCCATCGTACTCGGGTCGGAGATCGAAATCCGCGAGCCCGGGCGCAAAGAATGCCATGTGCTGGCCTTTATGCCCGATCTTAACACGATGAGCGAATTCAGCGCCTGGATGGGGCGCCATATGAAGAACGTGGGCCTGAGCTCCCAGCGTATCTACGTCCCGTCCATGGAGCTTCAGGAGGAGATATACGGCCGCGGGGGGATATTGATACCCGCCCATATTTTCACGCCGCATAAGGGTCTCTACGGCTGCGCCACCGAGCGGATGGCCGAACTGTTCGATCTCCGGCGGATTGCTGGAGTGGAGCTCGGCCTAAGCGCGGATTCAGAAATGGCCGGCTATATTTCCGAGCTCGATCCGTTTACGTTCCTGACGAATTCCGACGCGCATTCACTGGGCAAGATCGGCCGCGAATATAACGAAATGAAGCTTGCCGCTCCTTCGCTTACGGAGCTGCGGCTCGCGCTGGAACGCCGCGAAGGCCGAGGGGTTACGGCCAATTACGGGCTGAATCCCCGGCTGGGCAAGTACCACCGCACCTACTGCGCCGGATGCGGCAGCATTATCGACGAAGCTTATGCGACCTCGCAGCGGTGTCCGTACTGTGGCTGCACCAAGCTCGTTCAGGGCGTGCTGGACCGGATTCTGAGTATCGCGGACAGGGAGGAGCCGGTTGTTCCCGGTTACCGCCCGCCGTACCGTTACCAGATTCCGCTGGAATTCATCCCGGGCCTGGGCAAGGCGAAGATGAATCTGCTGCTTGAAGCCTTCGGGACCGAGATGAATATTCTCCACGAAGCCGGCGAGGAGGAGCTGGCCGCGGTGGTCGGCGCCGAATTGGCTTCAAAGATCGCCGCCGCCCGCTCCGGAACGCTGGAACTGACCGCCGGCGGGGGAGGCACATACGGCCGAGTCGCCGTACCGTCCAAGGACAAGTCATAGAGCGGGACGTTTCTTCATATGGTGTATCATGTGACCAGGAGAGGAGAACGTCCCGATGCGGAACTTCCGTCATATGATTAAAGAGCAGACGCCGCTTTATATTTTTGTCGCCGTATTATTTTTGGTAGGGGTCGTCTTCGGCGCCCTGATCGTCAGCGCGCTGACGATGGACCAGCAGCAGGAGCTCACTGATTATCTGGGCAATTTCTTCGTGACGGTAGATCAGCACGGGCTGCCCGCGGCGCCGGAATCGTTCTGGAGCATCGCCGGGCTTCATCTGAAATGGATCGGCCTGATCTGGATTCTTGGCCTGTCGGTCATCGGGCTTCCCGGCATTCTTATTCTGGATTTCCTTAAGGGGGTGCTGATCGGCTTCACGGTCGGCTGCCTGGTAAGCCAATATTCGTGGCACGGCCTGCTGTTCGCGCTCGTGTCGGTCGCACCTCATAATATGGTTGTAATTCCGGTGCTCCTCGTTTGCAGCGCGGCGGCAATCGCGTTCTCCCTGCTTATGATCCGCAGCAGAGTGGTCGCGCGCCATCCGCTCAGCGTCGGTCGTCCTTTTGCCATGTATACGCTGCTGTCGTTTATCATGGCCCTTCTCATTCTCGGCGTATCCTCCTTCGAGACCTGGGTCACTCCGACTATGATGAGATGGATTACTCCTATGCTTGTATCGAAAGGCTTGTAAGTATTGATTTTATAGGGTTTTTAGAGTGTTGGTAGTAGCGTAAAATAACGAAAAAATCACAATCTCTGCTATTCTTGCGGATTGAGGATGCTCTCGAAGTGAATCTTCACTTTCTCGGTGGCGTCCTTTTTCATTTTATTGGTTACATGAGTGTATAGCTTAAGCGTGGTTTTTTCATCGTCGTGACCGACCCGCGCCATGATGGTCGCCAGATCGACGCCAGCTTCGGTTAGCATACTCACATGAGTATGCCGGAAAATATGGGGCGTAGCCTTCCTCTGGATGGATGCCGTTTTAGTAGCACATCCTTAATGATTCGACAAGATTCTCCTAAAGGAGAGGCTTTTTGTTGTTATATGAGCAACAAATATAGCAATATGTGACATATGTATTAGGAAATATTACCTATAGAACAGATAATATAAGATAGAAAATCTGAAAAGGGTAGATGATTTTGGGGACTGCAATTAATTTAAATGTAAATGTTCAGGGAGCTGAAGCAGGGGAATCCTATTTTGATGGGGGGTTAGCACAGTACATAGGCTGGTGCATCTTAGGGAGTATCGTAACATTTATAACAATTGGTATTTGCTATCCTTGGGCGCATGTTGTCCTTTATAGATGGAAGGTCGAGCACACCGTTATTAACGGAAGAAGACTTCGTTTTGATGGGACAGCTGTTCAGCTTTTCGGCAACTGGGTTAAATGGTGGCTGCTTTCTGTTATCACGCTCGGAATTTATTCCTTCTGGCTTTATATTAAGCTCGAACAATGGAGAGCGAAGCATACACATTTTTAAACTAAATTAAAATACAAGTCCTGATAACCTTTAAGGTCGTTAGGACTTTTTCGTATTTCAGAGATCAACAGCTTCCCATCCTGTCGGCAGCGGATCTCTGAAATATGCTCCAAGCCTTCTGATACAATATGAGTCAACTGTAGCTCTTTGATATCGACCAAGATGCTCAACTCTCAGCGGTTTTTTATACTAAAAAAGATCCCTCTGTTTTGGCAGCGTTGCCGTAACTCAACAAGGAAAGAGGCCGTTCTATGACATAGAATCACCTCTCTTTAATTATATCGTTTGAAATAAAGGAGAAGGGCAGGTGAGTCTTGGAGAGGACCTATCCAGGCAAAGCGCAGGATATTTTTATGCATTGCATAAAGAACGAATGTTCGCATATAATACAAACAAATGTTCCTATTTTGGAGGCGTATATTATGCACATGCGAGCAGGCCAAACTGTGGAAATTGTGTATATAGCGAAGGATGAAAAGATCACGCAGCGCCGGATCGAAGTCAAAGGCATCAAAGACGGCCGCATCCGGGCGACGTGCCTAACGACCGGCGCGCCGCGGGTATTCCTGGTGGCCAATGTATTGGCATGGCGGCCGATTAGTCAGGCAGCTGGTTAAGGAGAGCGGCATGAGCACGTTAGACGGAAATCAACACAATGTAATTAATAACGAGGATCGCTCACTACTAAGGGACTACATTTTGACCGGCCATATTGAAACAATGGTTCAAAAAAGCGTATCCGAAATCGAATACTCCACCAACATCCTCAAACGCCTGTACCTTGTTGCCGGTCATTATATCCTGGAGCAGATCGCACAAGACTTACGCAGGCTGCGCAGGGATCTCAAACAGCGAAATATCAAGTTTGTAAAGGATGAGCAGGACGATCTGATCGTATATCATTATTTTACTTGCCGGGGATACCAGGAGCGATTCCCGATGACCCGCGATTTAATGCGGGCTGAGATAAGCGTGAGGCTGACGCGATACATTGCGGATGCAGGCGAGCTATTAAAGATAGGAAGTACATAAGGAGGGAAGCGCGATGAATCAAGAAATTCGATCCCGTGAAAGAACAAGCTTAAGCAAACAAGAGTGGGAATTGATTGATCGTGCGCTTTATTATTCGCAAAAAGAGTCTGCTCCTACGATTGGGATTGGATCGACATGGATGAGATTATTTCTGCTGCTACATAAAAAGTAAAAATAGACTTAGAAAATGGAAAAAAACGAACCGGAATTTCAATTAAATGATGAGATGGGTGGCTCCCGCTTTGGTGCAGTCGGCGCCGGATGTTAACGGGCGTTAAAAGCGTTTGACTTCTCAAAGTTACTCCCCCTATAATGAAAGAAGCGGCTTTTATAGAGAAGATATCGTTAATTTTCCTGGGGGGAGGGACTGGCTATGGAAGACCGGATCGACAAAATTAAGCAGCAATTGCAATCGCAAGGATACAAGCTTACACCCCAACGGGAAGCAACCGTCCGCGTTCTGCTGGAGAACGAGGAAGACCATCTAAGCGCCGAAGACGTGTTCATGCTCGTAAAGGAGAAGGCTCCCGAGATCGGTCTTGCCACCGTATACCGCACCCTTGAGCTCCTAAGCGAGCTTCATATCGTGGAGAAGATCAACTTCGGCGACGGTGTCGCCAGGTACGATCTGCGAACGGATACCTCAAAGCATCATCATCATCATTTGATTTGTGTACAGTGCGGCAGCATGGATGAAATTCGTGAAGACTGGCTCGGTTCGCTGGAGGAGAAGCTGGATAAGGAATTCAATTTCTCTGTAATCGACCACAGGCTTGATTTTCACGGGATTTGCTACCGCTGCAGGGAGAAGAATAATTCGGACGGCAACCGAGCCAACTGAATTCATAGAACTAAGCAAGCAAGTGAATAGAAGACGCACCGAAAGCTCTTTCCGGCTTATTGCCGGAGAGGGCTTTTTTAATAATGTTAAAGGAAGGCAGGGGGCGCCAAACGGCGCCTTTCTTAATGGCCGTACATAGCGGAAAGATATACATAAGGGAGCCGGAAAACACATAAAGTGAAGGACGGGGATTGTCCGTAAAGTGGAAAAACGTGCGGAAATCAGCCGGCAGCTGAATTAAAGTCCTTTTGCGGGAGGAATGCGAACATGATCATTTCTGTACCCAAAACGCTTCGGCGGCTCCTTTTTATTGTGATATTTGTCGCGCTGAGCTGCCTGTTCTATAATATAATGGACCTGCTTCACAGCTGGATGGGTCCTGTGCCCGATCCGGATATTCCGGAAGGTTCGGCGGTGCGGGCGTTTAGCGGGATTCAGCCCGGGGGCGGGGCGATGAATCCGGCGGAGCGGCTGCGCCTGTATTACTGGTACGGAGAATGAAAGCCTTCCGGGCAGGAAATCTTTAACCGCACCTAAGCGGCGCGCAAGGCGGGAGTGTTCAATAATGAAGTCAACATTACAGGATTTTTTACAATATCTTTCCCGTGAAAAAAACGTATCGCCCAGCACTCTGGAATCCTACGGCCGCGACGTCTCCCAGTTCCTTGACTTTGCCGCAGGGCGGGGCGTCGAAACGCCGGACGAATTCCGAAAGCCGTTGATAACGCTCTATCTCGGCGGACTTAAGGCGGCAGGCCGGGCGGCTGCGACGATTAACCGGAACACGGTCTCGATCCGTGCCTTTTTTCATTATCTGCTTAAAGAACGGCTGATCGCCGCGGACCCCACGCTAGAGATGGAAGCGGTAAAGCCGGAGAAGAAACCGCCCGTGATTCTCAGCTTGGACGAGGTGGAGCGGCTGCTGGCAGCGCCCGACGTCTCCACCGCACACGGTCTGCGGGACAAGGCGATGCTTGAGCTGTTGTATGCGACAGGAATCCGTGTATCGGAGCTGGTTATGCTTGATGCGGGCGATGTGCAGACCGCGCTAAGATTTGCTCGGTGCTCCGGCTCTGGCGGCAAGGAGAGGGTGGTTCCGATCGGAGTCATTGCTTCCGAATCCGTAGAGGCCTATCTTAAGAGCAGCCGGGACAAGCTTCTTCGCGAAGATAAGGATGAACCGGCACTGTTTCTGAATAGTCTCGGCGGCAGACTGACCCGGCAAGGGTTCTGGAAAATGATCAAAAAATACGCGAAGGAAGCGAATATACGCCAGGATATTACCCCGCATACGCTGCGGCATTCGTTCGCCGCCCATCTGCTTGAGGGAGGAGCCGATCTGCGCTCCGTACAGCAGATGCTCGGACATGCCGATATATCGACGACGCAAATGTACAGCGGCATCGCGCGCGGGAACATGAAGGAAGTATATGAAAGACACCATCCCCGGGCGCGGTAACGCAAGGTAAGCGCTCCTTTTTTCCGGGGCATTATATGGATGACGAACAAGAACGAAAAGATTTCTTACGATGAAGGAGCGTGGATGAAGTGTCCTCTTTTAAGCGGATTTGCTTTATCGTACTTGACAGTGTGGGCATAGGAGAAGCGCCGGACGCCGCCGGATTCGGCGATGTGGGCGCGCACACGCTGGGACATATTTTGGAGCGGAACCCTGGGCTTAAGCTGCCGAATATGCAGCGTTTGGGCCTGGCGAATATCGCCCCCCTGCCGCCGCTTGAGCCGGTTCAGGCACCGGAAGGCTATTATGGAAAGATGCAGGAGGTTTCCGTCGGCAAAGATACGATGACTGGCCACTGGGAACTGATGGGTCTAAAGATTGAAACGCCGTTCAATACATATCCGGACGGCTTTCCGGCTGAGCTGATTGCCAAATTCGAAGCGGCGACGGGCCGTAAAGTTCTCGGCAATAAGCCCGCTTCCGGCACGGAAATTCTCGTGGAATACGGAGAAGAGCAGATGAAGACGGGGGCTTGGATCGTCTATACCTCGGCGGACAGCGTATTTCAGCTGGCTGCGCATGAAGAGATCATCCCGCTGGACGAGCTGTACCGCGCCTGCCATATCGCCAGGGAGCTGACGATGGCGCCGGAATTCTCGGTAGGCCGGGTCATAGCCCGCCCGTACATTGGGGAGCCGGGGAATTTCACCCGTACGCCGAACCGGCATGATTATGCGGTGAAGCCGCCGGAGCCGACGGTAATGAACGCGCTGGCTGACATCGGCAGGGATGTGATCGCCGTAGGCAAGATCGACGATATTTTTTCGGGCGAGGGTGTAACGGCGGCCTACCCAACCAAGAGCAATGAACATGGTATCGAAGTAACGATTGAACAGCTCCGTAAGCCCTTTGAAGGGCTGCTGTTCACAAACCTCGTCGATTTCGATTCCTTGTACGGACACCGGCGCGATCCGGAAGGGTACGGCCGTGCTCTCGAAGTATTCGACAAAGCGCTGCCGGACATTATATCCGCCTTGGGCGAGGACGATCTGCTGATTCTGTCCGCCGATCACGGCAACGATCCCGTGCACAGCGGAACCGACCATACCCGCGAATATGTCCCTCTGCTGGTCTATGGTCCGAAGCTACAGGCACCGGACAGCCTTGGCGTTCGCACGACTTTCTCCGATGTGGCGGCGACAATCGCCGATAATTTCGGAGCGGCGGCACCGAAGTATGGGACAAGCTTCCTTGGAGAGCTGAAGTAGCCCCCGGAGAGGCGGCATGAAAGGGCATTTTTAGGAATCCGTATCTTTTCACATACAACCAACCCTACTCTGAGGAGGAGCATACATGACAAACGCAATAAGCCTCGGCGCGATTCAGGAAGCGGCAGGATACATCAGAAGCAAAGGGGCGGAAGCACCGGAAATCGGGCTGATCCTCGGCTCCGGCCTCGGCATACTGGCCGATTTGATTCAGGACGGAATCAGCATTCCTTATCAGGACATCCCTCATTTTCCGGTGTCCACTGTGGAAGGGCATGAAGGAGAGCTGCTGATCGGCACGATTGAAGGACGCAAGGTCGTGATGATGAAAGGCCGCTTTCATATGTATGAGGGCTACGGACCGGAGACGACAGCGTTTCCCGTCCGCGTCATGAAAGAGCTGGGCGTAACCAGCCTGCTCGTAACCAACGCAGCAGGGGGAGTCAATACGGATTTCTCGGCGGGGGATTTGATGCTCCTTAGCGACCATCTCAACCTGACGGGCCGTAATCCGCTGATGGGACCGAATGATTCCGCTCTTGGCGTGCGTTTCCCCGATATGTCCGAGCCGTACAGCCGCCGGCTGATCGCCGCGGCGCGCGAAACCGCGAAGGCGCAGAACTTCACGTTCAAGGAAGGCGTCTATGCGGGCCTGCTCGGACCGTGCTATGAGACGCCCGCCGAGATCGTCATGCTGCGCCGCCTCGGCGCCGATGCGGTCGGCATGTCCACCGTATCCGAGACGATCGTCGCCCGTCATGCCGGTATCGAGGTGCTCGGCATCTCCTGTATTACCAATATGGCCGCGGGCATTTTAGATCAGCCCTTGTCCCATGACGAGGTCATGGAGACGGCGGAGCGGGTGCGCGAGCGCTTCCTGAGCCTTGTGCTTGCCCTTATTCCGAAAATGTAAAACTGCCCAACACCAATAACTTTAACAAACGGGGAGGAATTCACAAATGACACAATCAGCAAACAGCGCATCGGAGGCCGCTTACGGCGTACAGGTAAAGGAAGCCGCCGTCTATATAGAGTCCAAGCTGGGCCCTTATAAGCCAGTTATAGGGCTGATTCTCGGCTCCGGCCTCGGCGATCTCGGCGACCAAATTGAGGATGCCGTATATTTGCCTTACGAGGAGATTCCCCATTTTCCCCGCTCGACGGTGGAAGGCCATGCCGGACGGTTCGTCATCGGCAAGCTGGAGGGCAAGGACGTTATTATTATGCAGGGCCGTTTTCACTACTATGAAGGCTACCCTATGCGCAAGGTCGTGCTGCCCGTATACGTTCTGGCCAAGCTCGGCATCGGCACGCTCGTTATCACAAATGCTGGCGGCGGCATGAATCGGGCGTTCAAAGCCGGCGACCTGATGCTGATTACCGATCATCTGAATATGACGGGAGACAACCCGCTGATCGGCCCGAACGATCCGGAGCTTGGCGTGCGTTTCCCTGACATGTCCCGTGCTTACGACCCGGAATATATCGCGCTTGCCAAGAAGCTGGCGCCGGAAATCAAGGGAACGGACGGAGAGAGTCTTGCGCTGCAGGAAGGTGTATATGCGGGCATCAGTGGTCCGACTTACGAAACACCGTCCGAGCTGAAAATGCTCGCGTATCTCGGAGGCGACGCCGTCGGCATGTCCACCGTTCCTGAAGTCATTGCCGCAAGCCATAGCAGGCTGAGAGTTCTCGGCATTACGTGTATTACCGACATGGCGATCGGCGATGAGCTGGAGCCCTTGACGCATGAGCAGGTGGTAAAGGTGGCGAATCTGACCAAGCCGAAGTTTATCGGACTTGTCCGGGCTTTCGTGCGCGAGGCGCAGCTGTAAGATGAGAGCGGTCGACATTATCCAGAAGAAAAGGGACGGCGGCGAGCTGACTAGAGAGGAAATTTCTTTTCTCATTCAAGGCTACACCCGGGGAGAGATTCCGGATTATCAAATGTCCGCTTGGGCGATGGCGGTCTATTTCCGGGGGATGAACGCCCGCGAGACCGGCGACCTGACCCTGGAAATGGCCAAGTCCGGCGATCAGGTCGATCTCAGCCCGATCGCCGGCATCAAGGTGGACAAGCATTCCACCGGCGGAGTGGGCGATAAGACGACCGTCGTTCTCGCACCCCTAGTAGCGTCCGCGGGCGTACCAGTCGCCAAAATGTCCGGGCGAGGCCTCGGACACACCGGCGGCACGCTGGACAAGCTGGAGTCCATCTCCGGCTTCTCCGTCGAGATGGAGCGTGAGCGCTTCTTCGCCCAGGTCGGCGAGATCGGCGCGGCGGTCATCGGCCAGTCCGGCAACATTACGCCCGCCGACAAGAAGCTGTACGCCCTGCGCGATGTAACGGCGACCGTGAATTCCATTCCGCTCATCGCAAGCTCCGTCATGAGCAAGAAGATCGCCGCCGGCGCGGATGCCATCGTGCTGGACGTCAAGACCGGCAGCGGCGCGTTCATGAAGACGCTGGACGACTCCATCGCACTCGCGCAGGCGATGGTCGATATCGGCACCCAGCTTGGCCGGCACACGGTCGCGGTCATCAGCGACATGGATCAGCCGCTCGGCTACGGCATCGGCAATGCGCTCGAAGTCAAAGAGGGCATCGAAACGCTTCGCGGGCACGGGCCAAGCGATCTCACGGAAGTATGCCTGATTCTCGGCAGCCAGATGCTTGTTCTCGGCGGGAAGGCGAAGGATACGGAGGAGGCCCGCGCCATCCTGAAGCAGCATATCGCGGACGGCAGCGCGTTTGAGAAGCTGAAGGTGATCGCCGCCGCCCAGGGCGGGGACGTTGCCCAGATCGAATCGCCTTCGAAGCTGCCAACCGCCAGGAGACAGCTAGAGGTTAAAGCGCCGGCGGACGGCCATATCGAAGCGATTCAGGCTGAAGAAATCGGCATCGCCGCCATGCTGCTCGGCGCAGGCCGGGAGACGAAGGAATCCGTTATCGACCTGGCCGTCGGCATCGTGCTGTCGAAGAAGGTCGGCGACGCCGTCTCCGCCGGAGACACTCTGGCTGTCCTGCACGTCAACGACGCTTCCGAGAGTAAGGTGAAGGAAGCCGAGGCTAAAGTGCTGGAGGCCTACCGCATTACGGCTCAGCCGGTAACTCCGCCGCCGCTCGTCTATGCCATCGTCACGAAGGATGGCGTAACCCGGTATTAATGGGTTATACTGGGTGATGGATGTTATTTTTTCGTGGTGGAGGAGAAGGAATGAGCCAAGCGTTTAAATTGTTGGAGCCTCAAGAACTGACGGATAATGTGTTCAAGCTGGTCGGGGAAGACTGGATGCTGATTACGGCGGGAGGCGCGGAGCGCTATAACACGATGACAGCGAGCTGGGGCGGACTGGGCGTTCTCTGGCACAAACAAATCGCTTTTTGCGTGGTAAGGCCAACCCGCTACACTTATGAATTTATGGAGTCCTCGGATACGTTCTCGCTGTCGTTCTTTACGGAGGATTACCGGAGCGCGCTGGAGATTTGCGGAAGCGCCTCGGGAAGAGACACGGATAAAGCAGCGGCTGCGGATATCACGCCGGTGGAAGATACACCGGGAATCGTGTATTTCGAGGAAGCCAGACTCGTTCTGGAATGCCGCAAGCTGTATTATCAGGATCTCGACCCGGAGAAATTTCTGGACGAAAGCATTCACCAGATGTATCCCAAAAAAGATTATCACCGCTTGTATGTCGGTGAAATTACGCAGGTCCGGATCAAGGAGTAGTTCCGGTAAACGGATGATCCTGATCCGTCAGGGATTCCGTTGATCTTGCATCAACTGAACGCGGTGACCGGTAAAGGGCCGCGATCTACCCGCTTTTCGGAATATTTCCGGCTAGCCAAGAGCAGCCGCAGGAGACGCTATTACGCGTATTCTGCGGCTGTTTTTTCTACGACAGCCCGCTTCACTAACCAGCCAAAGTCTTTTAATCCAGAATTTCGGATACTGGCGATGTTCATCAAGGTTATTGATCAAAAGGGCAGTCAACACGATAATCAAAGAGCCGATGAGAACAGGATTAATCAAAAAAGACCATGGGCTTCCTGCCATAATAACGACAATTGGATTTGCTCCCGCAGGCGGATGAGTCGTTCGGGTTATATGCATCAAGGCAATAGCAAATCCTACTCCTAGAGCAAGCACCCAGAACTCGTTGCCGAATATATGAAATAGCAGTAATCCAACCGCAGTGGATATCAGATGTCCCCCGACAATATTTCTGGGCTGAGATAAAGGGGCGTCCCAAACGCCGAAAGCCAGAACGCAGCTAGCTCCAAACGGAGCCATTAGCCATACAGCGGATGTCAGGCCAGTCAATAAAGCCAAGAGGCCGATCGCGACAAACCCTCCAATAAATCCGATAAGTGCAGTCTTGAAAGAAACTTTCAGCGGGTTTTTCCCCGATCCTGCCATTTTGACAATGATACGATGCCAAGCAGATGTCTGTTCCATAAGAAGCCACTCCTTTTCTAATATCAAATTAACGCATGCGCATCGTTTTCATTGAATGCAAAGAGCATGATCATCTCTTTTACCGCAAAGAAATCGAACGAATTACAAACGCCGAAGTCACAACCGTTTTTTTTGAAGACCTTGCATCAACGGAAAGCGCGACAACGGATGCACTTGAACATTCGAATGCGATCGTCACCACCTTGAATCATGCCGATGAGGTTAAAAAATTGCTTTCCCCGTATAAGAAAATCATTCATGTGATAGGCGCAACGATCGAAATGCCTTTGGTATTAGAGATTTCCAAGTTGAAGTCCGGAAGTAAGGTGAGTTTTGTATGTCTCGGAAAGGCAGGCGGACAATGGATGGCTCGCAATATTCACGACGCTGGCATTACACAAATCGAGTCCCAAGCAATCGGTATTGATCATCGCGATCAATTGCTTAAAATCATCAAATATTCGGACAAGGTTTACGCATCTGCCGCCGTATTTACGGAACTAAAATCACTGGCTCCCGATAAAGTGGAAATGTATCCAATGGTGTTAGAAAAAAGCAGTGAAAACATACTGACAGAAATTTCCGAAAAGGATTAATCTGATCGAAAAACACCACACATAAACGGTAATGCACCCCTGGAATGGACGTTGGAATAACCGGCTTGGTTTATCCGATGAAATTCTTGTGGGTGCATTTTTCATTTCTAAAAACGGGGATGAGCTAAATGAACAAATAGATCGGACCTTACAGAAAAGCGAGAAGCACCAGTATACGTTAAAGTTAATTCATCAGCAGGAACTCATACGAGTTTCGAGAATGGGAGGGATTATCGTGAAAACATTGGTACTTGTCGCTCATCCGAATTTGGATAAATCCCGAGTGAACAAGACATGGTTGGAGGAAGTGAAAAAATATCCGGATCAGATCACCGTGCATGATTTATACGCTTCGTATCCGGATTGGCGGATTGATGTTCACAAAGAACAAGAACTCGCCATGAAGCATGATCGGATCATTCTCCAATTTCCGTTCTATTGGTATAGTTCGCCTCCGCTTCTCAAGAAGTGGCTGGATGATGTCCTGACTTACGGCTGGGGCTACACATCGAAAGGAGGCAAACTGCGAGGTAAGGAGTTAGGGCTGGCAATTTCTTTAGGCGGTTCAGAAAATGATTATCAGCCTGGAGGCGGCGATCTTTTTTACGATTCATGAACTCCTTAGCCCTTTCCAAGCTACGAGCAATTTAATCGAAACAGAATTGTTGATGCCGTTCACGATCTTTGATACGGATGATAAAAGCGAGGAAGAATTAGTTGCGAGCGCTCGGCAATATGAAGAATATCTGCTTGCTGATGAGATTACTAGGTTTCCAAGTAGATAACGTACAGCGTACAACAAAAAATAAAACACAAAGGATGGGATTCGATATGGCAAATCAGAAAGTTTGGTTTATTACCGGGGCAGCAAGAGGCATTGGTTTGGAAATCCTCAAGGCTGTGTTGGAAACCGGGGATCATGTTGTTGCAACGGTTCGGAGTTCGGCCAATTCTCTAGCTGATAAACTAGGAAATCCGGAAAACCTTCAAGTTGTTCTACTGGATATTACCGATGAGCAACAGGCGGTTGAGGCTGCGAATCAAGCCATTGGGAAGTTTGGCAAAATTGATGTCCTTGTGAATAATGCAGGATACGGGCTGCTGAGTGCAGTTGAAGAAGCCACTGCTGATGAGGTACGGAACAACTTCGAAACGAACGTCTTCGGCTTGTTGAATGTGACCCGGGCGGTCCTGCCTCACATGCGTCACCAACGTTCCGGACATATCATCAATATCTCGTCCGTTGGAGGATTGAGCGGATATATCGGATGGGGAGTGTACGGCTCAACCAAGTTCGCTGTTGAAGGATTGACGGAGGCCCTTGCGTTGGAATTGGCTCCGCTTGGGATTCATGCAACCGTAGTAGCCCCGGGCTTCTTCCGTACGGAATTTCTGGATGCTGCGTCGTTAACGCGGTCAGGCAACATCATTCCGGATTATGCGGAAACGGTAGGAGAGATGAGAAAAATTGCTACCCAAGCCAATAAGAAACAACCGGGAGATCCCGTCAAGTTGGCCAAGGCAATCGTGCAGGTCGCAAACGCAGAGAAGCCGCCAGTCCACCTGCCACTTGGTAATGATTCGCTGCAAAGATACCGTGAAAAGACGGCAAATTTTGAAAAGGATATTGAAGCTTGGCATGATGTAATTACAGGCACAGATCATGATGATGTCTAATTTAAAAGTCGAATAGATTCAATTAAACCGGGGGCGTTAGCACTCCGGTTTTTTTAATTTCGATTGTTATACGCCGCGGTTTTTTTTGATATGATGAAGAAAATCTTCGTTGTACGTGAATGACTGTTTGTATCTCTTTCAAAGGAGGAAGTACAGATGTTTTTGCAAACCGTAAAAGTAGCAAAAGTTCCTCACGATCTGGCCCGAGAACCGTATAATCAAGGGGTCTTAAAGATGAAAGGGCTATCCGTTGTTGAGTCTTGTACCTTTACCAAAGGTTTAAAGGGAACCATGTTTTTGGAGGACCATCTGCTTTTGTTTGTACTGGATGGAAGCTACACGGTAAGATTCGGCAGTCAGGAATATATCGTACGAAAGAATGAAATGGTCCTACTGCAGAAATCGATCATGATTGAATATGAGAAATCGGGAGAAGAGGGTTCTGGCTATGCTTTGGACTATATGATGTTCTTTCTTAAAGAAGAGCTGCTCACCGAATTTATCAAAATGGCTGATCTCGAAAGTAACCATCCGTCAGCGTTAGTACCAGTATCTGTAAAAGCGGTCAATGAACGATTAATTAATTACATCTATTCAATGAAACCGTATTTCAAGGACGCCGATAACATCAGGGATGGATTGATCAAAGTGAAATTGTTGGAATTATTGTTTGATGTTGCGGATGCTGACGAACAGTTTTTATACCAGTTTTTACAGCTCAAACGTACAAAGAGGAAGAGTGTAACCGAGGTGGTGGAGGAGAATATAACCAACCCTGTCTCGCTAAATGATCTTGCTTATCTGTCAGGCAGAAGTTTGTCAGCTTTCAAACGAGATTTCCAAGCGATCTTCAATACATCACCGTTACGATGGATCCGTAATCGCCGGTTGGATATCGCGAAAGAAATGCTGCTACTTACCTCTTTATCCGTTACGGATGTTTGTTTTTCAACTGGATTTGAGAGCGTGGCTCATTTTTCCAAGGTGTTTAAAGAGAGGTTTGGCGTGTCTCCATCCACATGCAAACAGCCCCTGCAAAAGCCCAATCAGGAGCCTACCCCTTGAAATCATACAAATGTATTGACGAGGAGAAATCGGATGTCAATCACGGACGATCCGATCTCCCCATCCTCCAAACTTTCCCGCATAACGTTGTTCGATTACAATCATTCCTGCTAATACTAGAGTCTGAATGGTCATCATTGGTAAAGTTCCCAGCCAACCGAAGCCATAGAACATAAGAATGAATAAAGATAGAGCGGCTGAACCAAGTCTCGTACCAGTTGGTCCGATACGAACCAGTTTTCTGAATATAGCGGTCCCGACGAGGTATAAGGCAATGCCGCCACTTAAGTACCATGAATAGGAGTGTACCGATTCGTCATTCAGTTGTTCTATGGCTACTTCGATACCTGCAGCAGAAATGACAATGCCGGATATCATAATTAAATGAGCATGCCAATATGCCTGCATAGCCAGACGGGCGCGGTTCTCAGGAGAGGCCTGTAACATATAATCTTCAGCCAGTTTTTTATCCTTGTCAAAATAGCTCCACCATAATGATATGACGATGCCCAATCCTAAAATCATTGTCACAAATAGCTTGAAACTGAAATTCAAATAGCTGGAACCTAAACCGATGGACAGAATGGTTTCGCCTAGCGCAATGAGCACAATCAAGCTGTGTCTTTCAACAAAATGCCGAGTGTTAATAACAAAACTGTCGCCTTGATTTGCAAACGAAGCGGTTAGAATAACCAAGACAGCTGCAACCATCAGCCACCAGCTCCATGTATACCAGATATTCAATATTCCGGACGCAAGAACCAAAAGAGCTGCTGAAAGGTTAAAAGGAGCCAAGTATGTGATTGCCTTGATCGATGTTACATGCGGTGATCGTCTGAATAGAAGGAGATGAATGATCGTAACCAGCAGAAAAGCGATGCCGAACGAAACTCCGCCCGTTCCAAAAATAGATGGAATACTAACGGCCATACTAAGAAAACCGCTCATACTGCAAAACATCAGCATCCTATAAAGAAATCTGTCGGTTCCAATATTATTTGCCAGCCAGGCATATCCGCCATACATCCACCAGGTCACAGTCAGAACCATAATAGCTTTAAACATATCCAATTCGGAGTGTGCATCGATGACTAAATGGGTTACCTGAGTAATGGTAAAAACAAATACCAAGTCAAAGAAAAGTTCAAGATAGGATACTTTAACTTCCGTATCCGCTGATTCAGAGTTTCCACGACGCAAATGTTGCATAGTGAGTCACCACCAGTTCTTATTTTGTTTGTTTCTGTCGATCCATAAGCTTACTATAGCGAAATTTTACGGGGTTCACTTTTCCGGAAAGCTCTAACTTTTTGTTCATTTAGCCCATCCGAAAAATTAGCCTTTCAAAAATTGTTGAACCTCCCGTTGCATAAGTAAATAATCCAAGTCTCTTAGCAAAATCAGGAATAATTCCGCCCTTTTCTGACGAAACTGGAACACAGTACCTGCGATATGAAGGTAAACGTTCAGGAGGGGAACTTTGATGACAAAATTTCGCTTTTGTTTGCTGGCGCTGTGTATCGTATTCGGCGCATTAAGCCCGCTCACCGCGTTCGCGGAGGAAAAAGGGCAGAAGACCGGTAGTTCCGCAGGGAAGGTCGATCTGGCGCCGCAGGCGCGTTCGGCCATTCTGATGGACGCCGGGACCGGCACCGTTATATACGAGAAGAATAGCCACGACAAGCTGCCTCCGGCAAGCATCACGAAGATCATGACGATGCTGCTCACCGTTGAAGCGCTGGATGACGGACGGCTGAAGCTGACCGATAAAGTCCGGACTAGCGAATACGCTGCCTCAATGGGAGGCTCGCAGATTTTTCTGGAGCCGGGCGAAGAAATGTCGGTCGACGAAATGCTGAAGGGCATCGCAATGGCTTCGGGAAACGATGCGTCCGTAGCGATGGCCGAGAAGCTCGCCGGCTCGGAGAGCGCTTTTGTAGACATGATGAACAAACGGGCGGAGGAGCTCGGCCTGAAGGATACTCATTTTGCCAATTGCAACGGGCTTCCTGCCGAGAACCACTATTCTTCTGCGCATGACATTGCGGTCATGAGCCGCGAGCTGCTGAAGCATAACCAAATTATCAAATACACCGGCTCCTACCAGGATTATCTTCGCAAGGACTCGGAGAAGCCGTTCTGGCTCGTTAATACGAACAAGCTGGTGCGCTTCTATACCGGGGCGGACGGACTGAAGACCGGCTATACATCGGAGGCCAAATTCTGCCTGTCTGCAACCGCGTCAAGAGACGGGCTGCGGGCAGTCGCCGTCGTTCTCGGAGAGCCCAATACGAAGACGCGCAACAGCGAGGTCTCGGGGATGTTCGATTTTCTGTTCTCGCAGTTTAAAGTCCATACGATCCACAAGTCCGGCGACACGCTGGGCACCCTGAAGATTGAGAAGGGCGTTAAGGCCGAGCTGCCGATCAAGGCGGAAGAGGACTATACCATTTTACTCAAAAAGGGAATCACCCAAGAAGGCGTCCGCCATCAAGCCGTCATTCTGGACAATGTCAAAGCCCCGGTGTCCAAAGGGCAGACGATCGGCAAGCTGGTGGTCTATCAGGGCAATGCTGTGGTGAAGCAGTATGAGCTGAAGGCGCCCGAAGATATTGCCAAGGCGGGCTGGTGGAAGCTGTTCAAGCGGACAACGGGTTCCATGTTCTCAAGGAACTGACGGAAGCGCCGCAGGATTAGAGTCTTCGGGCTGGACCGGAAGCGAGGCGGTTTTTGCCGGGTTGTCCCGATCCTTTTGTAGAATGATGAGAGTTTTCTTCTAGTTTTGTCGCGAGGCAGGATTCGCTCTCCGCCGTGTAGAAATCGTTGTCCTTGAAGACGTTTTAAGCAGCCAAGCCGTTTCAAAGCAACGAAGAGGAGAGTGGCGAATATGAATTCTCATGTGCAAATGGAGCATCACAGGGGCGTGCTCATCGTGCGTCTGACCGGGGAGCTGGATCATCACGCGGCCGATTATGTAAGAATGGATTTGGATGAAGCGATTCTGCGGAGACAGGTGGAGCACCTCGTCCTGAGCCTGAAGGATCTCCAGTTTATGGACAGCTCGGGGCTGGGCGTTATTCTGGGAAGGTATAAGCTGATTCGCGCCAAGGGTGGGAAAATGGTCATCTGCACCGCCAACCCGCCGGTCAAGCGGCTCCTGGAAATGTCGGGTTTGCTGAAAATCATGCCGCTGTACGAGAATGAGAGCGCAGCGCTTTCGAATCTGGAGGTTGCGTTATGACACAGGAACAAGCGAAAAATTTCATGAGCGTCCAATTTGCGGCGCTGTCGGAAAATGAATCGTTCGCCCGAGTCGTCGTAGCGGCATTCGTTTCACGGCTCGACCCGACCCTCGATGAGCTAAACGATCTGAAGACGGTTGTGTCGGAAGCGGTCACCAACTGTATTATTCACGGCTATGACAGCGATCCGTCCGGTATTGTCTATATCTCCGCAACGATCGACGGCGAGACGGTGCATCTCGTGATCGAGGACAAAGGCAAGGGAATTGACGACCTGGAGCTGGCCCAGCAACCCCTGTATACCTCCAAACCGGAGCTGGAGCGTTCGGGCATGGGATTTACCATTATGGAGAATTTCATGGACGAATTTGAAGTTACCTCCGAACCCGGGCGCGGAACCTCGATCCGGATGAAGAAGACGATCGTCTCAAAAAAAGCTTTATATAATTAGGGGATGGAGCCATGGATGCAGAATCAAAAAAAGCTCCGCCGACCTATTTGGACGATGCGGAGGTCAAACGGCTGATCGCGCTCAGCCAGGCCGGAGACACAACCGCCCGCGACACGCTGGTAGGCTGCAATATCCGGCTGGTCTGGTCGGTGGTGCAGCGGTTTATGAACCGGGGGTATGAGCCTGACGACCTGTTCCAGATCGGCTGTATCGGTCTGCTGAAGTCCGTGGACAAGTTCGATCTAAGCTATGACGTCAAGTTCTCCACCTATGCCGTGCCGATGATTATCGGCGAAATCCAGCGTTTCCTGCGCGATGACGGCACCCTGAAGGTCAGCCGTTCGCTTAAAGAAATGGCCAACAAGGTGCGCAAAATGAAGGACGAGATGTCTAAAACGCTCGACCGTCTGCCGACCATCGGCGAGGTGGCGGAGGCGCTGGGCGTCACGCCCGAAGAAATCGTCTTCGCCCAGGAGGCGAACAAGCCGCCGACCTCGATCCACGAGACCGTGTTCGAGAACGACGGCGATCCGATCACCCTGATCGACCAGATTGCGGACGAGTCCCAGGAGCGCTGGTTCGACAAGCTCGCGCTCAACGAGGCGATCGGCTCCCTGACCGAACGTGAACGGCTGATCGTCTACCTGCGCTACTACCGCGACCAGACCCAGTCCGAGGTTGCGAGCCGCCTCGGCATTTCCCAGGTCCAGGTGTCGCGGCTGGAGAAGAAGATTTTGCAGAACATCAAGGAGCAGATTGCGCAGTGAAACCGACGCTCCCAAGGTCGAGACGTATGATCCATCGGACCGCATAGCAATTAAACAACCCGTAAAAAGGAGCCGAATGGCTGCCTTTTACGGGTTTAATGTTTTTCATAGTATGTGGAGAATCCCAGCAGAGAGTACGCCTAATCATTTAATCCTTTTCCACCCAGAATTTTCTGCATATATTTTTCAACCCTTGACTCTCGAGTTTTAGATTGTTTGGGTTCAGAAAAATAAAGAATGTATGCTCTTTGCCGTCCGGGCGTCAATGCTTCAAAAGCAGTTTTCAAGGCAGGGATTTCATCGAATTTATTTTGAAATTCTTCAGGAATGTTGAATTCTGTATTCTTTTTAAAATTCACTTCCAAACCGGCTTTTTCAACTTCAATGGCTTCATAAATATAGGCTTTCAA
This sequence comes from Paenibacillus sp. URB8-2, assembly GCF_013393385.1. Taxonomy (NCBI): domain Bacteria; kingdom Bacillati; phylum Bacillota; class Bacilli; order Caryophanales; family Paenibacillaceae; genus Paenibacillus; species Paenibacillus sp. URB8-2. Next base: position 3,747,924 of record NZ_AP023239.1, on the reverse strand, counting down.
GATGGTTTCCATTTCAACTATTTCTTGAACATTGGTGAACCGAATCTGGCGCGCCGCCTGTACATTCTCCGTTTGTTGGATTAGAATCCCATGGGCATCCTTTAACAAAGCACCTTTGTGAAACAGAAGCGCACAATATTCTTTAAATCCATGGATTAAAACTATGTTTTTTTTCTCAAACGTGTAACAAGGATGCATCCACTTCAATTCTTCAGTCAGCTCACAGTCAAGAATGATCATTCTCAATTTCTCAAATTCTTCCTGCCACTTTTTGGCTTTACTCAAAAATTCATCAACCTTAGGATTCATTCTACTATTTGTCATCAAGGAACACCCCTCTTCATCATCATAATATTGTGTTTTCAAAATAAGCAGTTTCATCGCTTGTTTCGTATCTGCATCTTATTAGGTTCAATTGTACTGCTTTTTTATGGATTGTACAGTTTGTGTACAGACGCTAGAAAGGAACCCTTAAATCTTTAACCGAGTCGGTTTTCCGTTCAAAAAGATCATAATATGATGAATCCAAACTTTTCTACTATTCGCCACGTTTTTCATCTCATGTCATGCCTTGAGGACAAACTTCATGGTATGATGGAAGAAAAATCATTAAGGATGGAGTGAAGTTACATGCAAGAGGAATTGACAAAAGCGTTAAACGAGCAAATGAATTTCGAGTTTTATTCCGCACATGTCTACTTGGCGATGGCGGCGTATTGTTCGGGCGAAAGTTTGGACGGGTTCGCGAACTTTTTTCTGATTCAGGCGGAAGAGGAACGTTTCCATGCGATGAAGATCTACAAATTCCTTAACGACCGGGATCAGCGGGCTACCCTGGCGGCACTGCCGGAGCCGAAGAATGAGTATGCTTCCGTTCTGGAAGCTTTTGAGGCAAGCTACGCCCATGAACAGAAGAACACCAGCAAATTCTATCATCTGGCCGATCTGGCGCTTGACACGCGTGAGCATGCCACGATTTACTTCCTTAAATGGTTCATTGACGAGCAGGTCGAGGAAGAGGCGCTGTTCAGCAGCATTATCCAAAAGCTGAAACGGATCGAGAACGACAGCAATGCTTTCTATATGATGGACGCCGAGTTTGCGGCCCGGACATTTACGCCTCCGGCTGAGTAATTCGGCGGAACTAGCTTCGAGAGGTACATACTTTAACCAGTCAAGTCCGGGCCTGAGCGCCCGGGCTTTTTATGTTGCCAAAGGAAGCCAAATCAGATACAATTCAAATGATAATGATTATCAATTTCATAAATAAAGAGGTATCTATATAAACGTCCGATCTGGAGGAGAAGAATGAGCGATCAACCGGAATTATTTGATGTGACGATAATCGGCGGAGGCCCCGCCGGAATGTATACAACTTTTTACAGCGGCATGCGGGATTTGAAGACCAAACTGATCGACGCCAATCAAGAACTGGGCGGAAAAATGCTGATTTATCCGGAAAAAGTCATTTGGGACGTGGGAGGGGTAACGCCTATACTATGCCGGAAGTTAATCGACCAGCTTAAGCGGCAGGCGCTTACTTTCGACCCGACGATTGTGCTGGAGGAGCAGGTTGTCTCCATGGACCGTCAAGAAGACGGAACCTATATGCTGACCACCGCCTCGGGCAATAAACACTGGACACGTACCGTCATTCTGGCAATCGGCTACGGTATTCTTAAAATGGCCAAGCTGGAGATCGATGGCGCGGACCGGTATGAAATAACGAATCTGCATTATACCGTTCAGGAGTTGGAGCCATTTCTGGGCAAGCATGTGCTGATATCCGGCGGCGGCGACTCTGCGGTGGACTGGGCGAACGCGCTGGAGCCCGTCGCGGAAAGGGTTACCGTTGTGCACCGGCGCGAGGAGTTCGGCGGACATGAGAAAAATATTGCGCTGATGAAGGCGTCCTCGGTTCATGTGCGCACGCCTTTCACGGTATGCCAGCTGCACAGCAGCGGCGGAGCACGCATTGAGGAAGTTACAATCCGTCATGCGGATACCGGAGAAACCGAACGGTTTGCGGTGGATGCTGTCATCGTCAATCATGGAATGAGATCCGATTTCGGATCTATGAGAGACTGGGGGCTCGATATGGGGGAGTGGAACGTCAATGTCAGCGAGAAGCTGGAGACGAATTTGCCGGGCGTGTTCGCGGCCGGAGACTTCGTGAGTTACGGCAGCAAGGTAAGGCTGATTGCCGGCGCCTTTACGGACGCGGTATTGGCCCTGAACAGCGCCAAGCTGTATATTGATCCGGAGGCTCCGAAGGCAGCCTATGTCTCGTCGCATAACGAACGCTTCAAGGAGAAGAACAAGGCGCTGGGTTCCCTGGAATAATGAAGCAGGCGCAGGACAGGGCTTGTCTATGATAAAGGCTGCGCTGTCCTTGCAAGGGTGACGCAGTCTTTTAAAGCTTATTCCTCAGGGGAATTTCCTGAGATACCCAATTAAAGCGTTTACATCAATTTGCTGTTATGATATGATCGAGTAGGCATTGATCTGCAAACGTTCGCAAAAGCGATCTGCTGTTAAATTTGGAAAACGACTCAAAGGGATGGAATGAACTTGAGTTTGATGATCTAAAGAGGGCAGCGGTTTTTTTATGGGCTTTGTGCAAACGTTAGCACAATGTTTGAATTATAATTTGCGGAGGTGGTATGAGCTTTATGTCAACGTGGTATGGAAAAAAACGCTGGCGCTGGCTGTCTATTGTAACCGCTATCATTATGGTTCTGCAGTTAGTTTCGGGCTTGCTTCCGGCGGCTGCGAACGCCGATCCGGAGGTGCCGATCGCGGAGCCTCTGATCGATCAGCCGGGCGGGTCGACCAAATGGATCGTTGTCGGCATCAAGGATTGGAACAACAGCAACGAAGAAATGCAGATGAAGCATCTGGTAGGGGGCTTTTATGCGTATTCCATCGTGCTTCCGGCCGGGCATTACGAGTTCAAGCTAGTCAGATCGGGCACTTGGACCGGATTTGACAACGCGGGAAATAACTTTGCCTTTGATTTGAGCGCTTCCGCCAAGGTGAATTTCTACATAAATGAAGACCTAAACCAGGCGCGGATCAGTCTGCCGAACTTGCAGGGCATCCAACAGTACACGCCGGTTCTGCCGGCCGCCCAATGGCCCAGACTGGTCGGAGATCTGCAGCCTCTCTTCGGGGAAGCGGAATGGTCGCCGGGAGGAAGCCAGCAGTTTTTCGTCGATTACAACTTCGATAATACGATCTATAAGATCCAGCGTACCCTTCCGGTTGGAAGCTATCAGGCGAAGGTCATTTTTGGCACGGACTGGAACCGCGATGAAAATTACGGAGATAACGGTCAGAATCTGGCGATCAATGTGCTTGATCCGGCCAATGTTACTTTTTCAATCGATTACAGTTCCGGCAGCAAAAATCTCACCCATAATTATGTTCCGAAGAGCTCCAGCTTTGACGGCAAAATCGATAAAGGCTCCATCCTGTTCGACAGCCGTTCGATCACCTACAAGAAGCCTTTTGGAGCGATCAAGGCGGGCCGGGAGGATGTGACGCTGCGCATTGCCGCCCTGCAGGGCGACGTACAGCTCGCGAAGGTCGAACTGACGAACCCGGATTCACTATCCAAAGATTTCACGATGAACCGGGTGACTTCGGTGAATAACAAGGATTATTTTGAAGTGACCATCCCGGGAAGCCAGTTCTCCAAAATCGGTATCTGGGGCTATAAATTCATTCTGGTGGACGGAGCGGCCAAAGTCGAATACGGCGACGACACCTCCAGAGGCGGAAGCGGCAGCGTAAGCGACGAAGGCGCGGTGCCTTATGACCTGACGGTATACGATCCGGACTTCAAGACCCCGGACTGGATGAAGAATGCGGTCGTTTATCAGATTTTTCCGGACCGTTTCTTTGACGGGGACAAGAGCAACAACCGCGCCAAGACGGAGGATGGATATCGCGGCGCGAGTTCGGATGAATTTGCAACGGATAAAGGCGGACAGAAGCTGCAGTATTTTGACGGCGGGGTAACGGATGATCCGACTCCGGATCAGGTGTGGGGAACATGGGGCGATGCGCCCGAGAACCCCGACCGCAGCACCCCCGAGAACAAACCCTATTATCCGGATGCCAAGACGGACGGAGCATGGACCAATGAATTTTACGGCGGCGATATCAAGGGCATACAGGATAAGCTCGGCTATCTGAAATCGCTGGGCATTACCACCTTGTATCTCAATCCCGTAACCTGGGCGGCTTCCAACCATAAATACGACGCCACCGATTACGAGCACCTTGATCCGATGTTTGGCGAGCCGGTATATAATACCCCTGGCGATCCGTCATCCGGACTCGATTACACCGCCACGCGGGCGGAATCCGACCGGGTTTACCAGGCTTTTGCCAAAGTGGCCCGCGAACAGGGAATGCATATCATTAACGACGGCGTGTTCAACCATGTCGGAGACGACTCGATTTATTTTGACCGGTATGGTAAATATCCCGAGATCGGGGCCTACGAATACTGGTCCAAAGTCTATGACAAAATGAACGCGGACAAAATATCCCAAACGGACGCGGAAGCGGCGGTGCGCGCAGAGTTTACGGGCAAAATCAATCCGCTGACAGGCACTAATTACAAATATCCCGAAGATTTTACGTACACGTCCTGGTTCACCGTTTCGAACGAAAAGATCAAGAACCGCGACGATGACAACAAGCATTATAAGTACGACGCCTGGTGGGGGTATGACTCCCTGCCGGCGATGGATGCGAAAGATCCGCAGACGGCGGCAACGGACTTTTTCCCTGCGGATTCGGAGGCGATTGAGGGGCAGAACGAATGGAACAACATCGGCTACCGGGAATCGGTCATCGGGCATGATCTTGCCGGACTTAGCGAAGCCGACGCGCAGAAGGCGATGGAATCCACCAACTCGCAGAGATGGATGTGGATGGGCGCAAGCGGCTGGCGGCTTGACGTGGCTCCCGACGTATCGAGTGGAACGTGGCGGAAATTCCGCGAAGCGGTCAAATCCGTGGAAGGCAAAACCGACGCAAACGGAAATCCAATCGAGGACCCGGTTATTTTGGGCGAAGAATGGGGCGTGGCTACACGTTACCTGCTGGGCGACCAGTTCGATTCGGTGATGAACTACCGTTTCCGCGGAGCGGTCCAGAGCTATATGATTTCCGGAAATGCGGATACCTTGAACCAGTCGCTGGAATCCATCCGGGAGGATTACCCGAAGGAAGCCTGGCAGGTGATGCTGAATCTGGTGGATTCGCATGACACCACTCGTTCGATTACCAAATATGATTATCCCGATTATGAAGAGGAGCATTTGAAAATCGCGGATGAAGCTAAGGATCATTCACTCAAACTGCAGGCGCTGACGGCGATTCTGCAAATGGGGTATCCCGGCGCTCCAACCATTTACTACGGGGATGAAGTCGGTGTGACGGGTACGAAGGACCCTGACTCCAGACGCGCTTTTCCTTGGGAGAGAATTATTGCAGGCAGCAGCGGCGGCTACAGCGCCTCGGGTAAATATGCGGAGCTGTTCAATACGTATCAGACGGCGGCAAAGGTTCGGAATGACAATGAAGTCTTCCGTACCGGTGATCTGAAGGTGGCCTATGCAAGTGGGGATGTTATTGTCTACGCCCGCAAAAACGATACCAAAGGCGGGCTGGTAGCCATCAACCGCGGCAGCGGCAGCCAAACGGTGAATGCCGATGTAGGCGGGTTTCTGCCGGACGGATTGACGCTTGCGGACCAATTGGGAAGCGGCGCGGAAGGAACAGTGGCTGGCGGCAAAATCAGCCTGACCCTCCCGGCGCTCTCCGGCATGATGCTGCTGTCAACGAGCGAGTTGTCCGTTGTGCCCCGGGTTACGGGACTTCAGGCTGTCGGCGGAGACGGCAGTGTCACCCTGTCCTGGAACGCCGCGGACGGCGCCGACAGCTATGTTATCTACCGGGCCGCGATTGAAGGAGGCGATCTGCAGAAGGCGGGCGAGAGCAGTACGCTTAGCTTTACCGACAGCAGCGTAACGAACGGCAACAAGTACTATTACACGGTGACGGCAAAAACGGGTGCAAATGAGAGTGAACCGTGCGACATGGCTTCGGCAACACCGGCTTTTGTTATTGATTCGGTAACGATCGTGCAGAAAGCGACGGATATGACGGTCGGTGTCGGCAAGGCCACCTATGAAATCCAGGCGGAGATCAAAATTCCCGGATTGACGGATGTGCCTTCCAATGTCTATACAGAACCGCCGGGTGTCATCGCCAAGCTGATCTATTATCCTAGCTCTGGCTCGCCGGATCAGGCTTTGGAGACGAAGCTCCGGTATAAAACGGATAACGTTCTGAACGGGTCCAAAATTTACTGGGCGGTATTCGAGCCGACCATGGCCGACGGGTATACGTATCTGGCTCAGGTGTCCACCGATAACGGGGAAAGCTTTGTATCCTCCGCACCTGAAACGGTGACCGTATCCTCCGACCCTGTCGATACGGATCCGCCTTCGCCGCCGGTCCTGGAGGATATTCCGGTTGAATCCAATTTGACGCATTTGACCTGGACCCTTGACGCGGCGGATGCCGAAGGCATCGAAATATACCGCAAGGGAGACGGACCGGATTACAAGCTCATCGCCTCTTTAGATAAGAGCGTTCGCGATTATAAAGATTACACAGTCAGCAATGATACGGCCTATACGTACAAAGTTGCGGCCTATGACATCGCTTATAACCGGTCTTACTCAGAGGAACAGACGGTCACGCCGAAGGTAGTCATGGTCGATGTAACGCTTCGCCTGCATCTGCCGGATTATACACCGAGTACGGACAGCATTAATATCGCGGGCGATTTTAACGGATGGAATGCCGGTTCGACAACTATGAAGGTGCCAAGTGGCGCTACCGACAGAAGTGTGGTCGAATACAATTTCAAGATGATGGCGGGCAAATCAATCCAGTACAAATATACCCGCGGCACATGGGAGACCGAAGCGTTCACGAGCCACACGCGTGATGCCAATGACACGACGGATATGGGCAACTGGGCGTACAGCTCTACCGACACCAATATGAAGCTGACGATTGCCAATCAGGGTGGCAGCAAGCAGGTCATCGACGATTATGTGCTGCGCTGGGTCGATATGCCAATGATCGTCACGCTGCCCCGGACTTCATATGGTACGGACATTGAGTATACAACGAATGACAGCGTTATGAATCTGAAGGCTTTCGTGCCTTACGGCGTAGCCTTTACGATCAACGGGCAGCCGATCCCGGACGGCGCAATGGACGCTTACGGCAATGTCCTTTTAAGCAATATTCCGCTAGCGCCGGGCGTGAACAAGTTCGTGCTTCATATTGAGCCGACAGCTGAAACTCTGGCCCTGCCTTGGTATACAGATAAGGGACGCGCCGGTCAAGCTACCAAAACGCTGACGATTACCGTCACACGGTCCGGCGGTGATAACGGCAGCGGCGGCGGGACGACGCAGCCGACGCTGACCGGACTGACTGCCGACGCTCCAGCTACAAGCCTGACAGTGGGCGATACTTGGAACACGTCCGTTCAGGCGCTGTACAGTGACAACAGCACAGCTGACATAACGTCGCAAGCGGCGTTTGAGTCGGCGCAGCCGGAGATCGCCCGTGTTAACGGCCAAGGCGTCGTTACGGCGGTATCGGAAGGCAGCGCGGTCATTACCGTCCGTTACGGCGGACTATCGAAGTCGTTTATGGTGCAGGTGGTTAAGAAACCGGATAGCACGGACACGAACAAGCCGAAGTTCTTAATCGTCGGCAAGCCGGCTTCCAGCCTGACGGTAGGCGATACGTGGAATACCGTAGTTGTCGCCGTATACAGTGATGACAGTAAGATTGATGTAGCTTCGCGTTCAACGTTCGAGTCGAGCCATCCGCAGATTGCAAGCGTAGAAGCAGGCGGTTTGGTTAGAGCTCTTTCGCCGGGTACAGCTACCATTTCAGTCCGTTACGAAGGACTGTTTCTGAGCTTTGATGTCCAGGTGGTTCCGCAAAGCAGTCCGGGCGAAAGCGGCGGCAACGGCAACACGGGCAATGGAAGCAATGGCACAGGCACTGCTGGAACCGGTCAAACCCCAACGTCCGGAACCCAAACGGTAACGGCGGATCAGTTGAAACCGGACAGCAGCGGCGCCGTGTCGATTGCGCTGGATCGTAACGTTCAGCAGCTCCTGCTTCCTGTTCAATCCGGGTCGGCCGGGGGAGTTGACCGCATTGAAATTAAGGGAGAACAAGTGTCGCTTACGATTCCGGCGGAGGTGCTGAAATCCCTGGCCGCTCTCCTTCCGGCGGAGCAACTGAACGGAGCACATATTGCGCTGAACATGAGCAAGCTGGACCCAGCCTCCAAAGAGGCGGCGATCAAGCAGCTTTCTCTCCCTTCCGGCACCGTTCTGGGCTTGGCAAGCGAAGTGTACGATTTCGCCCTTCAGGTGGTAACGAAAGACGGAAAAGCGGTGAGCCTGTCCGCCTTCCCGAAACCGGTGGAACTTGTCTTCCACACGGACGCAAAAGCCGATCCGCAGCTTACCGGCATTTACTTTCTGAATAATGTCGGGATCGCAGAGTATATTGGAGGAGAGTGGGACAGCGGCCTTCTCAAAGCGAAGGTGACCCACTTCAGCCGTTATGCCGCAATGGAGTACATGAAGATTTATGCCGATGTTCCCGCAGGACATTGGGCGAATCGGGCTGTTTCCGTACTGAGCGCCAAGCATATTGTGAACGGCATAAGCGGCGGCGCCTTTGCCCCGAACCAGCCGGTCACTCGCGGGGAGTTCGCGGCAATGCTCGTCCGTTCGCTGGGTCTGACCGCGAAGGGGAAAGCGCCATTCGCCGATGTGACCGGCAAGGAATGGTACGCCGATTCCATAGCGGCCGCTTACGAAAGCGGAATAGTGAAGGGCGGGAACGCCGGAGCCTTCAACCCGCAGCAGCGAATTACTCGCGAAGAGATGGCGTCCATGATCATCCGGGCCTATCGTGTGAAGACGGGTAAAGCGGCAGGTAGTTCGGCAAAAGCTTCGTTTATCGACGCTTCCGGCATCAGTAGTTGGGCGCAGAACGATGTGGCCGCAGCCGTTTCGCTCGGTCTCTTGAAAGGCAAGGACGGCGGCCGGTTCATGCCGAAAGCAAATACGACCCGCGCGGAGTCCGCGCAGGCGCTGTATAATCTGGTCTCGAAATATTAAAGTACAGCCGACAAGAAGCCACAGCCGTCTAGCCCCAAGCATCCGCTTGGGGCTCTTCGATTTGCCGGGGAAGGGCAAGTGCAAGCGGGCCCGAGAGAACCCGCCAGCCACAAGGATGAAATTCCGGGACTGTTATAGAGCAATCCGCTGTTTTACGTATCAACTGAAAATAAAGTTTTTGACTCGAAAGTAGTGTTGTAGACTCAGTAAATGTGGACTGGATATATGCTATTGAGCTAGTGGGCAGGATTCATTCAGTAGATGCGGTGATTGGGTAAAAAGACGAAACTGGAGTTAACCGAGGAAGAACAGGAGTATCTTGAACGGCAAATCACAGGAGTTGATTGATTCGTACAGCCGAATGAACGCGTTTGGACGACTTGGCGAGCCGGAGGACATCGCGAATGCGATCGAGTTGCTCGTCAGCGACTAAGCTCGTTGGATAACAGGACAGACGATTCGCGTAAACGGCGGGTTCAATTGAATTTTGTAGAAAGCGGCTCTTAAAGGAGGACGAACGGACAACGGACAGTAGCGTTGGAAGTTCGTCCATCAGGCTAGTTGAATTCAGTCAGATTAAAACCTTCCATTAGAAGCAAATTAGATTTATTAGCTCTAATGGGAGGTTTTATTAATGAATTAAAGTGAGTATGGCGACTCTAAGGGCAGTGAGATTTAAGGAACTCCACGTAGGATATTCTTCCAATTGGGTGGCAGCTCAAAGTCTTTTATGTGGTTATATTTTATTAACTTAACGGTAGGTCCCGCAGATATTTCAAACGTAATACGATCCATACCTACTGAAATATGTGGTCCTACAACAGGCATCACTTCCACCGTTAATAAAAACGAGAAACCCCGAAATCCATTTTTTCTTTCGATCTGAATCACATCTATTTGATACGGATAAACCAAGGGCGGCTCCTTTAAATATTTTAAGTAATACTTGTTGACTGCGTCTTGAATCGCTGGGCTTAGTAAGAGCATAAGCATGTCTTGCAATTGGAGTTCTGTAGAATCTTGCTTAGGATTGTGAATTTCCGGATATGCTTTTGATTCCAGAGGATATATGATTAGAATCAGTGACAATAGAAAAGGGGCAATTCTTAGTTTTTTTTTCATGTCTAATACCCCATTATTTTTTCTTGTTAAGTTTCCCTGAATTATGATAAAAAATGCAAACTTAATACCATGGGGATTAGGTTAACGGGAGGATAGTACAGATATTAAAAATAAAATAAACAAAGTCAACATTATTAAATCAAACGAATTAAATCAAACGAATTAAATCAAACGAAAAATTGATTATCGAATAGTTAGGTTATTTATGGAAGTTTTCTCAGGTTGATTTTGAGTCCTTTTGATATATCGGCATATAAACTGGTATATCGGTACGGAAAACTTTAGTGAAATAGCGCAGCGGCAGTCTCGGACTTTATTTTCTCGTCTTAGGCTGCCGCTGTCTCTTTTTTCAATGTTAGTCTAAAAACTTTCAATGATTTCCACTTGGGCGGCAATACGCCGTCCGAGTAGTTCATGTACCCCGAGGTCAAGGTCAAGTACGACCGCGGGCCGCCCGTATGATCCCCGCCGTCCGCGACCCTCTCCATTAGACAGACGCGGTTTGGGCCCACTGCTCCAGGGCATCGCCCACCGGTAGGGTCAAAGCGCTACAGATCCTTCCGGCTGAACGCCCGGCACCCCAGCAAGAGCAGAACCGCCGCATACCCCGCCGTATACAGGAGGAAGGCATTCGAAGGAACACTCGCTATGGAAAAAGGCCCCATGTCAGATATCGCCACTCCGGCCCAATCCGCTCCCCCCATTAGCTCGTAGAGGCTTCTTCGGTAGACCGAGTCCGTGGGCAGGAGCAGCCCGGTCAGAAGGAAGAATTTTTCCAACGTGGGATGGGGCCCTCCATAGCTCGACACCCCTTCAACCAGCCCGCTGAAGAGGGCAAATCCGTACAGCAGGGCGGAGCAGATTCCGTTCCCCAGCATCGGCAGATAGACAGAACCCAGCATGGTAATCGTGAGAAGAAGGAGCGGCATCCAGAGGAACAGCCCTAAGCCTCTCAGCATCTCATCCGCCAGTACGGGAAATCCGGCCTGGATGTGGATGGTCCAGACCACGGAAACGAACAGGGCTGTGCTGTAAACGGTGATCCAGACGGCGTGGCCCAGCCATTTGGCCAGATACAGCTTCCAGCGGGGGATGGGGCGGGCGGCCACAGCCAGCAGCAGGCCGTTCTCCTGCTCGCCCGTGACGGTTCCCATGGTTGAGAAGAGAACGAAGAAGGCCGCCAGGAATTGCGAGAAAAAAAGCCCGAGCACCATCAGCACCATGCTGTTCATCAATCGTTCGGCGGGGGAGACCTGGTTCTGTCCGGTCATGCCGGTCAGCTCCCGGACCCCGAAGGCGAACAGGATCAGAAAGATGAAGGTCAGAATTAGCGTGACCAGGAACACTCTCTTTCGGGTCAGCTCCTTGAAGGTGGCAGAAATATACATGGTCATTGCGGGCCACCTCCCTGGCGGGACCCGGCCATCCGAAGGAACCAGGCCTCCAGACTGTTCGGCTCGGGGCCGGATTCGTAGAGCGTCAGGCCGCTCCGGATGAACTGGGAACACAGGTAGCCGGCCTGTTCCCGGTCCGTAACGCGGGCGGTCAGGAGAGCGTTGCCGTCTTCATCGGCCTCGACCAGGCGCAGTTGGGAGGAGAGGGAGCCGCCGACCGCGTCGGTTAGCTCCGCCCAAGTCTCCGAGAGCCAGCCGCCGAGCCGGAAGCGCCAGTTGGCACCGCTGTTTCCGCTATCATCGGTGCTGCTGAGCAGCTTGTGCAGCGGACCCGACGCCAGCAGCTCGCCTCCGTACAGGAAGGCGGCTTCATCGCACAGCTCCTCCACATCCTCGAGCAGATGGGTATTGAGGAAAATCGTCACGCCCCTGCCCCGGAGCCGTTTCAGCAGGCTGCGGATCTCGTAGCGGCCGACGGGGTCCAGGGCCGAAGCGGGTTCGTCCAGGATCACCAGCTCGGGATCCAGGAGCAGTGCGGCAGCCAGGCCGAGACGCTGCTGCATTCCCTTGGAGAAGCCGCCGACCCGGCGGTCTGCGGCATCGGAGAGGCCGACCAGCTCCAGGGTGTCCCGGACCCGGCTACGGAAGGCGGGCGCCCGTGTTTCCTGCGGGCGCAGCCCCCCCAGCTGACCATGGAAGCGGAGCACCTCCGCCGGGGTCAGCCAATCCTGAAAGCGGAACAGCTCGGGCAAATACCCGAGCTTGCGCCGTGCCTCCGGCCGGCCCAGGGGCTGCCCCAGTACGGTGGCCCGCCCGGAGTCGGGGCGGTGGAGGCCGGCCAGCATTTTGACGAAGGTGCTTTTGCCGGCACCGTTCGGTCCCAGCAGGCCGAAGATGCAGCCCTCCGGCACCTGCAGGGTGATGCCGCGGCAGCCGCCGCGGCCGTTGTAGGTCTTGGTCAATTCTGCTGTGTCAATCATCATCATGGTTGGACAAGCTCCTCCGCGGCCTGCTGGAAGGCGGATTCCGTAGGGAAATCCTTCGTATCGCCGCTCAGAAGGCTGATCCGGTCCCCACCAAGCCAGAGCAAATAGCGATTCCCGCTGTCCGCGGTCATGACCGCATCATGTCCACCGAGCCGGAGGTTGCTGGTCACGCCATCGTGGGCTGGAACCGGCAGGGTGCTCCGCCAATCGCCGATGGCGGCCAGCTTGGTCCGCAGGCTGTCCGGCAGCACGGGCAGCCCCAGTACCGCCTCTCGGACGGTTGCCGCATCAATGCCTTTCTCCACTGTCAGCTCCGGCTTGCCGAATTGGAGCAGACGCACATGCTTGCCTGACAAAGTGCCCTCTGTGGCGATGCCGTCCGGGATATACAGCCTGATGGCTTTGCCGTCCGCTTCGGAGGGCAGGGTGGTAGTGCTGCCCAAACGGGTGAGCAGCCGGTTGACCGCCTTCACATTCAGGTTGAAGGTAAGCGTAGTAGCCGGCTGGTAGGAGGGGGCGGTGGAGTTCCCCAGCTGGAGCAGGGAGGCGCCTATCCGTTTTTCCGCTTCGCCCCAGGTAATGGTTCGGGCCTCTCCGCCACCCGACTGGGTCAAGGTGCCGTATTGGGCCAGGTTGAAGCTCCGGTCTCCCTCGGGCGAACCGTGGTCCAGAAGGCCGGAGATGCCCGCCATGTCATCCGCTGAAATCCCGACTCCGACCATGTGCTGGATGCGGAACGTATACAGCATGGCGGCCAGTGCCCGATCCCCCAGGGGGGTGGTGAACAGGCCGATGGCCATGACAGCTGCGGCAACGCCGGCGGTCAGTCTCCGAAGCCTGCGCTTGGCCGGTCTCTCCGTCCGCCAGGCGCCGTCCGCCCCGTTAGCCCTTGTCTCACTTACAGCCCCCATCGCTGGGTCAGCCGAGGACCCCTTTGTAACACGGAATGCTTCCGTCTGTTTCATCTCAACTGCACCATCCTTATCCTTATCGTGATTATCTTGATTTCCATCCAATCGTGCCTCGACCCTTGTTTCATCCGAACGCAGGCCTTCCTCAGCCTGCCTCCAGAACGCCGGAACCGTCTCCTGGGTCGTCAGCCTCTCAAACCGGTTCCAGGCTCGGTCCGTATCAAAAACCGGCTCACCGCCGGTCCGCTTCGCTCCGTCCGCCATCGTGCTGCTCCTCCTCCTGCCCGTATTTCTTCTTCAGCCGTGCCTCCGCCCGGGCCAGCAGTGTGCCGACAATCTTTGGATTGACCTCCAGCCGGACGGCAATCTCCTCGTAGCTGTACCCTTCCTCCCGAAGCAGAAGGGCGGTCCGGTCCCGGTCCGAGAGCTTCTGCAGCACCCGGCGGACCACGTCTTTTTCCCACTCGCGGATGACTTCCGTCTCTCCCGAAGGGGCGGCGCTTTCCGACCAAGCCGCCACGCGGGCGGTTTCTTTTTCCAGTAACGTCTTTCCCGACGACCGTTGTCTCAAATAATCGTAGCCCACCCGGGTCAGCACCCGGTGCAGCCAAGCTCCGACGGCCTCCAGCCGGTCCGGAGGGCTCCGGTAGAGCCGCAGGAATACCTCTTGGGCCAAATCCTCCGCCGCCGCATAATCGCCGGTCAATGCATAGAGCTTCCGCGCCACCCCGGGGTAATGCTCCCGGAACAAGCACTGGAACAGCTCGGGTACCTGTGCGCCTTCCTCCATGTTGCCGCCGTCCCCCCTTTCGCTTATAAGACGGATGCCGGATCGGTTTTGTAGCAGTGAAAAAGGGAAATTCACATTTTGATGCCCCGATCATCCGGAATCAACTAAAGGGCAGCTTGTTACCGTAATAATACTTCCTGATGTAGATTACACTATCCTAAAATTCTTCGAAGGGAAGTTTTCTGTATGCCACTGTTCCTGCTTATATTTGTTGTTATATCTGTAGCAAACTGTTCTACGGCTAATGCTGCTGGCGAGAGTGCTTTACCGGGTTACAAATACCATACACAGAATTATGCCAATATGCATTTGTTTAGATTATCATCAAATGAAATCAAGTCAGCAGAGGTTCGATGGGGACCTAGATATCATAGGACGCTCGAATTCAAAGAGATTCGTTTTCTCGTTAGAATACTACAAAGAGTAAAAAATGAAGATATCAAACCATACAACGGACCTGCTCCGAAAGGAGGACCTTTTGAAGTCACTTTATTGTTACAATCAAATGAGAAATTTGTTCTCACGTTAAATGGCGACTATATCCTTTACCAAGGTAATCAGATTTTCCAGCCTGAGTTTTGTGAGTTTAAAATTCAGAGTTCAACGTTCAACCTAACGGACACGATAGAATAAGCTACAGCTTATAAATAAATCAATAAAAATGCGAAGGCAGCCGATCAGATGGATTGGCTGCCTTTGTTCACCTAAAGGGCAGTTTAGTTCAGTAAGAACCCAACGCAACTTCAGGATTTCTTTAGGCTGCATAGAACCGCATGGTGACTATGCAGTGACGGAGTCGGCTTGAACTAGGTTTTTTGATGATACTAATGGTAGTGGAAAATCAAAAAAGAACCTGGACAGTTTCACCAGGTTCTTTATATTGCACACAAACAGACACGATGATATAATCAGATCACGACCGTCTCAATTTATATAATTAAAGTTATTGCATCTTATACTCTAAGTGTACCATGCCGGTAAACTCTTGTCAAATATTTTTTCTCAATTTAATGGTTAGGAGAGATATTGAATGAGTTCTTTGGTTCTCAGTTTTCAGGAAATGGAAAAAACGCAGCTTTCGCTCGTTGGCGGAAAAGGGTTAAATTTAGGGGAATTATCAAAAATTGAAGGAATACAAGTACCAGAAGGATTTTGTCTTACAACAGTGGGATATCAACAAGCCATCGAACAAAACGAAACGTATCATGTTTTGTTGGATCAACTAACCATGCTAAAAGCAGAAGATCGAGATCAAATTGGTGAAATCAGCAGGAAGATTCGACAAATCATTATGGAAGTGGAAATTTGTTCCGATGTTGTGAAAGCAGTTACTCACTATCTCTCCCAGTTTGGCGAGGAACATGCTTATGCAGTGCGTTCTAGTGCGACTGCTGAAGATTTACCACATGCCTCTTTTGCTGGTCAACAAGACACCTATTTAAATATCATCGGCAAAGTAGCAATCTTGCAGCATATCAGCAAATGTTGGGCTTCCCTATTTACGGATCGCGCGGTAATCTACCGTATGCAAAATGGATTTGACCACAGTCAAGTTTATTTATCCGTTATCGTTCAAAGGATGGTTTCCCCACAGGCTTCAGGGATATTATTTACCGCTGATCCGATTACTTCCAACCGGAAGTTGCTATCCATCGATGCCAGTTTTGGACTTGGAGAAGCGCTGGTCTCCGGCTTGGTATCTGCCGATTCTTATAAAGTACAGGAAGGGGAAATCGTCGATAAGAGGATAGCAACCAAAAAATTGGCTATCTATGGACGAAAAGAAGGCGGAACAGAGACAAAGTCGATCGAATCAGATCAGCAACAGACTCAGACACTTACTGAACAACAAATTTTACAACTGGCACTCATCGGAAGACAGATCGAAGCTTATTTTGGTTGCCCGCAAGATATCGAATGGTGTTTGGCTGATGATACATTTTATATTGTCCAGAGTCGGCCGATCACTACTTTATACCCGATCCCTGAAGCGGTTGATCAAGAAAATCACGTCTATCTATCTGTTGGTCATCAACAAATGATGACAGATCCCATAAAACCATTGGGATTGTCTTTTTACCTGTTAATTACTCCTGCACCTATGCGTAAAGCCGGTGGGAGGTTGTTTGTTGATGTTGCACCTAGGCTGGCTACACATGTCGGCCGGGATATTTTATTAAACATGGGACAACACGATCCGCTTATAAAAGATGCACTTATGACCATAATAGATCGAGATTTTATAAAATTGTTACCAAATGATAAAAAAGAACAGAATCCCATTAATAGCAATAAAGGTATGTCGCCTGCTGGATTTCAAGCACAATTCGAGAACGATCCGACAATCGTTTCTGATTTGATTAAGCGTAGTCAAGCATCGATAGAAGAGTTAAAACAAAACATCCAAACGAAATCAGGATCGGATCTATTTGATTTTATTTTAGAAGATATCCAAGAGTTAAAGAAGATTTTATTTGACCCACAAAGTTCGGCTGTATTTATGGCTGCTATAAATGCTTCATCATGGATCAATGAAAAAATGAATGAGTGGTTAGATGAAAAAAACGCAGCAGACACGCTTTCTCAATCTGTACCAAACAATATCACTTCGGAAATGGGTCTGGAGCTACTTAATGTTGCAGATGTGATCCGTCCTTATCCGGAAGTCATTGATTATTTACAGCATGTAAAAGATGAACATTTTTTGAATGAACTGATTAAGTTTGATGGTGGACAGGAAACTAGGGAAGCTATCTTTGCTTATCTTAACAAATACGGAATGCGATGTGCCGGAGAAATCGATATTACGAAAACCCGTTGGAGCGAAAAACCAATTACACTTGTCCCCATGATTCTCAGTAACATCAAAAACTTTGAGCCTAATGCAGGCAATCGGAAATTTGAGCAAGGGCGACAGGAGGCTTTGAGAAAAGAACAAGAGTTATTAGATCGATTGAAGCAATTACCGGATGGCGAACAAAAAGCCAAAGAAACAAAACGAATGATCGACTTAATCCGGAATTTCATCGGTTATCGGGAATATCCCAAATACGGCATCGTTAATCGCTACTTCGTTTATAAGCAGGCTTTACTGAAAGAAGCCGAACAACTCGTACAAGCAGGCGTTATTCATGAAAAAGAAGATATATACTATCTCACTTTTGAAGAACTTCGCGAAGTCGTACGCACAAATAAACTGGATTACCAGATCATCAGCAATCGAAAAGACGAGTACAAATTATATAAAAAACTAACTCCCCCACGTGTAATCACATCTGATGGTGAAATCATTACAGGTGTGTACAAACGGGAAAATCTCCCCGCCGAAGCTATTGTAGGTCTGCCGGTTTCTTCCGGAGTTATAGAGGGACGGGCACGTGTTATCTTAAACATGGAAGATGCTGAACTAGAAGATGGAGATATATTAGTCACCTCTTTTACTGACCCTGGCTGGACACCATTATTTGTATCCATAAAAGGTCTAGTCACCGAAGTTGGCGGACTGATGACCCATGGAGCAGTTATCGCGCGTGAATATGGCTTACCAGCAGTTGTCGGGGTAGAAAATGCTACCAATCTGATAAAAGACGGGCAACGAATCCGCGTGCATGGAACAGAAGGGTATATCGAAATATTGTAAGCTTTTGCTTGTCCTGCGATCTAAACTTCATAGTAGAGCGACCTCCTGGATGGGCTTTTTGAGGCTATGACCTCGTGCGCAACCCCATCGTACCGAGGCGCTCGTTTTTGTGCAAAGACCAAATTATTCATTCTACAGGAATTCTGACGGGACATTATCGGCTGCCTTTTCCGCGTAAACGTGCAGAATAGCGTAATACAACGCTTGAGATATTTAGAGGATGCATCGAGTATAATGAATTAAAATAGCATCGGTGGGTGGTTAAAATAAAAAAAATAATCTTCACTGGCGGGGGTTCTGCAGGGCATGTAACCGTTAATATTGCATTGATGCCTGAATTCATCCGTGCAGGCTGGGTAACCGAATATATTGGTTCAGTTGACGGTATTGAAAGGCAGCTAATCACATCTAACTTTAATGTGAAATACCATTCAATATCTACAGGGAAGCTAAGGCGGTATGTAGATTGGCAGAACGTAAAGGATCCGTTTAAAGTTGTGAAAGGGATTTTTCAAGCATATCAACTTATAAAGAAGCTTAAGCCAAATATTGTGTTCTCAAAAGGTGGCTTTGTTTCTGTACCAGTTGTTATTGGAGCCTGGTTGAACAAGATTCCCGTTATCATACATGAATCTGATTTAACTCCAGGCTTAGCCAATAAGCTCGCAAGTCCGTTTGCTAGTCTGATTTGCACCACCTTTTTGGAAACGGCCTCTGCCTTTAACAATCACAAATGTCATTACATAGGACCCGTTCTTAGAGATGAATTAACCAAAGGTAATGCCGAACGAGGACGGGCATTCGTGGGGTTTTCGAATATTAATAAGCCTACCATACTTATAATGGGGGGAAGTTTAGGAGCACGGAAAATCAATAATGTGATTCGAGAATCCTTATCACAATTGACAAAGCGATTTAGAGTCATTCATCTTTGTGGAAAAGGACATCTGGATTCTTCTATTTCTAATTCTGATTACCGCCAATATGAATACATAAACGAAGAATTACCGGACATATTGGCCATGTGCGATTTTGTGATCTCACGAGCTGGTTCTAATTCAATTTTTGAGTTTTTATCTTTAAAGAAACCAATGATTCTGATTCCTCTTACTAAGGAACAGAGTAGAGGAGATCAACTTCTAAATGCGGGTTCTTTTGAAAGCAAGGGTTACTGTAAAGTTCTACATGAAGAACAACTGAATACTGATAGCTTAATTGCTAGTGTATATGACTTGGCAGAAGAAAGAACTGTATATTCGAAACATGAGTTCTTTCGAGCGTAATGATGCCGTAAGCCTTATTTATAATCTGCTTATTGAAACCGCAAAGAATGAACTAAATGTTGAATAAATGATTATTATACTAAAGTAAAACTCGTTAATCTAACGGAGAACGATAGCTGAATAACCATCAAGAGGCTTCCGCAATTGAACGGGGCCTTTTTCAGCTAACAGGCAGTTTGTTCAGTTATAGAGCATTTCTTTGTAATGAGAATATAACAACAATAATACATTTAATATCAGTAATTATTTATTGTAAAACGATAAGTTTCGTGATAAAGTCAAATTAAATTTAATAATAAGTGAGGGGCTTTTTATGGAACGAGGAACAACACTCTTTTTAAGGGCAGCTGTTATTCTTATTGGAATCCCGGTTCTTGCTTTGTGCATATTTTGGGTGCCGGAGATAGCGAATTATGCAGCAGAATTGTATCCAGATTATACTTATATCAAATATCTCGTTTTATTCGATGTGTATGCAACTGCGTTACCTTTTTATTTTGCTCTGTATCAAGCATTTAAACTTTTAAGCTATATTGACAAGAACAAAGCTTTCTCGGAATTATCTGTACGAGCTTTAAAGAATATAAAATACTGTGCAATCACAATCAGTGGCTTGTTTGTGGCAGGCATGCCGCTCTTCTATCTCATGGCGGAGAGAGACGATGCCCCGGGTATCATAGTCATCGGAATGGTCATAATTTTTGCCTCCATGGTGATTGCCGTTTTTGCTGCTGTTCTCCAGAAGCTTTTAAAAGAGGCTATAGATATAAAATCAGAAAATGATTTGACGGTCTGAGGTGAAGACAATGGCGATTATAATCAATATTGATGTGATGCTGGCTAAAAGAAAAATGAGCGTAACAGAACTTTCGGAGAGGGTTGGAATAACAATGGCTAACCTTTCTATATTGAAAAATGGAAAGGCAAAAGCGGTTCGATTATCAACTTTAGAGGCGATTTGTAAAGCTTTAAAATGTCAGCCTGGAGATGTATTAGAATACAAAAGTGACGAAGACAGCACCATTATCGGTTAATGTGAGTAATGATAAATCAATAACCGAGCATAACCCCACCAACGAATGGTGGGGTTATGTATTATTTGGAAAACAATAAAGCAACAATATTTTAGAAAAGAGCCAAAGAGTTTTAGACTGGCCTCGAAGTCACTCAGGCATGACAAGGAGGAACATCATTGAAAACAATAATACAACTATTGCATTTTGGCTATCATCAGGCAATGAGCTGCATATTTCCTGTTGCGATCTTTGGAACTTTAGCTTTTTCTAGAGTAATTGAGGTGCCCTTCATTTACCGTTATGATGCCATTCTTCTTATCCTGCTTGCAGTGCAGTACCTTATGTACCGCAGTGGACTCGAGACACTCGATGAAATTAAGGTTATCTGTATATTTCATCTTATTGGTTTGCTGCTGGAAATATATAAGGTATGGATGGGATCATGGTCATACCCTGAGCCTGGGTTTACGAAGTTGCTTGGAGTACCGCTCTATAGCGGATTTATGTATGCAAGTGTAGCAAGCTATATGTGTCAGGTATGGCGTAGACTGAAGATGGACATGACCGGATGGCCGGGGCTTACTTCTGCGGGATTACTAGGAGGAGCCATCTATCTGAACTTTTTCACACATCATTTTATTCCTGATTTTCGTTGGTGGTTGACGGCGCTTGTGCTTATTGTCTTTTGGAGAACATGGATCATATATCGGGTTCAGACCACTACTTTTCGAATGCCCTTGACACTTGCTTTTTTCATTGTAGGTTTTTTTATCTGGTTAGCCGAAAATATAGCTACATATTTTAATGCTTGGAAATATCCTGACCAACACCAAGCCTGGCAGCTGGTTAGCTTCAGTAAGATCAGTTCGTGGTTCCTTCTGGTAATCATTAGCGTCATTATTGTTGCCCAGCTTAAACATGTTAAAGCTGGCCGTAAAACGAAAGATCCATGATCCAGCTAAGATTAAGCTCCCGGAAAACGTTCAATATAAGCCGCAGTCTTGAACTTTATTTTCTTGCCTGGGAATGCAGCAATTTTATTAAAAGTGCCAGTCTACTATTGTCGAATGCAAAATGCCCGTCTCCTGCAAACAGGGAACGGGCATTTGATGTGCGTATTCGGTTACGAGTTCCTTACCGCTTCGTGATATATCCTTCGGCTTTCAGCAGCTCGGCGATCAGAACAGCGCCGCCGGCGGCGCCTCTGAGCGTATTGTGGGACAGGCCGACGAATTTGAAGTCGTACAGCGAATCTTCGCGCAGGCGTCCGGCGGAGATGCCCATGCCGTTCTCAATGTCGCGGTCCAGATTCGTCTGCGGCCGGTTGTCTTCTTCAAAATACGTAATGAACTGTTTCGGCGCGCTCGGCAGCTCAAGTTCCTGCGGCCGGCCCTTGTAGTTCTTCCAGCTTTCCAGAATTTCTTCTTTGGAAGGCTTGTTCTCGAATGAGACGAATACGGTAGCCAGATGGCCGTCCGTAACCGGAACGCGGATGCATTGAGTGGTGATATGCGGAGCGGATGCTTTTACAATCTCCCCGTTATCAACGGTTCCCCAGATGCGCAGCGGTTCCTGCTCGCTCTTTTCTTCTTCTCCACCGATATATGGAATGACGTTGTCCAGCATTTCAGGCCAATCGGTGAAGGTCTTGCCCGCTCCGGAAATTGCCTGGTAGGTGCTGGCGACGACCTGTGTCGGCTTGAAGCCGCGCAGGGCGGACAGCATCGGCACATAGCTCTGAATGGAGCAGTTGGGCTTAACGGCGATGAAGCCGGTTTCGGTTCCTAGACGCTTGCGCTGGCTGGCGATAACCTCCAGATGCTCCGGATTGATCTCCGGAACGACCATCGGCACGTCCGGCGTCCAGCGGTGGGCGGAGTTGTTCGAAATAACGGGAACGCCCGCTTTGGCATAAGCCTCTTCGAGATCTTGAATCTCATTCTTCTTCATATCGACGGCGCAAAAAATCAGGTCGACCCCGGAGGCTACTTCCTCAACGTGCGAAGCGTCCTGAACGGGAATATGTTTAACACTTTCGGGCATTGGGGTAGAAAGCTTCCATCTGCCCTTCACCGATTCTTCGTACGTTTTGCCCGCAGAGTTCGCGCTGGCGGCGATTGCCGTAACCTGAAACCACGGATGATTTTCCAAAAGAGCGATGAAGCGCTGGCCGACCATGCCGGTCCCGCCGACGATACCGGCTCTAAGCTTTTCTGTCATGACGTTTTTCAGTTCCTTTCGAAGGCCATAAATAATAGCGGCTTATAATGTACTGAATTATAAAGGATATGCCGGGAACCTTCAATATGAGATTGCCCCCAAGCGGCATAATTATTTCATATTGTGTAAGGATTCGGTGACAAACCAGCGATGTCTTTCCCGCATAGTGCCCTCGGTAATTTTATCCAGCCCCCAATCGGGAAATTTGGACAGACGCAATGCGGCATATAAATCCCAGTAAGGAAGATTTGTGTAATCGATTGCGGTCATCAAGGACCGATATTGCCGGGTGAACTCATTCATGGCGTCTTTTCCAAAATGAAAGAGAATTTCCAGCCGGGCATTACCAAGATCAGTCAGAGGATCGCCCAAAGCCGCGTCTTCCCAGTCTATAATGGCTGCCAGCTTCCCGTCATTCCACAAAATATTTCCCGGCCAATAATCTCCATGCAGAAGGGCGACTTTATTTGTCCGGGTTAGGGGCCAGACCGCATTCAACGTTTCCCGGATCTTGCTTACATTCAGTGATTCGTCAGTATGTAAAGAACTCTGAACCAGCATTTCGGCGGCAATTTCCTCTTGTATAGGCAAGGGCAAGTGGAGTTGTGAGCAATCCACACGATGAATAGCTGCCAGATTCGCCGCTAACTGGAAAATGTAGGAATTCATATTTGAGGGAGTGAAGTCCGTCCCGCCTGGCACATACTCGATTACTAAATAGGGCTCCGGAAAAATCTCGCAGGACTCGTCAAGATAATAAGGCCCCGGCACTGGAAGACCCTCGGATCGCATCATCTGCAAAAGCTTGAATTCGGCCGCCGCGATCTTCGGGTTTCGCTTAAGATCGGCTTCGCCGTGCCGGCGGACGATCCTGTTTGTGATTCGTCCGTCGCCGAGCAGCAATTCAATCGCTGTCACCCGGGCCGAAACTCCGCCTGCCATCTCCCGTTTGGAGAGCAGCTTTCCTTCGGGCTCCATCCTGGACACCAGTTGTTCAAATTTGTTATCTTCATTTGATTTAGCCATCAATTCCTCCAATAAGACCTGATCACATAAAAACAAGCGGCAGTGCAGGTTGTTATTTCATTTCCCGTCTGCCGCTGCTTTTCTAAAATAAGGAACGTGGGCTGAGATGGAACAATTACGCCGTTTCAGGTGTCTTGGATTCCCGGGTTAGACCTCCTGTATTTTAACCAGATTCGTAGTGCCCGTCTTCCAGATCGGGATGCCCGCGCATAGCACAACGGTGTCGCCTGTGGTGAGCGCTCCCGTCTTCATCGCATTCCGGACCGATGACTCGAACATCTCGTCGGTCGTGGATACCGGATCGCCAAGGACAGGGACGACGCCGGAGAACAGGCAGATTTTGGGCAGCACCTCCGGATGGGGCGTAACGGCGATAATCGGCGCCTGCGGCCGGTGCTTGGAAATCATCCGTGCGGTGAAGCCGCTCTCGGTTGCCGCGATAATCGCCTTCGCTCCCAGGATTAGCGAGGAGCTGACGGCGCTGCGGCTGATAACCTCGGTAATGCTCTCGCTTTCCCAGTCGAAGCCCTGGATAAAACGGTCTTTGTAATTGATCATCGTCTCGGCTTTTGCGGCTACGGCCGCCATGGTGCGCACCGACTGCACGGGGTATTTCCCCGCAGCCGATTCGCCCGACAGCATGACGACGTCGGCTCCTTGAAGCACCGCGTTCGCCACGTCGCTCACCTCCGAGCGGGTTGGCCGCGGATTGATCTGCATCGACTCTAGCATATGGGTCGCCACAATGACAGGCTTCCCGGCGCGGTTGCACTTGTCGATCATTTCCTTTTGCAGCATCGGCACATCTTCGATGGGAACCTCGACCCCAAGATCGCCCCGGGCCGCCATGATGCCGTCCGATGCCAGAATAATATCATCCAGATTAGTCATGCCTTCATGATTTTCGATTTTGGAAATAATTTGCACATGACCGGCTCCGCTTGCGTTCAGAATGCCCCGGATTTCCCGGATGTCGTCGCCCTTGCGAACGAAAGAGGCGGCGATCATTTCGATGCCTTCCTTCAACCCGAATTGAATATGCTTGATGTCCCGCTCGGTGACGCCGGGCAGAGTCGTCCGGATGCCGGGAAGATTGACGCCTTTTCTCGGCTTGAGCAGCCCGCCGCTGACAATCAGGCATTCGATGTCATGGCCCTGCACTACCGTCACGGTCAGGTCGATCAGCCCGTCGTCGATCAAAATCCGGTCCCCGGGCTTAACGACCGCAGTCATGTCGGGATAGTTGACGGAAATGCGCTGCGCGTCGCCGAGGATTTCTTCGGTCGTCAAAATCAGTTTCTCTCCGGCCTTCAGCGTGCAAAACTCTTCTTTCAACTTCCCGATCCGCACCTCGGGTCCCTTGATATCCATCATAATTGGCACAAAAGTGCCCAGTTCGGATGCGGCCTGCCTCACATTGCGGATTCTGGCCGAATGCTCTTCCAGCTCCCCGTGCGCCATGTTCAGCCGGGCGACCGTCATCCCGGCGGAGATCATTTCCTTGAGCGTTCCGACCGATTCGGAAGCGGGTCCGATGGTGCAGATAATTTTGGTTTTCATGATAATTAATATTCCTCCTTGCATCGCAAGATTGGCGGACATATGCTGAATATATTATATCGTATGTCCATCCCGTTATTCATTGAATTACCCTTGTCCACCGGGTATAAACGTTATAGAGAGGAGTGAAGGTTATGACGACATGGAATCTTGAAGGAACGAAATGTCATCTGCTTGTCTGCGGGGGAAGCAGCTGCAAGAAGCGCAAAGGCGAAAATATTCTGGAGACGATCGAAGAGGAGATTGAGAAGCAGGGGGCTGAAGCTTTGATACATCCGACACAGACCCGATGCATGGGACGGTGCGGCGACGCTCCGGTGGTCATTGCCTATCCTGAAGGGGTCTGGTACGGGGAAATGTCGCCAAAGCTGGGCAAGACTCTGGTCAGAAAAACGCTGCTGGGCGAGCAACTCGAAGAAAATAGGATGTATACATTCGGGGAAGAAGGCATGAAAGCATCAACCGAACGGGGGAAAAAGGGGAAGAGAAAGGGAAGAAAAGCCGATAAAGTGTAAATTGACCCGAAATTGGACACGTCCTGCCTACCCGCTCCGGCCGTTTTGCCGCTGCGGGTTATTTCTTTTTGCGGCGCGCGGGATTATGATCGAGAGGCAAGGATAAAAAAGGAAATAGATAGGGGTGAACTGGATGTTCCTAAAGCTTACCGACCGGGATCCCGTTCTGAACGGAAGTCTATTCCTGGAAGACGAGATCCGATTTAATCTGCTGCATCTCATCTGCGGTTCTCCGGACGCCCTGCGGATTAAAAATTGCAGCAATGAGCTGATATTTGCCCAAACCCCGGGATTTAATCCTTGGCTGTGGGTCGCTCCCGGACTTTCGGAAGAAAGGGAGGACGAATTGCTCCGGAAGCTGGCGGAACAAGTCCGTCCGCATGATTTTCCCGGAGTATCCGCCGATTACAGGATCGCGGAGACTTTTGCGCGTTATTATGCGGAAAGCCGCGGGTTTAAGCATGAGCCGTACATGATTCTGGAAGCATATGCCTGCCCTGAAGTCAAGTCTCCCTCGGATGTCGGCGGAGTCATTGAACGCGCGAACTCGCGGCATACGGAAATGATCGCGGCGTATTTGGCCGCTTTTTCCAAAGAAGTCTTCAATGTCTCGCCCCAACCGAACGAGGTGTATAAAGCGGCAACGGCGGCGATCGGCACGGGAGGGCTGTATCTTTGGCAGGAAGGAGGCGAAACCGTCTCCATTGCGAGAATCGCCCACCGCACCGCCAGGCATGCCCGGATTAATGATGTATATACGGTGCCCGGCGCCCGAAAAAAAGGATATGCAAGCGCCATCGTGGCGGCCTTATCCGATTACTGCTTGCGGGACGGCTTAACGCCGATGCTCTATGCTGATGCCAAAAATCCGGATTCCAACAAAGTATATCAATCCATCGGCTTTGTAGGCGCGGGGAGAATCGCGGATGTGCGGTTCAAGCAATGATCGGCTGTTTCTTTCAGGAACGGGACGGCCTAATTTGACTTGCCCAAGTCATGTTGACTATGCTAGCAAGAAGAAACTCCTGACGGCGTCTTTTTAAGACGTAAGTACGTTTCTCGTAGAAATATAAGTCAAAATGATTAGCCCCGGCTTATAAATTCTTATATTTTAAAAAAGCTTACGGCCGCTTTATTACTCGCAAAGTGGGAGGCTGAAGGATGCAAAGGTTGCAAATCTGGCCGGAAAAATTCCGCAAATTTTTTCTGAACAATAAATTCGTCGTCTTTCTGCTTGTGATGCTGCTAATCGGACTCAACGTGCTCGTATTCGCCAAAATTCCGTTCGTCTTCAGACCTTTGTCGGTGCTGCTTCATACGGTGGCTCTGCCGCTGATTTTATCGGGCGTCGCCTATTACCTTCTGAATCCGCTGGTGGACCGGCTGGAGAAGAAGAGCAAGGTGAAGCGCGCTTACGGCATTGTGGTGCTGTATCTTTTTATTCTCGGCGTGATTACCGTCATTCTGCTAGCGGTTATTCCGATAATCCGGGATCAGCTGCTGGGGTTGATCGACAACTTTCCCCGGTACAGCTCACAGATTCAGCAGGAACTTGCCCATTTGACGGGCAGCAAACTGGTGGATCAGCTGCAGCAGAATACAGGGGCCGAGCTCGGTACGGTGACAACCCGGGTGACGACATGGCTGACCTCGTTCCTGCGTAACGCTCTAAACGGTGTCGGCAACTTTGTCGGGGCGCTGACCGAAATTGTGCTGGGGATCGTGACAACCCCGCTCATTCTCTTCTATCTCCTTCGGGACGGGAAACGGCTGCCCGACTATATTTTGCGTCTGGTGCCCACCGCGCTGAAGCCTCAGACCCGGATGGTCCTGTCCGAGATGAACCAGCAGATCTCTTCCTATATCCGCGGTCAGATCATTGTCAGCTGCTGCATCGGCGCGCTGCTCTATATCGGCTACTTGATTATCGGGCTCGAATATTCGCTTGTGCTGGCCATCGTGGCCGCCTGTACTGCAGTCGTTCCTTATCTGGGCCCGGCCATTGCGATTACGCCCGCGCTTATCGTTGCGCTGGTCACCTCGCCTTTGATGCTGGCGAAGATGATCATTGTCTGGACAGCCGTACAGCTGATCGAAGGCAAATTCATCTCTCCGCAAATTATGGGTAAAACGCTTAAAGTTCATCCGATTACCATCATCTTCACCATTGTTTTCTTCGGCAAAATGTTCGGCGTTGTCGGCATCGTTCTGGCCGTGCCCGGCTACGCCGTTCTGAAAGTAGTGGCGACGCATATTTTTCAGTGGTTCCGTTTCCGTTCCGGACTGTATGCTTCGTCCGGCGAGGATGACGGAGAACACTCATAACACACTGACGAAAGGGTGAACGCTTGTGAGACAGCCTGAAGCAGCAACGATTTATGGAACGGTGAGAGGCATTCGGAAAGATGGCGTCAACGTCTGGCGCGGCGTCCCTTTCGCCGCTCCGCCGGTCGGAGAACTCCGTTTCTGCGCGCCCCTGCCTCCGGAGAGCTGGGAAGGGGTGCGGGACGCCTCCGATTTCGGTCCGGTAAGCCACCAGCCGCCTGACCGGAAAGGCACCCGATTCCCCGGAGAACCTCCCGTCCATGACGAGGATTGCCTGTATTTGAATGTATGGGCGCCTTTAGAGGCGGAATCACTGCCCGTCATGGTATGGATTCACGGAGGGACGTTTCTGACGGGAGCGGGCAGTCAGCCGCTGTTTGACGGAACGGCTCTGGCCTTGGACGGGAACGTGGTTGTCGTATCGGTCAATTACAGGCTTGGACCGTTTGGGTTTCTTCATTTATCGCCGCTTGGCGGCACCTTCTCGTCCAATGCGGGACTGCTGGATCAGATCGCCGCGCTGGAATGGGTAAGGGACAATATTGGCGGCTTTGGGGGCGACCCGCGGCGGGTAACGGTGTTCGGCGAATCGGCGGGGAGCATGAGCATCGCCGCTCTGCTGGCCATGCCTGCTGCCCGCGGACTGTTCGCTGGAGCGATCATGCAGAGCGGCGCGTCGCAGACGCTAAAGCCCGCCCAGGGATGGGGAATTGTCCTGGAGCTGCTTGCCGAACTGGGCCTCGGCCGGGAGGATGCCGGGAAGCTGCGGACGCTTCCGGCCGAGACGATTGCCCAGGCAGCGGGCCGAATGATACAGCGGCTGACCGGGGGATCTCCCGGCATGTTTTTTCAGCCGGTCATCGATCCGCTGACGCTGCCGGAAGAGCCGGTTCGCGCCGTCTCGAACGGTTCGGCTCAAGGCATTCCCGTGCTGATTGGAACCAACCGCCACGAAGGGGACTATTTCTTCCGCGAAGGGGCGCCGGTTCCGGAAATCGGCCAGTCGCTCAGGGCGCTTGAGCAGGCGCTTGGCGTCCCCGATTTGTCGGAGCTTGCCGCTCATTATCCCGCGACCCGTGAAGGACAGGCCGGTATTATGACCGATCTGTTCTTCTGGCGCAGCGCGGTTGCCTTTGCGGAGAGCCTGCTTGAACACGGACCGGTATGGATGTACCGTTTCGATTGGGTAGTGGAAGCCCATTCTCTGCTCTCCAAAGCGGTACACACCGCGGAGATTCCATATGTGTTCGGAAACCTGTCGCATTTGCGGCGGATGGGACTTGCGGTCAGTCCCGCGATGAAGACTCTGTCGGGTAGGATGCGGAGCGCATGGGTCGCATTCGCCTACAGCGGTAAGCCGGATACCGCCCGGCTCCAGTGGCCGCAGTACAGTCTAGCGGATCGGGCAACGCTGATCTTCGACGAGGCGTCATCCGTGATGAAAGACCCGCAGCCGGATAAACGCCGCCTGCTATTCAGTTTAAAGGAGACGGGAATATGAGCGAGCAGAACGGTAGCTTGAAGGACTATTTCCGCCGGCTCTTCCGGCATGCAAGCTGGGCGGACGACAAAATCGTAGCGGCTCTTCGCCAGGCGGACCGGGTACCCGAGAAACCGCTGACACTGCTTGGACATATACTGACGGCGGAAAAGATATGGCTGATGCGCATCAATAGGCTAGACACTAAAGGGATGGCGCCGTGGTCTCCCCAAAGTCTGGAGGAATGTGTTGCTCTAGCGAAGGAGAACGCCGCTGGGTATGGGGAGCTTCTGAACAGGCTGGACGATTCCGGGCTGAACGCGGAGGTTGCATACCGCAACAGCACCGGAACGGCGTTCAACACTACCGTTTCGGATATTTTGACGCATGTTGCGCTTCACGGAAGCTATCACAGAGGACAAATCTCTTCCTATTTGCGGATGGAAGGACTGGAACCAGTGAACACCGACTTTATCATCTTCGTTAGAGACAAGGACGTTTGAAAATCGGGATTGTATGTATAACAGGGGCCCGCCCCAGACCTTATACCTAAAAAGAACGCCCAAGCCGGTTGTTGCCGCTGGCTTGGGCGTTCTTTTGCATCAGCCGGATTTCACCGGACAGGTGATAGAATTCGGCTGATTCGGCACTTATTCGATGTGGGGAACAAGCTTTACCGATCCAAGCCCAAGCGACCCCAGCTGACCCTTAGTCATGAACAGCCTTCCTCCGGTATTAAAGCTGTTCGAAGGGGTAAGGACGATTTTTGCCGCTCCCTTGGAGATCGTATATTGGTAGTTCGCCGCTTTATAGGTACCTGCCGGCTGGTCCAGCAGATCTACCTTCCAGCCAAGCGCTTTCGCGAGCGGTCGCACCGGAATCCAGCGGGTGCCGTTAACCTCGAATACCGTGGATACCGGGATGCTCAACCCGTTTATTCCCGCCGTATATTCGTATTCTTCAATAACAGGAACAGGGACAACGGGCAGATTGTCGGGGCTAATGCCGTCAGGAAGAGAGAGCTTTGGCTTGGAAAGCACAGACGGATAGATAGCAGAACGCTCGGCTTCGTCCTTCAGGAGATGGGAGGAAGCCTTCTTCAGATCGTATACCCGCAGCAGCCGGCGGGGCTCGTTCTGCACGTAAAGCAGCTTGGAGCTGGCATTGTTGAAGGCATACATACTGCCCGCCAGCACCGTTGTTCTTTGGTTCGTTTCGGGATTGTAAGCTGTAATCATATTCTGCTTGGCCCTGCTGTCGTATCCGGATTCCAGCAAAGTGTGGCGGTCTACCCATGCCGTCAGGTAGCTTGTCCGCGTCGATTTGAACAGCTTTACGGCGCCAGTCTTCATGTTTTTCAAATAGTAGTCGTTAAGCTTGGCGATATAGTCGCTGTACAGCCCGGGTGATGAAACGTAAAGGTAGCGGGAACGCTCTAAAATTCCCCAATTTCCGTCAGGAGAGAGGGAATAGATATTTTTGTGAAGGATGGACTGCCGCTCGGGATCATATACATAGCCGCCTTCGGGATCATCTGACCCTCCGATCCGCACGGTGCCGTCTTCCCATACACTGAATGAACGGAACGGTTCCTGCCATTTGGCATAAGCGCCGTCCTGCTGTCTATAGATCACCGATTTCCGGTATGTTCCGTCAGGCGCGCTGCTGATCGAGTACAGCTCGATTCCTTTGGAAGCATCCAGCAGGTAGTCCTGCACGACGACGCCGGATTCGGCATGGATGGAAGGCGAACCGTCGAGATGGAAGGCCAGGAGCACTGCGGCGGCCAGCACAAAACGGCGGATTTTAAAACGGAATGAGAACTTCATAATCTGGTCGTTCCTCCTTTTTTTAGATAATGATATAGACTGGTTCGACCTGGAAAAGGTTTCGAATCGAATGTATAATAATCCATTTTATAGAAAATAAGTTCAATCCCCTGTTGGTTGCCGATGAAAAAGAGTAAAAATAAGCCTTTCCACCCATACTACCGTTAATCTGGCATGCCTGCGCTTTGGGCCGGAAGGAAGAGGGTTTCGCCCAAAGCGGGCGGCTCTATGTGAGATTGCTTGATGAGGAGGACAGCGGATGAAGACCCAATCTGGCTCCGCCATCTATATACAACTGAAGAATCGGGTGACGCTTCCTCATGGAAAAGGGGTGACCCTAGGCGACATTGCGTTTCTGATCGCTCCGCCGGAGCTGGAAGAGCGGCTCAAATCGCTGCTTCTGGTCCAGCCGGAGTACAGTGACGGCAACCTGATTCTCATCGATACGCTGAAGGTCATTCCCCTGGTAAAACAGCTCGCGCCGGATGCCGATATCGAGCCGATTGGAGAAGGCCGAACAATTGTGCAGATCAGCGGGCCCGAGGAACCGCACAAGCCGTCGCCCGCGATGTTCGCCCTCGTATGGCTGCTGCTGTTCTTTGGCGCGGCGCTGACGATTATGAATTTCCATGCGGATGTGAACATGCAGGAAGTCCAGATCCGGATTGTGGAAATGCTGACCGGTCGCCGGGACGAGCATCCTTATTTGTTCCAGCTGGCCTATTCGATCGGCATCGGCTTTGGCATGGTTATTTTTTTCAATCATCTGTTCAAGAAAAAATGGAACGAAGAGCCTACCCCGCTGGAAGTGGAAATGTTCCTGTACCAGAAAAACATCGACCAGTATGTCATTCACGAGGAATACCGGAAAATGAAACACGGCGAAGAAGATAAGGGCAGGGAGGCGACGTAAATGACGGCTCCGATCGAAGTGGGCCTGACTTTGCTCCTTGGCATTGCGGGAGGCATCGCCGTGGGCGGCGGGGTAATCGCCCTGTTCGTCGTGCTCGATATGATTCCGCGACTGGCGCAGCTGACGGGCTCTTACGAAAAGGTCCATTGGTACGAAGGCGCCATGGTCTGCGGATCGCTGCTTGGGACCGTGAGTGATTTCTGGAACTGGAAAATAACGGCGGGACCTGTGGTAGAAGCGGCGGTCGGCCTGTTCGACGGAATCTTTGTCGGCATGCTTGCCGCGGCTTTGACGGAGGTGCTGAACGTATTGCCGATTTTGGCCAAACGCCTTCGCATGACTTCATACCTGTTCGGACTGCTGCTGGCGATGGTATTCGGTAAAGTTGCTGGTTCATTGTTTGATTGGTTTGTGTATCGACAGTAAACGGAGGGCTTGAGATGAGCAAATACGTTCACAGCGGAGATTACTTGGAAAACGATGGACCGGAGCAGCCAGTTTCTGGCTTGGAGCAAGGGGCCGAAGCCAGCGCGGGAGCAGCCGATGCAGGTGCGACTCAGAACGCCGGGGATGCAGCCGGAACGGCCGATCCCGTCGTGGAGCAGAGCGCCGTGGATGTCGGTGACACGGCCGATCCCGGCGTGGAGCAGAGCGCCGTGGATGCCGGTGACACGGCTGATCCCGCCATGGAGCAAAGCGGCCTGGATGCCGGCGACACGGCCGATCCCGCCATGGAGCAGAGCGGCCTGGATGCCGGCGGCCCGGCTGATGTCGCCATAGAGAAAAACGCCGCGGAAAGCGCGGATACGCCTGATCTCGTCACGGAGCAGGGCGTGGTGGAAGCGCAGGGTACGCCCGCTCCCGTGCAAAGCGCCGTGGACGCCGCCGGATCTGCTAATGCCGCCATAGAGCAAAGCGGCGTGGATAGCACGGGAGCGTCCGATCCCGTCAGCGATCAAGCCGCAGGTCCTGGTGATATGGAAGCCGGCAGCGAACTTGGGGCGCCGGATGATGGCTCCAAAAATAAAACGTCCGGCTTCCTGAGCTTCCTCTTTGGCAGTGACGATGAGGAAGCTCCGAAAAAGTCAGCCGAGGAGGATATGCCACCATCTTTGGACGAATCCGAGCAGCCGGAAATGCAGGCCGGGCAAGCCCAGGAAGAGGACAGGGCGGACCAGGGAACTGAACCCGTCCAAGGAAAGGGGGAAAGCAACGCAAAGCCCAAGGACCCCAAACAGAAGAAAAGGGATAAGGAACTGTCGAATTCGGTGGAAGAGTCGATCAAGTATTGGCATGGTGAAGACAAGGTCCCGGAATCGCTTGATCAGACAAAAGAAGTGCTGACCGAAGTGATGGGCCTTGGAGCGTCCTTTGACGTTGTATTCCGCGAGATGACTTTCGGCGGGACAAAAGCCGCTCTGCTGTTCATCAGCGGCTTTGCCAAGGACGTCATTCTGGATGAAATCTTGAAGCGGCTTACCTACCTGACCCCGGAGGATATTTCATCCGACGCTTTTGCCGCATTCATGATAAACTACATCCCCCATATCCAGGTCGAGAAGTCCGAGAAGCTCAGCGATGCGGTAATCAAGACGATGTCGGGAATGAGCGCGCTTTTTGTCGAGGGGGAAGCCCAAGTCATTATCATGGATACGCGGTCCTATCCGGTCCGCGGACCGGAGGAGCCTTCCATCGAGCGGGTGGTGCGCGGCGCGCGGGACGGGTTTACCGAAACGCTGCTCAGCAATATTGCGCTTGTGCGCCGCAGACTGCGCGATCCGGGCCTGAAATTCGAGCTGCACCAAGTAGGCCGAAGAACGAAGACTGACGTGTCCATCGCCTATATCGACGACATTGCGGACAAAACACAGGTCAAAGCGGTCACCGAAAAAATCAAAAGCGTCAACATCGAAGGCATTCCGCTGGCCGACAAGCAGCTTGAAGAGGCGATTATAGGAGAGAAATGGAATCCGTATCCTATGGTCCGATACTCCGAGCGGCCCGACATCGTCGCCTCTCATCTGCTTGAGGGCAGAGTGGTTGTGTTCGTCGATACATCGCCGAGCGTTATGGTCATCCCGACAACATTTTTTGACCTATGCCAGCATGCGGAAGAGAACCGCCAGACTCCGTTAATGGGTTCTTACTTGAGGTGGGTACGGTTCGCGGGAATTTTCGCTTCCATTTTTCTGCTGCCGCTCTGGATGCTGTTTGTCATGCATCCCGAGCTCAAACCGGCGCCGCTTATGTTTATCGGTCCGCATGAAACGGCGAAAATCCCGCTGCTCGTTCAATTCCTGATCATCGAGTTCGGTGTGGATCTGCTGCGAATGGCCGCGGTCCATACGCCGTCGCCGCTGGGCTCTGCCATGGGCCTCATCGCCGCGATTCTAATCGGGGACATTGCCGTCCAGACAGGGCTGTTCGTCAATGAAGTCGTCCTCTACATGGCCGTGGCTACCATCGGCATGTTCGCTACGCCAAGCTATGAACTCGGACTGGCCAATCGTGTCATCCGGCTGCTGCTGCTGCTGGCTACGGGTTTGTTCCACGTCGCCGGGTTCGTAATCGGCTCGACCCTGCTTATCGTGCTGCTGACGGTCAACCGTTCCTACAACTCGTCCTATCTGTGGCCGTTTATACCTTTTAATGCAAAAGCGATGGGAGCGATCCTCTTCCGCCAGTCGGTGCTTTCTTCCAAAACGAGGCCGTCGTTCAACAAAACGAGGGACAATACCCGCATGTCCCCAGCCGCCGGCAAAAAGGACAAATCGTAGGATAATACAAATCAACTGCGCATTTGTCCATTCTTTGACGTTCCCTTCCTCTGCTATACTGAATATCATAAAAGAATGGGATGGATATTCCACAGAAATCGGAGGATTGCGAATTATGTTTTTACACGGGACGAGCCGGATTAACGATGCCGGACATTTGGAAATAGGCGGTTGTGACGTAACGGAACTCAAGGCTGAGTATGGAACACCGCTGTATATAGTGGACGAGCAGCTTGTTCGCCGCCGCTGCCGCGAATATATGGATGCTTTTGCGGCTTCCGGTCTTGGATTTCAGGTCGCTTATGCGAGCAAGGCTTTTTCGGTAATGGCGATGTGCCGCCTGGCCGATGAGGAAGGCCTGTCGCTTGATGTCGTATCCGACGGTGAGCTGTACACCGCACTGCAGGCGGGTTTCCCGGCTGAGCGCATTCATTTTCACGGCAACAACAAAACCCCGGATGAGATTGAAATGGCACTTGAAGCGGGAATCGGCTGCTTTGTCGTCGACAATCTGGTAGAACTTGAACTGCTGCAGGCCATTGCGGCCGATAAGAATAAGACGGTCAGCATCCTGCTGCGCGTGACGCCCGGCGTTGAAGCGCATGCCCATCACGCTTACGCCGCCACCGGCCAGACCGACTCGAAGTTCGGTTTCGACATCGGCAACGGCTCCGCACAAGAAGCGGTAGGCTTGGCCTCGAGTAAAGCCAATTTGCAGCTTCTCGGCGTTCATTCGCATATCGGCTCGCAAATTTTCGAAACGGAAGGCTTCCAGCTTGCAGTTGAGCGGGTCGCCGGATTCGCCCGCAAGGTGAAGGAAGAGCTGGGCATTGAGTTCAGCGTCGTGAATCTCGGCGGAGGCTTCGGCATCCGCTACGTGGAAGGCGATACGCCCCTGCAAGTATCGGAATACGTCGCGGCAATTACCGATGCGGTGAAGACGCATTTTACCGGAATCGGCAGTGCGCTGCCGGAAATCTGGGTGGAGCCGGGCCGCAGCATTATAGGTGATGCCGGCACGACGCTCTATACGGTTGGCACGAGCAAGGAGATTCCGGGCGTACGCAAATATGTCGCCGTCGACGGCGGTATGACCGACAATCCGCGCCCGGCGCTGTACGAGTCCAAGTACGAGGCCCTGCTTGCCAACCGGGCCAACGAACAGCCGGAAGAGACCGTAGCGATTGCGGGCAAATGCTGCGAAAGCGGCGATATGCTGATTTGGGATCTGGAGCTTCCAAAGGCGGAGAGCGGGGATTTGCTCGCAGTAGCCTGCACAGGTGCCTACAACTACTCCATGGCCAGCAACTACAACCGCATCCGCCGTCCGGCCGTCGTATTCGTGCAGAACGGCCAAAGCGATCTTGTGGTTAAGCGCGAAAGCCATGGCGATCTGATTGCCAATGACATCGTGCCGGCGCGAATCGCGAAACAGCCGGTTACGAAATAAAGAAGAACTGGAGAGCCATCCTGCACATCATGTGCATGGATGGCTCTTTGCTTTGGGGAGGCTTTCATAGTAAACTGTTAAGGGATTGCACATTTTGTCCAATGAGAAAGGGGTATTTATATATGGCAAAGCAAGCGAAAATCACACTCGAGAACGGCGGCGAAGTGGTGCTGGACCTGTTCGACCAGGACGCTCCCAATACGGTAGCCAACTTTGAGAAACTGGTAAAAGACGGTTTCTATAACGGTCTTGTCTTCCACCGCGTCATTCCGGGCTTCGTCGCTCAAGGCGGCTGTCCGAACGGAACCGGCACCGGTGGCCCTGGATATACGATCAACTGCGAAATCAACCCGAACAAGCATGAGCGCGGTACGCTCGCCATGGCGCATGCCGGACGCAATACGGGCGGCAGCCAGTTCTACATCTGCTATGCTCCGCAGCCGCATCTGGACGGCCTGCATACGGTATTTGGCAAAGTGGTTAAAGGCATGGAATATGTCGACGCCTTTCAAGGCCGGGACAAAATGACTTCCGTGGAAGTATACGAAGCGTAAGAAAACTCTT
Source organism: Paenibacillus sp. URB8-2 (assembly GCF_013393385.1). Lineage (NCBI taxonomy): Bacteria > Bacillati > Bacillota > Bacilli > Caryophanales > Paenibacillaceae > Paenibacillus > Paenibacillus sp. URB8-2. The sequence continues at coordinate 3,710,872 of NZ_AP023239.1, read as the reverse complement.
CACGTTAAGCCCGTCTGTAAGTTCCAAGTTATTCGGAACCTGCGGCCGGGCTTTTTTGTGTTTCAAAAAAATTTAAGAATCTCCGTTTTATGGAAGTCATAAATTATCTTTATACAGCACCTCTCTTCGTCCCCAGTGTTGTCTGGATTAGCCGCAAATGGCGCGTTTTTGCCGATAATCCCTTGCCTTTAAGTCCTTGTCGGATTGAAGCCTGTGTTTTAATTCTTTAACGTTCTTGTGCACTTTTCGTTCTTTATAGTAGACTATTTTTATCGCTTACAGCGAACGAAAATGGCGTTTTGTCCGCCAGCCGGTTCGGCACCAAATAATACCTCTTAAAAATGATTGAATTTCAATTTCGATCATGAAAAAATGGGTAATACAAATTAGGAATATCTGCGTGAATATCAGACTTGGAGCGTAATCTTTTGGCGGCTGGAGGAGTTGGAATGGATAGGCGAGAGTGGGGCCGAAGCTTGAGATGGGGACGGGAGCGACCGGGAGACATACATAAGCGAGCGCAGAAGAGGGTTGAAACGCAGAAAAAGATTGATTGGCAAGGAGGCAGAATGCGGGGGAGACAACATCATACATTCGGCATCAGTCCGCTTTTTATAAATCTATGATCAAGGTACTGACCTTCAAATGAACTATGGGAGAGGGGAACAAAGGATGACGTTGCGGAAAACGATTAGGAAGAGATTGGCCTTGTGGCTCGTGATCCTGATACTGGTTGCCGAGTACAGCTACGGGCTGGGATTTACAACCGAAGTGAAGGCGGGAGCAATCGAGAATGACAGGAACATCATCACCAGCGTTTCGATGGCGGTGTACGGCCCGGATGGGCAGACGGTTACGGGAGATGTTTACGAACAAGGCTCCGAGGTGACGTTGAATTATACGTGGGCTTTAGAGGACGGGCACGGCTATCATGCGGGGGACACATTTTCATTTCAGATTCCCGAACAATTCAAGCTGTATAATGATATCAGCGGACCGCTGGTTTCGGATGAAGGCGATGTGGGAAGTTTCACGGTAAACAAAGATAACCACCTTGCCGTAATGTCATTCAACAGCTTCATCGAAAATCATGATAATGTCCATGGAACGTTAAGCCTCCGCACCAAGTTCGATAAAGAGGTTATCAAAGGAAGCACGGTTCAGGAGATTCCGTTCCCGATTAACGGGGATACCCAGGTCGTCGTGCTGCGTTTCAAGCCGGATGTCGCGTCAACTATTGAGAAGAAAGGAACACCGGAGGGGTATAACGCGCAGAGCATTCATTGGACCGTTGATGTGAACAAAACGCTGGAATCCGTGTACGGCGCGACCGTAACCGACCCGATTCCCGAAGGACTTACCCTGGATCCGGTGACGGTTGCCGTGTATCAGCTGGATGTCCAGCTGGACGGTGCAGTAAGTCAGGGGGTTCTCGTCGATCCCTCAAACTATACGCTGGATACGCAGGATGGAAAGCTTAAGCTGAAGTTCGCCGATTCGCCGATTAGCGGCGCATATCGCATTGCTTTTTCCACGGATATTACTAATTTAGCCAAAACGAAATTTAAAAATACAGCATATTTTTCGGGCGACAATTTGCCTCAAGCTGAGGCCTCGGCAACTGTTGAGGTCAAGCGAGCGCCAAGCCTTCAGAAGTATGCCATTCATTACGAGCCTTCAATCCAGAACATCACCTGGGGAATTAATTACAATTATAACTATGGAAGCATTCCGCAGGCCGCAGCGGTGCTGAAAGATTTGTTCAACGAGACTCAGGAGCTGGTCGCAGGCTCGGTTAAAGTCTACAATGTGACGGTGGATGACGATGGAAAAGCGACGGTTGGCACACAGCTGTCAGAAGGGACGGATTACACGCTCACACCGGCATCAGCGGCGGGAAAAACCGGCTTCGAGATCAGGTTTTTGCAGGATGTGACGACCCCTTATTTTATCGAATACAAGACCAAGTCCAAGGAAAGGCTGTTCTCGCCCAAGAGAATTACTAACACTGTAACCTCCGGCACGTATAAAGCGGAATCCAATCAGGATATTTACCCCGTCATTATATATAAAACGGTCGATGCCGCCGGAGCGGATTACCGCAACAAAACCGCAAACTGGAAAATTACGGTCAACGAGGACGGCTACCCGATGAGCAATGTAGTCGTCAAGGATACTTTTCCGTATAGCGGACTTACTTTTATTCCGGAATCACTGGTTGTCCGCAGCGCTTCGGGAGCAGTGGTCCCCGCTTCGGAATATACCCTGGAGTACGACAAGCCAGTGGTGCAGGGCAAAGGATTTACCGTCAAATTCCTAAAGCCGATTAACGGAAAATATACGATCAGCTACAAGCTGCATTTTGACTATTACGGACTTACAGGCGGGAAGGATAAATTCTATAATACGGCTTTCTTGACCTGGGACGGAGGGTCCGCCTCGGCGGAAGGAGTGTTCAATCCCAGAATCGAAGTCAAGAACAATGGATTTAAATTTGGCGAATACAATGCCGCTTCCAAGACCATCTCCTGGTATGTAGCAGCCAACTATAACAGCAAACCGCTGAAGAGCGCCGAGATCGTGGATGTGATTCAAGCTCCGCAATCGCTGATTGACGGTTCGGTGAAGCTGAAAGAGCTCTATCTGTACCCAAGCGGCCTGACCTCCAGAAATGGGGATCTAAATGTCAAATATACGTATACGGTCACTCAGGAGAATGGCAACAGCATTTTGCGGATCAAGTTGATGGAGCCGGTCAATTATCCGTTTTATGTCGAGTTCAAGACCAGTCTGGATGGAAAGCTGATCAACAGCGGCAAAATCAATAACACAGCAAACATCTATGACGAAAACAAGCCGGTATCGGCAGATCTGACCGGTTCGGTGACCATTCCGTTCGGCGGAGAATACGTGGTCAAGAACGGGGCGCAAGCCGGCGACAAAATCAACTGGAGCGTCTACATCAACCGCGGTCAATCGTATATACGCGACGCGAAGATTACCGATGTCGGAAGCGCAAACCAGCTGCTGCTGACCGATTCGTTCCATCTGTATCCAACCACGGTTTCCTCAAGCGGAACAATAACCAAGGCAGGCCCCGAGCTGGTCAAGGGAACCGATTATACACTGGACGTCACTACGACGAATGATGGCAAGCAGACGTTCGTCTTAAGCTTCAAGAACCCTATCGGGTCCGCCTATATTCTGGAATATCAGTCGCTAATCGCGGCGCGCAGCGGAGAGACTGTTACGAACGCCGTAACGCTCAGCGGCAATAACGTGGTGGAAGTGACGAAAGAGACTTCAACGGAAATTATTGTCGGGGTATCGAGCGGCTCGGGAACGGGCAACGGTACACGAAGCCTGCTGACGGTCAAAAAGCTGGATGACAGCGATAATCTGAAGCTTCTTGCCGGAGCCACGTTTGACTTGTACCGGTTAAACGGCAGCGAACGCCTGTTAATTGGAACGCAGACGACAGGCGCGGACGGCATTGCCGTATTTAACGGCATTTTGTCCGGAAGCTATATACTGGTTGAGACCCAGGCTCCCGCCGGCTATGTACTCGATTCCGCCGAGCGTCCGATAAGCGTCGGGGCAGGCGCGAACATTATTCTGCCGATAACCAACCATGTGCTTGCTTCGGCAACGCCATTGGTGTCCGCATCACCGACGCCGTCCGTGACGCCGTCGCCAGGGGCGTCCGCATCGCCGGTGCCGTCTGTGACGCCATCACCAGCGGCGTCCGCATCACCGACGCCAACGCCGTCCGTTACGCCATCGGCAGAGGCATCCGCGTCACCGACGCCAACGCCGTCCGTTACGCCATCGGCAGAGGCGTCTGCATCACCGGCGCCATCCGTGACGCCGTCGGCAGAGGCATCCGCGTCGCCTGCGCCAACGCCGTCCGCGGGGGGGCCGTCGGAAACGCCGACTACGCCTCCGGTGGTCGTTCCGGTTCCGTCATCGACGCCAACCGGTTCAAGTGTCCCGGGCGTAATCGTCCCGGATGAGCAAATCCCGGCGGGGCCGGCGAACCCGGACGAACCGCAGCCTACGCCGCTGCCGAGTGTAACGCCAACGGAAGTGCCGATTGATGACGAGGTTCCGCTAGGCGGGGTCGACATTGACGAGGATGACGTACCGAAAGGGAATCCTTCCGATCCGGGCGTAAGCCCCGCCTCCGGCCAGCTGCCGAAGACTGGGGAAGGAAGCTCGCTGCCGATCTATATGGGCGGCTTGGGTCTTATCCTGATCGGCATTGTCCTGAACCGCTGGTTAACCCGCAACAAGAAACAGGAATAATAGGGAGTCAACTTGAAATGAACGGACAATGAACCGCCGGCTCAGCCGGAAAGCGCCCTGGATACTTATTTCCCGGGCGCTTTTTCTGCCTCTGGAGAGAGTGTACCCGCAAGCAGCAGCGGTCAGTTTCTTTGCACGTTTGCTTGGGCCAATCCTGCCCCGTCTGGTGGTTGAAGCAATGGAAGTCATGGGTAGCGGGAAATAAAGCGGAAAAAGCGGAGCTTATTCGATTTAATCCAGGCTTTCTCGCATTCGAACTGGAAAAACTCCAGCTTAATTTGAAGGATTCGCCGGAATTTGGTCTTTTATCAGAAATAAGACGGAGTTTTTCCGTCTTAACCGGCTTGAATGCTCTTTAGCCGCAGAATAAAAGGGAGATTTTCCACTTTATCAAGAGCGGTGGGGGACAGCAATGGGTAACAGCGGTGAAGATCGCGGGAGGAAATCGGTGGAGGACATCGCGGGAGGACATCGGTGGAGGACATCGGGAGGACAGTGAGAGTACAGTGAGAGTACAGCGTGAGTACAGCGGGAGGAAAGTGAGAGTACAACGTGTGGACTTCGAAAGGATAGTGGCAGATCAACGGGAGAACACAGTGAGAACATCGGGAGGACATTGGGAGGGACAGCCGGATGCCAGCCGGTCCGCATGAACCGAAGGGAAGGAGACATGGGGCGGCCTGAATAAGCTATACTGGTAAGGAAAGGTATAATCATTGAATAGCGGGGAGGAATGGTATGCTTCAGGAACGGCTTATCGTCAATGTGTTGACCGCAGCGCTTGAGACCAGCGCCGATTTTGCGGAGATATTCGCCGAGGACAAGACTAGCGGAAGGCTGGAAATGGTGGGCGGAGTTTTGGAAAGCTCTCTCTCCGGCCGCGATTACGGAGTAGGCATTCGGATTCTGAAAGGGAACTTTTCCGTCTATGCTTACACGAACGACAGCAGCGAGCACAATCTGATCGCCACGGCCCGTTCGGCTGCTGCGGCGATCCGCGGCAGTGCAGCCGGGAGCGCGGTAATGGATCTTCGGCGGGCGGACTTCGATAATCGCCATGCCGTCGAAATCATGCCGGACAGCTCGCAGAAGAAGCGCAAAATCGAACTCATGCGGCGCGCCCACAGTACGGCGGCAGGATACGCCTCCACCATTGCCCAGACGAAAATCCATTCGACCAATCAACTGCAAAATGTGCTGATTGCAAATACCGAAGGCTTGCTGGTGCAGGATACGCGGGTCTACACGAGGCTGGGGATCAGCGCGGTGGCGGAGGATGGCGACCAGAAGCAATCCGGATTCAGCGGGCCGGGCGCCTATGCCGGTCACGAGTTCCTCGAAGGTCTGGACATCGAAGAGCATGCCCGCACGGCTTCCCGGATTGCCGTCACGATGGTGAAGGCGGGCTTCGCGCCCAGCGGAAGGCTTCCCGTCATTATCGACAACGGGTTCGGCGGCGTCCTGTTCCATGAAGCCTGCGGCCATGGGCTGGAGTCGACCGCAGTCGCTCCGGGATCGTCAGTCTTCGCCGGTAAAATCGGCGAGCGGGTCGCTTCGCCGCTTGTAACCGCGGTGGACGACGGCACGATTGCGAATGCTTGGGGCTCGCTGAATATCGACGACGAGGGCGCCAAGACGCAGCGCAATGTTCTGATCGAGAACGGCATACTGAAGGGCTACTTGATCGACCTTATGGGCTCGCGCAGAATGGGTATGCCTTCTACTGGCTCCGGCCGCCGGCAATCGTACAAATTCGCTCCGGCGTCGCGGATGAACAACACGTTCATCTGCAACGGAACATCGACCCGGGAGGAGATTATCGCTAACACCGAATACGGCATTTATGCCAAGTCCATGGGTGGTGGATCGGTAAACACGGCCACGAGCGATTTCAACTTTGCAGTTCAGGAGGCCTATATTATTCGTAACGGTAAAATCGCCGAACCGGTCAAAGGCGCGACCCTGATCGGCAAGGGGATCGACTGCTTAAGCAAAATCGACATGGTCGGCAACAATCTCGAACATGGACAAGGCATGTGCGGGTCAGTCAGCGGAAGTCTGCCGGTTAACTGCGGACAGCCCACGATCCGGATATCGGAAATGACCGTCGGGGGAAGAAAGGGGGAGTAGCGCGTTGAATATCGAAGAGTTTCAGGAAGCCCTTTTTGCCAAAGGCCGGGAAGCAGGGTTCACAGAAATGGAGATTTACTATGCGAACGGCCGCTCCATCTCGGTAACGGTGCTGAAAGGCGAAATTGATGCGTACAAAATCGTCGAGAGCGGCGGACTGTCGTTCCGTGGCCTCATCGGGGGCAAAATGGGCTATTCATCCACCGAGAGACTGGATCATGAATCCATTGACTATCTGCTTGACGAAGCGGGAAGCAATGCCGATGTGCTGGAGAACGAGGAGCCTGAAGAATTGTTTGCAGGTTCCGAGCGGTATCATTCACTGAATACTTATTCGGCTTCTCTGATTCAGACACCCCCCGACCAATTGATCGAAGCGGCCCTTTCGATGGAACGAATTGCTCTTGAAGCCGATGATCGTATCGAAATGGTCCGCCGCTCAGCCGCTTCCGTCAGCGAGAGTGAAGTGCTGATCGTCAATACGAAAGGTCTGAACTGCCACCGAAAGCACAGCTCTGCCTCCGCGAGCATTTATGTGCTGGCCAAAGAATCCAAGGAAGCGAAGGAGCCGGTTACCGGCGGCTGGTTCGACTTCTCGCTGCGCAGCTTTGACGATATCGACCTGGAAGCCGTGGCGCTCACGGGAGTCCGGGAGGCCGTTTCCAAGCTTGGCGCAAGTACGGTACAGTCGGATAATTATCCGGTCATTTTCCGGAATGATGCCGCGACCTCTCTGCTGTCAAGCTTTGCATCGGTGTTCTCCGCGGAGTCGGTGGATAAAGGATTTTCCCGGCTGAAGGGCAAGCTGGGCGAGCGAGTGGCGGGGAGCAATGTATCGATCATCGATGATCCGCTGATGGACAACGTTCCGTCAAGCAAATCGTTCGATGCGGAAGGCAGTGCCACTGCGCGCCATGAGCTGATCAAGGACGGCAAACTGCTTACTTTCTTGCATAATCGCAAAACGGCCCGAAAAGCCGGAGCCGCAAACACGGGCAACGCCGCAAAAGGCGGATACAAAGGCATGGTCGAAGTTTCGCATCATAATCTGTATATCGCACCCGGAACGGCCGCACTTGCGGAAATCATCCGCGGCACGGAGCGGGGAATTCTGATTGTGGAGCTTCAGGGCCTGCATGCCGGAACGAATGCGACTTCGGGGAGCTTTTCCCTGGCGGCTATAGGTTATTTGGTTGAGCACGGTGAAATCGTAAGGCCGGTAAACCAGATTACGGTATCCGGCAACTTTTTCGAGCTGCTGAACGGGATCGAGACGATCGGAAATGACCCGCGGTTTGTTGGCAGCTGCACCTCTCCGACGCTCAAAATCGGCTCATTGTCCGTGTCGGGAGCTTGATTCCACACCGCACAACGCGTCAAAAATCAGGGCAGATGGTGGAGTTCCGCCGTCTGCCTTTTAAAATATAAGGATGAAAGGTTTTGGAACATGCTTGCAGAGACAAGGCTTTACCTTGCGGGCAGTCTTGCCTGCAAATTCAGGCACAAAATGTCGGATAAACCTGTTCATTTTCAGTTAATTTATTAATGAGAGGAGGTCATAACCATGGATTTGCTCAAAAGTATGAATGGAGCGTTGAGATATATCGAGGAAAATATCGCCGGCGACATCGACTTCAAGGAAGCGGCAAGGGCGGCTTGCTGCTCCGATTTTCATTTTAGAAGAATGTTTTCCTTCCTTGCCGGCATTACACTTTCGGAATATATCCGGCGCAGGCGTCTTACTCTGGCGGCATTTGAGCTTCAAGGAAGCAGCGTAAAGGTCATAGATATTGCGGTCAAATACGGATACAGCTCGCCGGACGCTTTTGCAAGAGCCTTTCAGAAACTGCACGGCATTACACCATCAGAGGCGAGAAATAACGGCCATTCGCTTAAATCCTATCCGCCGATGACCTTCCAGTTAACCGTTAAAGGGGGAAAAGAAATGAACTATCGGATGGAAGAGAAAGAGGCCTTTCGCATAGTGGGGATCAAGAAAAGAGTCCCGATCCGCTTCGACGGGGTCAACCCGGAGATTGCCGCGATGTGGGAAAGCTTGGACAGCGAAACAATCCATCAGCTCAAAAGCCTTTCCAATGTGGAACCCAGGGGGCTGCTTAGCGCATCCGTGAACTTTTCCGAGGGAAGGATGGAAGAAAAAGGGGAGCTGGATCACTATATTGGAGCAGCGTCAACGGAAGAGTGCCCGGCCGGCTTGACGAAGCTTGAAGTTCCCGCCTTAACTTGGGCGGTATTCGAAGCCGTAGGCCCTTTCCCCGGTACACTGCAGAATATTTGGGGACGCATTTATTCGGAATGGTTTCCGTCGGCCAACTATGAGCAAGTGGAAGGTCCGGAAATGCTGTGGAATGAAAGTAAAGATGTGACCTCGCCGACATTTAAAAGTGAAATATGGATACCGGTGATGAAAAAGCAAGGGACGCAATCTTATTAGAAGATTCGGGAGTGCAGCGAAATTCTGGGTGATTTGGCTTACAATAATAAAGTAAATTTAAATATGTGATTTGATAAGGATTGATTTTAATCCGATAAAATGATAAGATACCGTCATAATCATTGGTATTTATTACGTTCTCAAATAAATATGACAATCCTTCAGGGCAGGGTGAAATTCCCTACCGGCGGTGATGATTCGTATGACGCATTATGCGGCACACGAAGACAAGTCCGCTACCCGGATCGCGCTTCCCGCGCGGACGGTGGACCCGGTGAGATTCCGGGACCGACAGTATAGTCTGGATGGAAGAAGGAGAGTTGCCGTTTGCCCTTGTCTGTTAGGGGCAAGCCTAATGAAATGGCTCCCGATATTATGTGCGATAATTCACAAGACCTGCAGTCCGGGGACTTGTCCGCATATGGTTTAGGATGCATTCACACTCTCAAACTGCCCATTCACGGCTCCTTAAAGGAGTAGTGGATGGGTTTTTTAATTAAATCAGCATCTGGCGGTTGAGGATCGGAGGCTAGGCATGGAAGTAATGAATGACGAGTTCTACATGTCGCTTGCGCTTGATATGGCTCAGCGGGCCCAAGGACAGACCGGAATCAACCCGGTTGTCGGCTGCGTGGTTGTTAAGGACGGCGCAGTGATTGGCCTGGGCACCCATCTAAAGCGGGGGACGGGTCATGCCGAGGTGCATGCGCTGAATATGGCGGCCGGGCAGGCGGCGGGAAGCACCGCTTATGTAACGCTGGAGCCGTGCAGCCATTACGGCAAGACACCCCCGTGCAGCGAGCGGCTGATTGCCGAAGGCGTGGCAAGGGTCGTTATCGCTTGCGAGGACCCGAATCCACAGGTGGCCGGACGCGGAATCGCGATGCTCCGGGGGGCGGGAATCGAAGTGGAAGTCGGGCTGCTGCGCGAACGCGCCCTGCGGCTGAATGAGAAGTTTATTAAATACATTTTGACGAAGCGGCCTTTTGTCACATTGAAAAGCGCCAGCACGCTGGACGGCAAAATTGCCACGCGTACGGGAGACAGCAAGTGGATTTCCAACGAGTCGGCGCGGGGAATCGTACATACGCTGAGGCATCGACATCAGGGCATTATGGCCGGTGTAGGCACAGTCATTGCCGACAATCCCTCGCTGACAACCCGGACCGAGGTGCCGGGCATCAATCCGGTGCGGATCATCATCGATTCGGGCCTCCGTACACCCCTTGAATCGTCGGTTGTCACCGACGGGCAGGCGCCGACGATCATTATTGCGGCGGAAACCGCCGATGCCGCGAAGGAAGAAGCGCTGACGGCCGCCGGGGTACAGGTGCTGCGCTACGGCGCGGGGCCGCGTGTTGATCTGGCTGCCGCGATGTCCAGGCTCGGCGAGCTGGAAATTGGCTCCATTCTGCTGGAGGGCGGCGGCATCCTGAACGGAGCGATGCTGGAGCAGGGGCTTGTGGACCGTGTGGTTCTCTTTTTCGCTCCGAAGATCGTCGGAGGAGGCGCAGAGGCGCCGGCCGCGTTTGCATTTGACGGGGTGGAGCTTATGAGGGACGCCGTTACGCTGCGGGGTGTGGAAGTGGAAGTTCTCGGAGATAATGTGTGCATCAGCGGCATTCCCGAGCTTGTGTAAAAGGAGGGTGGAAGCAGGATGTTTACAGGACTGATTGAAGAAGTCGGCGTGCTGCGCGGCGTTTCGTCCGGTGGAGAAGTAATGGTGCTGAATATTGGCGCATCCGTCATCATGGACGATCTCAAAATCGGCGACAGCGTGTCGGTCAACGGAGTCTGTCTCACGGCGACTTCCTTAAGCGACCACGGCTTTACCGCCGATGTCATGCCGCAGACTTACCGCAACAGCACTCTTAAGGAACTGCGGGCGGGCAGCCGGATCAATCTGGAGCGGGCCATGGCGGCCGGCGGACGATTCGGGGGACATATCGTGCAGGGCCATGTCGACGGTATCGGAACTATCAAAAGTGTAAAACGCGATCAGAACGCGGTTGTGTTTGAGATATCGCCGGGCCGAAAGACGCTGTTCAAGTTTATTATTCCGAAAGGCTCGATCACGATAGACGGCATCAGCCTGACGGTGGCGTCCTCGTCGTCCTCGTCGTTCACGGTGTCGATTATCCCCCATACGCTCGGCGAAACCGTGCTTGCCTATAAGCGCGCCGGGGACACTGTCAATCTCGAATGCGACGTGCTGGGCAAGTACGTAGATCATCTGCTCCGGTACGGCTCGTCCCCGCAAAATGCCGAGGATGGGGAAGAGGCCGAAGGCTCCCGCATCAGCAGCGAATTTTTGGCGGCGAACGGTTTTTTATAAGATTGTGATTTTCTTGAATCCAGGAGGTCAAAAAAATGAGTCAACAGCACAACGAAGATATTCGTTTGGACCCGATTGAAGAAGCCATCTACGATTTAATGCGCGGCAAGGTCGTTATTGTTGTCGATGATGAAGACCGCGAGAACGAAGGCGATTTTATCGCTTTGGCGGAACGGGCGACCCCGGAAGTGATCAATTTCATGATTACCGAAGGACGCGGGCTTGTCTGCCTGCCGATTACGGCGGAGCGGGCGGCGGAGTTGGATTTGAAGCCGATGGTTAGTCAAAATACCGACTTTCACGGCACGGCGTTCACCGTTTCGATCGATCATAAGGATACGACAACCGGCATCTCGGCCTATGAGCGGTCGCTGACCGCCAAGGCGATTATGGACCCGAAAGCCGGCCCTTCGGATTTCCGCAGACCTGGCCATATGTTCCCGCTGATCGCCAAAAAAGGCGGCGTGCTGCGTAGAAGCGGCCACACGGAAGCCGCCGTCGATCTGGCCCGGATGTGCGGCGCCTATCCCGCCGCAGTAATATGCGAGGTCGTCAAAGAAGACGGGACGATGGCCCGTCTGCCCGATCTGCATGAAATTGCGAAGAAGCACGATCTGAAGCTTATCAGCATCGCGGACCTGATCCATTACCGGAATGAAAAGGAAAAGCTGGTCACCCGCGAAGTTTCGGTCCGCCTGCCCACCGATTTCGGCGAGTTCCAGACCATTGCCTATACGAACGAAGTGGATGAAAAAGAGCATGTCGCTCTCGTCAAAGGGGATATTTCCGGAGACGAGCCGGTGCTGGTCCGCGTGCATTCGGAATGTCTCACCGGCGATGTATTCCATTCCCACCGCTGTGATTGCGGCCCGCAGTTCGAAGCCGCGCTCCGCCAGATCGAAGCCGCAGGAAAGGGCGTTCTGCTCTACATGCGCCAGGAGGGCCGGGGCATCGGCCTGATCAACAAGCTGCGCGCGTATAAGCTTCAGGAACAAGGGCTTGACACGGTCGATGCGAATCTGGAGCTCGGATTCCCGGCGGATTTGCGCGATTACGGAATCGGCGCGCAAATCTTGAAGGATTTGGGCGTTCGCCGGATCAAGCTGATGACGAATAATCCGCGCAAGATCAAGGGGCTGGAAGGTTACGGACTTGAGGTTGTGGAGCGCGTGCCGATCCAGATGCCGGAGAACGAAGACAATACGAATTATTTGCACACCAAGCAGTTGAAGCTCGGGCATCTGCTGAAGTTCGACGATATTGAGCAGAACGAAAGCTCGAAAGCGTAAGCCGAATTTTTTGCACAAACCAAATTTATAACGAAAACCGACTAATTTATGAAAGGGTTGTTGATGAGTATGCCGCAGATTTTTGAAGGACATTTAGTTTCGGAAGGTTTGAAATACGGGATTGTAGTAGGACGTTTTAACGAATTTATTACGAGCAAGCTGCTGTCTGGCGCTCTGGACGCTTTCAAGCGTCACGGCGTCAAGGATGAAGAAGTTTCAGTTGCCTGGGTACCGGGAGTGTTCGAAATTCCTCTGATTGCGCAAAAGATGGCCGAAAGCGGCAAATATGACGCCGTCGTTACACTGGGCACCGTCATCCGCGGCTCTACGACCCATTACGATTACGTGTGCAACGAGGTAGCCAAAGGAGTGGCGGCCATTAATCTTAAGACCGGCGTTCCGACAATCTTCGGCGTGCTGACGACGGAGAACATCGAGCAGGCGATCGAGCGCGGCGGCACAAAAGCGGGCAACAAGGGCTGGGACGCCGCGGTATCCGCCATTGAGATGGCCAATATTTCCAAATTGTTCTAACCGTAGGCAGAGCCGGCGGACAACGCGTGTCTTTGACGTGTCAAATGTCTGGCATCTGTGATAGAATAATAGTGAAAGAGTCTGTACGGCAGCAGGAATGCGAAGAAACTGAATTTAATCTTAAGTTTTCGACTTGTGTAGCGTCTGATTCAGGCGCTGCACTTTACTTTTTTGAAATATAAAAGGCATAAGCTGTTGGCTTATCCTTATAGTCTTATATTTTGCGGGAAACGGCTGCCGTTCGTTCAAAGGCGGCGGAACCGTTTCTAGTTGGCGGGAGGTGCCTCGTGACTGTATTGTACAAGCTGGAGACGTTTGAGGGCCCGCTGGATTTATTGCTGCATTTGATCGACAAAGCGGAAATCGACATCCAGGACATTCCGGTCAGCGAGATCACCGAGCAGTACATGGAATACTTGCGGAACATGCAGGAGCTTGAACTGGAAATCACAAGCGAGTTCTTAGTAATGGCCGCGACGCTGCTCTCCATCAAGAGCAAGATGCTGCTGCCCAAGCCGCCCGTGATCGAGATCGACGATTTCGAATACTACGAGGACGATGGTTACGATCCTCGGGCAGAGCTGGTGCAGCGTCTGATCGAATACCGCAAAATCAAGAGCATCGCCACCCAACTCATGGATATGGAAAGCGAGCGCAGCCTGATTTTTACGAAGGAACCAGACGATTTGGCTCCCTTTGTGCCTTCCCAGGTCGACAATACCCTGAAAGGGCTTCATGCTTCGGATCTGATCGCCGCATTTCGAAAGGCGCTTGGCAAAGCGGCAAGACGTTCCTCCTATGCGCGGATCACCAGAGACGAAATCTCCGTCAAGGACCGCATCCGCGACGTTTCCACGGCGCTCAGGCAAACCGGGAAAGGCGGCCGGCTGCGTTTCTCGTCGCTGCTGAACGACAGCATGGCAAGGTATGAGATCGTTGCAACCTTTCTCGCGATTCTGGAGCTGATGAAGATGAAGGCGATCTTTTGCTATCAGGAGAAATTGTTTGACGACATCGTGATGGAATGGAGAGGAGCGGAAGACTTCGATGGATTACAAACGTCTGAAATCGATTATTGAGGGGCTGTTGTTCCTGGCCGGGGAGGATGGCCTGTCCGCGCGGCAAATCGCCGAAATTACCGAGCAGCGGACGGAACACGTCGCAGGGGCTATGGAGGAACTGCGCGCGGATCTGGCCTCACAGGGCCGAGGTCTTCAGGTAGTGCAGATTGCCGGCAATTACCGGCTGGCGACTCTGCCGGAGCACGCGCCTTATTTCGAACGCCTGGCCTATTCGCCTTCCCGCGCGTCTCTGTCGCAGGCGGCGCTGGAGACGCTGTCCATCGTCGCTTACAGGCAGCCGATTACGCGGGTGGAAATCGAGGAGATCCGCGGGGTGAAGTCGGAAAGGGCGATCCAGACGCTGAACAACAAGGATCTCATTCAGGAGGTCGGCCGCGCGGAAGCTGTTGGGCGTCCGATTCTTTATGGAACGACAAAGTCGTTTCTGGAGACTTTCGGGCTGGCCAGCCTGAAAGAACTGCCGGAGCCCTCCGCGCAGGACGGCGGAGACAATCTGGAGGAAGAAACGCAGCTGCTGTTCGACAAGCTTGATACGCGCCAAATGACGATGGATGAAATGGAACAGTCCTAATATGTTTGTTAGATGAAGAGTCATAGACGTAATTAGTCTATGATTTTTTTGCATAGGAAGGGAAAAACTCATTTACAGGAGGGTACAAGGTGGAAGCTTGGTTTCGCTATAACTGGATGGTGAGGGAACAATGGTATGAGTGGTGCGGAGAATTGACGGAAGAGGAGCTGCTCCGTGAACGGACAGGCGGCATCGGAAGCATACTGCGGACTCTTTTTCATATTGTCGATGTGGAATGGAGCTGGATGCGGAATTTCGTCCGGAGGTCGAGACGTTTGTTTACGCCTGGGATGATAGTATGGAGACCCGTATCTTCCGCGATCCCCAGCCCGATGGCAGTGTAGCCGTTGACGCCTGGGGTGAAGTCATGCGCCATATGATTGCCCATCAAATCCACCATCTCGGTCAGCTTTCGGTTTGGGCCAGAGAAATCGGCAAGCGGCCGGTATCCGCGAACTTTATTGGGAAGAGCCTCATTAAGCCGGAAGAGTAATAGGGCTTGCTGCCACAGGATGAATTTGCCGTCATGCGAATTTTTCCAGTTCAGAATTGCCATACTAATCCAAGGAGTTCCTAACACAAGGATGCTTGGAGGTTAACACGTGAAGCTATGGCTGTTGATTGGCGCCGGGCTGCTGCTCGCGGCCGCGATACTGCTGCTCTCTTCCCGCATTTTTTTTCATTTCAGTCTGAACAGAAGAGGGCATGATGACCGGATCGTGCTTGATATCACCGCCCTTTTCGGACTTGTCAAGTATCATTACACGCTTCCGGCGCTCGTATTCGAGGGATTCAAGCGCGGGCTGCATGTCAAGCTGGAAGAGACCGGAATCGCACCGGTCAAGTCGGCGAAGGCGGAGGAGGCGAATATCGACAAGGAGGATGTCTCGGAATGGATTGAATATGGGAAAAAAGCACTGAAGGCGACGCGCGGACTGAAACGCTGGACCGCCGACACGCTGTCCCATGTGCAGATTACGAAGCTGGACTGGTCCACCAATTTCTCCCTCGGCGATGCGGCGGGAACGGCCACGGCGGCCGGAGCGCTCTGGGGATTGAAGTGGACGGTCATCGGCTGGACCTCGCAGTGGGTGAAGCTGATGCGAAGCCCCCGTCTGTTTGTGGTTCCGGTATTTGAAGACAACGTGAAATTCTCCACTGAGGTTGATTGCAAGGGAAGAATATCGGCGGGCTACGCGATGTATGCGGGATTCAGACTGCTGGTCCGGGCTATGCAGGCCGATGAAGGGATCAAGCAGTGGAAAGAGATCGTCCACGAGATGCGGTCCCGCCGGCGCGAAAAAAGCGCCGCATGACTCCGGCGGGTTACATAGTAACGCTTCTTTCGGGGGAATATATACGACGTGAAGGAAATCTATTCCCTAGAAGCCGAAGGAGGATAACAATATGAGTGACCACCCCATTCAAGGTCTGATGCAGACCGCGATGGAAAACATCAAAGGCATGGTCGACGTAAACACCATCGTCGGCGAGCCGGTGGAGACGAAGGACGGCAGCGTCATTCTGCCGATCAGTAAAGTCGCGTTCGGTTTTGCCGCCGGCGGCAGCGACTTCCGTGTGGAAGACGACGACAAGCCTGCAGCCGGACAGAACGGCGTGAAGATGCTTCCGTTTGGAGGCGGCAGCGGGGGCGGAGTCTCCATCCGGCCAATCGCTTTTCTTGTCGTCAGCAAGGAAGGTGTGCATATCGTGCCGCTGGACAACCAAACCCATATTTTCGAGAAAATTATCGACGCCACTCCCGGTTTGATCGACAAAATCCAGTCGATGTTCCCGAACCAGGGCGGAACCGGCGCCGGACAGCAGCAGTATACGCCCACTCCGCCTCCCGTCCCTGCTAACGACGTTACGTTTACGCCATCTGCTACGGTGTAGCCAGCCGGCATAAGGCTCGCTATGTGCGGGAATTCCGGGGATGACGAATGGATTACAAGACCGGTGCGGCTTCGCCGCGCACATAGGGATATCGCTTAGCTGCGATATCCCTTTTTTGTAGGAGGAGAAGGAGAAGAACTTATATGGTCCTGCTAAGGAAGCTGTTGCAACAGCGAGGCTCCGCTTAGCGGGGCTATTTTTTGCGGCAGGGCGCCTTTGGGACATACCGTTCCCATCGCCCGCATACACTTGTACAAAATGCCGATAGGAAGCCGGAGGATGAACATGAAAAGAGTAAATTTCAGATCTTCCCTAGCCCTGGTCTGCTGCAGCCTGCTCTTGCTCTTCACTTCGATTGCGGCGGCTGAGCCGGTGCAAGATCAAGGGAGCGTATCTACCCATGCCAAGGCGGCCGCGCTGATTGATGTGGAGTCCGGACGGATCTTGTACAGCAGCCACGGCGACGAGCCGATGCTGATCGCCAGCCTGACCAAGATCATGACCGCAATCGTGGCTATTGAATACGGCGATTTGAACAGCAAGGTCAAGGTCGGAAAGAAAGCTTTTGCCAAAGAAGGGTCATCCCTGTTTCTAAGGCTGGGCGAGGAGATGACGCTCCAGAACATGCTGTACGGTCTCATGCTGCGTTCGGGCAACGATGCGGCGACGGCCATCGCGGAGCATGTCGGCGGTTCGGAGGAAGGCTTTGTTCACTTGATGAACGCCAAAGCGGAGGAACTGAGCCTCAAGCATACCCATTTTGCCAATCCCCATGGGCTTGACGCCGAAGGGCATTACTCCAGCGCGAACGATTTGGCCGTACTGACAGCCTACGCTCTGCATAATCCCGTATTCAAGGAAATCGTGAAGACGCAGGTAAAGACGGCGGACAATCCGTATGAGAAATGGGAATACAAATGGAGCAACAAAAATAAAATGCTTCGCCTGTATGAGGGAGCGGACGGGGTAAAGACCGGCTATACGAAAAAAGCGCTGCGCTGCCTTGTCAGCTCCGCTACCCGGGGCGGCCAGCAGCTGGTCGCCGTGACTCTAAATGACGGCAACGACTGGAACGACCACTCCGCGCTGCTGGATTTCGGCTTTAACCGGTTTCCGCTTAAAACGATGATCGAGCGGGGAGAGAAGCTTCAGGGCTATGAGCTGGTGGCGGGACTGAATTTCTCGTATCCGTTTAGTCCGGGAGAAGAGGAGCGGATCGTCACGGAGCTGGTTCTGAACGGGAAGCGGGAGACCAAAGAAGGAGCCGATAAGAATTTCGGGCTTCGGGGGACGCTCGTGCTGAAGCTTGGCGGCGTTTCGATCGGACGGGTGCCGGTCTATGAACCCGACCGGCTCCCGCCTGCCACTACGCCGTACGACGACAAATATGCGACAACCACGGCCTACCCGGCGGACACATGGCTTCAAGCGGCGGTCAGCGCGCTTCGTGCCCTGTTCCGGCTTGGCGCGGAAGGAGGCGTCTCCCATGATTAACGGGATATGGCTCGGCATGATCATCATCGGTTTTGTGTTTGCTGCAGTGAACGGCCGGATGGACGCCTTCACGGGAGCCGTGTTCGACGGCGCGAAGAACGGGGTGACGGTCAGCTTCGGGCTGATCAGCGTCTTGGTGTTCTGGCTGGGCATCATGAAGATCGCCGAGGATGCCGGGCTGCTGCGAACGATCGCCAGGGTGCTTGGACCGGTCGTCCGCTTTCTGTTCCCGGATGTGCCGAAAGGGCATCCGGCAATTGGCTATATTCTGTCCAATATGAGCGCCAACCTGCTCGGCTTGGGCAATGCGGCGACGCCGATGGGCATCAAGGCGATGCAGGAATTGCAAACGCTGAATCCCGACAAGGATACGGCGACTCCCGCGATGTGCACCCTGCTGGCGCTGAATACCGCCAGCATCACGCTCATTCCGGCGACGCTGATCGCGATCCGCCTGAACTACGGCTCCGCCGATCCGGCGGGCATCGTCGGAACGACGCTGGCGGCGACGCTGGTCGCGACGCTCGCCGCCGTCTTCGCAGACCGGCTGTGCCGCCGGCTGCATTTGCTGCGAAGGCCGCCGGGGCCGCCGCCGGCCCGCCGTTCCCGCACCGGGGGAGTAACGGCTTCTCCGCCCCCGGCGGCGCATTCCCAAGCGAAAGGGTGACCGCCCTTGTACCAGATGATCAGCCTGATATCAACCTGGGCCATTCCCGTCATGATCGCTTTTATTCCCTTATATGCCTATGCCCGCAAGGTTCCGGTCTACGAATCGTTCGTAGACGGAGCCAAGGAGGGCTTCGGCACGGCGATCGGGATCATTCCCCACCTGGTCGGAATGATGGTGGCGATCAGTGTGTTCCGCGCCTCCGGGGCGCTTGACTACATGATGGGGTTCGTTTCGCCGATGCTGCGTGGTCTCGGCGTTCCGCCGGAGGTGCTGCCGCTCGGGCTGCTCCGGCCGCTGACCGGCACGGGATCGCTTGCTTACACGACCGAGCTGATCCGCGTGCACGGCCCCGATTCGCTTATTGGGCGGATCGCCTCCACGGTCCAGGGCAGCACGGACACCACCCTGTACGTGCTGACCGTTTATTTCGGCGCCGTCGGCATCCGCAACGGGCGGTATGCGCTTAAGGTAGGGCTCTTCTCCGACCTTGTCGGCTTCGCAGCGGCCATCGCGGTCTGCCTGCTGGTATTCGGCTGACGCCAAGTCCGAAAGCCGAGATTGGTCTGTGGTTGGGGGGATTGATTGACGGGTTGTTTGGGGTACTAGGCTGGGGGGGCGGCGGGCTTGTTGGTTGTGGAGATTCCTGTGTATATACATCTTTTTCCGTGGAAATCCTCATCCGAAGCCTCAATTCCTGCTAAAGCGCAGGCACTTCTCCTCCTGTCTCCCCGTTTGGCAGCGCGTAAGCTCTAAGAGCTGCACAATTGCAGCCTTGACCTCTTCCTGCGCTAAATACACCTGACAAACCTGCAGGTTTGCAGGAAAAACGCCAGCCACCATACCCCGGACACAGACTCAACAGAAGTTATTAGGTTAGTGGGTGGTTTGGCAGAACCCGCCGCGAATCGGATGCGACAACCGGATTGATTGAGACTCAACAGAAGTTATTGCGTCAGTGGGTGGTTTGGCAGGGACCTGCCGCGAACCGGATGCGACAACCGGATTGATTGAGACTCAACAGAAGTTATTAGGTTAGTGTGTGGTCTGGCGGAACCCGCCGCGAACCGGTCCCAGTTTCCTAGCACGCCCCAGTTCCCTGGCACGCTCCAGCTCCCTGGCACGCCCCAGTTCCCTGGGTCGCCCCATCTCTCAGCCGCCGTTAAACGGGCGGCTTTTCGGCTTTTCGGGCGAAGGCGTAACGCCTGCTCCGCTTTTTTCATATGTTATTGAAGCAATGGAAAAGGGAGGCGACGCTGCGTGCCTTACAAAGGATTTATCATCCACACTTCCGTCTGTCCGTCCATCAACGGCAAGGGCTTCGATTTCTGGATCGACGCCTCGGGAACGGTACATGCGGCCCCGCTTCTGACAGATCCGGACTATATTCACCTCTGTCTGGAGGGAGACTTCGGACTTCCTTCGGCAACATCGGCGCCCGCCGAGAGCAAGCAGCAGATCTTTGGCGCCTGCAAACTGATTCTGGACCTGGCCGCTTTGTACCGCATCACCCCGCTGATTGTTAAGCCCCATAACGATTTCTGTCCCGGTTCCTATTTTCCATGGAATGAACTTGTGCTTTATCCCGGCGATGGTTATCATTAGTCTGAGGTGACCAATCGACAATGGAAAGATTACAGAAAATACTGGCACAGGCCGGTGTAGCGTCAAGGCGGAAATGCGAAGAGCTGATCCTGGCCGGCAAAGTGGAAGTGAACGGCGAGGTCGTTACGACGCTCGGAACGAAGGCCGATCCGAATACCGATATCATTAAGGTGTCGGGCAGACCGATCTCAGGCGAGAATAAAGTCTATATTATGTTCAATAAGCCGAAGGGCGTTATTACAAGCGCTTCCGATCCGAAGGGCCGCAAAATCGTAACGGATTACATGAAGGGCATCAAAGAGCGCGTGTATCCGATCGGAAGGCTCGATTACGACACGGAAGGTCTGCTGCTGCTGACCAACGACGGGGAATTTGCCAATCTCCTGACCCATCCGAAGCATCATGTGCCCAAGACATATCTGGCTACGGTCAAAGGCATTCCCCACGGCACGGCGCTGGACAAGCTGAAGGCCGGCATCAATCTGGAGGACGGCATGACCGCTCCCGCCGAGGTGGAATACAAGGATATCGACGAGGACAGCAAGGAGTCGGTTATCAGCATTACAATCCACGAGGGCCGCAACCGTCAGGTCCGGCGCATGTTCGAAGCGATTTCCCATCCCGTCATCCGGCTAAAGCGGATTTCATTTGGCGATATCCTGCTGCAAAACCTGAAGCGCGGTTCGTACCGTCATCTGACCAAGGACGAGATCAACGGGTTGAAGCAGCTTGCCATGGCCGGACTGGCCAAAGGAAATAACACGCGTAGAGACACATAATGTTCACAAGTGCCGCCAAGACCCCACGGAAAAATGTGACCGTATTCGTTATAATGTTCATAGGATGTTCACACTTCTCGTTAACGATATGAACTGTATCACAGAAGGGGGCAATCTGTGTGGGCAAAGCGAGAAAACCGGTGCAAATCATCATTTTGGCTTTAATCGTTCTGCTTGGCGGTTACGCGATTGGAACCTCGGCGTTTGGAGGCAGCGGCAAGCCTGAAGAGGGCAGCCGCGCTCCATCCATCGAGCTGCTCGGGCTGGACGGCCAAACCCACACGCTGGACGAATATAAAGGCAAGCTGGTTGTCCTGAATTTCTGGGGCTCCTGGTGCGCTCCATGCGTTAAGGAAATGCCTGCGCTGGAGGCCCAGTGGCAGCAATGGAAGGACCAAGGGGTTGTCGTCGTCGGCGTCAATGTTGGCGAAGATCAAATGACGGTCCAGAATTTTGTAAACGGTACCGGCGTCGATTTCCCGATTCTGATGGACCCGGACAGGGAGGCTGTGCGCCGCTACGGGGTTTCTCCCCTGCCAACAACTTTTTTTATCAACGCCAAGGGAAAAGTCGATACGATTCATATCGGACAGCTTGATCTCAGCACGCTGAGTGCGCAAATCGGAAAGCTGGTGAACCCATGAACGGACGTCTGCCCCTGATTGTCAATACGAAATGCGAATGCGGCCACCAGAATCCGGTCGGTACGGTGCTGTGCGAAGCATGCGGCAAACCGCTGCTTGATGACCCCGAATCCGGCGAGACTCTTGAAATGCGCTATGACGGCATGGCCCGCCGTTCCCAAAAGGCTAATCCTGATGTTATCGACCGGGTCTGGAACTTTTTTTCCTCGGTCAAAATCGCGATCTACCTGATCGTCCTGACGCTTCTCGGCTCCACGCTGGGAACCATTTTTCCGCAAGAAAGCACTTTTCTGAATATCGATCCTTCCACGTACTACGAGCAGCGTTACGGCACAGCCGGCGAAATTTATTACAGACTCGGCCTTTCCCATACCTATGAATCATGGTGGTTCATCACCCTGCTGGTCATGATCGGGGCATCGCTCGTCATCTGCAGCCTAGACCGCGTGCTCCCTCTCTACAAAGCGCTCAGCCGGCAACAAATCCGCAAGCACCGCCGGTTCCTCACCCGGCAGAAGGTGGTTCTTGTAACGAAGGTGGCGGAGGACCCGGAAGTATGGACGGCAAGGGCCGTTCAGCCCCTGAAGAAACAAGGCTATCGTGTCTTTACAGACGGCGGCGCGCTGCTGGCGGAGAAGCACCGGTTCAGCCGATGGGGACCATACGTTATACATATCGGTCTGATCGTTTTTTTGCTTGCCGTACTGGCAAGAGGGCTGCCGGGCCTTAATATGGATCAGCATCTGGCTTTTCCCCAGGGTGAGCTCATTCACATTCCGGATTCCTCCTATTACTTGAAGAACGAGAAATTCTCCGTGGAGTTCTACTCCGACGAAGAGATGCCCGAAGAGTTCCGCGGCAAAAAAGTGCTGCCGAAGCTGTATGAAACGAAGGCGGTGCTGTACGAATGCACGGCGGATTGCGGCGATCCTTCCAAGGAGCCTAAGCTTACGAAGGTGGCTTCCCATCCCATCCAGGTTAACGATCCTTTGAGCTACAATGGAATGAAAGCGTATCAGTTCGACTACGACCTCACACCGGTGCTGCGCTCGGTGACGCCGAAGCTTGTGAATTTCAGGACGGGGGATTCCTACGGCGGCTTCAAGCTGGAGATGAAAAATCCGCAGCGTTCTTTCACTGTCGGCCCGTACACGCTTGAGCTGAAGGAAAAATATATGGAATTCGGGCTAAACGAGGCAGGGCAGCCGATATCCAAATCACCGTATCCGAACGCTCCGGCCTTTCTTTTTCTGATCAAGGGTCCGAATTTGCCGGCTGACGGAGAGCAGTATTTCTATTTTCCGAAGCAGAACGACAAGGCGGAATTTCAGCAGGACGCGATCAACGACAAGCTTGGAGGAGCGAGCCGCTTTCTGGAGCTGGAGGTGGGCGATATGAGCGGCGTCGATTTCTCGGAGTCGACCAGTTATCTCAACATCCGAGTGGACCGCGCAATGCCGTTCGTTTGGATCGGCGCCGGGATAGTCATGCTCGGCCTGGTGCTCGGCTTCTACTGGCAGCACAGACGGATATGGCTGATCGTGGAAGGGGGAGAGCTGACGCTTGGCGGGCATACGAACAAGAACTGGTTTGGCTTCCGGCGGGAAGTAAGCTCTTTTCTGAACAAAATGGATATCAATGGGGATGAAAAATCATTGGACAACGGGGGAGGTCAGGCATGAATCTGCTACAGTTCAGCAATGATGTGTTTATCGCCGCTTTTTTCCTGTATAGCATAGCGTTCATGTTGTTTACCATCGCCATTATGGGACGCAAATGGTCCGGCCGCAAGCCGGAGGAGCATACCGCGCGCTGGGGCAAAATCGCCTTTATCACCTCATCCCTAGGACTCCTGTGCCATCTCGCCTACTTCTTCACCCGCTGGGCGGGCGGGGGACATATTCCCGTCAGCAACATGTATGAGTTCATGAGCTTCCTGTCTATGATGGTGATGGTTGCGTTTACCGTTATTTTTTCCATTTACCGCAAAATCCTGCTCGGACTCTTCTCCGTTCCGATTTCCATCATTGTTATGGCGTACGCTGCCGTGTTCCCGCAGGAAGTACAGCCGCTCATTCCGTCTTTAAGATCGATCTACCTGAATATCCATGTGACGCTGGCAGCGCTAGGCGAATCGTTTTTTGCGGTAGGCTTTGCGGCGGGACTGATGTATCTGCTGCGCACGGTCAATTTTAATAGCTCGTCAAAAAGCGACAAACGCCAGCAGCGGGGAGTCGAATTTACACTGTTCACCATCATCGTCATCATCGGATTTTTGGCTTCGGTGTTCGCTTTTCGGGGGGCGGGATACGAGACGGTTTTTATTAGAAGCAATGTTACCGTTGACAATCCCGGGCAGAATGATAGTACAATAGAGAAAGTCAGTTATAAAATGCCACCCCTTGTGGCACCTTACCATAGCGAAATTGAGAGCTTCCAGTCGTTTTTTGGCATAAAGGAACCGCTCTTCGAGGCGCCTTTCTGGATGAAAGGAGTCAATGCCGGAAGAAAGCTCAATACGGTCCTCTGGTCGCTTTTGTCGGGTGCCGTCCTCTACGGTGTACTGCGTCTCATTGTCCGCAAGCCGCTGGGCAGAGCGCTTCAACCCGCACTCGATGGAATCGACGAAAGCGATCTGGACGAGATTACTTACCGGGCAATCGCCATCGGTTTCCCCATTTTTACGCTGGGGGCTTTGATTTTTGCCATGATATGGGCCCAGGTGGCATGGGGAAGATTTTGGGGCTGGGACCCGAAGGAAGTATGGGCACTTGTGACTTGGCTGTTTTACAGCGCCTATCTCCATCTCCGGCTGGCACGCGGATGGCAGGGCCACAAATCCGCATGGCTGGCCGTACTCGGCTTTCTGGTTGTCATGTTTACTCTGGTTGGCGTCAATCTGGTTATTGCCGGACTCCATTCGTACGCCGGTACAGACTAAGTTCTTCGGGCGGAAAATGGGAGCGCCATTCTCAGGGTAATCTTCTACTGTACTCGATGAAGGGGTTGTTGTGAAATGGCAGAGCATCTGAACAGAATTCTGGTGGTGGATGACGAGGAACGCATCCGCCGACTACTGAAAATGTATCTAGAAAAAGAAGGATATGAAATCGACGAAGCGGAAGACGGAGAGATCGCGCTGCGCAAAGCGACCGCCGCCGATTACGGATTAATTTTACTGGATGTCATGCTGCCCGGAATCGATGGTATCGAGGTGCTGACCCGGCTTAGAGACGTGAAGTCCACTCCGGTCCTTATGCTGACGGCCAAGGGCGAGGAGATTAACCGTGTGCAGGGCTTTGAGATGGGCGCCGATGACTATGTCGTTAAACCTTTCAGCCCGCGTGAGGTAATCTACCGGGTGAAGGCGATTATGCGACGTTCCTCGGCAACCGCTTTTTTGTCCAAGGAGACCAATTCCAGCAACAATATCGTATTTCCGCATCTGGTCATCGAGCATGACGCTCACCGCGTCACCGCCGGAGGACAGGAGGTCAGCCTGACGCCGAAGGAATACGAACTGCTGCATTATTTGGCGGTATCGCCGGACAAAGTGTTTTCGCGGGAGGAACTGCTGAAAGATGTGTGGAATTACGAGTTTTTCGGCGATCTGCGCACGGTGGATACCCATGTCAAGCGTCTTCGCGAGAAGCTGAATAAGGTGTCGCCGGAATCCGCAGCGATGATTACGACAGTGTGGGGCGTTGGCTACAAGCTTGAGGTCCCGAAATAAGTGAACTTCTGGAGAAGCCTTGTCGGCAAGCTGTGGGTGACGATCATCTGTCTCGTCGCTGTCGTGCTTATGACACTGGGGCTGTTCCTGCTGCCATACATTGACAGCAATTTCGCCAATTCCGGCGCTATTAAACGATTGTTTATGTACACGGCTTTGATCGGATTTTCCATGACGACCTTCTTCGCCTTATTTCTGTTCACGAAGATTACGCAGCCGATGCAGCAGGTCATCGAAGCGGCGAACGCCATTCGCCGCGGAGAGTACGGCAAGCGGCTGAAGCTGGTTACAAGCGACGAAATCGGTGAACTGGCGACCTCCTTCAATCATATGGCGGCTGAACTGGAGGGCACGATCCGAAGCCTGAATCATGAAAAAGGGCTGTTGTCCAGCGTGCTCCGCAGCATGAGCGATCCCGTGATCACTTTCGACAACGAAGGACGGATCGTGCTGACGAATCCGCACGGCCAGTCCCTGCTTGAGAGCTGGAGCGATTTGAAGTGGGAGCAGGAGGGGGAAGCCGATCTTGAGGAACCGGACGGTGAGGCGCAGGGCATTCCGCTTCCGCTCCGCCCTCTGTTTCAGCGTACGCTTGAGGAGGGCGGCGATCATAGCTCCAACGTGCATGTGCGCCAGGGAGTATGGTCGGTGCATATGGCGCCGCTCTATTCGGATAACCAAATTCAGGGCGCTGTGGCGGTTCTGCGCGATGTGACGGAAGAAGTCAGACTTGAGAAAATGCGCCGCGACTTTTTGGCCAACGTGTCCCATGAAATCCGTACTCCGCTGTCGATGATGCAGGGCTACAGCGAGGCGCTGCTGGACGGTATGGCGTCTTCGCCGGAGGAGAGCAGCGAGCTTGTGCAGGTGATTCACGACGAATCGCTGCGGATGGGACGGCTGGTGAAGGATCTGCTTGATTTGGCCCGAATGGAAGCGGGACACACGGATTTGCATAAGTCCCCGGTCGACATGAACGAGCTGCTGGAACGGATATACCGCAAATTCTCCGTGCGCGCCAAGGAACGTGAAATCGAGCTTCGCTGCATTAGGAAGAGCAATGAGTTATGGCTTCATGATGCCGATGAAGATAAGCTGGAGCAGGTGCTGACGAATCTGCTGGACAACGCGTTCCGTCATACTCCCGCCGGCAAAAAAATCGATATCGTCGCGGACTGGGTCGCTTATTCGAACCGTTCGGAAATCGAAATCGAGGTTCGGGACGAAGGCGTGGGCATACCGAACGAGGATCTTCCGTTTATCTTTGAACGTTTCTACAAAGCGGACAAAGCGCGGGTTCGCGGGGAAACCGGGGGTACGGGCCTCGGCCTTGCGATCGTGAAGAATATCGTCGAATCCCACAGGGGACATATTTCGGCAGCCAGCAAGTTAGGGGAAGGAACCTGCTTTACCTTGCGTTTGCCTGTCGAAAAACAATAAAATTTAAACAATTCTTGACAGCGCCTCTTGCAGTAGAGGTGCTTTTTGTTGAATGGAGCCGATTAATCTTGTTCTCCGTGGAACAAACGGTGTAAATATAGGTATCCGTAGAACGGGAGGATTTTCCATGAGAAAAACGACAATCGTTGAACGCTTCTTTTATTCTTCGGCAATCATCCTGTTACCAGATATGCTTCTGGACGGAGGCGCGTCATGAGCCGCTATATTTTGTCGCTCGACCAGGGCACGACCAGTTCGCGGGCGATCCTGTTCGACGAAGAGGCCAGAATCGCCGGCCAGGGTCAATACGAGCTTACCCAATATTTCCCCCGGCCGGGTTGGGTGGAGCATGATCCGGAGCAGATCTGGGATATGCAGCTCAAGGCGGCAAGAGCCGCCATGGTTAATGGCAATATCGCTGCCTCGCAAATCGCCGCTATCGGCATTACGAATCAGCGTGAGACGGCGCTCGTCTGGGACAGGGAGACAGGCGAACCGGTTTACCCGGCTATCGTATGGCAGGACCGGCGAACTGCGGAGATGTGCGAGGAGCTTAAGAGAAAAGGGCTTGAACGGGAAATCGGGGAGAAGACGGGCCTTGTGGCGGATGCCTATTTCTCGGCCACGAAGAATGCCTGGATTCTGGATCACGCGGAAGGCGCCCGGGAAAGAGCCAAGCGGGGCGAGCTGCTTGCCGGAACGGTCGACACCTGGCTGATCTGGAAGCTTACCGGCGGCGCTGTGCATGCCACGGACGTTACCAACGCGTCTCGGACGATGCTGTTCGACCTGCACCGGAGAGTTTGGGACGAGAAGCTGATGGCCGAGCTGAATATTCCGGGCGGCTTGCTGCCCGAAGTGCGGATGTCGGGCGGGTCCTTCGGGACGGCGCTTAAGCAGTGGTTCGGAGCGGAAATCCCCATCGCTTCGGTACTGGGAGATCAGCAGGCTGCGCTCTTCGGTCACACCTGTCTGGAACCTGGAAGCGCCAAAAATACGTACGGCACCGGCTGCTTCATCCTGATGAATACCGGAAATGAAGCCATGGCTTCGCGGCACGGGCTGCTGACGACGGTGGCCTGGGGAATGGGAGAAGAGCTTTATTATGCGCTTGAGGGCAGTGTATTCGTTGCGGGTGCGGCGGTTCAGTGGCTGGAAGAGGGCCTTGGCCTGATTGAAAATCCGGGGCAATCCGAGCAGAAGGCCCGGGAGGTGGAAGACAGCGAGGGCGTCGTCGTTGTCCCCGCTTTTACCGGATTAGGCGCGCCTTATTGGGATATGTATGCCCGAGGAGCGGTATTCGGTTTAACGCGCGGAACGACGTCCGCCCACCTTGTCCGCGCTACTCTGGAATCGCTTGCTTTTCAGTCAAGGGATGTAATTGGCGCGATGGAGAAGGATGCCGGAATGCCGCTTGCCGATCTTCGGGTGGATGGCGGGGCGGTACGCAACGATCTGCTGATGCAGTTTCAGGCCGATATTCTGGGAAGCGAGGTGACGCGTACGACGTACGCGGAGACAACGGCGCTGGGCACGGCTCTGCTGGCGGGACTTGTCGCCGGCTTCTGGAGCCGTGAAGAGCTGCGGAACTTCAATAAAGCGGAAAAGACCTTCACGCCAGCCATGCCCCAGGAAGAACGGGAGAAACGCTATCATATCTGGCATGATGCCGTCTCGCGGACCAGAGGCTGGGAGAAGCATGAGTCTCCGCGCGGCTAGCAAGCGGCTTTCCCCGAATAGTCATACAAGTTAAAAGGCGGATCGCGATCCCTCGGGGGAGACGCGGTCCGCCTTCTGTGATATGGCCGGCATCAGCCTGTTGTTCGGCTCTCTTGCTTAGAGTTCGCTCAAAATTTAAAAATATGAATCGTTTTCTGCAGGTTCAGGACCGCCCGGGTCATTTTTTCAGTCTCTTCGGCTACGCCCTTAAGGACATGAATCTGCTCATTCATCGCCGCCGAAACTTCCTGGGTGCCCGCCGCCGACTGCTCGGTTATCGCCGAAATGTTCTCAATGGCTCCCGATATTTGGAGCGCACTCTCAAGCATTTGATCGCTCTCGGCGGAAAAAACGGTGATCTGTTCCGTTATGTATTGAACGCTTTGGACAATCTCGGAGAAAATATGGCCGGATTCCAAGATTTTTTCATTTTGAATATGAACAATCTCTTCGTTAATCGCCGTGTTTTCCACAGCTTGTGCCATGTCTGATTCGATTCCTCGAACGAGCTTGAACACTTCCGTGGCCGCCGTCGCCGATTCTTCAGCAAGCTTGCGGACCTCTTCGACAACCACAGCGAATCCGCGGCCGTGTTCCCCGGCTCTCGCAGCCTCGATCGAAGCGTTCAAGGAAAGTAGGTTGGTCTGTTCGGCAATTTCCGAGATGGTTTTCGTGATCATCGTTATACCGCGCGCGTTCTTCGACAGGGCTTCAATGCTGTCCGCAACCTTTTGCGTCGCTTCAATATTTCTGCGCATGCCTTCCACCTGCACATCGATGGATTGGCGTCCCTGATCCACTAGGCTTAACGTGTGCTCTGAATGGTTGTTCATTTCTTTTGTCGCATGGGCGTAATTTTTCACTTTGTCCTCGATGCCCTTCACCGATTCCATCATGCCGGCGATATCGTTCGAGATTTCATTGGCTCCCTGTGCCAGTTCGTGGGAAGAAGAGGCGACCTGTGCCATAACGATCTGAAGCTCCAGATTTTTGTCCTCGATGCCGCGGCTGGCGTCCGTAACATGGCGGGTGATTTGGGAGGCTTCGCTCAGTATGACTCTAAGCTTGTCAATCATGGAGTTGAACGTGCGGCTGATATCACCAACGGAGCCCGATTCGTCAGCTCTCACGGTGAAATCCCCTTTTGAAATTCTGTGAGTCACGGTAGAGATTTCCTCAAAAGTAGTTGTAAGCGCTCTCTCGATGAAACGGGATAACGGATAGGTCAGTCCGACAAGCAGGGCGATAAGAATGAACCCCCAAATAAACTTGCCGATTAACGCAAAGACGACCAGTACCGGGATCGAGAATAACGCCGCCACCAGAAAACAACCCGCGAGTACCCTTTGATTCAGCGGGAGCTTGCTAATCCAAGCCATATGAAATTCCTCCTTGAAAATTTTTACTGTATCAGTATAGGACTTTAGACGGTCATGGTCTATTGTGAAAAATGCTTAATCTTTTTGTATGCCTGACATGGTAAAAAAGGCCGATATCGACGTCAGGGTTGTGCCGGTATATCTTATAGAACAATAAAAAGACGCCAGCTGCCATCTAGATGGGCAGCCGGCGCTTTTTAATGCCGTCTTGCAGTTTCGGAGATAATCAGTTTACAACAGAACAACTTCAATGGCCGTATTGATCTCCGGCAGAGCGGCCAGCTTCGCGAGCACGTCATTCGGCACTTCCTTGTCGACGGTCAGCAGCATAATAGCTTCGCCGCCGAAAACGATACGTCCCACCTGCATGGAAGCGATGTTGACGTCGTTCTGACCAAGCAGCGTACCTACATTGCCGATGATGCCCGGTTTGTCGTTATGGGACACCAAGATTTGATGGCCTTCCGGAGCGATATCGATCGGGAATTTGCCCACTTGAACGATCCGTTCGCCGTATCCCTGCAGAAGCGTACCGGCTACGATGCGCTCTTCGCCACCCTCGGCAATGAGCTTCACTGTAATCAGGTTGGTGAAACCTTTGGTTTTCGAAGCTTTCGTCACGACGACATTAACTTCGCGTGTCTTGGCCAAGTGCATGGAATTGACGATATTGACGTCTCCGCCGAAGTGGCGGGACAGCACGCCTTTTACGATATAACGGTTCAGCGGCTGTGTATCGACATCCGAAAGGTCTCCGGCAAATTCTACATGAATTTCGTTGATGGCGCCTTTCGTAATTTGCGAAGCGAAGCTTCCGAGCTTCTCGCCGAGATTAAAGTAAGGCTGCAGCTTGTTCATAACGCTTGGTGCAACCGGAGGGATGTTGACGGCATTGATGAACGGCTCGTTCCGCAAAATATGCAGCACCTGCTCGGACACGTCGATTGCCACGTTCTCCTGAGCTTCCACGGTGGATGCGCCAAGGTGCGGAGTGACGATGATCTTCGGATTGGACAGGAAAGGGTGATCCGCTTGAGGCGGTTCCTTTTCAAATACGTCGAATGCGGCTCCGGCCACGATGCCTGCATCGATGGCTTCCACGAGCGCTCCTTCATCAATTACGCCGCCGCGGGCACAGTTGACGATGCGCATGCCTTTTTTCATAACCTCAAACTGCGGGCCGGAAATCATATGACGAGTTTGCGGCGTCAGCGGGGTATGAACCGTGATGAAATCTGCCCCACGAACGATGTCGTCGACGGATGCGAGCGTAACTTCAAGTTTTTCCGCCCGGTCTTGCGTCAGGAAAGGGTCATAGGCCAAAATGTTCATGCCGAACGCTTTGGCGCGCTTGGCGACTTCGCTTCCGATCCGGCCCATGCCGAGAACGCCGAGCGTCTTGCCGCGAAGTTCCACGCCGAGGAACGATTTTTTATCCCACACGCCGCCCACTGTCTTTGCATAGGCTTGAGGAATGTGACGGGCCAGGGCCATCATCATGGCAAAAGCATGCTCGCAGGTAGTGATCGTGTTGCCATCGGGAGCATTGATAACGACTACGCCGCGTTTGGTAGATGCTTCCAGATTAATATTATCCACGCCGACACCGGCGCGTCCGATAACCTTCAGCTTGGACCCGGCTTCGATGATTTTCTCAGTGACGGTTGTCTGCGAGCGTACAAGCAGACCGTCGTATTCGCCGATAATTGCAATGAGTTCATCTTCACTGAGTCCCGTTTTCTTGTCTACCGTTACGTCGCTTGCTTCCGTCAACTGTTGGATGCCCAGATCGCTGATCGGGTCCGATACCAAAATTTTAAACATGCTTTCTTTTTCCTCCTTAAATGTGTATACACTTTATATTTTTGAGGAGGCCCTGAAGGGCTCTCCGGATTACCCTTAACCATTATTCCGCAGGCGAAGGCGATCATACCGCATTTTCAGGCAAGCGTCAACGCGGTGCCGCAGCAGAGAGCAGGGCTGCAGCCGGACCTGAAACGAAAGTATGCCTTCCGAACGATCGTTACGGCGCAAAGCAGGCAACAAAAAACTCCCGACCCCATACCGCTTCCGCGGTAAGGGACGAGAGTATCGTGGTACCACCCTAATTCACCGCATCCTTTACAGACGCAGCCTCATTATCCTGTAAACAGGAACACTGGTAACGGAGATGATCCGATTGTGCCTACTGAAAGTTCGACACAATATCTCAGGAGCGCTAAAGACAACTGTCCGCCACCGGCTTGCACCACCCGCCGGCTCTCTGAAGACCTTCAGTAACTTTGTTCCATCATCGTTTTTTGCTTGATTAATTTTTCATAATGTAACATGGCTGTGCCACATGTGTCAATAGGATTTTGCCGGATAATTATGATATGATGCATTAACCGGCTTAGTCGTAAAAGAACGGAAGCTCGGGCAGCGTCTCCTTGCCGTAGTACTGCAGGCGCCATTTGGAGAAATCCCGTTCCCCGAAGGCATCGGTGGATACAAGCAAGGACGTCGCACTCTGGATGCTCTGAAGCTTCAGAGAAGCCGCCATGCCTGAGTTGATCAGGTTGTCGATCTTGGCCGTTACATCCTGCGGGTCATAATCCGCAAAAATACTTCGATTCAGCAAAATATCCGCGATGGCGGCGTTCTTGAGAAGGAGGGGCATCTTGTTCCATTCGCCAATCGAAATCACCTTTAGATTCCCCGTCTCGGAAGGAATGGAAGAATCCGCCTGGGAACCCCATTTCAGCATCGATGAATAATAATTGCTCTGGCCCAAAAGGCCGTATTTGATCGCGCCCGCCGCTAACTCGCCGCTTTTCAGCGTCTTCGCCGCCTTGGCTCCTCCGGAGGCCGAGGACGCCTGATTCGCCGCTTCGGAGAAGAGGCGCAGGCTTTTCAGGATATTAAGCTGGCCCCGCTCCAAAAGAGGGGAATCGGTGAATAGGGAGGCCTGATTTACTTGCGCATAGGCGCTATCCGCGAGAGAGCGGAGACTTTTGAGTACATCAGAGCTGTCTTCGGCGCCTCCGGCAAGACGGCTGACCTTCTGGTTCCAGTTCCGCTTGAATTCCCGATAAGGCGAAAATACGTTATGATAGAAAGTAACGAGATCCGTTTGCCGGTAAGAGGTGTAACTTTTCGCGGATTGCTCAGCGGCCATTATTTTCTCGTATTTGGCCTCTACCTTGTCAGCCCCGACCTTCACTCCGGTAAAAAACACGGCAAAGGCAAAGATCAGGCAGAACAAAAATCCGAGCGTATACAGCATTGGGGTTCGGGATGTGAGGCGATTCATAAGCGACGGCTCCTTTTTTCTATGAGGATAAATTGGAATTTATCATCTGGAATATACACTATTAGGGAATAGGCAGGTTATAATGAAAAAATTTAAATTCGGTGATATAAAAGTAAAAAAAGCAACCCCGGAGCAGCTAACCGACCGGTTGCTGTTGATTAATCTGTATTTTACGCAGGGCCTTACCCTTATTATCGGTTTGGTCTGGATATTATTTCAGAAAAGAAACCCTTTTCACGTATTAAATTTTCCCGACGGCGCCCATTTTGCGGCCTGGGGCCTAGGTCTTGCGGTCATTATGCTCGTCGTGGACTTCGTGTTAACCTATATTGTCCCCGAAGAAACGATGGATGACGGCGGTATTAACGAACTGTTGTTCCGGGGCAGGCCGATCTGGCATATCGCGCTCATTGCCGCCATCGTGTCCATCTGTGAGGAGCTGCTGTTTCGCGGAGCCATACAATATGCCTTCGGGCCCTATTGGACCAGCGTTCTGTTCGCCATAATCCATGTGCGCTATTTGAGGCACTGGATTCCGACAGGCTGGGTTTTTGCCAGCAGCTACGGTCTCGGACTTATATATATCTATTCCGGAACGATCTGGGCGCCGATTTTATGCCATTTCTTCATCGACCTGTTCTCAGGGCTGGTGATTCGCTACAGGAGGGAGTCATGAGTGATGAGCTCAGCCGGATAAAGTCCCGCCAGAATAAAAAGAACCGCGGGACAACATCCGGCGTCAATGCAAGCAATCGGGGCAAAGCAGAAGCTTCTTCTGCAAAGAAAAAAGAAGGGGGATCCGTGCAAACCCTGTCCCGCTCCCGCAAAAGGACCGCCGATGGCGGCAAGTCCGGGCAGGCAGGCCGGAAAACCGCGACCCCAAGGGGAGGAAGAAGGGCAGACCGGCCCAGACAGGGAGAGAAAGAGGAGCAGTCGCCTCCTTCCCGCTCGGTAACCTACCGGTCGGAGCGAATAAGACTTAGCAAGCTGTTTGTTAATTCGCTGAATGTATTGTTTATGATGCTCCTGATTCTGCTGGTATGGTGGGGGATAAAAGGCGCACCGCCGCTGAGGACGCTATGGTAGCGGTTTGGGCCTTGCTTCTCACCGCAGCCGGCTTGGCCGCGATCGGTTCAGTCATGCTTGCCGGAGCTTTCCGCAGCCGCCTAGACGAAACGGATATCGAACTGGAATCTCTCCCCGAACCATTCGACGGTTACAGAATTCTGCTTGTGACCGACATCCACCGCCGGAGCCTTCCGCAAGGGATGCTGTCCGGCTTAAAGGGCAAAGTCGACCTCGTCCTGGTGGGCGGCGATATGACGGAGAAGGGCAGTCCTCTTCAGCGTCTTCAAGCCAATATGGCCCTGCTATCTTCCATCGGACCCGTCTATGCGGTGCACGGCAACCATGATTATAAGGCGGAAATTCAAGAGGTCGACCGTATCCTCGAAAAAAACGGGGTTCGGCTGCTGGCGGACGAGAATATTCCGCTGAAAAAGGGCGGGACGGAGCTTTGGCTCACTGGCGTAGATTACCCGAGGACAGGCGGCAAAGTCGCCTATGCTCCTCTGCCGGGGATGCCCCCAGGCAAGGAGAAGGAATGCCGGATGATCCTCGTTCATGATCCGATGTGGCTGCTGAAACGAGAGACCGTCCCGGCCGATCTCATCCTTTCGGGCCATACACACGGTGGACAGGTGGTGCTGCCCTTCATCGGACGCAGACATGTTGAAGCCTTTTACCATACTTATTCGGCCGGAATGTTCTTGTGGCCTAAAGGTGACGGTACGGGAAAAAAAGCCAAACTGCTGATCAGCCGCGGATTCGGCACCGCCCATCTGCCGCTGCGCTGGAGAAGCCCCGCTGAACTGAACGTCTTGACGCTGAGACGGGCGGCGGCTGGAAGGTAAATGATTGGCTTGGTTTACTAAGGAATATACGCATGTATCATAGCGGTATCAACAGATAACGCAGCCCCAATAAAAGCCCCATTCTCCATATACAAGCGGAGAATGGGGCTTCTTAAATTTATCGCACTTTCAGTTCGATGCTGCGTGGGTCGACAAAGCCGTAGCCCTTGCCCTCAAGCGTGGTCAGCAGCGTGTCCAGCGCTTCGGTTGTCCACGGCAGCTCATGCATTAGAATATTGCTGCCGGAATGCAGCTGGTCGGTAACGTTCTTGATGATTTTTCCTGTTTTGCCGGCTTCCTTTTCGCCCATGGTCCAATCCAGCGATCCGTTGGACCAGGTCATATACAGAAGACCGTTCTCAGCAGCGACCTTTTTGCCTACGTCTCCGCCCGCGCCGTGTGGAGGCCGGAAAAACACCGGCGTTTCCCCGGTGACTTCCTTGACGATTCTTTGCACATCCTCGATCTGCTTTTTTACGGCCGCATACGGTTTGTCTTTAAGAACGATATGATCCCAGCTGTGATTACCGATGATTCCGCCTCGTTCCTGGATCAGCTTGAGCAGCTCCGGATGTTCCTTGATTCGGTAGCCGTTGACGAAAAAGATCGCCTTGGCGTTATGCTTCTCCAGCGTGTCAAAGATTGAATTGATCGTCTTGGCTTCCTTCGGACCGTCGTCGAATGTCAGCAGCACGACCTTCTTGTTCGTGCTTTCATCATTGGGCTTGATGTCGTAGTTCTTGTTCATATGATACAGGAGCGGCACTTCCTCATCCGGGGCGCCGCCAACTGATCCTGCGGCAGCTTCCGGAGATGCCGAAGCCGCAGGCGACGAAGCGGCAGCTGTGGCGTTTAGGCCGGCATCGGATGCCTGCGGGGAGGGACCGGGTGCTGCCGTTCCGGCCCCAGCCGGAGAAGCTGAGGCTTCCGCGCTTTGCGCCGGAGCAGCCGAACCGCCGCCCGGAGCCGCATTGTTCGAGCCGCCGCCGGCGCTGCTGCACGATGTCAGCAGAAAGGCGGCAATCAGCAGCGCAGCTGTCTGTTTAACCACTTATTTCAACTCGCTTTCCTGTCGTTAGGTTGTATGAGGCGGAAACTTTCCGCGAACACTAGTCATGATTTTACCATACAAGGAGGTAATAAATGTGAAGACTTCGTCATTTTTATGGGGAGTAATGCTGGGCGCCACCACCAGTATGCTCATGTCCAAAAAGCGGAATATGTTCATTCCTATGTTGGGACAGTCCGGCGCAGCCGACAAAGCCAAGAACAAAATCATGGATATGGCGATGACAGGCTTCGGCAGCACATCCGCGAGCCAGCAGCATTCCAAAACGGAAAGCTCCCGGCCAGAGGGGCAAAAAGCGGAATCCACTGTCCGCTCCAAGGAGGCCAACCTCAGCATGCTGAAGGATTTCATCCGCAGCAACCCCGAAGTGAAACGGGATGTGGAACAGATTCTCAAAGAAACCCATACGGCCATACCGGGTTTGTAACCGTAAATGCTTGCAGAATCATTTTGGAGATTTCTCATCGCCAAAATGGTTCTTTTTTTTGACAGTCAGGTTATTCCTTAGAGCCGGCAAGTCACATATTTTTAAAAATGTAGGGTGCCCCGCCTATATATTTACGTGCATTTATCTCGGCAAAATGGTAACATACATACATATCAATCACCTTAATAACCATTTTTGGCTCATTACTCGGGACTCATCATACACTATAATAAACCTGAGTTTTCAAAAGGAGGATCCTGTCATGAGAATAGAGCGTTTAAGTCAAGATAAGATACGGATTTTCCTCACTTTTGACGACCTGAGCGAGCGGGGAATCCAGAAGGAAGACATGTGGCAGGAGGTCCCCAAAGTTCATGACCTTTTTACGGAGATGATGGATCAGGCTTACAACGAACTTGGATTTGACGCAACCGGTCCTCTTGCCGTAGAAGTGTTTGCTCTGCCCGCACAAGGCATGGTCGTCATCGTCACCCGAGGCAAATACGATCATCATTACGGAGCGTCTGGAGAAGAAGAACTGCCCGATGAGATTTATGAGATGGAAGTTACCCTTGAACAAGCGGACTCCATCGTCTACACTTTCCGCGATTTCGAAGTCGTGGTTGAAGCGGCGCATGTGCTTATCGGCAATATTACTTCCGCAGGCAAGCTTTACTCCTATAACAATAAATGGTATCTCTATTTTGATCCGAAGGAATTTGAGGAGCCTGCGCTGTCGGCGCTCGTAGCTGTTCTTGCGGAATTCGGGGATTCTTCCCCGGTAACCGAAACGGTGCTGGACGAATACGGCAAGACGGTTATGGCGGAGAACGCCGTTCAGCAGCTTTGCGCCTTTTTCAAACGCCAAGAATAAAGCGGGAGGGACGTATGCGTTAGCATTCCCTTTCCCTTGTCAACAACGCCGGTTGGCCCTGCCTGTTTCATAGGGAAAGAGCCGGCCTATTCTTTTATATTCGCTAGCGGGGAGGAACGTTCGGTGCTTTTGTTATCGGTAGTTTCGTCGGCAGTGGCACCGGGTCTGGCCTTGCTGATTTATTTTTACCTGAAGGACAAGTATGACCAGGAGCCGCTTCATATGGTGTTTAAGGTCTTTTTGCTGGGGCTGCTGATTGTGTTTCCGGTTATGATTATTCAAAGAGGGCTGACATTAGGGCTGGATGCGGGTCCGTACACGGAGTCGTTTTTGATTTCCGCCGGGGTGGAAGAGTGCCTGAAATGGTTCGTGATGTATCATATTATCTACAATCACACCGAGTTCGACGAGCCGTATGACGGCATTCTCTACGCTGTGGCAATATCGCTCGGTTTTGCGACAATTGAGAATGTGATGTACGCTTGGTACAGCCACGCATCGCTCGGTTCCATGTTCCTCAGAGCGCTGCTGCCGGTATCGGGGCATGCCATGTTCGGCGTTGTAATGGGTTATCACCTCGGCAGAGCCAAGTTCTCGAAAGGGGCCAGAAGCCGCGGAATACTTGCCGTATCGCTGCTCCTTCCCTGGATGTGGCACGGAATCTACGACTTTATTTTGAACACGACGTCGAGCTATTGGATCTGGTTTATCGTTCCGCTTATGGCTTTTTTATGGTACGGGGGCATGATCAAGGTGGCGCGGGCCAACAGCCTTTCGCCTTTTCGCCTGTTGAAACGGGAGGAAGAGATTAATCTTTAGCGCAGATGGACACACTGTTACCGGGAAGATTTTCCACTGAGAAACTCACTCGGAAGCGAGGTGTCTTTATTGCGTGTGAAAGTGCGGATCGTGTGCAAGCAGTGCGGCGATAGCTTTATCCTGCGCGGCATAAAGACTCAGGGCATTATTCAAACGGGATTCAAGCAATGCCTTTGCAACTGCACCGAGGGTTTTTTGATTGAAGAGCAGGCATGAAATTCGAGCTTGCTCTTTTTTTGCGTTTACTTAGCCGTTAGCATTGGCGCATTCCCTGTGCGGCGGTGCATAAGACTTCTTTACTTTTGTCAAACTAAGGGCAATAAGTTACCTGAAGGGAGTCTTTCAGCCATATGTACAGAAGAATGAGTGCCATATTGTTCCCGTTGACGGCTCTGCTGCTCATCGGAGCGCTTGTGTGGGGTTACCAGGAGAATCAGGAGAAAAACGCGGTCCTGCTGAAAGCGGAGAATCAATATCAGCGTGCCTTCCATGACCTGTCCTATCATGTGGATCGGCTGCATGGCGAACTCGGCAATACGCTTGCCGTAAATTCGACCTCCGATGGAATGCACCGCAAGAGTCTTACCAATGTGTGGCGTCTGACAAGCGAGGCGCAAAATGAAATCAATCAGCTCCCCCTGACGATGCTGCCTTTCAGCAAAACGGAAGAGTTTCTCTCCAAAATATCCAATTTCTCTTACAAGGCGGCGGTGCGCGATTTCACGACCAAGCCTTTGACCGACGGGGAAATGAAAAACCTGATGGCCCTGTATAAAAATTCAGGTGATATCTCAAAGGACCTTCAGGAAGTTCAGAACAAGGTTATCACGAACCACCTCCGTTGGATGGATGTCGAGTCGGCTCTGGCATCGGAGAAGAAGGCCGAGGACAACACAATTATCGACGGTTTCAAGACGGTGGACAAACGGGTAAGCGCATATCCGGAGCTGGATTGGGGGCCTTCTGTTGCCAGCGTATATGATAAACGTTCTGTCAAAAAGCTGACCGGTCCCCCGGTTTCGGCCGATGATATCCGCCGCAAGGCATTGAAATACGCGGATGCCGGCAGCGGAGCGAATGTGCAGGTTACCGAGAACGGAAAAGGCACGGAATGGCCGTCGTACACGGCGACGGTAAGCGGAGCGAAAGAAACGGTCAGCATGGATTTTACGACTAAAGGCGGTCTGCTGATTTCCTATAATAATAACCGCGAGGTCGGAAGACCCAAGGTATCGATGGAAGAGGCGGTAGACAAGGCAGGCGAATTCCTGGAGCGCAAGGGATACTCGAATATGGTGCCGGTAAGCGCCGACCGGTTTGACAACTTGGGCAACTTCACTTTTGTAACGAAGCAGGACGAAGTGCTGATCTATCCTGAAAAAATAACGGTCCGCTCCGGACTGGATACCGGTGACGTCACCGGATTTCAATCCAGCGACTACGTGGGCGAGCATCAGGCGAACCGCAAAATTCCGAAGCCGGGAATGAGCCTTGCCGAAGCACGGAAAAAACTGAACCCCGATCTCCGCGAAATGTACAACCGTCTGGCCTGGATCGAGAATGATGACGGGGAAGAGGTGCTCACTTACGAATTCGGGGGCCGCATCAACGGGTCGCAATACCGCATCTATTTGAACGCAAGCACCGGCATAGAAGAATCGGTGGAGGAGATCCGAACCGCTTCCGGCGCGCAGAAACAATAATTTATTGGGACTTCAAGAAGGCCATCCATATCCGGGTGGCCTTGTTTTATGTTGCGGCCGGATTCAGCAGAATGGATGACTAACTGGGAAGATTCAGTAATATTTTCTCACCAGGCTTCGAAACGCATGGTATAATCGCCATTATAGAATATCTTACTAATTTAAACGGCGGTGACAGGCTTGTATCCCAAAATCAACGACCATCTGTTCATAAAGGCGGCATCCAGCGACGCGACTGAATCGGAAACCGAATACCGGTCCAGAATTACGGAATGGGAAGACGAATCGTTTCTGATCGAAGTTCCAATGCAGGAAGGCAGCGGACGGCTCAAGAGACTTCATATAGGGGACGAGCTGTCGGTCTATTTTATGAGCGAGGGCGGAATCAAGAACTATTTTTACACGTATGTGCTCGGTTTCAAGGAAGATGTCATCCGTATGGTGCGTGTGCGCAAGCCGGCGGAGGATGAGATTCTTAAAATGCAAAGACGAAGCTTCCTGCGGGTCAGCGCAGAGCTGGAGCTTGCGGCCAAAACCAAGGGAGGAAGCCGGTTTCTGGTCCATACCGAAGATGTAGGGGGCGGCGGAACGTCATTTTGGACAGACGCGAACGTACCGCTGGAACTGGGGGAGCGGCTGCAGTGCTGGCTCCTTGTCCCTTATCGCAACGGATCGAACGAACATGCTTCCTTTGAAGCCGAAGTTGTCCGGATGAAGGAGCTTGAGAACGGACGGAGTCTCGCTATGCTCAAATTCGTGAACATCCAGGATGGCGAGCGGCAAAAAATAATTCGTTTCTGCTTCGAGCGGCAGTTTGATTTCCGCAACCGTTAACGGGCTTTTACTATTTTATCACGTGAAATTGTCGCAAAGAGTTTCCGAATTCTCCAAAATTCGCCGTTTATCCCCGCTTTATAACCCATATTTTGAGTCTATGCGATTTTGCACTACCGTATAAACTGTGGTATAATTTTATAAGTCGCAGGCAATGCCTGCTTTTTTCTTGAAGAAGGTGAGAATTTGGAATTCGGACCTTCCGGTATTTCGGGAAGAAACACCTGTCAAGCTCGGTCTTGGCTTTATTTTGAGGAGGAATGCCCCTTTGGTTAGGCAGGGGACACATACTTTGGACAGAATCAACGTCGCCATCGACGGACCTGCCGGGGCAGGCAAAAGTACAGTAGCCCGAATGGTAGCACAGAAGCTTTCTTACATTTATGTCGATACGGGAGCGATGTACCGGGCCGTTACCTGGTATTTGATCCGTAAAGGCATTAAGCCGGAAGATCACGATAACGTGCTTCAAACAGTGCGAAATATGGTGATTGAATTAATACCGGGACAAGAAGTGCAGAGAGTGTTGATCAATGGGGAAGACGCTACACCTCATATCCGTAGCCTCCAGGTCAGCGGCTTGGTATCGCAGTATGCAGGAATAGAGTCCATACGAACCAGACTGAGTCATTTGCAGCGTGAGATGGCGCTTGTCAAAGGGGTCGTGATGGACGGGCGCGATATCGGCACGACCGTGCTGCCGGATGCCGAAGTGAAGATTTTTATGACGGCAAGCGTGGAGGAGCGGGCGCTCCGCCGCTACAAAGAGCTGAAAGATAAGGAGCAGGTGAGTCTGGAACAGCTTGAGAACGATATTGCACAGCGCGACCATCTCGATCAGAATCGGGAAATATCGCCGCTGCGACGCGCGGAGGACAGCATTCTGCTCGATACGACGTCGATGGATATCGCTCAGGTTGTGGAGACGATCGTGTCCCACTGCAGATCTTATGTTGGCGGGGAGAGAAATCATTTATGATTTATGTCATTTGCCGAGGATTGCTGCGCATGATTTATGCCGTCTTGTTCCCGCTGAAGACAATCGGAAGAGAAAATATTCCGGAAGAGGGCGGGGTGCTGCTGTGCGGCAACCACACCAGTCTGCTTGATCCCATGACTATGGGCATCAAGCTGAAGCGCAAAGTGAACTATATGGCCAAGGCGGAGCTGTTCAACATTCCGGTTCTCGGCCAATTGGTCAGACAACTTGGCGCTTTTCCGGTGAAACGCGGCGGCGTAAGCAAGGAATCCATTAAAACGGCGCTTAATTTGCTCCGGAGCGGGCAAGTAATGGGCATTTTCCCGGAAGGGACGCGGAACAGTGACAGCGGAATTGCCAAAAAAGGAGCGGCAACCTTTGCTCTCCGCAGCGGCGCAGCTGTTGTTCCGGCGGCGATTATCGG
Organism: Paenibacillus sp. URB8-2; assembly: GCF_013393385.1. Lineage (NCBI taxonomy): Bacteria > Bacillati > Bacillota > Bacilli > Caryophanales > Paenibacillaceae > Paenibacillus > Paenibacillus sp. URB8-2. Next base: position 3,668,481 of record NZ_AP023239.1, on the reverse strand, counting down.
CCATTACAAGCCATTTCGTCGGATGGTCGTCGTTTACGGCGCTCCGATTAATCTGAGCGAATATGCCGCAGGCGGCAGCGATTCGGCTGAAGCGGTTACCAATCTGATCATGGCCCGGATTCACGAGATGCTGGAAACCGGCAAGCCCAGCGGCAACTGAAGCGATTTAAGAAGCGAAATGATTCCTTTGCCGAAAAGCGGCATAGCCGTTATTTTTTGGCACATAATAGGGAAGTAACAAATTAAAGCGGGGCTTTCGTTAAAGATGTATGTTTTGAACCCTGCTCTAGTGCGGGTTTAAATAAATGGGGTTTTGAATCGAGGAGGGTAATCACATGTCTGAAGAAATAAGAAATCAGGAAGCTGCGGAGAATGTGGTAAACAATGAATCCGTAGAAGCGGTAGATTCCGCTGCTAACAACCAAGAGGAATTGGCAAGCCAGGATGAGCTGGAGCAAATCATTTCCTTGAAAAAAGGCGACACCGTGAAAGGAACGATCGTCAAAATCGAAGATAACCAAGCTTATGTCAGCATTGGATATAAATATGACGGCGTCATTCCGATTCGCGAATTGTCTTCCGTTCAGCTCGACAATGCCGCTTCGGCAGTCGAAGTCGGACAAGAAGTGGAATGCAAGGTTGTCAGCATCAATGACAACAAGGAAAGCCTCGTTCTTTCCAAGCGCGCTGTGGACAGCGAGAAATCTTGGGATGACCTGGAGAATTACTACAATTCCCAGGAAGCTTTCGAAGTTACCGTCGCCGACGTAGTCAAAGGCGGTCTGGTTGCCGACGTAGGCGCCCGCGGATTTATTCCGGCTTCCATGGTTGAGCGTCATTTCGTTGAAGATTTCAGCGACTACAAAGGACGTACGCTGCGCGTAAAAGTGAAAGAGCTTGACCGTGAGAACGGTAAAGTTATTCTTTCCGCTAAAGAAGTGCTCGAAGAAGAATTCGAAGCCAACAAGCAAAAAATTATGTCCGAGCTCTCCGAAGGCCAAATCATCGAAGGTACTGTACAGCGTCTGACCCAATTCGGCGCGTTTGTCGATGTGGGCGGCGTTGACGGACTGGTTCACGTATCCGAAATCGCTTGGAGCCATGTTGACAAGCCTTCCGATGTGATTTCCGAGGGAGACAAAGTACGTGTGAAAGTACTGAAGGTTGATCCGGAAAAAGGCAAAATCAGCCTGAGCATCAAAGCGGCATTGCCTGGTCCTTGGGATACGGCTGCCGACAAAATCCATATCGGCGATGTGGTAACAGGCGAAGTAAAACGCCTTGTCAACTTCGGTGCGTTCGTCGAGCTGTTCCCGGGCGTAGAAGGCCTTGTGCATATCTCTCAAATTTCCCACAAGCACATCGGCACGCCGCATGAAGTGCTTAAGGAAGGGCAAGAGGTACAAGTTAAGGTTCTGGATTTCAATCCGTCCGAGAAGCGCGTTTCCTTAAGCATCAAGGAAACGGAAGAAGCTCCAGCGCCAAGTGCCAAGCCGGAGAGAAACAGAGACCGGGCGCCTAAAGAAGTGCTCGACAACCCTAACGTTTCGCTTAGCAACCAAGGACTCAGCTTTACGCTGGCCGAACGTTTCGGCGACAAACTGGACAAATTCAAGGAGAAATAATTCCTCTTTTTGTCTGACATAACGGGTATACTTATCGGCGAACCCTTTATTTGAGGGTTCGCCGATTGTGTTTTTAGGCGTTAGCCAAAGATAAGCTTTTTTGCTATGATGGGAAACGTAAGAAAGACAGGAGGAATGAAACATGGCAAGACCCGTTGTGGCCATCGTAGGAAGGCCCAATGTCGGGAAATCGACGATTTTCAACCGGCTGATCGGCGATCGGCTGGCTATAGTTGAGGATAAGCCCGGAATTACCCGGGACCGGATATACGGCGTATCGGAATGGAACGGCAAGGCGTTCAGCGTAATCGATACGGGCGGTATCGAGATTGATGGCGAGGATATGATTCTAAAATCCATCCGTGTTCAGGCGGAGCTTGCGATCGAGGAAGCGGACCTCATCGTATTCATGTGCGAAGCGAAGAGCGGACTGACGAATGCAGACGAAGAAGTGGCCCAGCTGTTGTTCCGGTCGGGCAAGCCGGTGATTCTGGCGATCAATAAAGTGGATAATATGAAGCGGGCTGAGGACATCTATGAATTCTACAGCCTTGGATTCGGCGATCCGATCGGCATTTCCGGCAGCCACGGCACCGGAATCGGCGATCTGCTGGATGCGGTTACGGAGAAGCTTCCGGAGCCCAAGGATGAAGAGTATGACGAAGATGTGATCCGCGTTGCGCTGATCGGACGCCCGAATGTAGGCAAATCGTCGCTGGTCAACGCAATTCTCGGCGAGGAACGCGTAATTGTCAGCGATGTGGCGGGCACGACACGCGACGCGATTGATACACCGTTCGAACGCGATGGACAGCGTTATGTTCTCATCGATACGGCCGGTATGCGCAAGCGCGGCAAAGTGTACGAAACGACCGAAAAATACAGCGTGATGCGCGCCATGCGGGCGATTGAACGAGCGGATGTCGTGCTTGTCGTCATTAATGGCGAGGAAGGCATTATCGACCAGGATAAGCATATCGCCGGGTATGCCCACGATGCTGGCAAGGCGTCGATGTTCGTAGTCAACAAGTGGGATGCCGTCGAGAAAGACGACAAGACGATGCAGCACTTTGAGAACAAGATCCGCGACCATTTTCTGTTCATGACTTATGCGCCGGTCGTCTTTTTGTCCGCGCTGACGAAGCAGCGCCTGCATAAGCTGCTGCCTATTGTGCAGCATGTCGCGCAGCAGCACTCCCTCCGCATCGCCACGCATCTTCTCAACGATGTCGTATCGGATGCCGTTGCGATCAACCCGCCGCCGACCGACAAGGGACGCCGTCTGCGCATCAACTATGTGACGCAGGTGGCGGTGAAGCCGCCGACGATTGTGGTATTCGTAAATGATCCGTCACTGATGCACTTCTCCTACGAGCGTTATCTGGAGAACAAGATCCGTGGTGCGTTCAATTTTGAGGGAACGCCGATCCGAATCTTTACACGGCGTAAATCCGACGATGAATAGGGGAGAAGAAGCGTGGCGTTTGAAATTGCGGTAATTGTAATCAGCTATCTGCTTGGCTCTGTCAGCTTTAGCGTTCTGCTGGCGAAGCTGCTCAAGGGTATTGATATAAGGCATTACGGAAGCGGTAATGCCGGGGCAACCAATACGCTGCGGGTTCTTGGAACAGGACCCGCCATACTGGTGCTTGTTCTGGACGTGCTTAAAGGCATTGTCGCCGTCTGGCTTGGAGTATGGGCGGACGGTTGGGGAAGCGGAGTCGCCGCCGTCTGCGGCATCGCTGCCATAATCGGGCATAACTGGCCGCTGTACTTTCATTTCAAAGGGGGCAAAGGGATAGCAACCACGATCGGCGTAATGGCGACGCTATCCTTAATGCCCGCGTTGTATGCCGGAATTATCGCTATTCTGGCCATCGTTGTTACCCGCTATGTCTCGCTCGGCTCGCTTCTGTTCGTTGCTTTTACACCGGTGTTCCTGCTGTTCACCGGCTTTACATATCCGGTGCTCTGGACGAGCCTCATCATCGCCGTCTTTGCATTCTGGCGGCACCGGACGAATATAATTAAAATCGCGCAGCGGCGCGAGAATAAAATCGGTTCCAAATCCAAAGGAGGGAAACGCGTTGTCTGAAAAAATCGCCGTACTGGTCGCGGGCAGTTGGGGAACGGCGCTGGCAAGCGTTCTGGCGGCGAACCATCCGGAGGTTTATCTGTGGACGCGAAATAAAGTTCAGTCGGACGAAATCAACGCGGGCCATACGAACGAGCATTATTTACCCGGCGTTGTTCTGCCTGAAGGCATCATCGCCACGACTGATATGGAAGAGGCGGTTACGGACGCCAAGGCGGTTGTTATTGTGGCTCCCTCTTCGGGCATGCGCCAGGTCGCCCGCAGTCTGAAAGCATACTGGAAGGATGGTATGCTGTGCGTTCATGCCACCAAAGGCTTTGAGACGGAGACGATGAAACGGATGTCCACAGTGATATCCGAGGAGCTCGGGTGCAATGAGGGACGTATCGTTGTTCTGTCCGGGCCGAGCCATGCGGAGGAGGTTGTCCGACATTGCCCGACGACAGTCGTTGTCGCTTCGCTGGATGAAAAAGCCGCGGTATTGGCGCAGGATCTGTTCATGAACAACGACTTCCGGGTGTACACGAACCGGGATATGGTAGGCGTGGAACTGGCGGGAGCGCTCAAGAACATCATAGCGCTCGGCGCTGGGATGTCCGACGGTCTCGGTTACGGCGATAATGCCAAGGCGGCGCTGATTACCCGGGGAATCGCGGAAATCTCCCGCGTCGGCGTGGAGCTCGGGGCGAATCCCCTCACTTTCGCCGGTCTGGCCGGGATCGGCGATCTGGTCGTAACGGCGACAAGCAAGCACAGCCGCAACTGGCGAGCGGGTTCACTGCTCGGGCAGGGCAAACCGCTGGATGAGGTGCTGGAATCGATGGGCATGGTAGTGGAAGGAATCCGCACAACCCAGGCGGCTTATGCCATCTCGGCCAACTTAGGTGTGCAGATGCCGATTACCGACCAGATTTACCATGTGTTGTTTAAGGGCCGCAGTCCGCGGGAAGCGGTCGAGGCGCTGATGGGGCGCGACCCGAAGGCCGAGCTGGAGTCCATCTCCCAGGAAACCTGGGAGCAGTGGCATACCTAAAGCGAACTAGGGTACGCCCAACACCTTTCGCCGGATATCCTCATATGCTGTATCGGGGATTGACGGAGGAGGGATTAGAAAATGAGCCGAAATTTTTCCAAGGACGCCTTGAACGCCATTAATAAAAAGACGGGCAAAAACATCTCGGAAGGCGCCGTTAAAAAACTGGCCAGTACGGTCAAACCGGGAACGCTGCAGAGTGAAGCCCAGCTCCGCCAATTGATTAAGCAGGTGTCCGCGATGGCCAAAGTGCCAGTGAGCGAAGACACGATCAAAGAAATTATCAGTGCGGTGAAGAAGACCGGGAGTTCGAGCAGCATGGAAAGCTTAATGAAAATGATGCTGAAAAAATAAGAGTTTTCTTTTCCAAAAGAGCAGAAGGACCTGGCGGTTCGGATGCTCTTTTTTTTGCGGCCGTGTTATAATATAACTACAATTCCAGCTGAATGGAGGCGTACGCATGGACCCGATGACGAAAATGTGGCTGTCCCTGATTGCCATTTTGATTATGGGGTTGTCCGTATTTCTCATTACATTTGCCCGCAGCAGGACGAAAGGCCTTCTTCGCGGGGTTTTGTCTGTCATCGCTTTTCTGACTATGCTGATCGGGCTGCTTGGCGGCGCGGCCTCAATAATGTAAGCCGTTACATATTTCGGATTGAATCGTATTACGATTTTTGAAGGAATGGGGCGTGAAGAAATGTTGGCCGGTAATACAATGCCACAGGAGTTGCGTCAGGCTATTGTACAGGCTGTTGACGCACTAAGCGCTGCGGGAGACGGAGACCCGCCGTTATGGCTGCTGGGGGGGAGCTGCGGACTGCTGCTGCAACATGTGCCGCTGGCGGCTCCTCCCCGCGATATTGATGTGTATGCGGACCTGGAAGCTGCGGGCAGGCTTCATGCGGCTCTCATCCGATATGCCTGCGGAGAGCCAGCCGAAGACCGGAGCCGCGGATGCTATTCGCTAATCGGCCATTACCGGCTGGGAAATTATCATCTGGAACTCGTTTGCGGGTTCGAGGTGTGCAGCGGTCCTTCGAAGTATTTTGTGGAGACCGGGGTTTTGCGGGGGAACGCGCCTGTAGAGGATTACCCCGGAATCGGAAGGCTGTGCCTTATGCCGCTGGCCCATGAATTTGTATTCAACGTGCTGCGCGGACGAAGAGACCGATTTGAGGCGATCGCCGCCGTCATGAGACAAAATTTGCCGGCGCATCTGCCTCTTTTGCAAAACCTGATCAGGCGCAATTCACTGGAGAATTCCCATATCGGGCTGCTTGGAGAACTTCTGGGCGTTTCGGCGCTCTGTTCCTAAGAGCGCTGTTCTTACTTGAATCACCAATAGGAGGATATCAACATCGATGAAACCGCATAAAAGATACAAGGTCATCTTTCTCCCGGAGGGACAGCAGACCGAGGCGGCAAGAGGACTTTCACTGCTGGAGGCGGCGCGGAAGGCGGGCGTCAAGATTGCAACCCGGTGCGGCGGGAAAGCCGGATGCCTGATGTGCAAGGTCAAGATTGACGCGGAGGAAGAAGGAGCGGTGAAACCGCCCGGAGATGCCGAGCGCCGGAAGCTGGGCAGCCAACTGCACGAAGGCGTACGTCTGGCCTGCCAAGCCGAGGTATGGGGCGACGTCCATGTTACCGTTCCCGAAGACCCATTGAAAGCTGCCGTGCGCCGAAGGCTGGAAGAAGCCCGGCGCGGCCGGGAGGATGAATTGTGGTAAGAATACGGAGTGGATGGATGACTTATCGGGTGCGATTTACTCGAGAAGGCACCCTGCCGTCTTTACGCGCCGCCGGTTTGCTGGGTATTCTTCTCCTTGCTCTTTTTCTGTCGGGCTGCATGTATCCCGGGAAGGAGGTTAGCGGTTCCGCCATCAGCTACCGGGAGAGTGTCAAAAAGATACAGACCGCTGTCGATGATTACTATCAAGATGAAGGCTTGCTCCCGATCATGAATGCCGACGAGACGACGCCGAGATACGAGAAATTCCGGATTGATCTGGATAAGCTTAATAAAAGGGGCTATTTGGACGCCATTCCGGCGACGGCCTTCGAAAAAGGAGGCAGCGTCTACTTTTTGCTGCTGGATGAGGAGAGGAATCCGACGGTCAAAGTGATGGATCTCGCAACCGTCCAGGCCGTGAATGATGTCCAGCGGAAGGTGAATCTGTACCGTTCGTCCCATGGCGGCGAGCTGCCCGCTGCAGGAGAGCTGTACCCCGGTCTGTATTCGGTCGACGGCAACAAAGCCGGAACGGAAAGCATGAAGCTGACTAGCGTGTTCTCCGGCCAGGAGATGGATTATATCATGGACAAAACCGGCAGCGTATACGCGGATTATGTGTTCGATATTATGTCTGCGGTGGACAAGGGGAAAGAACAGCCGGCTCCCGATGAGGATCTGCGCTCGTACTTGCTGGAAAATTCCTGGTTTGTCCCTGTCAAATCGCTCCCTTATTACTGGGTTGGGGGGCAGCCTGTTCCCCGTCCTTCATCCGATAAGTAAAGAGCGGGTCTAACCGAATATGCGCATCTTTCAAACAGGCGGTTGTCCCGAAGAGGGAGCCGTCTTTTTCCTGTTGTCCTAAAGATTATGGGTTTGTCCCGGCTTCCGCTTCACATGAGTTCTATTTCGGGCACCATGCTCATATACATGATGAGAAAGCTTCCGGGTGCCGGAAACGTCTGCCGTGTATTGCTCCTCCTAAGGAGAAACAACCTTCAAATTGCGTGGATACAGGTCATAAATCCGCAATGGGTACATATGATGATACTAGTCCAAATGCATGTCCGAGCGTTCGGAGTTTACCGCGGGGCAAAGCTTACGGACCTTACGGACCAAGCTTCAGCCGGGCAGTGCGAAGTCCGGTTCATGGCCCTACAGGCGATGAACACCGGCGGCAAGCGCGAAGTCGATGCTCTTCAGGCATTTTTCTTCGGAAGTAAATGAGGAGGGGATCTCTTTTGGAAAAAGTGGATATTTTCAAGGACATTGCCGAACGTACCGGCGGGGACATCTATCTGGGAGTCGTCGGCGCGGTCCGCACGGGGAAATCGACATTTATTAAGCGCTTTATGGAAACGATCGTGCTGCCCAACATTACGAGCGAGGCGGACCGCGTCCGTGCCGTAGATGAGCTGCCGCAAAGCGCGGCGGGCAAGACGATCATGACAACCGAGCCGAAGTTCGTTCCGAACAATGCGGTTCAGATTAAAGTGACCGAGGGACTGGAGGTCAATGTCAGGCTTGTGGATTGCGTCGGCTACGCGGTCGATGGCGCCAAGGGCTATGAGGACGAGAACGGTCCGCGGATGATCTCCACGCCGTGGTTCGAAGAGCCGATTCCCTTCCAGGAAGCCGCGGAGATTGGCACGCGCAAAGTGATTCAAGAGCATTCGACGCTGGGCGTCGTCGTCACGACAGACGGCACCATTGCGGAAATTCCGCGTGGCTCCTATGTGGATTCGGAAGAACGCGTCATTGCAGAGCTCAAGGAGGTCGGCAAGCCATTCGTACTCGTCATCAACTCGACCCGGCCTAGGAGCGAGGAAACCCAGCAGCTCCGCAGCGAGCTTGCGGCCAAATACGATATTCCGGTCATGTCGCTTAGCGCAGCCACCATGACTGAAGAAGACGTCACCGGCGTGCTGCGTGAAGTATTGTATGAATTCCCCGTGCATGAAGTGAATGTCAATCTGCCGAGCTGGGTGATGGTGCTTCCCGAAAATCACTGGCTGCGCAGCAATTACGAGAATTCGGTACGCGATACGGTCAAGGATATCCGCCGCCTCCGCGACGTCGACCGGCTCGTTTCCCAATTTACGGAATATGACTTTATCGACAGAGCCGGACTCAGCGGCATGAATATGGGCCAGGGCGTCGCGGAAATCGACCTGTATGCGCCCGAAGAGCTGTACGACCAGGTGCTGATGGAAGTCGTCGGCGTCGAAATCCGAGGCAAGGACCATCTGCTTCAGCTGATGCAGGAGTTCTCCCACGCCAAGCGGGAATACGACCGGTTCTCGGAAGCGCTGGAAATGGTCAAGACGACCGGCTACGGCATCGCCGCGCCTTCCCTGGCGGAAATGGCGCTCGACGAGCCGGAACTGATCCGCCAAGGCACCCGCTTCGGAGTGCGGCTGAAAGCAACGGCTCCTTCCATTCATATGATCCGCGTCGATGTCGAATCGGAATTCTCGCCTATTATCGGTACGGAGAAGCAGAGTGAAGAACTTGTCCGCTACCTGATGCAGGATTTCGAGAACGACCCGATCAAAATTTGGGAGTCGGATATTTTCGGCCGGTCGCTGCACAGCATCGTCCGGGAAGGCATTCAGGGCAAAATTGCGATGATGCCGGACAACGCCCGCTACAAGCTGCAAGAAACGCTTGGCCGTATCATCAACGAAGGCTCCGGCGGCTTGATTGCCATTATCTTGTAAGGAGCGCAGGCAGTTAGAATGGAAATAGGAAGAGCGGGACCTTGGGGTCCCGCTCATTTTTCGATAGAATCGAATGTGCAATTTTTCGGGAGACGAGCGAAATAACTGAGTAAATCCGAGGCCAAGACCGCATTTTTGGGGCTGTTGTATACATATTGGAGGTTCAGGAAATCATTTCAGCTTGTTTTTTTAGGAACGCCTTGAAATTATGGATGGCCTGTATTACTATAAATTTGTTGCGCATCCGGGGAAGGATGCCGGCAATGTTTCACTTTACGAAATAATCACGTATATTTTACGTTGAAACGGAAACAGTGAACAATAACAGAGGATTATCCAGGGAGGTGAGAAGAAATGAATAAATCTGATTTGATCAATCAAGTGACGGAAGCAACTGAACTTCCCAAGAAAGATGTTACCAAAGCGGTAGACGCCGTATTCGAGGCGATTACGGAAGCTTTGCAGGGTGGTGACAAGGTACAACTGGTCGGATTTGGCAACTTCGAAGTCCGCGAGCGTTCCGCACGTAAAGGCCGCAATCCGCAAACCGGTGAAGAAATCGAAATTCCTTCGAGCAAAGTTCCGGCATTCAAACCGGGCAAAGCGCTTAAAGACGGGATTAAATAATGATTTCTACATATCCGTTCTATAGTCTTGATTTGTAAGTTCATGCCGCCCTTCCAGGCGGCATTTATTTTTAAGAGCGGGAAGCTACAGGTTACGAAGAGAGGAGATTAGCGATGAGCGACAGCAAGAACGCGGCCGCCCAGGATGCGGCGGCAAGCGATTATATCGTGGTCAAGGCCAAGGAGAACGGCGTGCAGGTGATCGGACTTACGAGAGGCCTGGATACTCGTTTCCATCACACCGAAAAGCTCGACAAGGGCGAGGTGATGATTGCCCAGTTTACCGATCAGACCTCTGCGATGAAGATCCGCGGCAAGGCGGAGATTATGACCAAGCACGGACAATTGGAAAGCGGGATCTGAACCAGCAGGCATAGCCTGCTTTTTTTTGACATATAAGAAGGTATACGCTCTATGCTGTCCTTATTCTTCTGTGCGCGGACAATGCCGCAAGGCGTAAAGGGGGATGAACGATGAACCGGACATGGTGGATCGGAGCGGCGATGCTGCTTACGGCGGCGTCCGCCGTCCTGCTTCCGAAGATGGAGAGCCTCCATTCTTCCGCTGTGCGTGTGCATGGAACGTTGGAAACCTTCTCGCCTGGTTCAAGCGGCATGGTTCTGAGCAACGGCAACCTGGTGGATGCGGTGGGTGTCCTGGATTTATCCCTGTCCATCGGCAGCGTCGATTGGGAAGACGGGGTGCTTACGCTGGATTTGAAGGTGACGGACAGCAGTCTCCAGCCCAAAGAAGTATACGCCGATATGGCCAAGACGTTCTATTTCGCTTTCAGGGATACGGAAAATGTTGATCAGGTTATGCTGAGAGTCATTGCGGAAGACAAATGGCTGGGTACGGCCCGCCTGCTGCTGGCCGCCGACGCCAGACGCCGGGAGTTGTCCCCCGAGCTGCTGAGCGAGCTTCAGACAGCGGATAATTTTCCGCTTCCGGGCAGGCTTAAGGCGGCTTTCCGGATCAGTGAAACCAGCCTGTGGAAAAATCAGTTCATTGCTCCCTAATCCGGGTAAAAAGGTACTAAGAGGCTTGAAGCGGTGAGATACAGGACCGTGCGCGACCAAAAAACATGTGATATAATAGACAAGATTGTGAACAAAAAGATCGGTCATACTTTAAATTGGCTCGGAGGCTCAAATGAAACCGTACCGCATACCGCAACTGGCTAAATCTTATACGGACTACGACATGATTCAGCGGCATACGGAGCTGCCGCCATTTCCGGATGCCCGGGGATCGTTGTTATATATATTTCTGAACCATGGCGCAGCCCGGCAGCCTGATGCAGAGCTGTACACGCTCGTTACCACCCTTGTGCAGCTGGGACTGGATACCCATGAGTCGATTGACCTTCCGGCCGGCTCTTCAGGAGAGGACGCCATGCGCCCGCGGCAGCTGAAGGTGCTGGCCGGAGATTATTTCAGCAGCTGGTTTTACCATCTTTTGGCCAAAAGCGGCGAGATTGGAATCATCGGTTCCTTAAGCTCGGCTATCGCTGAATTTAATGTTCTTAAAGCCCAGCTGTACAGTAAGGCAAAAGAGCTGATGCTTACGGCTGAAGCCTATTTGCAGGCTATGGTGCAGCTGAATATGAGGCTGTTCCGTTCATTCACACCGCTGATCGATCAACGGCTGGCCGACCCTTGGCAGAATCTGCTGTACGAGTTCAGTCGGTACGAGACGGTGGCGCTGGAGCTGAAGCGGGGAGCATCCCCTGCCGAAGCGCTGGACGGATTCTGCTATTGGCATCTGCTGGAGGCTGGCAACGAGGACGAGAGACGGCAGCTTCGGGCACGGAAGCTCGAGCTTACAGACTGGAAGAAGCTGAAGATGAAGTATAAATGTGATTCTCTGCTGACGGACAAGCTGCACCAGGCGTTGGATTCCATTCAGGGGATTATTCAGGACCTCAGGGACGAAAGCCTGACCCGCGAGCTGCGGGCGGCGCTCGACCGCTTCCTTTTGCAGTCGAAAATTACAGGACAAGCTGCGGGGGAGGCATAGGATATTCCATGAATAAGTCAACGGTAACCGGCGATAACGGAATCAAGCCGAAGGAACAGTATGTACATTCCGTATTTGAGAAAATCGCCGGAAAGTACGATACGATGAACGATATTCTCAGCTTCAGGCGCCATAAGTTCTGGAGGCAATTCGCCATGGACAAAATGGCGATGCGCCCCGGCGACACCGCCGTCGATTTATGCTGCGGCACCTGCGACTGGAGCATTGCACTGGCGGAGGAGAGCGAGACCGGCGACGTCATCGGTCTTGATTTCAGCGAGGGCATGCTTGCCGTAGGCCGCCGCAAGGTAGAGGAGCGGGGGCTCGGCGAGCAGATTACGCTTGTTCAGGGCAACGCGATGAATCTGCCGTTCGGAGACTGCTCCTTCAATTACGCGACGATCGGCTTCGGTCTTCGCAACGTGCCCGATCCCGTTCAGGTGCTTCGCGAAATGAAGCGCGTTCTGAAACCCGGAGGGATGGTCGTCTGCCTGGAATTGTCTAAACCGACGGTACAGCCATTCAAGAGCATTTATTATTTTTATTTCAAACGGATGCTCCCGCTGCTCGGCAAGCTGTTCGCGAAGAGCTATGAGCAGTACAAATGGCTTCCCGAATCGCTCGCGCTGTTTCCGGACCGAAAGCAGTTGGAGCAGATTTTCCGTGAAACCGGCCTAGAACGCGTAGAATCGTTCCCCTTGACAGGAGGCATCGCGGCATTACACATTGGGCTCAAGGAGAATGGGGATGTTTAAGAAAATCGGTATTTTTCTGCAGATGATCAAGTTTGAACATACGGTCTTTGCCCTTCCGTTTGCGTTTATGGGCGCATTGCTCGGCTCGATGGTCATGTCCGGTTCACTGCCTTCCTGGCGGGACATTGGCTGGATCATCATTGCCATGTTCGGCGCGCGAAGCGCTGCGATGGGCTTAAACCGGCTGATCGACCGCGTAAGCGACGCCAAAAATCCGCGTACGGCCAAAAGAGCCATTCCTGCGGGACTGCTGAAGGCGGGGGAAGTGATTGTTTTTATCGCCTTTTCCTTCTTCCTGCTGTTCTGGGCCGCTTTCAAGCTGAATCCGCTGTCGGCCAAACTGCTGCCCATCGCGGTCTTTCTTTTAGTGTTTTATTCTTTTACCAAGCGTTTCACTTGGGCTTGTCATCTGATACTCGGCCTGACGATCGCGCTTGCCCCGCTTGGGGGATGGGTTGCGGTCACCGGCAAGGTGGACTTGACCGCAATGGTGTTTTATTTCACCATCATGTTCTGGACGGCCGGCTTTGACGTCATTTATTCCTGCCAGGATGTCGAGTTCGACAAGAAGGAAGGGCTGCGCTCCATTCCGGTCCGTTTCGGCGTCGCGGGAGCGCTTAAGATCGCCAAGGTGTTTCATATCCTGACCGGTCTTGGTTTTATATCGCTGCTGTTTATGGCCCATTTGAGCTGGTGGTATATCGTTGGTATGGTGATCGCTTATATTATTTTGTTCTATGAGCACCATATCGTTTCTCCGAACGATTTAAGCCGTCTGCAAACGGCGTTTTTTACGATGAACGGGGTGCTCAGCATCGTGGTGTTTTCTTTTACTTTGATTGACTTGGTGGTGCAGACTTACAAATGAGCAATTCTAGCTCCAAAGGCTTCGTTGTAGGCATTACGGGGGCCAGCGGCGCAATCTATGGCATACGCCTGACGGAAACGCTGCTGTCGCTCGGCCGTACGGTGCATCTCGTTATCAGCAATGCGGGCTGGCGCGTTCTTAAAGAAGAGCTGGGCTGGAACGTCTCGGACCGGGAGGGCGTTCTGAATGAACAGTTCAGAGGCCGTCCCGGTTCTCTGTTCTATCATCCCGTCGCCGATATTGGCGCTTCCATTGCAAGCGGCTCCTTTCGTACGGAAGGAATGATCATTATGCCTTGTTCCATGGGAACGCTCTCGGCCGTGGCGAACGGCTCGTCCGACAATTTGATGACCCGCGCCGCAGACGTGATGCTGAAGGAAGGACGTTCGCTTGTGCTGGTGCCGCGGGAGACGCCGCTGCATGCGATACATTTGGAAAATATGCTGAAGCTGTCCCGGCTCGGCGTGCGCATCATTCCGGCTATGCCGGCTTTTTATTTCGGGCCGCATACTATGGACGACCTGATCAACTTCATGGTTGGAAAGGTGCTGGACAGCTTCGGAATCGATCACGCTTTATTTCGCAGATGGGGGGAGTGACCACATGAAGAGCGGCGGTCCTGCCATAATCGGCAAAATCAGCTATACCAATTCATGGCCCGTTTTTTATAACTTTGATCCCTCGGTTCTTTCGTTTCCGGCGCGAATGGTAAGCGAGGTGCCCTCCGTGCTGAACCGCGGCATGGCCAGCGGCGACATCGATGTCGGGGCGCTCTCTTCCTTTGCCTTTGCCGAGGCCAGCGACAGGCTGCTGCTGCTGCCTGATCTGTCCGTAAGCTCGGACGGTCCTGTGGGGTCGATTTTTCTCTTCTCGAAGGGAACGGTTGAAGAAGCGGCGAAAGGTACAATCGCCGTAACGAACACGTCGGCTACCTCGGTGAACCTGCTGAAAATATTGCTGGAAAAGGCTGTGGGCGGAAAGCCGGAATACATAAGCGCCGAGCCGGATCTGGAACAGATGATGGAACGGGCCGACGCTTGTCTCCTGATCGGCGATCACGCCATTCGGGCATTGTGGCAGAACAATAATTATACGGTCACCGATCTGGGCGAGCTCTGGAAGAAGTGGACGGGGTTCGGGATGACCTTTGCGGTATGGGCGGTAAGCCGGAAATCGGCGCGTGAGGTGCCGGAGGCGATTGGCGAAATTTACAGAGCCTTCGCGGAGAGCAAACGGCGCGGATTAAGAAATCTGGAGCCGGTTGTCATGGAAGCCTGCGGCCGGATCGGGGGCACTCCCGAGTACTGGTACGGATATTTCCGCAATTTGTGTTATGATTTTGGAGAAAGGCAGCAGGAAGGTCTGAATCTCTATTTCCGCTACGCCTACGAAATGGGACTGCTGCCCCGGAAGGTGAAAATGGAGTTTTGGAGCGATAATCTGTTGACACGGGTGAAGGAATGAAACGACTGCAAATGTTCGGCCTGCTGAATAAGGATATGGAAGTTCTTGAAAAGGAGCTGTACCTCAGCGTACAGGGAGACGATCACCTGCTTACGGAAACGTCGCTGCACCTGCTGAAGGCCGGCGGCAAGCGGCTGCGTCCCGTATTTGTGCTGATGGGCGGCAAATTCGGCACTTACGATCTCGGTAAGCTGAAGAGGGTCGCCATTCCCCTGGAGCTGATTCACAGCGCTTCCTTGGTCCACGACGATGTCATCGACGATGCCGATACTCGGCGCGGCGAGCCGACCGTCAAGGCCAAGTGGGGCGACAAAATCGCGATGTATACCGGCGATTATATCTATGCCAAGGCTTTGACCATAACGGCGGAGCTGCCGAATCCGCTTATCCATCAGATTCTCTCCAAGGCGATGGTGGAGATGTCGATCGGCGAAATGGAGCAAATCCGCGATTTCTTCAACAGCGGCCAGAGCGTCCGCCATTATTTGCGCAGGATACGGCGTAAAACCGCGCTGCTCATCGCCATCAGCTGTCAGCTTGGAGCGTTGGCAGCCGACGCGGAGCCGGAGGTCGCCCGGCAGCTCTATAATTATGGCTACAATGTGGGGATGGCCTTCCAAATCGGCGACGATCTGCTTGATCTGAGAGGAACGGAGAAGCAGATCGGCAAACCGCCGGGCAGCGATATGCGCCAGGGCAATATTACCCTGCCGGTCATCTACACGATGGAGGACGACCGTCTGCGCGGCTCTCTTCTGGACGAACTGAAGATGATCCGGGAAGGGAGCGCCGGGGTGGGGCGGGCTATCGATCTGATTCTCTCCGGAGACGGGATATCCCGGGCGGAGCAGCTGGCCTCGCGTTATATCGACAAGGCTCTGGCGGCGCTGGATCACCTGCCGAACAACCGCACGAAGGGCAATTTGCGCGACATCGCTTATTTTGTAACCGGCAGAAAGTACTGACAAAGGGGCAAGATCCTGAAGTGTGGCATTTTGTAAAATGCCCGGTTAACAGCCGCCTCCGATTTTGGTAAGATATCGTAAAAGACCATCATTCGTAAGGGAAAATGGAGAGTGAACCCTATGGAAAAGACGTATTTGATGATCAAGCCTGACGGCGTGCAGCGCGGACTGATCGGCCGCATTGTAGCGCGTTTGGAGGACAAAGGCTTTAAGCTCGTTGCCGCCAAGCTCATTACGATAACCGAGGAGCAGGCCAAGCGGCATTATGCGGAACATGAGGGCAAAGATTTCTTCTCCGATCTTGTCTCTTTTATCATTTCGGGCCCCGTCTTTGCCATGGTCTGGGAAGGCGACGACGTAATCGCCCTGTCAAGGCTGCTGATTGGCAAGACAAAGGTGGGCGAAGCGCTTCCAGGTACAATCCGCGGAGATTTTGCCAGCCATACGCCGCTCAATCTCATTCACGGTTCCGACTCTCCCGAGAGCGCAGCAAGAGAAATTGCCAACTTTTTCGCTCCCGAGGAACTGAATGATTATAACAAAGACATTGCGGCCTGGATCTAATCCGGGCATAGAAGACAGGGGTAGATGAAGATGATGCCTGAACGCGAAGCGCCGGCGGCGGATCCTGATTACACAGGATTTATTCACAATGTCAATAAAAGTACGGGCATCGACCTGTCACAGTACAAGGAAGCCCAGATGAAGCGGCGCCTGACGACTCTTCGCACGAAGAACGGATACCATAGCTTTTCCGACTTTTTTGCGGCGATGCTGAAAGATAAGGGGCTGTTTTACGAGTTCCTCGACCGGATGACGATCAACGTCTCTGAATTTTGGCGCAACCCGAACCGCTGGGAAGTGCTGCGCGATCATATTCTGCCCGAGCTGCAGGGAAGCGGCAGAAGGCTGAAGCTGTGGAGTGCGGCCTGTTCCACCGGTGAAGAGCCGTATACGCTCGCCATGATCCTGTCCGATAAAAAAATACTGTCCCAAACGAGCATTCTGGCGACCGATATCGACGATGGTGCGTTGTCCAAGGCCCAACAGGGGCTTTATCTGGAACGTTCGCTTAAGGATGTGCCCAAGGATGTGGCCGCGCGGTATTTTTCACCGGAAGGTCATGTTTTCAGGGTCAGCGGCGATTTGAAAAAAAATATCGACTTCCGCAAGCAGAATCTGCTGCTGGACAAGTTCGATACCGGATTCGATCTCATTGTCTGCCGAAACGTAATGATTTACTTCACGGAAGAAGCGAAGGACAAGCTGTATCACAAATTCTCGGCCAGTCTTCGTCCCGGCGGCTATTTGTTCGTGGGAAGCACGGAACAGATTTTCACCCCTTCCAAATACGGATTCGAATCTACGGAAACCTTCTTTTATCGTAAAAAATAACGCTGGCACGCCGTTGTCCAAATACTTGCAGCGCAAGGTATACTTTCAGCCGCATACAGAGATACTGAATGATAGAGTCAGTATGCCAAGCGAAAGGTCGTAAGGAAATGGATAAAAGCAAGGTGATTGACGCATACCGGCGCGGGATTATAACCGTGAGGGAATGCGGACAAATTCTCGGTGTGGAGGATGTGCAGCTTCAGCGCCTGCTTCAGCAGGAGGAGAGCAAAGCGTCTTATCCGCGGCAGAATCAGCACGTCGGGGGATAAGCCCGGCTGCTGCGTGTCCGGCCATAGCGCCGCCCGCTCCTTAAATGGAGTTCGGGCGGCGCTTTTTGTTCCGACAATTAAGAATGGATAAGCTTCGTGCTTTTCTTGTCAAAAGGGATTTCCCTATACTATAATGAGCAAAGGTCATTACGGATTTTAGCAGTTTACAGTTTGAAAGCGCGAAGGGGGAACGCAGCATGAGTTTACGTTATTTGACGGCTGGGGAGACACACGGTCCCCAGCTTACGGCGATTATCGAGGGTCTGCCCAGCAATCTTACGCTGGATTTTGAACAGCTTAACTTTCAATTGCAGCGGCGTCAAAAAGGATACGGCCGCGGCCGCCGCATGCAGATCGAGAAAGATACCGCCCAGATTGTCGGCGGGGTGCGCCATGGCGGCACGACCGGTGCTCCGGTTGCGCTCGTTGTAGAAAATAAAGACTGGACGCACTGGAAGAACATCATGAATGTCGAGCCGATTCCAGGCGCAGACGAGGACAAGCGTCGGGTAAACCGTCCTCGCCCCGGTCATGCGGATCTTAACGGAGGTCTGAAATACAATCAGACGGATTTGCGCAATGTTCTGGAGCGCTCCAGCGCCCGGGAAACGGCAGCGCGGGTGGCCTGCGGCGCGGTGGCGCGGCAGCTTCTTGAAGCGTTTGGAGTGAAGATCGCCGGACAGGTTATCCGGATAGGCGAAATCGAAGCTCCCGTGAACGACCTGCCGATTGACGAACTGATCGCCCGTACGGAAGAATCCTCGGTCAGAGTCGTGGACAAGGAAACCGAGAAGAAGATGGAAGCCTACATAGACCAGATCAAAGAAGAGGGCGACTCCATCGGCGGGATTGTGGAATGCGTGGTCGAAGGGCTGCCGGTCGGTCTTGGAAGCTATGTGCAGTACGACCGCAAGCTGGACAGCGCCATTGCCGGAGCGGTGATGTCGATCAACGCCTTCAAGGGCGTGGAGATCGGCATCGGCTTCGAAGCGGGCAAGCTGCGCGGCTCCAAAGTGCATGACGAAATCATGTACGATTCCGGACGCGGATATTACCGGGCGAGCAACCGACTCGGAGGCTTTGAAGGCGGAATGACGAACGGCATGCCGGTGGTGGTGCGCGGAGTGATGAAGCCGATTCCGACGCTCTACAAGCCTTTGCAAAGCGTGGATATCGATACGAAGGAGCCTTTTACCGCACAGGTTGAGCGCTCCGACGCTTGCGCGGTGCCCGCAGCCTGCGTCGTGATGGAAAATGTGGTCGCCTGGGAAATCGCCAAGGCGTTCCTGGATAAATTCGGAGGCGATTCCATGGAAGAGATCCGGGCCAATTATAATAACTACCTGTCCCAATTGGAGAGCTACTGATATGCGGAGAATTAAGGTAGCTTTGGGCGAACGCTCCTATCCGATTGTGATCGGCAGCGGAATTCTGGAGGGCATTGCCGGTCTGTGCGCGGAAGCCCAATTTCCAGTGCGCAGCCCGCTGCTGATCGTCAGCGACAGCGCAGTGGCCCCTCTGTATCTTTCTGATCTGGAGACACGGCTAAAGGCCGGGGGATATACGGTTGTCAGTCATGTCATTCCGTCGGGAGAAGCCTCGAAATCTCTGACCGTATATGAAGAAGTGATGACGACGGCGATCTCTGCTGGACTTGACCGGAACTCCGCAGTTCTGGCGCTGGGCGGCGGTGTCGTCGGCGATCTGGCGGGCTTTGTGGCCGCGACCTATATGCGCGGCATCGGCTTCATGCAGATTCCGACAACGATACTGGCGCATGACAGCAGCGTAGGCGGCAAGGTTGCGGTGAATCATCCGTTGGCGAAGAATATGATCGGGGCTTTCTACCAGCCGAAAATGGTCGTGTACGACCTGAACACGCTGCTTTCGCTTCCTTCGCGCCAGGTGCGTTCCGGTTTGGCCGAAGTGATCAAGCACGGACTTATCCTGGATCGCGACTTCGCCTATTGGTGCCGGGATCATGCGGCTGAACTGCTCGCACTGGACCCGGAGGCCCTCGGCTACGCGCTGGAGCGCGGCTGCGCCATCAAAGCGGATGTAGTCGGTGAGGATGAAAGGGAGCACGGACTTCGCGCTATTCTGAATCTGGGCCATACGATCGGACATGCCGTTGAAGCGGTGGGAGGCTATGGAACCTTCCTGCACGGCGAAGCCATCTCCATCGGAATGGCGGGCTCGGCGCTGCTGGCGGCCAAGCTGGGGCGTTCGCGTTCCCTCTACGAGGAGACGGTTTCCCTGCTCGGAGCACTGGAGCTTCCTACGAGACTTCCGGCGGAATACGGCGAGGAAGAGATTATCGAAGCCATGATGCATGACAAGAAATTCAAGGAAGGCCGGATAACGTTTATCGTTCCCGACGAGATTGGAGCCGTCAGCATTGTAAACGGCGTTGAGGAATCCGCGGTGCGCGAGGTTATCAGGCAGCTTAAAGAGGAGGGAAGCCCATGGTAAACCGCGGCATCCGCGGAGCGACTACCGTCAACCGCAATGAGGAACAGGAAATTTTGCGGGAAACGGTACTGCTGCTGCGGGAAATGGTCGAACGCAATGACATTATCGCCGAAGATATTTGCAGCGTGTGGATTACGATGACCACTGATCTTGATGCGACCTTCCCGGCGCGGGCGATCCGCGAAATTGAAGGCTGGGAGCTGGTGCCGCTGATGTGCTCGACTGAAATTCCGGTCAAGGGCAGTCTGCCAAAATGCATCCGTCTGATGGTGCAGGTCAATACGGACAAGAGCCAGCGCGATATCCGCCACGTCTACCTGAATGAAGCGCAGAAGCTGCGTCCTGATCTTACAGAGAGCAAATAGTAGCAGAAGTTTTTTTAATAATATAGAAATCGGGGCTTTCCAAAAAATTGGTTGTCTCAGGGGTTGTCAATAAGCGTTTGTATCATGTATAGTGTTATCAGACGAGTGAAGCAGAGTTAAGCCAGAGTTGAGATGAGCTGAGAAGAGCTGAGTGCAAGGGATGTTTAGGATACAGCCGAAGGGCGGATATGCAAGTGCAAGAACTGCGAACGTGAGGTTTGCAGGTGCACGGATAGCGGATCATTACTGATGCCTGGTTGTATCGTTTGGACTTTATCTTCCATAGGTGGGAGATAGCGTCTTTTTCGGAGATTGTATTTTGCGTTGCTTTGAATGCGGGGATCTTTATGCATCGTCCGCTGCAGAGCGGCTGCAACTGCCTGATGCCGAAATCCCGCTCTTTTATACGCTTACTTAACCTAACCTCTACTTCGGTGGAGGTTTTTCTGTATTTTCAGCTCAAATACCCTTTCTAAGTCCAAGGAGGAACGACAAATGACCAGTCCCAGTGTTGAACAAGTGATGTCGCTCTCGCGGCAGTATAACCTCATTCCCGTGGTGAAGCGGCTCCTGGCCGATATGGAAACGCCGATCCGGATTTTTCAGCGGTTTGCTGGACGCAAAAATGCCTTTCTGCTGGAAAGCGTGGAGGGCGGCATCCAATGGGCCCGGTATTCGTTCATCGGCAGCGATCCGTTCCTGCTCATTTCCGGCAAAAAAGGCGTCATCAATGTAGAAATCGGCGGCGAGAAAAAGCAGTTGAACGGCAAACCGATCGAAGAGCTGAAAAGCCTGCTCCGTTCGTACCGCAGCCCGAAGCTTGCGGAAATGCCGCCGTTCACCGGCGGGGCGATCGGATTTTTCGGGTACGACCTGCTTCAGTATTACGAGAAGCTACCGGCCCATGCCAGCGATGATTTGAAAATGGATGATATCCGCTTCATGTTCTGTGACCGGATTATCGTGTTCGACCACGTGAAACAGCAGATTCTGCTGGTCGGCAACCTTCATATCAAGGATGGCGACACGGATTCCGATATCAGAGCCAATTACGAGAAATTGGACCGCAAGCTCGAAGAGATGGCGGAGGAACTGCACAAGGAAGGGCCGCAGGAAAATCTGAACCGGCGCAGCATACCTCAGGATATCGAGCTGGGTGATATTCACTCCAATTTGACGAAGGAGCAGTTTATCGGCAATGTGGAACAGGCCAAGGAATATATTCGGGCCGGCGATATTTTTCAGGTCGTGCTGTCCCAGCGGTTCCATATCAATACCGAAGTGTCACCGCTTCATGTGTACCGGCTGCTGCGGACGCTGAACCCGTCGCCGTATATGTATTATCTTAAAATGGACGATGAAATCATTGTCGGCACATCGCCGGAGGCTCTTGTCAAAGTGGATGGCGACCGGGTGGAGACCCGGCCGATTGCCGGAACGAGGCCCAGAGGCGAGAATGAGGCGCGGGACCGCGCGCTGGCGTCCGAACTGCTGGAGGATGAAAAAGAGAGAGCCGAGCATTTGATGCTCGTCGATCTGGGCCGCAATGATCTCGGCCGGGTGTCAAAGTTTGGAACCGTCAAGTGCGACTCCTTCATGGAGATCGAGAAATACTCCCATGTCATGCATATGGTGTCGAATGTTTCGGGCACGCTTCGTGAGGATAAAGATTTCTTCGACGCTTTCCTGTCCTGCCTGCCGGCGGGCACCGTATCCGGAGCGCCGAAACTCCGGGCGATGCAGATTATCGCCGAACTGGAGCGTGAAGCACGGGGAGCTTATGCGGGAGCGATTGGGTACCTTGGTTTCTCCGGAAATATGGATTCCTGCATAACGATCCGGACGATCATCTTCCGCAAAGGCCGGGCCTATGTTCAGGCGGGAGCGGGCATTGTTTGGGATTCCGTGCCGGAGAAGGAGTACGAGGAGACCGTAAACAAGGCCAAGGGCATGCTGAAAGCAATTCGGATGGCCGAGGCGATGTTCCCGGCGAAGGCAAAGGACCGAGGCAGCATCAATCAGGATTACATGTACGAATATACCCCTTGACCGGGTCCTGCAATAGGCGGCTTAAGCGATAATCAATCTCTTATGAGCGAGAGGAGAACAAATGGCAATGAGCAGCAGCGTTAACCAATTGGTGCAGTCCGGGATCGCCGGACTGATTGAAGGCAAGGATTTATCCCGGGAGCAGGCGCGGGACATCATGGGCGCTATTATGGAAGGAGCGGCTACGCAGGCCCAGATCGGCTCTCTGCTAACCGCTCTGCGGATCAAAGGGGAGACCGTGGATGAGATCACAGGCTTCGCGCAAGCCATGCGCGGGTTCGGAACTCCGGTTTCCACAGAGAACGAGCGTCTGCTGGACACCTGCGGAACCGGCGGTTCCGGTATCCATAAGTTCAACATTTCCACGGCTTCTGCGATCATTTCCGCAGCCGCTTCGGTGCGCGTCGCCAAGCACGGCAACCGTTCCGCCTCAGGAAGAGCGGGCAGCGCTGACGTGCTGGAGGCGCTCGGCGTGAACATTCATTTGGACGCGGAGCAGGCGAAGCGGTGCCTGAACGATATCGGCATCTGCTTCCTGTTCGCGCAGATTTACCATCCGTCTATGAAATACGCAGCCGCCCCACGGAGGGAACTTGGTGTGCGGACGGTGTTCAACATGCTCGGACCGCTCACGAATCCGGCCGGAGCGGACCGGCAGCTCCTGGGTATTTACGACCGGGAGAAGACCGAGACGGTCGCGCTGGTGCTCAAGGAGCTTGGCTCGAAGCGCGCGCTCGTGGTCAGCAGTCACGACGGTCTTGACGAGATCAGTATTTCCGCGCCGACCACCGTGTCGGAGCTTCGGGACGGCTCGGTGACGACCTATGAAATTACCCCGCATGACCTGGGACTTCCCAGCCATCCGCTTGAAGCCGTTCTCGGCGGCGGACCCGAAGAGAACGCGGCGATTATTCGTACGGTGCTGGACGGCGCAAAGACGCCGTACCGGGACATTGTGCTCGCCAATGCCGGAGCCTGCATCTATGTTGCCGGTCTTGCGGGTACGCTGGCCGAAGGTGTGCGAAAAGCGGCGGAAATGATCGATTCGGGCGAAGCGGCATGCAAGCTGGAGCAGCTTATTGCTATAACGGAGGAGCTTAAACATGTATCTCGATAAAATCGTAGCGACCAAGATAAAAGAGGTTGAGACGCTCAGTGCTTCGTTTTCCCTCTCGGAAGTGGAACGCGAAATCGCCGGACTGCCGGCAGCCCGAGGATTTCGCCGGGCGCTCACGCTCGGAAGGAAGCGTGATATAGGACTGATCGCCGAGGTGAAGAAGGCGTCCCCTTCCAAAGGGCTGATCCGCGCGGATTTTGATCCGGTGCAGATTGCCAAGGCCTATGAGGCGGGCGGAGCGGACTGTCTCTCCGTCCTGACCGACAGGCAGTATTTTCAGGGCAGCGGCGAATATTTGCGGCAGGTTAGGGAGGCTGTAAGCCTGCCGCTGCTGCGTAAGGATTTCATCATCGACGAGAAACAAATCTATGAAGCCCGGCTCCTCGGGGCGGACGCCGTGCTGCTGATCGCGGCTATATTAACGCCCGCCGTGCTCTCTTCCTTCACGGATACCGCGGGAAGTCTTGGACTCGACGTATTGATCGAGGTTCATGACCGCAGCGAGCTTGAAGGGGTGCTGGACACGGGCAAGGCGGAGCTTTCCCATGTGCTGCTCGGTATTAATAACCGCAATTTGCATACGTTCGAGACCTCGCTCGCCACGACGGCCGAGCTTGCGGCGCTCGCGCCGGATGGCGTTCCCCTGATCAGCGAAAGTGGTATCGCGGGACCGGAGGACATCGCCTATTTGAAGGCAAACGGCGCGGACGGCGTGCTCGTCGGGGAATATTTCATGCGGCAGCAGGATGTGGAACAGGCGGTCGGTACGCTGCTCGGCCCTGTTTTGAAAGGTGAGGACCGGGTGCGGAATGGCTGAGGCGAAGGTAAAAATTTGTGGACTTCAGGACGTTGAAGTGCTAAAATCTATGGTACACTTGCCGGTTGATTATATCGGCCTTGTCTTTGCTCCGAGCCGACGGAAGGTGTCGCCGGAGCAGGCAGCGGAACTGGCATCCGTCCTTGGAGAGTGGAAGGCGGGGCAGGCTCCGTTTGCCGCTGGGGTCTTTGTCAATCCGGAGATGGACGAACTTAACGAGATTCTTGCCGCTGTACCGCTTGGCGTTATTCAGCTGCACGGGAACGAAAGCCCGGCATTTTGCCGGGAGGTCAAGAAGGCCTTCCCCGATGTTCAGGTATGGAAGGCGCTTCCGGTAGCTGCTGAAATAAATGATACAGATAACAATGGATCGCTGCTGGAAAGCTATGCCGGCACGATTGACGCGCTCCTGCTCGATACGTTCGATCCCACGCAGCGGGGCGGCTCCGGCCGGACGTTCGCATGGGATGAGATTCCGGCTTACCGCAAGCGCGCGGGGGCGATGGGAGTGCCGCTGTACGTGGCCGGCGGACTTTCGCCGGACAATGTGGGCGGGCTTCTGGCGGCTTACGCTCCGGACGGAGTGGACGTATCCAGCGGAGTGGAAAGTGATGGAGTAAAGGATATCGCCAAAATCACAGCTTTTGTGGAAAGGGTGAAGCAATCATGATACAGGTGCCGGACCGGCATGGACGTTTCGGAGCTTTCGGGGGACGCTTCGTGCCCGAAACCTTGATGAATGCATTGATAGAGCTGGAGGAAGCTTATAACAAGTTCTCGGCCGAACCGGAGTTTCAGGAGCAGGTCGATTATTTGCTTAAGCAGTATTCCGGACGGGAGACGCCGCTGTACTACGCCGAACGGCTCAGCGCTCAGCTGGGCGGGGCGAAAATATATTTGAAGCGCGAGGATTTGAACCATACCGGGGCCCATAAGATCAACAACGCCATCGGTCAGGCGATTCTCGCCAAAATGATGGGCAAGAAGAAGGTCATTGCAGAGACGGGAGCGGGCCAGCATGGCGTGGCGACCGCTACCGTCGCCGCGCTTCTCGGAATGGAATGCAAAGTATTCATGGGCGAGGAGGATACCCGCCGCCAACAGCTGAACGTATTCCGCATGAAGCTGCTTGGAGCCGAGGTCATTTCCGTTACTTCGGGATCGCGGACGCTTAAGGACGCAGGCAACGAGGCGCTGCGTTATTGGGTCAGCAACGTAGACGACACTTTCTATGTGCTCGGCTCTGCGGTCGGCCCGCATCCGTATCCGATGATGGTCCGCAATTTTCAGCGGATTATCGGGGATGAGACGCGGAAGCAAATTCTGGAGGCGGAAGGAAGACTGCCGGATCTGCTGGTGGCCGCCGTCGGCGGCGGCAGCAACGCTATCGGCATGTTCTATCCGTTCCTCGAAGACGAGAGTGTGGGCATGGTCGGCGTTGAAGCCGCGGGCAAAGGCGTTGATACGCCGTATCACGCAGCCACAATGAGCAAGGGAAGCCACGGGGTATTTCAGGGCTCGATGAGCTATTTGCTTCAGGATGAACACGGTCAGGTGATTGAGGCGCATTCCATCTCAGCGGGTCTCGATTATCCCGGAGTAGGACCGGAGCACTCCTATCTTAAAGATATCGAACGCGTCAAATATGTGCCGATTACCGACCGGGAAGCACTCGACGCCCTTAAGCTGCTGTGTGTGACGGAAGGCATCATTCCCGCGCTGGAGTCGGCTCATGCCGTGGCGCAGGTCGCTAAGATCGCGCCAACGCTCTCCAAGGACGACATCATCGTCATCTGCCTTTCGGGCCGGGGCGACAAAGACGTGGAATCGATTATGGCGTATACGGAAGGGGAAGGGCTGAAATGACGACCGAAACGACGAACCGCATGGACTTGGCATTCCGCCGCCTGAAGGAACAAGGCCGGGCGGCGCTGATTCCGTTTCTTACCGTGGGCGATCCCGATCTGGAGACGAGCCTCGCGATTATTGCCGAGCTGGAAGCGGCGGGCGCGGATATGGTCGAGCTGGGGGTTCCCTATTCCGATCCGCTGGCGGACGGGCCGGTGATCCAGCGTGCTTCCGCGCGGGCGCTGCAAGGGAACATTCACCTGCGGACCTGTATGGAAGCGGCGCTCAAGGCCCGTAAGGCAGGAAGCCAGCTTCCGTTTATCCTTTTTACTTACTACAATCCCGTGCTGCAAATGGGACTCGATACTTTCTTTGCGGAACTGGGCAATCATGAAATCAGCGGACTAATTATTCCGGATCTGCCGGTTGAGGAGTCGGAAGAGATGCGCCGCCGCAGCCGCGATGCAGGGATCAACCTGATTCCGCTGGTCGCGCCGACCTCCAGCGAGCGCATCGCTAAGATCGTATCCGGCGCGAGCGGCTTCGTATACTGCGTGTCCTCGCTTGGCGTGACAGGCGAACGCACGTCTTTCCATGAAAGCGTGGACCGGTTCATCGAATCCGTCCGTCAGGCGACCGATCTTCCGGTGGCCGTCGGATTCGGCATTTCTACTCCCGAGCAGGTTGCCAGATTCGCAAAAATCTGCGACGGCGTCGTAGTCGGGAGCGCGATTGTCCGCAAGATCGAGGAAGTGATTTTCCTTCTTCAGGACCCGGCGAAGCGCGGCGAGGGACTGTTGCAAATCCGCGATTTTGTGGCACAATTAAGACCATAGCTATGAACATCGACTGATTTTACCGAGAGAGAGGACCGCTAATGAAGCCGAAACCCCATATCGTAGGCCTTCCGGTTTACAAACCGGGCAAACCCATAGAAGAAGTGAAGAAGGAATACGGACTTAACGAGGTCATTAAGCTGGCCTCCAATGAGAATCCGTACGGCTCATCGCCGAGCGCCAAAGCCGCCATTCAGGCCGAGCTCGATAATCTTAGTCTCTATCCCGACGGCTCCGCCGCCGAGTTGACCGCTGCACTGTCCGCCCATCTAGGGGTGCAGGCCGACAACATTATTTTCGGCTGCGGCTCGGACGAGATTATTGCGCTCATCGCCCGCGCGTTTTTCCTGCCCGGCGATGAAACAATCATGGCCGACCAGACCTTCTCCGTATACAAGAGCAACGCGGATATCGAAGGTGCGGTCAGCATCGAAGTGCCGCTTGCTGAGGGCACCCACGATCTGGATGCGATGCTCGCCCGAGTCACCGACAAGACAAAAGTAATCTGGGTGTGCAATCCGAACAATCCGACGGGCACGATTGTGTCTGAAACGGCACTGACGGCTTTTTTGGATGCAGTCCCGGACCGCGTCATGGTTGTGCTGGACGAAGCCTATTACGAGTATGTGACCGATCTGTCCTACTCCGACGGCATCAAGCTGCTGGATCGCTATCCCAACCTTGTCGTGCTGCGGACCTTCTCCAAAATTTACGGGCTGGCAGCGCTGCGGATCGGATACGGTATCGCGAGACCCGAAATCATCACGCTTATTAACCAGGTGCGCGAACCGTTCAACACCTCCCGTCTTGCGCAGGCGGCAGCGATTGCGGCGCTTGGAGACCGGGACTATGTGGAAGAATGCCGCCGCCTCAACAGCGCGGGGCTGGTGCAGCTTCAAGATGAATTCAAGCGGCTTGGGCTGCAATATTTCCCGTCGCACGGAAACTTTATTATGGTTGACGTCCGCGTGCCGGCGCTTGATATTTTCGAGCTGCTGCTGCGCAAAGGCGTCATCGTAAGAGCCGGACACCGCCTCTATCCTACTTACATCCGGGTTACCATCGGCTCGGAGGAGCAGAACAAGGTCTTTATCCAGGCTTTGGAGGCCGCGCTCAAAGAACAGGGCGTTCGGGCATAGCACGGGCGACGCAAGGAATCTACAGAAGGCGAGTTGTTCAAAGACATGACGACTAAGATTGCAATTTTCGGCGTCGGGCTGATCGGCGGTTCCCTTGCCCTTTGCTTTAAGGGCAGGGAAGGCCTGAACGTTGTAGGCCACGCCCACCGCCCGGAGTCGGCTGCCAAATATGTGAGCAGAGGCGTAGTCGACAGCGCGACGCTGTCATTTGAAGAGGCGGCGCTTGACGCCGACTTTATTTTTTTATGCGTTCCCGTCGGGATGCTGGAGGATTATCTGAACAGGCTGAGTAAGCTGCCGCTTAAGAAGGGCTGCATTATTACGGATGTCGGCAGCACAAAAGCGAGCATCGCGGCCTGCGCGGATTCAATCGACCTTCCGGACGTTCATTTTATCGGCGGTCATCCGATGGCCGGTTCGGAGCGTTCCGGTGTGGAAGCGGCCTCGTCGCTGTTGTTCGAGAATGCATTTTATGTGCTTACTCCGCCGCCTGGAGTTCCCGAAGAGGCGTATGAGTCGCTTAAGGCTCTATTAGTACATACGAGAGCGCAAATCGTCCGGCTGGACCCGCAGCGGCATGACGAGATTGTCGGGGCGATCAGCCATTTGCCTCATATCATCGCCGTGGCGCTTGTGAACCAGGTTCACGAGTACGACTGCGCCGACTCGCTTTACAGCACACTGGCTGCAGGCGGCTTCCGCGACATCACGCGGATCGCGTCCAGTGAGCCCGTAATCTGGCGGGATATTCTGCTGAACAACCGCACGGTGATGCTAAGGCTGCTGAAGGACTGGAATGCGGAGGTTTCTTCCTTCGTACAGTTGCTGGAGAACGCTGACGGAGAAGGAATCGAGGAAGCGTTCAAGGAAGCGAACAGTTTCCGCAGCAAGCTGCCTGAACGGCGCAAAGGCATGATTACACCGCTGTTCGACCTGCATATCGACGTTCCCGACCACCCCGGCATCATCGGACGGATTGCCACGGAGCTGGGCGATCAAGGCATCAACCTGAGCAACGTGCAAATTATCGAGAGCCGTGAGGATGTCCCGGGCATTATGCGCCTGTCATTCCGTCAGGAAGGCGATATGGAACGGGCCAAAGTGCTGCTGCAGCGGCACGACTATACGGTGTACGTATAGCGAATATAGTATAGAGCAAGGCCGGGCAGACGCCCGGCTTTTTTAATTTATAAATTTATAAATGTCACGCTTATTACTGAGGTATCCGTTAATCGGTCGGAATTATCAAAAAGGCAAAAAAATAGACCGCTTTCAAAAAGCGGCCGTTGCTCATGTAGAGCTAGTATTGGATAGGAGTGGAGAGAAACCATACTGTACCTTTATTATATGTATCCGTTTACAATTTGTCAACGCTTTCACGAAAAAATATTGCTCCGCCATTTGTCGTCACTCTGGATAAGCCGCACCAATATCTGTGCCATGCCCGATCAATTTCGGGGTTATGATGGCAATTAGCAGTTTTTTTGTCGAACAGGGCTGGCGGAAAGAAGTTTACAAGCGGCATCCGTCTATTAATGTCATCGGAAACCGAATTGTGGTACAATAGGAAAAGTATTTTTATAGATTTGTTGTTAACCATTCGTCCCAATAATTTAAAGCTTAAAAATAGCCGTCCTGAATATACATAGAAACCGGTATGGAAATCGGTCTTTTTTTCAGAAATAACCGCAACTTTTTTGGACCCGCTCGGTAATAATGATTACCAACGGGATATGACGTGCTATGGCGAGGAGGAAACGCCCACCATGACGGATTCCCAGTTAATCCAGCTGATCAAGCAGGGAAATACCGAACTTTATTCAGAACTCATGCGACGTTATCAACGCAAAATCCTGGCATTTGTCTATCACATGCTAAAGAACTCCCAGATGGAGCTCATCGCCGAAGATCTCTGTTCCGAAACGTTCTACAAGGCTTTTCGCAGCCTTCATTCCTTTCGTGAAGTTGACGCCTCCTTTTCCACATGGCTGTACACCATCGCACGCAATACCGTGCTCAGCGAGCTGCGGAAGCACCGCGTAGGCAATGTGTCGCTTGAAGAAAGCGGCTATACGCCTGTTGCACCGCTGGAAGTGGCGCCGGAGCAGGCTGTACTGCGTAATGAACGGATGAATCTCGTACGCAAAGCGATCAACAATCTCCCGGAGAAACAGCGTTCCGCGCTGATTTTACGGGAGTATGACCAAATGGATTACCAGGAAATTGCGACGATTCTTGATCAGAGCGTAAGCTCGGTCAAATCGTTGTTGTTCCGCGCAAGAAGCAGCGTAAAGCTTCAGCTTGAGTCCTATTTTTATGAACCTGCTTATGATGAACAGCCTGAGAGGATGAAAAGCCAATGAACTGTAGAGAAGCGCAGAATCTGATTCCGCTTCTTTGGGATGCTCCTCCCGATAAAAGGGAGCGCAAAGCTTTATTGCAGCATATCTCTCAGTGCTCCTATTGTTCTGCCGAATGGGAGATGTGGGAAGAAAGCGGCCGGCTGATCCAGGACATGAAGGTTTCGGTCAGCGACGAACGAGCCGAGGCTGTCAACGCGCGCGTAATGGAACGAATATATCTGGAAAGCCCTTGGCTGATGCCGGGTGACGGCAAGTCGCCCGGCAAGCCCGGAATTTTCCGGCGGCGGATCAGCTTGTGGATCGCCTGTTTTCTGGCGGTGTTCCTGTGCAGCTTCCTCTACTTTACATTGGTGCAGACGCCGGACAACACCACTATGGCGCAGAGCGGAATTGTACCGACCGGCGTCGCCGGATCAACCGGTGATTGGCAGTCCGTCTATCCGGTCGATTCCGGAGGCAGCGAGATTGTCGAGCCTCTCGTCGTGAGCATGGGGCCAACCCATCCGCAGTATTGGATGGTACTGTCCATGCTGGGAATTGGCTTATCCATCTTTTCGTTAACCCGGCTTAACCGGTACCGCAGACATTGAAAGAGCTCTCTTGAACCCAGGAGGGCTTTTTTGCTGTCCATACCCTTTCAAAAATGGAGACATTTAAGCTCATCCATGTTACAGTAAGAAAAAAATATATACGGAAAAGGATGGGAGTTACTTATGTTGATGGGCTTGATACGCCATGGCCAGACGGACTGGAACGCTGTAGGCAGGATTCAAGGGCAAAGTGATATCCCGCTTAACGGCGAAGGCCGCAGACAGGCGGAAATGCTGGCAGAGCGCCTTCTGCACGAACCTTATCGCTGGGATTACTGCATTACCAGCAACCTTTCCCGGGCGGAAGAAACGGGGAGAATTATTGCCGGTCGACTTGAGCTTCCGCTGCTAGAGGCAGACGAGCGTATCAGAGAACGCGCATACGGTCAGGTAGAGGGGCTTACAGCCGCTGAGCGTGAAGCCAGATGGGGAAGGAACTGGGATCAGCAGGAATTCGGTCAGGAGAAGGATGAACAGCTTCAGACGCGGGCGCTTGCCTTTATGGAGGAATTATCCTCGAAGCATCCGGACAAGAACGTGCTCGTTGTTTCGCATGGCGGTTTACTGGCCCAGCTTTATACCGCGCTTTACAAGAACAAATATTCCGAGCGGATCGGCAACCTGTCCCTGACCATTTTGGAGAAGAAGGAACAGGAATGGAACCCGCTGCTGTACAACTGTACCCGCCATATCCTGCATAATCAGCGCTAACCCGATCCCCTCGGGTTATTTTTTTTGCGAAAAGTGGAATAAAAAAAGCTAGCAATCCCATAATGGTATTAAAACGGCGAGGCGATGAAGATGAATCTGGCGGATATGCTCAGCTTTGCGGACATGAATCAGCTGACGGCCATAGCAGGCCGTTACCGCTGCGAATGCAAGCAAAATTCCAAGCAGGACCTTATTCAGACGCTGCTCATTACGCTTGGGAGCAAAGATTTTATGGAGGCCCAGGTAAGAGAATGCTCACAAGAAGACTTGCGCTTCCTCAATGCCCTGCTGTTTGACGAAAGAAGCTATCTTACTCTTGAGGATTTGCTTGCCGCGGCGAGGGCGGCGTCATTCGATACTCCGGCCGGACAAAGCGGAGGTTACCGCGACACCGTGACCCGTTTTAAAAATGGAGGCTGGCTCTTTAACGGTACTTCCCAGCAGTCCAGGTACTTGTTTCAAGTTCCGAAAGACTTGAAAGAACGTTTCCGGGATCGGATGGCGGCACGGCTTAAGGAGGGATTGGAGCCGAGCGGAGAGCCTGACATATACAGGGAAGAAGGCGATCTCGCCGCCGCCGATTTGCAAGCGCTACTGCGTTTTGTCCATGAAGACGAGCCGGAGCTGAATATGGAAGGTGCCATGTACAGAAGATGCCAGCAGCTGCTCATGAACAGTCTGCATATTCCTGAACCGCTTCTGACGAAAGGCGGCTGGCGGTTCGGTTACGGCAGAGCCTGCGAGCATTATCCGCCAAGGCTGGCCCTCCTGTACGACTATGCCCGCCATCGGCGCTGGATCGCGGAAGAAGGACAGCGGCTAAGATTGACGAGTACGGGCGCGGCGGTTTTGGAAGAAGCGAAATACGAATCCCTGTTGCAGATTTTCTCCTTTTGGTTAAGACTTTATAAAGGCGCTATTCCAAACCTTCCATCACTCGTATACTGGATTGGCGTGTGTGCGAACGAATGGGTGACGGTTAAATCTTTGGAAAATGCGCTGGGCTGGCTGATCAAGCCGTTTTATTATGACGATGCCGGTTCGATTCTGGAAAAACGCATTCTGCGTATGATGCTGCATCTGGGAATGCTTAGAGTGGGTGAAGCGGCTTCAGGCCCCGTTGTCAAAATGACGGCTTGGGGAATGGAAAGGGCGCAATCCAAACAACTGCTCCTATAGAGCAGAGGAGTTTTGCAAGGCCGCATCACCAGGCAAGCTTTCCTATGGATGCTTAAGGGGGAGAGTACTTGCGGATTGCGTATGGGACCTACATACTGCAGCTTCATCCGTCCGTCTATGTGGCTGAAGGTTCAGGATGGTGCCATAGGTCATGTTGCCGACCGATTGCAGCTTGTGCTGGGTGACGATATTTCAGTCGGACACGGGGCTATCATCCATGGCTGCAGGATAGGCAATGGAACATTAATTGGAATGGGCGCCATTCTGTTGAACGGAGTAGAGATTGGTGAATATGCTTTAGTAGGAGCCGGTTCAATTGTAACCGAAAACAAAAAAATCCCCCCCCTACACCCTTTCCCTCGGATCTCCGGCCAAGGTAGTACGGGAACTGACGGATCGAGATCTGCTCCGGATGGCGCGTACTTCCGCCAGTTATGTGGAGAGAGGGAAAGAATACGGAATAACATAAACAGCGGAGGTGTATTCGAATGGACAAAATGAAGGCAACCTATGAAGTGATGTTAGGGCTCGCGGCAGAAATGGTGTGGGACGAAGCGCTGCGCAAGCGCCGGTGCGACATCTTGTACCGTGAGATTGACACGGCGCTGGCTACCGGTGACGAGGTTGCATTCCGAAACCTGACAGAAGAACTGAAAAGTTTGGCATAGAGGAGATGCGCTTCACGGCGCACCTCTTTTTTTGCAATATCAGAAAGTATAAGCTTCGCACTTATCCTTAACCTGATATTTTTACGAGAAACGGATGCCGTCCTCTTCCAGAGGACGGCGAAGCCGTTTCTTCTTGCGGTAATCATACTTCGCGTCTAATATAATACGGGAAAAACGGGGAGAGGCGGCGGGAGGATGAAATTCAGCGATTTCGACAGCGGCAGTTGGGCGGTAAATGGAGAATTTTATGATACCTGTCTCATTCCTTTTACAGGATTGACAGGAAAGGAATCGCCTCCCCAAACGGTGGAGCGGCTCGAACGTCTTCGCGACTCCATCGATTTAGTGGAGCGTCCTTTCAAGGGACGGATTGTGGTATATCCTGCAGTGCAATACGATGTTGTTGGGAAAACCGATATTATAAATGAAATATGTCACAATATCAAATCCAATAATTTCCGGTATGCCATCGTGCTGGATGCGATTGGATTGCTCACCGCCGACAGCATAATTGAAAGCGATTTAATTGTTGCTGTTAATGACTTTTTCGGCGATAATAGCGGTAAGGGGATTGCGTTTGCATTGCAAAAAATCCGGGAGATGTGGCATAAAGAAATGCACTGAAAATATGACGAAAAACCGACAAAAATTATGCAATTAAACTTTTGTCCGTTTCTTATCCCTGACGATTTTATTGACGGGTATTGGAAGCTAAGCTATGATTAGGTTGAATGGATATATATGTGATTTATATCATTGTAAATGGATTAATTCTTCCTCCGAGCGCTTTCCCAAATCCGATTTAGGGGGTAAACGCAAATATGAGCGGCCATGACGAATACCGGAATCATCCGAACGAGAAACCGCCCAGCCGTAAAGAAATGTCACGCAGACAGTTTTTGACGTACACACTAGGAGGAGCCACCGCTTTTATGGGAGCGGGCGCCGTTCTGCCGATGATCCGTTTTGCCGTGGACCCGATACTACATAAGAAGGGCGAGGGAGAATTCATCAAGGTGGCGGAAGAATCCAAGATAACGGGCGAGCCTCAGGAATTCAACTTTGAGCTCAAGCAGCAGGACGGATGGTATGCCAGCACGGCGACGCTGACTGCCTGGATCCGCAAAAACGAACAGGGAGAAATTTATGCGCTTTCACCGGTCTGCAAGCACCTTGGCTGCACGGTCGGATGGAACAATAACAAGGCGACTCCGGACGAATATCATTGTCCCTGCCATGGCGCACGATACACCAAGGCGGGCAAGAATCTGGCCGTAGCGCCGAAGCCGCTCGATCAGTATAAGACGAAAATTGAAAATGGCTGGGTATACCTGGGCGATATTGTGCCCAATACCGAGGCCGTCAAGGAGGCGTAACCGCCGATGTTTAAAAATGTCTACAACTGGATTGACGAACGTTTGGACATTACACCCATCTGGAGGGATGTCGCCGATCACGAGGTGCCTGAGCATGTAAATCCGGCCCATCATTTTTCCGCATTCGTCTACTGCTTCGGCGGATTGACCTTTTTCATAACCGTCATTCAGATTCTGTCCGGCATGTTTCTAACGATGTATTATGTTCCCGACATTATCAATGCTTACGCCAGCGTCGAATATTTGCAGACCAAGGTCGCCTTTGGACAAATCGTCCGCGGCATGCACCACTGGGGAGCCAGTCTTGTCATCGTCATGATGTTCCTGCATACGATGCGTGTATTCTTTACAGGCTCCTATAAGGCGCCCCGGGAGATGAACTGGGTTGTCGGGATGCTTATTTTCTTCGTGATGCTGGGACTGGGACTTACCGGGTATTTGCTTCCCTGGGACAATAAATCGTATTTCGCTACAAAAGTCACGCTGGAAATTGCCAACTCCACGCCCGTGCTTGGTCCGGTGCTGAAGGAATTGATGCAGGGAGGCAGTATTGTAGGAGCGGAGACGCTGACGAGATTTTTCGCCCTCCATGTATTTTTCCTCCCGGCGGTGCTGCTTATTCTGCTCGTAGGACATTTCATCATGATCCGCAGACAAGGCATTTCCGGACCGCTGTAACGGCCATCCGGAGAGAGGAGGACATTTGATGGCACATGAGGACAACTCCAAGGAGAAAATAGTCTTTGTCGGCGACTCGCGGGTCAGGCGGGGAAACGGCTTTGTCCCTCCTCCCGACTATTCCGCCTATCCTGGGAAATCGGAGGCGTTCATCCCGAACTTCCTGCTCAAAGAATGGATGGTCGGCGTCGTAGTGCTTGTCGGCATTCTGGTGCTGACGATTTCAGAGCCTGCGCCCCTCGGCTTTCCCGCCAACCCCGGCGCGACGGTGATTCCGGTACCGGACTGGTATTTTCTGTTTCTGTATCAATACCTGAAGCTGCCTTACGCCTCGGGGGATTATATCATCCTTGGCACAATGGGCGTTACGGGCGTCGCGTTCGGCTCCCTGCTGCTGGCTCCCTTTCTGGATACGGGCAGAGAACGCAGGTTCTACCGCAGACCGATTGCTTCGTCGCTGATGTTTCTCTCATTGGCCTCCATCATATATCTGACGAACTCGGCCTGGACGGAATATAAGCATGAAATGGCAGCAACGGGGCAGGTGCCCGAAGATGTGCAGCGTGAGGAAAAGGCGGCCGAGAACCGGGCGAAGGGACTGCCGACAAGCAGCGCCGTACAGGCGAAAGAGGTTGCGATCGTGGACAAGGAAGATCCGGCTATGGCAGCTTATCAGAAGGCCGGGTGCGTCGCCTGCCACGCCGCCGATATGAAGGGCGCGGCGGGCCCGTCCCTGCGCGGCGTCGGCGACAAGCATGACAAGGAGGGCATCATAACGATTATTAAAGAAGGTTACGATAACAAGATGCCTCCCATGTACGACACAGCCATCAATGCCGGCTTGACCGACAAGGACATTGACCACCTGGCCGAGTGGCTTGCGAAACAAAAAACCGAACAGTAAAATAGAGGAAGATCGCATAACCAGATCGAATAATACGGTCTGGTTTTTGCATGCTTTAGGGGAGGCTTACCGTGTCAAGAGTCGGAAGGAAGTTGGAAAAAATGCTTAAACACCGGGCCATTATTTGGCTGCTGCTTGCGGTCAATATTCCGGGAACGATTTATGGATACATATGGTACGGCAATCAATTGGCCTATACGGCGGCCCATTACCCGGACTGGCTGCTGCCGTTCGTGCCCGATAGCCCGACGGCAAGCCTGTTCTTTACGCTGGCGCTTATCCTTCTGTTATATCCGCCCAAAACAGTGGCCGGGGTTTCTGTAAGGGCTGTGATCGAGGCGCTGGCGGTCGTAACATCCGTCAAATATGGCATTTGGGCGGTCTCCATCATTGTAGCAGGCGGCTACCAGGGGGGGGCGGTCGATTGGCGGGACTGGATGCTGATGATTTCGCATACCGGGATGGCGGTGGAGGCGCTGCTGTACGCCCGGTTCTTTATTTGCCGCAAGATGATTCCGGTTGCGCTTCTGTGGACTCTGCTTAATGATACGGTCGACTATTCTTTCGGCGTCTACCCTTGGCTTCCAGCCACGCTTGAGGATGATGTGCTGCAGGTCCAGATATTCACCTTTTTACTGACTCTTGTCAGCGTGTCGGCTGCTTGGCTTGCGTCTAAGGCCGTCCTGCTGCAGCGATCCAAATAACAAGGATGTTCTAACCCTTGTCCCTGCGCATACACATAAGGCAGGAGGGATGTCTCATGCTGCGCAGGAGGTATTGGGTATTTATGACGCTGCTCGCCTTGGTCTGCACGGCGGCGGCAGGATGGGATGCGGCAAGCGCTGCAGGCTACAATGAGGTTCTCCTGCCAGTGGGCAGGACGGTTTCCGGCATGGCGGAAACGCCGGCGCAGAAGACTCAGCCGCCGGTTGCCGCCAAAGCAGGCGCGCTGAAGCTAGAGCAGCAGACTGAGGCGCTGTACGGGTATGTTGCGGAAGGAAATATCAACAAGGCAAGGGAAACGATTGATGCGATTTCCAGGTTGTTCGTGGCGTCTTCTTTTGAAGGACTTACATCCGTTGAAGGGGTTAATGCACTCTCGGGGGCGATTTTGGATATGAAAGCCGCCGCCGCGGGGGTGAATGTGCAGCAGCAGCGGTGGGAGACGGCCGCCGCCAGACTACGTCTGGCCGCCAATAGTCTGGCCCATCCCCGCCAGCCGATGTGGCTTCAATATTACAAGCTGATCCTTGAGGATCTGAACGATATGGAACATAGCGCGGTCGGAAACGATCTGACGGGCTGGAAAACGGCGGTTTCCCATATACAGGAGCGCTACGATACAATTCGGCCGGCCATCATCATTGCCCGTAAGCCGGAAGAAGTGAACCGGTTCGATGCCTGGCTCTCTTATGCCTCCGGGCTGGCGGCGGCGTCCCGGCCGCCGAGACGGGAAGAGCTCATGAACGCCGTCTCGAACGGGCGGGAGGCCGCAAGGGTGATGTTCGGGAAAGAGAAGGATGAACCGACCCTGTCGCTTCCGCTCGCTCCTAGGGAATACGGCCCGGCGGGATGGCTGGGCGCGGGATTTATTCTCGCTGCGCTTGCCTACACCGGGTACAGAAAATACCGTGGGGATAGAAGCCGGTGGCAGCCGTTCTGAATAAAGCTTCGATGAATTCACATAAAACGGAATCGCAAGTTGAGCGAAAAGGAATATTTCAAAAAGCGGGACCGGGTCTGGAATCTTCCATGCCCGGTCCCGCTTGGTCTGCTTATCGGTTTCTGATTACTATTCAAATTTCCCGGAAGCCTTCCCCGTGAACGTCGTGCACATCGCTGATTATGACGAACGCCCGCGGATCGACCGATTTGACCAGCTGGCTGAGCTGCCGGATTTCCTGACGGGAAACGACGCAGTATACCGTATGCTTGGCCTGCTTGGAATAGGCGCCTATCGACGGGATTAAGGTGACGCCCCGATCCATGTCCGTGGTGATCAGCTCGGCGATTTCCTGCCCGAAGTCGCTGATTATCGTAAATGCCTTGGCGGCATATGCGCCTTCCTGAATAAAATCGATCACGCGGGAAGAGATGAAGACGGCGACCAGCGTATACAAAATTTTCTCTCTCGGGATATAGAGCAGGGAGGAGCCGATAATAACAACGTCGATCGCCAGTATGACCTGCCCCATGCTCCAGCCGAAACGGCGGCCGCATATGCGGGCGACGATATCTACGCCGCCGGTCGTGCCGCCGAAACGGAAAACGATGCCGAGACCGAGGCCGAGCGTAACTCCGGCGTAAAGGGAGGCCAGGATAAAATCATGCTCCGTTCGGAAGGGCTCTACCCACCCAAGCGCGATCATCCGCTCGAATACCCACAAGAAGAATGACAGCGATCCGATGCCGACGCCGGTATAGACGATTTGACGCGCGCCGAGCACTTTCCAGCCAAGCAGAAACAGTGGAAGGTTAAGCAACAGCGTGGTCAGAAACACCGGTATGCCGAAGCCGTAATTCAGGAGAATGGTAATCCCGGTTACGCCGCCTTCCATAAGCTGATTGGGAATAATGAAATAAAGCAGTCCAAAAGCGTACACAGCGGTCCCCAGCATGATCGGAGCGACCGTCTTGATGATCGAACTCAATTTTGCAGTATTCATGGATTCCTCCGTTATGCCGTGATAACGGCAGTTTTTCTCCGCTAACGCGAAAGTATACCTATAAACAAACGTAAGGCAAGCAAAAAAGATTTGTCTTCAAAACGTCTTTACGATAACATAGGGGCAAACGAAAAGGCAATATGCGGCAGAGCGAAAGGAGCGGCGCCCGAAGATGGAGAAAAGTCTCGCCGAAATACAGCGGGAAGTGGACGCTTACATTTCTCAGTTCAAGGAAGGTTACTTCAGTCCGCTTTCGATGCTTGCACGCATGTCCGAGGAAGTGGGGGAATTGGCCCGGGAAGTCAATCATTCTTTCGGAGAGAAGCCGAAAAAGGCGGACGAGCCGGAAAATTCGATTGAGCTGGAGCTGGGCGATATTCTGTTCATAACCGTTTGCTTTGCGAATTCCCTCGGCATCGATTTGACGGAAGCCATGGACAAGGTCATGCTTAAATTCAATACCCGCGACGCAGACCGCTGGACGAAAAAAAACACCGATTAGGCGCCACCGCATATGATGAATCATATGACGGAGGGTGGTACGTATGAGTCCCGGTGAATATGTGAAAGAAGCGTACCGCTGTATTTTGCGAAGTGATTTCGAGGAAGCGATTCTGTGCTTCGAAGCCGCGATAGCGGCCGACCCGAATGATCCGGAAGTCCGGTATCGCTGTTCAATCACTTACGCGCGCAGCGGAAGGCTCGAAAAGGCGGCAGAACATGCCAGGGCCGCAGTTAAGCTTGACGGCGCCAAGACGGAGTACAGTCTGCATTTGCAGCATTTGCAAGCAATGCTGTACGTGCAGGAAGCCAAACGGCTGCTGGAGGACAAAATAGACGCCAAGAACAATCCATTCCGGCCGATTACCTTGTTGAACGAGGCGGTGAAGCTTGATCCCCTTTACGGGGACGCTTACGTATGGCTGGCAATCGCCTACAGCCGGATGAACGAGCATTTGCCGGCAATTGCGGCCATGAAGGAAGTCATCTCGCTGCATCCGGACGATGATGGTTTAAAGGAATTGATGAAAGATCTTCAGAAATCGCTGCAGAAGTACATGCAGTAATCATAAGCAGAATGAAAGCGGGGGTCATAAACGTAAATGAATAATAAAATCAGAGTTGTTGTTTCGGGAGCGGGCGGCCGAATGGGCAGAGAAGTCGTGAAGCTGGTTCTCCAGGATGAAGAGCTGACGCTTGCGGCCGCTGTAGACCGTTCGCTGCATGATATCGACGCGGGCCTGCTGGTAGGCCTGCCGGAAGCAGGGGTAGCCGTCACCGGGGACCTCGAAGCCGCTTTGGTGGCCGGGGGTGCGGATGTGCTGGTCGATTTCACGACGCCGCAATCGGCTTATGCCAATACGGCGTCGGCAATTAAATACGGTGTAAGGCCGGTAATCGGTACGACCGGTTTTACATCCGAGCAGATTGAAGAACTGGACAAGCAGTGCCGGGAACAGGGAATCGGCGGGCTGATCGCCCCGAATTTCTCGATTGGGGCCATTCTGATGATGAAGTTTGCGGCGCAGGCTGCAAAATACTTTCCTAATCTAGAGATTATTGA
Organism: Paenibacillus sp. URB8-2; assembly: GCF_013393385.1. Lineage (NCBI taxonomy): Bacteria > Bacillati > Bacillota > Bacilli > Caryophanales > Paenibacillaceae > Paenibacillus > Paenibacillus sp. URB8-2. The sequence goes on along the minus strand of NZ_AP023239.1, from coordinate 3,627,570 downwards.
GTATCATGGAGATCAGAAGCTGGATGCCCCATCAGGCACCTCGATCAAGACCGCTGAGCTTATTGCCGAGGCGCGGGAGGAACTGCGTCAGGGCAACCCGCAAGAGGAGGAAATCATCGAAGGCGCCCGTGGAGGTTATTATAACGGTTTCCGGATACACAGCGTTCGGCTGCCGGGCGTTTTTGCCCAGCAGGAGGTTGTGTTCGGCAGCTTCGGCCAGACACTGAAGATCCGCCACGATTCCTACGAACGTGCGGGATATATGCCCGGTGTCAAGCTGGGCATCGAAAAAGTTATGGGATATACGGGAATGATTTACGGATTTGATCACTTTATCGAATAGACAGGGGAGAAACCGATGAAGATCGCATTTATAGCGCATGACCGCAAGAAAGATGAAATGGTTAATTTTGTAACAGCTTATGAACATGTGTTTCAGGGACATGAAATGTATTCGACCGGCACGACCGGGCAGCGTATTATGGAAGCGACCAAGCTGAGCATTCACCGCTATATGTCGGGGCCGCTCGGCGGCGACCAGCAGATCGGCTCGCTTGTTGCGCAGGACGAGCTGGACCTGATTATTTTCCTGCGGGATCCGCTGATGGCGCAGCCGCATGAACCGGATATCTCGGCTCTGCTTCGACTCTGCGATGTGTACGGCATTCCGGTCGCGACCAACATCGCAACTGCGGAAATATTGGTCAAGGCGATTGACCGCGGCGATTTCGCCTGGCGGGATCTGGTACACAAGTACAAGCCGGGAGTCGACGAATGAAGCTCGACATTCTCGTGTTCGGTGCCCACGCCGACGATGCGGAGATCGGCATGGCCGGAACGATTGCCAAACATACGGCAGCCGGGCTAAAGGTCGGGCTATGCGATCTGACCGCTGCGGAAATGTCCTCCAATGGGACGACACTGATCCGCAAGGAGGAAGCCGCCCGGGCGGCAGCCGCGCTCGGCGCTGCATCGCGCACCAACCTGGGACTGCCTGACAGAGGACTGCGCCTGACGGAAGACCAAATTGCGGCGGTAACGGCGGAAATCCGCCGCTCCTCGCCCGATATCGTGTTCGCTCCCTACTGGGAAGACCGCCATCCCGATCATGTAGCCTGCAGCAGGCTTGTGGAGGAGGCGGTTTTTAATGCAAAGCTTCGTAGGTATATGCCGGCGCTGAAGGCCGTTCCGGCTCCTCATCTGTACTTCTACTTCATTAATGATTTGGGGCGTACGGATCTTGTCGTCGATGTGAGCGACACTTACGGAGTCAAGGAATCGGCTTTATCCTGCTACCTCTCCCAGTTTCAGAAAACGCCGGGGGAGGATGTCGTGGCGACGCCGCTCAACGACGGTTATATCGAACGGGTTCGCTCAAGAGATATGCTGCTCGGACAGCGCAGAGGATTTCCTTTTGCCGAGGGCTTCGCTTCAAAAGTTCCATATGCGGTTGATTTGTTTAAAAGATAAGAAACAGTAACGGGGCGGCACCCGCAAGAAGCGGATATGCGCGGACCGATTTGTCAATAAATAAAGGAGACGGACGTATGGACCGGTTGTTGAAAATAGGCATTACCTGTTATCCGTCTCTCGGCGGCTCCGGCGTAGTGGCTACGGAACTCGGAAAGCTTCTGGCCGAAAAAGGCCATGAGGTTCATTTTATCACTCACAGCGTTCCGTTCCGTCTTGGAACGTTTCAGAAAAATATTTTTTATCATGAGGTTGAAGTCAACGACTATTACGTATTCCGTTATCCGCCTTACGATCTTGCCCTGGCGACGAAAATGGCCCAGGTAGCCAAAATGGAGAAGCTCGATCTGCTTCATGTTCATTATGCGGTTCCGCATGCCGTCTGTGCCTTTCTGGCAAAGCAAATGGTAGGTGGCGGGGTCAAAGTAGTTACAACGCTTCACGGTACGGATATAACGGTGCTGGGCCAGGACGAATCGCTCAAGGATCTCATCCGGCTTGGCATTAACGAAAGCGATGCGGTGACGGCAGTGTCACAGGATCTTATCAATGAGACGCGCCGGGTGCTTGATATCACGAACGAGATTGACCTGACCTACAACTTTGTAGACAAAAGGGTGTATTATCCACGAGACGTTTCCGATTTGCGGGGGGATTTTGCGTTACCAAATGAAAAAATTTTGATGCACATCTCCAATTTTCGTCCGGTCAAGCGTGTTTCGGATGTCGTGGATATATTCGCCAGGGTTTCAAGGAAGGTTCCTTCCCGTCTCCTGCTTGTAGGCGAGGGTCCAGAGCTTCCGAAGATTCAGGCCAAGATCGCCGAAATGGGTCTGGAAGACAAGGTGCGGTTTCTGGGCAAGCAGGATGAAATCGCCCAGGTCATTTCGCTAGCGGATGTGCTGCTGCTTCCTTCGGAGAAAGAGAGCTTCGGGCTCGTCGCCCTGGAAGCAATGGCCTGCGGTGTACCGACGATCGGTTCTCAGGCAGGGGGCATACCCGAGCTGGTGCTGCATGGCGAAACCGGATTTCTGGCACCGATCGCCGATACGGCTACGATGGCGGAATACGCCGTTCAACTGCTGACCGATGAGGCTTTGGCGCGGAAGTTCCGCACGGCTTGCCTGAAGCGCGCGTGCGAGGATTTCTGCAAGGACGCCATTACCGATCAATACGAAAGCATCTATCACCGCGTACTGGACCGCAAGACCGCAAATGCGGTCCGCTAAGAATGGAGCCGTGTCATTATGAATTGGAAGATGGCCGACCCCCGGATGGCCGAGGCTGCGGGCCTTATAATCGTCCGTCTGACCGAAGCGGGGCATGAAGCATACTGGGTCGGCGGCTGTATCCGGGACGAACTGCTCCGGCGTCCCGTCAACGATATGGACATTACCACCTCCGCCAGGCCGGAGTCGGTCATGTCGCTCTTTCCAAGATGCGTGCCCACGGGCCTGCAGCATGGGACCGTTACCGTTCTGGAGGCCGATTTCCCGTTTGAAGTAACGACCTACCGGACCGAGAGCGGCTACGCCGATCACCGGCGACCGGAGAGCGTAACCTTCGTGAAGGATGTCAGGGAGGATCTCCGCCGCCGGGATTTTACGATCAATGCGATCTGCATGGGGCTGGACGGAGCGCTGATCGATCCGTTCGGCGGGGCAGAGGACCTGCGCCGCCGTTTGATCCGCTGCGTAGGCACCGCCGAGGAGCGTTTTGACGAAGACGCGCTCCGCATGCTCCGCTGCGTGAGGTTCGCGTCCACGCTGGATTTCCGCGTCGTGAAGAACACGTGGCGCGGTCTGCTGCGCCGCCGGGACGGACTGGCGCATATCGCCGTTGAGCGCGTCTACGCGGAGCTGGCGCGCATCGTGGAAGGCCCCAGGCCCCTCAGCGGCCTGGGGATGCTTGCGCGCAGCGGGCTGCTAGCGCGCGGAAAAGCCCCGTTCCCCTGGACCGGCGAAAGACTGGCGGCTGCGGCCGCCGGTCTCTCCGGCATCGGGGAACTGGAGAGCGCCCTCCTGCGGTGGGCGCTGCTCCTCCATGCCCTGGGCACCTCGGCCGGCGAGGCCGAGAGGTTGCTGCGGGCATGGACGTTCCCGGGGCGACGCGGCGCGGCGTCGCCCAGGTGCTGCGGGTCCGCGAGGCGTGGACCGCAGCGGCGGAGGCGGGGCCGGAGGAAGGCCCCGCGGACTTCCGGCGGCGCTTCCTCGCCGCCGTGCTGGCCTTCGGCGCGGACGCCGCCGAAGGGTGGCTGACGCTGCTGGCCGCCTTTCCAGAAGGCGGCCCCGGCGCCGGGCTTGTCTCTTCCGCCCGGCAGTGGCTGCGCGAGATGCCCGTTCGCGGGCTGGCCGATCTGGCGGTGACGGGCGGCGATTTGACGTCCGCCCTGGACAAGCGTCCGGGGCCATGGCTGGGGCAGCTGCTGCAGAAGCTGCTGCTGGCGGCGGCGTCCGGCGACGTGCCCAACGACCGGACGGCCCTGATTATGAAAGCGAAAAGGATGAATCATCATGAGCATGGAGAAGATTAAGTCAGCCGCCTTCGAAGCGGAGAGCCTGCCGGATCTGGAATGGGCCGGCAGCCTGCACCGCCTGGATTCGGTGGTCTCTACCCAGGAGGAAGCTAAGCTTCTGGCGGAGAAGGGCGTTCCGCAAGGGACGGCCGTCATGGCCGAGGAACAGACTGGCGGGCGGGGACGGATGGGCCGGAAATGGCACTCTCCGAAAGGCAAGGGCATCTGGATGAGCGTTGTTTTGCGTCCGGCCATCCCGCTGCAGTCTACGCCCCAGCTGACGCTTCTGGCAGGCGTCGCCGTCTGCTCCGCCATCCGGAAGATGACTGGCGTTGAAGCGGGCATCAAATGGCCGAACGATCTTCTGGCGCGCGGCAGAAAGCTGTGCGGTATTTTGCTGGAATCAAGCTTTGGACCGGGAGGTCTCCAATATTGCATCGCCGGGATCGGCATCAGCGCCAATCTAACGGAGGAAGACTATCCGGCGGAGCTCAGGGAAATTGCGACATCACTGCTGATCGAAGGCGGAATGCCGGTCGATCGCGGGGAGCTGGCCAAAGAAGTACTCCGGGAGCTGAAATACCATTACGGGCTGTATATGGATCAAGGGTTGAAGCCCATCGCCCGCTTATGGGAGGAACAGTCGGTTACTCTGGGCAGAAGGATCGGTTTGAAGACGCCGCAGGGCTGGCTTGAAGGGACTGCTATCGGTCTTGGAGAAGACGGCGGACTGCTGCTTCGGGAGGAGAACGGAACGGTTACGAGCGTGTGCACCGGCGAAATCGTTCTGATTTAGACAAAGAATTCCATTCGTTGTCATATTTTTATCGTGTAATTGTACGATGAATTTGTTATACTGTTCGCAAGAGGCGGTATCGGTTATACGAACTGCACTCTGGGTATGGCACTTCTTGTAACTGTAATGAACGGTTACGTTGGATTCTGCTCTGAGCCGCAAGGACCGAGACAGAAGGGACGATCGCGAGTGACTCTTTTTTGCCCTTCGGACCTTTTTAGCAGATACGCTAAAAGGTTTTTTTGTTTGCGCTGAAACGGCGCGGTGACTCGCAAAAGGGGAAAAGGGAATGGCTGAAAAACAACCACTGAATATTGTGAAAATGAAAAAAATGAAGGCGGAAGGCGTGCCGCTGAGCATGCTGACCGCGTATGACTATCCTTCGGCCCGCCTGGCTGAAGAGGCAGGAGTCGATATGATTCTTGTAGGCGACTCGCTTGGCAACGTTGTTCTCGGATATGATTCGACGCTGCCTGTAACAATCGACGATATGGTATATCATACACGGGCCGCTGCCAGGGGTGCTGAGCATACCTTCATTGTGGCGGATATGCCTTTTATGACGTATCACGGCGGTATTGACGAAAGCCTGCGGAATGTGCGCCGTCTGATGCAGGAAGGACATGCCCATGCGGTAAAAATGGAAGGCGGGCTCGAAATTTGTGGAACCGTGTCCTCTATCGTCTCCGCGGGCGTGCCGGTGCTGGGCCACATCGGGCTTACGCCGCAATCGGTAAATACGATCGGCGGATACCGGGTGCAGGGCAAGGACGCCAGGGATGCGCAGCGTCTGATGGACGAGGCGAAAGCGCTGGAGAAGGCGGGCGCGTTCGGCATCGTGCTGGAGCTCGTGACCGAGGAAGTGGCTGAAGCCATCACGAAGGAGCTCTCCATACCGACCATTGGGATCGGAGCGGGCCGCTATTGCGACGGGCAGGTGCTCGTGTACCATGATGTGCTGAGGTATGCTTCGCCTTACAGGGAGAAGCGGTTTGTGAAGACATACGCTGATGTCGGCGGTATTATCCGCGACGCGCTCGGCCAGTATGTGATGGATGTCAAGCAGCGCGCCTTTCCTGCAGCGAGCCATGCTTTCGGTGCGGATGAGGGTGTTCTGGAATCATTGTACGGCGCAGCCGGAAAAGGAGCGAGATCATAATGAGAGTCGTTAGAACGATAGAGCAGCTGCGGGAGGCCGTCGGATTCATGCGCGATGCGGGACAAGGGCCCGTAGGGCTGGTGCCTACGATGGGCTATCTGCATGATGGTCACGCAAGTCTGCTGCGCCGTGCGGGCGAAATGTGCGGTACGGTAGTCATGAGCATATTCGTCAATCCGATTCAATTCGGACCGAATGAGGATTATGAAGCCTATCCGCGCGACGAACGGCGGGATCTGGAGCTTGCGGAGCGCGAGGGTGTCGATATCGTGTTTATTCCTGCGGTAGAGGTGATGTATCCCCGGGAAATCCGCAGCAAAATCGTGGTCTCTTCTCTTACGACGAGACTGTGCGGAGCTTCACGTCCGGGTCATTTCGACGGTGTAACAACGGTTGTAGCCAAGCTGTTTAACCTGGTTCAACCGGATTATGCCTTTTTCGGACTGAAAGACGCCCAGCAGGTGGCGGTGCTTCGGCAAATGGTCGACGACTTGAACATGAATGTGAAGATCGTTCCCTGTCCTATCGTACGCGAAGGAGACGGGCTCGCGCTCAGCTCCCGTAACGTCTATTTATCGGCCGAAGAACGCCGTCAGGCGCTGGTGCTGTCCCGTTCGCTTCGGGAGGCCCGCGCAGCGGTAGAGGAAGGACGCGCTGCTACGACCGGTGAAGTCCGGGAGCTGCTGTCAACCATTATTTCCGGCTCGCCGCTTGCTGATATTGATTATGCGGAAATCTTGACATTTCCGGAGCTTGAACCGCTTGAGGGTAATTTCCCGCTCACCGAAGCCGAAGGAGAAATTATCATGGCGCTGGCCGTCCGGTTCGGCCGAACCCGTCTGATCGACAATATCATCTTTACGCCGAAGGAGGTCGCAGCTCTTGTTTAGACATATGATGAAATCGAAAATTCACCGGGCGACGGTAACCGAAGCCAATTTAAACTATGTAGGCAGCATTACGATTGATGAGGCTCTTATGGAAGCTGCCGACCTGCTGGAGAATGAAAAGGTGCAGATTGTGGACAACAACAACGGTTCCCGTCTGGAAACCTATGTCATTCCGGGTCCGCGCGGCAGCGGCGTCATTTGTCTGAACGGCGCGGCGGCAAGACTTGTGCAACCTGGCGATACGGTAATTATTATTTCCTATGGGATTTTTTCCCAGGAAGAGCTTGAACGGCACAAGCCTACGGTCGTGTTTGTGGATGAGAACAACCGTCCGGTTAAGCTGGACAACAAAGAGCTTCACGCGACGATTGCCTGATTCGGGCATCACGGGCCAACCATGCAATCACTGCCACGCATGAAAGAGCGTCCTCAGGCGAACAATGAAGTCAGGCAAGCTGCACTGATCTCATTTTCCTCAAGGAGGGATGGCTCCCGTGTTTCAACAGATGTTTGCCGAAATGAACGTTATGCTTTCCGATATCGCCAGACAATTGCCAGAAGCCCAGGGAATACGGCGTCGTGAGCTGTTAAGCAAATACCGCATGCTCCGCAAGCTCAGCGATGAAGCGCTGGACGAGTGGTTGGTTTTTGCGGAGGCGCTCAGTCTGTTCCGCCAGAATGCGGAGCTTGCCGAAGAGCCGGAACCGGAGCCGCTTGGCGGTGAAGCCTCCGGGGTTGAGATGGAGAATTTTGCGCGCGGTCAGGGGTATTACAAGCTGCTGATGTATCCGAAATGCATCGAACAGTTCGACATCGTCATCTCTCTTTATCCCGACAACCTGCCCGCCCGGCTGTACCTTGCAATGTCCCATCTCCATTTGGGCAAAGCCGGTGCGGCATGGGAACATTTGGAGCACATGCTGCCCCTTGTTCAGAGCCGGAAGCTTAAGGCGCATCTATACAACGCAATGGGCTGTATTGCGGGGTCGGGCCGCCGGTTTGAGGAAGCAAAGGAGCTGTTCGGTCTGGCGCTGAAATATGATCCCGCGTTTCCCGAGCCAGACGCCAATCTGGAGGTTTGCCGGCGCGGAAGAGGCGAGCTTAAAATCGGAAGCCAACTGGTCTCACTGCTGTAATTCAGGCGGTAATTTTGGAGCGATGCAACTGCTGCTAACGGCGGTGTGCATCGCCTTTTTTCGCAACATCTGTTATGCTGATAGGGAGTCTCAAATGAAAGGGTTTAAAACATCATGAAATTTGCCGTGCTTGATTTTGAAACAACGGGAACCCAGTCCGTAGGTGAAATTATTCAGGTCGGACTTGCCATTATAGAAGAAGACCGGACCATTTCGCGTGTATACGGTTCCTACGTCAAGCCCGGAGGACCGATACCCCCTTTTATTACCGGTTTAACCGGCATTACCGACAGCGATGTGCAGGACGCGCCTGAACTTGAAGAGATGATGATGGAACTGGTGCCCCTGCTGAATGATGTCGTGCTTGTCGGGCATAATGTCTCTTTCGATTTTCATTTTCTGCAGAACGCCTTGGACCGGTGCGGGTATTTGCCGTTTCAGGGCCGTATTCTCGATACGATTGATTTTCTGAAAATCTGTTTTCCGTCGCTCACCACTTACCAGCTTGGATCCGTCAGCTCCCATTTCGGTATTATCCATGAGCGTCCGCATCAGGCGGACAGCGACGCGCTTGCGACAGCGCACGTGCTGCTGAAATGTCTGGACGAGCTGTACAGCCAGCCACTGCTTACGGTGCAGCGCCTGACCGAGTTGTTTGCAGGAGAAGACAGCGATTTAAGCTGGTTCTTTGAGGGACTGCTCGGCGAACGCGAAATGGAATCGTTTCAGCCTGAAGGCGAGCTTCATTTCTATCGTCAGCTTGCGCTGGCCGCCCAGGATTGGACGGATCTGCCTCCTCCGCGGGAGGAGGGCGATAATCCAGCGGAGCAGCTGTCTTTTGAAGACTACATGGAAGAGGTCGTCAGGCGGCTGCGAAGCATCCTGCCCCAATACGAAAGCCGGCAGGCTCAGGAGATCATGTTCGGCGAAGTGATCCAAGCGCTGGAAGAAGAGAAGCATTTGCTGATCGAGGCGGGCACGGGAACCGGCAAATCGCTCGGTTATTTGCTGCCTGCCATTTACCAGAGCGTCCGTACGGGTCAAAAAGTGATGGTCAGCACTCATACGATTAATCTTCAGGACCAGCTTCGCGAACGAGATATTCCTTTATTGACCGAGACCGTGCCCTTTCCGTTCAAAGCGGCGGTGTTTAAAGGAAGAGGACACTATTTGTGTCTGCGTAAATTTGAACATAAAATAAATAAAAGAGATTTCGTCTCCCCGAGAGAGGACACGCTGACTGCCGCGCAAATGATCGTGTGGCTCACTCAGACTGAATCGGGCGACGACGAAGAGCTGAATATGAGCAGCCGGGGCGGCGACTTTTGGGAAACGGTGGCGAGCGATACCGACTCCTGCCTGGGGCGGGCTTGTCCGTGGTTCCGTAAATGCTACTATCATCGCGCCAAGCATGAGGCGGGGAATGCCGACGTGGTAATTACCAACCATTCCAAATTGTTTGCCGATGTAAAAGCGGGCCATCAGCTCCTTCCTTCTTATGACTACCTTGTGATCGACGAGGCGCATCAGCTGGAGGAAGTGGCAGGAAAGCACCTGGGCATGCATATGAAGCACTTCACCGTGTCTCATACGCTGAATCGTCTGTACAAAGACAGCCGGAACGGTCAGCTCCCAGCGCTGCGTCAGATTCTTCAAAGCTCGGGCAGCGAGCAGGCTTCCGAGTGGAGCGGCGTTATCGACAGGCTGTATCCCGATCTCCTTACCGTAAAAGAGTCGTGGGATTTGCTGAGCGAGAAGCTGTTCACTCTGATGCCGGAACGCGCCGACTCGGGGGCGGGAGAAGCGGGGCAGCTTGTGCACCGCCTTCTTCCCTCCAAGAAGCCGAAAGGCTGGGAAGAGCTTGCTTTGCTTGAGAATACACTGAATCTTTCATTAAGCGATATTATCCGCAAGGGCGACAAAATGCTGTCCGAGATGCGCGATCAGGAAGGTCAGTCTTCGGCTGACAGCCTTGTAACCGATGTTGGCGGGCTATTCAAAGATTTGGGCGATATCCGCGAGCAGGTGCGTTTTTTTATGGGCATGAACGATGAAAATGTTGTATATTGGCTGGAGGCAAATGGAAATTACCGCAGCAAATCGCTGCAGCTCTATGCCGTGCCCGTCGATGTCAGCACCCACCTGAAGGAACTTTTTTTCGATAAGAAAAAAAGCATCGTTCTGACGTCTGCAACCTTGTCCGTCGATAAATCGTTCCAGTTTATGATCGACAATCTGGGTCTGAATGAGGCTCATGAGGAAGGACGGCTGTCTACTGTACAGCTTCCTTCTCCGTTCCGATACCGGGATCAGGCGCTTCTGGTCATTCCGCGGGATTTCCCCAGCGTGAAGGGTACGGTGGGCGACGCCCGGTTCGTTGATATGCTGGTTCATTCCCTGGCCGAGGCCGCGGTAACGACGAGGGGACGCATGCTGGTTCTGTTCACATCGTACAAGATGCTGCGCCAGGTCTACGACCCGCTCAAGGAGGCGCTGGCCTCCGAGGAGATCGCCGTGCTGGGCCAGGGCGTCGAAGGAGGCAGCCGGAGCAAGCTGCTCCGCCGCTTCCAGGAAAATTCCGCTTCCGTTCTGCTGGGAACGAGCAGCTTCTGGGAAGGGGTGGATATTCCCGGCGACGCGCTAACTTGCCTGGCGATCGTCAGATTGCCTTTTCAGCCGCCGAACCACCCGCTTGCGGAAGCCAAAGCCGAACTACTGCAGGCGCAGAAGAAGAATCCGTTCATGAAGCTGTCCGTGCCTCAGGCCGTCATCCGTTTCAAACAGGGATTCGGCCGCCTTGTGCGGACCGCGCAGGATCGCGGAATTGTTATCGTATATGATACCAGAGTAATCGAATCTTATTACGGGAAATACTTCCTGTACTCCTTGCCGGGACCCAAAATGGAGCATATGACAACAGAGCAAATGGTTCCGCGAATCGCCGAATGGCTGCAGCATGACGGAGCATCTTAGAAACGGATCGGCCATAGTACAACATAGGCCGATCACCCGGTTTTAGCCTTGCCGCTTTTAGAAACGGATTGGCCATAGTACAACATAGGCCAATCTCCGGTTTCAGCCTTACCGCTTTTAGAAACAGATTGGCCATTGTACAACATAGGCCGATCACCGGTTTTAGCCTTACCGCTTTTAGAAACAGATTGGCCATTGTCCAACATAGGCCGATCACCCGATTTTAGCCTTGCCGCTTTTAGAAACGGATTGGCCATTGTACAACATAGGCCGATCTGTCCGGTTTTAATCTTTTGGCGGGTCCTATAACTAAATCCCGCCATTCGTAAAGCGTGTCCCGAACGGGACGATAAGCGATCCTTCACCCGTCTGATCAAGGTTCCGCCCAACTTCCGCCAACGCCAATTGCCATTAGCGGGTGTCCAGAGGGCGGCAGCCCTTGGGGCCCTCCCTTGGAAGGGAGGGTTTGGGAGGGATCGATAATCTTTTAGGAGGAGAACACATGAAATCGGACAAAATATCGGAGGCCGTTGTCCGCAGATTGCCTGTGTATCTGCGGTTTTTGAACGATCTGCACAGACGCGAAATCGCTACTGTTTCTTCTCAAGAGCTTGGACAGCGGCTCGATTTAAATCCTGCGCAAATACGAAAGGATTTGGCCTATTTCGGAGACTTCGGCAGAAAAGGAATCGGCTATGACGTTCCGTACCTGATCGAGAAAATCCGCCATATCCTGAAGCTGGATCAGCCGATCAACGTTGCTTTGGTCGGAGCCGGCAACCTGGGCCATGCTCTATCCAATTACAATGCATATTTGAAAGATACGATGAAAATAACGGCCGTCTTCGATTCATATCAGCCGAAAGTCGGAACCAAAATCAATACACTGACCGTCCAGCCCATGGACGAGCTTGCAAATACCGTCCGTGAGCAGGGCATTCGCATCGGCATCATTACCGTGCCTGATCAGGAAGCGCAAAATGTCGCGGATATTCTCATTGAATCCGGCATTGAAGCAATTCTGAACTTTGCGCCGGTAATCCTGAAGACGCCATCCGAGGTTCGCGTGCACGCTGCCGACTTTACGACAGACCTGCAAAGCTTGGCGTATTATCTTCACGAAGGAAAGGAAGAGGAAGTTGATGGGCAATAAATGGATGATCCGCGGCGGCAAATTCGCTGTGCCCGGCGCTGATAAGCCTGTTATCGACGGGTATATGGTTATCGATAACGATCTGATCACATACATAGGGGAAGAACCGCCTGCGCTTGAAGAAGACGTTCCTTCCTTTGACGGAAGCCGTCTTCTGTTCTTGCCCGGATTGGTCAATACGCATGGGCACGCAGCGATGTCTCTGCTGCGCGGCTACGGAGACGATCTTGCTCTTCAGGTATGGCTCCAGGAGAAAATGTGGCCGATGGAGGGGAAATTCACTGGCGACGACGTTTACTGGGGAACCGCCCTGTCGGTACTGGAAATGCTTAAGGGAGGAACAACGACGTTTCTCGATATGTACGATCACATGGGCCGGGTCGCGGAAGTGGCTGAAGCTTCCGGAATACGCTCCGTCCTGATGCGGGGCGTAATCGGACTGTGCCCGCCGGAAGTGCAGGACCAGAAGCTTGCGGAAGCGATTGCTTTTGCAAAAGAGTGGCACGGTAAAGCGAACGGAAGAATCACGGCCATGATATCGCCGCATTCTCCGTATACCTGCCCTCCGGATTATTTCGAGAAATTCGTTCAGGCTGCCCATGACCTGGACTTGCCTATTCATACCCATATGTCTGAAACGCGGCGGGAAGTGGAGCAGAACGAAGCGGATTACGGACTGCGGCCCGTAGCCCATCTCGAGAAGCTTGGCATGTTCACCCGCCCGTCGCTTGTGGCGCACGGCGTCCATCTGAACGACGAGGAAATTGAAATTCTTGCCCGTAAGTCTGTCGGCGTTTCCCACAATCCGGGCAGTAACCTGAAGCTGGCCAGCGGGGTTGCTCGCGTACCCGAGCTGTTGAAGGCGGGCGTTACGGTATCGCTCGGAACGGACGGTCCGGCAAGCAATAATAACCTGGACATGTTTGAAGAAATGCGCCTGGCCGCGCTGATCCATAAAGGAGTGTCCGGCGATCCGACGGCGGTTCCAGCCGGCGAAGCGCTGCGTATGGGAACGGAGTATGGCGCGAAGTCCGTATTCCTTAATCAAGTGGGCCGCCTCGCGCCGGGAATGAAGGCCGATTTCATCGCCATCGATATTGACCAGCCGCATCTGCTGCCGCATACGGATCTTATATCACATGCCGTATACTCGGCCAGCGCCAAGGACGTCGAGCATGTATGGGTGGACGGCAAGCAAGTTGTCAAAAACGGGAAGTCCCTGACGCTTGACGAAGAGGAGATCCGCCGAAAAGCCCAGGAAGCGTTCGAGGGCCTGCTGAAGCGGTAAGTAGATTGGAGCTAAAGGTTACTTTTTACAAGAAATGAGCGCCGCCTGTATAAGGTTGGCGTTGCCGTTTCTTCTTAGAAGGAGAGCTGCACGTTGAGAAAAAGGAGAAAATGGATTTTATACGGGGCGTTCCTGGCCCTGCTCCTTCTGTTCGGTTTGTATCAATTTTTTGCTTACGTGCTGAAGGATCAATGGAGCGAGCGCAGCGCAGCTGAAGCCACGGCAATAAGCAGGGCGGGGCTTACGGAAATCGACCAAGCTCAGAAATCGGTCTGGGACGAAAACGCCATTTACTGGGTCCTTACCGGCAAAAACAAGACCGGAACCGAAATGATGGTGTGGGTGCGCTTTACTGCTGAAGGAAAGCCGGTAGAGGGAGAGAATGCCGTGCATGCCGAAGAGCTGTCTCAAGGCACATCCGAGGAAAAAATGCGGCAGATTATCGCCTCCTCGCTTCCCGGCATCAAGATTGAGCGATTGCTTCCCGGCGCTTACAACGGCGAGTACGCCTGGCAGCTTTTTTATAAAGACGGAGACCGATATTATTATCGGTTTTACCGCTTCTCGGACGGTGAGCAGATCGGCGACGGCTACAGCCTTCCGAGCCGTTAATGAAGCGTAAACGAAGAACCAGCCAAACCCTTTCAGGGATGGCTGGTTCTTTTTTTAGATTTTATTTTTCGGAGCGCTAGGCCCGCCATGAATTATAAAGGGAAAAAATAGAAGATAAAATTTTAAATATTATTCACAATTAATTCGTTCTAGTATATACACCTATGATATACTACTAGATGTATCAAGGCATGGCAAAGAGCATGCCAGACTCGGAATGGCGCTGAGCACGCTGCTTGGAAAGTTATAAAGTTTGTCATCATTTGAGAGGAGGACGTTGCTTGAAACTTCGTCTAATGCCTGTATTGTTGACCGCGCTGCTGTCAGCCGCGCTGCTGTTCGGCGGTTGGTTTCTGTATCGTCAATTTGCCGTTCAGGAGCCGCTTGAAAAGATTGTAAGCAGCTATAAGGGAGTCAACGCTTCCCATATCTCTATTAACCGCAATGCAGTTACTCTGAAACTTGATTTGCAGCCGGGCACGAAATTACGTGAACTGGTTCAATATATAAATACCGAAGGCAAGTCCGCGATTGGCGGACGGACCGTGAATTTGGATGTGGAACAGCACTCTAACCAAAAGCTTGACGAATATTGGGATAAAGCGATGTTTTCCGTAGCGGAGGCGATGGAAAGCCGTAAATATACGCTTATTCCGGAGAAGCTCAAAGAGCTGTCCACCCAGTACACGAACGTTACCGCCACGACGGAAATCGACGACAAAAATGTATATGTAAGTCTGACGGACGGCAAAGAGAGCAAATTTATCATTTTACCGCGCGAGCCGGAAACGATGGGGGTATGGAACAATGCCTAAATGGAGTAAAGAAGTATTGATCGGATTTGTCCCTGTGCTGCTGATTTTTTTAGCCTTTCTCGGTTTTAATGTCGTTCCGATAATTGTTGCTGTTGCCATGGTCGGCGCTCTGCTGGCTATTACCCTTTTGCGCGGCGGTATCGCTGTTAATGCGGGCGCGGAGAAGAAGCGCAAGAAGAACGGTCCGGCAAAGCTGACGTTTGAAGAAATCGGCGGACAGGATAGTGCGAAGCAGGAGCTGCGCGAGGCGCTAGATTTTCTGATCCGGCATGAAGAAATCAGCAAGTTCGGTATCCGTCCGCTTAAGGGGATTCTCCTTACAGGGCCTCCCGGAACGGGCAAGACGCTGATGGCGAAGGCTGCGGCCCACTACACGAACTCGGTATTCGTTGCGGCTTCCGGCAGTGAATTCGTGGAAATGTATGTCGGTGTCGGCGCCGGACGCATCCGCGATCTGTTCAAGGACGCCCGGGGCCGCGCCGCTAAGGAGAACAAGGAGAGCGCGATTATTTTCATCGACGAAATCGATGTAATCGGAGGCAAACGCGAAGGAGGGCAGCAGCGGGAGTACGACCAGACGCTGAACCAGCTGCTGACCGAAATGGATGGCATCTATAACTCGGATACACCGCGCATACTGCTGATCGCCGCCACTAACCGGAAAGAAATGCTGGACCCCGCACTGCTGCGGCCGGGGCGTTTTGACCGTCACATTCAGGTGGACATGCCCGATAAAAAGGGCCGCAGGTCGATACTCGAACTGCATGCGAAGAACAAACCGCTTCATTCCGAAGTCGATTTGGATAAAATCGCGGAGGAAGCTTACGGCTTCTCCGGAGCCCAGCTCGAGAGCGTCATGAACGAAGCAGCCATCTATATGATGCGCGATAATCTGATCCAAGTGGAGCATCGTCATTTGGCGATGGCAATCGACAAGGTGATGATGGGCGAGAAGACGGACCGCGAGACGAACCAAGAAGAGAAGAAGCGGGTAGCGATTCATGAGCTGGGACATGCCATTATGGCCGAGCTTCTGCGACCCGGCAGCGTTAGTCAGGTAACACTCACTCCGCGCGGTCAGGCGCTCGGCTATGTGCGGCATAACCCGCAGCAGGAGCAGTATCTGTATACGAAAGACTATCTTGAGGAGCAGATCATGATCGCTCTGGGCGGAGCAGCTGCCGAAGAAATGTATTACGGCGGACGGAGCACAGGCTCCCGCGGCGATTTCGATCAGGCCCTCGGTATTGTGGAAATGATGATGAAGTCCGGTCTTACCTCCCTTGGAATCGCCAAGCTGGAAATGGTAACAACAGAAGAATTGATGAAAGAGAATAGTAAAATTTTGGACGAACTGATGGAACGAACCCGTTCACTTCTGGAAAATAAACGAAATGTTTTCGATTATTCCCTGGATATCCTGATGAAGGAAGAAGTGCTCTCTGGAGAACAATTTCGTTGTCAATTTCGTGACAGTGTCCTTTTACCGGCATAATTCTTGATGCCGGTTATTTTTTTTTACTTTTCAGACATGCTAAGATATTATTATATGTCGGAGTATGCTGTTTTTTTCGACAGATAAAAAGGTGCTACAAAAATGTAGAGATACCTGAAAGGATGGAGGCTTTTTATGAATTTTAAGAAAATCGGTGTCATCGGCGGAGGCACGATGGGACAAGGGATTGCCGAGATGTTGGCAGCCAAGGGTCTGGACGTGCTGCTGGTGGAGAAGACGCCGGAGAAATTGGACTACTCCTACAGCATGATTGAGACTAGCCTTGATAAGCAACTGGAGAAATGGGCAATTACCCAAGCTGAGAAGAAGCTTATCCTTGGCCGCATCCAAAAAGTGACACATTTCGCGGAACTTAGCGCCTGCGACATGGTAATCGAAACGATCATTGAGGATCTGGATGAGAAAAAGAAAGTATTCAATCAGCTGGACCAAGTGTGTCCGAACAATATCATTCTTGCCAGCAACACTTCCACACTCAGCTTGACCGAACTTGCAAGCTCTACAATGTATCCTGAACGCGTGATCGGCATGCACTTTATTTATCCCGTCGCCAAGGTTGACGTCGTGGAAATCGTCCGCGGCCTCAAGACATCCGACACGACTTTTGAACATACGAAAGCTTTTGTTGACGACGTAGTCGAGAAGAAAGGCGTAATGATTTACGAATCCCCGGGATTTGTAACTTCACGCCTCATTTGCCTGTTCATTAATGAAGCTATGCATGTTCTGCAAGAAGGCGTAGCTTCTCCTGAAGACATCGACGATGCAATGCGTATCGGCTACCAATTCCAATACGGCCCGCTTGAAATGGCTGACCGCTTCGGCCTGGATTCGGTACTTGCCGCTCTGGAGCGCATGTTCCGCGAGTACGGCGAACTGAAGTACCGTCCGTCGACCATTCTCAAAAAGATGGTGCGTGCGGGACAACTGGGCATGAAATCGGGCGAAGGCTTCTTCAAGTATGACAAGGATGGTGACCGTGTATGAAAGTTCTAGTAATTAACGCAGGTTCTTCTTCGCTGAAATATCAGCTTTATGACATGACGGATGAATCCGTGCTGGCCAAAGGTTTGGTCGAGCGCATTGGTATGGATTCCTCGATCCTGACCCACAAGCCGACAGGCAAACAGGAAGTTACCGAAGTAAGCGAAATTCTGGAACATACAACAGCCATTCGTAAAGTGTTGGCCAATCTGACCGATAAGGAGCATGGCGTGATCGATTCTATCAAAGAGATCAATGCTGTCGGTCACCGCGTCGTTCACGGCGGCGAGACCTTTAAGGCATCGGCACTGGTAGACGGAGCGGCCAAATCGGAAATCCGCCGGCTGTTCGACCTTGCACCGCTACATAACCCGGCGGCTGTTATGGGAATTACCGCTTCGGAAGTCAATATGCCGGGTGTTCCCCAGGTTGTTGTATTCGATACTGCATTCCATCAAACGATGCCTGAGAAAGCTTATATGTACGCCATTCCGAGAGTGCTGTACAACAAGTACAAAGTCCGCCGCTACGGCGCGCACGGCACATCCCATGATTTTGTAAGCAAGGCTGCGGCCGAGTACCTCGGACGTCCGCTGAAAGACCTCAAAATCATCACCTGCCATATCGGCAACGGCGCCAGCGTTACCGCCGTTCAAGGCGGAGTTTCGGTGGATACCTCGATGGGTATGACCCCGCTGGAAGGCCTCATGATGGGTACGCGCAGCGGCGACATCGACCCGGCGATCGTTCCTTATGTCATGAACAAGGAAGAGCTTACTTCCGGCGAAGCCAGCTCCATGCTCAACAAGCATAGCGGTCTGCTGGCCATTTCCGGAACGAGCAGCGACATGCGCGACATCATTGACGGCTATGAAAAGGGCGAGCCGAATTCCACATTGGCCTTTGAAATGTACGAATACCGTCTGCGCAAATATATCGGTTCCTATGCGGCGGCGATGGACGGCGTTGACGTCATCGTCTTCACTGCGGGCGTAGGCGAGAACGCGTCTCTGCTTCGCGAGAAGGTTCTGAGCAACTTGACCTTCCTTGGAATCGAGCTGGACAAAGAAGCGAACAAGGTCCGCTCCGGCGACCCTCGCCGCATTTCCGCTAGCGGCTCCAAGGTGGAAGTGCTTGTCGTTCCGACCAACGAAGAACTCGTGATTGCTCGCGATACACTTCGCATCGTGCAAGAACAAGCGTAAAGAGATACAATAAGATCATAAGAGACGGTTGGAACGTCCTTCAGAGGACGTTCCTCGTTTCTCGTAGAAATATAAGACAAGGATAAGCGCTATGCTTATTCTTTCTTATATTTTTAAAGAAAAAGGAATCCACAGCCAAAGGCCCGGGTAAGCGGCCTTTGGCTGTCGGACCTTTTAACCGCACTTCTAAAGAGGAGAGATTGAGGTCATGGCTAACAAAACTGTTATCCTGGGCGTGAAAGATCATGTCGGAGAAAGCGTCGTCATTGGCTGCTGGGTAAACAACAAACGCTCCAGCGGTAAAATTCAGTTCCTGCAGCTTCGGGACGGAACCGGTTATATTCAGGGAGTCGTCGTGAAATCGGAGGTCCCGGAGGAGGTCTGGAACGACGCCAAAAGTTTGACCCAGGAAAGCTCCTTGTACGTCACGGGAATCATCCGCGAAGAACCCCGTAGCCAATCGGGATTCGAGATGACGGTGACCGGAATCGAGATTCTGCACCTGACCGAGAATTATCCGATTACGCCGAAGGAGCACGGGGTCGATTTCTTAATGGATCACCGGCATCTGTGGCTCCGCTCCTCGAAGCAGCGGGCGATTCTCGTGATCCGGGCGGAAATTATCCGGGCGATTCAGGAGTATTTCGATATCAACGGCTTTACGCTCGTTGACCCTCCCATTCTGACCCCGACTTCAGCGGAAGGTACGACTAATCTGTTCCACACCAAGTACTTTGAAGAGGACGCATATTTGACCCAGAGCGGACAGCTCTACATGGAAGCCGCGGCGATGGCGCTGGGCCGTGTATACTCGTTCGGACCGACTTTCCGGGCGGAGAAATCCAAAACCCGCCGGCATTTGATCGAATTCTGGATGATCGAGCCGGAGATGGCTTTCACGGAGCATGAAGAAAGTCTGCGTGTGCAGGAGGAGTTCATCAGCCATGTCGTGCAGTCCGTTCTGAAGATCTGCAAGGCAGAGCTGGAGGCGGTCGGCCGCGATATTTCCAAGCTGGAAAATATCAAGGCGCCTTTCCCGCGCATTACTTACGACGATGCGATCACATTCCTGAACGGCAAAGGCTTCGACATCCCTTGGGGCGAGGACTTCGGCGCGCCGCATGAAACGGCGATTGCCGAAGAATACGACAAGCCGGTGTTCATTACCCATTATCCGACCGGAATCAAGGCTTTCTATATGAAGCCCGATCCAAATCGTCCGGATGTCGTGCTGTGCGCGGATATGATTGCTCCGGAAGGATACGGGGAAATTATCGGCGGATCGCAGCGGATCGATGATCCTGTGCTCCTTGAAGAGCGCTTCAAAGAGCATGAGCTTTCGCTTGATACGTACAAATGGTATATGGATCTTCGTACGTACGGCTCTGTTCCGCATTCCGGTTTCGGTCTTGGTTTGGAACGGACTGTGGCCTGGATTTGCGGTCTGGATCATGTTCGCGAGACGATTCCGTTTCCACGCATGTTGTACCGTCTCTACCCTTAAGAATGAGAGGAGGCGCTTATGGACGGCAAAGAAAGAACCAGCTGGAGCGAAGGCGTAACCTTCGGGCTGCAGAGCGGGATGGCCGTTATTCCTTATGCGCTTCTCACCGCTTACCGCAAGCTTAATTTAACCGGCAGCGAGACACTGCTGCTTATTCATCTGCTCTCTTTTCGCCAGATTGAAGGAAAGGACTTTCCTTCGCTGGAGGAGCTTCAGGCTGTAACCGGCCGCAGCGCGTCTGTCATTGCAGGTGAACTGCAGAAGCTGATTAAAGAAGGGTTCTTGAAGATTGAAGCGGGCAGCGACGAGCGTCAGGGGCTTCATTACGAGCGCTATGACTTTTCCGGGCTGTATGATAAACTAGGACGCTATCTTTC
This sequence comes from Paenibacillus sp. URB8-2, assembly GCF_013393385.1. Lineage (NCBI taxonomy): Bacteria > Bacillati > Bacillota > Bacilli > Caryophanales > Paenibacillaceae > Paenibacillus > Paenibacillus sp. URB8-2. The sequence goes on along the minus strand of NZ_AP023239.1, from coordinate 3,607,177 downwards.
GTCGCAGCGAAATTCTGCGGCATTAGGGGCGGACAGCAATTCGTTCCAGCGAGGTGCCCGGTCATCGTCACTGGAGAAGGGCGAAAGGATTCAAACAGGCGTAGTTTCCGGTGAATCGGAAAGCCCCAGTCTCTTCGTTGTGTTCGAGAAGGAATTCGGCCGCCCGCTTTCTCCGATGGAATGCGAGACGATCTCCGGCTGGCTGGACCAGGACCGCTACCCCGAGGAGCTTATTCTGCTCGCACTGAAGGAGTCGGTGTTCGCAGGCAAAGTATATTTTCGTTATATCGACCGGATTCTGCTGGAGTGGAGCCGCAACCGAGTGAAGAACGCGCAGGACGTTAAGGCGTATTCCCAGCGGTTCCGCGGGGGAAGTTAGACGGCGTAAGGATATCATTGGCTTTCCATTTAAAAATGAAAATTATAAATGAAAAACCGCAGTTCCAAGATTCGGTCTTGGAACTGCGGTTTTGTGGTTAGAATGGCTAATTTATCTTTAAGGAGTATATACTACAATTTCTTATGGATTCTCATTTTGAGTTTACCGTTCCTTTTCAGTCTCTGCGGATAATTCCGCTTCCAGCGCTGCTCCCATCTCACGTGAACGCTCCGCGCAGCGGCTGACCGCCGCAATGACCGTTTCGAAGAAATCGCCCTTGTCGAGCACTTCCAGCGCAGCTTGGGTGGAGCCGCCCGGAGAGGTGACCTTTTTGCGAAGGGCGGCCGGTTCTTCCCCGGTTTGCTGGACCATACGGGCCGCACCGAGCACTGTCTGGACAGTCAATTCGGCGCTCTGTTCCTTGGACAGTCCGCCACGGATGCCGCTGGCAATCATCGCTTCCATCATGTAATAGATATAGGCGGGTCCGCTGCCGGATATGCCGGTCAGTATCTCCATACGCTCTTCCTCAATAACGGAAGTAAGGCCAACCGCTTCGAAGATATTTAGCGATAGCCGCCGCTGCTCATCGGATACCTCTTTAGAGAAGGAGATTCCCGTAGCGCCGAGGCCGATCGAGCTTGAGGTGTTCGGCATGGTGCGGACAACAGGCTGTTTTTTGCCGAGAAGACCCTGAATCGTTCTGATGGAGAGGCCGGCGATGACGGAAATAATCAGCTGTCCGTCCTGTAGGCGCGGTCCGAGAATGCGCAGAGCTGCTGCCGCGTCCTTGGGCTTCATGGCCAGGACGATGACCGGGGCTGTGCGCAAATACTCTTCTTTTTGCTCCGGGTCGTTGCTTCCGGTAACACCGTACCGTGAACGCAATTCAGCCAGCCGTTCATTGCTGCTGCGGTTAAGCATAATGATATTGTCGGCATAGATAACGGAGCGGGCGATCAGACCTCGCACGATTGCTTCCGCCATGGAGCCGGCGCCGTGAAAGACGACATTATGGTTAATCAAAGGCTTAGCTGTTTGTTGACACATTGTCTAGCATCCTCCTTGCCGGATAAGGGCCTAGCTCCGGATTTGTCCGTTGCCGTAAATTTTATATTTGGTTGAAGTCAGCGCCGGAAGACCCATTGGTCCGCGTGCATGCAGCTTCTGGGTGCTGATGCCGATCTCCGCGCCGAATCCGAATTCGAATCCGTCGGTAAAACGGGTGGATGCGTTATGGTAAACGGCCGCGGCGTCGACTTCATCTTGGAACCGCTCGGCATTCTCTTCGTCCTCCGTTATAATGCACTCTGAATGCTTCGTTCCATACCGGGCGATATGCTCCAGCGCTTCGTCGATTCCGTCAACCACTTTAATGTTGAGAATATAATCGTTATATTCTGTCGCATAATTTTCATCGGTGGCCGTGAGGGCCCACGGAATGAGCGTCCGTGTCCGTGCGCATCCGCGAAGCTCAACATTGGCGCTGCGGAAAGCTTCTCCGAGCTTGGTCAAGTGCTCGGCCGCGAAGCTGCGGTGAACGAGCAGGGTCTCCATCGAGTTGCAGACGGAAGGCCGCTGCACTTTGGCGTTCAGGCTGATCGATTCAGCCATTGCCGGAACCGCGCTGGAATCCAGATAAGTATGGCAGATGCCTGCGCCCGTCTCAATGACGGGAACGGTGGCATTCTTAACAACGTTCTGAATGAGCGAGCTTCCGCCGCGCGGTATAATCACATCAAGCAGACCGTTCAGCTTTAGCATTTCATCAACGGACGAGCGGTCCGGGTCTTCGATAAGCTGAAGCGCCTCAGGAGGGAGGCTCGTCTCGGCCAAAGCGGTGTGCAGCACCTCGACGATTTTACGGTTGGAGGAGAGAGCGGCCGATCCGCCGCGAAGCACGACAGCGTTGCCTGTCTTCAGGCACAAGCCGGCGGCGTCGACAGTAACATTGGGGCGCGCTTCGTAAATAATTCCGATGACACCGAGCGGCACGCGGATTTTCTCAATAATGAGCCCGTTCGGACGCTCCATTGTTTCAAGAATGTCTCCGACAGGGTCGGGCAGGGCGGCGATTTGCCGGAGCCCTTCGGCGATAGTGTCGATCCGTACGGTTTGCAGCGCCAGCCGGTCGAGCATGGATTCCGGCGTGCCGCCTTGTCTACCCCGCTCAAGATCCTCGGCGTTGGCCGTGATAATTGCATCGGCTTCCCGTTGCAGCGCATCCGCCATTACCAGCAGCGCTTCATTCTTCTGCCCTGTAGTCAGCCTGCCGAGCGCACCTGCCGTGCTTTTGGCCAAAGCCGCTTTGCTTGCAACTTCACTCATCATCGTTCCTCCTCATCAATTCCATTGTAGCTTTCGTTTATTTAAGCGTAATCCATTCATCCCTATGAATGACTTCAAGCCGGTGTACTTCTTCACCAAGTCGGCGCATGACTTCTCCGCTGGGCAGTCCACGAATACTGCGAAGCTGGGCATCGTCGTAATTCACAATGCCTCTCCCGAGCAGATTGGCGTCGGGACCCAACACTTCGACGACATCTCCCGCATGGAAGCTGCCCTGCACATCTCTGACGCCGACAGGAAGCAGACTGTGGCCGCCGTGCACGAGCGCCTCTTCGGCTCCGGCATCGACAATAAGCGAGCCGAGAGGGGTGGACATGAAGCCAAGCCACTGCTTCTTGACGGGTAGGGAAGACAATGTTGTGGCAAAGTATGTGCCCTTGCCTTCTCCCTGCATTGCCAATCGCAAATCGCCGGACTCGGTGACTCGTCCCACAAAGACGGGCACGCCTCCGCGTGTGGCGATCTTGGCGGCATCGATCTTGGAGCGCATGCCGCCGGTGCCGACGGCCGATCCGGCTCCTCCGGCAATCGCATAGATTTCCGGCGTAATGTCCTCCACCAGCCGGTAGCGGACGGCATCCGGATTGGACCGCGGATTGCTGCTGTACAGGCCGTCGATATCGGTAAGCACTAGAAGGCGTGAGGCTTTGAGCAGATTGGCGACCAGCGCGGACAGCATATCGTTGTCGCCGAATTTCAGTTCGTCGACGGACACGGTGTCATTTTCGTTGAATACCGGAACGACGCCCTGCCTCAGCAGTTCTTCCACAGTCATTACGGCGTTGTTCATTGCGTGGCGGCTGCGGAAATCCGTGCGGGTCAGCAGAATCTGGGCAGCGGTAAGACCGTGCGCGGAGAACGCTTCCTGATAGGCCTGCATCAAAAGCGCCTGGCCCACGGCTGCGGCGGCCTGCTTCTCATGCAGCAACTTGGGACGAGCAGGGTATCCGATGCTGCGGAAGCCTGCGGCAACCGCCCCGGAGGTTACCAGCAGCACTTCACAGCCGCTTCGCCTCAAATCCGCAATTTCAGAGGCGAAAAAAGCGACCGCTTCGCGGTTCAGGCCGCCCTCGGCCGCGGTTAGCGAGCTGCTGCCGATTTTGACCACTAATCGTGTAGACATTGCCTTTCACTTCCTATTTATCCATATTGAACAACAAAAAAAGCCCCATCCTTAGACTGAGCAAAGGACGAAAGCTTGGGTTCACTTCCGCGGTACCACCTTCATTGATGAGGGACCATCCGACTTTAGCCTCGTAACGAGAGGAGATCGTCCTGCGGGGCAGGCCGTTCGGGGGTAGGATTCGGAACGTTATCCGCGGTAAATTCTTTCAGCCGATCGGAATTTACTCTCTGGCGCGGTAGACTCGTTCGTACTGGTCCCGTCTGCACGTTTATCTATTTGACAATTAGAATACCATGTAGAGCCAGGTTTGCCAAGGGAATTCCTCTATTGTACTTGGAAAGGATGATGTACGAAAAATGTTTATCATTCGGGCGAGCGGGCAAAATAGATCTAATCCGTGATCAGGAGGTGGATCTAATGACTAAAGATAACCGGCAGGAGCTTGAAGAAAGAAAACAAGCACTGGAGGAGCAGCGGCAGGCTATGCGCGATTTTATCGAGGAAGAGACCGGCAGTCCCCACTCAAGAGGACCGGTCGACGAAGCTACCTCGCATGTGCCTGATACTCAAAACCATTTCATTTCTGAGCGTAATTTCCGGAAATATCAGAACTAAAGTCAACTATTCACAGCCGCTCATCGCTTCCTTAGTGATGAACGGCTTATTTTGCAGACGCATCTGGCCAGTTTGAAACCTTTCAGGGCTATTCCTGCGCCAGTTCGGCTACCGTCGTTTGGAATGTGTCGATAAAAGCTTCGGCCGCCTTGGACAAATAGCGTCCCTTACGGTAAGCTACAACCAAAGTTCGGCTGGGCACCGGCTCGGCCAAAGGCAAATAGACGGGCACAAACTCGCTGCGGGGAGCGCGGGAAATAAAGCGTGGAACCAAAGTAACACCCATACCTGCGGCAACGAGCGACTGCACGGTCTCCATATTATTGCTCTCGAAGACGACGGACGGTTCGAATCCGGCCTGCCGGCACAGGTCCACGGTCATTTTTCGAAAGCCCTGGCCTTCTTTAAGGACAATGAACGATTCCTGTTTCAATTCCTCAAGCGAAGTTCTCACCCCGGTGGACGCCCGCTCGGCCAGAGGATGTTCCGGCGGAACGGCAAGATCGATGCGTTCTTCGCCAAGAATTTCGTAGGCTAGGGCCGGAATTTCCAGCGGCAGCGACAGAAGGCTGAGATCCGTCTGGCCGCTTGCGGTCAGTTTTTCCAGATTCATGGATGAATCTTCCAGTAGGGTAATATCAATCTCCGGGTATTTCCGCTTGAATACCGGCAGCACGTGGGGCAGCAGGTGGGCTCCCGTAATCGGCATGCTGCCGACAACGACACGGCCTGTCCGTAGCTCCGAAATATCGGTCATTTCCTGGCGCAGCAGTTCCACGGCATCGATAATAATTTGCGCCTGTTCCACGAATTTAGTTCCCGCATGGGTAAGCTCAACTGCGCTTGTGTTCCGCTGGAACAACATAACCCCGAGTTCCCTCTCCAGCTTGGACAGCTGCTGGCTTAGCGATGGCTGGGCGATGTGAAGCTTCTCGGCAGCCCGAGAAAAATTCCGTTCATTTGCGATTTGCAGTACGTAAAGCAGTTGTCTGAGTTCCATTCTTGCGGTCTCCTTCTACATTCATCCTCTTATAAGAATAACCTATAGAAGAAGCTTAAGCTATATCATGTCTAAAATTGTCTGATATAGTAAAATAGCAGTATACGTCAATATGCAAGGAGATATATAATTAGTATAGTCCAGTGAAAAAAATGTCAGGCGGTGTTGGTATTGTCTTGGTCACTTGAGCCTTTAGCTTTCGTGTTTTTTTCTACTTTAGAGTTTGTGGCAGTTTATTTTATTATGATGTACTTATTTAGAATGCATCCGTCGGAGTTCATTTTTCAGGCCCTTTTTTTGATTCTTTTGATGGATTTACAAAGCTTCTATTTAAGAGAGGATTTGCAAACGCCCGCATTTGTGCCGCTGATCAATATATTGCTGTTTACTTTGCTGCTGGCGACAGTCATGAAGATCCCGCTGGTATGGTCGGGGATTATCTCGGTAACAGGATACTTTTTGTATGTACTGTTGCAGGTTCTGATTGTCCAGTTATCTTTTGGTGTTCTGGCAGTCTCCGAGCTGCAGCTTCATCCGGAAAAAGGCTACTTTCTGCAGACGTTAAGCAGTTTCCTGGGAATTGCCGGCTCTAGGGTTTTCTACATATTCGGGGGCGGCTTTACATTTGAATTTGAAAAGCTGCGTCTGAAGCGTGAAACTCTCGCTTTATATCTAGTTATCGGTTGCGCCTTAGCGCTTACCATTTTTTTACTGGAAAGAAGAAACAATGTCTTTGATGCTTTATTCGTTTCAGTCGCCGTCATATTCTTTTTATATTACGCGGTAAGAAAGGAAAAAAAGCGTGATTGAGTTTATTTCTCTAAAACTCGCCCAAGGGATTAAACGGTCAATTCCTGATCATCCGATCTCTGTTAACGTGATGAGGTTTTCACTTAGCATCATTATTAATGCCTTTATGATCATTTTATTAACATTAGCTGTTTCGTTGCTTACTGGTAATACGAGAGGGGCCGTTATCGCTTTAATTGCCTTTCCTTTATTAAGACAGGTTTCAGGCGGCTTTCATTTGAAGACGGGTATGTTGTGTGTGCTGGTCACAAGCGCGATGCTCACAGCCATATCCTTTTTCAATGTAGAACGAGGTTATGTACTGTTTCTGAATATGGCGAGTTTATTGCTTGTCGCTATCTTTGCTCCCTCCGGAATCGAAAAGCAGTCCCGCATCCCCAAGTCCTTTTATCCGCAGTTAAAGATCATTTCGTGTTTGATTGTACTCGTCAATTTTATTGTAGCCTCCCCCGTGATCGCGGCAACCTTTTTTATTCAAGGAATTTCGCTTGTAAGCAGCTTGAAAGGAGGTGAGCAATAGGATGAGAAAAATAGTCAAAGGAATGAAGCATAGTGCTATGCTGCAAGTGGCTGCCCTTTTGAGCTTTGTTGCTGTTACCACTGTCGATACTGCAAGTGCCTGGTATGTTTATTCTGGAGATGTTCCGGAAGAGCTTCTTAAATAAATGGAGATGAGGACTATGACGTTATTATCGGTAACACAAGATGTTGGCGGGAAGAGCGGAATAACCAATATTGAAATCGATACCATCTTAATGCTCAGTTATTCCAAGAGTATCGATAGAGTGTTGGTGCATACCGCGGACAGCATATTTTATACGATCGGCACGCTAACATTCTGGAACGAAGTACTAAATAATAGCGGGCATAATTTTTCCTTGGTTGACCGAAGCAACTCTTTGAATTTGGACAAGGTGGTCGTACTGGATCAAACATTCAAAGTCGCGTATTTTGAAAGCAATATTACGTCAAAATCCAAAAGATGCATTATCGCCGGATACCGGTTCAATGAGGTCAAGAAATCGCTCAATTTAATTAATCCTGGAATCAGCATTCAGGAGAGTTAAAAAGGAGCCTCCCCGGCTCCTTTTTTGCTGCTGTTCTATATCTAAAACAATCACAAAACCATTTTCAGCAGTTCGAACTACCGACAATCCGGCTTTTTAGTGAGGTGTTTGGAGTAGATTTATTTTTGATTGTTCTCGGGGTTATTCATTTTGTTTCCGCAAAATAGCAGAGCTATCCCAGCTTATAAGCGGGGCCTATAGGTACTATAGATATTATATCTTGGCGTAATAAACAGTCTCATGTTATATTTATATCATTCCAAGGGAGAATCGCTTTTCCCTTACTTAATGAACGAATCTATGACGAGGTGAAATCATGGGCAAGAAGACAATGTTCGAGAAAATCTGGGACAATCACGTTATCCATCAAGAAGAAGGCAAACCTAGCATTCTATATATCGATTTGCATCTGGTGCACGAGGTAACTTCGCCGCAAGCTTTTGAAGGACTTCGACTGAGCGGACGCAAGGTTCGCCGCCCGGAGCTGACTTTTGCAACGATGGACCACAACGTTCCTACCAAGGACCGCTACAATATTACGGACCCGATCTCCAAACAGCAGATCGACACGCTCTCGAAGAACTGCTCCGATTTCGGAGTCAAGCTGTTCGGTCTTGACGATCTCGACAATGGGGTCGTACACGTTATGGGGCCGGAACTGGGACTGACGCATCCCGGCAAAACGATTGTTTGTGGTGACAGCCACACTTCTACTCACGGCGCTTTCGGAGCCCTTGCTTTCGGTATCGGCACAAGCGAAGTAGAGCATGTTATGGCGACTCAATGTTTGCAGCAGGCCAAAGCGAAGACGATGGAAGTCCGCTTTATCGGCAAACGCAATCACGGCGTAACGGCAAAAGACATGATCCTCGGACTGATTGCCAAATACGGCACGGATTTTGCCACAGGCTATGTTATTGAATACACGGGTGAATCCATTAGCGAGCTGTCGATGGAAGAGCGGATGACCGTCTGCAATATGTCCATCGAGGGCGGAGCCAGAGCGGGGATGATCGCTCCCGACGAGAAGACATTCGAATATCTGCGCGGCCGTCAATACGTTCCGCAAGGCGCAGCATTTGACGAGGCCGTTGCGGCTTGGAAGCAGCTTCTGACCGACGAAGGCGCCGAATTCGACACCGTTGTCGAGTTTGATGTGGACTCGCTCATTCCGCAGGTAACCTGGGGCACAAGCCCGGGCATGGGTACCGACATTACGTCTACGGTTCCGAATCCGGCTGACTTTGCTACCGAGAACGAACGTAAAGCGGCTGAAAAGGCGCTGGAATACATGGATCTGCAGCCTGGAACCCCGATTTCCGAAATCGCCATCGACTATGTCTTCATCGGCTCCTGCACCAACGGCCGGATCGAGGATTTGCGCGCGGCAGCCGGGGTTGCTAAGGGCCATAAGGTGTCTGAGAATGTGACGGCGATTGTCGTGCCGGGTTCGGGAAGAGTGAAGGTTTTGGCCGAGAAAGAAGGTCTGGACAAGATTTTCAAGGAAGCCGGTTTTGAGTGGCGTGAAGCGGGATGCAGCATGTGTCTGGCGATGAACCCAGACATTTTGCAGCCGGGAGAGCGCTGCGCATCTACTTCCAACCGGAACTTCGAAGGCCGCCAAGGCCGCGGAGGACGTACGCATCTCGTATCGCCGGAAATGGCAGCTGCTGCTGCGATCAAAGGTCGGTTCACGGATGTACGTGATTGGAACTTCAAGACGGAAGCCGTCAGCTCTTAAGAATTCGAGAACAATCGGGAGGGTAACATAGATGGAAGCTTTTAAGAAATTAACCGGAATTGTCGGACCCGTGGACCGGGTCAATGTGGATACGGACGCGATTATTCCGAAGCAGTTCCTCAAACGGATCGAACGGACGGGATTTGGACAGTTTCTGTTTTTTGAATGGCGTTTCGACGAAGCGGGCAAGGATAATCCCGCATTTGCGCTGAATCAGGACCGCTATAAAGGTGCGTCCATCCTGGTCTCGAGAGCTAACTTTGGCTGCGGTTCCTCCAGAGAACATGCTCCATGGGCGATCCTGGACTACGGCTTTAAGGTGATTTTGGCGCCGTCGTTTGCCGATATTTTTTATAACAACTGCTTCAAGAACAGCATTCTGCCGATCAAGCTTTCGGAAGAGCAGATAGAAGATCTGTTCCAGCGTACGGCAGCCCATGACGGCTATGAACTGACCGTCGATCTTGAGAACAAAACGATCAATGACTCCTACGGATTGAACATCGCTTTCGATCTTGACGAGCATCGCCGTCAATTCCTTCTGCAAGGTCTGGACGACATCGGCCTGACGCTTCAGCACGAGGACGAAATTGCAGCTTATGAGCAGAAGAATGCTGCCAAGCTTTTTGCCTAAGAAGGGTTTGAGCGTTAATCAGGCACAAATCTCATAAAAATTTACACAAAACTTCCATTTCCGACACCGGGAATGGAAGTTTTTTTGCTATAATAGCAGAATGTATAAACAACAGGATTAAACTTCCGGATATTTCAAGGGGAGTACCGCAAAAAAGCAGGATACGGCGACACCTCGAGATACTTCGATAGAAGTTTTACATAGATTTTGAAAAATCGGTATAATTGCTGCTTCGCGTGTAACTTTTGGCTAACGCCTGCGTCAGGAGATTATCGCAGTTGTTCTACAATTAGGGAGTAAGGGGAGAAGAGAATGAGGAAGGCTTGTCTGAAAATGTTCGCGCTGCTGCTGCCCCTGTTGTTATTTGCCGCTTGGTCGGGACAAGAAGCGGCCGCGGCAGGCAGCGGAAAAATTGTACTGGACAACCGGGAGCTGGCGCTCCCCAAAGGCATTGTGCTGGAAAATGTCAACGGAAGCGTGATGATCCCGATTCGCGTCGTCACAGAAAATCTGGGGTACGAAGTGCTTTGGGAGCAGAAGACGCGCAAAGTGACCATTCGTCAGGATTTTAAGGAGATTGAGCTGTTTGTCGGGAGCAAACAGGCCGATGCGGACGGCGTTGCGCTCAGCCTGAATGCTGCACCGAAACAAAGCGGCGGGACGGTGCTGGTTCCAATCCGTTTTGTCGGGGAACAGTTCGGGCTTGGAGTCGGCTGGGACAATGAAGATAAAATTGTTTACTTGTCGGGAAATTCGCCAAGTCCTACCCCGGTTCCTCCGGCGCCGTCTCCAACGCCGTCTCCGTCGGTAAGCCCGGCTGCAGTCAGTTCGCCGTCTCCTACACCTGCACCGACTCCGACCACTGGCATAGTGACGGGTACTGCCTCTTCGGTACCCCAATCTTCCACGGTTCCGGCCGTGACTGGAACGGCTGCAACCATACAAGTAAAAGGGGCGGCATTCAGCGCGAATCAGCTAATCATTGCCGTCAACGGCAGTGTGAAGCCGAATATTACGGCCATGGATAACCCGACCGGAATTGTAGTCGAGCTGCCGGGCGCTGCGCTGGCTGCTGATTTTGCCGCAGGGGGAGGGGCGGCATCCGGTGCGCCGGCTTCCCAAGGTACGCTTGATGTTACGGGATATCCGCTGGTGGCCGGCATCGGATATTCGTTGTCCGGCAGCAATCCGTCCACCGTCCGGTTTGAAATTCAAACGACGGAAACTTTACCGTACCGGATGATCGTTGATGACAGCGCCGGACTTATCACCGTGGATTTGAACCCGAGTAATGCTGGAGGTATAGTCAGCGTCGAAGGTAAACCTGTTGTTGTGCTGGACGCCGGACACGGCGGTACACAACCCGGGGCGATCAGCGCAGCGGGACGAGTAGAGAAAGATTTCAATTTAGCGGTGATTTTGAAAGCCGGGGCTCTGCTGCAAAGCGATGGACGAGTGACTGTCGTCTTTACAAGGACGGATGATGTGACGCTGGGACTGCAGGATCGCGTAAATGTAGCGGAAGCGGCGGGAGCGAACGTGTTCGTATCGCTGCATGCGAATGCGATGCCGACGACCGCGTCCAACTGGAACAAGGTCAACGGCAGCGAAACTTACTATTCCCGCAGTGAAAGTCTGCCGCTGGCCCGAGTCATGCACAAGCATCTGGTAGAGGGAACAGGCTTCAAGGATAACGGAGTCAGAACCAAGAGTCTGCATGTGACAAGGGAAACCTCAATGCCCGCGGTGCTGCTGGAGGCCGGTTATTTGACCAATCCGGCAGAAGAAGCGGCGCTGTATACGGAGGAGCTTCAGAATTCACTGGCCCGGGAAATTGCTGCTGGCATCGTTGAATATTTGGGTCTATAGACCGTTCGCCGGCGTGGGGATGGTCGCCTGAAGTGCCGAAGGGAATGGAAAACTTTCGCAACTTTTTAAGTCGACCGGCGTCTAATAAATGTCAAAGGTCGTCGAAGGATACCACCAAGAACGCCGTTCCGGGGCGGAATACTAGATTCTTAGAGGTGAAGGATGAAGAAGTTAAGTTTTATGCTGCTGGTGCTATTATTCGTATTCATTATGCCGGAAAATGGACATGCCGCTTCTGGAAACAACAAGATTTTCCTCGACGGCAAGGAACTGACCGCAGGACAAAGCGTCCCGGTCGAGAACGTGAACGGAACCATCATGGTGCCTCTTCGGATGATTGTCGAAAACTTGGGCTACAAAGTGGAATGGAACCAGAGCGCCAAGACGGTCACAATTGAGCAGGAAGGAAAGGTAATCAAGCTGTCGGTAGGCCAAAAAACAGCGTCGGTTGACGGCGATACCGTCATTCTTACCGAGGCGCCCGTTCTGAGGACAGACACATCGCTGGTGCCGATCCGCTTCATTTCGGAGCAATTCGGCTTGCTTGTGGAATGGGATAACAAGGAGAAGACAGTAACGATTACAACACCGGCGTCTTCCCAGGGTAGCGGGTCATCCACAGGAAGCAATTCATCCGGAGAAGGGACAAGCACAGTGACGTCTCCACCGGATTCCGCCAGTAGTCTAACAATGGTTAATGGCGTAAGTTTCAGTGGGAATCAGATGATTATTGCGATGGACGGATCCTCGGAACCGAAGATTTCCGTACTGAACAATCCGGACCGGATTGTGGTCGATATTCCGAATGCCACCTTCTCCGACGCCTTCGGCTCGGGTCAGAGCCTGGACCCCAACCTCCAGGGAAAGCTTGATGCAACGGGATACCCTGATGTTAAGGAAATCCGCTATTCGCTGTTTAGCAGCAATCCGTATACGGTACGGTTTGTCATCCAGCTTAATTATTCCAAAGATTTCGGTTACAGCACGTCGGTGGATTCTTCGTCAAAGCTGGCCATTGTGGATTTGAACGCCATTGGAGGGCTGGCAGCAGCCGGCAGCACCGGCACCACGAACGACACCACGGTTCCTCCAGGCAGCAACGGCAAAAAATTGATCGTGCTGGACGCCGGACACGGCGCGAAGGATTCAGGCGCGATCGGAGTAACCGGAAAGTATGAGAAGAACTTTAATCTGGCGGTAGTCCTGAAAGCACAGGCGCTGCTGAAAAAAGAGGCCAACATCGACATTGTGCTGACCCGCAGCGATGATACCTTTCTCGAACTTAAGGACCGGGTGGCCATTGCCAATAACCTGAACGCTGATTTGTTCGTCTCGGTTCATGCCAACAGCAGCTCCACTTCGGTTGCCAGCGGCACGGAAACGTACTTTAAGCGGGATGAGAGCAAAGCGTTCGCCAAAGTCATGCACAAATATTTGGTACAGGCGACAGGTCTGAGCGACCGGGGCGTGCAGTACGGCAATTTTCATGTGATCCGTGAAACGAAAATGCCGGCGGTTCTGCTTGAGGTCGGCTATCTCAGCAACAAGAAAGACGAAGCGCTCCTGTTTACGAACGATTTGCAAGACAGGGTAGCCGCCTCGATCGTGAGCGGAATCAAAGAGTATCTGGGAATCAGTTAACAAACCTGCGGCAGACTGGCGCCGCAAAGACAGGCTTCTGCCCGTAAGGGATAGAGAATGCTTTGCGAGAAGGTCTGCTCTTCTTATATATTTACCCACGATATGAAAAAGTGAAGAATTTATCAGGGAGGCGTTGAAATGTTGAATAAAAAAATGGGGCTTATCGGCATCGCGTCTGCCCTTCTGATTATGCTGGCAGGATGCGGCGGCAAGCCGTCTGCAGCGCCGGCTAATGAGGGAGGCATCTCTTCTCCGGCAGTAGTCAGCGGAGCGGAGGGGGACACTGAGGCTTCGGCGCAGCCGGCGGCCAGCGCTGCTCCTGATCCTACGGCTCAGCCGACAGCGGGAACTGCGGATTCCACAGCCGAGCCGTCACCGGGCGATGCGACGTCGGAGGAGAAACAGAGCAAGAGCATCGATGTCTATTACACAGATCCTCAAATGATGGATTTGAAGCCGGCAAAGGCGACCATCGCTTACAAGAACGATACCGAAAAATATACCGAAGCCTTCAAAGCGCTGCAAAACAGCGATAACGCGGATCTGATTTCCTTATGGGGGAAAATGGAGCTGAAGTCCCTGAAGTTCGAGAACGGACAAATCGTGATGGACATTCATAAACCGGCGGAAGCCCAGCTTGGGGCCGGCGGCGAAGCATTTGCGCTCAGCGCGCTGACCAAGACGCTGTTCCAGTTCCCTGAGGTACAGAGCATTGAACTGCTGGTGGATGGAGAGCAGGTCGAAAGCCTGATGGGGCACGCGGATCTGCTGCATCCAATGACCAGAGACAACAGCCAGTAAACTGACGCAGGAATAGTGCGGCGTTATGTCGAATTTTGCTAATGAAAGCGACCTTTATCTAGATGCAGAGAGGGGAACATTCCAAATTGTCGGGAAATAATAAACACAATAATAACAGCAGGGAATACACGAAGAAGACGATATCCTTCCTGCTCGCCGGGGCAATGGTTTTCGGCGGGGCTGGAGCGGTATTCGCAGACGGCGCTTCGGCCGCGGGCGCTTCGGCGACCGCATCAATGACGGTTTCCAAAACGGGGGCTTTCTCCGATGTAAGCAGCGGCTTTTGGGCCGAGAAGCATATCTACAAACTGGCCGCTCAGGGAATCATTGTGGGCAACAACGGAAAGTTCCGTCCAGGCGACCCCGTTACCCAACAGGAAGCTGTGCTGATGGCTTTGCGATTCATGAAGCTGGAAAACAAGGCGTCGGCCAACAGTGTAGCCACGGCGCTGCCGACCGGCTTTGATGTGTCCAATTATTACAAACCCTATGTCGTGCTGGCCTTCCAGCAGAATGTCCTGGACAAGGCGACGGAAATGACGGCGGACAATCTGAAGACGTCCTGGGGGACACGCAAGGCTACGCGCGAGTGGATTGCCGAATTGTTGATTCGCGCCCTCGGCAAGACGTCTGATGCGCTGTCAGTCGCAAATGAACCCTCAGGTTTCGCGGATGACGCCAAAATTTCCTCGGACAAACGCGGATATATCAACACGGCTATTGATCTCGGATTGACGAACGGACTGAAAGGGAATATTTTCAATCCGCAAGGAGAGGTTACGCGTGCGCAGCTCGCCACCTTTTTCAGCCGGGCGGAAGCCCAATCGGCGGCCGTGTACGACAACACGGCAAGCGGCATCGTGACCGAATTGAAGGATGGTAAAATGACGGTATACAGCGGTGCGGCTTCCGCAGTATATTCATTGAGCTCCGGCACGGCTTATTTTACCAGCGCCGCCGATACGGCGATCTCGCTGAACGATATCCAGCCCTATACCAAGGTGACGGTCATCGGAAAGAACGGAGCGGCTTCCTATGTAGAGCTGACCGATGCGAAACCGCAGGTGGAGACGATTCAAGGCACGTTCGCGAGACTTTCTCCGAGCGCCAATAAGTTTTGGCTGAAAAATGCCGACGGCTATCCGGAATATGCTTTCGACAACGCTACTTCCTTTGTGGACGCGGGAGGCAGCGCGATTACGGCTTCCTCGATTTCGGAGGACAGCATCGTGTCGATCACACGCGAGACATTTACCGGACAGAACAAAGTTCTTAAAGTTCAGGTCACCTCCGGAGTCGTCAATAAAACGGCATCTGGAACGCTCAAAAGCATCGACCTTACCGCCAAGACGATAACCTTCACGAACGCTTCCGGAACGGAGGAGACGTTCAAATGGACGGACAGCGCCCTGTTCAGTTACCAGAAAGCCATTCTGCAGCCCTCTGAACTGAAGGCGGGCACCGCGGTGAATTACACGATCAAGAACAGTTTAATCGCTTCCGTCGAGGTGACGCAGTCGGTTGAACGGACGGTGCAGGGAATGCTGACCGAGTTGACCGACTCCTCCGTCGTTTATAAGAAAGCGGATGGCACACGCGGCGTTCAACTGCTGGCGGCGAGCACTGCCATTGTCATTCAGGGCTATGCCAAACCGGCCGCGGCGAACCTCATTGCCGATGCCACTTACGGCGACACTGTGGAACTGACGTTAAACGGCAGCGATCAGGTTACCAAGATCACCGTTGTTAACCGCCGGCTGGAGCAGCTGTTTGGAACGTCGGTCGTCAGCTTTAACTTCAAGACGAATCTGCTGACGGTCACGGACAGCGGCAATCAAGCGCATGTCTATCAGCTTGACGCGAATACGAAGTTTATTAATGCGAATGGCAATTTGCCGACGCTGAGCAGCATCGCTTCGATGCTGACAGAGAACCGGAAGGTCAATGTCAGCGCCCTCGGACAGCGTATGCTCTCTTTGGAAATTGTAAGCAAATACGAAGGTACGCTAACCTCGGTCAACACCGCGACCAAAATGTTTGTGCTGAAAACGGCAGACGGCCGCTCCTTGAACCTGCCTTATCCGCCGATGGTCGAGATGTTCGGACGGACCGGGCTTTCTATTACCGACGTATCCGCTGGCAGTGTCGTGACTGCCTTCCTGTCGACAAGCCAGGATGTGCTGACTTCGCTCAAGGTGAAGACATCCCAGCAGCTTCAACTGGCGTATGTCGATGCGGCGAACAACAAATTGGGCGTCAAGACATCCGGAGGGAATATTGATATTTATACGCTCTCGCTTCCGCTGACCGACGAGGCGGGGCAGACGATCAAGCTTAGTGATCTTAAAGCCGGAGATTATGTGAATGTCCCCGCGCTTGGAAACTCACCTCTGTCGATTCAATCCGTCAAGCTTACGTCAGGCCAGGTTACGGCGATAGATGCCGCAGCCGGATCGCTGAGCGTCAAAGATTATTCGGGCGCCGTCCAAACGTTCGGAGCTGGAGGCAACGTCAAAATTGTCCGCGACAGCGCGGCTTCTGGCACTCTCGGATCTCTCTCGTTATCCGAAAGAGTGGAGGTTCGCAAGGATGCCGACGGAACGACGACAATCGTGAGCGTTCTGCCCGTACAAAGCCGCAGCTTTTCAAGCTACGATGCCGCCGCAGGCCGTATTGTCGTTAAGCGGGATACGGTAGATGACGAAAATTACCGGTTTACCTTATCGCCAAACGTATACATTCACCAAGGCGACACGACTTTGTCCGTGCAATCTCTCAAAGAAAATGATAAAATTACACTATATTTCAATAACAATATCGTAGTTGAAATTGTGAAGCAGTAAGGAATGGCGGCTTTCTGCAAGAGATACCGTCTTGACGCATGGCTTCCTGCGTCAGGGCGTTTTTTTTGAGAATGAGGCGATACAATCTTGTAATGTATGTGACCACCCTGCTATAATACTTACTTTATTGGACTTTCCTTGGATAGCCGGTGCAGCCATTTTAGCTTGCTGACCGATATACCGACATGTGAGGTAGAAACATGAAGATTTCTGACGTCCGTCACATTTTGGATACGATTGGCGAAATGTTTCCGGATGCAGACTGCGAGCTGAATCACAGTAATGCATTCGAACTGACGATCGCGGTGCTGCTGTCAGCTCAGTGCACGGATGCAACGGTGAACAAGGTCACTGCGGACTTGTTCCAGAAGTATAGAACTCCGCTGGATTACGTATCCGTTCCGCTGGAAGAGCTGGAGCAGGATATACGCCGAATCGGGTTGTACCGCAATAAGGCGAAACATATTCAGAATTTGTGCGCTATCCTGATCGAACAGTACGGAGGACAGGTGCCGGAGGCTCACGATCAGCTGGTGACACTCCCGGGAGTCGGCCGCAAGACGGCCAATGTGGTCGTTTCCAACGCCTTCGGCGTACCGGCGATTGCCGTGGACACTCATGTGGAGCGGGTATCCAAGCGTTTGGGGCTCGCGGGCTGGAAGGATTCCGTGCTTGAGATCGAGAAGAAGCTGATGAAGGCAGTCCCAAAGGATGAATGGACGCTGACCCATCACCGGCTGATTTTTTTCGGAAGATATCACTGCAAAGCGCAGAATCCGAAATGTCAGGTTTGCCCGCTTCTGGATATGTGCCGGGAAGGCAAGAAACGTATGAAAACGTCGCGAGTCAGACAAGATAATAAATAGCGAAGCGTGGCGGCTAAAGTCAGAGAGAAGAAGAGGATGGGATAGGAATGAAATGCATTTCCGTATACACTGACAATTTTGAGCTGTTCTCGGATATTTTCGACCGTGTAGTAGACAGTTCGATGGAAGAGAACGAAGAACAGGAAGTGGAGGGCATTACGATCAGCCATTCCGGCGACGTACCCGAGCATTACCTGGAGCGCATGGCGCAAAAGCCTGAGGTTGTGGTTATGAAAGACAAATCCCGCGGGCTGACGATCCTTCAGCATGGCAAAGTATTTGAAATTCTGCTGCCGGTGCTCGAAAGCGCCTAAGCTAAGAAGAGACGGAGTTCCCATATTGGGGGCTCCGTTTTTTTATGTCCAAATATCTCCACACATCTGCTCCGAAGGGTTCCTCAATTTTTTCACATTGTCCGCATTGCCAATAAGGTACAAAGCCTTTGATTTGTGCCAATCTGGTGATAAAATGGAATTATTCTAGTTTTGGACTATACCATGGCTGCAGAGGTGGATATACGTGGGTGCGGAACGTGAGAGCGTACATAGCGGTGGAAATACGGATGCAGCCGGGTATCTGCAAAAGCTCACCGAATGGATGGAGCGGCAGGGAGACATAGAGAGCGCGCATATTTTCGCGGATTTGCTGGAAAAAGAGCGGAAGAGGGAATTGACTATCGCCTTCTGCGGTCATTTTTCGGCAGGAAAATCAAGTATGATCAACGCTTTATGCGGCAGAGATATCCTTCCTTCGGGACCGGTTCCGACAAGCGCCAATATTGTCTCTATCCGTTGCGGCCGTCCGCGGGCGTTGATCTATCGGGAGACGTCACGTAGCCGTATAAGAGAACCTAAGGAAGTTTCGTCGGAGCAGCTTCGGGATTACTGCCGTCTTGGAGGAGACTACACCGCAATCGAAGTCTGGGACAAGGTGCCGCTTCTTGAACCGCATGGCGTGCTGATGGATACCCCGGGAGTGGACTCCACGGACGAGGGACATCAGAGCGCGACCCGGTCGGCGCTGCATCTGGCGGACATCGTATTCTATATCATGGATTACAATCATGTGCAGTCCGAGAATAACCTTACTTTCGCCAAAAATTTGAGCGATTGGGGCAAGCCGCTATACCTGGTTATTAATCAGATCGACAAGCACCGGGAAAGGGAATTATCCATTGAGGGCTACCGGAAGCAGGCAGAAAATGCTTTTCGGAATTGGGGCGTGAAATTTGCCGGTATGTTGTTTACTTCACTGAAGGAAAAAGAACACCCGTTAAGCCATTGGGAAAGCCTTCCCCGCCTGATTACTGAGCTGTTGGAACGGCGGGAAACGCTTCTGGAATACAGCCTGTCCCGCTCGATTGAGCATACGGCCGAGGCTTATCTGTCCTCGTTCCGCGAAGGGCAGCGGGAGGAAAGGGAAGCGCTGCTGGAAGAACTCGGCGGCGAAGATTCCGTCAGCCTGGAACGGGAGCTGGCCGAACTTGAAGCAGAGGAGAAGGAGTTGGAAACGCTGCCTGAACGGGCGCGGCTTCAACTTCGCGGCAGCTTGGACGCTCTACTCGGCAACGCCAACCTGATGCCCGCCGATATCCGGGATGCGGTAAGCCGCTACGCCGACAGCCTGAGGTCCGGCTTCCGGACGGGGCTGCTGACCACGGCGGCCAAGCGGGATAGAGAGCGGGCGAGCCGGCTTACGCTGCTCGGCGATGCTCTGGAGCGTCAGGTATCGGCGCAGCTTGAAGGCCATGTGCTGTCGCTTGTGCGCGCATGGGGCGAAGAGCTGGAGCTGTGGACCGAGGCGGATGAGCTGGCGCTGAAAAGCGGCTTTCCGCAGACGGGCGCGCAGTGGCTGGCGGAAGCGGTGAAGCCGGGAGCGCCCGCCACGGGCGAGGCGCTGCTCCAGCTCTGCCGCGGCCTGGCGGCGGACATCCGGAGCGGCTACCGCCGCGCCGCCCTCGGCACGGCCGACGGCCTGCTGGCGAAGCTGCCGCCGCTCCTCGAAGCGCGCCGCGCGGAGCTTGCGCGCCGCAGGGACGCCCGCGCCCGGCAGGCGCGTGCCGCCGCCGCGCTGGCGGCGCTCTCCCGCGCGTACGAAGCCCGCGCGGCCGAACTCGCGGCGCTGCTGCCGCCGCTCCGTACGCTCACCCCCGGCCTGCTGCCGGAGGTGAGCGCTTCCCGCGGGCGCCCCTTGCCGGGGCCGCCCCGCAGGAGCTTCCTTCCGCCGCGCCGCGTGGCGGAAGGCACAGCGGCCGCGCAGGGCGCCGCGGCCGGACCCGCGCCGGCGGAGGGACGCCGCCGGCTGGGCGAAGCCGCGCAGCTGCTGGGCAGCGCGGCTTCGCTGCTGCGGGGCGAGCCGGCGATGGCTTCGGCGTCGCGCGCTCTGGCGGCGCGGGCGGCGGACCTCGCCGGCGGCCGGTTCACGCTGGCGCTGTTGGGAGCATTCAGCGCCGGCAAATCCTCCTTCGCCAATGCCTTGCTTGGCGAAGTGGTGCTGCCCGTGTCTCCCCATCCCGCCACGGCCGCGGTGAACCGGATCTTGGCGCCGGAGGGACCGTTCCGGCATGGAACGGCGGCGGTGACCATGAAGAACCGGGATGAAATATGGGACGATATCCGCCATTCCTTTGGAGTGCTTCAGATGGAAGAACCGGAACCCCGAGCATGGACCGATGCGGTTACTGAGCTGCCAGCACAGGGCCTGCACCCTTCGGCTCTGCCGCACGCCGGATTCTTGAAGGCGGCGGCAAGGGGCTGGAAGGAGGCGGAGCCGCTCCTGGGAACGATGCGGACGGTAGAACTTGATGAGTATCGCAGTCTGGTCGCCGAAGAGAGCCGGGCCTGCTTCGTGCGGGGAATCGACCTTTACTATGCCTGCCCGCTGACGGCAAGCGGCATCGTGCTGGTCGATACGCCGGGGGCGGATTCGCTGCACGCCCGGCATACCGGCGTCACCTTCGGCTATATGAAGGAAGCTGACGCGATTTGTTTTGTCACTTATTACAATCATGCTTTCTCCAAGACCGACCGCCAGCTGCTTGCGCAGCTTGGCCGGATCAGGGAGAGCTTCCCGCTGGACAAAATGTTTTTTATCGTCAACGCGTCCGATCTTGCGGCGGATGAGGAGGAACTGGCGGAAGTCAAGGAGCATGTCGCCTTGAACCTCCGGTCTGCGGGGCTTGGCAACCCGCGCATTTATGCACTCTCCAGCATGCAAGCGCTGGAAGGGAAGGCGGGCGGCTCGTCGTATGAAGCGTCGCGGTTCGGCGCCTTTGAGACCGCCCTTTGGCGGTTCGCCGGTGAAGAGCTGCCCGCGCTGTCGCTGAAGGCGGCCTTGGACAGTCTGACATCGGTCTGCAGCCGCGCGGAGGAATGGCGGGACATAGCGCTAAAAGCGGAGTCGGAACGGGAGGACGAGAGCCGCCGTATGGAAGAACGCCGCCTCAGGGCGGACGAACGGCTTATGCGGCTGACAGCCGAGGAGCGTCCCCTGCGAGACCTGCGCCGCGAAGGCGGGGAGCTGCTGTTCCATGTACGGCAGCGGATCGGATTCGCGTTTGGCCGGATGTATCAGGAATCTTTCCACCCGTCGCTGCTGCGGGAAGGCGCCGGTGGGCTGAAAGAGATTTTCGCCGCCTGCGGCCGGGAGCTGTGGCGGACCGCGGGCCGGGAACTGGAGGCCGAGCTGTGGGCGACGACTCTCCGCCTTACGGCAGCCGGCCGCAGGCTGGTCCGTGAGGCTTCGGCAGCCGCCGCCTTGGAGCTCGGTCTGCCGGCGGACCCTCCGTCCACCGCATCGGAAGAGGATGAGGCTTGGCCGGCTCCGAAAGGTCTGGAAGGCGATCTGCCTCCGGCCGACTGGGGAAAACTGTGGGGACTGTTCAAATCACCGAAGCATTTCTTTGAAGGCGGCGGCCGGGACGCTTTAAGGAACGCGACCGAGCCGCTGCTGAAGGAAGCCCTAGCAGAGGCCGCATCCAGGCTGGAGACGCTGCTGCTCGATCACTACGAATCGCTTGCGGTGCAGGCGCTGGCAAGGGCGGTCGTGGCGCTGAGGGAAACGCTGGAAGAGCAGGATCTGGCCATGTCCGCGATGCTGAAAGGAGGTGATTCGGCGGAACGCTGGAACTTTCTCGTTCACGGACTGCGGGAGCTGGAAACCGCTTTTGGCGACAGGATGAATATGGAAGTGTGAAGATTGAAGGAAATTGTCGAAGAACACTTGCAATCTGCCGCGTCTTGGAAGAAAATAAAGTAGCCTGAAAATTTGCAGAGAAACTGCTGCTTTTTGCATGGGAATTGCAGGAAGGAGCGGATTTTGCCGAAAGAGGTTGAATACCGACATGTGGGGATCTCCCTATTCTGCTTACAGCCGCAAGCTGCTGCTGCTGGGCAGCGGAGAATTGGGCAAGGAAGTGATCATTGAAGCCCAGCGATTGGGCGTGGAGACGGTAGCCGTAGACCGTTACGACGGCGCTCCCGCGATGGGGGTTGCCCACCGTTCCTTTGTGCTTGATATGCTGGATGGAGAGGCGCTTAAGGAGCTTATCCGTTCCGAGAAGCCCGATGTTATCGTTCCGGAGATTGAAGCCATTGCCACGGACGCTCTTTTGGAGTTGGAAGAAGAAGGATTTTGCGTCGTTCCGACCGCGCGCGCGACCAGGCTGACCATGGACCGGGAAGGCATCCGCCGTCTCGCCGCGGAGAAGCTCGGGTATCCTACGGCGGAGTACCGGTTCGCGGACAGTCTTGAAGAGCTGCGGCAGGCGGTGGGGGAACTGGGAACGCCGTGCGTGATCAAGCCGATTATGAGCTCTTCCGGGAAAGGACAGAGTGTCTGCCGGAAACCCGAGGATGCCGAGAACTGCTGGAACACGGCCCTTGAGGGAGCCAGAGCGAAAGGAACGCGGGTCATTGTGGAGTCTTTCGTCGTCTTCGAGAGCGAGATTACGCTGCTGACCGTCCGCTCCTCCTCCGGTACGGTGTTCTGCCCGCCGATTGGGCATATCCAGAAGGATGGGGACTATGTGGAGTCGTGGCAGCCGCATGAAATGACGGAAGAACAGCTGGCCCAAGCGCAGGAAATTGCGCGTAACGTGACGGACGAGCTGGGCGGCTACGGTATCTTTGGCGTTGAGCTGTTCCTGACGCGTGAGGGCGTTCTTTTCAGTGAAGTAAGCCCGAGACCGCATGACACCGGAATGGTGACGATGGTTACTCAGGATTTGTCGGAGTTTGCTCTGCATGTCAGAGCGATTCTCGGTTTCCCGCTTGGACCGGTGGAATTGCTGTCACCGGGAGCGTCGGCGACGCTTAAAGCCGGGAAAGATGCTGCCGGACAGGCTTATGCCATTACCGGACTGAATGAAGCGCTGCGGCTTCCCCGTACGCAGGTCCGTGTATTCGGCAAACCGGAAGTCCGCCCGGGACGGCGGATGGCGGTCGCGCTCTGTGCGGCCGATAATGTGGAGAAAGCGCGGGCGACTGCCAATGAAGCGGCGTCCCTGCTAAAAGTGGAGGTATACGAGGATGAACAGTAGTACTCAGGCACCAGTACTGCAGATTCGCAACATCGGTATGAACGATCTGGAGACAATTACGGCACTGCTGAGAGGATTCGGCTATCCGACAACCCTTAACGTAATGAAAGAGAGACTGGAAGCTGTGCAGAACGATCCGGCTTGCTGCACGCTTGTCGCAGAAGTGGATGGTCAGACCGTCGGAATGATTGAACTCCGTCAGGTTCTCTCTTACTGCAAGAACCAGGATTCCGTCGCCGAGATTACCGCAATTATCGTAGAGGAACAACTCAGAGGAAGCGGTTTGGGAAGACGGCTGATGGCAGCTGGGGAAGAATGGGCGCGCAGCCTGAACTGCAAGCAAATTTACCTGTGCAGCGGCAACCGGGTGGAACGCGCCCCGGCGCACGCTTTCTACCGTCATCTTGGATTCGACCAGAACGGTTATCGCTTTAGCAAATCGCTGTTATAAATCGTTTTGTAATAACGTATACGTTACTTGGCATCCATCCCCATCCCGCCTTTTCGCAGGGGTGGCTTTTTTTTTGAGAGACAGCAAGGGCTAAAAGTCAGAAATAGTGAACGCCGGACAAGACACAATATTATTATTTAAACACCCGGCGGAGGATTGAAACACGGGTCTGCAGATGGGGTGCATTTTTTCGTTTCTTCTTGTTTGAATTATAAACCCGTCAGCCTTACAATAAAAAATGAAAGCGCATACTGTGAGGGTTACGAGGAGGATCAGGGTTTTGTACAAATTGATTTTGGCTGAAGATGAAGAGGATGTCAGAGAGGGGATCATCGGACAGATCGACTGGGAACGCTACGGCTTTGAGGTAATCGACCATGCGGAGAACGGCAAAGAAGCGGCGGAACTCATCGACCGGGTGCTGCCCGACGTCGTCGTCACGGATATTCAAATGCCGTTTATGAACGGACTGCAGCTGGCGGAATATATCCGCAGCCGTCACCCTGGCACGAAAATAATTATTTTGACGGGCTACGATGAATTCGAGTATGCGCAGCGCGCCATCAAGCTGCAAATTGACGAATATATTTTGAAGCCGTTCTCTTCCCAGGAGCTGATCGATGTGCTGCTGAAGGTCAAGGGAACGATTGAAGCGGAAATCGCCGAAAAGGAGAACATTCATGTGCTCAGCGAGCATTACCGCAAAAGCCTCCCCGTACTGCGGAGGCCACTGAAAAAGTCCGTCTCATAGGAAAAGGTACAGATCTTCAAGAAAATTGAAGAGGCTGTACCTTTTTTGTTTTATACTGAAGTCATCTAACAAAAAAGCGGGTGTGAGTGGATGATTCGGCAACAACAAACCTTAGTTTTGAGTCCTTATGCGGCATTGTATGACATCGTTGTCCCGAAGGACAATATACTCCGTCAAATCAATGAATTGGTGGATTTCACTTTCATATACGAAGAACTGGAAACAAAGTATTGCTTGGATAATGGACGCAACGCCATTGATCCGGTGCGCATGTTTAAATATTTACTGCTGAAAGCCATTTTTGAACTCTCTGACGTCGACATCGTGGAGCGTTCAAAGTACGACCTGTCGTTCAAGTACTTCCTCGGCATGGCGCCGGAAGACCCGGTCATCGATCCGAGTTCCTTAACGAAGTTCCGTAAACTACGTTTGAAAGATATCAACCTTTTGGACATGCTCATCGGCAAGACCGTAGAACTTGCCATCGAGCAAAATATCCTAAAGAGCAATTCCATCATCGTCGACGCCACGCATACGAAAGCACGTTACAACCAGAAAACGCCTCAAGAAATTCTACAAGACCGTGCACGGAAATTGCGAAAAGCCGTGTACACCATGGATGAGTCAGTCAAGGTCAAAATGCCGGCAAAGAATACAACGAGCGAACTCGAAGATGAAATTGCGTACTGCCAAAAACTCGTCAACTTCATCGAAAATGAGAGTGGCATTGCACAAGTGCCAAAAATTCTGGAGCCGCTTAACCTGCTGAAAGAAACGGTTGCGGATGACGTCGAGCAACTTCGCCTGGCGGCGGATCCGGATGCGCGCGTTGGCCACAAGAGCGCAGATTCCGCATTTTTTGGATACAAAACTCATCTAGCGATGACTGAGGAACGCCTTATTACGGCGGCTGTCATTACAACCGGTGAAAAGAATGACGGCAAGCAATTGCAGACCCTTATCGAAAAAAGCAAGGCAGCTGGCATGCAGGTCAAAACGGTGATTGGGGATACTGCATATTCCGAAAAAGATAATATTGCGTACACGAAAACAAATGAAATTGAACTTGTGGCCAAACTAAATCCCCTCGTCACGCAAGGTGCGCGTAAGAAAGAAGACGAATTTTTATTCAACAAAGATGCAGGCATGTACGTATGTCCAGCTGGACATATGGCCATTCGAAAGGCTCGGCAGGGTAAAAAAGGGGTCGGCAAAAATCAAACAGACACCTATTATTTTGATGTGAAACTATGCAAGCATTGTCCGTTCAAGGAAGGGTGCTACAAAGAAGGCGCTAAAAGCAAAAGCTATTCGGTAAGTATTAAATCCGATGAGCACACCGAGCAAATGACGTTCCAAGATTCAGAGTATTTCAAGGAAAAATCCAAGGAACGCTACAAAATTGAAGCGAAGAACAGTGAACTCAAACATGGACACGGGTATGATGTCGCGACATCCTCGGGTCTGCTTGGCATGGAAATGCAAGGGGCGATGACAATTTTCGCTGTGAATTTAAAACGAATCTTAAAGTTAACAGACTAAGAATTACCGAATGATGGAGCCGTACTTGACCTAAAAAAGAAGACATCCGTTCCTAAAAGGTGGGAAATGGATGTCTTTTTGTTTGAGACATAAGCCGTCAAAGAAAAATACGTAAGTTTTTCAGTGGCCTCGTACTGCGTGAGCAGTTTCTTTCCTCGCTCGTGTCCCGCAGACTCCGGCCGGATGAGATTGCGGCGAAGAGCATGGAGTACGGCATCTCTCTCTCCGGAGACTGGTTTCAGCCCTCCGTGATCAGTCTGGATTATATTCGCGGACAGGCAGTAGCGGGAGCGGAGCATCCGGTCTCCCTGCGTGATACCGGTGACCGCAATCTGCAGCTGTTCGCCGTACTCAACATTGCCGAAGAAATCTGCATGAAGCACGGCTTCGGCAGAGTGTTCATCCACCGCGATGATCTTGTCATGCTGTCTTCCCTCGCGGGAAAGGATGAAAGCGAGATGACCGGCAGAACCCTTGAGGTGCTGGAGGAAATCCGCCAGAACGTGCAGCGCTTTTTGAAGCTGACCGTCACCATCGGCGCGGGAACGGTATGCCGGACGCCGGAGATGCTGTTCCACTCGTTCGCGGACGCGCTTCAGGCGCTGGATTACCGGCTCATTCTCGGCAACAACCGGGTGATCTGGATTGAAGACGTCGAGTCGCGTACCAGCCGCTTGCCCGTCTATGACGAATTGACCGAGCAGTCGCTTATCCGCACCGTGAAGCTGGGGACCGTACAGGAGCTGACGGACATCATCAATGAATTGTTCGGAACGCTGGACGGAAGTCAGGTGACCGCGAACGAATACCGCATTTTTCTGCTGGAGATCATCACTTCCATTTTGCGGATGGCCAAAGAGTCCGGAAGCGAGACGAACGAGCTGTTCGGCTCGGGCATTACCTCCCTTACGGATATGAATAAATTCAATAACATGGAGGATGCGAAGCAGTGGATTATCGGTGTCTGCACCCGGCTGATGAACCATATCGCCCTGGAGCGGCAATCCAGCTACAAGCAGTTGGTCGAGCAGGCGAAGAATTTTATCAAGAGCCATTATCACGAATCCGATATTTCGATCGGCAAGGTGTGCGAGCATTTGCATATCAGCACCGGGTATTTCAGCAGTATTTTCAAAAAAGAAACCAAAATGACGTTCGTGAACTATTTGCTGCAAATCCGGCTTGAAGCGGCGAAGGAGCTGCTGCGCACGTCGGAGCTTAAGGCTTTTGAAATCGCGGACAAAATCGGCTTTGCCGATCCGAACTATTTCAGCTTCTGCTTCCGGAAGAAGTACGGCCAGTCGCCCAAAGAATACAAGAACGGCGCCAGAGGAGGGTAATTCATGCCCAAAGAGCGGGCCCATCTCTTTCCGCTTCGTCCGCAGCGGCGCGGCACACGCAGGGGCAAATTCACCTCCCGGCTGCTAAGCATTCAAGTGATTCTGACGCTAACCCTGACTTCGATCGCCGTGCTTGTAACGGTTATCGTCAGCTTTACGCTGTATAACAAGTTCGCGAAGACCGCGGAGGAGAATGCGAGCCTGAATATGCAGCAAATTATTGAGCAAGTCAATTACAACCTGGGGCTGTATGTGAACGGCATGCGCAATATATACGAGAAAGCGGAGAAACAAATTGAGCAGAATGCGTCCATTGATTCCCCGATGCTGCATGAGAGCCTGTCCACTTTGCTCGAATCGCGGGAGGATCTGGTATCCTTTGCCGTCTTTACGCCGGGTGGCAGCCTTGTGCTGGACGTTCCGTCCGCGCCGATGAGGCGCAACACCCGAATGGTAGAACAAAGCTGGTTCATCGCCCCGGGGAAGACGGGAGTCATTTCTTTTTCCCAGCCGCATGTCCAGAATTTATTCAAGCAGCGTTACACTTGGGTTGTGTCCATGAGCAAAATGATCTCCTACACGGAACATGGAACAAGAAAGAGAGGGATTTTGCTTGTCGACTTCAATTTTCGCACCATCGACGAGTTGAGCAAGCAGGTCAAGCTGGGAAAAAGGGGGTATGCCTATATTCTGGATTCGCTTGGCAATATCGTGTACCATCCGCAGCAGCAGCTTATTTACGCCGGGCTGAAATATGAAAATGTAGAGCCTGTGCTGGAGTACGCCTACCGCAGCTATCTGGACGAATCCATGGGAGAGAAGCGGTTCATCACCGTGCGCACGCTGAATCAGACCGGCTGGAAAATCGTCGGCGTCGCCTATTACGACGAGATTGTGACGACCAAACGGGATCTCAATCAATTCATGTTGCTGTTCCTCCCCCTGTCCATCCTGTGCGTCATCGTTGTATCCGTGCTGCTGTCCGCCAGAATTGCCCGCCCGATCTCCAAGCTGGAGCGTACCGTTCAGCAGGTCGTGGAGGGGGATTTGAATACCTCGATCAATGTCCGAGGGGCGTACGAGGTAGAGCAGCTGTCCAAACGGTTCAATCTGATGCTCCAGCGCATCCGCAAATTGATGGACCAGATTATTTACGAGCAGGAAACGAAGCGCAAGGGCGAGCTGGAAGTGCTGCAATCCCAGATCAATCCGCATTTTTTGTACAATACGCTTAATTCCGTCATCCGGCTGGCCGAGCGCAGCAAGAATGAGGAGGTTGTGACGATGATCCAGTCGCTCTCCAAGTTTTTTCGCATCAGTCTCAGCAAGGGCAAGAATATTATTACGCTCCGGGAGGAGCTCGATCATATCCGCCATTATCTTGTCATCCAAAGCTTCCGGTTCAAAAATAAATTCCGCTACGAGATCAAGGCGCAGCCGGAAGTGCTGAACTGTCTCACGGTCAAGCTGATTCTCCAGCCGATTGTCGAGAATGCGCTGTATCACGGCATCGAAATGATGCCCGACGAAGGATTGATCGAAATCGCGGCGGAGCTGCGGAACGGTCTGGTCGTGATTAAAGTCAGCGACAACGGTCTCGGAATGTCCGGGGAAACGCTGAAGGGCATTTTAAAGGGCGGCGTAAAAAGCGGGAGCGGGTCCGGCGTCGGCGTAAGCAATGTGCATGAGCGAATCCGCTTGTACTATGGGCGGGAGTACGGCTTATCCTTCGAGAGTGAGCTTGAAGCGGGCACCACGGTTACGGTTACTTTTCCGGCTCGGGATGCGGATGGCGACGGCGAAACGGCGACGGAGGGAGCGAAATCTCTATGAAAAGGATACGGGTATGGCTGACTCTGTTACTCTGGATACTTATGGCGGCATCGCTGTCCTCCTGCCTGGGATCGTCCCCGCCGCACATCGCCACAGACAAGACCCGCAACATTCACATGATCGTTAAAATGAACAGGGGCGATTACTGGAACACGGTAAAGATGGGGGCGGAGGCCGCCGCCAAGGAATTCAACGTGAAGCTGACCTTTAAGGCTCCAGGTACGGAGAGCGATGTGAAGGAGCAGATCGCCATGGTCGAAGATTCCATCAAGGAGAAGGCGGACGTGATTATCCTCGCGGCTAGCAGCTATATGGGCCTGGCCCAGGTTGTCGACAAGGCGGCCTACTACCGGATTCCGGTCATTTCGGTCGACGCCGAGGTCGGCTCGGCCAGAGTGACGACCTACATCGGCTCCAACGGCTATGAAGCGGGGCAGAAATCCGCTGAACGGCTTGTTCAATTGCTGAACGGCTCCGGTGAAATCGGTATTTTGAATTTTACGAACACTCCGGAAAAGCAAGAGAGCGGATCGGAGAGCGAGATTGATTACGGCGCGCGGGACGCGGACGAGCGTGAGAAGGGATTTCTGAATTACGTCGCCCGTTATCCGTCCGTGCATGTGGTGGATATTTCCTATACGCCCTCCGTTACATCGGAAGCCGAGGAGCTTACACGGCTGATGCTGATCAAGCACCCGAACCTGCGCGGCATCGCGGCATTGAACGAGACGGCGTCGCAGGGAGCAGCGGCCGTGCTTCGGGAGCGCGGTCTCCGCAGTATCAAGATGGTCGCTTTCGACAGCTCCCCAACCATGATGGAGCAGATTCAGGAAGGCATCGTGCAGGCGACCGTTATCCAGAACCCGTTCAGCAACGGTTATCTGGCGGTCAAGAATGCCGTTGAAATCCTCCAGGGCATCAAAGTGCCTGAGCGGGTTGATACAGGGACCAAGCTGATTGATCTTGATAATATGCTGTGGCCGGAAAATCAGAAGCTGCTGTTTCCGTTCGTACGGTAATCTTTTCCCGAAACATATCTGGAAAATTTTGTTGACAAACGGGAATAACAAGTATTATCATCAATATATAAACAATTCCGATAAAATTACTTGTCATTACGGTTGAGCTCACTGGTAAACTGGAGGCTAAGCCCTGTCACATCGTTGACGGAGCTTGGCCTTTTTCAGTTGCCATGACAAAAGAGATGAAAGGCGGTGAGTTTTTTGCAGCAAAGCACCAGGCATCCTTGTTACGATGAATTGGCGCATGAATATTTTGCCAGAATGCATGTCGCCGTTGCTCCTAAATGCAATATCAGCTGCAAATACTGCAATATTAAATACGACTGTGTGAGCGAGAGCAGACCCGGCGTCGTCAGCCGCGTGCTTACGGCGGAGGAGGCTTACCGGAAGGTTCAGCGCACTGTCGAGGTTCTCCCCCGATTGACGGTTGTGGGCATCGCCGGACCGGGTGATCCGCTGGCCAATCCGCAAGAGACGTTTGAGACGTTCTCCTTGCTGGCCGAAGGAATGCCGGATTTGCAGTTGTGCCTAAGCACAAACGGCCTGATGCTGGCCGATTACGCGGACGAGATCGAGCGTTACCGGATCAACCATGTTACGGTTACGATGAACACAATCGATCCCGCGATCGGAAGCCAGGTTTACCAGGCCATCTTTTACAAAGGGAAAGCTTATCGGGAGCAGGAAGCCGCCGCCATCCTGATTGAAAGACAGCTTGCCGGAATCCGCGAGATTGCCGCCAGAGGCATTCGGGTCAAGGTGAATTCCGTGTTAATTCCAGGGGTGAACGACGGCCATCTTGCCGAAGTGTCGCGCACGGTCCGGGATCTGGGGGCATTCTCGCATAACATTATGCCGCTTATCATTTCACCGGGGAGCCGCTATGAGCGGGAAGGCGGACAGGCGCCCGATCCGGAGCTGACCGTCAAGGTGCAGGAGGAGTCGGCGGCGATTATACCGGTTATGAGGCATTGCCGCCAGTGCCGGGCCGATGCGGTTGGATTGCTGGGTGAAGACAGGGGACAGGACCTGTACGATACCGGAAATAGCGATCCGCTGCCGGTCTATTCCTTCAAGGAGAGGGAGCAGCTGCTCACAGAGCTGGATGCCGAATTGGAAAGCAGGCACCGGCGACGCTTTGCAAATAACGGAGATGCGGCGACGGGCATACGAATCGCTGTGGCTTCACGTGGAAGCGGTAAGGTAAACATGCATTTCGGCCATGCCAAAGAATTTCTGATCTATGAAGTTCATGGCCGGGAGAGCAAGCTGCTGGGCATCCGCAAAATCCAGGCGTACTGCAACGGCACGGCCGACTGCGGCGAAGGGGCGGACAAAGGAGCTATTCTTGAAGACACTATACATCTTCTTCGCGACTGCCGCATTCTGCTGTGCTCGGGAATCGGCGAGTATCCGCAGGAGAAACTCCGGCAGGCCGATATTATGGCGATCACGCGCAAAGGCGGAATCCAGGAGCTGCTGGCCGAATGCGGCCGTTATTACCGTTATTTCAGAGACAGCCAAATTAGTTGACGGATCAACAGGAAGCCAAGCCGATATTCATCCAAGGGGAAACCCGGACGGCTGGCTTTTTTGTTGGCAAAATCAGAGGAGGAGCGGTTTTATGATAACGTTGAAAGCCCCGAAGACCTATATTCGCGAGAAGAACATTCTCGATTCGGCAGGTCCGCTGATCGCCGAAATTGGCCAAAACGCTCTCATTATCGGCGGAAATACGGCGCTTGCACTGACAGGCAAGCACTTGCTCCCAAGCCTTGACGACGCGGGCGTACATTATCACGTGCATACGTTTGAGGGTGAATGTACCGCCGCAGCAATCGCCCGCTACGCCCGTCTCGTACGCGAGACCGGTGCCGATTGCGTTATTGGCATCGGCGGCGGACGGGTGCTGGATTTGGCGAAGGCGGCCGCGGAGGACGGCGGTGTTCCGGTCATCAGCGTTCCGACGGTAGCCGCAACCTGCGCAGCCTGGTCCGCACTGACGATTATTTACGATGAAGAAGGAAGATATGTGGCTCCCCGTCCGCTTAAAGAATCCCCGCTGCTTGTTCTGGCGGATACGGTTGTTCTAGCTTCCGCCCCCGCCCGTTATCTGAAGGCAGGCATCGCCGATACGATCGTCAAATGGCATGAAGCGGAGCCTAATGCCGCCGGCCGGCCCGATCTGTCGTTGAGCATAGGTTTAAGCGTATCCTGGCTAGCGCTCGATCTCCTTCATGAGCAGGCGGTGGAGGCCTCTCGGGAGGCGGGCAGCGGCGCCATTACGCAAGCGTTCACCGAGACAGTGGATGCCGTCATTGCGCTGGCCGAACTTGCAGGCAGCATTACGCAAGGAAATCCACGGGTGGCGTTGGCCCATTCGATTCATAACAGCCTGACTTTCCTGCCCGCTGCCCACGGCAGCCTTCATGGAGAAAAGGTCATCTTCGGCTTAATCGTCCAGTTTGTACTGGCGGGCAAGTCTTTGCCGGAAATTAAAGAGCTGCTTTCTTTTTTGAACGAGCTTTCGCTTCCTGTCACTCTGGAGCAACTGGGCATTAGCGGCGACATTTCCGTCCTGGCGGCAAAGGTGGCCGAGGGTGTGGTCATTGAACCCGACGCTCAGAAGCAGTTGGCGTTTGAAGTGAGCGTCCCGCTTCTGAAGGAAGCGATTCTCACAGCCGACCGTTACGGTCGCGAGAGCTTGGCCGCCAATGCGCTGGTAAGCTGACAATGAGCCGTTAATTCCGTTATATTGCTGCATTTTTTCTTACTATCTCTTCCGACTATCCTCCCGGTGCATCTATTTTCATTGATAGATTTGCAGCTTTCATGCTAGAATTTCGCTACGCAGTGCCGCGTAAAGGCGGCTGTATGCCGTGCGGAGTTTCAGGTGGAAGGCTTTCAAGCGGCGATTTAGGAGGGAGAATACAGAATGTCTTACAAACTGGCGGTAGGAAGCAGCGACGGGGAGCTTGTCGATCAGCATTTTGGAAGAAGCGAGCGGTTTTATATCTATGAAGTCGACGATGAAGGGAAATGGACGCTGCTGGAAGTCCGCGACAACGTAACCACACGGGCGGAGGGAGAGCATCACACGGATGAACTCAGCCGGACGGTCGATATGCTGAAGGACTGTAGCAAGGTGCTTGTGCTTCAGATCGGACCAGGAGCGCAGCAGAGGCTGAAGCAGATCGGAATCACGGTGTATTCCAGCAGGGGGACGGTCGAGGACGCGATGGGCAAGCTGATTGCGTTCGAGAACAAACGAAAGAACCGGGCGTTTCTGGACCGCGAGCAGGCGGAATAACTTGTAGGCCGCCGCAGCCGTGCAGGACAGGGCAGCGGGCATTGGGAAGAAAAAGGTTTGGGCGGACGTAATAGTCTGCCCAAACCTTTTTTACGTGAAAGTCCCCTCCACCCGTACAACATCTGCTGAAATAGCTGCTTTTTGTCTGCGTGAGGAGGACAAGCTTTGAAATTTCGATATGAGAATTTTGCTAAAACTGAGGAGGATTTTATATTCGCAACCGCTTACATTTA
Source organism: Paenibacillus sp. URB8-2 (assembly GCF_013393385.1). Taxonomy (NCBI): domain Bacteria; kingdom Bacillati; phylum Bacillota; class Bacilli; order Caryophanales; family Paenibacillaceae; genus Paenibacillus; species Paenibacillus sp. URB8-2. The sequence goes on along the minus strand of NZ_AP023239.1, from coordinate 3,573,415 downwards.
CTGCATAATAAAAAGGTGCCCGGATGCTACAGGGCAAAGAGTAAAAAGACAATAAACCAGGAGGTCAAATTTCTATGAAAAAAATTACTTCCGTATTACTCGCAAGCGCATTACTCGGTGCTGCTCTGGCTGGCTGCGGTGGCAATAACAATGGAAACTCCGGCAGCGCGGCGGCAACGAATTCCGGCTCTTCAGCAAATAGCGGCGGCTCGGGCAAAACGCCTAAAGTCGGCGTAGCGATTTATAAATTCGACGATACCTTTATGACGGGCGTCCGCAACGCGATCGAGGAATCGGCCAAAGGCATCGCCGAGGTCGACATCGTGGACAGCCAGAACTCCCAGCCAACACAGAACGATAAGGTGGATTTGTTCATTACGAAGAAATACAACGGCATGCTAATCAACCCGGTCGACCGGACGGCGGCGGGCGTCATTATCGATAAAGCGAAAGCGGCCAATACTCCTGTCGTGTTCCTGAACCGCGAGCCGCTTCCGGAAGATATGAAGAAGTGGGATAAGGTCTACTATGTTGGCGCCAAAGCCGAGGAGTCCGGCACGCTGGAAGGCCAGCTTGTCGTTGACTACTGGAAGGCTCACCCCGAAGCCGACAAGAACAAAGACGGCGTGCTGCAGTATGTGATGCTCAAAGGCGAACCGGGACATCAAGACGCCGAGCTGCGCACGAAGTATTCGATTCAGGCGATTGAAGACGCCGGCATCAAGGTTGAGAAGCTGGCGGAAGATACCGCAATGTGGGACCGTGTAAAAGGCCAGGAGAAAATGGCCGCATTCCTCGGCTCGCATGGCGACAAGATCGAAGCCGTACTGGCCAACAACGACGATATGGCGCTCGGCGCGATCGAAGCTCTGAAAGCCGCCGGCTACTTCTCGGGCGATAAATTCATGCCGGTCGTAGGCGTTGATGCTACCGCTCCTGCCGTGCAGGCGCTCGAAGAAGGAACGATGCTCGGAACCGTGCTTAACGATGCGAAGAGCCAAGGCAAGGCCGCGATCACCCTGGCCTCTCTGCTGGCAGGTGGCGAAACACCAAGCAAGGACAATGTAGGCTTCGACATTTCCGACAACCAGTATGTATGGATCTCTTACAAAAAGATTACGAAAGACAACGCATCCGAAGTTAAATAAGGCTTTTGCTGACCTAGCATCAACGATTACATTTTGGGGAGCGGGCCTCCGCTCTCTGGTATTCCTTTCGGGTAGGAAACAGGATGGAACCACTGTGCCTCTCATGGAAAAGAAAAAAAGCGTAGGGGGCGTAAGACCATGGCTCAAAGCGAATTTTTGCTGGAGATGAACAATATCACCAAGGAATTTCCGGGCGTCAAGGCTCTGGATGGGGTTACCTTGAAGGTCAGACCTGGCAGCGTTCATGCCTTGATGGGCGAGAACGGGGCTGGCAAATCCACACTGATGAAATGCCTGTTCGGCATTTATTCGCCGGATGGCGGCGAGATTTATCTGAACGGTGAGAAGACGGTCATCCACAATTCGAACGATGCGCTGAACAACGGTATTTCGATGATTCACCAGGAGCTGCACCCGGTGCCGCACCGCAGCGTTATGGAAAATATTTGGCTGGGGCGTTTCCCGACCAAGGGGATCGGACCGCTCCAATTCATTGACCACAAAAAAATGTATGCGGATACAGAGAAACTGTTCAAGGATCTGGACATCGATCTGCACCCGGAAACCTTGGTAGGCAAGCTGTCCGTATCGAAAATCCAATCCATCGAAATCGCGAAAGCCGTCTCTTTCAACTCCCGCGTTATTGTCATGGACGAACCGACGTCTTCCCTGACGAGCGTGGAAGTGCAGCATTTGTTCCGGATTATCCGGGATCTCAGACAAAGAGGCGTTGCCATAATTTATATATCCCACAAAATGGAAGAGATTCTGGAAATCTCCGACGACGTTACGATCATGCGTGACGGCAAAAAAATCGGCACCTGGCCTGCGGCGGAAATGACGACCGATCTGATTATATCCAGAATGGTCGGGCGCGATCTGACCAATCGTTTCCCCGAACGCTACAATGTGCCGGGCGAGGTGTTTCTGAAGGCCGAAGGACTTACTTCCACCGACCCGAGGTCGTTCAAGGAGGTCTCCTTCGAATTGAGACGAGGGGAAATTCTTGGCGTCGGCGGCCTGGTGGGAGCGCAGCGGACCGAGGTAATCGAAGCGCTGTTCGGCCTGCGGGCGCTGAAGTCTGGAACCATCTCCATCGGAGGCAGACCGGTCAAGATCCAATCTCCGCAGGATGCGAAAAAATACGGTCTCGCCCTGCTTACGGAGGAACGGCGCGTTACAGGCATTTTTCCGGTGCTGTCCGTGCATGAGAACGGCGCCATCGCCAATTTGGACCGCTATCAGAAGCCGTACCTGCTGCTGGACGGAAAGAAGAAAAAAGCGGAAGTGGACAAGATGATCGAAAAGCTCCGTACGAAGACTCCGACCACGAGAACGCAGATTATGAATCTGTCGGGGGGCAATCAGCAAAAAGTGCTGCTGGCCAGATGGCTGCTCACCGAGCCGGAAATTCTTCTGCTGGACGAACCGACACGCGGGATCGACGTCGGGGCCAAATTCGAAATTTATACCCTAATTGCCGATCTGGCGAATCAGGGAAAGAGCATCATTATGATTTCCTCCGAAATGCCCGAGCTGCTTGGAATGTCGGACCGCGTCATGGTGATGTCGGAGGGCAGGCTGACAGGCATACTGGACGGCGCCGCCGCAACGGAAACCGAAGTGATGCGCCTGGCCGCCCAGCATTGATTCAGGACCATCTTTAGAGGAGGAAAATCTAATGAACGCCAAAAAAGCACAAAGCTTTATTACTCAAAATGCCATCTATCTCGTACTCGTTGTCCTGATTCTTGGTATCGCCATTTACGAGCCGAGCTTCATGTCGGTCAATACGCTCCGCGATATTCTGATTCAATCGTCCACACGGGTTATTATCGCGCTGGGCGTCGCCTTTATTCTGATAACGGCCGGCACGGACTTGTCCGCAGGCCGGGTTGTGGGCCTGACGGCGGTTATCTCCGCCTCGATGCTGCAAATCCCGGATTATTCGCGCCGTTTCTTTCCGGATCTGCCGCAAATGTGGCTGATCATTCCGATTGTCATCGCCATTCTGGCCGGTCTGCTGTGCGGTCTGATCAACGGCTTGATCGTTTCCAAGCTCAATGTTCCGCCTTTTATCGCGACGCTTGGCACGATGGTTATGGTATACGGCATCAACTCGTTGTACTTTGATATGAAACCAAACCAATCCCAGCCGATCGGCGGCTTGCGCCCCGACTTCACCAATATAGGCTCCGGCTTCATCGGCAAGGGGCAGTATTCCATCCCGTATATCGTCATTATCGCCATTGTCGTAGCGCTCATTGTCTGGGTCGTCTTCAACAAGACGAAGCTCGGTAAAAACATGTACGCCATCGGCGGCAATATGCAGGCGGCCAAAGTGTCCGGCATCAACGTTTCCAAGAACCTGATTTATCTCTACGCCATCGCCGGAGCCCTGTACGGTCTTGCAGGCGTGCTGGAAGCCGCAAGAACGGGCGGAGCGACGAACAACTACGGCAACATGTACGAACTTGACGCCATCGCGGCCTGCGTCGTCGGCGGCGTATCCACCACTGGCGGCATCGGCACGGTGCCGGGCGTACTGGTCGGCGTCGTCATTTTCACCCTGATCAACTATGGTCTTACCTTTATCGGCGTCAGCCCTTACTGGCAGCTCATCATCAAGGGCCTCATCATTGTGGCCGCGGTTGCCTTCGACATGCGGAAATACTCCGCGAAGAAATAAGCGGGCGGTTCATAAATAATAGCCCATTTTCATCAAACTAAGCCGCTTCCCGGACCGTCGGAATTTTTTTCGCCGCCCGATGGCGGCTTTTCGGCTTCGGTCCTCACACAATGGGCGGTTATCCCATATTCTATGGGCAAACGCCTTTATGACAGGGGGAGCGGAGCATGTTGAAAATTGATTTGACCGGCGCGCCAAAGGCCGGGAAGAATGCGGGGATAACGGCGGAAGTCCGGAAATGGGACGGCACGGGGTGGAACGGCCTTATTCCCCAGCCGGAGGCGCGGTTTGCGGAGAACGCATATGCGGTCGTCCCCTCCGAACCTGGCTGGTACCGGATCGATGTCCACACCGACGAAGCGGAGTTAATCAATGACAGCGATTATGAAGACGAATACGGCCTGCGCGCCGCCTCGCTCCATCCGGCGCCTTTCAATTTGAAGGAGGGGAAGCTGTGGGGCTATATCGGCGACAATGGCCGCACGGTCATTGAGCCCCGCTATGACTATGCCGAGGATTTTCAGGATAACGGTCTCGCCGTTGTCCAGCGAAAGGATCTCAGCGGCTTAATCAACGGGGCAGGCAAAGAAGTGCTTAAGCCCGTTTACACGTTTATCGGCTCCTTTGAAGAAGGGCGCGCCGTCGCGAGCGACAGCAAGGGCTATTTTCTGATTGACGAGAAGGGAAAGCCAGTAACGGGACGAAGATACGACTATTTGAACTCCCTTCATGAAGGACGCGCGCTGTTCACGAAGCAGGTAGGAGGCCAAGGTCTCAAATACGGGTATTTGGACCGTAACGGCAGGGAAGCGATCCCCGCAAAGTACGAGGACGCGAATGACTTCAAGGAAGGCAAAGCGCTGGTCAAGCTCCATGCGGGCGAATTTGCGCTGATCGGAAAGAACGGTGAGATCCTGCATACGTACTCCTATCCTTTTGTCGGCAATCCGGGGGAGGGCCTGCTGGCTTATCAGACGGAGGAGAACGGCCGGTACGGATATATCGATGAGGAAGGTAAGACGGTTATTAGCCCGCAGTTTACGTCGGCGATGCCTTTTTCGGAAGGAAGGGCGGTCGTTAATATGGCGGAGAACTATGAGAACGCCTACGGCTTGATCGACAAGAGCGGGAAGTTCGTCATTCAGGCCCAATACGAGTATATCCAGCAGCTTGGGGAGAACCGGGTCGCGCTTGGCACCCCCATCAACCCGGCGGAGACTTACAAGGGGACAGTGTACACCATTGCCGACGCGGCAACCGGCCGGATACTGAACGCCCATCCGCTGCGCGGAGTGAACAATTATAGCGAGGGGCTCGCCTCTGTATACGATGAAAGCGAGACTTATTTTATCGACAGAAGCGGCAACCGGGCCGCGCAGCCGCCGGTCGTCCCGGGCGCGGGGACCCTTTCATTCAGCGGAAGATTGATCCGGGCGGATGTGGATCAGCGTACCGCTTATTATGACCGGAACGGCAGACAGGTCTGGAGACAAAATATACTGATTCCCCTTCGGCATCCCTACGCCGTAGAAGAACGAAAGTTCAAGCCGAATTTCAATTACCTCGTCTATTACCCGTTCGTAAAGGGGATTGCCGATACACGCGTATCCGCACGGGTCAACGACAGGCTGAAAGAGCTTTCGCTTGCGGATGACGGCAGCGCCGGAGACAGCAGTGACTACAGCTACACGGGCGATTTTTCCGTTTCCTTCTTCCGAAAGAATCTGCTGCAGCTTGAACTAAGCGGTTACCGCTATCCTTTTGGGGCTGCGCACGGAATGCCGACCCGTATTTTTACACCCATCGATTTGCGATCCGGGAAATTCTATGAGCTAAAAGATTTATTCAAGCCGGCGATCGACTACACCGATAGGCTCAGCGAAATTGTGGGACGGCAAATCGAGAATGACCCCCAATATTCCTATGTATTCCCCGGCGAGTATAAAGGCATAGCCCCCGACCAGCCGTTCTATGTCGACGGAGAGGCGCTCTACCTCTACTTCGCTCCTTATGAGATCGCGCCATACGCGGCGGGCTTCCCGACCTTCCGAATTCCTTTTGCCGAAATTATGGGCCTGATCAACACCGAGGGCGCATTCTGGCGGTCTTTTCACTAAGCCTGTTGCAGCATGCCGACTAAATAATAACGCTCTTCACTCCGATAAAAGTGCACAAAGGCACTCCCCTATTGGCAGAAATTAACGTCCCAAAAGGGAGAGTAGTATGTTACAATGACCAAGGAACATATTACAACTTTGTAATCTTTGCCGCTGTTTTCTTACATGCAGGCATAGACAACTAGAATAAGGAGATGGCGAAATGAAGAGCAGAACGATAAAAGCATTATTAAGCGGAAGCGTAGCGGCAGTTTTGGCGCTTGGCATATCCTTGCCCTCTCAGGCTGAAGCAGCCTCCGAGCAGGTGACGGTCAAGAACGGAATGAGCTATGAGCAGCTGATACAATATTTGCAGCAATATTATGGTAAATCGATCACCATTGATGTGACTGGCGATCATATTTCCAAGCCGGCCGAATCCAAGCCGGAAGCGACGCCGGCGCCAGAGCCGGCCCCGGCGAAACCGGCGGCCAAACCCGCAGCTCCAGTGGCCAAACCCGCAGCTCCGGCGGCAAAAGCTCCTGAGGTTGCCCAATCTGACAGTTCTTCCTATATCAAAGAGGTAATCGCTCTGGTGAACCAGGAACGCGGTAAAGCGGGACTCGCGCCGCTGTCTGCGCTTGACAGCCTGAACAAGGTCGCGGCGGCCAAAGCAACGGACATGCGGAGCAATAATTATTTCTCGCATACGTCCCCTACGTACGGTTCTCCGTTTGATATGATGTCTTCTTTCGGCGTAACTTACAGCTATGCCGGCGAGAATATTGCGATGGGACAGCGTACACCGGAAGAAGTAATGACTGCCTGGATGAACAGCCCGGGGCACAAAGCCAATATTTTGAGCAAAAATTTCAATTATATCGGCGTGGGCTTTGACAATAACTATTGGACACAGGAATTTATCGGAAAATAAAGGTTTTGTATATTTTCGCCCTCCTGCTTGGCTGCAGGAAGGGCGTTTTTTAGCTTCCCGTCCAAGTCGGAAGATGAAAGTGATAAGCTGCCATAAAGCTGAACAGAAGACCGGCCAGCATGAACGCGCAGTAAACCTTCAGCGCTTTGCGGCTTTCTTGTTTCTTGAACAGGCTCCGCATATCAATGAAAGACAAGACTACATAAACGGCTATCAGTATCAGCAGCTTCATTTATTTTCTTCCTCCTTCTGTTTTAAGGAACTGCCGGTTAGTCCCGTATTTCTCACCGTCATCTTTGAGTGAATAGTGACCGGTATTTCCGTAAAGACCTGATCCCAACGTTCGTTCAGCCCATTTTGCCACTGCCTCGGATATTTCCGGTGGACGGCCGCTCCAAAGCCGATGATGTCCGAGCGATAATCCTTCTGGACTTTTTTTAGTGCTAGACGCAACCTGTTCTCGACATCCTCAGCCAGTAAGTTTTCAATAAGACGAATGGATTTGGGATCCGTTAAATCCAAACTCGAGCTGCTCTCGTAGAGATCGGCCTTCAGATAGGTCTTAACCTCCATTCCTACTTCTCCTTCCTTGAGTGAAGGCTTAAGCTCGGTTTTGCTCGAAATCATTTCCAAGCTGACTTTTCCGCCGCCTTTATCTTTGGGGATCTCCAGAGTATAGGCCGATCCTTTTTTGGTTTTGTTATGAAACCATAGAACTCCTCTAGTCTCTTTTCGGTCTATCCAGCCTACCAGTTTGTCGTCCTTGAATACGGCCAGACCTTTAAGCGCAACGCTGCCCTCGATGGCCGAAGGAGCTTCCCGTTTTGCGGTTTCCTCGCTGCCCTGTACATTTGAAGCTACGATTTCAAATTCGTCCGCAAGCGGCTGAGAATCGTCCGCCAAGAGCATTTCGGCAAAATCTCTCATCTTGGATCCGATGCCGGTGCCTGTTTTCTCCGATTCCCGTATGACCTCGGCAGGTATTTTTTCGAATTTCGGTAGATAATACAGCAGATCCAGTGCCTCGCCCCTGGTAAATATCAAATAACTTTGCATTCGGGATTCCTGGTATCGCACAAAAAAATCAAGCACAGGCGAAAGGCCTTGACGTGCCATGCTCTCTCCGATGCAAATGATTCGGTTGTGGGCGAAGAAGATTTCCCTCTGCAGCTTCTCCTGAAGTTTGCGATAGGCATCCATAATGCTTTCCCCCGATTCGGACACAATCCAGACCGCCTTGGCGGCGATGTCTTTCTCACCGCTCGAACTGGTCCCTCCTTGCCCTGAAGATCCAAGCATCCTGGGAATGGCGAGCTGAAGGGCCAGACGGATTCTGCCGTCTTCCATCTGATCGATTCCGATGCCTGATACAAACGCAACGTCATTCACTTCTTTTCGGCTCCAGCAGCCTGACAGAAGGGGAAGCGCCAGCAGGATAATGAAAAATAGAATTCGTTTCGTCACGGCGATTCGCACCTTTCCTCTTAAGGTTTCGATGGATTTCCCTTCGGCCGATTGCCCAGCCGTCTCTGATTACCCGGAGTGCTTCCCTTTGGCCGGTAGTTCATCCGCCACCAGGGCGCCCGAATCAGCACATCCTTTAAATCGCCAAGACGTAAAGGGGCTATGGGGGATAAGTAAGGTGTACCGAAAGACCGAAGCCTGCACATATGGCTGAGCAGAAATAATACCCCGATTAATACTCCGTAAAATCCAAGAGTGCCTGCCAGAATCATTATTGGAAAACGGAGCAGCCGGATGGTGATCGCATGGCTGTAATTCGGAATAATAAAGGAAGCAATACCGGTTAAGGAGACGACGATAACGAGCGGAGCCGATACGAGTCCGGCTTGAACGGCGGCCTGCCCGATCACCAGACCTCCGACAATGCTGACCGACTGCCCGATCGGTCTCGGCAGCCTGACCCCCGCTTCCCGCAAAGCCTCGAACGATACTTCCATAATGAGCGCTTCGACAAGAGCGGGGAAAGGGACCGTCTCCCGGCCAGCGGCTATACTGTACACGAGGTTTGTGGGGATCATCTCAAGCTCGAAGGTCAGCAGGGCAATATAGACGGACGGCAGAAGCAGGGCAATAACCATACTGAGTAACCGAAGCCAGCGGACGGCGGTCATGAATAAAAATTTCTCGTAATAATCCTCGCTCGCCTGAAGCATCCCGTAAAAGGTCACGGGAACGATAAGGACAAAAGGAGTATTGTCGGTAATAATCGCTACTTTTCCTTCCAATAAACTCCCGGCAACCTTATCCGGCCGTTCCGTAGTCATTACAAGGGGAAACATAGAGTACGGGCTGTCCCCGATCAACTCTTCGATATATCCGCTCTCCAAAATCGCGTCGATATCCACTTTACGGATTCGGTCTCGAACTTCGGCTACTATGGAAGAATCCGCCAAGTTATCGAGGTATGAAATCACGATATCCGTTTTGGACAGCCGGCCGACCTTCATGGATTCCATTTTTAAATGGGGAGTTTTCAGACGTCTGCGAATAAGGCTCGTATTGGTCCGTAAATTTTCCGTAAACCCTTCCCTCGGACCGCGGATTACCGCTTCGGTGGCGGGTTCGCTGACAGCCCTTGAATCCCATTCTCTGGCCCCGATGAACAAAGCCTCAGCCAGGCCGTCAAGCAGCAAAGCCGTATCCCCTGACAGCACATGATCGATCAACCCGGAAATCTCGGTACCGGTGCTAATCTGGGCGGCGGTGATCACCCGTTCGCTTACCAGCGATTCAAGCTGCTTAAGGCTCTGCGGGGATTTGGAGGCGAACGCGATCAGCGGCTGCAGGACGTCCTCATCGATCAATTTCATGTTGATCAGCCCATCCACAAAGATAAGCAGCCCCTTTTGACCGTTTCCGACTTTGAATTCCCTAAAGATGATATCGGAAGAATGGGCAAAGGCCGCTTTCAGTTTCTCTAAATTGCCGTTAAGCTCTGTGCCGATTAGTTGGTTATCCATGTAAGTTTCTCCCGTTGTGGAATGATCCGGTTTATTCCGGCCCAATGAGTAAGGCAAGCGCCCGAATGATCAATACGATAACCAGAAGCGCACTGTATAAGGCTCCCATAAATGCCAGCAGCAGCTCTGCGGGAGTAAAGGGCTCGCTCATAGCGTGAGGCAGCGCGAACAAATAGATAAATAAGCACCAGACCATAAACAAGGGAAATATACCGGCAAAAAAAAGCCGCCGCAGCCATATCATCGTTCCACCTCCATATGAACATCGACCTTCCGGAGTATTATTTGTGAAGAGCAGCAATTTCATTCCAATCCGGGGTTTAAGAATGAAAACGGAGGATTATAATGTTACCATTCTACTTTTTGGAAGAACGGGGATTGACAGATGAAGCGGGAGCAGATCGGAACAAGCCAGCTGTTTATTCTTATGGTCGCCTTTCAAATCGGAAGCAGCCTTATTTTTCCTTTGGGCTCGGAAAGCGGGCAAAATGCTTGGCTGGCCGCATTGCTCGGCATGTTATTCGGAATTCTTGTTGTGTTTGTATTTTTGCGGCTGTTTTCCCACTTTCAAAGGGATTCGCTGATTCAAATCATTCTGGGGCTTCTGGGCAGAGGGTTGGGCGTTCCGCTATGCCTTACCTATATTATTTACTTTACCTACCAGGCTTCAAGAGTGGTCCGGGACTTTAGCGAGCTGCTTGCGGCCACGATTTTGGTTGATACGCCGCAATCTGTAATCATCGTCTGTTTTATCGCGGTCATTATTTACACGCTACGCGGTGGGATCGAAGTGTTCGGGCGAATGGCGGAAATGGTGTTTCCCTTCGTCATGATTGTCATGGGCATCACCTGGTTCACGGTATATGCTTCCGGGGCGTTTAAGATCAGGCACTTGACGCCGATTATGTTTACGGGTTCTGCAAGCATATGGCGGGAGGCCTTCCCCGAACTCACAGTGCTCCCATATGGGGAGCTTATCGTATTTATCATGGTATGGCCGTTCTTGGGCGGCAAAGGAAAGTTGAGCAAGATCAGCCTTGCGGCCGTATTGACGGGGGGACTGCTGCTGACCATCAATATTCTGGCCATGTTGGCCGTATTGGGCCCGGAATTATACGGAATACTGCAGTATCCTCTATTGGCTTCTGTCCGAATGGTTTCGATTGGGGATTTTCTTGAGCGGATTGATGCAGTCGTTATTTTGCTGATGGTAGCAGGCGGATTTTTCAAGATCGGGGTTTATGTTTACGGCGCTGCTCTTGGAACCGCTCATTTATTCAAACTAAAAAGTCCCTGTGATGTGATGGTGCCCCTTGGCGCAATCATTGCGCCGTTCAGTCTAGTTATGGCTGAAAATAGCGGAATCCACAGTAAAATCGGCTTAGGATTCGATGTGAAGTACGTGCATTTGACTCTTCAAATCATCATTCCGTCCTTACTGCTGCTGCTGTCGTTTTTGAAGTTGAAAAAAGAACGGGAACCATGAATCTTTTCGCTTCCCTATTCATACATAAGGATCTTCCAGGCGGAAACTCTGCTGACGGAAGATCCTTTTTCATTTTATTTAGAACATTTGCAAATTGCCGATAGAAGAATTATGTTTAAATACAATACACATTGTCGATCGGACGGAGGTATCGATTTGAACGATTTCAAATGGACTTGGCGGTGGGCAAGCCTTCTATCTATTGCGGCTACCCTTATGCTGCTCACTGGCTTTGTTTATGCCGCCAAAGATATAATGTATCCGCAGGGAGCCGCTCATATCACGGAGACCCCGCTGAGCACGGCAGCTCCCGCTGCCGGAACGGATGTCCTGAAGGTTGCGGCAGTCGGCGACTCACTGGCCAAGGGCACGGGGGACGACACAGGCGAAGGCTTTGTCCGCCGGACCGTAGCGGGCTTGTCCACGGATGGAATGAAAGCCGAACTGATCGGGAACCTCGGCATTAACGGGCTGACGACTACCGGACTGGAGGACAAGCTGAAAGAGGAGGGCGTACAATACGTCCTGCGCCAGGCTAACATCATTCTGGTTTCGATCGGCGGCAACGATTTGTTTGATGGAGCGCAGTCCATGCTGAATGAAGCGTCGGAAAGAACGGTTCCAGAGGGCGGAGCGTCAGATTCAGCAGGTACTCCCGGCGTGAGCGCGGGAGCCTCCAGGGGGACAGATGAATTAAAGAATTTGGACCCTAAACGGCTCCTCGCCGATCTTCCCTCCGTTTCAAAGCGGCTGGAATTTATTCTAGGCGCCATTTCCAAGATTAATCCTTCGGCCAAGATATACTATATCGGCCTTTACAATCCTTTTGGGGATCTGCGGGAAATGCTCATCCCGGGCAATCAGGCCGTTACGGCCTGGAACGATGCGGCAATGGATATCATCAACCGCAATATGGACATGACGCTTGTTCCGACGCTCGATTTGTTTAACGGTCATCTTGACAAATATTTATCCAGCGACCATTTTCATCCGAACGGCGACGGCTACCAGCGGATGGCGGACCGGGTTGTTCAAGCGGTACGGTAGAGGAAAGGAGCGGGGAACTTGCAATCGAACGAAAATGAAGACGGCCTTGGAACCGTCGTTTTATCCGTTAACGGAGTCCGTAAAAAAATAGGCCGCAAATGGATTATCGACAACGTAACCTTTGATGTCAGAAAAGGCGAAATTTTCGGCTTTCTCGGGCCGAACGGGGCGGGAAAGACGACCACTATCCGCATGCTCGTAGATTTAATACGTCCGAGCGAAGGCTCCATCACCGTATGCGGCTATAACGTCAACAAAGCGCCAGAAAAAGCGCTGCAATATGTCGGTTCCATCGTTGAAAATCCCGAGGTCTATACTTATTTGACCGGCTGGGAGAATCTGCAGCATTTCGCCAGGATGCAGCCGGGAGTGGACGAAGCGCGGATCGCCGAGGTTGTCGAAACGGTCCGGCTTGACCAGCGCATCCACGACAAGGTGAGAACCTACTCGCTCGGAATGCGCCAGCGCCTCGGCATTGCCCAGGCGCTGCTCGGACGTCCGCGGCTGCTTATTCTCGACGAGCCGACGAATGGTCTTGATCCCAAAGGGATCAAGGAATTGCGTGAATTCATCCGCAGGCTGGCGGATGAGGGAATGGCGGTGTTCGTCTCCAGCCACCTGCTGAGCGAGATTCAACTGCTGTGCGACCGGGTCGCCATCATCAGCAGGGGACGCGTGCTGGCAGTGGGCGGCGTGAGCGAGCTTGTCGCCCGCAATTCGCCTTATGTGCTGTGGGAGCTGGAGCCATATGAACGCGGCTCCGCCCTGCTTGAATCAAGAGCGGGAATCCGGCTTGCCGATCCCGCCGAGCTAGCGCTGGACGACACGGTGATTGCGAATATGCGAAGCGGCTCCGCCTTGACGATTATGGATGACGATGCCGTTCCCGAAACCGTCGCCGCTCTGGTATCCGCCGGCGTAGAGGTCAGGGCCGTGCATAAAATCAATCCGACACTGGAACAGCTATTCTTGAAACTGACGGAGGGTGAGACCATTGATTAGCCTGCTGCCGCTCATCCGCAACGAGTGTATGAAGATCATCAAAAGGAAGCGCTTTTATGTCATCCTGCTCATTCTGCTTGTGCTCGTTCCGATGTTCACCTATGCCCAGATGCGCTCTGCCGAACGGAACAGGGAGAAGTTCAGCTCCGACTGGCGTCTGGAATTGCAGCAGCAGATTACCGATAATGAAAATTCGCTCAGCAGCAGCCGCATCCCGGAGGAATGGAAGACGTACCGCCGAATTTTTATACAGCAGATGCAGTATTATCTAGACCATGACGTGAATCCGAATGAGCCCAGCGGGGTAACCTTTACCCGCGAGTTCCTGGACAATTCGATCTCTCTGTTCATCCCGCTGCTGATTATGGCGGTGGCTTCGGATATCGTATCCGGAGAACGCACGACGGGAACCATTAAAATGCTGCTGACCCGGCCCGTTAGGCGCTGGAAGGTGCTGATGAGCAAATTGATCGCGCTGCTCATGTTCGTATCGCTGATTATTTTGTCCACCTTTCTGGTAAGCTACCTGATTTCCGGAGTGGCCTTTGGCTACAGCGGCTTCAACGTACCGGTATTTACCGGCTTTCAGCTCAGCGGAGACACGGTTGATATGTCCGCGGTCCACTCGGTGCCGCAGTGGCAATATCTGTTGATGCAGTGCGGATTGATCTGGTTCGTCAGCGTAGTCGTCGCCCTGCTGGCCTTTATGGTTTCGGTACTGTTCCGCAGCACGGCAGCCAGTATCGTCGTGATGATGGCGGCGCTGATTGCCGGCACGATTCTAACCAATATGGCCTCGGCTTGGACTTCAGCCAAGTACCTGTTCATGGTCAATTTGGGCCTGACGAATTACCTTGCGGGAACTCCGGCGCCGATCGCGGGGATGACCCTGCCTTTTTCCTTGGCGGTTTTAGGCGTTTGGGCGGCTGTTTCCGTGATCATTTCATTCACTGTCTTTACGAAAAGGGATATTTTGAATTAGAATGTACAAAGTAACCAAAACGTTTGTTTGCATTTTGGGATTAGAGAAGAGAAGGGGGAACATGAATGTTCGAACAGGTCGATATGTTCGCTGAAGTCACAAAAAACGGCGCAGCAGACCGGACTGGATACGATGCTGACGACATTCAGGTGCTTGAAGGTCTGGTTGCGGTTCGCAAACGGCCCGGCATGTATATCGGCAGTACGAGTTCCTCGGGACTGCACCATCTTGTATGGGAGATCGTAGACAACGCCGTAGACGAGCATTTGGCGAAATTTTGCTCGAAAATTGACATTACGCTGCGCAAGGACGGTTCGGTAACCGTAACCGATAACGGACGCGGCATTCCGACCGGAATGCACAAGACGGGCGTGCCGACGCCGCAGGTGGTATTCACCATGCTGCATGCCGGCGGCAAGTTCGGAGGCTCGGGATACAAGAAATCCGGCGGCCTGCACGGCGTCGGCGCTTCGGTAACGAACGCCTTGTCCGAATGGCTTGAGGTGGAGATATACCGGGAAGGCAAGATCCATCGCCAGCGTTTTGAATACTGGGTAGACAAGAACGGGAAAGAGCATGTCGGAGAACCGGTTACGGGGCTTGAGGTATTGGGCAATACGAACAAAACCGGCTCGAAGATCATGTTCAAGCCGGATATTCGCGTGTTCCAGGGAGGCATCTCGCTGAACTACGACACGCTTGCCGAACGGCTTCAGGAAATCGCTTTTCTTAACTCCGGACTGCGCATCACGCTGGCGGACGAGCGAAGCGGCCGCCAGGATGAGTATTTCTACGAAGGCGGAGCGAGCGAATTCGTGCGCTATTTAAACGAAGGCAAAGACGTGCTCCACGACGTCATCCATTTCAGCGCCGAGAAGGACGAAATCGAGGTCGAGGTAGCAATCCAATACAACGGCGGCTACACCGAGACGATTGCCTCATTCGTCAACTCGATCCCGACCCGCAGCGGCGGGACGCATGAGACCGGGTTCAAGACGGCGTACACACGCGTCATGAATGACTATGCCCGGCGCACAGGGCTGTTGAAAGAGAAGGATAAGAATCTGGATGGCGGCGACCTGCGCGAGGGCATGATGACCGTCATCAGCATCAAGATGTCCGAGGTCGAATTCGTCGGCCAGACGAAGGACCAGCTCGGCAGCGCCTCGGCGCGCGGCGTGGTCGACTTTATCGTCTCCGAGAATATGCAGCGCTTTCTCGAAGAGAACCCGCAGGTGGCGCAGAGCCTGCTGAAGAAATCCATTCAGGCGGCCAAAGCGCGGGAAGCGGCGCGTAAAGCCCGCGACGAGATCCGCAGCGGCAAGAAACGCAGCGAGGGTTCGAACCTGGGCGGCAAGCTAACGCCCGCGCAGTCCAAGGACTTCTCCCGCACGGAGCTGTTCATCGTCGAAGGCGATTCCGCCGGCGGCTCGGCCAAGCAGGGGCGCGACTCGAAGATCCAGGCGATACTGCCGCTTAAAGGCAAGCCGATGAATCCCGAGAAGGCGAAGCTGGCGGAAATACTGAAGAACGATGAATACCGGGCGATCATTTCCGCGATCGGTGCGGGAATCGGACCGGATTTCGCGGTAGAGGACAGCAATTATTCCAAAATAATCATTATGACCGATGCGGATACCGACGGCGCGCATATTCAGGTGCTGCTGCTGACGTTCTTCTACAGGTACATGAAGCCGCTGATCGACGCGGGAAAAGTATATATCGCCCAGCCGCCGCTGTATAAGCTGACTCGCAAATCGGGCAAGCTGGAGACGGTCAGATACGCCTGGACCGACGAGCAGCTTCAGAACTATTTGAAAGAGTTCGGCAAAAACTTCGAGCTTCAGCGTTATAAAGGTCTAGGCGAGATGAACCCCGATCAGCTGTGGGAAACGACAATGAATCCGGAGTCGCGAACCATGCTTCAGGTGCAGATCGAGGATGCCGCCAAGGCGGAGCGCCGCGTATCCACGCTGATGGGCGACAAGGTCGACCCGCGCAAGCGCTGGATCGTAGAGAATGTTGATTTTACCGAGATCGTGGAGTAGTGACGAGACATAATTTTAAGTGTTCTCGTCGCAAGGTGACGAGAATTTCGATGTTTAAATGTTTTGGCGATTTGCGAAGCAGGGCGAAAGGTTTGGAACTGGAGGAGCGATAGCGTCCGCCTTTGTCTACGGATTCCCCCCTTTAGGGTTAATTGAAGGGAATCCGGAGACAACAGCGGCCGGAAGTCCAAACCGTCGCACAGCAACGTGCAGATCACCAATCTTTTATAAAGGCGACAGTTTGAGGAACAGAAGGTGAAAGCATGAGCAGTTTATCCGAACAATTTTTGCCGGCATTTCTGGAAGAGGTCGTCGGCGACCGCTTCGGCCGGTATTCCAAATATATCATTCAGGACCGGGCCATTCCCGACGTCCGCGACGGACTGAAACCCGTTCAACGCCGGATTCTGTATGCCATGTACGATTCGGGCAATACACCGGACAAGCCTTACCGCAAGTCGGCCAAAACCGTCGGCGACGTCATGGGCAACTATCATCCTCATGGCGACTCGTCCATCTATGAAGGCATGGTGAGAATGGCGCAGCCTTGGAAAATGGGGCATGTGCTCGTCGACGGACACGGCAACTGGGGCTCGATGGACGACGACCCGGCAGCAGCCATGCGCTATACAGAGGCCCGGCTATCGCCGATCGCCATGGAAATGATGCGCGATATCGAGAAGCGGACCGTGCTGTTCAAGGACAACTTCGACAATTCGGCAAAGGAGCCGGTCGTCGTCCCTTCACGATATCCAAATTTGCTCGTAAACGGTACAAGCGGCATTTCGGCCGGTTTTGCCACTGAAATTCCGCCGCATAATTTGCGCGAGACGATTGACGCCTGCATCGCGGTTATGCAGAAGCCGGAGATCGAGCTCGAAGAAATCATGACCTTTATGAAAGGCCCGGATTTCCCGACTGGCGGGCTCATAATGGGCGGCGACGGAATTATGGACGCTTACCGGACCGGCAAAGGACGCATTTATCTGCGTTCCAAGACAGAGATTGAGAATCTGCGCGGCGGCAAGCAGCAGATCGTCATCACCGAGATTCCGTTTCAGGTGGTTAAATCGCGTCTCGTTACCGCGATGGAGAATATCCGTCTTGAGAAAAAAGTCGAGGGCATCGCGGAAGTGCGCGACGAAAGCGGCCGTGAAGGTCTGCGGATCGTCGTCGAGCTGAAGAAGGAGGCCGACGCGCAGGGGATTTTGGCATACCTGCTCAAGAAGACCGACCTGCAGGTCACTTACAATTTCAATATGGTAGCCATTGTCAATAAAGCTCCGCAGCAGCTTGGCCTAAAGGCTATTCTGGAAGCTTATATCGCCCATCAGCGGGAAGTAGTCACGCATCGTACCCAGTTCGATCTGGAGCGGGCGGAGGACCGGGCGCATGTCCTGGAAGGTTTGGTTAAGGCGCTCAATATTCTGGATGAAGTGATCGCCGCGATCAAAGCGTCGAAGAACCGCCAGGATGCCCAGAACAACCTCGTCTGGATGTTCGGCTTCAGTGAAAGACAGGCGGATTCCATCCTGACTCTCCAACTGTACCGCCTGACGAATCTGGAGATCAAGACGCTGGAGAAGGAATTGGAGGAGACGCAGCGCAAGATCGCTGCCCTGCGTGCAATTCTGGAGAGCGACAAGAAGCTGGTCAGCGTCATCCGCAAGGAGTTGCTGGAAATCCGCGACAAATACGGCATCGACCGCCGCTCCGCCATTCAGGGCGAGGTGGAAGAGCTCAAGGTCAGCCTTGAGGCGCTGGTCAACGCGGAGGATGTGCTGGTCACGTTGTCGGCGGATGGCTATATCAAGCGGACAAGCATGCTTTCCTTTACCCGCTCCGGCGGCGAACGGAATGCGTCTGGAGTTAAAGAAGGCGACTATATCACCAAACTTCTCGACGTCAATACGCGGGACAGTCTGCTGGTATTCACAGGAAAAGGACAGTATTTCCTGCTTCCGGTGCATCAGATTCCGGAGTTTAAGTGGAAGGACCCCGGCACCGCGATTGTAAATGTAATCAGTCTTTCCAAGGGAGACGGAATTGCCGGAATAATCCCTATAAGCAATTTCGAAGAGCCTGCCCGCAGTCTGATTTTTGTAACGCGCAAGGGACAGGTGAAACGCACCGAACTGAAGGAGTATTTCACGAGCCGCAGCGGCGCCATCGCTGCATGCAAGGTGGGAGCGGAAGATGAGGTGCTCTCAGTGATGCTGAGCGAGGGGGAGCAAGACATTGTACTTGTCACCCGGGAAGGCATGAGTATCCGGTTCCGCGAGAGCGAAGTGAACCCGATGGGCCGTGTGGCAGCCGGCGTGAAAGGCATTCAGCTTAAGGAAGGCGATGAGGTGGTGTCCTGCTTCCGGGTTTCGGACGATGAGGGAGAGATTCTCACTCTGACGGATATCGGTTTCGGCAAGCGCAGTCTGCTGCTGGATTATGTGCCGCAGAGCCGGGGCGGCAAGGGAGTGCCGACCTTTGAATTCAAGGAAGGCAAACGCGTCCGTCCTAACGGAAGCCGGATTGCTGGCGCATTTTACTGCAAGGAGACGTTCGAACTGACCGCCATCACGCGCGAGGGAGCGGTGCATAGCTTCTCTTCGGAAGCTGCGCCGATCGCCGAACGACGTTCCATTGGCAAGCTTCTTGTTCCGGTGGAGAAGAAAGACGAGATCGTCAGCGTGCAAATTAGCGTGAAGTAGAGCGGATTTTATCGAATACAAGCTGTGCCTATAAAAGACATCTGCGCCCCTTTTTCGACAGGGTGCGGATGTCTTTTTATACATGGCGTGCCGTGTCGAAAGCAGCGATAATGAATTCACTAACGAGGAGAGGACCCAGAGTCTTTAGCTCGTCGTACAGCCGGCCGGTAATCAGAACCGGAATCAACATGATTAATATCCCGAAGATTTGGACCGATTGACAATTTGGTTCATTCTGGTATTTAATATATTTTAAAATTTGCTTCACACGTAATCTAAGATTTTAAATTCTTCTTTACAGCCGTTAAAAGTTTATGGGGTTATTTATTTTTTTCCTTTTGCAGGAAAAAGAAACTCTTCCGCGAACATATTTTAATGACGGATCATTCGCCAAGAAAGGAAGGAACAACTGTGAACTCCTTTGAATTCAGTAAAATCTGGCACAAAATTCTGAAAGATTATAAGGTTCATATGGATACAAAGCTGGCCCCCACGCTTACCGACGCCCAACTAACCGTGCTTGAGCTTGTTCAGGAACGGGGAGCCGCCAAGCCTTCCGACCTCGCTCCGCATCTGGCGACCAGTCCTGCGGCGGTTACGATGCTGCTCGACCGGATGGAGCGGGGCGGGCTGATTATCAGGGACAGGGATGCCGCCGACCGTAGGATTGTCTGGGTCAGCATTACCGATCTCGGGAGAAGGGAAACGGCGCGCGGCCTTAAGGTCCGCAGCGATTTTTTTGCGGAAGTTCTGGACCATATTTCGGCCCACAACCAGCAGCTTCTGCTGTATTTGATGGGGAAACTCGTGGCGCCGGGCAATGAAGCCGCTCCTCTGGAGTTGAGCAGATAACCGGCCAATGCCTCATGAATACCGCTTTTATCAGCGGAGGCATTATGGCACCGTTATGAATGAGTCCGGCCAACGCTCAGGCAGCCAAGCGAAATCAATGAGATTTATTAAAAAAAGCAGCGAGCCTCATCTCAAGATCGGCTCGCTGCTTTGTGTCATATTATCCGATTATCGTTCTAACGGAGCGCCCGCTCTTGAAGCTCCGCGGCCCACAGGTCCCAAGGATACTGCCGCGGGGGCAGGGAGATCAGCTCGACATCCTGTTTGGTAACGGGATGCGGAAAGCCGACAAGCGAGGACCACAGCGCAATTTGCTGGCCGGGCTTGTTGACGGCCGCTCCATATTTCTGGTCACCGTACAGCGGGCACCCGGCATGGGCTAGCTGTACGCGGATCTGATGCGATCGTCCGGTGAGCAGGTCGATCTTCACAAGGCTGAGGCCTTCGGCAAATCCCAGCACCGTATAGTCCAGCACGGCTTCCTTGCCTCCCGGCGTGCCTTCCCGGACAACGGTGACCGTATTCGTCTTGGCGTTTTTGAGCAGGATATTTCTCAGCCGTCCGCTTGATGCGGGAATCCGCCCGTGCACGACGGTCAAATACCCTTTGCGGAAGCTCCGGCTGCGGACGCTCTCCGACAACCGAGAAGCGGCCTTGGAGGTCTTGGCGAAGATCATGGCCCCGCCAACAGGCCGGTCCAGCCGGTGCACAAGCCCCATAAAGACATTGCCGGGCTTGTCATAGCGCCGCTTGACGTCTTCTTTCAGCAGGGTCAGCAGGTCGGCATCTCCCGTTGCATCCTCTTGTACGGGAATATTGACCGGCTTTACGATCCCGAGAAGATGATTGTCCTCATACAAAATGTGAAAGGAAGCCGGCGGCTGTCCGGCCTCCTGTCCACCGTTCATGTTCTGCGCCATCGCCCTCAGGACTCCCAGCGGCCAAGAATGCCGCAAGGCAGATTCAGGCCGGAGGAAGTAATCGGCAGGCCGATTTCCCCAGCGCTGAGCTTGCCCCCGTAACGGGACTTCATTGTCATGGCCAGCATATTCTCCAGAACGGTTGGGGAAATACCGGTCGTATAGGAATTGATGAGCAGGAAGAGCGGGTTGTCGCTCAGAATGTCCATACAACTTTCGAGGAAAGGGTACAAGCTCTGCTCAAGCTTCCACATTTCGCCGCCGGGTCCTCTTCCGTAGGAGGGAGGGTCCATAATGATCGCATCGTATTTATTGCCTCGGCGCTGCTCGCGCTGCACGAATTTGAAGACGTCGTCGGTGATGAAACGGACCGGACGTTCTCCGAGGCCGGACAGCTGCAGGTTTTCTTTTGCCCACTGGACCATGCCCTTGGCCGCATCGACGTGTACGACGGAAGCGCCCGCGCTGGCTGCCGCAACTGTGGCTCCGCCGGTGTAAGCGAACAGGTTGAGCACCTGTATTTTGCGTCCCGCGCCCGCAATCTTGTCCATCATCCAGCTCCAGTTGGCCGCCTGCTCCGGGAATAACCCCGTATGCTTGAAGTTCGTTGGACGAAGATGGAATCTAAGCTTCCCGTAGCGGATGCTCCAGCTATCCGGTATGCTCTTCTTCATTTCCCACTGGCCTCCGCCCGATGAGCTGCGATGGTAATGTCCGTGAACATCCCGCCATTGCGCGGTTTCGTTTACAAGCGGCCATATAATCTGCGGATCCGGACGCCGAAGAATAATATCTCCCCAGCGTTCCAGCTTTTCTCCGCCTCCTGTATCGATAATCTCATAATCTTTCCAGTCCCGAGCCATGTACATGCTAATCCATCCTTCAAAAATTCATTTAGCCTATATTGTACATCATTTTGCCGGTTCTTAACAAACGGTTAGTCCGTTTGAGTCAGGCCGCAGGCAGGTCGCTTTTTTTCATATTACGGGTGCAGGATGAAGCCACAGCTTTTTCCCGAAAGGCAGGAGGAATGGTGATATGAAAAACAATATTGACAATGATAATCATTATCAATAAAATGAGTAATATCGCGGCCGTCTTACAGAGATGGAATGCATTCAATTTATGGCTTTCAGTGATTTAGGGAGGATGCGGAGCATGGATAAAATATTGGTGGTATACGCTAGCCTGACCGGCAATACCGAGGAAATTGCGGAACTGATCGCGGAGGGAATCCGCCAATCGGGAGGCGAAGCGGTTTTGAAATCGGTAACCGACTGCAACGCCTTCGAAATAGCTTCCTATGAGGGCGCGGTGTTTGGAGCCTACACCTGGGGAGACGGAGAACTGCCGGATGAATTCCTCGATTTCTACGAAGAGCTGGAAGAAATGGATTTGTCGGGCCGCAAAACCGCCGTATTCGGAAGCGGCGACACCGGGTTCGAAATCTACTGTGGCGCGGTTGATTTGATAGAAGAAAAACTGAAGGAAAGAGGGGCCGCCATCGTGCAAACAAGCCTGAAGATCGAGTATGGGCCGACGGCAGCGGAGAAAGAGGAATGCCGCAAATTCGGACAGCGTTTTGCCGAGCTCTGCGTGGCGGTGCCTTAAATATGAATACGACGTATTGTACGGCAGTTAATCCGGCATCCTGTCTGCCAAAGCTATACGATTACACCGTGGAGCGTGCGCTGCTGGACATGGCGGAGATCTGCGGCGACGGCGGAAAAGGCTTGCCTCTGTGGCGTCAGCAGGTACAATATGCGGTCGGCCATACGCTCAATGATTATTACAGCTTGGCACCCGAGGTGCGCAGGCAGACGCCTATTCAGTTTATCCTGGAGCGAAGATGGCCGCCTCAGTCCCGGTGCTTTCTTTCTCATATGCATTATTTGAAAGTTAAAAATACGATATGCGATGAGCTGATCCGGCTTGTCGGCGGGAACCATGAGGAAGAAATTCCGTTCATGCTGTATGAACAGTGGCATGTTCCCGTGCCCGAACTGCAAATGGAGCTCTCCATGATCTTTCAATTGGTCTGGCACTCCCGCAGAAACGGAAGCGGTCTGAAGGTGCAGAAATTTATGGTTTGCGGAAATGAGGAAGTTGTCCTCGGATTTTTACATATGGCCAACGTATTCTGCCGCAAGGCTTACGGCATGCCCCCCGTGAGAGTGGAGATCCATTTTCTCATGGAAGGGGAGAAGCGCAGCTACGAAGGAGATTCCTTTACGCTGGAAGCCTCGCTCGATTACTTGAGGCTGCTGTCCTGCTTAAACGGCGAGTCGAGCAACAGCAGCGCAGACTGTGCGGCAGAGGGGGACAGCCGGAGCAGGAGCGGCGAGGATGCCTTGTCCAAACATCTGCTGATGTGACCGCCTGCAGCGTCAACCCCGCCTGACTTCGGCTTAGAAAAGGCCCTACGTACCGTCATCGGTCCGTAGGGCCTTGAATTGTGTTAATGTTAAGCCGGCATATCGCATTCAATGAGGTTCGGCCCAATCTAGCCGATATAGCGGAAGTAGTCCTGCTTGTTCGTGATTACAAATCCGCAGCTCTCATAAAGCTTCAGCGCATTCGGATTATCCAGCGAGACTTCAAGATTGACTCCGTTGCCGCTGCGCTTTTCCCGCTGAATGGTCTGGAGGAGGGCGCTCCGTCCGATGCCTCTGCCCCTCAGCTTCTCATCAACGGTAAAAGCGTAAATCCACGTTTCATGATGCTCTGTCCAGAGGCGCAGCTTTCCCGCCGGCTGTCCGTCCAGTTCGACGATAATATGCTCGGTGTTTCCTTCCAACGCCAGCTCGTCGTACATGTCCGCTGCCTCTTCCGGCGTCATATCGAATCCTCTGCTGTCCAGAGCGACAAGCAGCGCCATTTCATCTGCGCGGGCGGGCCGGAGGATGACATGGTCATCCGGCAGTATCTTGTTCTCAAAGGCTGAGCGCTCCTCCGCTTGCTTTTCATCCCATTTCATCTGGTATTCGGCATGATCGAAGTCGAGCGGCAGGGTCTTCAGAAACCCCGCGGCGGACTTGGAGGCCGCCGGTGCGTTCAGCAGCACGCTCTGCGCCCCTCCGCGGGCGATGTAGCTCTGCGCCCGCTTCCAGAGCGAGGTGAAGATGCCGCGCCGGCGGTAGCCCGGACGCACCATGCCGCATACTTCGATTTCGCTTCCAAAGCTGTACAGCCCGATAAATCCCGCCAGCAGCTCATCCTCGTAGGTTACGAGCCATTCGGCGGCGCCGCCCCCGGGTTCCCTGCGGAGGGACTCCCAATTGAGCTTCAGCGAGATGCCTTCAAATTCCTCGCAGCGGCGCTGTAATTCCTCTATTTCACGTAAAGTTTCATGTGTTGTCAAACCCGTCATCCTCCTAAAATTGGAATCGCAGCCCGGGTGGACATTTCCGCTGCGAACAACGGGCAGGTTGCTTAAGACTGACCTTTCCCGTTCTCTTTCAGCACGTCCCCGTATTCGGGATGCTTCTTGAATTGATGGGCGGCGTAGGAGCACTGGGGAGTGATGGTCAATCCCTCATCTCGCGCTTTGTCCACGACCGCCTTGACCAGCTGTTCGCCGGCTCCCTGACCCCGCAATTGTTCCGATACGTACGTATGATCGACGATCATCGTGTTGGAAGGGTCCAACTGGTATGTAATTTCAGCGAGGTCTTCTCCGTCACCGCCAATATAAAACCGTCCTTCATCCGATGAAATCTGCAGCATATTCATCACTCCCGTTTTATTATTACCGTTATTTTACTCTCTCTCAGGGGAAAAAGCGAATTCGCTCATAACCTGTCGAGCGGGAATGGAAAGCGCGAAATTTAGAGGATTGTGGATAAGGAGACATTTTTGACTCTCGTTTTCGTGAGTGCTATACTGGTTCCACAGCACAGCGATATGTTTAATAAGAGACTGATTAGAATACATATCTAATCGGTCTTATGTTTTTTCAATCCATTCTTAGGAGGAATTGGCAATGAGTGAAACAGTACGTTTGATGGAAAGAGCCGGGAAGCCTGCCGCACAGCGGAGACAGGGCCTGGTGCCTGTTGTCATCTACGGTGCGGGTTCTGAATCCCTTTCCTTTAGCGCGGATGCAAAAACGATCGACAGTATTCTGGGCAAAAATCCGCGGGCGGTTTTAAAAGCGGAACTGCCGGCTTCCGGCACCAAAAATGTGATAATCAATGAAGTGCAGCGCCAGCCTTTGACCAAAAAACTGCTGCACATCGACTTTCATGTGATCGATATGAAGGCCAAACTGGATACCAAAGTAGCCTTGCATTTTACCGGCACACCGGCGGGTGTGAAGGGTGGCGGAGTACAGACGGTCGAGCTGCATGAGCTTGATATCCGCACACTACCCGATAAATTGGAGTCCGTAATCGAAGTTGACGTCAGCGCCCTGGAGATCGGCGATCATCTGCTCGTTTCCGACCTTCCAAAGCATGAGGGATGGGAAGTATTGACGGACCCTGAAACGCTGGTCGTCAAGATCGCTCCGCCGGCCGTGGCGGAGGAGCCTGCGGCCGAGGAAGAAGGAGCCGCAGAACCGGCGGCTGCGGAAGAAACTGCCGAAGGAACGGAAGCCTGATTGCCGGCTGAACATTGAATATAGACAAGCAGAGCGCGTTCTCTCCGGATCGGAGGGAGCGCGCTCTTGCTTTACCGGACTTGAAATGATGCCACCAGGTGCCCGTTATTCGTCGGCTACGACAAGATTGATATCATTCTGCTTGGCATACTGAAGATAATCGCTGCCTGGAATACTGTCGGTGACCAAATAATCGATATCTTCCAGATTGCAGTACGTCATCAGCGCGTGCTTGCCGAATTTGCAGCGGTCTACGAGCAAAAAAACTTCCCGTGATCGTTCAACCACAATTTGCTTGATTTCGCTTTCGAGCGGAGAAGAGTTGGTCACGCCGCTCGAAAGCGAAACGCCGGTGGAAGCCATAAAGGCTTTATTGATATTATACGCTTTCAACAGATCCGTGTTTTTGATGCTGGCAAACGATTTTGTCTTGCGTTCCAGAACGCCGCCGGTCGAAATAACGTTCAAATTGCTGTAGGGAAGGGCGCCAAGGATGAAATCGAGATTGCTCGTTATGAGAGTCAAGTTGATGTGTTTGATATATTCAATCATTTCAAGGGTTGTCGTTCCGGAATCGATGTATATAATATCCCCGTCATTCACATACCGGGCCGCGGCTTTCGCAATTCTCTGTTTTTCGCTGCGGTTGCGCGTCTTTCTGTCGTTGAAAGAGAGAAGAGTCGTAATATTCACTGCGGTTACACCGCCATAGACCTTCTTGATTTCTCCTCCCTCGACCAGTTCCTGGATATCCCGTCTAATCGTATTTTTAGAAACATTGAATACATTGACAAGTTCATCGAGCGACACGGTGTTGTGTTCCATTATGTAATCTTGGATCTGTTTGATCCGTTTGGGCTTCAGCATGTAAATCCATCCTTAATATACCGATTGGGGTCATGCGCAGTGCAGATTTAAGTACATTATATCAACAAAACACCAAAAGTTAGGCATTTATGTCGAAGAAACCTTGATGAATAAATTGACCATAGACCAGCTATCCATTTGCGTTTCGTTTTACAACGTAACAGTGTTATGTTACAATGCATTTGTGAGGTGAAAAATATGGAGGACGAGTTGATATCCAAAAAGGAGCTGCTGGACCTAACAGGAATTTCTTACGGCCAGCTGTACCGCTGGAAACGGAAGCAGCTTATCCCGGAAGAATGGTTTATCCGCAAATCTACATTTACCGGGCAGGAAACCTTTTTTCCGAAGATGCTGGTTCTCGCCCGCGTTCATAACATTTTAAACATGAAAGATGATCTTTCGCTGGATGAACTGGCGAGCCGGTTATCCGATTCAGGAGGATTCAGCGATATCCGCTTGACGGAAAAAGCAATTGCAGAACGAAACATTGTTACGGATCTAACCTTGTCTTCGTACGGCCCGGATGTTCAGGGGGATGATGGCATGTACACCTTTGACACTCTGCTTCATCTGTATGTTGCGGACACTTTGCTTGCCAATGGGGACATGAATCTGGACGAAGGCAGACTGCTGCTGCGTACTCTGGATAGGCATGCGGAGGACCTGAAAGGCAGACCGTACGAGCTGTATTTTGTCCGAAAAATGGGCGTTGCCCTGTTTATGCTCGCGCCGTCCCCTGCGGAACTATATTTCGATGAAGGTGTAAGGCTAATTGCGAAAGTGGCGCTAGGAGATTTAATCGAGCAATTGAAAGGGAGGTTGTCATAAATGGCGGAAAAATCCAAGGATGAAGGCCAGCTCCCGGATCTTATCCTGAGCGGCGTCGGGAGCGCCGCGGGAGGAAGCTATGACCGAGTCCTGATCGACGGAGTGGGAAAGGTGGGAGATTCGCTCACTGCGAGGTTATTCAAAGCGAACGGCCAGATACGGGTGAAAGGGGGGCTTGAAACCGGGGAGATGGAAGTCAACGGAATCATGAACCTTGAAGGTTCTTTGAAGACAGGCCGAATGAAATTGGACGGCATGCTCCATATTGACGGCAGCCTCAAGGGCGAGAGCTGTGCGCTTAACGGATTGGTGACCGTGAAGGGAGACTGCGAGCTGGAGGAGCTGAAAGGTGAGGGAGGATTTACAGTTGAAGGTCTGCTGAGCGCCGGGCATGCTGACATACGCTTGAACGGAGCGGGGCAAGTCCGTGAAATCGGAGTGGAGACCTTGAAGGTTCGTCAGGGAAACAAAAGCATGTGGAACCGGCTAATCGGCGGAATCATCCCGAAGCTCAAATCGGAGCTTACCGCGAAGACCATCGAGGGTGACCACCTGGATCTGGAATTTACAAATGCGGATATTGTCAGAGGAAATGTCATAGTTATCGGGGAAGGCTGCAGGATCGGACGTGTGGAATACGGTTCCGAATTGTCGGTCCATCCCGGCGCGCGTGTCGGAAAGGAAGTGAAGACCAGTGACTGATCCCGTAAAGGGCAATCTTAAAATATTGGGTAACTCTTCATCGGTGGGCGGCTCGTTTCAAAATGTAGGGATAACGGGCGAATGCCGGTTTACCGGAGATGTGGACTGTGTAAAATTCGGACTGACCGGGAATGCGGATATTGAAGGCAGCCTTCATGCGCAGGAAATCAAGCTGACCGGCGAATGCGGAGTCCGGGGCCGGATCGATGCCTTGTCAGTGCGGGGCCGGGGAGAGCTGAGGATTGATTCCCGGATGAAGGCGGAACGTTTGGCGTTCGAGGGACATCTCGAAGTGAAGGAAGATTGCGAGGCTGGAGAGTTCAGGCTTAGCGGTGTGGTGGAGATCGGCGGACTGCTGAGCGGAGATCAGCTGGACATCGGCCTGTTCGGATACAGCCGGGCGGGAGATGTCGGAGGGGGCACGATCCGGATCAAACCGAGCAAGGCATACAAGCTGATGAAAATGGTCCATCCGAACCGGAACGCCCGCTTCGAAAGCAGAGCGATCGAAGGGGATATCGTGGAACTTGAGCATGTATCGGCAGAGACCGTAAGGGGCGGACGCGTCATTATCGGTCCCGGGTGCGAAATCGAAACGGTGGAATACAGGGAGTCGCTGGAGATTCACAAGAGCGCAATGGTGCGGAGCCAGATTAAATTGTAAATCGTAAATTGTAAATCGTAAATTGTAAACCGGATAACTTATATAGAGATATGGAGTGGAGAGTATGAGCGATAGTAAAAATAACCGTCTGGGTCTGGTCATCGCCGGACTTCTGCTGGGGATTCTGATGGCATCCATGGACAGTACAATTGTGGCGACAGCCATGGGGAATATCGTCGGGGAATTGGGCGGAATGGATAAATTCGTCTGGGTCACATCGGCCTATCTCGTCGCCGAGATGGCGGGCATGCCGATCTTTGGCAAACTGTCGGATATGTACGGCCGCAAGAAATTTTTCGTCTTCGGTCTGCTGGTGTTTATGGGAGGGTCCGCGCTGTGCGGAACGGCGGACAGCATTACTGAGCTGGCCATTTACCGGGCGGTGCAAGGGGTGGGCGGCGGAGCGCTGGTGCCGATTGCCTTCACGATTATGTTCGATGCGGTGCCGCTTGAGACGCGCGGGAAGCTGGGCGGCGCTTTTGGCGCGGTATTCGGGATGTCCAGCATCTTCGGTCCGCTGCTCGGCGCCTACATTACGGACCATATTGCCTGGCAGTGGATATTTTATATCAACTTGCCACTCGGAATCCTTGCTTTTGTGCTGGTAGCATTCTTCTATAAGGAATCGCATGAGCATTCCAAGCAGCCGATTGACTGGCTTGGCGCGGGTACGCTGCTCGGCGCGGTGGTCTGCCTGATGTTTGCACTGGAACTGGGAGGCAAAGAATACGCATGGAATTCCCCGCTTATTCTCGGCCTGTTCGGCGCGGCGGCGGTGCTCGCAGCGGTGTTTCTGTACGCGGAGACGAAAGCGGAGGAGCCGATTATCTCCTATGGGTTGTTCCGCCGGCAGCTGTATGCCTTCAGCATCCTGATTGCCTTGTTCAGCGGAGCGGCGTTTATTGTCGCCTCGGTCTACATCCCGATCTTTATTCAAGGTGTGCTCGGAGGCTCGGCTACCAATTCCGGTCTGGTGCTTCTGCCGATGATGGTAGGTTCCGTCATCACAGCGACCGCCGGAGGTTTCCTGATGACTAAATTCAGCTACCGCAGCCTGATGATTCCTACTCTTGCGCTGCTGGCTGTCGGAACCTGGCTTGCTTCCACGCTTCAGCCGGACTCAACGCGGCTGATCGTCACTCTGTATATGATCCTTATCGGTCTTGGTGTCGGCGCGTCTTTCTCGGTTCTGAGCAACGCCGCAATAGACGGCTTGCCCGCCCGGCAGCGCGGCTCGGCAAGCGCAACGCTCAATTTCCTGCGGTCTTTGGGCATGACTGTAGGCATAACCACCTTCGGCATAATCCAGAGCCATTACTTAGCGAACCGGCTGGGTAATCTGTCTGCTGCTTCGGGAGCCGCCCAGGGCGGGGCGGGGGCGTTCGATCTGTCGGACCCCCATACTCTGTTGTCCCCGGAGACGAGGGCGATGATTCCGCCGGAGATTTTGAGCAAAATTACGGAGGGGCTGTCTGCCTCCATCACGCAAACCTTCGCCTGGGCAATCATTCCGGCGGTGCTGGCCCTGCTCTCCTCGCTGTTCATGGGGAGCAGCCGGATGGCCGGTGCCGGAGAAGAAGAAAAAGTGACCTCCGGACATTAATGGCCAGGTCATTATTCCCAGTCCTTGCAGACGTCGATCCATGCCTTGCCGCCCGAGTATAGCTCCAGTTCGGCGCAGGTCAATTCAATGGCGGAATTCGAGCTGCCGCAGGCGGGGAATAGCGTATCGAAGCGCTTCATGGAGACATCGAGATAAACATCCAGCTCATTGGTCAGTCCGAACGGGCAAACGCCGCCGACGGCATGTCCGGTTTGCTCCAGCACTTCCTCCGGGCTCAGCATTTTCGGCTTGAATCCAAACTCATTCCGGAATTTTTTGTTGTCGACCTTGGTGTCGCCGGCGGAGACGACCAGAATGGCGGCATCTCCTTCGCCGCGAAAAGACAGCGTCTTGGCAATACGGGCGGGGATTACCCCAATGGTCTCCGCGGCTTTCTCCACGGTGGCGCTGGAAGAGTCGAATTCCATCACATGATGCTCTCTGTTAAAGGCGCGGAAGTGTGCTTTTACATTTTCGATAGACATGGCAAAGGGTTCCTTTCCTCATAAAAATAAAGATTTTGCGATATTTAATCATTTTAACGGTTTATTTGATTGGTGACAAAGGATTCTGTTCCAACATACCGACAAAACGGCGCTCCTCATGCGAAGAGCGCCGTTTTCGTATTTAATCTTCCAGATTGAGCTTTTGCAGCCGGGAGATCAGCTGGTCCTCTTCTTCATCCGTCAAATTGCCCGGTGACCGATTGCGGCCGTTTCGAACGGACAGGCAAATGGTACAAAGCTTAGTGAAGCTGTGACGCTTCTTTCCATACCAGAAAGCGCTTTTTCAGTCTGGCGAACAACAGGTTGATGATAATGCCCAGCACGGTGATGAACAGGACGATGCCGTACATGAGCGGCAGATCATAGCGGGCGGTAGAATTGATGTAATACCATCCAAGTCCCGTGCTGGCACCGATTACTTCAGATGCGATAATCATGAAGAACGATAGCTGGGCGGCAAATTCAATACCGATAAAAATATTGGGTGCGGTGTACGGCAGGACGACCTTGGTAAACAGCTCTCTGCGCGTTGCTCCCATGGACCGTGCCGCCCGCAGCAGGTTGTAATCGATATCCTTGGCTCCGGCCATCGTATTAAACAGTACGGGCCAGAGCGCAGACCAGAAGATGACGACCACTTTTTCCGAATTTCCGATTCCGAAGAAGATCATAAAAATCGGAATGATCGCGAAAGGGTTCAGCTTCTCGCAGGTGCGAAAGAAAGGCAGCAACGCTTTTTCCGCCGAACTAAAAAAGGTGCCGAGCAAAAATCCGAGCGGAATACCGATAATCAGCGAGAGCAAGAACCCGAGCAGCACTCGGTACAGGCTGATTAGTGTCTGCTCCAGCAGCACGCCGGAGAATGTCGAGCGGAAGATGGCTAGAATCGCGTCGCTGGGGGGCGAGATGACGCCCTCCGGAATGATTCGGGCGCCGCCCTCCCAGAAGATGAAGAACAACAGGATCGGAATGCTGCCGATGCCGATTTTTTTAAGCTTGACTGTCGTGGAATTCATAAGAACCCGTCTCGTCCTCCTTTGCTTAAGATAAGATCCGGCTAGGCCGCGACTTTATTGCTTGAATCGGGAGCCTGCCGCCAATGCAGCACTGCACTCTCCAGGTATTCAAGCACATAATTGAGTGCCAGACCGACGCCTGCAACCATAATGGCTCCAAGGTAAATGCGCTCGACAAACCCCATGCTTTGGGCATTGTGGATCATCCAGCCCATACCGGAATCGGCGCCCATGCTCTCCGAACCGATCAGCATGAAGAAGCTCATGGTCAGTCCGGTACGGAGTCCGGTGATTAATGTCGGCGAGGCGCCGGGCAGGATCACCTTTGTGAAGATCACCAGCTTGCCCGCATTCATGGATTTGGCCGACCGGATCAGTAGCGGATCGATATTCTGAATACCGGCTATGGTCGTGAACAATATCGGCCAGAACGACGACCAGAAGATGACCGTATAGATGCCTCCCTCACCGATTCCGATAATGATAACGAAGACCGGAAATAGAATAAACGGCGGGATGCTGGAGAGAAATTTGGTCAGAGGGTGGAGAAATGCGGCCAGCTTCGGCATGGCTCCGGCCAGAATAAAGCCAAGCGGCAGGGCCAAAACGGTAGCCAGGACAAAGCCGACAAACACTCTTTTCAGGCTGATGGTAATGTAGAGAAAAATGTTCGTCAGTCCCAGTTCGATTCCGGTCTCCACGATCCGCGAGAAGGGTGGGACAAATACGTTGCTAACGAATCCCAGCCTCGGCGCAAGCTCCCAAACGATCAGCACCAGGAAAAAAAGATAAAAGCTTAACAATTTCCGATGAACCGAAATGATCCATTTCATTGCGTTTCCATCCTCCTTACTTAGAGGCTTGCGTCTGCAGAGCCGTCTCCTCATCCTCCACCACACCGAAATCAATCAGCAGCCGTTCCAGATCGTCCATATCGATCGGAGTGGGAACGGTCAGCTTCTCGTTGTGCAATATTTTCTCGGCTAGCTGCTTGTATTCTTCGGCCTGCGAATGGTTCGGATTGTACTGGGTAACAGTCATTTTTCTCAGCTCGGCATGCTGTACCACGTTGTTGCGCGGCACAAAGTGGATCATCTGGGTATTCAGGCGACGCGCCAGCTCGCTGATCAGCTCTTGCTCGCGGTCTGTATTGCGGCTGTTGCAAATCAGTCCGCCCAGCCGAACGCTGCCGCTTTGTGCATATTTCAGAATGCCGCGGGCGATATTGTTGGCTGCGTACATGGCCATCATCTCCCCGGAGCAGACGATATAGATTTCCTGCGCTTTGTTCTCGCGGATTGGCATGGCGAACCCGCCGCAGACAACGTCGCCCAGCACGTCGTAGGAGACGATATCCACATCATCATAGGCGCCCTGCTCCTCCAAAAAATTGATAGACGTAATGATTCCCCGGCCTGCGCAGCCCACCCCCGGCTCCGGACCTCCGGATTCCACGCAGAGAATACCTCCGAAGCCGGAGGACACTACGTCCTCCAGCTCCAGATCTTCTACACTTCCAAGTTTGGCGGCAAGATCAAGCACGGTCTGCTGCGCTTTGGTGTTCAAAATCAGGCGAGTGGAGTCGGCTTTCGGATCGCAGCCCACGATCATAATTCTTTGGCCGAAATTGACGGCCAACTGAGCCAGGGTGTTTTGCGAAGTGGTGGATTTGCCGATTCCTCCTTTGCCGTAAAATGCGATTTGTCTCAGTTTTTTAGTCATAATCGGGTTCTCCTATCTATTGGTTGTAATTAAGCAGTTGAAAAAACGCCGATTTCTTTTTGCATGATGGTATTTTAGTTCGGGTCAAACTGGGTGGTGATCAGGTCGTCGACCTTCAGCTGATCCTTCTTCAATGCTCCGGATACGACAAGGTCATCAATCCAAGGCTGGATCAGCTTGTCTTGGAATCCTTTGCCGGTGTAGTAGTAGTGCACGGCGTTTACCGGTTGGCCGATATAGTCGCCGGTCAGCTTGATCGCTTCTTCCTCATGCTCCGGGTTGACGATCCAGTCCTGCGCTTTCTTAATCGCTTTGACAAAGCCTTGGATTGCTTCGGGATTATCCTTGATAAATTGTTCCGTGAAGTAGTAGAAGGTTGTGCCTGCAGCTTCGCCGAGTCCGGTATCCGCCGTGTCGAAAACTTCGATCAGACCGGAGTCCTTTGCCAGCTTGTAAAAGGGTGGATGGACGCCGACGATGTCAATATTGCCCTGCTGGTTGGCCTGCAAGGCCGCCGTGTCGCTTTCGAAAGCGACAAACTTGATTTGATCACGACTGAAGCCCAGATGGTCGAATGCGTTGGTGGCGATGAAGGTTGTGCAGCTCGGTACGGTGCCATTGATCGTGATTTTCTCACCCTTCTTCTTCTTGATCAGCTCTTCCAGGGAAGAAACACCCGCCTTGGGGCTGACATAGAATTTCATGTGATGATATTTTTCATCCACATCCGGTGTCGGTTCGACCCCGCCGATCGTAACGCCCTTGATTTTGGCCCCGCCGGCGATATAGGTGGCAATATTGTTAACATGAGTGCTAGAGACATTGTTCGTTCCGTTCAAGATGGAGGGAAGCACTTGTGCGGTAGTCAGCTCGCCGGTATATTCCACATTGATTCCTTCCTCCGCGAAAAAGCCTTTTTTCTCGGCAATCACCCATGGTGTGGAGGAGCAATTGACCTTGGTGTCGGTTTTGATGGTGTACACTTTTTTGCCGGATTTGGCCGGGTCAAACCCTGCGTTCTTTAAGGTCGATAACCCTGCGGCGCCTTGGATGCCGATTCCTTTCTTCGTCTGCCCCAAGTAGCTGCCCACGCCGATTCCTCCAACCACCAAAGCGGCGACTACGGAAATAATAATCCATTTCTTTTTACCATCTGCCATTTTCTCTCACTCCTAAAAATTTTAATTTGAGTAAAAATTTAACATTAAAAGATGCAGCTATTCAGCCCTCATCACCTGCCTCGGTAGAGTATAAAAAAAGAGACTAAGCGAACTTCCCGAGGGGAAGAACGTTAGTCTCCAGCTAACTGGTCAACTTTCTTTAATCCGATAAATCATATGAGATTTATGGATTAAAGCTTATTCTAAGAGTTTCATGATTGTCAACGCATGAAATTACACAAAACGTCCAGTTCGAAAATTTGTAACATTTTATATGATTTGTTATTTTATAGCGGGATGGACTAGCCGTTTGCCTGCCGCTGACATGATCCCGTCCAGCACGATGGCCAGGACCGCAATAATCAAAACTCCGGAGAACATCTCCACAATCTGATAATTGGCTTGCGCCTTATAAATCATGAAGCCCAGGCCGGAGGTGGATCCCATCATTTCAGCCGCGACCAGAAACAGCAGCGCATAGCCCGCAGCTAGACGTGTTCCGGTCAAAATGGAGGGGAAGGCTAAAGGAAGCAGGACCTTCGTCGTCAGCCGAAGGCGTCTAAGCCCAAATGAACGCGCCGCTTTGACAATGTCTGCGTCGGCATGGATCATCCCGGACAATGTGCTGAACATAATCGGCCAAATACAAGCCCAGGCGATAATCGAGACTTTCGTGGGCTCGCCGGCTCCGATAAATACGATGATGATGTGAAACACAACAAACGGATTGATGTGAGAGAGCCACTCCAGCACCGGCCCGAGGGCTATACGGATCATGTAGGGCCAGCCGGCCAGAGCTATTCCGAACGGCACACCTGCAATCAGGGCGATGGCCAGTCCTCCGGCGGCGCGCCCCAGACTAATCAGCAGATGGTGCGCCAGCGCTCCAGTTGCCGCCTGTTCGCCGATGTGCTGAAGCACCTGAGTGAGAGGAGGAATGAATTGGGGGTCTACCCATTCGAACCTTACACTGACTTCCCACAGGATGAGAAAGGCGATTACGGCAGCATAACGCTTGCTAAGCTTGGTTAACACATTCACTTATGTTCCTCCCGAAACAATTTATTGCCGCCAGGTCTATCACGGATGTCCGGACTGTACCGGTGAAGCGGTTGGCGCAGTATGGCCTGAATGACCGGATTGCCCGGCGGCAGGCAACGAATGATCATGAGACATATGGCCGCTGTGCTCGCTGTGCCCGCTGGCGGAGGGCTGAGGCACATCGCCCTCTCCCGAGAAGCTGCCGTTAGTTTTGCTCAGCCGGCTTGTTGATGCC
Organism: Paenibacillus sp. URB8-2; assembly: GCF_013393385.1. NCBI lineage: Bacteria > Bacillati > Bacillota > Bacilli > Caryophanales > Paenibacillaceae > Paenibacillus > Paenibacillus sp. URB8-2. The sequence goes on along the minus strand of NZ_AP023239.1, from coordinate 3,537,575 downwards.
CCACCAGCTACGAGAAGCAGCAACATAGCGGACAGTACGGTAACTGCAAAAATACGGTTTGGCCTGCTTCGCAGCGTCCGGGGGGCGGGCGCTGCACTCCACGCGGATTCAACAGGCTTCCAGAAAAACAGATCACGTTCCAGCTTGCGCAATACGGCGCTCAGAGCGACGCCAATCAGAGAAATACAAAGCCCAACGGCAAAGATTGGCGTTGTGGCATAAGGAGATGAGTAATAATTGCTGGACCAATGAAGCAGCCAGCCGAGACCGGCCAAGCCTCCCAGCATTTCTCCGGCCACCAGAATAGCCAACAGCAATATTATCGACGTACGGACCCCCAGCAAAATAGAGGGAGCCGCCCCCGGCAATATGATCCGCAGGAATAGCTGCGAGGGAGTGGTTCCCATACTGCGCGCCGCTTTCAGCAGGTCCGCATCTAAATTCTGCACACCGACAATGACATGGTGAAGCAGAGGCCAGAACGCCACCCAGGCGACGATGATCAGTTTCGCCTTTTCCCCGATCCCGAAGAACAGCAGAAATACCGTCATGAGCGAAAAGGGATTGACCTGGGCCAGAATGCGGAACAGCGGGTTCAGTCCTGCAGCCAGGCCGGGCAGCCAATACCCGAGAATCGCACCTGCCGGCACGGCTACCAGTGCTGCCAGCCCAATGCCTGCAACCACACGCCACAGTGTGGCTATCGTATGGCCAAGGAGATGCTGGTCCCGCAGAAGAGCCGCGATCTCCTGCAGCACCGCGGACAACGGCGGGAAGAAAGTCGGATTCACGAGCCCGCTTCTCGGCAAAACCTCCCACAGAATACAGAGCAGGGCGATGCCGGATAAACGTAAGCAGACGAGCAGCAAAACCGGGATATTCCTGGTTGCCATGAAAGTATAACCCCCTGTTCGTTCAATAAATCCTATTTTTCTCATAAGTTTTATACAGTTTAGATTTGTCTTCGATTTTTTGTCAATAGATTTACTGGCTGGATAAGAATCTGAATTTGACGGAATCAAGAACATTCATCAGTCACTGATTGCCGCCCGCCACTGCTTTTCTATGCATTTGTTACTTTCGCCGTTGACAGAAACTGGGGCTCGTTCTATAATACCCTAAACATATGGGGTTTATAGGATAACGAATACGGCCGACCGAATGTAAGGAAGCCGGATGACTGCAGCGGCAGTTGTCCGGCTTTTGTTGCTTTAACGGGTTATCGGATTCCAGATGATGTTGTTCTATCGAGATATGCTTCGGAGATTTTACATGAAAACAGCGTGCCGATCCGGAATGGAATGTGAATTGATTCACGATTATGGTCATCCGCTATGGCACATGCAGACAACTCAAATTCCAGAGCCAACCGGTTTACCGGAGGCTTGAGGTGAACGGCACTGCCGCTCGTTTCAAGTCTTTTTTTGAGAATAATGCGAATCGTCATCCGGGAGACCGGATTTCTGAAATGGAAAGGAGGGTTGTTTCATGTCCGCTTAAGCCGGACTGACGACGGACAAGACTTCATAGGCAGAGTCAATCGAATGAGATGCCCGCTTCCGTGGGAAATGATCGGAACGATCCGGTCGCTTCCGCGGGCGATACATTATGCATTTCTTGTCTGGCTGCGGCGGACAATCGCCGCCAAGCTCTAACGTACCGGATCGGGGTATCGTCTTCGCGGTGAAGGGAGACGCTGGACAAATTAACGAAAAGGTGGTGTTTGCGTTGGCGAACGAATCACGCCATCCTTGTTACGACGAGATGGCGCATCATTATTTTGCCCGCATGCATGTGGCGGTAGCGCCTAAATGCAATATCAACTGCAATTATTGCAATATCAAATACGACTGCGTCAGCGAGAGCCGCCCCGGCGTCGTCAGCAAGGTACTTACGCCGCAGGAGGCTTACGCCAAGGTGCGCAGTACGCTGGCTTCGCTGCCGCAGCTGACCGTGGTCGGCATCGCGGGACCCGGTGATCCGCTGGCCAATCCGCGGGAGACGTTCGAAACCTTCGGCCTGCTGTCCGAAGGCCTGCCCGATCTGCAACTGTGCCTTAGTACCAATGGGCTGAAGCTGCCCGATTATTCGGAGGATATCGTCAGGCATCGCATCGCCCATGTGACCGTCACGGTCAATGCCGTCGATCCGCAGATCGGTGCGGAGGTATACCGCGCCGTGTTCTTCCGAGGCAAGGCCTACAGGGGCAGGGACGCTGCAGAACTGTTACTGCACAACCAACTGGAGGGCATCCGGCGGATCGCAGAGCGCGGCGTAAAGGTCAAAGTCAATTCTGTGCTGATTCCCGGCGTTAATGACAGCCATCTGATCAAGGTGACCGAGGCGGTCAAGGCGGCAGGGGCTTCCTCCCATAATATTATGCCGCTGATTCTCTCGCCGGGCAGCGTATATGAGAAAGAAGGACGCAAGGAGCCCGCTTCTTCGCTGATGCTTCAGGTGCAGGCGCGCAGCGAGGCGGTTATACCGGTCATGCGGCATTGCCGCCAATGCCGCGCCGATGCGGTCGGGCTGATTGGCGATGATCTTGGCGTCAAGACTGATAACACGCCGGCCCGGGAATACGACCCGGCAGCACGCGAGGAGCTGCTTATCCGGCTGGACCGGACGGCCGCGGAGCGCAAGCGGCGCGAATCCAATGCGGGAGAGCAAGGAGAGCGCGGCAGTCTGCGCATCGCCGTGGCGACGCGCGGCGGGGGCCAGGTGAATGTGCATTTCGGCCATGCACGCGAGTTTCTTGTCTACGAGGTGTCCGGGCAAGAGCAGAAGCTGCTCGGCGTTCGGCGGATTCAGGCTTACTGCAACGGCAAGGCCGAATGCGGGGAAGCGGACAAGGAGACGATTCTGGATGAGACGGTGGCGCTGCTGCAGGATTGCTCCATCGTTCTCTGCGCCGCGATCGGTCCCGGACCGAGCGAGCGGCTGGCCCGCGCCGGTCTGACAGCGCTGGCGCGAAAGGGAGAGATCGGCAAACTGCTGGAGCAGTGCGCCAAATATCAACGTTTCTTCACCTCCATCTCCTGCTCCCCGTCGGAAGTTTGCCCGTCCGCTGCGCAGCAGCGTGACGGTCCAGGAATATAAAGCGGGCTTCGTGGCTTAACCGGCCGCGGGGCCCGCTTTTCGGGCTCGACGCGGTATTCAGCGCTTTTCAAGCTTTCCCCATGAACTGGATGAAGGACGTCAACACCGGAAAGGTTGTATACGGCTCCATTACGCCCGAGACGAAAGCGGCGGCGCATAAATAACGGACAAAGGACGGAATCCTAAGGATTCCGTCCTTTGTCTTAATGTTTGTGAAATGTCGGTTCCCTGCCCGCCTTTCCCGGTCAGGAGGCTTGTCCGCTGTCGGATTCCGATAAGGTGTCCCAGTCTTTGCATACATCCACCCAAGCGAGGCCGCCGGAGTACTCCTCCAGCTCCCCGAGTGTCAGTTCGATGGCGGAGTTCGTGCTTCCGCAGGCGGGAAAAACGGTCTCAAAGCGCTTCATCGACACGTCGAGGTAGACTTCAAGTTTGCGCGCAAGCCCGAAGGGGCAGACGCCGCCGGACATGGCTTTATTCTCCTTCCAGGATATAGGCTCAAAAATCGAGCCTTATTTTCTGAAGCAGCAGGATGAGCTGCCGCTCCTCTTCATCGGTCAAATCCCGCGTCATCTTGGCGTTCGAATCATCCAGGAAGCGCTGAAGCACCGGATGGAATTCCAGCGCCTTGGGCGTAGGATACAGCAGATAGCTGCGCCTGTCGTCCGGATCGGTGCGGCGTTCAATATACCCGGCTTCCTCAAGCTGCTTCACCGAGCGGGCTGTAGTAGCTTTATCGAATTTGAGATTGCAGGTCAGCTGCTCCTGAGTCGTCCCCGGCGATTGGAGAATCGCTTTGAGGAAGCTGTACTGTCCGCCTCCGCCGATGCCGTATTCCCCTAGCGAGCGGGACAGGTACTTCTGCTGGGAGCGGTGAATATAGGAGATCAGCCTTCCAAGCGGTTCTTTTCTGAAGGTGTCGTTCGGATTCATGGAGAGCTCCTTTGTTCTGAGGGCGAAAGTGCGCTCGGGTAGGCGCGATGTATACCGGCCTCAGCCAGTGGTGATGGTATAGATACGTTATCAAAAATTCTACCGCAAATCAGTTGCGTACGCAACCAAATTGGAGTACACTGTGGAGGTCGAATAGTTGCGCGTGCAACTAAATATCGCGAGTGCGGGTTAACGGGGTGGTAGAATGAGCTCGGTACATCAGGCGACCTATCAGGAAGATGCAAGCGTGCAGAAGCGGCGCTGGCTGATTCTGATCGTCCTCAATTTGTTTACATTCATGTCAACGTTGGACGGAAGCATTGTGAACATCGCGCTTCCGGTGCTGTCCGGAAAATTAGGACTGCCGATGGCCCAGGTGGCATGGGTCACGACCGGCTATTTAATGGCGATCTGTTCGTTCATTCTGTTCTTCGGTAGATTGGGCGATATCGCGGGAAAGATCCGGATTTTCAAGATCGGAACGGTGGTCTTCATTGTTGGTTCGCTGCTCTGCGGCTTCAGCGGCACACTGCCGTTGCTGATTGTCTCACGGGTTATTCAAGCCCTAGGTGCGTCGATGACCATGGCGAACAGCCAGGGGATTGTGACGGATTTGTTCCCGGCGAACGAGAGAGGGAAGGCGCTCGGTCTGATCGGCACCTTCGTCTCGCTCGGCAGCATAGCCGGTCCCAGTCTCGGAGGCATTATTGTCGCGAATCTGGGCTGGGAATATATATTCTGGGTTAACGTGCCTATCGGCCTGATTGCGATCGGCCTTGGCTGGAGGCTTCTCCCGAAGGATCTGGTCCGGGTTAAAGCCCGAATCGACAGCACCGGCAGCCTGCTGTTCGCCATCTTAATCGTCTCACTGTTCGCCGGTCTGCTGCTCGGCCAGGAGAGCGGCTACGGCAATCCCGGCATCATCTTGTCGCTGTTCGCCGCGGCGGCGGCCTTTGCGGCGTTTCTCTGGGTGGAGCTGCGCAAGCCCGAACCGCTGCTGCAGCTTAATCTGTTTAAGAATCCGCTGTTCTCGCTCAGCATTCTCTGCGGATTTCTCGTATTTGCCGCAAACTTCTGCTTTAACATCATTTCGCCGTTCTATACGCAGAACATGCTTGGCTTGTCTCCCTCGTCGGCGGGATTCCTGCTCATGCTGTTCCCGATCTCCATGGTCGTGATCGCACCGCTCAGCGGCGCTTTGTCAGACAAGATCGGATCGGAGCTGCTGACCTTTGCCGGACTGGTCGTTATGGTGATCGCCCAATTCGGACTGGCCCAGCTTCATGCTGGAAGCACGATTGCGATCGTCGGAGTATGGATCGCGATGCTCGGAGTCGGCAGCGGGCTGTTCCAGTCTCCGAATAATTCTCTGGTCATGTCGACGGTTCCGCGCACCCAGCTTGGCTCGGCAGGCAGCGTGAATTCGCTGGTGCGCAATATCGGCATGGTCGTCGGCATTACGATAGCCACCACCACGCTGTTTGGTGTGATGAGCGACATGGCGGGCCACCGTGTGACGGGCCTGATTAAGGGACGTCCCGATATTTTTCTGGCGGGCATGCATGTCGTCTTCATCACTTCGGCGTCGATCTGTCTGGCGGCGGCTGTGCTGACAGGCTGGCGGTTTGTTCGCACGAAACAACGGGTCCGCGTAGAAGTGAGACGACAAAGACCGGGAGAGGGCAGAGGGTAAACGTGAATTCGCGAGCGGCCCGGACATGAACATACCAGGAAATTCTGGTGCGGGTGGATTCCACTCCATTCTAGAGTCTTTTCCTAAAGAAAGTCGGAGCAGGTTCTACTTGTCCAAAATCAAAAAAACGCCTCCGTTCTATCGCATTCAGCGATGGAACGGAGGCGTTTGATCTTTCTCAGCGGCGACTTGGCAGCCCGCCGCGCTTGGCCGGACCGTAAGCAGGTGTCCGGCTTTAGTTCTTGAAACTGTGAATCGGGGCGGGAATCCGGCCGCCCCGGTCGATAAAGTCGGCGCAGTTGAAGGAGTTGACGGGCATAACCGGAGCATAGCCGAGCAGTCCGCCGAACTCGACCATCTCGCCGACTCCCTTGCCGATCACGGGAATGAGGCGTACGGCCGTCGTCTTGTTATTGACCATGCCGATCGCGGCTTCGTCGGCGATGATGCCGGAGATCGTCTCTTTGGATGTGTCGCCCGGAATGGCGATCATATCGAGTCCGACCGAACAGACGCAGGTCATCGCTTCGAGCTTCTCCAGCGTCAGCGCCCCACGCTGCACGGCTTGGATCATGCCGTGGTCTTCGCTGACGGGAATAAATGCGCCGCTTAGGCCGCCCACATAGGAGGAGGCCATGACGCCGCCTTTCTTGACGTTGTCGTTAAGGATGGCGAGCGCCGCCGTCGTTCCGGGCGCTCCGGCTTCTTCAAGGCCCATCACCTGGAAGATTTCCGCGATCGAATCCCCGATCAGCGGTGTCGGCGCGAGGGAGAGATCGATAATGCCGAACGGCACGCCGAGACGCTTCGATGCTTCTTGAGCTACGAGCTGACCGACACGGGTTACCTTAAAAGCGGTCCGCTTGATTGTCTCGCACAGCGTTTCGAAGTCCCGGCCCTTTACTTCTTCCAGGGCCCGTTTGACGACGCCGGGACCGCTGACGCCCACGTTGATAACGCATTCCCGTTCGCCTACGCCGTGGAAGGCGCCGGCCATGAACGGGTTGTCTTCAACGGCGTTGCAGAAGACGACGAGCTTCGCGCAGCCGATAGAGTCGCGATCCGCCGTACGCTCTGCGGTCTGGCGGATAATATCGCCCATCAGCTTGACGGCGTCCATGTTGATACCGCTGCGGGACGAGCCAACGTTGACGGAGGAGCATACTCTTTCCGTTACGGCAAGCGCCTCGGGAATGCTCTCGATCAGCTTGCGGTCACCCGTGGTGCAGCCCTTCTGCACAAGCGCGGAGAATCCGCCGATGAAGTTGACCCCGACCTCCTTGGCCGCCTTGTCCAAAATTTCCGCAACCGGCACATAGCTGTCCGTGTTCAGGGAACCCGCCGCAATGGAAATGGGGGTAACCGAAATCCGTTTGTTGACAATCGGCACGCCGAACTGTTTCTCCAGATCTTCACCGGTCTTAACCAGCTTCTCTGCGGATTTGGTAATCTTGTCATAAACCTTTTGGTTAAACACGCGAAGATCCGTATGTGCGCAGTCCATCAGGCTGATGCCCATGGTAATGGTCCGCACATCCAGGTTCATCTCGTGGATCATTTTATTCGTTTCTTGTACTTCCATCCGTGAAATCATGGTAACCCTCCTGCTTGCATTTATCTTTGATAAGTCAGAATGTATCGGCTAAAGCTTCCTAAATTCGGTGCATGATATTGAAAATATCCTCATGCTGCAGCTTGATTTCCACGCCGATTTCCTCACCAATATGCTGAAGTTCCTCTACCAGAATTTCAATGGATTTTGCCGCTTTGGAAATATCGACAATCATCATCATATTGAAGTAATCCTGGACGATCGTTTGCGAAATATCCAGAATGTTCACATTGCGGTCCGCCAGATATGTACATACCTTGGCGATAATGCCGACTTTGTCTTTACCGAGTACAGTAATGATTCCTTTCAATGATGCTTCCCCCTTGTCTTCATGTCATGCCGCCCTTACCGGACGTAATAAACTGTCTATTTCACTCATTATGTCAAAAGGCGGTGCAAGCTTCAACCAAATGTTTTATGTCGGATGACAATATCTGCGATGGATTAACGCTAAAAATCGCTGAAATGTGACATTATAAAGGATTTTCTGAAAAAAGCGCGAAATAAGCAAATAAAATCGAAGTGAATACTGGTATCGGGTGGGAAATGATTATTGCTTCATCCGTTATATCCGGTAGCAGGAGGGAATCAAATGGCAATATCCATACTGCTGTTTATTTTGGCAGGACTTGCGGAAATTGGCGGCGGTTACCTGGTGTGGCTGTGGCTGCGGGAATCGAAGCCGCTCTGGTTCGGGATAGCGGGAGCGCTCATCCTTATCGTGTACGGAATCATACCGACTTTTCAGCATTTCCCCGGATTTGGACGAGTCTATGCAGCTTATGGCGGCGTCTTCATTGTGCTGGCTGTGCTATGGGGGTGGCTTGTCGACAAAAAAACGCCAGACCTGTACGATTGGATCGGCGCCGCGGTCTGCCTGGCCGGAGTTTGCATTATGCTGTGGGCTCCGCGGGCTTGAAGATCCATTTAACGACCAGCCGATAGGCAAAGTAAAGAAACAGGATACCGGTCAAAAAGTTCAGCCATTTTGCGGTCATGGGCGTGACGAGAGGGTGGGCCAAATGCCCCAGCAGCGAAACCCCCGTCAGAAACAGGACGGTCGCAAGCAGGCAGCCGATCCCGAATTGAAGAAGCTCGCCGCTGCGCAGCTTGAGCTCTATCATTTTGGCTGAAAAGATTCCGGTCCAGAAGAGTAGCGTCAGCGGATTGGATGCGGTCAGCAGAAAGGCGCGGATGAACATGCCGCCGCTGCCGGAGCCTTCTGCAATCGGGATGGCGGGAAGCAGGCTGAAGTCGAACATTCCGGCGATCATATCGAAGCCGAATAGGATGAGAGTGCCCGCGCCTACTAGATACAAAGTGCTGCCGGGCTTCCGGCTGGTGCTTAACAGCCCTACGCCCCGCAGCGCGGCAAGAATAAAGAGACCATCGGCCAGCGATACACCGGCGACTCCAGCTTCGGCTGCGCCGAAGCCCTGCAGTGAAGCGGCGCGAAAAATAAACAGACAGACCGGACCCACGGCAAGCTGAAGCAGAAGTCCCCATTTTAATCCCCGTACTATCATGTGTTCCTCCCGTTCACCTGTTCCACTTCTCTTTAAGAGAAGACAGGGAAATCATGGTATTGCTTCTGATTACTCCCGGGACGCTCTTCAGCGTGTGGGACAAAAATTTCTCAAGCTCTCCGGTGTCTTCTACGAGAACCTTAAGCAAATAATCATATTCGCCGGCAAGATGGTGGCACTCCAGCACCTCGGCGCAGTCTGATACGAATGCGCGAAAGGCCGGAATCTGCTCCGTCCGGTCGATGACGACCAATACGAACGCGAGCAGCTTGTAGCCTGCCTTGGCCCGGTTGATCTTGACGGTATATCCCTCGATCGTTCCGGATTCGTCCATGGCTTGTAGATTATACATTAAATATCGTAAATGTTTTTACGAAAAACCATAAAATATAAAGATATATCCTTGATTTATCTAAAAATATGAAGTCGACTTTCCAAAGGCACATACTAGGGAAGAAACAGCTCTGAGGCAGGGATTGATCGGAGAAATATCGAATATCTCTACAAGCTTTGCATATTCTACAAAATTCGAGCAGTAACTATTCACAGCATTCCCGGTTATACCGTTATAGAGAATGAAAGCACTTATGTATCGGGCTCGATAGGAAAGGTTGAGATGAATGATGAAAAATTGGCAAAAAAAGTTTATACTAATTATTACTTTCAGCTTGATTTTTATTTTGCCGTACATAGGAAGTGTGGTGAGGTGGAAGGGCCTTCCGCCTGGATACGGCGATTTCCCCGCGAAGCTTGCAGAGGCGGACCCGGGGTTCAACGCGCTGTATTTTGCCCTGGCTTCATTGGTAGCGTTGTTCATAGCCTTGTTTTTGATCTTTCCGGGACTTTTCGGCTTTAAGAAAAATACCGACGCTCAAGCGGAACCGGATAAGAAGACACCGTTCCCCGTGTGGTTCTGGTGGAGCCTGCCGGTGCTGGGACTCAGCTGGTTTTTCATGTGGGCGCGCGTTCATTTTTTCATCTCTTTCGAATACTATACGTTTGTCCCGCTATGGTGGGCTTTTATATTGATTCTGGACGGTATCGTATATAAGCGGAATCACGGGAACTCGATCGTCTCCAAAAAACCGAAAGTCATGCAGCTTCTTGCCGTCGTTTCCTGCTTCAGCTGGTTTGCCTTCGAGTTCTTGAATTTCTTTGTCATCGAGAACTGGTATTATCCGAACAATGAAGTCTTTACGAATTTCGGGAATGTATTTTGGTTCTCCTTGTCTTATACCACCGTTCTGCCCGCCGTTTTTGAATGGTATCTGCTGCTGAAGACATTCAAGGGGTTCAGAAACCGATACCGGAACGGCCCCAAATTTTCCGTGAATACTAAATTTCTTCTAATATATTATGTCCTGGGGCTGGGACTCGCTTTCGGGATGGGATACTATCCTTACGCGCTGTTCTGGGTACTCTGGGTCGCTCTTGTTCCTCTCCTGTCCGCTACCATGGCCTTAACGGGGTACTGGACTCCTTTTACTCCGATCAAAAATGGCGATTGGTCTTCCATCATTCTGATTGCATTAGCTACCTTGTTTAACGGATTCTTCTGGGAGTTCTGGAATTTCGGAAGCGAATGGTTCCATGATTCCTTGCCTACCAATCCGAATTATTGGAAGTATTCCGTTCCTTATCTCGACAAAATACATATTTTTTCGGAAATGCCCATTTTGGGTTATTTCGGATATTTGTTCTTTGGAGTTAACTGCTGGATAATATGGCTGATTGCTGCTTATATTTTCAATTTTGACGCCGATTTCGAAGTTGCGGGAGATAACGCTTAAAAGGTGGACTGGGTATGACTGCGATTGAGAATTATCTAATACTGGAAACGATCTCCGACAATGACAGAAAATCAGTGTACAGATGCAGAGACGCACTCTCCCGGGATACGGTTATTTTGAAGGTCCTGAAATCGGAATTTACCGGACCTGAAGAGGTTATGCGGTTCAAGCAGGAATACAAGATGCTCAGGGAATTAAGCGGAAGCGTTGAAGGGGTGATAAAGCCCCTTAAACTGCAAGAGCAGAACGGTTTCTTCATCATGGTACTGGAAGATATACAGGGAAAGTCCCTGAAGCGGATCATGGCAGGCGATAAGCCGGACCAGCATACTCTTTTGCGTCTCGTGATCAAGATCGTCGATATTATTGGAGCCATCCATGATCACATGGTCATACACAAAGACATTAAACCTTCCAACTTGATATGGGACGAGGAAAAAGACGTTGTACAAGTGATCGATTTCGATCTGGCGGTAAAGCTGACGAAAGAAAAGCGGGAATTCCAAAACAGCGGCGTTCTGGAAGGAAGCCTGCTGTATATTTCTCCGGAACAAACCGGCCGGATGAACCGGAACGTCGATTACCGAACGGATTTTTACTCGCTGGGCGTCGTCTTGTACGAGATGGTTACCGGCGTTAAGCCCTTTGAATCCGCCGATATGCTGGAGCAGATTTATTCCATTATCGCAAAGGAAGCCGTCTCTCCTTATCAGCTGACCGGGGGCAGGGTGTCCCAGTCCTTATCCGCCGTCATTATGAAGCTCATGGAAAAGTCGCCGGAAGACAGATACAGAAGCACCTACGGCATCAAAGCGGATTTGAAGAAATGCCTGGCCGGAGTCCCTGATTTTGAAATAGCCAAAGAGGATAAGCTGAACATCTTCCGGATTTCGCAAAAAATCTACGGGCGGGAAGAGGAACTGAACAGCCTGGTGAATGCGTTTCGAACAACCGTGAGAGGCAACCCGCAGCTCATGTTGATATCCGGGGACGCAGGCGCAGGCAAGACCGCGCTGGTCAATGAGCTTCACCCTTATATCAGCCAGGATAAAGGGCTGTTCGTGGAAGGGAAGTTCGATCAGTACAACAAGAATATCCCCTACAGTGCGATCGTTCAGGCTTTCAAAAAGTTGATCAATCAGCTGCTTGACAGCCCGGAAGAAGAATATAAAAAGAAAGTGGCGAAATCCTTAATAACCGCTCTGGGCGGCAACGGGAAGCTGATTACAAACCTGATCCCGGAACTGGAGAAGCTGATCGGCGTTCAACCGGAAATGGAGCACTTGAATCCCGTTGAGGAAACGAACCGGTTCTTTATGACTTTCGTCAACTTTGTTGCGGGCATTACCAATTATGAAAGACCTTTGGTCTTGTTTCTGGATGACGTTCAGTGGGCCGATTTGTCCAACTTGCAGCTCATGGAGAAGCTGGCGCTCAGCAATCATTTGTCCAAATTATTCATCATATGCTCGTGCAGGCAGCACGAGATGCCTCAAGGCCATCCCCTGTTTGTCTCCATAAGCGAAATTGAAAAAAGCAGGACGGTGGGAAAAATCGTTCTGGGTTCCCTGTCCTCCCGGGATGTGCAGCATCTAATTGCCGATACGCTTTATACCGGCGTGGACAGAGTTCAGGAGCTTTCGGACATCCTCTATGCGAGAACGAAAGGCAACTCGTTTTTTATAAACGAAATCTTGAAGGAATTATATAAGAACGGCTTCATATATTTCGATGACCTGGAAGGCGTATGGCAGTGGGAGTCTGCACGCATTGCGGATTTGCATATTAACGACAACGTCGTCGAGTTCCTGATGACAAAGCTGCAGACTATGCCTGAAGAAGACCGAAAAGTTCTGAGACTATGCGCTTCCATCGGGAACCTGTTCGATTTTAACATGCTGTCCTTGATCGGTGAAATGGAGCAGCCGGTTATTGCCAAATCGCTCATTAACGCTGTGGGTGAAGACCTTATCCTACCTGCCGATACGAATTATGCCATTCTGTCGAACATCCTTGAAGAGAAGGAAGAAGCTGTTCCCCAGATCAACATCCGTTTCAGATTTCAGCACGACCGGATTCAGCAGGCTTTTTATCAGATGATCGATGCCGAAACGAGCAAGAAGCTGCATTTGAAAATAGGCAGACTGCTGCTCTCGCATCTGGCCCCTGCAGAAATTGAAGACAAAATCGTTGATATTGCAACGCATATTAATAAGGGAATTGATTTTGTCATCGAAAAGGATGAAATCAATCAGGTTATCCGGCTCAATCTGAAAGCTGCGAAAAAAGCGAAGGCAACTTTTGGCTTTGATGCAGCGTTTGCTTTTCTGCATGCGGCCGTTAACCTTTTGACGAAAAATTCCTGGGAGAACGAAGAGCGGCAAACCGCCGAAATTTACAAATTGTATGCCGAATGCGGATATTTGACCCATCATGTCGAGGTGGCGGACCAGGCTTGCAAGACGCTTCTGGAATATACCAACGACAACGTTGCCGCAGCCCAAGTCTATGAGATGCAGGCCAACCATTATACCTATTTGGGCATGATGAAGGAATCGATAAAGTCCGGGAAGCAAGGGCTTAAAGAGTTGGGAATCCAAATACCGGATAAACCAGGTTTAGCATCTGTGTTAAAGGAATTTATGAAGGTTAAAGCCGGCCTGAGAGGGCTGACGATCGAAGAGATTTTCGATAAGCCCGAAATGAAAGACGAACAAATCAAGCTTATTATGCGGCTGCTGATCAATATCTTCCCTCCGGCGTTTATCTCGGGAGAGACCAATCTCTTTGCCCTGATCGTGCTGAAAAAAGCCGAATTGACCCTGAAGTATGGAAATTGTCCGGAATCGGCCATCGCTTTTATCGGTTATTCCATTTTGCTGTCCGGCTTCGGCGATATTAAAGGGGCTTTTGATTTCGGGAGACTCGGGATCAGAATCAACGATAAATTCAATGATATGCAGTGGAGAGGGGCGGCGCATGTATTATATACCCTGTTCTGCCATGCATGGAATGAACCCTGGGACACCCTGCATGACTGGTTCGGCAAATCAATTGACTCCAGCCTGAGAACGGGAGATCTGCTGTATCTGGCCCATGCCTGCTTCTATATCAATCTCTGGAATCCGACGATGGACATTGCGACCAATCTTCATGACAGCGAAAGATATATTGCGATGATCGAAAATACGAAATACAAGGAAGCGCTTGCGACGGCGAAACTCTCCAGGCAGCAATATCTTAATCTTGCGGGAGAGCTGAAGGATCCTCTGACGTTCAACAGCGAGACTTTCAGTGAAGAAGCCTATTTGCGGCAGCTTGAAGAGGCCAAGTATTATTCGGGAATCGCCATCTACTACATCTACAAGATGAAGCTGCTGTTTACCTATGAATGCTACGGCGATTCTTTGGCCTATATGGACAAGGCGTACAAAATCATCGGCACCCTAGCAGGCTCTGCTTTTATGGAAGAGTTCTCCTTGTATACATTCTTGAACCTGGCCTACTGCTATAAGGACTTGAACGCTTATGAAAAAGCGAAGGCAAAGGCAAGAATGCGCAAGGAATACGGCAGAGTCAAAAAATGGGCCATTCATTGTCCGGAAAACTTCCGGCAGCACGAATGGTTGATGAAAGCCGAATGGGCAAGAATCTCGGGAAAGGCCGAAATGGCCGGTAAATACTACGATCTCGCCATAGAAGCAAGTGAAAAGAGCAATTTCGTCCGTTATAAAGCGCTGACCTATGAACTGGCCGCCAAGTTTTATAACAATAGAAATTTCAAAGAGTTTGCCTCGTATCTGTTCAGACAGTCCTTATATTACTATTCCGTGTGGGGAGCCAAAGGGAAAATCAAGCATATTAATGAGCAGTACACGGATATCGTGAAGCACAAACAGGAATTCTCGCTCGGAAGATCGGTAACGGACACTACCGAGAGCATTGATTTGAATTCGATTCTCTTGGCTTCCCAGGCCATTTCAAAGGAGATCGATTTGAATAATCTGCTGGAAGCGATGATGGAAATCGTCATAAAAAATGCGGGAGCCCAACGAGGCTGCATTCTTATGAGATCCAAGGAGGAGCTTCTTGTAGAGGGAGAGTATAAGCCGGAAGAGGATAAAATCTCGGTTATGCTGCATAAAGTTTCAAACGAGCTCAATCTTCCGGATTCTATTCTCAATTATGTGGAGGAGAGCAAGGAGACTCTGATTTATAACGACGCTTTTTCCGAAACCCGGTTTGTAAATGATGCTTATATTTTACGGCATAGACCCAAATCTCTCGTATGCATGCCGCTGATCAACCATAACAAAACGGTTGCGATTATCTATCTGGAGAACAACCTCATTACGGGCGTCTTTACGAAAGAGAGAATGAAGATTATCAATCTGCTATCAAGAGAAATGGTATTCTCGCTTGAGAATGCAAGCCTGTATTCGGATCTGGAGCGTTCGGAGGAGAAGTACCGCGAGCTGGTCAACAACATGCTGGATGGTATATTCATTGTTCAGGACAAGAGATGCAAATATGTCAACGAGGCGCTGGCGCAGATGCTCGGCTATAAAATCGGGGAGATGATCGATCAGCCTTTTCAGAAATTTATCGTTCCCGCAGACAGGGATAAGGCGCTGAGTTACTACCAGAGAAGAATTGAGGGGAAGACCGCTCCCGGCGAGTACGAAACGAGATTACTGCATAAAGACGGCAAAAAAGAGATTTATGTCATTCATAAAGTCAGTCTGATCAATTATTTGAACAAGCCTGCGGTTCAGGGGACGGTTAAGGATATTACCGAGAGAACGAAGGCCGAAGAAGAGGTAAGACGGCACAAGGAGCATCTGGAAGAACTCGTCATTGAACGGACCCGCGAACTGGAACTCAATAATGATGAACTGAACAAGAATATCCGGTTGATCGAAAAGCTGTCCATTACCGATGAATTGACGGGACTTTACAACAGGCGGTATTTCAATACAATCTTTAACAGAGAAGTGAGCCGGGCCCAGAGGGATAAAGGGTATCTGACTTATATCATGCTTGATATTGACTTCTACAAAAAGTATAACGATACGTACGGGCATTATGAGGGCGACAACGTATTGCGCCAGCTGGGGGCTACGATCAAAGAGCATGCCAATCGGGCGAGCGACTTCGTATTCCGGCTCGGAGGAGAGGAATTCGGCATTATCGTCTCCGGTCTGACGCCGGGGCAGTCTTTTGAATATGCCGAAGCGATCAGAAGAAGCATAGAAGAATTAAGGATACGGCATGAAATGAGTCCGGTCTTCGGCTGCTTGACGGTCTCTGTGGGAGTTGCGGCAGTCAAGGTGGACGGTCTGAAGGAAAAGGATATTTACAAGCTGGCGGATGACGCTCTGTATCATTCGAAGGCAAACGGCAAAAACCGGGTTACGCTGTTAGAACAATAAGCCGCCGGGGAATACTATCAGTGAAGAAGACGAGCGACCGAATTAAAAGGTCGCTCGTCTTCTTCAAAGTTGACAATCGGCTACATACACAGTATATTAAACAACGTATTAAACATTGTTTAAATCGTGGTTTAATAAATGCGGCAGGAAGGAGAGCATACCACAATATGGAACAAGAGCCTGAGGCTTCTTCAGATAAAGATTCGAAGCAGCAAATTCTTGACGCCACTGTCGACTTGATTCGCGAGGAGGGAGTTGAGGGTGTGACCTTGAGGCGGATTTCCGCAAAGGCCAAGGTCAACTTGGCACTAGTCAATTATTACTACCGGTCTAAAGATAATCTGCTCGGCGAGGCGATTCGTACGCTGATTTCCAAATTTGATGCCGCGTTTCAAGCGCTTGAGGATGACAGCCTGCCGCCCAAAGAACGGCTGAAAATGTTCCTCAAGCAGTATATCGGCCATCTTCTGCAGTATCCGGGGCTGGCGAGGCACATGATGGACCAAAGCCCGGTCATTATGGGTTCTCTCCATAAGTACTCTCAATACAGCAAAACGATGAAGAGACAAAAAACGTTGAACGCGCTGCGAGAGATGACCGGCGAGCAGAATGAAGAGCGCCTCAACATGATGATGGTTCAACTTTACGGTGCTGTATTAATGCCGGTTATCATGTACTCGTGCGGACAACCGGATGACGAAGGAGAAAGCGCGCCTTTCGGGCATCTGCCTCCGTTTGACGATCAGGTCGATCATTTATTCGACCATTATTTTCACAAATATGAGAATTAAACAGCAAACCTATATAGAAAGAGTGGAGATTAATGGAACATACTAGACAGACGAATTCCGCTGCCGAAAAGGAGGCTTTTTCGCTTAAAGCGATTATTCCGCCACTGCTGGCGATTATAGTCGGGATGATTATGGTTATTCTGGACAGCACGGTGGTTAATGTGGCTGTTCCAGCTCTTGTTGATTATTTTGGTGCAAGTCTCAAAACCGTACAGTGGGCGATTACGGGCTATACGCTTGCGTTGTCCGCCGTTATTCCGCTGGCCGGCTGGATGACCGACCGATTCGGCGCCAAACGCATATTTATAGGGACGGTCATCATGTTCGTTATTGGATCGGTACTATGCTCCCTATCCCAGACGTCGACTCAGCTTATTCTCTTCCGCGTCATCCAAGGGTTGGGCGGCGGGATGGTCGCTCCGATCGGGATGGCGATGGTATTCCGGCTCGCTCCGCCGGAGCGGAGAGGCTCCATCATGGGTATGCTGGGAATTCCGATGCTGCTTGCACCGGCGCTGGGCCCCGTTCTATCCGGCTGGCTGATTGAATATGTGAGCTGGCACTGGATTTTCCTGATCAACCTTCCGATCGGCATTCTCGCCGTCGTGCTGGGCATCAAATATTTGCCGAAGACAGAGCGGAATGAAACGCCGCCGCATCTCGATATTCTCGGCATCATTCTGGCGCCGATCGCATTCTCCATGCTGGCGTACGGTGTCAATGAAGGCGGAAGCACCGGATGGTCCACGACACCGGCGATAACCGGCCTGGCTGTTGGCGGGACCGCACTGCTCCTGTTCATTATTGTGGAGCTGCGGCAAAAGAATCCGCTGCTTGAACTGCGCGTCTTCGGATCTTCCGATTTTTCCCGGGGCATCTTCCTGGCTTGGGTAACCCAGGCCGCCTTGTTCGGTTCGATGCTGTTCGTGCCGCTGTATTTGCAGAACATTCGCCATTACACTTCGCTGGAGACCGGACTGATTCTTCTGCCGCAGGCGCTGGCTTCAGGAATCGGCATGCCGCTTGGCGGACGGCTGTTTGACAAGATCGGCGCGCGGCCGCTGGCCTTTGTCGGGCTGTCCATCATCTCAACCGGATTGTTCATTTTGTCGGGCATTACCGTCGATACAAGTCTGCCGCACATTATGCTCTGCCTCGGACTTATGGGCCTGGGCATGGGCCTCACGATGATGCCGGTGAATACGCATGTGCTTAACGCCGCGCCGCGCCATCTGGTCGGACGCGTTACACCGCTGACAACTGCGGCGCAGCAGGTCATCGTTTCTTTCGCCGTTGCCGGTATGACCGGATATCTGACCACACAGATTACCAATCATATGGCGGAAGCGGGTAAGGGTGGCAATCCGCTGGTCGCCGCGGTCATGGGGTATAATGATGTCTTCTTCTTTACGGCTTGCATTGCCGCTGCCGGGGTCGTTATCAGTCTGATCCTGCGCAAGCCCAAGACGGCATCTTCCGGGGAGGACGATGTCCGGCAGAAAGATCCCGCGCTGATGACCGGTCATTGATCGAGAAGCCGGAATATCAGAAATGTCCCGAAAGCCATACGCGGCTTTCGGGACATTTTTTTTATGGCCGGATTGATAATTTCTCCAACACGAATTGCATTGAGCCGCTTTACTGAGGAAAATGGGTAATTTCCGCGGTATCCGCAGATACTGTTGTAAAACAGATCGTTGGAGGCGGCTTTATGGAGCGTGAAAGGAAAGGGTTATCGGTGTGGCAGCTCGCCATGCTTGCGCTTGGAACTGTAGTCGGAGGCTCGTTCTTCCTCGGCTCCTCGGTCGCTATTCGCGCAGCGGGACCGTCTGTGCTGCTTGCTTATGTCATTGGCGGCATCCTGGTTTATTTTATTCTAACCGCCTTGTCGGAAATGACGGTGGCGAATCCGGCGTCGGGATCGTTCCGCACTTACACCGAACAGGCTTTCGGCAGGGGAGCAGGTTTTACGGTCGGTTGGGTCTATTGGACCGGGCTTGCGCTGGCCATGTCGAGCGAAGCGACGGCTGCTTCCATCCTGCTTCGGGGATGGTTTCCCCGGTTGTCGCTGCCGCTTCTTGGCGCGGTCATTATCGCCTTGGTGACGTTGCTGAACTTGCTGGGGGCAGAGCGGCTTGGCAAGCTGGAGAGCGGGCTTGCAGCGATTAAGCTGTTTGCCATTGCCGCTTTTGTAGTGCTGGCCATATGCTTGATCGCCGGAATCTGGGCGGGCTCGTTCCCGGCGGCGGGCGGACAGGGCGGCGGAACTGCGGCGGGATACAGCGTCCTGCGCGGTGAGCCGTGGTTGCCGGGAGGGATCGGCGGAATCGCAGGGAGCATGCTGATGGTGATGTTTACCTACGCGGGATTCGAAGTGCTCGGACTTGCCGCGTCGGAAACGCGTGATCCGGCAGCAACGATACCAAAGGCTATCCGGCTCACGATCGTTCTGCTTATCGGCCTTTATTTAACCGCTATAACCGCTTTGTTCCTCCTGATCCCCAGCTCTCTGGTGTCTGAAGAGATCAGTCCGTTCGTGTCGGCGCTCACCCTGCACGGTTTGGGGTGGACAGGCACAGTTATGAACATGGTGCTGGTAACGGCGATTTTGTCCACGATGCTGGCATCCGTATTCGGACTGGGGCGGATGCTCCGCTCCTTGGCCGATGAAGGGCATACCCCGGCGTGGATGCGGGACCGCACGGATATTCCTTACCGCGGCATTCTTGTATCTGGAGGGGCCATGCTGGCCGCTCTCGGTCTCGGACTGCTGCTGCCGCAAGGCGTCTATTTGTTTCTGGTCAGCTCGGGCGGTTTCTCACTGCTGTTCGTATATGTCGTCATTATGGCCAGCCATTATCGGCTCCGCAAGCGGCATGGCGGTCCGTTTACGCGGCAGCATGGAATGAGAGGATTCCCCTACACATCCTGGCTCTCCATCGGCGGCTTGATCGCGATCATCGCAAGCATGCCGTTAATCCCCGGCCAGGGCGGCGGCTTGGCCGCCGGAATAATGTTCGTGCTGTTATTTGCGGGCCTGTACGTTGTGGGACGCCGGCAGCGGAAACCATCAAAGGTTTTACCTAAAGCCCTAAGGCCGTTTTCAGCCGTCAGACCTGCGGCTTCCAGGTACGCCCAGGCGGAGATGTCGGAGGAACTGACTGAGGATAAGAAGAGGGAATAAAATAGAAGCTCCTGCGGCGGGAAAGCTGCGGGAGCTTCTATTTTTTCCTCCATCATATCCGGCAAATCGTATTTCCGGCTGCATTTGTGTAAACTAACGTTAAAGGGCCATCTATCATATAGGAAAGAGGAACGAACATGAAGCTTTATCGGATGTCTTCGCGGCCGCACGGAACTGAACGGCTGGCGAGCTTTCTGGAAGATTGTTTCGTCAGTATCGGCTGGCCTGGAATCGGTAATTTGGAGCATACGGACAGGGAGGAACTGCGGGAGAGGTTCGCCGCCGTTTATGGCAGCAAGCTATTGGATCCGGATGAAGCGGCTGCCGGGATTGAACTCTTTGTGCATAACATGCGGGACGGAGATTATATGCTGCTTACGGCCCCCGGCGATGAGTATGTGTATTTAGGCGATTTGGGCGACTATTTCTATGACGAACAATTTGATAACGAGATTGAAGGGTTGTGTCACCGAAGGGGAGTCACCTGGCTGAGCCGCATTCCCCAGGCTGACCTGGATACCCCTTTAAAGAGCTGGCTGGGTGGGGGCGCAGGCGTCTCCGTTTATCATCTGCCGGCTGTACAAGCCGGACTGGACCGCTGGTTGAATCCACAACCTGAACCGCAAATATCCCCAGCCGAACGGGTTAAGGTTGACACCAAGACGATTGAAGAGGCGTTGGAAATTCTGAAATCGGCGCTGCGCAGCGAAGATCCGGAACGGCGGGAAAGAGCTGCGGCGGCGATTCTAGGTTATGCGGGGGGACAACCGTTATCCTAGATAATTCATTGACTCCCCCTTTAAAAAAGAATATACTCGAATTGCACATTAGCACATTTTATATAACTCTGCACAAATGTGTAATTGGTAAGAGGTGTTGGAATTGGACAATAATGAAGAGCTTCGATTAATGTTGAAAGTCGCCCAAATGTACTATGACAACGACATGACGCAAAGCGAAATTTCAAAGGAGCTCGGAATTTACCGCACGACCATCAGCCGCATGTTGAAGAAGATCCGCGAGAAAGGCATCGTGAAGATCACGATCAATTACAATCTCAGCGAAACCTTCAGCATCGAACAGCAGCTAATGGAGCGCTTTGCTTTGAAGGAAGCGATTATAGTACCGGTAACGAGCGATGAGAAGAAAGCCAAGCTGAAGGTCATGGGCCGGGCTTGCGCGCAATTGGTGGGCCGGATCGTCCAGGATGAAGATGTGGTCGGGTTTTCCTGGGGAAGCTCGCTCGCCGAGGTCATTAATGAACTGGAAGAGCCCCGCGAGAGCAGCGCTGTATTTGTCCCCATGGTCGGCGGACCGTCCGGCAAACTGGAGAGTCAATTCCATGTGAACACACTGGTGTACGCAGCCGCGCAAAAGTTTAAAGGAACATCTGTCCTGATTGATGTCCCCGCAATACTGGAACGCAAGGAAACTCGCGATCATATCGTGGAGTCGCAGTATTTTCAGAACATTTCAGATCTTTGGGACAAGGTTACGATCGCGATTTTTGGCATCGGTTCCATTATGATGAAGGGCAGCGCGACATGGAATTCATTTTATGGTAATGAACTTTTTGACGAACTGGAAAGAGGCCAGATTGTCGGGGATATCTGTTCGCAATTTTTTGACATCGACGGCAATCTTGTGGAGACAAGCATCTCCGAGCGTACGATTGCGATTGGCCTCGAGCATCTGAAAAACACGAAATACGCCATTGGAGTAGCGGAGTCGCCGGAAAAGGTGGACGCCATTATCGGCGCTTTACGGGGACAATATCTGAACGTTCTGGTGACGACCGAAGAAACGGCCAGGGCTATTTTGGAACGCACCGAATAAGGAGGAGACAAATGTCTGACGATATTAAGAAAGTCTGCGCTCGGGAAGCCCTTAAATGGATCAAGAGCGGCACGATCATCGGATTGGGCGGCGGAAGCACGATTTCCTACTTGATTCAATACATCAAAGAGGATGCAAATCTTCAGGTAAAAGTGGTCACGCCATCCGTGAAAACGAGGCTGCTCTGCATTCAGAACGGGCTGGAAGTGCTGTACACTTCCACGGTGGAGCAAATATCGGTAGCCTTTGACGGCTGCGATGAGGTGGATGAAAGCTTGAACGCGCTGAAAAGCGGCGGGGGCATTCATACCAAGGAAAAATTGATCGCGTCCATGGCGGAGGATTACATACTGCTTGTCGATGATGCGAAGTTTGTGAACCGCCTGACGTTCAAGCATCCCGTAGTTCTGGAGATTTTGGAGGATTCCCTGACCTATGTGCAGAAAAAAGTCGCGGAGCTTGGGGGCAAGCCGTCCATTCGTACAAGCAGCGCCAAAGACGGGTTTACCGTAACGGAGAATGGCAATCTGCTTCTCGACGTCCAATTTGAACAGGTGGAGGATATCGCCAGCCTTGAAAGCGAGCTGCAGCAGATTCGCGGGGTGGTGGATACGTCCTTGTTTGTCCATGTGGCTACGAAAGCGCTCATTGCCGGTGAAGACGGCATCCGTTTGGTTTCAGGCAAGTAGAATTAAGCGTTGTATGGATTGAAGTAACGGCTTCGCCCTCCTTTAGAGGATCGCGGAGCCGTTTTTTGTTGTTAATTGAGAGCGAAATAAATGTTGAAATTCCTGTTGACAATCCAAAAGCGGGTGTTATACTGAAGTTGTTAATTAATGCACATAAAATTGTATAGTGCACATATGTGCATACGAAGTGGGCGGTGGTAGAAAAGCAAGGGCTGAGAGTAAACGGGGGTTCAATTCATAGCAATGTTGTAAGCGCTTAAAACAAAGCGAAGGGGACGATTAGTATGAAGCTTGTAGCCATTACGTCATGTCCGACCGGTATAGCTCACACCTATATGGCGGCGGAAGCGCTCCAAGTGGCGGCCAAAGCAATGGGTCATGAGATCAAGGTGGAGACCCAAGGCTCCGTCGGCGCCGAGAATGTGATTACGGATAAGGATCTGCGCGAAGCGGACGGAATCATAATTGCGGCGGATACCAAAGTGGATAAGACCCGTTTTACCGGAAGGACGATCATTGAAGTCCCGGTCAAAGAAGCCATCAGGGACCCAAAAGAACTGATTAACCGGGCGTTAAGCGCCCAGCCGCCCGCTGCCGCCAAAGTGGACCTGACCGAGCAGGTAAATCAAATCAAGACGGAAGAAAAAGAATCGAGAAGCGGGATTTACAAGCATCTGATGACCGGCGTTTCCTTCATGATTCCCTTTGTCGTGGCGGGCGGCCTGCTGATCGCTCTGGGCTTCGCCATCGGCGGTATTTACGTCTTCGACCACCCGGGATCGATTGGCGAAACGTTGTTCACAACCGGCAAATCGGCATTTGCCTTGATGATCCCGATCCTGGGGGCATACATCGCTTACTCCATTGCCGACAGACCCGCTCTAGTACCCGGGATGATCGGCGGCTATTTTGCCAGCACGAATGGTTCGGGCTTCCTTGGCGCTCTGCTCGCCGGCTTTGCCGCGGGTTATCTGGTCATCGCGATCAAGAAATATCTGAAGCTGCCCAAGACGATGCAGGGGCTCATGCCGATTCTAATCATTCCTCTGCTGTCTTCCGCTCTTATGGGATTGCTCATGGTCTATGTCGTTGGAGAGCCGGTAGCCTTCGTCAACAAGGCATTGGCTGATTGGTTGAATTCGCTTAATGGTACAAATGCGGCAATACTTGGAATTATTCTTGGGCTGATGCAGGCGTTCGATATGGGAGGTCCGGTTAACAAGGCGGCTTATGCGTTCGCTACTTCCACGCTCGTACCGGGTCACGCTTCGCCGATTATGGCGGCTGTTATGGCAGCCGGTATGGTTCCGCCGCTTGGAATTGCGCTGTCCACTGTGCTTGCGAAGAGAAAGTACACGGCTGCGGAAAAAGAAGCGGGGAAAGCCTGCTGGGCTTTGGGCGCATCCTTTATTACCGAAGGCGCTATCCCGTTCGCTGCAACCGATCCTCTTCGCGTCATCCCGTCCATCATGGCCGGTTCCGCAGTGGCCGGCGGTCTGTCGATGGCGTTTGGAGCCGGACTTGCTGTTCCGCACGGCGGCGTATGGGTGCTGTTGATTCCGAATGTCGTTACCCAACTGGTGCCGTATATCATTGCCATTTTGGCAGGTACGGCGGTTACGGCGGGCATCCTTTCTTTTGTCAAGAAGAACGTAAGTGAGTATAGCGGTTCAAAAGTCCAATACGAGAACGTTCAGGGGGAACTTAAACTATGAGTAAGTTGAATTGGGCCATCATCGGCCCGGGCTGGGCAGCATCGGATTTTGTCAAAGCAATCAAAGAAGTAAATGGAAGTGTCTACGCCGTAGCAGGAATATCACAAGAAGAGGCGCAGGCCTTTGCCGATAAGAATCAAGTCGAAAATGCCTTCGGCGATTATACAGAGATGTTAAAGGACGAAGCGATCGACGTTGTTTACATCTCCACCCCTCATAATCTGCACCATAAGTTTATTATAGAGAGCCTGAAGCATGGCAAGCATGTGATCAGCGAAAAGGCAATTACGGTGAACAGCGAGCAATTAACCGAAATTATCGCATTGGCCGAAGAGAAGAACCTGGTCGTTGCCGAAGCGATGACGCTGTATTATATGCCTTTATACAAAAAACTCAAGGAGATTCTGGATTCGGGACAGCTCGGCAAGCTGAAAATGATTCAGGTATCGTTCGGAAGCTGCAAAGAGTACGATGTGAAGAACCGCTTTTTCAGCAAAGATCTGGCCGGGGGCGCGCTCCTCGATATCGGAACCTATGCGTTGTCCTTCACCCGGTTCTTCCTGTCCCAGCAGCCGAATGAAGTTCTGACGACAGTGAAAACATTTGAAACCGGTGTGGACGAGCAATCCGGAATCGTTCTGAAGAACGAGGCGGACGAGATGGCGGTCATCTCGCTGACCATGCGGGCCAAAATGCCGAAGCGCGGTATAGTCGCGGGAGAGCTTGGATTCATCACCGTGGACAACTTCCCAAGAGCGGATAAAGCCACCATTACCTATACCGACGGCAGAGTAGAACAAATTGAGGCCGGTGAAACAGCCAAAGCACTGGAATATGAAGTGGAAGATATGCAGAACTTCATTATTAATAAGAAGAATACGGCTACGCTGCATCTGTCCAATGATGTTATGGCTCTTATGACCAATGTCCGCAATCAATGGGGCATAAAATATCCATTCGAATAATCGTACACAAAAGACCGAGTCCCGGCATACCGCTGGAGTTCGGTTTTTTTGATAAAATAAGAGTTTATAAGCTGAGTACGCTTTATTCCCCGTTTCTCTTAAACGCCTCCAGACAGTCCTTGCAAATGCAAGCTTTGCCGATTAACGCCTTCGGCACCCTCTCAAATATCTCCTGCGGAAAAACCTCGCCTACGCACCAGCAGCCTTCATGGGAGCGACCTGCCGCCCCCGCACAGCCATTGCCACGCCCGCAAAGAGGGCAGATTCCCGCTGATTCTATCATAGGCTTGGAAGGATCAGTCATTGCTTAAACTCCCCTTTGCAAAAAAAAAATTGTCGAAAAAGATGTCCGTCTCCGGTCATTTCGGCTACAGTAGACATAGTAACATTGAAATCGGGAGCGCGAAAGACGGGGAGCTGCAAGGAGGGATTGTTAACATGAAAGAGAAGATTCAGAGCTTACCCTCATCGCCGGGAGTCTATTTAATGAAGGATTCTCTGGGCGGCATTATCTATGTCGGCAAGTCCAAAAATTTAAAGAAACGTGTGCAGTCTTATTTCTATCATTCTAATTCCCATCCGAAAAAGATAAAAACGCTCGTAAGCCACATCAAGGATCTGGAGCATAGAGTCACGGATACCGAGTTTGAAGCTTTTATGCTGGAGTGCAGGTTAATTCAGGAGTTAAAGCCGATGTACAATAAAAAAATGAAAAATCCGCTCGCCTACACCTATATTGTTATAAAGATGAGGAACGGGCTGCGCCGGATAGAAATCGCCAGTGAACACGCCGGGAACGATGATGCGGTTTATTTTGGCCCGTATACCGCCAGCAGGCATTCGGTGGAAAGGGCGCTTCAGAGCTTTCAGGAATGCTGCCAAATCGCCTGCAGTTCTACCGTCTTTAACGGCTCTGCCTGCTTGAACCATTCGCTCGGACTATGCCGGGGGATGTGCCTCGGAGGGGAGGCCGTTAACGAATACAATGAGATCATCGACCGCTTCATCGCGATGCTGGACGGGAGCGACCGGAGTCTGTACGAAGAGATGCGGAGGAGTATGCAGCGGGCTGCCGAGCGGTACGATTTTGAGGCGGCGGCCAAATTCAGGGACTGCAGTGAAGCGTTGGACTATATATTAATGAAGGAAGAAGTGATCGGATTCACCGGGGAGGACCGGAACATCGTTGTCTTTGAAGAGCTGGATGAGGACCGGATCAAACTGTTTCTCATTAAGAGGAATCGCATTTTGTACAGTGAAAAGATCAATGTCCGGGGATTGGGGATCCAATCCTTAATCAATAATATCAAGAAATCCATTTTCATCCATTTTGGAGCGGATTCCCATCCGCCTTCCGGTGGAGTGACTCGTGAAGAGGTCGATGAAGCCCAGATTATTTACAGTTATCTTCAGCGGAGCGACGGCCGCTATCTGCTCATTCCGGGGGAATGGATCGTATCGGAAGATGATCCCGAAATCGATGGTGAGCTTCATGCGCGTCTGGGCGAAACTTTTTCGACGATACTTTCATAGAAGCGCAAGGGATGGGCCGTATACGCGGCTTTGTTCGCTTGTTTCATTAGGTCGATAGTTCTAAACTTTCAATCGGGCGGACATTGATTCTGACTAAGGCAGAGTGCCTGTTTCGACAAGTTAAAGGTGGTAATTACTGACCATTGATTTTATATCCGATTATTGTCACAATAGAAATACTATAATATATTACGAAATTGTTACTTTTTTTGACGGACTAGGGCCCGAGAAGAGTCAAGTGCCGCCGAATCTATTATTCGGGTGCCGATGCTTGATCTGAAAATAGGTCTTTTTTTTCATGTATAGAAGAAAGTCTTCCGCCGATATAGAATTTGAATGACTTCTTAGATGCTGCACATAAGGAACGGGGAGGAGCTGGAAATGCCAGAAGGCAATATTCAACCGATTCAGAATGGGCGAAGTGTGAAGGATAATCTGAGCCCGGCAAAGGAACTGGCTATGCGCTTGATTGAGCTGTCCGGCGGGACGGACAATGTGTCGGAAGTAGCTCACTGCACAACCCGGATCCGAATCAGGTTCCGAGACAGCGCCCGCGTGGACGAAGCCGGTCTTGCGCAATTGGAAGAGGTTCAGAACGTGTTCATTCAGTCCGGACAGCTGCAAATTATTGTGGGACCGGCAATAGTCTTTAAGGTTCACCGTCAAATGGTCCGTCTTCTTCAGGACTCCGGACCGGAACCGCAGCGGGAAGCGGAGCGCCTGTACGTACCCAGTGAACCGGAGAACCTTGTTAGCGTCGCGGGTTCCGGCGATACCTTGCTTCCTTCATTGCGTGGAGCATGGAAACGGAGAGTCTTGGCGCATCTGGCAAGGGCGGAGTCAGCTCCAGAGCTGAAAGACTCGACAAAAAGGAATTTGATCGGCCGGGTGATGAGAGCGGCCACCTTTTTTTCCGATATCGTTGTGCCGATCATCCCGCTCTTTGTCGCGCTTGGCCTGCTGCTGGGCTTGATCAGCATGATACAAGCCTTCGGCTGGGCGTCCCAAGGCAGCACATGGTTTCGAACGCTATTATTGCTGACCGGCTCTGCCTTTCAAATCATGGCTGTGATGTTCGGCTATCATGCGGCCAAACGATTTGGGGGCACCCCTGCGCTCGGCGCCGCAGTCGGAATTGTCATGACCCGGCTCGACTTATTACAACTATCAGGAACCGGCGGAGCAGCGATACACCCTGTGGATTTGACGAGTACCCCGCAGTTCGGTTATCAAGGCACCGTGATTCCGATTATTCTTGCGGTATTGCTGATGACGTTTATCGAGAAGGGGCTGCGGCGGATCATTCCGTCCTCTGCCACCATTCTGCTGGTTCCCTTTCTCAGCTTTGTCGTTGGAGGCGGCCTCGCCGTTCTGGTCATCGGGCCCCTTGCGGCGCAGTTTGGCAGCTTTCTTAGCGGCTTGCTGGAAGAGGTGTTCCGATGTGGAAGCATGGTGTTTGGGCTGCTTCTTGGCGGGGTCTACGGGCTTATTGTCTTAACCGGGCTGCACCACGGCATTCAAGCGATTGAAATCGGGCTGATCTCCAATCCGAACATCGGTGTCAACTTTCTGCTCCCCATCTGGTCGATGGCGAATATCGCTCAGGGCGGGGCCGGACTAGCGGTATATGCCCGTACCCGGGACAAGGATTTGAAAAAGATAGCGTTTCCCGCCTCGATCACCGCATTTCTCGGCATTACCGAGCCGATCGCCTTCGGCGTGAACCTGAAGCTTGGCCGTCCTTTCGTGGGCGCGGCGGTGGGAGGTGCGGCAGGCGGGGCTTATGTAGCCTTTCATGGGGTGGTTGCCAATTCGTTCGGATTGACCGGGATTCCAATGATCGCCTTTATCGTCCCGCCTGGACACATCAACTTCATTCATTATATGGTTGGTCTCCTCCTGGCAACGGGAACGGCTTTTGCAGTTACCTGGTTTCTCGGAGTCGATAAACCTCATCATCAGGAAGAATGATCTAAATACTAATCGTAAAAGCACAGGAGAATATCATGAAAATCAAAAAAATTCTTAACAATAACGCGGTTGTGGTACACGACCTTGGAGAAGAAAAGATTGTCATGGGTTCCGGTATTGCTTTTCAAAAAGGAAAAAATGATATTGTCGATCCGACCCGTATCGAGAAAGTGTTCATTATGGACGATTTGGATCAATACGGCCATCTGCAGGAAATGCTGCGGACGCTGCCTGAAGAGGAGATCGCGGTGTCCGAGAAGATCATTTCTTTTGCGGAACGGGAATTGGAAGTAACGTTTAATAAACATATTCATATCGCGCTAACGGATCACCTTTCTTTCGCCTTGGAGAGGCTTAGCAAAGGAATGGTAATTCAGAACACGCTGCTGGAGGAAATCCGCATTTTATATCCGAGAGAGTTCCAAATCGGGCTGCATGCGAAAAGGCTGATCCAGGAGAAATTGCAGATCGAAATTCCGGAGGACGAGGTAGGTTATATCGCGATGCATATCCATACGGCCTGGGTGAACGCCGGGGCTAACGGAGCGGACGCGGACATGGCTGCCATTATCCGTGATATTGCCGAAGGAGTGGAGAATGCCGCCGGCGTATTATTGAACCGGGGCTCTTCCAACTACGAGCGTCTGGTGAACCAGCTTGAGAATATTCTACAGACCGATGAGACGGGCAAGCTCCGCAACGAGCTGGACCCCGAAATCGTGCGGATCGCCAAGGAACGCTATGCCATGGCCCACGAGCAAGCCGGTTGGGTAGCCAGACAGGTAGAAGATGACTACGGTTATATGTTCACAGACAGCCAATTGGTGTTAATCGCCATGGAGATCAACCGGGTGGATACACGTTTGAAGGATATGGTTAATTGAGTTTCTTCATTAATATTTACTCAACGCAGCGCTTTGTTAACCGGCCCTGCGTTGAGTCTGCTTGATTGTCTTCTTCAGCACACCCCAGACAAAGCTAATGCACCCCGCTATTCGTTACTCATACGCCTTAACACTCCTTCAGTCGCAGCCTCAGATCAATCAAGTCAACCAGACGAGGGTTCTTCTATATTGGATCAACCGATATACCATAATATTGAACGCAATCTCGACACGTTGCTCGATGAGTTTGGTCACAGTCCAGATGTAACTATTCGTAGTCTGGACTTTTGTCAGGCGGTATGCATGCGGATCGCCGTTATTTATATTGAAGGACTGATTGATCAACAGGCGCTATCCGAAAATGTACTTTCCCAAATTACAACGGCCTCCTCTTCTAATCAATCAGTCTGCCAAACAGAGGAAAATGGTCAGCCTCAGAAGGAAGAGCTCTTGCAATGTGATCAACCATTAAAAATAAATTAACCGTCGGGTCTGTTATACAAATAGGCCGTCCTTCTTCGGTTGCTTCGGCTCTACTAGCCGGCAGTTCGGTCCTATTTGCTGAAGGTATCCCATCTGCGCTTATTTGCAGTACCAAAGGGGGGAATCGCGAGAAATTTCAGAAGTATTCAGTTCGTCAAAAATGCGATCCGGGTATTCGTCATTTTTCAGGCGATCATTGAGGTAATGGGGAGAGATGGTAGTGCTGTAGCCGTCAATTCGATTGACACCTTTCCGTATACATTCAATTTCTTCGGCACATCGATTTTTCATGTGGTCCATCTCTTTCTCACCCCTTTTTATGTTTTTGGACATAAAACATTCATGACCCCTTGGGTCACAGGCTATAATGAAAATTAGTCATCATGGCCGTTTTCTTTTATCCGTCCATCCAGCATACTGGAAGAGACCAGAACCAGTTCGTGGCTTTTTACGGTGAATTTGACCCCGAACATAAAACTGTATAGACAACCTTCGAAGCACAGGCTATCGGACTGCGAGACCGGATAAAAAATTTTCATCTCTCAGGTTGTCTTTCTGGTCCCTGATTTCAGAGGGAGGTAGATTTTCATGATGGAATCGATTTTGGAATGTTGTGCCGGACTCGATGTTCATCAAGTAACGGTTGTCGCCTGTGTTCTTTCCGGTCCCCTTGACCAGCGGCCTCGCGCCGAAATCCGCACCTTTGGCACCATGACGGACGAATTGCTGGAACTGGGTGAATAGCTGACGAAGCTAGGCTGCACTCATGTTGCCATGAAGGCACCGGCGTGTACTGGAAACCTGTATGGGATGTACTTGAAGCGTTCGATTTGGAACTTCTTCTGGCCAATAGAGTATCCGTATTGCTTATTAAAACACTATTTCATTGGAGTGATTTGTATGAAGAAAAGATTGATTATTGCAATAGTAATGCTGAGCTTATTTATCTTGCCACTTCAAGCATTTGCATCTACTACCAATGATATTCACTTATAATTTTACCAACGAGCTTTATTCTACAACTTTCAGTGTTGGAGGTTCAATAGAAATCAGATTAACAAGTGAAGAAAGCACATTGTTAAATGATACCTTTAATGTTATTTTACAGTATTCATCGAATGGTTATAATAATTGACAGACGTAAAATTTATGGATGCCGAATCAAATGGATCATCCTCATCTCTATGGTACGGTTTAACTGGAGGTTATTACAGATTTAAATTTGACGGAACAGGAGGACGTACAGTTGATGGATATGGAAAAGTAACATACTATTAATATGTCAGAAGACAATAACATAGTCCTTTAAGAACCCGCGCCCCGCGCGGTTTTTCTTATTTAAGGGTCCAAATTCTTGTCCCGAGCAAAGGAAAAGAACTTGGTCCTATTGCTGATTATGGACAAGAACTTGGAACTATTGCCGATTCGATCATTGTCTATCCCAAAATAACTTTATTTCATCATCTGATGTCGCCGCGCAAGCGGGCATGAATAACTATTACTTTACTTTCTTGGAACATATACAACATTAATGCGGTGTCGTCTGAAATTAAATGTACATAAAGAAGGCTGTCGAGACTTACTCGACAGCCTGACAGCCCTGTGCACCTCATCAGGGCTGTATACTAGATTTTATAGAAAATACAAATTAAAAGAAGTTTAGGGAGTAGATTCTTCTTATTGAACAATACGCCAAGAGTATAACCCTTGCTTAATAAGATAAACATAACCCTCCCATTGGGCAAATTCATTTCCTTGCATATCACGAACTTTTTTCCGATCCTTCACAATCCAACGATCAGTTGGCTGAAAACCATTCTTCGCCTCGTATTGAATGTGGACAACAGTATATCCGGATAGATGCTCAATATTAGATACTTTCACATTTCCCCAATCACTGCTATTTTGCCAAAGATGCGAAACATAATCGCCTGGATTTTCCCTGGGGATCAAAAACAAAATAATTACGAATATACAAATAATTGATGCGATTAAAATACGTGCCTTTTTCTTCATATTATACTCCAAATAAAAGAATTTATTGTCGATTTACTTGATGATTGACAGTTGCAAGCGTAGTCCAACCGTAATTGTCGTAATAGTAACCCGAATCGTATACACTTGCTTCATACGCGACTCGACCAACAATGGTAACAGGATAGTTAGTTCTTGGTCCACCCGCCATTGAGTACTTCCACCGTGGACTAGCACCCATATATTTTTGATCCGATGCGTAATCTGCTTGGGAGTAGGTATAAGAGTTTGGAAGAGCCATATTTGCTAAACCGTTAGAATCATAGTACTCAACATAATGTTTTTGTCGGTCATTATCTGGGAAAGAAAGTTTAATCGCCGAAGATGTAAAACCATCGATCAAACTTACCGCAGCATTGACAGGAGCGCCAAATGCAGAAAGTCCTACTAAATTATAAATATATCCTGGTATCGTAATTTTGTTATCAGATGATTGTGAAGGATCCGAACCATCAATCCATAGTACACCATCTTTGTAAGTACTAGAGAATTGCATCACAGCTCGTGTTGTTCTTACTTGGTTAACTACGGTGAATTCACTATCCTTGAACCAAGATTTTACATTATCTGGTCGAGACCATATCCGGCCTCTTTCATACCCTTCGTTATAACTTGCATTGTAATTGCCTGCCGCAGAAATTACCACTGTTGAAAGACCTATATCATCATAGGAAGTAGGGAGATAATTAAATCCAGGATCACCAATTTTACTGCTATAGGCAACCCCGGTTAAATAATAGTTTACTACATCCTGGCTTGCGGCGTAAGAAGTAGGGGCAATTGCACACGCCAAAAACATTGTGATTAGAAGTAACTTTATTTGTTTTTTCATTATTTATCTCCTTGCAGATATTTCACTTTGTTGGTTTTTAAATTCATTAATATAGTCATTGATCTCTTTTGTTCGGTTTGGTATACCAAATCTAAGGACACCGAGACCATTAGTCTCGCTTAATTCACCGACAAAAGCAGACATAAATGCTTGATCTTTGGCCGGATCATAATCCAACCCTAGAATAACTACTGTATCATTTACAGCCTTAGTTTTAATTGTGCCGGTCAATCCACCAGTGTACCAAACTGTACCATTTGGAAGAATATATTTAGGTAGTGGTTGGTCATCCAACTGAATAGGATAAGTCTCAGTACCCACTTTAATTACGCCCGATCCTTTAATGCTAACTTGGTTCGGATCAGAACCATCCTTCATTTTCAGATGAATTTGGATAAACGAGGCCGGAAGATTGTTTTTTTCTTTGTCGAAATATCTTTTCAAACCCTTCTCTTGAAAAGGATGACTATTTGTTTTGGCAGTCATTTCATTATTAAGATCAATTTT
Organism: Paenibacillus sp. URB8-2; assembly: GCF_013393385.1. Classification (NCBI taxonomy): domain Bacteria; kingdom Bacillati; phylum Bacillota; class Bacilli; order Caryophanales; family Paenibacillaceae; genus Paenibacillus; species Paenibacillus sp. URB8-2. The sequence continues at coordinate 3,504,066 of NZ_AP023239.1, read as the reverse complement.
GAAATTCACATCTTTATATAAGTCCTCTGCATACATATTGGTACCAGCAAAGATTAGACCAAACACTGCAAGCAAAAAGAAAAGTGAAAGCCATTTTTTCTTCATGATAATACCTACCTTAATATAATATTTTGCAATCTCCCGGGTGAATTTCTAACATTAGTCATTATACCTATTTTTGTATAATATAACAAGAATATTTTAAAAAGCTATATATGGTATATTATGTATTAAAATAAAGCAATAAAAATTAATAAGCCCGATGTATATCTACCTCATGAATTGTAATACCACATTGTATTAGGCGGTCATACCCTTTACGTGGCGCCTTCAGATGATGAAATAGGAGTTATTTCAGGATAGATTGAACCCTATAATAGAAACAGCGGCTGCCATGAACGAATTAAGTCCTAGACTACCGCTGCACTATTCAAATACTATATGTGATCGAACTTCCTGTGATGGCTTTCAACAACTCATCCCTAAATCATTAATAACCAAATAACATGAGGAATAAGAAAAATACACCCGACAAAGGCTTTCTGCCGGTCCAGTTGAGATCCTAATCTTCGTGAACGAAAAGAGCAGGCTACCACCAAGATAAGCATGTTGCTCCGGGTCAAAGATAAAGCCCAAGATGCCCCATAGGGCGAAAATCAAAAAAAGCGTAGGAGTTAAATCTAACGCGTAATTTTTTGACAATATCCATCCGCTTCTCCTCCCGTTACGATTCCATCTCATTTAGAGAGGTGAACAGATGATGAAAGGATGGATAAAGCGGCTTTTCCTTCTGCCGGTCTTCTTGCAGGAGAAGATATAAATCCAGCACGGTTTCCTCTTCTCCGTAGAGCGTTCGATGGTTCATCATCCGAAGGAGAATTTGATGCAGCGGGGAACTGAGAGCTGGATCATCCATATCCATGCTGCGGTGTACTTGAAAAAAGACATTCTCATACCGGTATAAGATTAAGCAGGCGAGCTTTGTCTGAAGATCGTTATCCAGCCATCTAGGCTGCAGCAGAAATCGAAAGAGGGCGGAATCATCCATTGGGAAGCCTGCCATGTGGAACCAGGATTGAATGCCCGTAAAGGAGATTTCAAAATGCAGCATGGTAAAGGTGTCGAACAATTATCACGGCGATGGGTATAGATATATTAGAGGATTTGAATGAATATTAACCGGCACATCCATATTTGAAGCTATTCGAAAATCATCGGAAAATGTGCCAAGACAACTGTTTTTCTCTCATGCTCAGTTCATTGTTATCGGAGAGAATCTGGCGCGCAAAGGAATCAGTGATATTATTGACTTTTTTGAGCGTTCACACGAGGCCAGGTTGTCTTCCTACTTTCTGGTTGCACGTGGAATGAAAGCAGAGGATATTATCTCTGCTACTGATCCACTCGAAAAGATACAAGCCAAGGCGGTTATCGGTGAATTTAAACTGACGAAGAAACTTTGGTCACATCATGTAATTTGGCAGGTGGACGACATCATTCGCGCCCTAAATGACCCTGGTATAGATCCGACAATTAGCGGCATCCGACTGGCTGAGAAAATCGCAGAATCATCTACTGGGCCGAAGGCTAATCTCGAGATATCCGGAGTGGCCTTATTTAAAGGCGATAAGCTTATCGGTTGGCTTGATGGCGATCAGGCAAGAGGATTTGTACGCTTAACGAACACGATGAAAAGTACGATAACAATGATTGATTGTAATGAAAAAAAGAACGGAGTTTCTATTGAAACCACTCGTTCCAAATCACAAATAAAGGTGCGAATCGTTAACAGTAAACCATCTTTTTATGTACATATTTTGGAGGAAGGAATTGTGAGCGAAATGAATTGCAAGCTTCCGCTGAACAAAGCAGGTACGATAAATGATCTGGAACGGTTATGGAGATCGCAAATTGAAAAAGAAGTTACAAGTACCATAAATGCAATGAAGAAAACACATGTTGATCCATCCTGGCAATGCCATCTTGATTTCAATCGGTACGGGTGCAAAACAAGATGCGTGGCTTGCGGTACTGTTGGGAATGTTAATAGGGGTAGCTGTTTTTGGTTGGATTTACGGACCGCTATATCACATGTTCCCAACCGAACCGATAACATCACTAATCCGCAAGGCCGTAGGCACACGGATCGGGTGGCTGATAGGCTTTGCATATATGACTTATTTCGCCTATATATCTTCACGTAATTTGCGCGATTTTGGTGAGCTGCTAATATCTTCGACTTATGATGAAACTCCACTATTGCCAATTCAAGTACTAATGATGCTCAGTTTAGCTTACTTGATATCAAGAGGGGTTGAAGTATTTGCCCGTACCACTCAAATTTTTTGTTTCATCCTTCTTTTATTTATACTTGCAAGTTATATACTCATAATATTATCTGGACTATTGGACGTTAATCGGTTGCTTCCGGTACTCGGAAATGGTTTTATGCCTGTAATTCACACTGCATTTCCGCTTACTTACACATTCCCTTTCGGAGAAATGATTGCGTTTTTGATGCTGCTGCCCTATGTGAAAACAGTCCCTAAAACGATCCGTACCGCATCATACGGCATCGCACTAAGCGGACTTCTTATTAGTCTGACAATCTCGATGAACATCGCTATCCTGGGGAGTGATATCGTTAGCCGTGCAACATTCCCGACTTATACGGCTATAAGCAAAGTGAATATCGCCGAAATTCTTCAACGGTTGGATGTCCTTGTTCTGCTGTCTCTTATCATCAGCAGTTATTTCAAAATTGGCACCTTTTATTTTGCCGCCGTATTGGCAGCCTCTGATTTATTTAAAATAACGTATAACAAGCTTGCCGTGACTATTGGCCTTTGTATATTATTCTCCTCCATGATAATAGCGAATAACTTTTCAGAGCATCTGGAGGAGGGGCTTATAGTTATACCTCCTTATTTTCATCTGCCATTTCAGGCTGGCATTCCGTTGTTGCTGCTCATTATCTTGAAAATCAGATTTAGACATCGTTGATATTATTCCTCTTTCATTCATAATTCACTTTATATTCCATTAAATTATAAATACCTTAAACTATTCAGGAATAATTAGGAATATATGAGGATAGACTAGCAGGAATCCCCTTCTTTTCTCCTTATCCAAAAAGAGGAAATTTGGTCTATAGTTATTGTGAGCTATAAAATATAAGATTAGTCCAGACAACAAAATATTGTCGGGATTGTTACTGGTAAACAGGCAAGACCTAAAAATCCGTTTGAGGATCGCTTCCGTGATCGCGGGATACCCTCAATGGAATTTTTAGGTCTTTTTCTATTTATCAGGAGCTACATTTGAAACGGAAAAGGAGAGAAAGAATGAACATCCAAAAGTTTGTGAAGACAGCGGCGACAGTAACTTTGACAACGGCATTACTGGCAGGTGGCGGAACTTCGGCTTTGGCCAAGGCTAAAGACAGTACGGATTACAAAGAAACGTATGATTTTTCCCACATCACACGCTTTGACATGCTGAAAATTCCCGAGCAACAGACGAGCGAACAGTTTAAAGTGCCGGCGTTCGACGCATCCACCATCAAGAACATCGCTTCGGCGAAAGGCTATGATAAACAAGGCAATCTGATCGACCTGGACGTGTGGGACAGCTGGCCGCTGCAAAACGCCGACGGCACCGTAGCGAATTATCATGGCTACCAGATCGTGTTTGCTCTGGCAGGGAGCCCGAAGGACGGTAACGACACCTCGATCTACATATTCTATAAAAAAGCCGACGAGCAATCGATCGACAGCTGGAAGAACGCCGGCCGTGTATTTAAAGACAGCGATAAATTCGCCGCCAATGATCCGATCCTCAAGTATCAGACCCAAGAGTGGTCCGGTTCCGCGACATTAACCGAAGACGGTAATGTTCGCTTGTTCTATACGGATTTCTCGGGTGCGCCGGAAGATGGCGGAACGGGTTATAGCAAACAAACGATAACAACGGCTCAAGTCAACCTGTCGCAGCCGGATGGGGCTACGCTGAAAGTGGACGGCGTTGAAGATCATAAATCCATCTTTGACGGCGACGGAACAACATATCAAAATGTTCAGCAGTTTATCGATGAAGGAGCCTATGCTTCAGGTGACAATCATACGCTTAGAGATCCTCACTATGTAGAAGACAACGGTCATAAATACCTCGTATTCGAGTCCAATACCGGCACAGAAACGGGTTACCAGGGTGAAGAAGCATTCAACAACCAAGTTTTCTATGGCGGAAATAAAAAGTTCTTCCAAGCCGAGAAAGAAAGCCTGCTGCAAAGCCCTAAAAAGCATGACGCCACCCTGGCGAACGGCGCACTCGGCATGATTGAATTGAATGACGATTACACGCTGAAAACAGTCATGAAGCCGCTGATCGCGTCCAATACCGTAACGGATGAAATCGAACGGGCCAACGTATTCAAACTGAATAACAAATGGTATCTGTTCACGGATTCCAGAGGTTCCAAAATGACCATTGACGGAATCGGCGCCGAAGATATCTATATGCTGGGCTTTGTTTCCGACTCTCTGACGGGACCTTACAAGCCATTGAACGACACCGGACTTGTCCTGCACCTGGATCTCGATCCCGCTGATGTTACCTTTACGTACTCTCACTTTGCGGTTCCGCAGGCTGACGGAAACAACGTCGTGATTACCAGCTATATTACCAATCGCGGCTTCTATCAGGAGCATCGTTCGTCCTTCGCGCCAAGCTTCCTGATGAACATCAAGGGAGCCAAAACCTCGGTTGTCAAAGACAGTATCCTTGAACAAGGGCAATTGACGATCAACTGAGGACACGCATCAAACGGTGCAAACTCATTGCCTGAAAGCGATATGCGTCAATAGACCTGTATCGCTCGGGTATTAAAAATTCAATATTTTAATGTGATATAGTTGAATAAAAGGGATTTGATGTAATTTCCCACTAAACCATCTTTATCCCTTTGAAACTGTGAAATAGTAACAATAATTATAGGAATATATGTGGTAGACCGAGAAGAAACCCCTACTTTTGTCCTTAATTAAAACGGGAGTTTTGGTCTATAGGCAGACCGTTGATCGAAAATATACAATAACCGTGACAACAAAATATTACGGGATTGTTACTGTTTAATCAGGCAAGACCTAAAAACTCCGATTGGGGATAGCAATGCTATCAATTGATATCTCCATAGGAATTTTTAGGTCTTTTTCTGTTTGAGAGTAACAAAAATTCGAAGGAGAAAAGGAGACAAGGTATGAATATCAAAAAGTTTGTGAAGCAAGCGACAGCAGTAACTTTTACAACAGCTTTACTGGTAGGTGGGGGTACTTCAGCTTTTGCAAAAGGAAATGACAGTCAGAGTTACAAAGAAGACTACGGCTTTTCCCACATCACACGCTTTGATGCTCTGAAGATTCCTCAACAACAAACCAGCGAACAATTTAAAATCCCGCAATTCGATGCGTCGACGATCAAGAACATTCCTTCCGCCAAAGGTTTGGATGCCAACGGTAATGTCATCGATCTGGACGTATGGGACACCTGGCCGCTGCAGAACGCCGATGGTACGGTAGCGGACTTTAAAGGCTACGATGTTGTATTCGGCTTGGCAGGCGATCCGAAAAAAGGCTGGGATACATTTATCTACTTGTTCTATAAAAAGAAAGGCGACAACTCCATTGATGCTTGGAAAAATGCAGGCCGAGTATTCAAGGATAGCGACAAGTACGTGCCTAATGATCCGATTCTGAACCAGCAAGGAGAAGAGTGGTCGGGTTCCGCAACCTTGACTTCCGATGGCGAAGTTCGTTTGTTCTACACCAACCGTCATGGCTGGGACCCGGCTCACGGCTTCTTCGGTAAGCAAACCCTGACTACAGCTCAAATCAATGTATCCGAGGCGGATTCCAGTACGCTGAAAGTGGACGGCGTAGAAGATTTCAAATCGATCTTTGACGGCGGAGACGGAAAAATCTATCAAAATGTCGACCAAGCTTTCGGTGGAGGAGACTACTCCGATAACCATACCTTAAGAGACCCTCACTATGTTGAAGACAATGGCCGCAAATACCTTGTCTTTGAAGCAAATACCGGAACGGAAACGGGTTATCAAGGGGATGACTCCTTCTTTAACAAAGCCTACTATGGCGGAAGCAACAAGTTCTTTGAAAATGAGAAAGATAAACTGCTGCTAAGTCCTAAAAAATCTCTCGCTACTTTGGCAAACGGGGCGCTGGGCATAATTGAGCTCAATGACGATTACACACTGAAAACAGTCATGAAGCCGCTGATCGCATCCAATACGGTAACGGATGAAATTGAACGGGCGAACATCTTTGAGCTGAATGGCAAATGGTACTTGTTCACGGATACAAGAGGAGCCAAAATGGTCGTTGACGGAATCGGTCCGGAAGATATCTACATGCTGGGTTACGTAGCGGATTCCATAAACGGACCGTACAAGCCTCTGAACGGTACTGGACTTGTACTGCATCAGGATCTTGATCCTAAAGATATTACTTGGTCTTACGCTCACTTTGCTGTACCGCAAGTCAAAGGCAACAATGTTGTAATCACGAGTTACATGACGAACAGGGGTTTCTTCGAGGATCATAAGTCCACCTTTGCGCCAAGCTTCGTGGTAAACATTAAAGGCTCCAAAACTTCGGTTGTCAAAGACAGCATCCTTGAACAAGGACAATTGACGATCAAATAACAACAGGCTTTCTGGTATAATTAAAGAAAAGAAAATGTCGATGTTTACATTGGCATTTTCTTTTTTTTCATAAAGTGAGGGATTCAATGAACAACAACAAGAATGCATTTAAACGACGACTCGTTATATGGGTGATTTGTTTAACCGGTCTGATCACGGCAGGGTTGGCGGTTCATTATTCAACAAATGACAGAAAAGAGGAAACCGTCGTTAATGAAGAACCTCCACTGTCTAAAGAAAAGCCTTCCTATCGGGCCAGCTATCATTTCACGACTCCCGACAAATGGATGAACGACCCTCAGCGGCCGATTTATCTGGATGGCAAGTATCATTACTATTATCTCTACAATCGTGACTATCCCCAAGGAAACGGTACAGAGTGGCGGCATGCGACATCGACGGATTTGGTGCACTGGAAAGATGAAGGGGTGGCCATTCCGAAATATACGAACCGAAACGGCGATCCGTGGACGGGATCGGTCGTTGTGGACAAAGACAATACGGCAGGCTTTGGCAAAGAGGCGCTGGTGGCGATAGTGACACAGCCATCTGCGGACGGCGGAAAGCAGGAACAATATTTATGGTACAGTACGGACAGAGGAAAAAAGTTCATCTCTTATAGCAATAAGCCTGTTCTGGCCAATCCGGGCACGCATGATTTCCGCGATCCTAAGATCATCTGGGATGACAAGTCCCGGAAATGGATCATGACCATGGCGGAAGGAACGAAAGTAGGTTTTTACGAATCCTCCAATTTAAAAGATTGGCTTTATATCAGCGGTTTCGTTACAGAAAATATCGGGCTTGTGGAATGCCCTGATCTATATATGATGCGGGCGGATGACGGGACTTATCAATGGATTTTCGGCGTCAGCGCAAACGGGAAACCGGCAGGTAAACCCAACACCTACGCTTACTGGACCGGAAACTTTAACGGTAAGGAATTTGTCCCGGATCGCAAGGAGCCGCAGTGGCTCGATTACGGATTTGATTGGTATGCGGCTGTAACGTTTGAAGAGGGGGCGGGCAGCGATAAGTACAGCCATCGTTATGCTTTGGCCTGGATGAATAACTGGGATTATCCCCATACTACGCCGACGCTGCGGGAAGGCTATAACGGAATGAATTCGATCGTTCGTCAAATCAAGCTTAAGTCTGAGGGCGGAACGTACCAATTGATTTCACAGCCCACTCAGGCGTTAAATCAATTGATCCAATCAACAGAATCCTTTCAACGAATCGAGGTTAATGGCACTAGAACGCTTAATACAACCGGAGATGCTTACCAGCTTGACGCGGACATATCGTGGTCTGATCTCAAGAATGCGGGATTTAGACTTCGGGAATCTGCAGACAAGAAGCGGCATGTCGATGTCGGGGTTTTTGTTGAAGGCAGTTACAGCTATGTCAATAGAAGAAATACATGGCAGCCCGACAAGGGCGGAACCTATGTGGAAAGCAGGGCGCCGTTCGATGCCGGCAAGAAAAAGGTGCATTTAAAAATCCTCGTCGATAAGACAAGCATCGAAGTTTTTGTTGATGATGGATCTGTCGTTTTTTCCAATGTCATTTTCCCCGGATGGAACGATAAAGGAATCACACTTTTTTCAGAAGGCGGCAAGGCGGTCTTTGAAAATGTCGTGATCAAGCATTTGGGCAAAAAATAATCATTTTGCCAAACGCCGGCTACCGCAGCTCTTTCTCAGCTGCGATAGCCGGCGCTTTGGTGCCTTCTTTTTTAATATTCAAAGCTATCCGGCTGATCCATGGACTCAACCAATTTCTTCTCCTGCTCCAGCTCGCTGTCGGATTTCATATGCAAGCCTCTGTCACCGGCATTCTGTTCTTCCTTATCCAGCGCAGTACGGTCAAATTCCTTCTGCTCATGGAGTTCCTGTTCTTCCTCGCTCATGTTATACCCTCCTTCTGAAGCTGTCTGAAATGGCAGGCCTTAGCGGATGTATCCTTGTCCGGCCCCTTTTACATTGTTAACCAATATGAACTCCCTTAAGCTTAAAATCTGATATTTAATCTTGACGGATACCCAAATAATGCTATACTAGTAAAAACATTAATAAGATGAGATTACTCGGATTAAAACGCAGTGCCTATTTATCGCTAGAATCCCCCATATCACCACGATTTCCTTGGATGATGCCGCGGGCAAGACCAACCGCTCCCATGATCCAGGCGACTCCCAATTATTTTCGTCAAACCGATTCCTTGTCCGTCTTTGCTTTTCACAATACCTGGCAACAGCCAAAAAATAATGGTGTGCGCCTTAGGAGTGAGTCAAACCAATTTAAGTTAGATGGAGGTTTTAATATTGTCAATTAATTTAAATCTCTCACAGGTAACCATCAGAGAAAAAAGACTGAAATCCATCGTAGGTTACCAAGGAACGATCAAGGATTTGGCGGAACAATCACAATCCGGATGTCTGAAAAATGCATCCAGAGGATTCAGCCAGGCTACAAATTGTAACTCGGGCTGTGCACAAGGGTATTTATCTTCGATTACGGACGCGGCTATCGTCAATCATGGGCCGATCGGCTGTGCGGGTGACGTCGCGGGCGCAAACGCGGGGTTTCAATGGGGACAGAGAATCAGAGACTGGAACCAGAGAAACGTTAGAATCATCAATACCAATATGTCGGAAAAGGCTGTCGTATTTGGCGGAGACCAGATTCTGAAAGAAGGCATCCTGAAAGCCTATGAAAGATTTAATCCCAAAGCAATCTTTGTGACCACATCCTGCGCTTCCGGCATTATCGGAGACGATATCGAAAGCACGATGAGAAATGTTGAAGCGGAGATTGGCATCCCCGTTGTTCCCGTTTTTTGCGAAGGATTCCGGTCACAGATCTGGGCTTCCGGGTTTGATGCGGCATTCCATGCCCTATTGTCGCGAATTGTTAAGCCTGCCGAGAAGAAGCGTCCCGAATTGGTTAATGTCATCAATTTTGCGGGCAGTGGACGGGCTGTCATTACCGAGATTTTCGGGCGTTTGGGGCTGGTGCCTCAGTTCGGAATACCCTACAGCAACATAGAGGAAATCTCCAGATGGTCGGAAGCCGCGGCTACAATCAGTATTTGCGGCACGCTCGGCAGTTATATGGGGAATGGCCTGGAGCAGAATTTTGGCGTCCCTTATGTAACGGCGCTGCAGCCGCACGGGATTTCCGGATTTGACGACTGGCTCACAAAGCTTGGAGAGACAGTGGGCAAGGAGAAAGAAGTTGAAGAGTATCTTGCGGAACAAAAGGTGATTGCTGCGCCTGACTTGGAAGAGATCAAGTTTAAGCTCAAAGGCAAAAAAGTGGTCGTCGGCATGGGGCCGAGCTTCGCGCATAACTATATTCGGTTTCTCGAGGATCTCGGCATGGAAGTAGTATGGGGATTCTCCTGGCATTACGATGCCAAGCATGATCATGGCGGATGCCCTTCCTGCACAGTGGAACTGACCAAGATAGACAAAGATATCCCGGTCAGCGTAAGCGATCAGCAGAATCACGAGGTCATTAATTTGCTGTCAAAGGTCAAGCCGGATATTTTTATCGGAAGACATCCCGGAATGTCCGTCTGGGCTACAAAAATGGGTATTCCCGCCATCATGGTCAGCGATGAATACAGCGCCTTCGGTTATCAGGGAACGATCGAGTTCGGACATCGCATTATTGATGCGCTGACCAACAATAGTCTTGCCTTGAATCTGTCCAAACGAATTCAGCTGCCCTATACCGAATGGTGGCTGGAGCAGGACCCCTTCGAATTCCTTAAACAAAAAAATAAGAGAAAAGAAAGTGAGAACAAGAAAAATGTCGCAGTGCGTTGAGCAAATCAGACATGTGTGCACACTCGGTGCGTTTGAATCGGTACTGGCCATCAAAAGAGCGGTGCCCATCGTTCATGCCGGTCCGGGCTGCGTAGCCAAGCTGTGGACGACACTCGGAAGTCAGAACGGCCATCAAGGTTCAGGATATGTCGGGGGACATGCGATTCCCTGCACCAATGCCTCGGAAAAAGAAGTGGTGTTTGGCGGTACGGACCAGCTGCGTAAAGTCATCACCAATACCTTTGATGTCATCGATGGTGATCTTTTCGTCGTACTTACGGGCTGCACATCGGATATTATAGGGGATGATGTGGGGGAGGTTACAAGAAAATTCCAGGATCAAGGCAAACCGATTGTATATGTTGAAACCGGCGGGTTCAAGGGAAGCAATCTGGTCGGTCATGAACTGGTTCTGGATGCCATTATCGACCAGTATTTGCAGCCGCAGCAGGTAGAACCGGGACTGGTCAATATCTGGTCGTCAGTACCCTATCAGAATACCTTCTGGTCGGGTGACATCGAGCAGCTGAACATTCTCATTTCTTCGCTCGGGCTGAAACCGAATGTGATCTTCGGACCGGATAGCAGCGTTGAAGCTCTCAATAACATACCCAAGGCGCAGTTTAATCTGGTGATCTCTCCATGGGTGGGACTCCGGAATGCTGAGCATTTGGAAGACAAATTCGGCACGCCGTTTCTGCATTATCCGGCGCTTCCGGTCGGTCCGACTGAAACCTCCAATTTCCTGAGAGCGGTAGGTGAATTCGCCGGAATTGATCCTTCAGTAGTTGAAAATGTCATCCGTAAGCAAGAGGAACGGTATTTCTACTATTTGGAAAGAGCAGCTGATACGTTGTTGGAAACAAGACTGCTGCCGAGACGGTTCATAACGGTGGCGGACAGCCTGTATGCGCTGGGAATCGCCAGATTTTTGACCAATGACATGGGATTAATCCCGGAGAAGCAGTTCATCACCGATGATACGCCGATAAAATTTCAGGACAGTGTATCCGCGGAATTCAAGAAATTTACTAGTGATATCGTTGCCGAAACGGTATTTTCCAATGACGGGGGTTTTGTTGAAGAAGAAATCAGAAAATTAAAAATCAGAAGCCGCCCGATCATTCTGGGCAGTTCTTGGGAACGGGTGGTTGCAAGAGACTTGAACGCCTATCAGCTATCGGTTTCCGCACCCATCGGCAATGAGATGGTACTAAGTAAATCCTACGTTGGATATAATGGAGCACTACAATTGGTTGAAGATATCTATTCCGTGGTATTGAATGATTTCATGTGAAAATAAGCTCAAAGGTTCGTATAATTGTTCTTGGGAGCGATTTGCGAACCTTTTTTTTATGCTCTGGAAGGAGTGAGGAAAGATGAAAGTTATTGCAATCAACGGCAGTCCGCGAAAAAACCGCAATACCGCGACGCTGCTTCAGGAAGCGCTCTACGGGGCACAGGCCCATGGAGCGGAGACGAAGCTGGTGCATTTGTACGATCTGAATTTCAAGGGATGCGCGAGCTGTTTATCCTGCAAAAGAAAAGGCAGCCGGCTGGGCGGATTATGTGCTATGAAAGACGATTTGAAGGAGGTGCTCGGGGAAATTCTGGCATGCGATGCTCTCCTGCTTGGTTCCCCCATCTATTTCGGCAATGTTACCGGAGAAGTACGGAGCTTTCTGGAGCGGCTGCTGTTCCCAAATCTATCCTACAACACCGGAGAAAGATCTACTTTTGCGGGCAGGATCAACTCGGGCTTTATCTATACTATGAATGTCACAGAAGAGCGAATGCAAGAGATGAATTACGAGTCGGTATTCCAGAGCAACCGGAATCTGCTGCAGATACTGGGCGGGGATTCGGAGATTCTGCTCTCCTGCGATACGTATCAATTTACCGATTATTCCAAGTATGAAGCTTCCAAATTCGACGCTGTGCAGAAAGCCAGAGTAAGAGAGGAACAGTTCCCCGTCGACTGCAGAAAGGCGTTTGAGCTCGGAGCCCGTTTGGCTGCCATATGACGCGAGCGGGGAGATGGACTTGGACGTAGTTGATTAACACGTAACTGTCATTGACGGGGTGTCCGATCATTTAAGTCTGTTCGCAGGGAACCTCTCTTTTTCTAATCGCACTAGGCTTCCGCTCTGAAATATACGATCCGGTAAGAGTCAGGAAGGTTCCTGCAAGGGTTGCCCAGGTGATCTGTTCATGCAGAATGAGGGCGGAGGCCGCTACTGAAATCACAGGCACCATATAAATGTAGACGCTTGTTTTGATCGCTCCCAGGATGCCTACCGCCAAGTTCCAGGTCACAAAACAAATTGCGGAGGCTCCAAAGGCCAAGTATAAAAGGTTCGTGACATTCGAAATGTCATGGAATCGATCCAAGTCAAAATTGAATTTATGAAAAAATAGAACAGGCAGCATAAATAGCAATCCATAAAAAAACACTTTACGGGTGGAGCCAATGGTGTGATGGTTCAGCCCGCTTATTTTTCTCATCAACACGGAATACACTGCCCAAACGGCAGGGGCCAAGAATGCCAATAGATCCCCGACAGGGTTCAGCTGGAGAAGGCTTCCGTTGAACCCGATGAGCACGATTCCGGTCAGCGCAATGGCAAATCCGATCATAAATTGAACACTTAATTTCTCGCCCTCCAAAAAGAAGTGAGCCAGAACCGCCGTGAAAAAGGGAGCAATCGACACAATCACGCCTACGTGGGAAGCAAGCGTATAAGTAAGGGCTATATTTTCGATTAAAAAGTATAAAGTGACGCCGCAAAGTCCTGCCAATATAAACAGCAATTCTTCCTTAAAAGTCTTCGTACGGATAGGACGGGAATAGAGCAGGAACAAGACAATATACCCGATGAGGAATCGAAAAAACAGAATTTCAACGGGAGCAAAATCGGTTAACAGTATTTTTGTGGAGATAAAGGTAGTTCCCCAAATTAAAATCGTGAATAACGAGAGCAGGTGTCCGGTAATCCTCTTGTGATGATCCATCATACACGTACATCCTCTGACCGTTTCGATCCCGTTTCATGAATAAATATCCGCATATATTGCTTAGGGGTTAAGCCGATCATTTTTTTGAAGAAATTTGAGAAGTGGCTCTGATCACTAAAACCGGTTCGAAAGGCCACATCGATAGGCGGCATTCCCTGTTCCAAAAGCTTTTTCGCATGGTTGATCCGCACGGTTCCGAGATAGCTGTACGGCGAGATTCCTTTTGCCCGTGTAAATGAACGCAGCAAATGATATTTGCTCAGTCCTGTCAAATGACTTAACTGATCCAGAGTAATGCTTTGGGTATAGTGTGACTCTATGTATTCGCATATGACATTAATTTCAGCGCTGAATTTCGGAGAGGGATAAGGCGTACCTATGTCTGAATACTCTCTCATCAGCTGCTCCAGAAGAAACAGAAACCATTCGTCTTTTTGAAAATCGGGCTGCTGCTCTACTATCATCAGATGCAGTTCACGCAGGGAAGCTGCCAGTTCACTGCGGTAAAGGACGGTTGGCGCGAAGCGGGGCAAATAATCCGTTCCCGTTACTTCAAGCGCATATTGGCGCATGACCTCCGGTTGAATGTTGATGCAGCGATAGTCGAGCGTCCTCCCGTCTACCTGTTCACAGGCGTGGGGATCCTGAGGGTTAAAGATGACCACGTCTCCGCTGTTTAGAATATACTCCTCATTGTTGCAAATCAGCCGCCGCTTGCCTTGTTCAATAAAACCAATGACATAATAGTCATGAAAATGGTTGGGAAACTTCTGCATGATCCCTTCAAACCGATACGCTTCCAGCATTAAATCCGTATCGAAACAGACCGTTCGAACCTCGCGAGTCATCGCCTGCACCTTCTTTTCAAGTTCAATGTGCTGTCATTATAATATGAAAAGAAAGAAAATTCTTGAATAATGTTGCTCGGTAAACCGGCTGGCCGCAATGCTTATCCTTGTTCCTCGTAACCGATCGCCTGGAAAATAAACCGGGTCAAATCCTCCAGAAACCAATTCGGATCTTCTTCATTATTGTCGAGAAGCTGCTTGAAATAAAACGTTTTGTTGTGAAACAGAATGCTGCCAAGCACGCTGATGAAAGTATGGTCAAGCGACCGGAAATGAAACACGCCCTGCTCCCGGCCCAGCTTAAGCCAATCCCGGAGCAGTGTCCAAATCGGCAGCGTCAATTCTTGAATCTTGTCCATCCGCGGGGACTGCAAGACGATCTCCTGCTGCAGTAGACTGACGATTTCCGGCTCGCGCTGCCCGTACGCGGTGATTTCCCGTATCAGCAATTTGAGACCCGAGACCGCTTCCATCCGGGATAGTTCATCTCCATCTAATATATCGTGCGAAAAATATTCCTTGAACAAGGCTTCAAACACTTTATCTTTACCGCCAAAATAATACGAGACGAGCGATACGTTGGCGCCCGCCTCTTCGCATATTTGCCGTACGGTCGTAGCGTTGAAGCCCTGCTGCGCGAACAGCTTCTTCGCAGCCTGCAAAATGCGCAGCTTAACGTCATTTTCTTCTGAGCCCATGCTTTTCCATTTCCCCTTTGCGGAACGAAACCATCCCTTATATATGCTCTTATTATAAGCGGGACAAACGGAGGTTTTCCAGTGAGGTCCGTGGCAGGTGTCCGATTCGGCAATCCGAACCGTTTATGATTCGGGGACCGTACCAGAGCGGGACTGAGCTGTCGCCGAAGTGGTTCCGTCAGCCGCAGGTTCCCTGCGCAGGGCCGTCACTCCGGTCATCACGAGCGCCATCACCGCCGCAGTAACGAGCAGCGCCGCAGCAATGCTGCCGTTCCCGGGTCCCCCAAACAGCAGGTTCATTAGTCCTTCTACCGCGTAAGTAGCCGGGAGTACGCTTCCGAGATTGACGTAAATGCCGGACAGCAGCTCGCGCGGAATCATCGCGCCGGACGACACGAGCTGCATGGACAGCAGCACGATGTTCAGCAGCATGCCGGCTGTGCCGAGCAGCGCAACCAGTGCCTGCGCAACGAGCATGAACGTGAATACGAACAATGTCTGGAAGCTCCACAAGGCCCAAAATCCCCGTTCGACCTGTCCGCCGAGCAGCATGACGAGCGAAGTTCCGACGAGCGAAACGACGATGGCCGCCGGAATCGTAATAGCGAAGCGGGCGCCGAGCCGCTGCCAGCGTCCCGTGCGGGCGGAAATCGCCATCGCCGATATTTCAAAGTTCTGGGCCATGATCATCGCGCCGACGAGCGAGGCGAGCACCATCATCATCGGCACCATCTGGTTGTTCGTCCCGTCAACAATGTTCACCGACTGGATATCCGACACTACCCGCTCAGACAGGAGAACTGACGTGGCCGCAGCTTTCTCAGCCGGCATTCCCTGCGACAGCGCGGCCTGGGTACCCGCCGCAATGGCCTGCTTATTCGCTGCTGCTGTCACCTGGGAGGCGATGGAGGTCATCATACTTTTGATCATTGAAGGATTGGATTCGTTCACGACATACTGAATGGCCGCCTTGCCGTCCCGGCTCGCCGCAAGCGCCGTAAAGTTCGCGGGAATGTGCACGATCATTTGAATGCGGCGGTCATCCAGCCGCTCTCGGGCGGATTCCATATCCGCTGCCGTCTCCACTTTGACGGGCAGCGCGGCCGACAACTGCTTCGCAATAACGGCACCGCTTTTCATATCCTCGTTCACGACCGCGATACTCAGCTTGTCGATCTGTTCCGACACGCCCTCATAGCCTGTCATCCAGATGATGGAAAAGATCAACTGAAAGAGCAGCGCGGTGGCAATGCCGATTTTCGTCGTCTTCATTTTCAAAAATTCCTTGATTGTACCCATTAAGCATCTCACTCCCCAAAATTCATAATGGTATAATTTCTCCATCAATTAAAACAAATGATTTAAATGATTGTTTTAATTGTTTGTTTGAATTATAAAGGGCGAAATCCTTGGTGTCAATCCGCATTGTATGAAACGAAGGCCCTCTCGAGAATAAACAACAAAACTCCAATCCCGTTTTATTGGAAATTGGAGTTCGCATGGCGTCTTATTTACGCGGCGAGTGCCCGCTTTCTTCGGCTTGCCCATTTATCTGCATAATAAGTGATTCCTGCAAAAACAGCCATTATTCCGAAATAGGTCATAATTACGTTAACGAAGTTTGTATCTTGGAGGTTACCGCCATGCTCCCCTCTGGGAGATTCCATAGTCCGACGACCGAAGCCGTTCTCCTGGTTCATACCCGTCCCTTCGGTCGGCGCCGATCCGTCATTCATGGAGGGCTTTCCACCAAAATCACGCCGCTGCATCCCTCGCTCTTCTGCCGCAGCAGTCGGGACGCCGAATACGTTTCCGACCATCTGAAGCCTGGAAATATATTGAGTCGCGTACACTTGGTACACACCGAACAGCAATACGACGACCGCGGCGCCGGTCATTAGAATTCGCGCACGGGCTTTTGACATCTTCAGGTGCAGCAGCCTTTGCATCACTTTCATCACCCAATGCCAGTGCAGGCCAATGTGTATCCCGATCAGAGCAAGCGTGAGATAGGCTATGCTCATATGGGAAACTTCAAACCAGCGTTCGTTTCCAAATTGGAAGTTCGGAAGAACTACTCTGGAAATGACTAGCCCGCTGAAAATAACAAAGATCATGGATAATAGCAGCAGCACATTTAATCCGTAGCTAAGACGCGTTTTACGGGGAAGGCTCTTGTCAAACAGGCGCAGGGTGATTTTTTTGACAAAATTAAGGTTCAATAAGATGTGAGTCAGAATAGCAAAGCCGATGGCGATTCCGGCAATTTCGTGAAAGGCCAACCCTCCAAACACCCTAGTATTGAACAGCAGAGCAAAAGTAATGCCCATTGCAGCATCAAGGGCAAGCTTCACATACGGTTTTTTCTTGTTCACGTCTTCATCTCCAATCTTCGAGTTCCGATCTGTGAACCCATTATCCAATGAGAAGCTTAAACCTATCTGAAGTTTGACTGAAAGCTCACTGAAAGTAATCCGGATCGCGCAAAGGCGGAGCGCCCGTGAATTCGTCCTTGACGTCGTCCAAGCCGAACGGGGAACGGAAAAAAGCTTCAACAGCATAACGCTGCGGGAGCTTTGGAATGAACTTGAATAGATTATAGCGATTAGTTGTGGAGTACATCCGAGTATTCGGAATAACGCTCAAATCTTCCCTTGGCAAACGGACATAAAGGTATAATCTTAATACCGTTTTCCCGCGCATATTCCACCATTGCGTTGACAAGCTTGTCCCCAAGCCCCTGTCCCCGATATGCATTGTCGACCAGAGTATGATCAATAATGTAAAGCTCCGGACTTGAGGTTACATACGTCATTTCGGCGGCAATCGCACCTTTATCTCGAATAAGGAATCTTTTGTGGGCGGTATCATGTTCAACAATATGCATGTTCAATTCCTCTTTCTTCATTGGATTCTCGCTGTCCAGACGTGTATACGTCAGCGCTCCGCTTGGACATTTGTCAATATGCTGGGCAATTTCGTCCGCAGTGGCGGTATCGGGATCAACCCAAGGGCGCTTGCTTAAATTAAAAACGGCAGGAAACCCCTTAACGCAAATACCGGAATGAATACAAACTTCCGAATTAAAAATCACATTGATATCTTTCCCGTAGTACACTTTTTGTTCACTCATCTTGACATCATGCCTTTCATTTTGGAGTTACTTGAAAAAATGGATCCATTGTTCAAAAGCTATCAGGAATTTTTCGATATGGCGAAGAGTGGATTCGTCGTCCAGTTCTCCGGTCGTTTCATTCAGTTTTTCGTGAATCCCGCCGATGAGAATTTTCGGCCCCGGCATTGTATAGGCATTCATGGCAAGCAGTGTCTGTCTCACCTGGGCTTGTGACTGCGCTGTTCCGCCGCTGCCCGGAGTAGCTCCTGCAATCGCAAATGGTTTTTGAATCAACACGGAGCTTTTACCCGGACGCGAAGCCCAGTCTAAAGCGTTTTTTAACACGCCAGGAATTCCCGAATTATATTCTGGGGTGACAATCAGCACGCCGTCCGCTTCCCGGATGCTTTCTTTGAATTCAACCACTGACTGAGGATCGCCTTGGCTCTCAATGTCCGCATTGTAAAGTGGAAGGTTCGACAAGTCAGCACGACGAATCTCCCAATGCTTCGGCGCAAGCTCTTCCATTGCCGTTAACACTTTTCTATTAAAAGAACCTTCTCGAAGACTTCCACAAATGGCGGTGATGGTGAGTTTATTTTCGCTCATCCTTGCGCTCCTCTGCTTGGTTTAGTTTAAGCGGCTCTATTCCTCGTTAATAACTCGATCATAGCTCTCTCTGGCCTGTTCAACCTGGGAGTAGTTTTCCTTCGTCCACTGATTCAGCGCTCTCATGGGCTCAAGCAAAGATTCTCCCAGCCCAGTGAGTGAGTATTCGACGATTGGTGGGACGGAAGGCGTAATCACACGTTTCACCAATCCGTTCCGTTCCAGTTGCCGGAGTGTTTGGGTGAGCATTTTTTTGGATATGCCTTCGATTCGTCTTCTTATATCCCCGTACCGAATAATCCCATCTTCCATTGCATAGACGACCAACGCTGTCCATTTGTTGGAAACGATCTCAAGTACTTTGCTGTACCCGCAAATAGATAACGATATATCGGGCTTTACGATTTTAGTCGAAAATGGAGAATTCATCTGACGTCCCCCTGTGCACCTTTAGGTTCCCTGGACACTATTAAGTGCCTCCTTACTTAAGTGTAGTATATGTATTAATGTATGTCTATACCATTCGAAAAAGGAGAGATTTCTCATGAAAGTATACGAGATTCAAGGTGAATTTGGAATAGATCAACTAAAGGCAGCAGAGCGTCCAATACCGGTTCCTGGTCCTGGTGAAGTTCGCATCAAAATGCGCGCGGTTTCTCTTAACTCCAGAGATTTGGGTGTAATTGATGGGTTTTATAATCCCGATTTGAATAGACCATTAATTCCGGTTTCTGATGGTGTGGGCGAAGTTGTCGCTTTAGGAGAGCATACGACGAAGTTCAAGATTGGTGATCGGGTGAGCGGTATTTTTACTCAAAGTTGGATTTCCGGAGAGGCTACACAAGAGAATTGGGTGAGTGCGCTGGGAAGTCCGCTGGATGGGCTGCTTGCGGAATATGCCGTACTTCCCGAGAAAGGATTGGTTCGTGTGCCCGATCATTTGACGGATGAAGAGGCGGCAGCCCTTCCTTGCGCAGGAGTGACGGCATGGCATGCCATCGCCCAAGAGGGCAAAGTCAAAGCAAGCGATACAGTTGTCGTTCAAGGAACAGGCGGAGTCTCTCTATTCGCGCTTCAATTCGCCAAGCTTCATGGAGCAACCGTAATCGTAACGTCAAGCAGCGATGAGAAGCTTATGCGAGCGAAGGGACTTGGTGCGGATTTCGGAATCAATTACAAACAAACGCCTGAATGGGATAGGGTCGTTCTTGAACTGACGGGCGGACGCGGAGCAGACCATATCGTTGATCTCGGAGGATCGGCTACACTGAACAAGTCCATTGCGGCGCTGCGGGTAGGCGGGCAGATCAGCTTGGTAGGAGGTCTTTCGGGCTACCAGGTGGATGGTTTTGCAATAATCCCCGCTATTTTAAGAAAAGCGCGCCTGCAAGCAATCAACGTCGGGAGCCGTGACATGTTTGAAACAATGAACCGGGCAATACAGCAAAACGGGCTTCGCCCGGTCGTTGACCGTGTATTTCCATTCGAACGCGCTGTCGAAGCGCTGCGTTACTTGGCGGAGGGCTCGTATTTTGGGAAGATTTGCATTGCATTTTAACTTAACATTAGAGCACAAAATCCCCCTTTCGGGGGATTTATTTCCGATTTCCTGATGGGTCAGGGGAAGGTCTATGGATTAAAGCTGCGTAACCCGTATGAACGAAATAGCATGGAACAAGTAAGAAGGCGCTGCTGATCATGTGAAGTGCACCCTTAGGAAGCACATTAGAGAATCCCTCGGGTTAGACTAATGAACATTCCATCGGGTGCATTTTTATTCCGAAATCTTATAACAATTTTATTTAAAATTTGATAAAATCATAACATGACTTCCGCCATCGCAAAAAACCGCTGGTGCAGGATGGATAATAACCGAGGCATTAGGAGAGGAATAGGATATGCACCGTTTAATTATCGACACGGATATCGGCAGCGATATTGATGACGCCATGGCGCTTGCGCTGGCGATGAAATCACCGGAACTGATGCTCGAAGGTGTCACGACGGTTTACGGAGATGCAGATTTACGCGCCCGTATGGTTGTCAAAATGCTT
Organism: Paenibacillus sp. URB8-2; assembly: GCF_013393385.1. NCBI lineage: Bacteria > Bacillati > Bacillota > Bacilli > Caryophanales > Paenibacillaceae > Paenibacillus > Paenibacillus sp. URB8-2. The sequence continues at coordinate 3,483,174 of NZ_AP023239.1, read as the reverse complement.
CAACACGGCGGCAGAAAAGACGTTCGCGTATTCGCCGGTCTGGATCGGCCGCTGCTCGGCAACCGTGAAGTATGGATGGCTGGACACGAAGGGAAAGGGCTTATTGAGGAAGAAGAATCGCTTCCTTACGAAGAGCGCCATGCTGTCGATTTCATCATCGATACCATTATGGCGAATCCGGGCGAAATTACGCTGGTGCCGATCGGACCGCTAACGAATATCGCCGCATGCCTGATCCGCGAGCCGAGGATCGCTCACAACGTCAAAGAAATTATTTTGATGGGCGGCGTTACCAGACTTGGCCGCAACGCCGCCGAACTGCCTGTGGTTGAGCATAATATTGTCAGCGACCCGGAAGCGGCGTCCGTTGTATTTGACAGCGGCGCTCCAATCGTAATGGTCGGACTGGACGTCACCCTACAGGTCGTTATTACCGATGAACACCGCAAACGGCTGCAGTCGACGAAAGATCCGCTGAATGCCGCGCTGGCCCGCCAGATGGAGTACTGGTTCGATTTTATCAAGTCCGATAAAACGTTTATGCATGACCCGCTCACCGTCTCGATTCTCATCGATCGCTCGCTCGTCAAAACCGAAAAAATGAAAGTGACCGTCGAATACGATCACCGTGCGAAGACAGGGCGGACCGTCGCTGTCCGTGCGGAGGACGGTAATGTCGAGGTTTGCCTTGAAGTGGACAGTGGACGGTTTCTGACGATGCTGTTGCACCGTTTGACAGGACAAGCCTGATTCGATGAATAAGCGATTAGAATGCAAAGTAGAAAACTTCGCCAATTTGTAACTTACATCACTTGTTATTCTCATCGTTTAATATATAATTTTTTTATAAACACAATTAGGGGGAAAAAGTTATGAAGCTATATATTCGGCATTTAATATTTAGAATTGAAGACATAAGCGTTCAACTGTGGCAGCGGGCGTTTCATTAATCAAACGGATAAATCCTTGAACAACTTTGCGAATTTTTTGTACCGAGTCGAAGAAGACATTATGAATTACGGATGATTTTAACCAGCCCCACAATTCTTCAATCATGTTCAAATTCGGACTATACGGAGGCAAATAAACCAAGGTGAGTTTGGCTTGATGTTCTTTTAAAAAAGGCTGGATGAGGTCTGCGTGATGAATTCGTGCATTGTCCAAAATCATCACGATTCGGTCGCCTTCATACTTTTCCAAGACGCGTTCCAGAAAGGACAAGAATTCTTTGGCGGTATACTGTTCTTCTTGTACGCAAAACACTTCGCCGGATTCATAATCCAGCGTCCCGATCAGCTTCGCTCCCCAATGCTTGCCGTAGGTGGGAATGATTTTTGCTGCCCCTTGGGAAACCAGGTACGAGAAAGCGCTTGGTAATCCCGGATCATGGACTCATCTTCAAACAGAATCCGGTCGATGCGCCCAGCGAGGAGTTTTTTAACTCCTGAAAGTGTTCTTTGAATTCTTCTTGTTTCTGTGGGTCTGCTTTTAGCCAGTGTGTAGGTCGGCTTCGTAAAGCTAAGCTTCAAACGGTACAAAAGGTCTCGTGTCCCTCGATCCGAATACCGAATATTCCACTTTTGTTCGATCCATTTCCGAACGAGTGGAGAAGTCCAGTTCATCTGGGAAGGAAATCCTTGATCCTCGGGCGTTTGATTCGTTATCACTTCATACACTTGTTGCTCTTGTTCAGCAGTTAACAAGCGATGTCGTCCTGGAGGACGTCCGATTTGTAGCCCCTGCATCCCTTGCTCTCGGTAAGCTTTGCTGTAGTTATATAAGGTCGCAACCGTTCGTCCTGTCACTTCGGAAATTCGTTCGTAGGATTCGCCAAGTAACAGCAGGAGGATCGTCTGATACCTTTCGTGCATCCGTAAATCTTTGTTTATTTTCATCGCGGCTTTGATTTCCAGAATGGCTGCTGCTTTGTGTTCTTCTGCCACACCAACTCGTACACTCATTTGTATCGTCTCCAATAATCATCGTATTGAAGACTATTATACTGGAATTTATTTCTTTGTGGGTTGTGCATGATCGCTCAACTCAATTTATTTTTCGCCGGGTATATAGTTAAAGGTTTGTTGGTTGCAGGTGTCGCGGCTGCGGTATTGTCCGGTTGCGGCAGTAATAATGATCAAGCGGCTAATTCCGCGGCAAGCCCGGCAGCAAGTGCTGCGGCAAGTCCTGCAGCGAGTGCGCCGGCAGCAGATGCGACGACTACAGCGTCCATCGTTAACCAAGCGGACGCTTTTAAAGCGGCAGTAAGCGAAAACGGAAACTGGATCATTGCTATTCTTAATGATTTGACGGTCGATGGAGAGGTTGTAGTAGCCGGTGAATTCCATGATAAAGGCGACGCGGCTAAAGATATTTACCGCAAAATCGCCCTTTATGCGCAAGATGCGGATCGCAACATCACTGCATCCTACACTCTTACAGTTCCTAAATTCACTGTAAAAAGTGAAAACCTGAAAGTCCATGGCGGAACGATCAAAGGCGACGTTTACGTGCAAGCCAACGGATTTACCCTTGATAAAACCGCAACGGTAGACGGCAACATTTTCTATGCAAGCGCGGATTTCCAAGCCTCCGCCAAAGTAGACGGTAAAGTAACCGGAGAAGCTAAAGTCCAATAATTGCAACAGCAGAACCGTTAACAGAACCTAGAATTTAAAGTCTAATGTTTAGCCTGCAAACAAAGCCCCCTATGGAGTCTTCGGTTGCAGGCTTTTCGTTATCAAATTTCTCCATTCCATTCCGCATAGAAATGATTTAAAAACTCCACGATAATGTCGTGTCTTATCTGGGCCTTTTGTGCTCCAATTTCCGTATTCATTAAATCTTTTAATAATAATAGTTTTTCATAGAAGTGGCTGATTGTATCGTTTCCGGTGCAACCATCTATATCTTTAGCAGTTTCTTTGTTAAATGCCGGATTATACATAGGTCTGTTGATATGTCCTCCATAAGCAAATGCTCTACCAATACCTATTGCGCCAATGGCGTCGAGCCGATCGGCATCTTGAACAATTTTGGCTTCTATAGTAGTCAATTTATGCTTATTGGTTCCTCCCTTAAAAGAAATATGATTCGCTATGTATATCACCTCTTCAATGATTTCATAAGAAACTTCCAATTCAATCAATAAATCCGAAATTATTCTTCTTCTGTCATCGTCAGTGTGTCCGAACTTATGGTCGGCTATGTCATGAAGTAAAGCTCCTAATTCAACAATAAAACAATCCGTTCCTTCGGTCTGTTTGGCAATGTCCAGAGCATTATTACTAACCCTGACAATATGCCACCAATCATGTCCGGACCCTTCACCCTCAAGTTTTCCTTTTACGAATTGTCTTGTTTTTTCGAGAACCAATTCCTTGTTCATCTTATAACCCCCCTAATATCTGTTAGCGTTCATCTCGAAAATTTCTTTCTCTGTTTTATAATATTTTCCGAATTTTTACAAGTTCCCTGATATATGCGGTGTCTATGTAATGTTAAGTATTACAGTTTTTGATCAGTCCTTGGGTACCTTTTTGTTTATATCCGGTTTAAATAAGTCAGTTACCATATTAATATATTCAGTCGTATAGGAGGATAAGCAAATGAATCAAAATTCGATCACTGCGCCGCACAATGAAAGTTGGGCAATCGAAGCGCATGGCCTCGTCAAGACATTTGGTGAGAACCGTGCGGTGGATGGTGTTAATCTGAAAGTGGGCACCGGTACGATCTACGGCGTGCTTGGTCCAAATGGAGCGGGGAAGACAACAACCATTCGAATGCTGGCAACCTTATTGCGGCCTGATGCAGGTTCGGCGAGCATCTTTGGGCATGATGTGGTGAAGGAACCGCAGATCGTGCGTCAATTGATTGGGGTCACCGGCCGCTGTCATTGTGGCGATCTTCGCGCCAATCACGGTACGCGCTTATATGCGCCGCACATAAGTATTAAACTGATGCAGGTATGATTAGGTAACCCTTACGATAGCGGGTTGCCTTTTTTAATCCCCTGTGAATTTGGGGGTCCATTTGGGGAAGCTTCAGTAGCTGGACAGAAGCCAGGATTCGTCACACATAACGATTGGGTGAAAGCCGGGTGGAGCCGGGAAAGCTCTGCGAAATAGCTTCCGATGATGTGATTGGCGCCAATGCCTCCATTCTGAAATGAAAGCGATGAGAAGGTCTGGACATGACTGTAATAGTATTTTTTCTCCCGCTTGGGCAGCTTGTAGACGGTTGGAGGAGTATAGGTTACCACATCATAGAGGTTGGCCGTGCGCCAGCTGTTCTTGACATATTCGGTGAAAGCTTTAGAAAATGCCGGATCGCCTACACGGGGAGAACCAAAAGTAAACAAGATAGGTGAGTGGTGTGCGGTATTGGCTGCAATATCAATCGCACATAATGTCGCGAGCGCCGCGCCGAGACTGTGGCCTGTAATGTACAGCGTCTTAGCTGGCGACAACCCGGTGAGTGCGGAAAATAGCTCATCGCGTGCCGAGGAATAGATGTCTGTGAAGCCCCGATGGGTGAGACAGTCCTGCTTGATATATTTAAACCTCTTTTGAGAGGCGATAATGTCCGAGATCCAATCGGACGTGGAACTGGTTCCCCTAAAGGCGATAATAATTTCTTGCGGGGATTCGATAATAAATCCGAAGCGCTCCCATTCATTGCTAATGGATTTTGCCTGAATGGTATGACTGACCGAGTAATTCAATGGAACAACGAATGAACCGTCTGTATTTGTAAATTGTGTATAAGTCTGACTGCAGACGGCAGCCAGAAAGATGGCCCGCAGCTCAATGCCGGTTTTCTTATGCAACTGCATCCCGCCCTTCTTTTCTTCCTTGTTTATGATAGAGACAGAAAGTTGGTGCTTGTCGATGAAACGTAAATTGCGCACAACATGGACATATTGTTGATTTTGAGCGGAAATCTCCACATTTTTTTAGGTGCGGCTTCAAAGGGTATATTATAATTATCGAAAAATACGTAAAAAAGGGGCTGTTCCCATGAACGAAGAAACCGTTCCACCGAAATACACCAACCGGTTAATCAACGAGAAGAGTCCTTATTTGCTCCAGCACGCGCATAATCCCGTGGATTGGATGCCTTGGGGCGAGGAAGCGTTCGTGAAGGCCAAAGCGGAGAACAAGCCCGTGTTTGTATCCATCGGTTATTCGACCTGTCATTGGTGTCATGTGATGGAAGAAGAGTCTTTTCAGGATGAAGAAGTTGCAGAGCTGCTGAACGGTCACTTCGTGGCAATCAAGGTCGACCGCGAGGAACGTCCGGATATCGACTCCCTGTATATGTCGGTCTGTCAGGCGATGACGGGAGGGGGCGGTTGGCCCTTAACAGTGGTGCTGACGCCGGAGAAGAAGCCGTTCTATGCCGGAACGTATTTTCCGAAGCGGCGGATGATGGGGCAGCTCGGACTGATGGAGGTTATGGATCAGATCCGGATGAAATGGGAGACGGACAGCATCAAGCTTACCCAACTGGGCGATGATCTTTTAACCGAAATTCAGGCGACGGCGTTAAAAAATCGCGGCGATGAAGAATCAGTCTTGTCGGCTGAACTGCTGCATCACGCCTTTCGGTTGTACAGCACGATATTTGATGAGACTTATGGCGGTTTCGGGCAGGCTCCGAAATTTCCGACACCGCATAATCTGTCTTTTCTGCTCGCTTACAGTCAGGCGTACGACAAACCGGAGGCACTGCGCATGGTCGAGAAGACGCTTGAGTCCATGTACAAGGGCGGTATTTACGACCATATCGGGTTCGGCTTTGCCCGTTACTCCACCGACGATCAATGGCTGGTGCCGCATTTTGAAAAAATGCTCTTCGACAACGCGCTGTTGGCCTCCGCTTATGTGGAAGCTTATCAGATCACCGGAAAGCCGCTGTACTCAGAGGTTGCTGAGAGCCTGTTCACTTATGTATTGCGCGGGATGACTTCACCCGAAGGGGCGTTCTATTCGGCGGAGGATGCCGATTCGGACGGTGAGGAAGGCGCATTTTATATTTTCAGCAGGGAAGAAATTGAGGAAGCGCTGGGCGTCCAAGATATGCATTCGTACTGTCATGTGTACGGGATAACGGAAGAGGGCATTTCGCGGGGATACAGCATCCCGAATCTGCTTGCAGGCCTTCCGGAAGAGCTTGCGGACAAGCTGGACATGAATCCTTTGGCCCTGCGCACCCGGATCGAGGAGTGGCGGGAGAAGCTGTTCGCTTACAGGGAGCAGCGTGTGCATCCGTCCAAGGATGACAAGGTGCTGACCTCGTGGAATGGCCTGATGATCGCGGCGCTGGCGAAGGGAGCCAAAGCGCTCCAAAAGCCGGAATACGCCAAAGCCGCCGGGGCGGCTGCCGATTTCATCTGGAGCAGACTGCGCCGTGAGGATGGCCGGCTGCTGGCTAGATACCGTGACGGCGAGGCCGCTTATCCGGGGTATGTGGACGATTATGCTTTTCTGATATGGGGACTGACCGAGCTGTATGAAGCCACCGGAACGGCAGTTTATCTGGAGCGCGCGCTTGTGCTTACAGACGGGCTGCTCGAACTGTTCACGGACGAAGAAGAGGGCGGATTTTTCTTCACGGGCAAGGATGCGGAACAGCTTCCCATCCGCTCGAAGGAGCTGTATGACGGAGCCATGCCGTCCGGCAACTCCGTAGCGGTGAAGACGCTGTGGAAGCTGGCGGCGATTACCCAGGACGTCAAGCTGAAAGGCGTAGCCGAGCGGACGGCGGCGGTGCTGGGCAAGGCCGCGATGAAATATCCCGCAAGCTATGGGATGTTCCTGCAAGCAATGCTTGTCATGACAAGCGGCGGCAAGGAATGGGTGCTGTCAGGTAAAAAAGAAGATCCGGCGCTGCACAGCATGATCTCGCTTGTACAGCAGGCTTATTTGCCTGACGCTTCACTGCTCATTCACTGGGAAGATCCAGCGGATGAGCTCGCGACTCTGCTGCCTCATCTGAAGGATAAACCCGCGGTCGGCGGTGAGGCTACTGCTTATGTCTGCCAGGATTTTGCCTGCCGCGAGCCGATCACAAGCCTGGAGGCAGTGCGGGAGCTCTTGGCGAAGAAAGAGCAGGATAAGCAATAACGGGCGGTTTACGGCTTACAAGAACATAGCGGGAATAAAGGCTGAGGATTACGGATGAGATGAACCACGGGATGGGCGATAGCATACGATAAAGTAAAGTCCATTGACGAAAGGTATGAGCTTATGTCGACATATTCCGGCCCGCAAACCCTGATTTACCAAGCGGATCCTACCTCTCTCCATCATGTGAAAAAAATGCGAGAATCGATGCATGGCGCGCTGAAGCCCTACATCAACCAGAAAGTCAAGGTGACCACGATCGACGGTGTAACCCACGAAGGTTATATCTCAGGTATCGACGAGGGACATCTTTATTTGACGGTTTCAATGCCTACTCACCACATGCGCAGCTACTATAATCCTTACTATCCGCCTTATCCGGTGTATCCGGTGTATCCGGTCTATCCGGGCAATGCGGTTCTGCCGCTGGTGCTGTTCAATTTGCTGGCACTTTCGCTGATTTAAGATCACGAAACGGAACCCCCTCCGGCAGGCATACTGCTCTTACGCGGGAAAAGAGGAAATAATACTTAAAAGAGCGTTCAACAGCCATATCGGCTGATGAACGCTCTTTGCATTTTTGCTTATTTCGACTGCCGCTCAAGCTAAAACGTCGACCCATTGACGACCGCCGTAATTTCTTCGTCCAGCTCCAGTCTTACATCCTCGCGGTAGGCGCGGATTTGGTACTCGGATTGAAGGTAGCGCAGAATCGCCTCGATCATATTGCTCTCGACCAGATACTGGCTGCGGCCCTGAGTCCACACCTCGGCGGTAAAGCCGGTTTCTTCCTCCCAACTGAGCTCAACCTGGACATCGGTTACTTTGATTCCCTTACGCTCAGCCATATGAATACAGATGGCATTGATAATCTCATCCATGCTGAGAACGGTAACGGACATTAGTACCGGCCATCCCGTTCATTAAAATTGCGGCGCCGTCTGCGGCGGAAGAGGGACAGGACGAGCATGACAACGAGATAGATCGCCAGCATATTAACCGCGAAGCCGAGCAAATTGCCGATGAAGCCCATGTTACCGAACAGACCGCCGAACATCAGACCTGCCAGACCGCCGAGCATCATGCCTTTCATAAAGCTGCCTCCGCTGAAAAATCCTCGGTTCGTCGTAGGCGCCGTAGTGCCGGCTGTTGTTCCTTTGGTGCCGTCGCTTTTATTTACATTGTTCTGTGTCGATTTATTCGGCGTCGTTGTGTAGCCCCGCTGCCCTGATTTGAAGCCGCCCCCGCCGCGCCGCGCATCCGCATAATCCGGAGCCGCCACCGCGAAGAAGAGAGTAAAGGCCATAACGATCATCATTGCGTTTTTTAGAAATTTCATTGAGTAACTTGACCTCCTAAAAGTTTTGTAAGCATAAGCTTCCAGTCTAACTTCGCAAAACTTGCTTCGGAAGCATATGCTTAGTTTTGATAGCATAAGCTCCCAGTCTAACTTCGCAAAACTTGCTTCGGAAGCATATGCTTAGTTTTGGTAGCATAAACTCCCAGTCTAACTTCGCAAAACTTGCTTCGGAAGCATATGCTTAGTTTTGATAGCATAAGCTCCCAGCTTAACTTCGCAAAACTTGCTTCGGAAGCATATGCTTAGTTTTGATAGCATAGGCTTTTGTTCTGGGTTTACCCGGTAATACGCGGACCTGCCAGGATGGTTTCATTTTTAAATGTTTTATTTTTAAGCTAGGCGGAGTGCCTGCAGTAAAATAGTGGACAACGGTTAGCCTGTACTGCCATACTTAAAAATATTCAATTAAGGGAAGATCGATCTTTCTGCTTGGGAGGGAAATGAAATGCCGCTGCCGGAAATGTTTGATATTTTTAATGAACAAATGATTCGGATCGGGACCGACAGCCGGAATAATGCGCACGCCAAAGGCCTGTGGCATCAAACGTTTCACTGCTGGGTCGTTAATCCTTCGGAGGGCGAAGGCGGAAGCCTGCTTTTTCAGCTGCGCCATAAGAACAAAGATACCTTTCCGGGACTGCTGGATACTTCCTGCGCGGGGCATCTTCAGGCCGGGGAATCGGTGGAGGACGGGGTTCGGGAACTTCAGGAGGAGCTCGGGCTTGCTGTCCCGTTTGAAGAACTGGTCTACTGCGGGATGGCTGCTGAAGAAAGCAACCCTTCGCCCGGGTTAATCGACAGGGAGTTCAGCCATGTCTTTCTGTATACCAGTGATCAAGAATTGGAGCAGTACCGCTTTCAGTGGGAGGAGATCTCCGGCTTATTTTTCGTGGGAATTCCAAAGTTTCGGCAGCTTGTTGGCGGGGAGACGGACGCTCTGCGAATTGAGGGAATCGTCGCGGATGAAGAAACGCAGTGTGTGAGCCGGGAGCAAAGGCTGGTGCGGCTAGAGGATTTCACGCCCAACTCCGAGGAATATTATCGGCTGCTGTTCAAGCGTTTATAGAATCCCCCCAAAAAAAAGGGCGCGGGTACAGTACCCGCGCAAACAGCAGTTCAGAGAGATGTCAATTGCTGGTGTACCCATCCGAGACAAGCTCCAGTGCACCGGTAGCCGGATCCATAATCATGCCATGAACGGGGACACCCGTTGGAAGTAATGGATGGCGCTTAATTAGCTCCACAGTTTGAATTACCCCTTCTTGAATGCTGTCAAACCCGCGCAGCCATTTGGTCAGCTTGATTCCCGAATTTTCCAAAGTGGACAGCACTTCTTCCGAAATGCCGCGCTCTTTAATCGAATTGATCATACGGTCTGCGTTCAGCGACGCCATGCCGCAGCCGTGATGACCGACGACGATAACCTCATCCGCGTTCAGCTCGTACAGGGCAACCATCACGCTGCGCATGACGCTTCCGAAGGGCTGGGAAATGACGGCTCCGGCATTTTTAATAACCTTGACGTCACCGTTTTTGAAATTCATCGCCTTCGGCAGAAGCTCTACTAGACGGGTGTCCATGCAGGTGATAATAATCATTTTTTTATCCGGAAAACGGCTGGTCAGATAGGCTTCGTACTCTTTGTTTTCCACAAATTTTTCGTTAAACTCCAGGATTTCGGAAATATGGCTCATGACGGCAGAACCTCCTCTGTAATTTAGGTACGGGTCCGAACTTCGCAAGCCGAAGCCTGTACCGGCTCGACTCCATTTAACCCCCGCATATCGCGTACCAGAATATTTTGACCATACAGCTGTGAATCACTGCTCAATTTAAAGGAAGAAGTGTTCTCATCGGCGTCCAGCTTTAACTGTTCTTCATAAAAAATCTCATGCTGGTTTCCGACAACTACAGGCAAATCCCCGGCTTCGACATGAAGGTCTCCGGTATCCGGCTTGTCCTGAATCAGCAGCACATTAATGCCGTCGCATCCACAGTCAACCGTATCGTAAAAGAGCTTGAATGTTCCCGGCTGGCTGCCCAGCCGCTCCTTCAGTCTTTTTTCCGCAAGCGGCGTCAGCTGAATTTTCATTTGCAATTCACGCTCCTCTTTCCTGTATCAGAACGTAAGCGGAGGCAAGATTCTTCAAATCTCAGACATTCCGCTCCGAAGTTGATTATACGCACTTAAAAAAGTATCATCAAGAGTAGCTTGCAAATTGCAGAAAGCGGGTGTGTATGATTGGAACAACAAATACAGGATCAATGGAACGTCTTCAGTGTTCTGCTGGCAAAAATTGGCGGATATCACGAAGCGATCGGCCTTCTGCATTGGGATCTGCGGACAGGCGCGCCGCGCAAGGGAACGGAAATCCGCTCGAAGACGATCGGCATGCTGAGCGGTGAGCTGTTCAAGCTGGAAACGTCGCCGGAAATGGGGCGGTTCACGGAGCTTTTCAGCCGACCGGAGATTGATAGCCAGCTAACGGATGTGCAGCGCAAAATCGTCAAGGACTGCCGGAAAGAGTATGAGCGCAGCAAGAGCATTCCGCCGGAGAAATATGAGGAATATGCCGTGCTGGCCGCCCAATCGGAGACAATGTGGGAGACCGCTAAGGAGAATAACGATTTTGCTTCTTTTGAGCCATTGCTGAGCCGGATCGTTGCCTTCAAACAGGAATTCATCGACTACTGGGGCGTGAAAGAAACGCGCTACGACACGCTGCTGGACATGTACGAGCCTGACCTGACAGTCCAAAAGCTCGATGGGATCTTTGACCGTCTGCGCAGCCGTCTAGTGCCGCTGGCCGAGCTGATCGCGGCTTCGCCAAACAAGCCGGACGGGGACATTTTGAACGGTACATTTAATAAAGAGTCGCAGGAGAAGTTCGGGCTCTTTATTTTGAAGCAGATGGGTTATGATTTCGAAGCCGGCCGTCTGGACGAGAGCGTGCATCCTTTTGCCACGGGGCTGAATCCGGGAGATGTCCGCATTACGACGAATTACCTGCCGGATAACGTGACCAGCTCCATTTTCAGTTCTCTTCATGAAGGCGGCCACGCGCTGTATGAACAGAACATCGATAAGAACCTTGTGGGTACGCCGCTTGCGCAGGGCGCTTCGATGGGCATTCACGAATCCCAATCCAGACTATGGGAAAATATGATCGGCCGCAGCCGCGCGTTCTGGAACCGGTATTACGGAGATTTGCAGCAGCATTTTCCGGAGACGTTCGCGGGTGTGGAACCGGAGGATTTCTACCGGGCGATCAACCGGGTGGAGAATTCCCTGATACGCATTGAAGCCGACGAACTGACCTATAACCTGCATATTATTATACGCTATGAGATCGAGAAGCTTATTTTTAATGAAGGTCTTACCGTTCAGGAGCTGCCGGAGGTGTGGAACTCGAAGTACCAGGAATACCTTGGCATTACGCCGCCGAGCGACAGCCTGGGTGTACTGCAGGACGTGCACTGGTCGGGCGGGGATTTCGGCTATTTCGCCTCTTATTCGCTGGGCAACATGTATGCGGCGCAAATTCTGCATACGCTGCACAAAGAGCTGCCGGAACTCGACTCTCTGGTGTCTTCGGGAAATCTGCTGCCGATTAAGGAATGGCTTACGGATAAAATCTACCGTTACGGCATGAGCCAGACCCCGTCGCAAATTATCGAACGGGTAACCGGCGAACCGCTGAATCCTGATTATCTGGCAGATTATTTGGAAGCGAAGTACAGCGATATCTATCACCTGGAGCAGGCGGAATAGTCTGGGCGACATTGGAATGTCTTACACTGAACGGATATAATAGAAGAAAAATGTGAACGGAAGGAGACGGGATATGGCGAATACGTACACTTACAGCCGGAGGGAAGAGGTTGCGAACGCTATAACGCACGGCATCGGAGCTATTCTTAGTGTGGCCGCGCTTGTCCTGCTCATTGTTTTTTCCAGCTTGAGGGGCACAGCCTGGCATGTTGTCAGCTTCTCCATCTATGGAACGACAATGCTGCTGCTTTATCTGAATTCGACAATGGTACACAGCCTTAAAGAAGGCAAACTGAAGGATCTGTTCGAGTTCTTCGATCATTCTTCGATTTATTTGTTCATCGCCGGTACCTATACGCCATTTCTGCTGGTCGCTCTTCGCGGTACGCTCGGCTGGAGCTTGTTCGGCGTCATTTGGGGCATTGCCTTCTTCGGGGTTCTGTTCAAAGCCTTCTTCACGAAAAAGTTTTTGTTCATGTCGACGATTTTTTATATCGCCATGGGCTGGCTGATCGTGATCGCCTGGGCCCCGCTAACGGCGGCCGTGGCGGACGGAGGAATGGCGCTACTGATGGCGGGCGGCATTTTGTACACGCTGGGAACCATTTTTTACGTCTGGCGAGGCTTCCCTTTCCACCATGCAGTCTGGCATGTGTTCGTGCTGCTGGGCAGTGTGACGCACTTTTTCGCGGTGCTGCTGTACCTGCTGCCCATTCGCTGAACGCCTGATTTGCAGGTGCATTTTGTTTCTTTGGTCAGCCGTTGACAATGTCTCATTAAGGCTATTGGCTCCAGAATGGAGATGCAGTATCCGAACTTGAACATAAACATAGCGAATGGAAGTAACCCCGCACCGGCCAGGACAGGAGTAATCCGAACGGATGCGGGGTTGCTGCATGCAAGAACAATATGAAGTTAACACCCTATGCGGGCAAGATGATTAGTACAAGAAGCTTGTACGTTTATTTTAAGCTGCGAGATAATTCTGTAAAGATAACCCCCAGCGCAAAGGCGCCGGCATCAGGGTAACCTAAGCTTCTTTCTCCAACTGTTCCGGCGCGTCCCATCCTAGCCACGATTTCTTTTGTCTTCTCTGCCCCCTCAACAGCAGCTTTAGCCGCCTTTTCGAAGGCGATTTTGAAATCATCACCGGCTGCCGTACTTTCTGACCAGGAATCTGCAAATGGCACCAGCGCATCCACAAGCGTTTTATCCCCCACCACAGCTCCTCTCCCGAAGGATCGTTCGCCGACAAGTTGGATTCCCTTAATGGAAGCATGCAGCATGTTTGCGTACTCTGCGACCGTTAATTCCATTTTATCTCCCACGGCTTTACCTGCCGCCCGGAATGCAGCGCCCCAGATGGGTCCGGACGCGCCTCCGCAATGCTCCATAATAACCATTGAACAAGCATCCAGAAACGTTCCTATAGTGAGCTTGTCCTGGCTTAGAATGAAATTCCATTCCCGTTTTAATTGCTTGAACCCCTTAGAGATACTCATCCCGAAATCTCCATCGCCTGCATGCGAATCCAATTCACAGAAAGGCACTTCGTTCTTGATAATGATCTCGCTCATTTTATCGATCATATAGATCATGTTATCCAATGTGGCTGTTCCCCGTATTACGGCGTGTTCTTCCAGTGTTTCTGCCAGGAAAGAAGCCGGCTTCTTATCCCCGTTTTCCTCCAAGCTTATGTATTCCACCCCTGGAACTGGTCCGTCTACCCGGAACGCCGGTGCATGACATTCTTTAGATAGTAAGGTCTTCAACTCATCGTCCAGCTTCATCACCGTTAAGGAAATGCCGGCCATATCAATACTAGTCATGTAGTTGCCAACAAATGTCCGGTATACACGGATCTTTCTGTCAGCGAATTCCCGGATAACCGCATTGTTAAAGAGATATAGCTCCTGTAAAGGTGTGGCGCCGAAGCCGTTAACCAAGACAGCAATTTCGGCAGAACCATCATCCTCGATTCCCAAATCCTTAAGAAGATCAGTGGTCATACGCGAGGCCATTTCGTTTGCGGTCACTATTTTTTCCCGTCTTATGCCTGGCTCTCCATGAATGCCCACACCGTATTCCATTTCGTCTTCGCCTATTTTGAACGTCGGCGATCCATTGGCTGGTACCGTACAGGAAGTTAAAGCAAGGCCAATGCTTCTAACATTCACTGCTGCTTTTTCCGCTACGGCTTTAACCTGCATTAGATTTCTTCCTTCCTCCGCAGCTGCTCCAGCGATCTTGTGAACCAGCACGACACCTGCGACCCCGCGGCGTCCAACCGTATAAAGGCTGTCTTCTACCGCAATATCATCATCCACCCGGATATACTCGACTTGAATGCCGTCTTCAGCAGCCAAGTGGGCGCCATTCTTAAAGTTCATGACATCTCCACTATAATTTTTGATTATCAGGAGGGTGCCTTGTTGGCCGGCTGTTGCTTTAATGGCCTGATACACCTGGATTTGGGAGGGGGAAGCATACACGTCGCCACATACGGCGGCATCAAGCATCCCTTTGCCCACTAAGCCGGCATGCGCCGGTTCATGACCACTGCCTCCACCGCTGATCAGGGTTACTTTATTGTCGTTCATTTCTTTTTTCTTGATAATCTTGTACTTCCTTATTAATTCAAGCTCCGGATGGGCGATGACCATCCCGTTGCACATTTCCATGACGAGAGTTTCCGGTTTATTCATGATCTTCTTCACTTCTTATTCCTCCCATAACAATAAAAATGTAGTAGTTCTCATATTACAGGAAGGGCTCCTTCAAGATAAAGCGCTTTATTGTACGCAACAGGTGCCGGTTTCCAATAATATGATTACTACCTATATTACGTTGGAAGCGTTTTATCGTAAACGGACAAAATCAGCTATGTGTCTAAAACCGGTCCCTTCATTTAGCAGGATGATTTTGTTATGATAAAAATGAAAACAATTCTAGGGATGATTATAATGACTGCATCTATCATCACCAAAAAGATCATAGCCAACTCCTTAAAGCAATTAATGGAAACGGAATCATTCCATAAAATATCCGTAAGTGATATTATGGCGGATTGCCAGATGCGCAGGCAAACCTTTTACTATCATTTCATAGATAAATTTGAATTGCTGGGCTGGATTTATAAGGAGGAAACCAAGGAGAATATTGAAGACTTCTTGGAATATGAGAAATGGGAGAATATATTCGACTTATTAATTGATTACTTTCACGAAAACCAGCGGTTTTACAGGAAAGCATTCAAGGTAATTGAGCAGAATTCATTTAATCAATATTTATTTGAACATACCCAAAGTCTATATATTAAGATTATTGATGAGCTATTAACGGACAGCCAGTTAGAGATTCCCGAAGAGAGCAAGCAAACACTTGCTTCTTTTTATAGTCACGGGTTTGTGGGCACCATAAAAGATTGGATAGAGAACAATTGCGTAATTAAACCATTCGTCTTGTCTTCGTTAATGAAAGATATGATTCATAATCAGCTCTTACTTTTACTCCAGCAATCTGCCAACCGAATTTAATAAGGTGGTGATAACAAATGCCAAAGATCATGAATGATATTCAGAATATGGTTCGTAATATGCTTTATGGTTTCTATTTCGAACATAGAGACAGATTATCCTATAACTCCAAACATAATATTATTTACCGGAAGGACCTTGCAAACATACAGCAAGAAATTGTCTTGATTAGCGGAGGGGGGAGCGGTCATGAACCGGCTGATATCGGCTATGTAGGAGAGGGAATGCTATCCTTGGCGGTAGTTGGCAAAATATTCACTCCCCCTACACCAGAACAAGTTTTGGAGGCCATACGTTTAGTTGACAGTAGCAAGAGTGTGATGTTAATTATCAAAAACTTTAGTGCTGATGTGGACAGCTTCCTAAAGGCTGAGGCTTTAGCCAAAGCAGAAGGGAGAAGGGTCGATCATGTCATTGTCAACGACGATATCTCAATCGAGGATGACGCAACCTTCAACAAAAGAAGAAGAGGGGTAGCCGGGACAGTTTTCGTTCACAAAATCCTTGGAGCTGCAGCGATGGAAGGATATTCTCTGCTGCAATTAAAGGAGCTTGGGAATTCCGTCATTAGACGTCTTCATACGCTAGGAGTCGCCCTCTCGCCAGCCAAAGACCCAACCAAAGGCGAGGTTTCTTTTACCTTGGAGGACAACGAAGCTTATTATGGAGTCGGCATTCATGGAGAGAAAGGGTACCGAAAAGAGGTATTTTATTCATCTGAAAAGTTGGCCATTGAGCTGATGAATAAGCTGAAGAGTGTTTATCGTTGGAAAAGAAATGAAAGGTTCGCGGTTCTTGTTAATGGAATGGGCGCTACACCTTTAATGGAGCAATATATTTTTGCGAATGACGTTCGCCGGTTATGCGAGCTTGATAACTTGGATATCCGGTTTGTAAAAGTTGGAGCCCATTTTACCTCCTTGGATATGGGGGGGATTTCATTAAGTTTGCTTCGAATAAAGGACTCGAATTGGGAGAAATGGTTAAAGACCCATGTTGAAGCAGCGAACTGGTAGATAGCACCTTCGTGACGAATAAGACTAGCCCCTGGTATTGGTTGAACACATCAGGGGCTTTGGTTTCTTTAGAATTCCACTAGTTGGCTTCAAAATGAAGTGCTATGATACTTGCTTATTTTGCTTCTTAATAAACGGATGGTGACTGAAGAATTTGGCGGAGTCCGTTGCTCGAACGATCATAACCAATACCGCTGCTATTCCAATCAGGATAAACAAGGCATAAATAGAACCGGTTACATATAAAGCATGATGGAATTGTGCGCCCAATACCCCCCCGACAATAGGTCCGGCTACTGGAATCCATGAGTATTTCCAATCGGAGGAGCCCTTTCCCGCTATAGGAAGTAAAAAATGGGCAATACGCGGGCCTAAGTCGCGAGCGGAGTTAATGGCAAAGCCGGTTGTCCCTCCTAGAGATAAACCGATGGCTGTTATAAAGAAACCGATAATAATGGGATTAAGTCCTTCTGCAAACCGGTTGGCGCCAATACACAGTAACCCGAACATTAATACAGCAGTGCCAAATATCTCGCTCATTAAATTAGAAGGTGTATGCCGAATAGCAGGACCGGTTGAAAATACAGCCAACTTGGAACCCGGGTCTTCTGTTTCTTTCCAATGAGGGAAGTAGTATAACCAGAGTAGAACCGCTCCAAGAAAAGCGCCGGTCATTTGAGCTAACAGATAAATGGGGACTTGCCCCCAAGGAAAAGCTCCTATTGAAGCTAGCCCGATGGTGACGGCCGGATTCAAGTGTGCACCGCTTATACCGCCTACTGCATAAATGGCGAAAGCGACAGCAAATCCCCATCCCATCGTAATGACAATCCACCCCGAGTTCTGTGCCTTTGATTTATGCAGCACGACACCACCTACAACACCGCAACCCAAAAGAACCAGAATTAATGTGCCGATCACTTCACCCATGAATGCAGACATATGATAGCTCCTTTCGAATTTAGAAAAACGTTTTCATAAATACAATACTAAGATGTAAGCGTTTTATGGTAAACGGACAAAATAGGTGGATTGTCAAAAAAAGGGGCATGAACGAAATCCGCTTCTCAGCCATGAATTGTCCTTACATCCGGTATCCCCCGCTTCTGAACTATGACCCATAAGAGGGACAGCGCTACGAAATCATTAATCGCTCCATTCGGGCCCCACCAAATCTGTCCCAACCTGCTTAAGTGCCAGTTTGACCAAGGTGAGCCTGAGAAAGTGTTTCTCACTGACATCATCTATCTGCGCTATGGAAGCGGGCAATGGGCACATCTGTCTGATTAAAAAGTGACAAGCAAAAATGCTTGACATCTTTCTTTGTTTTAGGTATTATAAGGAGCGTTGAAATGGTGTAAAGTGTTTTTCCTTGACGAAGGGAGTGCCCTTGATGAGTCAGGGTAATCGGCTAGAGAAAACCAACCGAATTAATTTATTGTTCGCATTCTATGAACCTCTGCTTACCGACAAGCAGCAGACGTTTCTGAAATATTATTTCCACGACGATTTCTCGCTGGGAGAAATCGCCGCCGAATTCGATATCAGCCGCCAAGCCGTGTATGAGCATATCAAGCGCGCCGAGCAAGTGCTGGAGAACTATGAGAACAAGCTGGGGTTATTGGCGAAGCATGAAAGCCGCACCCGGTATTTGGAAGAACTGCGCAGCCTGCCGAAGGACGTAGTGCTGCCTGAGCCGTTCAAACGGCGTTTTGCGGATATTGTGGATTCTTTGGAGAAGCTGGAGTAGCTTGAAGGGAGAAGGCAGCCTATGGCATTTGAAGGATTAACCGGAAGACTGCAGAGTGTGTTCAGCAAGCTGCGCGGCAAAGGCAAAGTATCCGAAGAAGACGTAAACGAGGCAATGCGCGAGGTGCGACTTGCGCTGCTCGAAGCGGACGTTAACTTCAAGGTTGTCAAAGACTTTGTTGCCAAGGTGAAGGAGAAATCGGTCGGCAAGGACGTGATGGACAGCTTCACGCCGGGCATGGTCATCATCGACATCGTCAACAAGGAACTTACCGATCTGATGGGCGGAAGCCAGGCCAAGCTGGCCAAGGCGAACAAGCCGCCTACCGTTATTATGATGGCGGGCCTTCAGGGCGCCGGTAAGACGACCACTTCCGGCAAGCTGGCTAAGCTGCTGCAAAAGGGAAATCATCGCCCGCTGCTCGTGGCCGGCGACATCTACCGTCCCGCAGCAATCAAGCAGCTTGAGGTGCTCGGTGAGCAGATCAAGGTGCCGGTGTTCTCGCTGGGCGACAAAGTAAGCCCGGTGGAAATCGCCAAGCAGGGCCTGCAGCACGCCAAGGACAACAATCTCGATTACGTTATTATCGATACCGCCGGCCGCCTGCATGTCGATGAAGAGCTCATGGAAGAGCTGAAGCAGATTCACGCTACTGTGAAGCCGGACGAAGTGCTGCTGGTTGTCGACGCTATGACCGGCCAGGATGCCGTGAACGTGGCTGACAGCTTCAACAAGCAGCTTGAGCTGTCCGGCGTCGTGCTGACGAAGCTCGACGGCGATACGCGCGGCGGCGCCGCCCTGTCCGTCAAGGCCGTAACCGGCTGTCCGATCAAGTTCGCCGCTCTCGGCGAGAAGATCGACGCGCTGGAGCCGTTCCATCCGGAGCGGATGGCGTCCCGTATTCTCGGCATGGGCGACATGCTGTCGCTGATCGAGAAGGCGCAGGCCAACATCGACGCCGACAAGGCGAAGGAAATGGAACGTAAGATGCGCAACGCGGAGTTTACGTTCGACGATTTCCTGGAACAAATGGATCAGGTCAAGAAGCTCGGCCCGATCGATCAAATCCTCGACATGCTCCCGGGCATGAACAAAGCCAAGGGCATGAAGGATTTGAAGGTCGACGACAAGCAGATGGGCCGCGTCGAAGCCATCGTGCATTCGATGACGAAGCAGGAGAAGAGCCAACCCGAGATCATCAACCATAACCGCCGCAAGCGGATCGCCACCGGCAGCGGCACCTCGCTCGCCGAGGTGAACCGGCTCATCAAGCAGTTCGATGAGATGCGCCGGATGATGAAACAGTTCTCCGGCATGATGGGCGGAATGGGCGGAGGAGGCAAAGCCTCCAAGAAGAATGCCATGAAGCAGCTTAAGGCGCTCGGCGGCAAAGGCATGAAGTTCCCTTTCCGTTAATGCTTAATCTTTAGTCTTTAATATTTTGTTCGAGATTAACCATTGTACAACATAGGTTAATCAACTCTCTTAAGTCTTTTGCAGTTAGTTTTCAGGGTTCAACCCGTGACTAGATACATTGACAGTTAAGCGTGTCCCGTCAGGGACGAAAAGCGATCATTACCCTAACAGTCCAAGGTCCCGCCAGTCCATCCGCCAACGCCAATTGCCATTAGCGGGTGTCCAGAGGGCGGCAGCCCTTGGGGCCCTCCCCATCGGGGAGGGTTTGGGAGGGGATATTCTTATAAGGAGGTGAATTTCGTGGCAGTACGTATTCGTCTGAAACGTATGGGTGCTCATAAAGCGCCTTTCTATCGTGTAGTGGTTTCCGATTCCCGGTCTCCTCGTGACGGTCGTTTTATCGAGGAAATTGGTTACTATAACCCGGTTGCACAACCGGCAGTAGTGAACATCGATGAGGAAAAAGCACTCAAGTGGCTTCAAACCGGTGCGCAAGCATCCGACACCGTTCGCAACTTGCTGAGCAAAGCGGGTGTGTTGAAGAAGTTCCATGAGTCTAAGCAAGCGAAATAATGACTGATGATTGCGAGGGTCCTCTATGGAAGAATTAGTTGCAGTTATTGCTAAGGCTTTAGTGGATCATCCGGAAGATGTAACGGTGCGGACCGTGGAGAAGGATCATCTGATTGTCTATGAATTGTCCGTTCATCCTAATGATGTGGGCAAGGTGATCGGCAAGCAGGGACGGATCGCCAAAGCGCTCCGGACAGTCGTTACATCGGCAGCAGTCAAGAGCGATAAGCGCGTCACCGTGGATATTTTATCCTGATCGGTGTCATGTGAAAAGGGGCTGGGGATCACTGGATTCCGGCTCCTTTTGTGCTAATTTTGACATTAATAGACCTTCCCGCGGGCATAGGCTGCTTATACCGGGGAACGTTATGAATATAAAGCTGAAGTGGTAAGGGAGTGGATGGCATGACGGAGTCATTGTTAACGGTAGGCAAGCTGGTCAATACCCACGGCATTCGTGGGGAGATCAAAGTGTTGTCCCGAACCGATTTTGCCGAGGTGAGATTTGCGCCGGGCAGCAAGCTGCTGATTATACCGGAAGACGGAAAAGGACGGCTTGAGGTCACCGTGGAAGCGGCACGCGAACATAAGGGCATGTATATCGTGAAGCTGAAGGGCTATAGCGATATCAACCAGGTCGAAAAATACAAAGGCAGCCTGATCAAAGTGACTGAGGGCGCTCGGGTAGAACTGCCGGAGAACGAATACTATTTTCACGATATTATTGGCTGTGAGGTCTTTACGGAGGAAGAAGGGAACGCACCTCTTGGTGTCATTACCGAAATTTTGACGCCAGGGGCCAATGATGTCTGGGTGGTCAAGCGCCCGAAAGGTCAGGATCTTCTGATTCCGGTCATTGACGATGTGGTGATTGACGTCGATGTGCCGAACAAACGGGTCAAGATTCAACTGATGGAAGGATTGCTGTGATGATCCGAGTTGATGTGTTGACGCTTTTTCCGGAAATGTGTGAAGGCGTGTTCGGGACGAGCATTCTGGGGAAGGCGCAGGAAAAAGGCATCGCCAAGCTGAGCGCGGTGAACTTCCGCGATTTTGCGAACAACAAGCATAACAGCGTTGACGACACCCCTTATGGCGGAGGAGGGGGGATGGTGCTCAAGCCCGAGCCGATTTTTGCCGCGGTGGAGCATCTTCTGGATGATCTGAAGGAAGAGCACGCCAAACCGCGGATTATTCTCATGTGCCCGCAAGGCCGGACCTTCGATCAGCGAATTGCCGAGGAGCTGGCTGGCGAGAAGCATCTCATTTTTATTTGCGGCCACTATGAGGGGTATGACGAGCGCATCCGGGAGCATCTCGTTACCGATGAACTGTCGATCGGCGATTATGTGCTGACCGGCGGGGAGCTGCCTGCCCTCACGGTTATAGATGCGGTTGTACGTCTGCAACCGGGGGCGCTGGGAAATGAATCCTCCGCCGTAACCGATTCGTTCAGCACGGGGCTGCTGGAATATCCGCATTATACGCGGCCTGCCGAGTTCCGGGGCTGGAAGGTGCCGGATATGCTGCTGAGCGGCCATCATGCCAATATCGAAGGGTGGCGGAAGGAGCAAGCGCTGAAGCGGACGCTGGAGCGCAGACCCGATCTGCTGGAAAAGGTGGAGCTTACACCGAAAGACCTTAAACTGCTGGAGCGGTTGAAGGCGGAGAACAAAGAAGCTTGCGGCGGCAGCCGCAGCAGTGAAGAGAAGGCGTCTTTTTAACGGACAAGTTAAAAAGGCGTTTTTTTGTTGACACAGACCTTGGCTTACCACGCAGAGTTTCCAGAATATTCGAAATAAAAAAAGGGGGAAATAGCCGTCATAAAAAGTTCATCAAAGCCATATATTGTAGAGGTGTCGTTGCCTGCTGTTTTGGGGTAATAAGATAAGGCGCCGTAAATACTAGAGAAGGCTAACCAGCGAAAGGATGAACTTTGAAATGACAACAAAGACTCATGACGAATTCAAGCCAAATACGAACCCGACCTCCAAGGAAGCGGAGCCGCTCCGCACGGTCAGCGATATCATCGACTTCTATAAGAACCGGAAATCTTAAAGCCCTATAACCGCTGCCAAGTGGCAGTGATGCCTATTCATCGGCCCTGCTAAGGCCAGTCAGAGATCTGTTTCCAGTAGACCGCTTATCCGTGGACCCTGGTTCAAGGCTAAGCGGTCTTGTGCTTTTCTTATCGATATGATCCGGTCAATGAAAAAAGACCGTCCGAAGACGGTCTCTCTACCCGAGGCGCTTAACTTTCGTGATCCGTATCCCGCGCCACCAAGGCCGATTCATTAGCCAATGGTCCGGGTAAGGGATACGTTCAGCATGTCATTATTAATGTGAACGCACCTCCTTTCCTTGTAGGGATAGTATAGCACAGCGCCTAAAAATTATCTATAAAATTCTAAATATATTTTTGGTTTATAATTATTTCATATCCATTCAACTGGGGGGACTTTATGAACAACCTTAATTACAAGGTAATTAGCAAGTACAGAACGGAGCTTATGGGGATCGCGATATTATGGATTGTATTTTTTCATTCTACGATTAACGTCTCGTCTGTTCCAATCCTCAATACAATTAAAGCAACCGGTTATGGGGGAGTGGATATTTTTTTAATGCTATCGGGTTTGGGGTTGTACTTTGCATGGCAGAAAGATAATAACGTAATTACATTTTATAAGCGAAGACTCCTGCGGATTCTTCCCACCTATCTTACCGTTGTGTTTATCATTTGTTTTTTTGAATGGTATAAAGGTGAAATGTCGCTTACAGATGCAGTTTTAAATTTGACCACGCTAAGCTTTTGGTTGAACTCGGATAAGAAATTTGATTGGTACGTTCCTGCGATTTTGGTTTTATATTTCTTTACGCCTTTCTTTATGAGCTTCTTTAAGTCGAAAAACAAATATATTATACTTTCTGCGGTAGGTATTGGTGCATTACTGTTATCCGTTGCTATTTCTCCAACCCCATTATCGTATTTGCTTATTTTCACGATCAGAATTCCTGTTTTCTTCACTGGGTTTCTTGTCGGGTATTGGATTGAAATCCACAAAAAAACTACTGTGGCACATGTAATCATTAACTTAGCGGCAGCCATTTTCGGGTTGACCTCTTTACTTATCAGTCTGAAATATTTACCTGACGAATACTTATGGAATTATGGAATATGGTGGTACCCTTTTATTTTAATCACGCTGCCTTTGTGTTTGTTTCTTGCTGCTTTTTTACAATTTATTTCAAAGCGTGGCGTTAAAAAGTTTATCTTCTTGACCTTCTGCGGCACACACAGTCTTGAAATCTATTTGATTCATGAACGGATTTTACATCTCACATCTAAAATAAGCAAAAGTCTCGATAATCTTGCGTATAATTTAATCTGCATTGTCATTACTCTATTATTAGCGGTCCTTCTAAAAAAGGTAATAGCCGGTGTTACCTCAAGATTCAGCTAAATTTCACCTTGATTTGTGGGACAACCTAGCACTCTTGCAGCGGGAACCCTTGGGGTCTGGACTTCAGAATTATACGACGAATCCCTTATTTATCAACGTTTTTGACGCTGGACTTTGTACATTTACGGTACAAAGGTGAGCGGCTACATACATTAAATTTTCAGCGCTGAACCATCGCAAACACGCGAAGGGGAGGCGTTTTTTTGTGGATAATCGTATAGGCAAACGGTATAAAAATGGTCGGTCTAAGGTAGGTGGAGATAAATCCCTTAATGAATTGTTTGACATTTTTTACAACGCTAAGATAGCTGAAGGCCGATCACCGAGGACTCTCGAAATGTATAGGGAAAGTTACCGGTATCTCTGTGATTTCCTTGCTGAACAAAAAATCGAACGAACAATCACTGGGATTACACTAGATTTACTATGATCCTTTATTGCTTGGTTGTTACATTCCAAACGGAAATGGGATGAACATCCCCATAAGAACGAACGGAATATGACACTAGGCTTATCGCCTGTGACGGTTAATACTAAGTTCGGCAAGCTGCGAACTCAATTTACGTTTCTTGAGGATGAAGGATACATTGATAAGAACCCATGTTCTAAGATCCGTAAGGTAAAGGAACCACAGAAAGAAATGAAAATTATGTCAACTGATGATCTAAAAAAGTTGTTAGCTGTACCTGACCAGCGCACTTATGCAGGATTCCGAGATTATGTAATTATGAATGTACTCATCGATTCTCTGCTACAATGTTCTTAGAGAACGGTGGAAGTGAACGTTATTTGGCAGAGATAATGGGCCACTCTGACTTGCGTATGGTAAGTAAATATACGCACTTGTCACAAAAATCTATTAAGGAAAAGCACGAGTTGTTTACGCCGATGAATAACGTAATAAGCGGATTACAAAAAGGACGAAAAACAAAACGATAATTTATGAGCCAATCTCATAGGAGGTTGGCTATTTATTGGCAAAAGAAAACCATACGCTATGCGTATGGTTCGGGAGAGCTTCCAGCGATGTATCAAAAAAAATTCCTCCTAATGTTACAATAAATTTGGTTCGCCAACCGAATTTATCGCACAATAGGAGGAATACAGATGTCATCTGATGTGAACAGTTTAGCACATACAAAATGGAATTGTAAGTACCATATCGTGTTCGCCCCAAAGTATAGACGCCAAGTAATCTATGGGAAATTGAAACAAGATATTGGGAAAATACTGAGACAACTATGTGAAAGAAAGAATGTAGAAATTATCGAAGCAGAAGCGTGTAAAGATCATATTCATATGCTGGTGAGTATTCCACCAAAGCTCAGTGTATCGGCGTTTATAGGATATTTAAAAGGAAAGAGCAGCTTGATGATCTTTGACCGACATGCCAACCTAAAGTATCGGTATGGAAATCGGAAATTTTGGTGTAAAGGGTTTTACGTGGATACCGTCGGAAGGAACAAGAAAGTGATACAAGAATATATCCAAAATCAACTGCAGGAGGATATCGTCGCGGAACAAATAACAATCATGGAATACATTGATCCATTTACAGGAGAAGAGATCAAAGATAATCGAAAGAAGAAGAAATAGAAAACCCCTTTAGGGGTAGCAGTAAAAGTAGTGCGGTTGGCGAACCATTCAGTGCCCTTTAGGGCTGGCCAGTAATAAAGGCTTTCAGCCGCAGAACAAACCACCCGTTATACGGGTGGTTTTGATTTTTAGATAGAAAGTAAGCAATAAAAGCCGATGATGTCTAAACGCAATTCCTCACGGCGGAGCGTACCCGCAGGGCCGCTTCACGGATGGCGGAGTCGGGCAGACCGATGATATTTATAATAGACTATAACCACGTATGTATTTATTGCTTGTTGTGGTCTGGTTTTTGGGGACTCAGCCGTAATTTTCTGAAAGCCGTTAGCATCTCGATAAGAAATTCTTTTTCATCGTTTGAAATATCAATTGCAATTTCAGAACCAAAAGTTGTTTCAGGGATGCGTTGGTTTTCAATATAATTTTGGAGTGTTTGAGCAATATTGATGGCATTCTGGTCTCCCCTAAAATCTTCTGCTACTAATGCAAATATCTCACTAAATTTTTTATTAAGAGCTTTACATATCAAAATAGCTTCGTTAACACTAACAGAGAAATTTTCTAGCCGACTTTTTTTGATTTCATTCAATCGAACCTCGCTTATATTCGTTTTAACTGATACAGCCGCCATATCTACACTCAAAATGTCAATTAGATTCCCGAGAGCATTAATAGCATACTTGTTATTCAGTTCTTGAAACATAATGTCTTCTGGTACGGGATCTCCAGATAAGTCTATCCCAAGTACATATGTTTTGTCGCGCAAGGAAATAAGAGTATTATACTTACTCATGCGCATATAATCGCCTAATCTAAAAATATTCTCCATTCTTGTGTTTGTCAGTATTTCCTCATTTTCAAATTTTTGTATAAAACTTTCGGAGAATCCAGTTTCAATTGCTACCTGTTTTCTGGTTAGACCATTTGTCCTTCTATAGTCCGCAAATAAGTTTCTAAACCAAGGAATCATCTTTACCACTCCCAATATTTTATACACTAATATTATCATATTACTAGTAATAAATAATACTAGTAATATGATAATTCGGATTCATTTTTTTTCGATTATTGATTACTACCAATTTTCTCCTACTCTTGAACTATTTATTATGGTAAAGTCATCCTATACAAGGATAGAGCGATGTTAATATGGACCATAAAAGTGACATCATCGCTATGTACATAAAAGTTGGTTTTGGGTTTGAAGGGAAGTATATCGTGATTATTTATCATCAAATAATGATGAATATACTTCTAAAAACGATAGAGAGAATATTAATGTCTATTATCATTGGAGGATATGGAATGAAGAAGTTGATTTTTCTATTATTGGTTTTAGCTCTTTCATTATTAGGAACAGCACTAGTTGAAGCGAAGGAATACACTGATCTGCCAAAAGCACAATGGTCAAAACCCAGCACATGGGGAACCCCTATTCTAACATATGGAAATAATCTTATAGCATATACAAGGATATATGAAGGTGTAAATGAAAAGAACCTATCTAGAATAAGCTCTATAAATGTCTTAACAGGTAAGCAAAATTGGGTAAGAACAACAGGAACAGCAAAAAATTATTATTCAAAGGATGGAACAACTTATTTAGCAATTGATGAACGTTTTACTGGTAATAACAATATTCTTACTATTATTGATCCTACTGGAAAAACTATATTAAATAAAGCGATGCCAAAGTTCGCCTCAGGATACAATTATTATGTATTGAAAAATGGAGATTTAGCAGCGACAGAATGGGATCTCTCACAGTACAAAACAAAAATCGTTATATATAGTAACAAGGGAAAGGTTAAGAAGTCTAAAGTTATCGAAGGAGAACAAATTGATATCAATTATGATTATTTTGCAGTGATTAACAAAGCTAGAACTAGAATTACTGTCTATGATTTAAATACATTTCATGAATTATTTTCATATAAATTACCATCGGACCGTTCACACGCATATTTAGTTGTCGATCCAGATTTTAAGGGGCCTTACTTTTTCGCTGGCGTGTTTAAAGATGGAACTATTTTGACGGCATTTGAATTTAAAAAGAGTCAGGACTTTTTGCTAAAAGCTTTTTCTCCAACAGGAAAGGAGAAGTGGTCAGAAAGAATTAGTTACAAAGATTATGAAGAGAAGTATGGATTTGATATAGATAGTGATTTGTATCAAATAATAAGAGTTATAGGAAATAAACTAATTGTTCAAAAAGGTAATACATTATATACCTATGACAGTAATCACAAGTTGTTAGCTTCAAAAGAATTTGGAGATTACTCTCAGAAAATGGGGGTGTTTTTATATCCGAAAAATCAATCACCCAATCCACTTCAAAGCAAACTCTCTATTGTATATAGTGATGATAAACATATCATTGTTGGTGGAATAACAGAGAGAAATGTTCTTGGAGATTTTGACGAATTTCAACCTACTATCACATTTAAACACGCATCAAATATTCCTGTTAAATGTACAAATAAATATTATATTTTAGATGCGGATACATTAAGCGTTGTTGACTCGTTACAGTGGACGGATTCATATTATTCGTACAATAAATATAAAACTAATAAAAATGTTGAAGAGTATTGGGGCTCGGATGATGAAGCAATGAGTATATTTTTCACGAATTTAAATGATTTTTATATTAATAGACATGGAGAGAAAGGGTCTACAATAACCAAATATAGACTAGACTAAGATAAAATTTTCTTCGTATTTATTATATTTTAAGAGAAATGAATAAACCGAGCCGACAGAAGAGTTTATAGCTCGACAAAACTAGAGCCCTGAGATCTACTCTCAGCGCCTTTTTTGTTTATCCAAAGGAATAAAAGCTATGAACAAATTCGACACAGACATTACTAATGTACGATGGTAAAATAATCCTATATTTTGATAGGTGGTGTTAAATATGGACACCAAGATTGACATCATCGCGGCGTACATAATGGATCATTACGGAGTAAACTTTAATGACAGATATATGAGTCCGGCATCAGTCCACAACTATGTCTTCGAGGGGCACGGAGAACGTTTTATTTGGCAGACTGAGTAGCCTTCTGATCTTGAAGAGGGGCACATTTACAGCTTGCGGGCTGTTGTGGGCAAACGGCTATTTGGCGGGCGTGGAGTATGTATAAGTGACGTGGAGATTGTCGGCCAAATGAAGATAAGAGCATGGAATATATAGAAGTACATCAACAATGATCACTTGTAGGAGAGTGAGAGGGCGTTGGATATACAAGAAGCATTTGAATTATTTAGAGAGACTATCGATGAAAATAACAGTACATGGATACAGGATAGGCATAAAATCAACCGATTCGTTGAATTGGTTGGGAGGAACACAGATGCACAGGAAGCAATAAGTGAAAGCAATATTGTTGGTTTCTTCGGCACACTTGATAAAAATCTAAACGGATATTTTTATACATTGAAAAAGTTCTATGCTTTTGTACAGGAAAAAGTCTTAGCTTTACCGATGAGCGAAAGAAAAGTGTTTCCTCTAGAGATACCTAAAGATATTTATTTGGATGAAAACGGAAAAAAACCAAAAGCTAATTACCTAACGAAAGGCTTTGATTTTTACAGACTGTTTCATCACGATATCTACAATGAACTACATAATGAAACCGCCAGCCTAACGATTAAAGCATGTATAGCAGTAGGGCTGGGGGCTGGCTACAATACAGGGGACATTAGCGGTATGTCTATAGGGGACCTTCAAGTGGATGATGATACCGTTCGAGTGAAGAATCTGTATGAGACTCAAAGCGTTCCTTGGATATTATTGAAAGGTGAACTAGCGCAATTCATTAAGGACTACTATGACCTGCGAATGAAGCATGTCACTTCATTTGAAGATACGTCTCAACCATTCTTCCAGAAGTATTGGAATGGTAGAGAGTTGAAGATTGATCCATACATAGCAGGTGTAAATACGAAAGGCATAACAAACAAGCCTGCTAGCATTATTCCTTTAATGACATACGTTTTAAGGTGCATCTCAATTAAAATGGATATTGAGCCAATCCTATATCCAACTCACCTACACATCAATACTATACTTCATCAACTGTTACAAACCGATGGTAAGGCATTAGAATCTATTATTCGTACTTTTGGGTGGGAGCGGGCATTTGTGCGAGAGTCTTTTTACCAGTACACTCAGTATCGAGAACAAAAAGAGTCCATAGGGTTTCACCCTTTCGATTCAGGCTCTCCGAATGATATTACTGCTGACCACGATACGGAAAACGAGGAATCAAATGATTTTTTTTCCAAATCTTCATCGGTTGATAACTCTGGGGCTGATGAAGATATTTTAATTATTGAGTTTATAAATTTAAAAAGAAGAAAGCGGGATACGAAGAGGGTTAGAGCGTTAAAGGTACTATACAGAAATTGCTGTCAAATCTGCGGGGAAGCACTGGTAGACATAAATGGCATCGGATATTCCGAAGTAAATCATATTCAACCCTTGTCTGAACAGGGAGTGGATAAAGAAGTGAACATGATTGTACTTTGCCCGAACCATCATACATTGATGGATATGGGGATTATTTCAATTGACCCAAGGGACAGAAAGACTATATTACATGTGGACGAGAATAACGCTCTCCACAAATCAAAATTGAGTTTGCTTAAGCATTCTTTGTCTGATAAGTGTGTCCAATATCACCATGATGAAATTTTTAAATCAATGAAAGAACAGATAAAAAAGTTTGTATGGAGAGACAATTATAAATCTAGAGAGTTATAACAATTCCTTTTGAATAACAACATTTTATACGAAGCATACATAGGCAAAGTGAGATGAAAGTAATGATAAGAATGGGGTTAGCGGAGAACGGGGCAGATTCATTCAAAGCAGCTTATCTGATAATGGAAAAAATAGAAACCCTAGAAGACGGATTAGCACATAATATAAAAGATGCTGTGATTTCCTTGAATCACGGAATCGAAATTCTATTTAAGCTTGTACTAAAAAATTATGATGAATACCTTATTTTTGCTGATCTTGATAAATATATGTCAGCGAAGAAGATAATGATTACCAAGGGTTATCCTAATGTATTAGAAGCGAATCCCTCCCTCAAGACGGTAACACTTAATGAAGCAGTTAAAAGAGCCAAATACTTATGTAACTATGATATATCCGATGATTTTGAGACAGTTGTACAATATCTAAACAAAATAAGAAATCAATTTATGCACTTTGAAATAAGCTTGTCTGATGATGAAATGCAGGAGTTATTATTAAAATTAAAGATAGGTTATGAAATGAGTTATGATTTCTTTGTTGTATACATAGATGAATTAAGAGACCTATTTGAAGATGCCAGATATGAAATTACAATTGATGACTATTCAAATGAATTAGCAGAAATGCATAGAAGTATGATGGAAGACGACGCTTATGAAGAGTATCGAGAAAGTGAATTAGATTATTTTTGGAAATGAGAGATTTATACATTATTTGTCAAGATTAAAATGTAAATCGTGGGGGATGGTTTATTAAATGAATAAATATTTCAACGTCAAGGATGGATTAAACTATTTAGCTGTTGCTTTTTGTATTGCTGCATTTGGTCTTTTTATTTATCCCGGTCTGTACAAATACGATAAGCTGAATCAAAAATATCCAGTGATGATTAACCGGATCACAGGTGAGACTAAAGTGTTAAAGGGAAACACATGGGAGACAGTTGGCAACGCAGATGCACAGCTAAGTAAATTCGAGGAGTACAAAGAGCAAGTTTATGCAAGATTAGAAACACAAAATGATGATATCAAAAACAGTATATTGTCAGACATCAAGGATGAATTAGAGAAAGCCAAAGACGATGTAATTGCTGAGGCGAGAGCAAGTTCTGCTTATGTTCCTGCTTCTGACAGTTCGGATCAGGACCTTACACCTTCATCAACATCAGACAATGGGGATAATTTTGGTGAAGGAGATACTAAAGAAACGGTAAAAGCTATTATGGGAACACCAGATACAGTTAACAAATTATTGGATAGAGAAGTTTGGTACTATGGCTTATCTAGTGTTACGTTCGTAAATGGTAAGGTCAATGAATGGCGTGACTTTGGTAATAATCTTCACCTCAAATAGTTGTGACTTTCCAGAAGGAGGGAATTTACGATGCCTAACAACAATAAGGTTTAAACTCATGTTGAGCAAATAAAAATCCCCCGCTAGCCATGGCAGTAATATTAATCACTTATATAAATTGAACTCGTAATATTAAGGACCGCCAGAATCGGGTAAAAGGTAAGAAAGAACCTGAAAAGGCGGAGATTTAAATGACTACAGAACAAGAGATCGGAAAACTGACAGAAGCCATGAAGGAAACGGAAAGTACCCGGATGTATGAAAGATATTTGGCGATAAGGCTGCATCTAGAGGGCCGGACCCTCACCGAAATTGCCGATATTTTGGGCAGATCCTTTCCGGCCATCAGCGGATACTGGAAGAACTACCGTAAGAACGGACTGCAAGGTCTTGAATTGGGTGAATATCCGGGTGGTTCCAAGCGACTTTCGAATGAGCAAGAGGAACGGCTGAAGCAAGTCATCGCTGAGAAACGCCCTGTCGATGTTGGCTTTGAAGCGAAGTATACCTGGACGTTAAAACTCATTCGTGCCTGGATTCTTCGGGAGTATAGCGAAGACTACACGCTCAAAGGCGTCTCCAAAATGCTGAACCGCCTTGGCTTCAGCTACACGAAGGCCACCTATACTTTGGCAAAGGCCAATCCAGAGGAGCAAGAGCAGTTTCGCCAAGTCACGCTACCTGAGCTCAAAGACCAGTTAGATCAAGGAAAAGTGGATCATCTGCTGTTTGAAGACGAATCGGCTATTCGGGCCTATCTAGCCTTACAGTACAATTGGTTTCCGAGAGGACAACAGCGAAAAATCAAGACGTATGGCCAGCATCAGGGTGCCAAGCTGTTTGCAGCGATCGATTACGAAACCGGCCATGTCCTTCACCGGGAAGAAGAAAAACTGGATGCGAAAGCGTTCCAACGCTTCTTGACCGATATTTTACAGACGTATTCCGGCAAGGTCGTGGTTGTACTGGATAATGCCCACATTCATCATGCCGATGAAATTCAGCCTTTTCTCAGGGAGCACGCCCGATTGCAGTTGGTTTATTTACCCAAGTACAGCCCGGAACTCAATCCCACGGAAGGTTTGTGGAAATGGCTAAAGCACGATGTCGTGAACAATGTGTTTTTCCAAAAGTTCTACGTCATTCGTTCCCATGTGGCCGCTTTTATGAAAAGCATCAACCGAACTCCTCAAGCCGTAATTGACCGCTTACTTCTTCAGGTATAAAGATTTTCAGTTCAACTTATATAGTTACATATGGATACGTAGACTGGAAAAAAGATGGATCATTAAGACCGGCAATATATGTTTTAATGGAGTACAATGGATATCCTGCCTACGGAACCCCAGCGCATATAACAACGGATGTTAATCCAGATGGCACAAAAGATTATGACAAAGTAATGGCAGCGATAGCGGATCTAAAAGTAAGACACAACATTTAATAATGGGGGGAGTATAAATGGGATTTAGAAAACCTATTTCAACATTGGGTGGTTTAAACTTCTGGGAAAATATTAATCAAAACAAACACTTTATTATGCAAAAACACAAAACTGGTTTTTGGCCTTATAAATACCGAATCTTAATGCGCGAAAATAGAATGGAAATCGCCAACTCGAATGATCTAGTTGAGATTAATTACGATTGGGATTATCTACTTGATAACGCTGTCCCTCAATTGGACCAAAAAATTGACTGGCTTAATTCCTCGACGGTTCAGGATATAGTTCTAAAAGTTATTTCTTCCAGAAAATCAAAGGAGGAAAAATAGGATGGATCAGAAAAATGAGCAGGAACAAAAGCTTACCAAATCTACAAAAGAAATCATTGTTGGAGATACTATTAAAGCCATTTTTGATCGACTAGGGAGACAACATGGTATCATCCATAAGTCTGCTCCAGTGATCATTAATGGAGATAAAGGATTTTTAATTTGGGATTACATATTGTACAACGAACTTACTTTTGTTAATGGTACCACCGATAAAATTATTACCTTGTTCAAATCGCTCTCCGACAAGAAGATGGAGGAGAAGTTTAACGAGTACATAGAGAAGTATGGGAGTTAACTTAATTTCTGAAAAAAAGAAAAGCTCTGAGATCCTGCTCCAACTATTAAAATCTTTAATTTTATATTAAACTGGGGTGTATTATTGTGTTGAGAAAGAGAAATTATCTGTTTTTGATTTTTTTATTATGCGGAATTATAGCTTTGCCTAGCTCGGTCTTTGGGGAGAATGAAAATTTCAGTAAGCTTCAAAATGTAAAGATGACAGTTGGATTTAGTTTGGGAAATGGGTTTGGTGAATCGGTGAAAGTTAAGCTGGTTGACTTTACAACTGGCGAAAGACAACTAGAAGTATATAGTTTCCCAAAGAAACTTGAACAGATTAACGATGGTGAAACAGTAGATGTAAAACTTAGCATGACAACTGACTCACCATCTTTCGGAATTTCTGGTGAGTCAAGCGACACTTATACTTATAAAGACAAATCAGGTGATATTTTATCAATTAATGCTGCATCAAAAGGTACTAATCACGACTCGTACATTTTAATATTTAATTATACAAAAAAAACCTTAACAAAAGTAATTACCTATAAGAACGCATTTGTTCATCTAGATAAGAATTATACTTACGAAGTATTCAGGGTATATCCGGGGGAGACGGGAATATATTCTATATTTACCAATCAAAAAATAGGATATACATATCCTACTCACCTAAACCCTAATTATTGGGATAAATACAGTTTATCTGTAACTCCAAGAGACTATATAATTCCTCTTAAACCTAATGATAACGAGTCATACGTAAAAATAAAACCTGATGGCTCTTATACACCTATTAAAAACATGTGGAAGCAAACCTATGGGGCTGGAAACTTCGTTATTAATGTTACAAATAATATTAAAGTTGAAGGGATAATAGGCGGCAGACCGGTTAACCCCAAAACTCGTCTGAATGAGCAAGCTCCTAATTACTTTTATCGGGTTCAAGGCAAAACGCGAACCTTATTGAATAAAAACAAGGTTTTAAATAGTGAACTTATCCTTTCCCCTGACAATAAATATGCATTAATAGTTGAAGCATATCCCACTAAAGAAAAGTGGATCTTTGGTAACCCCGAGAAAGTAATTTACAGTATCTATGATCTTGTAAATAATAAGCTAATAAAATCTTTTCAATCTCCAAAGCGCCTTAACATTAGCGTTACATATACACAGTGGTATTCAAATTCGCTAGCCCGTTTCTCTTTCGGATCAAGTAATCCTGATTCTCAAAATATTTTTTATTTGCATCTTCCTACAGGGTTATTGACATATCAAGGTCGTGAACAATATGACTATGCGAGATATATGCCTCAAAAATTTATTAGTAATCAGAGTTATATGACAGCAGATACAAGTAATTTAATTACGATGCAAGACCCCTACTATATTACGATTGATGGTGAATATGTAAAGTATACAGGACAAGGGGCATTTGAATTAAATGATACAGTCTATGTCCCGGTCAGAGATTTCTCTCATGCAGCTGGAATTGAGGTATTAGAGCAGCCCAATAAGTTGTTGCTAAGCAAAAATTCCAAGTCAGTTGAGATTAGTCTAGCAGATAATCGAATTATACAAGCCAATGGGGAAGTGTTTGCCCCAGCAAAAGATTTTGTAGAGAAATTAGGATATAAAGATAAACCGGGGTCTTATCGAGGAGATCTTGATTTGATCAGCACTCCATAAATTGTACGCTTGAAACTACAACATATATTTGTATCATATAATAGAGTAAAAAAGCCTTGAGACCGGGATCTCAGGTTTTTTTGCATGAGTGTATTTAATAAGTACACTCATGCAAAATAAATAGTTATTATTTTTCAGGAGTACAAACATGGAATAATATTACGGAGTATACCATAAGAGTACACACGCTCATGTATCAATTTCCTCGATTTAAAATAAATCCTCTATGGTCAAGCCTAAAGCTCTTGCAATCGAGATCAAGCATATGCCCTTTTTTTGTCTTTAAATAGAATACATAGGTGCGCGGCGAAAATTTGCACAGGTGAGCGCCTATACGGTAAATTGATGTTGAGCGATGGTTTATAGCTGAAATTTAATATATGTAGAACGTTGATTCTCGCAAGCATTTAGTGTGCCTTAACCTCAGATTTTGCTTGCAAGAGTGGATTGGTAAGTCGTATAATAATATTTGTCGCTAACGCGATTCAACCTGCAGAAGATATACATACATCGGGGTATAGCGCAGCCTGGTAGCGCGCACCCTTGGGGTGGGTGAGGCCGTGGGTTCGAATCCCGCTACTCCGATTCCATTAAACGGGCCAATCCGGATATTTATCCTGGATTGGCCCGTTTGCTTTTGAACTTTAATTACCCAGAGTTTACTTCGTTATATTGATTGATCCGACGGAGGAGGACAGCGAGAGCAGAGGTCCGCCGCCGTTGACGTCGCTCTTGTCGGAAGGCGCGCCGGAGATTCGGCCGAGTTCACTGTTCGCCTCAAGGGTGCATTTCACCGACTGATCCAGGGCCGCGCTAATGCTGCCAACATCGGTTTTCGCCGTAAGGTCGGCGTCGATGGCGTTAAAATGTAGTGAGATACTGCCGGTATCTGTGCTTACCGTGGATTTTCCCGTAATATGCGCATCCTCGATTTCGATCCCCCCGACATCGCTGGACACATGGAAGGTGCCTGCTAAACCGCGCAGTTTGATTTTTCCCACATCGCCTGTAATCTCATACTGGCTCAAGCTATCGGGCACTTCAATGGCGTAGGAGATGCTGAAGTCGGCGAAGCCGTATCTTTTCTCGGCCCAGGTCCATAAATCGGTGTCCGGTTTGTCTTTGGGATGAGTGGACAGCTGCAGTTCGCCGCCGCTTGACTGAAGAGAGACTTCAGCGTTATCCAGAATCTGCTGCCGGTCCGCCTTTCTGATCAGTTTGCCGTAGGAGCGTATAGTTGCAGTTACCTTAACATCGGACACTGTTCCGGCTTTCACCTCGATTTCGCCGACCGAATTATCAAGACGAAGCGTATCGGCGTTTCCGGCAGGCTGGGTGATCGATAATTCCTTGACAATGCTTCCGGTTTTTATCCGATCCGCCACATCGCTTGCGGTATTCTCAACGGCTTGCCGGGCGGAATCTGCCGCCTTGCCCGCTTCCTGCTGCACGGTTTCGCCGATAGCCTCTATGGACTTGTCCAAATCGCTGTCCGCGCCGCTTGCCGTTTTGCCGGGCAGCTCAGTACATCCCGCCAGAAGCAAGGCCGCAAGGGCAGCAGCTACCGTCATTTTTCCAAATTTACTTATCATATTAAAAATCCCCCTTTAAAATTAATCCCTTCTCTTTTGATGCAAAACGACGTATGTATGTACTTCCAATATTATATCTTATGGAAATTTATTGAAACAGGGGCTGGAGGCTGGCGCTTAACTAGACCAAAGTTGGGGAAGTCACGAAAAATGATGGCCGCTCAAACTGGACAATATGCAACAATTGGGCGTCATGCTTAAAAACTTGTTTCATAAAAATAACTTCCCGTATAATAATAACTAAAGCCCCCAAAAGAAAGGATACTTGCGATGCGATATGTTGTATTCCTAGTGATTTTGTTGGCGGTAGGTGTCATATATGCTGTAACCCGGCTTATGAGCACAAGAAAACTGAACAAAGGAAATTCTTCAAAGAACAATGTAATTCCGCTGGACGCGCACCGCAGAGCCCGGGGAAATACGAATGAACAGCCCTGTTCCAGCTGCAAGAAGAAAAACGGCAAGCTGATGTTTTATGCGCAGGATGACGGCTCGGTAGTCGGGTTATGCAGGGATTGTCAAGCAAAGGCAAAAAAGCGGGATATGCTCCCTTTGTAATCTAATAAATAGTTGTATTCATTCGCCTGATATGATATCATTAATTCTGTTGTGTGGAATACGGTGGTCCGCTGCGGATGATGATGGGGAACAGAGGCTTCTCCTGAAGAGGCATGAACACCTGTACGGAAGGAGGAAGTCCTTAATGAATATTTTACAAGAAATTACACAAGAACAGCTCCGCAAGGATATCCCGAGCTTTCGCCCTGGCGACACTTTGAAAGTGCACGTTAAGGTTATCGAGGGAACCCGCGAACGTATCCAGCTGTTCGAAGGCGTTGTAATCAAACGCCGCGGCGGCGGAATCAGTGCGACTTTTACGGTTCGTAAAATTTCTTACGGCGTTGGTGTGGAAAGAACATTCCCGATCAACTCGCCTAAGATTGACAAAATCGAAGTAATTCGCTATGGTAAAGTTCGTCGCGCCAAGCTGTACTACCTGCGTGAACTGCGCGGTAAAGCTGCAAGAATTAAAGAGATCCGTCGCTAATCCAAGCGGCAAAGGAAGGGGGCTTGATTTCAAGCCCCTTTCGTTTTATCAACCATTGCGCATCACTTACCGATATATAGAGCTGGGGTGGCTTCTTTCGAAAAAGCCTTCTGATCATTTCAGCAGAGGTTTTTTTGGTTGAAGTTTTTTTGATTTGTGAGGAGAGAGTGTTCATAAAAGATCCTTGTTCAGTCAAGGTTAAGAAGAGGACGGTGAACTATGCAGCAGGATGTGCATCAGGGGCAAGATGAAACTGAGAATCAGGCCGGTCAAGCTCCGCCCAAGCAAAAGAATGAAGTATTGGAGTGGGTAAAGGCGATTGCAATCGCTTTGATCCTCGTTATTCTGATTCGCTGGCTGTTGTTTAAGCCGTTTATTGTGGACGGACCTTCCATGCAGCCGAACTTCCATACCGGAGAGCGAGTCATCGTTAATGAAATTTTGTATGATATCCGGTCTCCGCAGCGCGGTGAGGTGATCGTCTTTCATGTGCCTTCCGAAGGCAGGGATTTTATCAAACGGGTAATCGCCGTTGCGGGAGATACCGTGAAGGTTGAAGGCGACGTGGTAACGGTGAATGGCCAAAAGGTGAACGAAACCTACCTTCAAAAAGCGATCGACCAGGCGCATGCGAACAATCAGCTGTACAATGACAAGAACTTTCCCAACGAGGACTTTAAGGACGGTAAAGTACCTGAAGGACACGTATTCGTAATGGGCGATAACCGTTCGGACAGTACGGACAGCCGGATGATCGGCTATGTGCCGCTGGGCGATATTGTGGGCCGGGCGGATGTCATTTTCTGGCCGGTGTCCGATATGGAAT
The DNA here is from genome assembly GCF_013393385.1 of Paenibacillus sp. URB8-2. NCBI lineage: Bacteria > Bacillati > Bacillota > Bacilli > Caryophanales > Paenibacillaceae > Paenibacillus > Paenibacillus sp. URB8-2. The sequence goes on along the minus strand of NZ_AP023239.1, from coordinate 3,444,230 downwards.
GGATCAAGCATTAGAATAACCAGCACAAAGGAGGCGATGGGCAGTGACCATACAATGGTTTCCGGGTCATATGACGAAGGCCAGGCGGCAAATCGAGGATAAGCTGAAGCTAATAGACGTTGCCATAGAATTGCTCGACGCCCGTCTTCCGCTGTCCAGCCGCAATCCGATGATTGACGATATTTTGCGGGGGAAACCGCGGCTTATTATTTTGAACAAAAGCGATCTGGCCGATCCCGAAACGACCCGGCAGTGGTTGGCTTACTTCAAGCAGGAAGGCCATGTCGCGCATCCCGTGGATGCTTCCACCGGCAGCGGGGTCAAGGAAATTCCGGATCAGGTCAAGCTTCTGCTGAAAGAAAAAATTGATAAGCAGATCGCTAAAGGGATGAATCCCCGCGCGATGCGGGCGCTGATCGTCGGCATTCCCAATGTGGGTAAATCGACGTTGATCAACCGGATGGCCGGCCGCAACATCGCGGCAACGGGCGACCGTCCGGGCGTTACGAAAGGCCAGCAGTGGATCAAGACCGGGGGCGGACTTGAATTGCTCGATACCCCGGGGATTTTGTGGCCGAAGTTCGAGGATCAGCAAGTCGGTTACCGGCTGGCGATTACCGGAGCAATCAAGGAAGAGATTCTCAATGTGGAGGACATCGCATTCTATGCGATAAAGTATCTGCTGCAGGGTTACGGTGACAGATTCCGGGAGAGGTACGGGATTGACAAGCTTCCGGAAGATTTGGAGAACCCGGACGAAATCGTGGCTGTCATGGAAGCGGTAGGGCGAAAGCGAGGCTGTCTGGTCAGCGGCGGAAGAGTGGATCTTGAAAAAGCCTCCCGAACCCTGCTGCATGAGCTGCGCGCCGGCAAGCTTGGCCGGTTCACGCTGGAGGCTCCAAAGTAAAGGGGAAATGCTCCCTGGAAGCAGTGAGTTAACGCCTTCTGGAACAGGATTCCTGTCCGTTTGAAAGTGACTTAAATAGCGTCAAGTTAGACGCTCGCGGATAATAATGCGGGTTAGGAAGAGTCGGCCGAATTCTCGGCGGCTCTTTTTTTTTTGCTGAGAATTCAAGGACTTTATATGGTTCTCATACGCCGGATATTGGATATCAAAACAGGACATTTTGTGGATGACCTTGCCGGTGCTGCTGTGGTAAGCTAAATTTAAAAGCGGGCGGAAGCGGAAATTACAGTTTGGCGGGTGGGTAAGGAAATGGATAATGATATGCTGTTCTATGAAAAAGAGGTCTGGGAGCAATCTTACTTCCGTATTGCCGGAGTGGACGAGGTGGGCAGAGGCTGCCTGTTCGGCGACGTGGTGGCGGCAGCGGTCATTTTGCCGGAAGGTCTGATTATCGAGGGTGTGGATGACTCCAAGAAGCTGACGGCCAAGAAACGGGAAACCCTGTTCGAGCTGATTATGGAGCAGGCCCTGGCTGTCGGGGTAGGGCATGTGGACTCTTCCCGGATCGATGAAATTAACATTAAGCAAGCCTCAAGGCTGGCCATGAAAAAAGCGGTTGAAGGGCTGGGCATCCTGCCCGATTATATGCTGATTGATGCTGAAAAGATCGATCTCCCTCTGCCGCAGCGGGCGATCATTAAAGGGGATGCCAATAGTCAGTCGATTGCAGCGGCGTCCATCGTAGCCAAAGTGACGCGCGACAGGCTCTGCGAAGGGTTATGGGAGGACTTGTATCCGGATTACGGAATTGCCATACATAAGGGCTATGCGACGAAGCTTCACCGCGAGCGAATTGTAACACTAGGGCCGACGCCGATGCATCGGCGCAGCTTCCTGGGGAGAATCCTGGCGGATCAGACCACTTTATTTTAGAGCATTTATGAATATGAAAAATTATAGATTTGGAGCAGTCCGGCGATCGTTGTTGAGCCGGGCTGTTTTTATAACCGGACGTTATCGTAAAAATAGACGACTAAACCCCTTGGGTTGCAAAAACGGCAGCAGATGCCGATATAAAAACAAGAAGATGAGCAGAGAGGAGCAAGCGGCGTGAACATCGGGTCTTTGATTCGCGGTCTGCTGGGAGACAGCAAGCCCGGAGAAGCGAAAACGTTGGAACTCAAAGAAGGGCAGGTCGTCCGCGGCGTCGTCCTCAGCATATCGGAATCGGGAAAAGAAGCAGTAGTGCAAATTCAGGGTACCCCTGTACGCGCAGAGCTGGAGACGCCGCTGCAGCAGGGACAAACGCTGAATCTGCAGGTAGGGCCTCCTGGCGATCAGGGTCTCCCGGTGCTGAAACCGGCCCCGGCGGGAATCGCCGCTTCGCCGCAGACGATGGGAGAGGCGCTCAATGCGCTCGGTCTGAGCGATTCTAAAGCGGGGCGTGAAATCATACAGGCCATGCAGTCGGGAGGGCTTCCACTGACCAAGGAAACCGCCGCCAAGCTGAATGCGGTAATGGAGGCCAAGCCGGCGAATGTGCCTGTCAAGGAGTGGCTTGAAGCAGCCGTTATTTCGGAAAAACGGGGCCTGCCCATTACCCCCCAGAGTATCAGAGGCCTTCAGCAGGCGATATTCGGTCCGCAGCTTCACCAGCTGCTATCCGCGTTGGAAGAGCAGTTGACTCTGTGGATTGGGCAGCAGGAAGCTGGCGGCGGTGGAGCCGCTCAGTTGCCTGGTTCCAATACAGGCGCTTTGCCTGCCGATAATGTGAACTCTGGCGGGAACACTGTCAATCAGGCGGGGACAGCCGGTTCGACCGGCGCAGCTGTGGAAGGCTCAAGCGGCGGGAAGCAAGCGGGGAATGCCGAGGCTAGGGGCGAAAGAACCGCGGCAGTTTCCGGCCCATTCACCCTGAAGCTGGGTAAAGAAGGCGCAAACGGAATTCCAGGTCGACAGGGCGACGGCGGAACCACTTCAATTGAACCGGAAGGCGGCGAAGCCGCGGCCGGACGCGGAACGGCGAATACGGATGCCGGAGCGGGAGGCAGAAATGGTGTACTTCCGTCAGGTAATGAGGCCGTTGCGGCTAAAGGAATGACCGCTGTGACGGCGGGCGGCCAAGGCCCAATAATGACCGGCGGTGCTGGCGTGTCGATTGACAGTGAGCAGACGGCAGCCGGCGGTGGACAGGCTGCGGCCGGAACTGGATCGGCCGCAGATGCTGAGGGAGCGCGGGCAGGCGGACCTGCAGCGGGTGAAACAAGGGCCGGAGGAGTGCAGGCAGGCGAGACGCGGCCTGGGGGAGCGCAGGCTGGTGGACTGGCGGAAGGCGGGACGCGGACTAGTGGAGCGCAAGTGGCAGGACTGGCGGCGGGCGAGACGCAGGCTGGAGGATCGCAAGCGGCAGGACTGGCGGCAGGCGAGACGCAGGCTGGGGGAACGCAAGCGGCAGGACTGGCGGCGGGTGAAACAAGGGCCGGAGGAACGCAGGCTGGAGGATCGCAAGCGGCAGGACTGGCGGCGGGCGAGACGAAGGCTGGAGCCCTGCTCGCGAAGCTGCAGGGCGTGCTCGTCGAGCTGCGGGACGCGCTGCCGCAGCTCGCCGCCCTCCCGCCGTCGGACGCGGCGGGAGACCCTGCCCGCGCGGATGCCGCGAGCGGGAACCCCGCGGCTGCGGCGGGGCCGCAGCCGGACGCCACCCCGGGCGGAGCCTGGGTGGCTCGGGTGCTCAAGCTGCTCGGTGCGGAGCACGAGCAGCTGGCGCTCCGCGGCGGCGCGGTACAAGCCGGCGCGGAGCCGGGAGCAGTCGCCGGTGAGCAAACCGGCGACACGGTCAAGGGCGTGCTGCTGCAGGCGATGGCCAGCAGCGACGTTCCCGCGGCGGTAAAAGAAGCCGCGGGGCAGCTGGTGCAGCATTTGACCGGCCAGCAGCTGCTGCTGAACACGGACCGCACGGCCCCGTTCGCGCAGGTAACTCTGTTTCTGCCGCTCAAGGGTCCGGATGGAACGGAGACGGCTTCCGTCCATATTCAGTCGAGACGGGGACATAAGGGCGAACTCGACGCTTCTAACTGCCGGCTGTGGTTCGATCTGGATATGAAGGCCTTGGGCCAGACTCTTGTCGATGTTCAGGTGGTGGACCGGATTGTCAGCTTGAAGCTGCACAATAATGAACCGTGGGCTCAAGAACTGCTTGAATCGTCGAGAGACGATATTAAGTCCGCGATGGAAACGATCGGCTACCAGCTTTCTTCGTTTAAAGCGGAGTCTTTTCCCGCCCAAAGTCCGGAGAAGACGGGGAAAGGGCCGGGGAGTCCGGCCGATTACGTTCCCGATTCTTACAGAGGGGTGGATTACCGCATATGAATGATTCCACCGGGGAATTTCTAAATAACATGAAAAAAGCCGTTGCGCTAAAATACGTGCCGGGGAAGACCGAGGCGCCGGTCGTTGTCGCGAAGGGAAAGGGCAACATTGCCGAAGCAATTTTGCAAAAGGCTAAAGAAAACGGGATCGCTATCCAGGAGGATGCCGCTCTGGTCGAGGTTCTCTCCAAGCTGGATCTCGACCAGCAAATTCCACCGGAGCTGTATCAACTGGTAGCCGAAATTTTGAGCTATGTATACCGCAGCGATGCTTCCGCAGGCTCCAGGAGACAGGAATGAACGGTCCATTTCATAAGGGCAAGAATCCAGTGCATTCCTCCAATCTCAGCGAAGAGGTCCGATATAACCGCAAGCAAAAGGGAAAAGCGGCTGAAGATGCGGCCGTTCTTTACCTCAGCTCCAAAGGATATGCCATTGTGGATCGCAATTGGAGCTGCCGGGCGGGGGAGATCGACATTATCGCCAAGCAAGACGGCCGTCTCGTCATCGTCGAGGTACGGAGCCGCAGCGGCAGTCTGATGCAAGGAACGCCGGAAGAATCGGTGGATGCCCGCAAAATTGACCGGGTTCGGCGAACGGCCCGGGTTTATCTGCACAACAGCCGGCAAAGCGAGCGCCCCGTATCTTTTGACGTGATTACTGTGTTGATGAGCCGGGATTTAAGCATCGTATCGCTCAACCACATCCGTGAGGCCTTTTAAACAGAACTGAGATTTATATGGAAAAATATAAATTCCTTCCAATGGAATTCGAGTCTCAATAGTGAACAGCTTTGGGTCAGTTCTGAGCGGAATTGGGTATACATTAGTGTAACCGTTTAATATTCCAAGAGGAGGCTGTCCGAGTGAAACAACAACCATTTGATATACATGTGAAATTTGCTTGCCAACATTGCGGACTGGAAATTGGCGTGGTATTCACTACGGAACCGGTAACGTCCGTCAGTTGCAGCTCATGCCATCAGACTTTCACCGTCATGAGGCCGGCCATCGCCGAAGAAATATTATTCGATTGGGAAAACGAGGCGCTGTTCCAAAAAATACGCGCAGACAAGTCGCAGAGTAGCAATGCGAGTTTGATGACGCTGATTATTAATGTGATTGAATTGCTAACCTGGCGGGATAATGGTGACGGACAGGTTGAAGCGATTAAGGCGATGCGCCAATGGCTGATTGAAAATGAGGGTCCGCCAACGCTTGCCGAGCTGATCCAGGCATGCGATAACCGTCGAATGCATAAACGCAATTGACGAACAGGTACTAAAAGGAAAGTATGGAGTTCGCAATTGATACTTCCTTAAAAGAGAACGCGGCAACTGGGCTTCTTACAGAATCGGCAAAAACCGGCTGTGGAGCCTTTTTGCCTTATTTGCGGAATCGGCAGGTTTGTGTCTTTATTTTTCATACATAATGAAATTTCAGCAGATGGGGAGAGAGAAGATGACAAAAGTATTCTTTACGTCAGATCATCATTTTGGCCACAGAGCGATTATTGATTATGAATCCCGGCCGTTCGCCGATACAGAACAGATGAACGAGTCGATGATCGCCGGCTGGAATGAAGCGGTTGGTCAAGAGGACCGAGTATTCCATCTGGGTGATTTTTCCTTCCTGGACAAGGAGGAGACAGGCCGAATATTGAGCAGGCTGAACGGCTACAAAACGCTGATATTGGGTAATCATGACCGCGGCCGTTCCCGCAGCTGGTGGCTGGATGCCGGATTTCAGGAAGTGAGCGAGAATGGCATTATTTATAAGGAGTTTTTTCTGCTCACTCACGAGCCGCTGTATATGAATCAGCATATGCCTTACGTAAATGTGCATGGTCATATCCACGGCCAGAAATACGCAGGGAACAACCATTTCAATGTTTGCGTGGAGCACTGGAACTATAGGCCGGTGTCGTTTGAAGCCCTTATGGATGCTTTGGCCTCACAAGAGAATCAAAGGGATGATTCGCTGTCCGAAAGCTGATTGGGTTTAGCCAACCTGCCCAGCCTAAGCCTCATTCTAAAGGACGCTTCTCTCAATTGCGTGTTTTCGGGGCCGTTCGAGCGTTTCCGACAATTTTTTCTTCTATAATATAAGGGGTTAAAAAGAGCGCCGGGCCAATGAGAAATTGCCCGGCGCTCCTTTAACTGCTGGTTCCACCCTTTCCAATCGATCAGTGAAACCGGTCAAATCTCTTGTTCCTCTTCCATAGGCGCTTTGTCCAAATTCCGGTACTGCAGCGCCTCCGCGATATGTGCAGATGATATCCGGTCCGCGCCGTCAAGGTCGGCGATGGTGCGGGACAGTTTCAGAATGCGGTCGTAAGACCGCATGCTAAGTCCAAGGTTCTCCAGCAGTGAGTGCAGCATCCGGGCACCTTCGGGACCGGGATTCGCATAACGGCGGAGAGATGTGCCGTAAAGTTCGCTGTTCCAGGAGATCGGCAGCCGCCTATAGCGTTCGGACTGAACAGCTTGAGCCTCTGCGACCCGGGAGCGCATTTCCGCCGTCGACAGGCCGGCGCTGCCGCCGTTCATATCCCATTCTCTTGGCCGTGGAACATCAACCTGAAGATCGATCCGGTCAAGCAGGGGCCCCGATATCCGTCCGCGGTACTGGGCGATGCGTGCAGGGCTGCATGTGCAGCGCTGCTGGGGGTGACTGCTTCCGAGAAAGCCGCAGTGGCACGGATTCATAGAAGCAGCGAGCATTACCCTGGCTGGAAACGTAAAAGCGGCCCTTGCTCGGCTGATCGTAACGACATGATCTTCCATTGGCTGGCGGAGCACTTCCAGCACGCTGCGCGAGAATTCGGGCATCTCGTCGAGGAACAAAATGCCTCGGTGAGCGAGACTGACCTCCCCGGGCTTCGGAACGCCTCCCCCGCCGATCAATCCCGCTCCAGAAATGGTATGGTGCGGCGAACGGAAGGGCCTTTCCCGAATGAGTCCCCGGTGAGCATCTTTCAGCTTGCCTGCGGCACTGAATATTTGCGTGACCTCCAGCGCTTCACTGTCGGTTAAGTCCGGCAGTATACCGGGCAGGCGTTTGATCATCATCGTCTTGCCCGTGCCTGGCGGACCGATAAGAAGAATGTTATGCATGCCCGCGGCGGCGATGGTCAACGCGCGTTTGACGTGGTGCTGGCCCAGTACGTCGCTGTAATCCTCCTTCATTGTTTCTATGGCTTCTGAAGAAGCGGGGAAGCTGACGGGGGCGGTATAACGGAGATGCTCCAGCGACAGTGCCAAGATCGGCTGCACAATGCCGGCTCCGCTGTCCGTTGTAACCGGAAACGGCAGACTGTCCATTCCGCCGCCCAAATCTTCTGCCGTATGATGTTCACCTGCATCTGCCGCTTCGGCAATTTCACCGGGGGTTCCCGGTTCTCCTAACGATTCAACATCGGCGGGGGATGAGGTCGGCTGCTCTGGTCCACGCAGCTCATGCAAATGATCAACTGCGTAGACACGCATGCCGCCGATCAGCGCAGCTTCCGCAGCGTTACCGCGAGGCAGCAGAACGGCTTCAAAGCCTGCCTTTCGGGCGGCTTCGACCATGGGCAGCACTCCGGTCACCGGCCGGAGGCTGCCGTCAAGCGCGAGCTCGCCGATCATCAGTGTCTCTCCGGCGGATGGCATAACAAGCTGTCCGCTTGTCGTCAGAATGCCGACGGCGATCGCGAGATCGAAGGCGGAGCCTTCCTTGCGCAGATCGGCCGGCGCAAGATTGATGGTAACCCGCTGCTGGGGGTAGCGGTAGCCGCAATTTCTTACGGCGGATCGTACCCGCAGGGCCGCTTCACGGATGGCGGAGTCGGGAAGCCCGATAATATTTGTCTGCGGCAAACCGTTCGCGAGGTCCACTTCCACACCGATCATGACGCCCTCAATGCCGTAAAGGCAGGCGCTGTGCATTTTTCCATACATAACAAAACACCTCTTCTTCTAAAGTCGGCGCATCTCATGCGCTTGGCTTCAGTAAAGAGGTGCTTCCTCATTTTCCGAAAAATATGGCTTCTCGTTTATTATATAAATCTGACGGGGTGTAAATCAATACCCTCCGCCAATCGAATGTTTTTTAATGACGTTAATGTCTACGGCGATATTGCCGCGTGTAGCGCGGGAATAAGGACATGCCGCATGGGCGCCTTCGGCGAGAGAGACCGCCGTTTCATAATCCACGCCTTTTACATGGACACTCAGGACGACCGCAATGCCGAAACCGCCGTCTTCGGTTTTGCCGAAGGATACGGTAGCGGTAACTTCACTGCCTTCGATCTTGATTCGCTTCTGCCGGGCCACCAAGTTCAGCGCGCTGTCAAAACAGGCGGAATAACCGGCCGCGAACAACTGCTCCGGGTTGGTGCCTTCTCCTCCGGGACCACCCATCATCTCCTAACTCGAATGTATATTTTACACAATTTAATTTAACACAAATATAAAAAATGTCAAAATGTTTTTTGCTATTAACATGAATTGAATTATAAATTATGATAAAATCGAAGGAAGAAAGCAGGTGAACATAAGCTATGACACAAAAGCCAACCCCTATCCCCGAACTGCTGCTGGAAAATCAGCTTTGTTTCACGGTATATGCCTGTTCGCGCGAAATAACGAAATTGTATCAGCCTTTTCTTGACGAGCTGGGCGTTACATATTCCCAATACCTTGTAATGCTCGTTCTTTGGGAAAAAGGACAGTGTACAGTCAAAGAGCTAGGCGCCGATTTGTATCTCGATTCGGGTACGCTGACTCCGCTGTTGAAGCGCCTGCAGGCAGCCGGTCTGATTATTCGCGAGCGTTCGCAAGAGGATGAGCGCAAGGTGCTGATCTCTCCGACGGATGAAGGCTGGGCGCTTCAGGACAAAGCGAAGACGATTCCCGGCGTGATGACAAAGGGAATGACGATGACGAAAGAGGAATTTGGAGATCTTCTGCAACAGTTCCGCAGTCTGTTAAACAGGGTGCATCAAGCTAATTTGCGTAGTTAATTTTTTTAAAATGTAAAGCTTGTCAACGCAATCGTTCGCATTCCGGCATGGAATCATGCGAAAATGTATGTATAAATCATGAAAGATTTTGAGGAAAGCGCTACAAAAACATGGTACAATATTCTGGGTTTCCTCATTCGGGAATACAGAGTACAATACCGATCCGAACCCGGGCCCAGCTTCAATCAAAATGGAAGCGGAAATTCTGCAGGCTGCCTGCAAATTCCGCTCACTTTAGGAGGCTTCCGGAATGAATATCCACGAGTATCAGGGAAAAGAAGTGCTCAAAAGTTACGGCGTCGCCGTACCGAACGGAAAAGTGGCTTTTACAGTGGATGAAGCGGTAGCCGCGGCCGAGGAGCTGAAAGGTTCCGTCGCCGTTGTTAAAGCCCAGATTCATGCAGGCGGCAGAGGAAAAGCCGGAGGCGTCAAGGTTGCGAAGGATGTGGATGAAGTCCGCGCATTTGCCGGAGAGATTCTTGGCAAGACACTGGTGACGCACCAGACGGGTCCGGAAGGTAAGCTGGTGAGACGGCTGCTTATTGAAGAAGGCTGTCAGATCGTCAAGGAGTATTATATCGGGCTTGTTGTCGACCGCGGGTCGGGACGTGTCGTGCTGATGGGCTCCGAAGAGGGCGGAACCGAAATCGAAGAGGTGGCGGCTCGGCATCCCGAGAAGATTTTCAAAGAGATTATTGATCCTGCGGTAGGACTTCAGGTCTTTCAGGCGCGCAGGCTGGCCTACCATATTTCCATACCTAATGAGCTGATCGGTAAATCGGTCAAGTTTATGCAAGCGCTATATTCGGCTTTTATGGATAAAGATTGTTCGATTGCCGAAATCAATCCGCTGGTTGTTACGGCGGACGGTAACGTGCTGGCGCTGGACGCCAAGCTGAATTTCGACTCCAATGCGCTGTTTCGGCACAAGGATATTCAGGCATTGCGCGATCTGGACGAGGAGGACGAGAAGGAAATCGAAGCCTCCAAATACGATCTTAGCTACATTGCGCTTGATGGTAATATCGGGTGTATGGTTAACGGCGCAGGGCTGGCGATGGCTACGATGGATATTATCAAATATTACGGAGGCGAGCCGGCGAACTTTCTTGATGTCGGGGGCGGCGCAACAGCGGAGAAAGTGACGGAAGCGTTTAAAATCATTTTGTCCGACGCCAAGGTAAAGGGGATTCTCATTAATATCTTCGGCGGTATCATGCGCTGCGATGTGATTGCCAGCGGAGTTGTGGAAGCGGCGAGTCAGCTCGGTTTGACCAAACCGCTCGTTGTCCGTCTTGAAGGCACCAACGTGGAGCTTGGCAAAAAGACTTTGTCCGGGTCCGGTTTGAACATCGTTTCGGCGGATTCGATGGCAGACGGAGCCCGTAAAATTGTTTCTCTTGTGCAGTAACGGCGGATCGGCCGCGGTTACCCGTATTTTACAATTAGGAATAGGATGTGAACGCGCATGAGCATTCTTGTCGATAAAAATACGAAGGTCATCACACAGGGAATCACGGGCTCGACGGGCTTGTTCCACACCAAAGGTGCGCTGGAATACGGCACGCAAATGGTTGGCGGCGTTACGCCGGGCAAGGGAGGCACGTCGATTGACATAACCCTGGAAGACGGCAAAACCGTAAGTCTGCCCATCTTTAACACGGTTGCAGACGCCAAAAAGGCGACAGGCGCGACCGCCAGTGTTATTTATGTGCCGCCCGCTTTTGCCGCTGATTCGATTATGGAGGCGGTGGAAGCCGAGCTGGAGCTCGTCATCTGCATTACGGAAGGCATTCCTGTCCTCGACATGGTCAAGGTGAAGCGTTACATGGAAGGCCGCTCCACCGTGCTGATTGGTCCGAACTGTCCAGGTGTCATCACGCCGGGAGAGTGCAAAATCGGCATAATGCCGGGCTATATTCATATGCCGGGGTATGTCGGGGTCGTATCACGCAGCGGAACGCTTACGTATGAAGCGGTTCATCAGCTAACAACCCGCGGCATAGGGCAGTCAACGGCGGTCGGAATCGGAGGTGATCCGGTCAAGGGTTCGGAATTTATCGATATCCTGAAACGGTTCAATGAAGATCCACGTACGAAGGCGGTCATCATGATCGGCGAAATCGGCGGGACCGCCGAAGAGGAAGCCGCCAGATGGATTCGCGATCATATGACCAAGCCGGTCGTCGGATTTATTGGCGGAACGACCGCTCCTCCGGGCAAGCGCATGGGCCATGCCGGCGCGATCATTTCGGGCGGAAAAGGAACGGCAGGCGAGAAGATCGCCGTACTGGAAGCTTGCGGCATCAAGGTTGCTCCGACGCCTGCCGAGATGGGTTCTACGCTGGTGAGCGTGCTGGAAGAACAGGGCATCCTCCACACTTGCACGACGCATTAGTAATTTTAAGGTGTACACAGTCATTTGATTTCAGGGCAAAACAGGACTTCCGGCAGCCGCCCGATTGTGTATAATAATAACAAAGGTAAGCAACCTTTTATTCTCTCGCGGGAATAAAGGGTTGCTTTTTTGCGTTTGCGCCCTCTGCTGCAGCATGTTCTAGGAGATACTCTTTTGGGCTTCGCCCGGAACAGCTTGCAATTGCGCTGCGCATGACACAAAATAGGAAGGCGTGTGCCTTCTATTAAAAGGGAGAGCCTATTTATGAATAATCGGGATGTATTATTCGGTTTGCATGAAGTGGAAGGCATCGGCTGGAAGAGTATCGACAAAATATGCAAGGCGGGATTTTTGTCGGAAAAGGCGTTTGATTGTAAGCCGGAGGATTGGGAAAGGATCGGTCTGACACCAGGAATGTCAACTAAGCTGGCGGATGTTTTGACCCGGGATTGGGTAAAGCTTCGGCGATCCATAATGGAATCAGCCCGTGTATCGATGATTACCGTGTTCGACGACCGGTATCCCGATTTGCTAAGAGAAACTCCCCAGCCTCCATGGGTTTTGTACTACCGGGGGCGGGTTGATCTGCTGCAAGGACCCGGCATTGCGATGGTTGGGACGCGCGTTCCAACGGCGTACGGCCGCAAGGTCGGAACCGTTCTCGCCGAAGAGTTGGCCGCAAGCGGCTTAACCGTTATCAGCGGATTGGCCCGGGGGATCGACAGTATCTGTCATGAAGCCGCGGTGGGTCAATCCGGCGGAACCGTAGCCGTCATGGCCACCGGCATGGACAAAATATATCCTCCGGAAAATCGCGAACTGCTGGGGCGCATTTCACGCGAAGGTTTGGTGGTCACCGAATATCCGATCGGCACCAAAAGCCATCCCGGCCTGTTTCCCCAGCGCAACCGGATTATCGCCGGACTTGCCCTCGGCACGGTAGTCGTTGAAGCCGACAGCCGGAGTGGTTCCCTGATTACGGCGGATGCCGCCCTTGAAGCAGGCAGAGATGTTTTTGCCGTTCCCGGACCGATTACTTCCCCCAAAAGCAGAGGAGCGCTGGAACTGATTAAACAGGGAGCGGCTCTTGTAACGAGTGCAGCCGATATTAAAGCGGAATATGCCTCTTTTCTTCCTCAAAGTGGGAATACACCGTCAAATCTAGAGGTTAACAACGAAGGTTACGGCGGCCTATGCGTCGAAAAGAATTTGACAAGTGACGAGTCCCGCCTATACCATATACTGCATCAGGGCCCATGTTCCCTGGATGAGCTACTGGAGAAAAGCGGTTTGGATTTTGGACATTTGCATTCCGTTCTGTTATCTTTAATCATAAAAAAAGCGGTAACATCCTTACCTGGAGCAGTATATAAGATTATATAACAATAGAAGTATAAGGTTTTAGCGTATTCTTCCGAGCGAGTTTTGTTAAGGAATTCATGAAGAGTATGCTACAAAACTTTTAGGAGGACGATTCTGTGGCTGATTCTTTGGTCATTGTCGAGTCGCCTGCAAAGGCGAAGACCATCGGCAAATATTTGGGCAGCAAATATATTGTAAAGGCATCTATGGGACATGTTCGCGACCTGCCCAAAAGCCAGATTGGTGTGGAGGTCGAGAATGACTTTAATCCCAAATATATTACCATCCGCGGCAAAGGCTCGGTGCTCAAAGAGCTGAAAGACGCGAGCAAAAAAGTGAAAAAAGTCTATCTGGCGGCTGACCCGGACCGCGAAGGAGAGGCAATCGCCTGGCATTTGGCGCATGCGCTGGATCTGGACAATACGCAGGACTGCCGTGTCGTGTTCAACGAAATTACGAAGCAGGCCGTGAAGGATGCTTTCAAATCCCCGCGCAAAATCAATATGGATCTGGTCAACGCCCAGCAGGCGCGGCGAATACTAGACAGGCTCGTCGGTTATAAAATCAGCCCTTTATTATGGAAGAAAGTCAAAAAGGGGTTGTCGGCCGGACGCGTTCAGTCAGTTGCCGTTAAAATCATTATGGACCGTGAGAATGAAATCTCAGCGTTCGTGCCTGAGGAATACTGGACCATTACGGCTAAACTCGGTATCCGGGATTCCATATTCGACGCCAAGTTTCACAGATTAAATGGTGAGAAAAAGGAACTTGGACGCGAAAGCGACGTACAAGAAGTATTAAAGGCGATTGAAGGCGCAGATTTTATTGTCAACGAAGTGAAGGAAAAAGAAAGACAGCGCCATCCGTCGGCGCCATTCACAACGAGCTCCCTTCAGCAGGAGGCGGCGCGCAAGCTCGGATTCCGGGCAGCCAAGACCATGTCCGTCGCCCAGCAGCTGTATGAGGGTGTGGAGCTTGGAAAAGAAGGCACTGTCGGTCTGATTACGTATATGCGTACCGACTCCACCCGGATTTCCGCGACTGCGCAGGAAGAAGCGAAGGAACTGATATCCGGAAAGTACGGGGAGAACTTTTTGCCGGAAACACCGCGTCAATACTCCAAGAAGGCCGCTGGAGCCCAGGATGCGCATGAAGCGATCCGGCCAACCTCGGCACTGCGCGAGCCTGACACCGTCAAGGAATTTACAAGCCGCGACCAGTTCCGGCTGTATAAGCTGATCTGGGAACGCTTCGTGTCGAGCCAAATGGCTTCGGCACTGCTGGATACGCTGTCCGTTGACATTGCGGTTGGCAAAGCCATGTTCCGCGCCGTCGGTTCAAAGGTGTCTTTCCCCGGCTTTATGAAGGTCTATGTGGAAGGCAACGATGACGGTACGACGGAGGAAGAGAAATATTTGCCGCAGCTTCAGGCGGGCGATAAGCTGGTCAAGCAGGAAATCGACCCGAAGCAGCATTTTACTCAGCCCCCGCCGCGTTATACGGAGGCGCGTCTTGTCAAGACGCTTGAGGAGCTGGGGATCGGGCGTCCAAGCACTTATGCTCCGACGCTGGAAACGATCCAGAAGCGCGGCTATGTAGCCATTGAAGAGAAAAAATTCATGCCCACCGAGCTAGGAGAACTGGTTATCGAACAAATGGAGCAGTTCTTCCCGGAAATTCTGGATGTGGAATTTACGGCGCATATGGAAGGCGATCTTGACCATGTGGAAGAAGGCGCAGAAGATTGGGTAAAAGTTCTTGCCGAATTTTACAATTCCTTCGAGAAGCGTCTTGAAGTGGCCGAAGAGGAAATGAAAGAGATCGAGATCGTGGATGAGGTTTCCGACGAGATTTGCGAGAAATGCGGAAAGCCGCTCGTTTACAAGCTGGGGCGTTTCGGCAAATTCCTGGCCTGTTCCGGATTCCCCGACTGCCGCAATACGAAGCCGATTATCAAAGACATTGGCGTTGGCTGTCCGAAATGCCATGAAGGAAAAGTCGTTGAACGGCGCAGTAAGAAGGGACGCGTTTTTTACGGCTGCGACCGTTATCCCGAGTGCGATTTTGTCTCTTGGGATAAACCGTCTTCCAAACCGTGTCCGGAGTGCGGTACCTGGATGATCGAGAAACGGAATAAGCAAGGTGTTCGGCTGCAGTGTACGTCATGCGATCATACCGAGAATCTGGAAGACAATGAAGAAGAAGCTGCGGAATAATCCCACCCAATAAATTAAGGCTTGTCATCGAAGCCTGGTAAGGTTACATCATGTGTACCGAATAGTGTATGAATTCAGCAAGAAAGACTTATGGAGGTTGTATGAAGTTGACGGATACAGTAAAACAGACAGCGGGCGGTCCCCAGCCGGTAACGGTAATCGGAGCGGGGCTTGCGGGGAGCGAGGCGGCCTGGCAGATTGCATCGCGAGGAGTGCCGGTAAAATTATATGAAATGCGTCCGGTCGTTAAGACGCCGGCCCATCATACGGATAAGTTCGCCGAACTCGTATGCAGCAACTCGCTGCGGGCCAACGGACTTGGCAATGCGGTCGGCGTCCTGAAAGAGGAGATGCGGCGGCTCGGCTCACTGGTCCTCGGATCGGCCGATAAGCATGCCGTACCGGCTGGAGGCGCGCTTGCCGTAGACCGCGACGGATTCTCCGGCGAAATTACGGCGGCGCTGCACGGACATCCGCTTGTTGAGGTTATAAATGAAGAATTGGCGCATATACCGGAGGAAGGGATTGTCGTGATCGCGAGCGGACCGCTAACGTCTCCGGCGCTATCTTCCGAGATCAAAGCGCTGCTGGGTGAAGAGTATTTTTACTTCTACGATGCGGCGGCTCCGATTGTCGAGAAGGATTCGATCGATATGAGCAAGGTATACCTGGCTTCCAGGTATGATAAAGGCGAAGCGGCCTATCTCAACTGCCCGATGACGGAAGAGGAATTCGACGTCTTCTACGATGCGCTTATTTCTGCGGAAACGGCGGCGCTCAAAGATTTTGAGAAGGAGATTTACTTTGAAGGCTGCATGCCGATCGAGATTATGATGAAACGCGGCAAGCAGACGGCCCTGTTTGGCCCGATGAAGCCGGTCGGCCTTGTCAATCCCCATACGGGCAAGCTACCTTTTGCCGTCGTTCAGCTTCGTCAGGACAATGCAGCCGGAACGCTATATAATCTGGTAGGGTTTCAAACCCATTTGAAGTGGGGAGAGCAAAAGCGGGTCTTTTCACTGATTCCGGGTCTTGAGAATTCGGAATACGTCCGTTACGGCGTCATGCATCGCAATACGTTTATCAATTCGCCGAAGCTGCTGCATCCGACCTATCAGATGAAAGGGCGCGAGCGACTGCTTTTCGCGGGCCAGATGACGGGTGTGGAAGGCTATGTCGAATCTGCGGCCTCGGGAATGATAGCCGGCATGAATGCCGCCAGAATCGCTCTGGGCGAAGAACCTCTTGTTTTTCCGGAGGATACCGTTCTGGGAAGTATGCCTGCGTACATTACATCTGCCGATCCCAAGCATTTTCAGCCGATGAACGCAAATTTCGGTCTGTTGCCGAAGCCTGAACGCAGAATCCGCAACAAAAAGGAAAAAAATGAGCTTCTTGCCCATCGTGCATTGGACAGTCTTGCCGGATTCGCAGAACGCATGGATCTGACCCACAACATCGGTTCCGGGTCTCTGTAGAGGCCCGAACATTTTTGAGAGCATGATTAAAGGAGGCGAGAGCATGATTCCGAGCTTTCACGCAACGACCATCTGCGCCGTGCGGCATAATGGCGAAGCGGCCATCGCAGGCGACGGACAGGTTACCTTTGGAGAAAATGTCATCATGAAGACAACCGCCAAAAAAGTGCGGAGATTATACAGAGGGCAGGTCATCGCCGGATTCGCCGGATCGGTTGCTGACGCGATTACCCTGTTTGAGAAGTTTGAAGGCAAGCTGGAAGAACATCACGGCAATTTGCAGCGCGCGGCGGTAGAGCTGGCCAAGGATTGGCGCCAGGACCGCGTCCTGCGCAAGCTGGAGGCGCTGATGATCGTCATGGATAAGAACGGCATGCTGCTCATATCCGGCGGCGGCGAGATTATCGAGCCGGACGACGATGTGCTTGCGATCGGCTCCGGAGGGAATTTTGCCCTGGCTTCCGCCCGGGCACTGAAACGACATGCCAAAGATCTCGGTGCGGCGGATATCGCAAAGGAAGCGCTTACTATCGCTTCAGAGATTTGTGTCTATACCAATTCCAATATTATCGTTGAACAATTGCAGGCTTAATGCCCGCCAGAGAAGTGGAGGAATGGAGATGGCGAATCAATCGCTTACGCCCCGGCAAATCGTAGCCGAACTGGATAAGTATATCGTCGGACAGAAGCAGGCCAAGAAATCAATGGCGGTCGCACTGCGGAACCGTTACCGGCGCGGCAAGCTGTCCGAAGAACTGCGCGACGAAATCGTGCCGAAGAATATCTTGATGATCGGGCCTACCGGTGTGGGCAAGACCGAAATTGCCAGACGCCTTGCGAAGCTGGTGAATGCTCCGTTCGTCAAAGTGGAAGCGACTAAATTTACCGAAGTCGGATATGTGGGACGCGATGTGGAATCCATGGTGCGCGATCTCGTAGAAACCGCGATCCGGATGGTTAAGCTTGAGCGCACAGAGAAGGTAAAGGACCGGGCGGAAGAGCTGGCCAATGAGCGGATTGTGCGCATCCTCGCTCCTTCCGGCTCCAAGAATAAAGCCCAGCGCAATCCGTTCGAGATGCTGTTTGGCGGAAATGGCGGCCAGGAGGAAGAGAAATCCGAAGATACGGACGGAGACGCCTCTTTAAGTGAACGCCGCCGGGGAATCCGGTTCAAGCTGCTGGCAGGACAACTGGAAGACGATATTATTGAGGTCGATGTCGAAGATACCACTCCGACCATGCTGGATATGTTCGCAGGACAGGGCAACGACCAGATGGGTATGAATATGCAGGAGATGTTCGGAAGCCTTCTGCCGAAGCGGACCAAGAAGCGCAAGCTTCCAATCCGGGAGGCCCGTAAAGTGCTGATTCAGGATGAGGCGAACAAGCTGATCGATATGGACGACGTTATTCAGGAATCCGTCGCGCGCGCGGAACAATCCGGCATTATTTTTATCGATGAGATCGACAAAGTGGCAAGCCAAGGCAAAGGGGCTGGTCCGGATGTATCCCGGGAGGGTGTGCAAAGGGATATTTTGCCGATCGTCGAAGGATCTACCGTAATGACGAAATACGGCCCCGTGAAGACCGATTATGTACTGTTCGTGGCCGCTGGTGCATTTCACGTCGCCAAACCGTCCGATCTGATCCCTGAACTTCAGGGGCGCTTCCCCATTCGGGTTGAATTAAGCAGCCTGTCCCTTGAAGATTTCGTATCGATATTGAAGGAACCGAAAAATGCGCTGACCAAACAGTATATCCATCTACTCGCAACCGAAGATATTGAGGTAGAGTTTACAAACGACGCCATTTACGAAATTGCGAAAATTGCCGCGACAGTCAACCAAAATATGGAGAATATTGGGGCGAGACGCCTGCACACTATTTTGGAGAAGCTGCTGGAAGATTTATCGTTTGAAGCCCCCGAGCTGACACTGGATAAAATGGTCATCACGCCTGAGTACGTCCGTGAGAAGCTGGCAAGCATTGCCCAAGATCGGGATCTGAGTCAATACATCTTGTAACTTCCTTTGAATGGAAAATTTCTAGGTAAGAAGTAACAGTTACCTGCCCGAATTAACCTAAAATAAGGAAAATTACGGGACAATCTGAAGGCGAAAGAAAAAAATGGATGGTAAAATGTAAAAATATGCATAAAAAACACGAAAAGTCCTCTCTTTTTTAAAAAGATAGGGCTATTTTCTTATTGTAATAATATTCAGATTCTAAGAGAATCAATATATGTAATAATTACCTCTTTTATGTCTCAATCTGTCGATCATAAAGTCCCGGTTATTTTTACGGGAAAGATCGCTTTTTTTATCAAAATTTGTCGACTGGAGAAGGATTTCAGAAAAAGTTGTGGAATTCTTTTCATTATGATAGCTTTGGAAGGGGGAAAATCATGGGATTGCTTAACAGTATCAGTTTCCAAAGATTGCAAAAGGGCATTGATGCCGCCACCATGCGACAAAACGCGCTGGCCAATAACGTGGCTAATGTGGATACGCCGGGATTCAAGCGCTCCGATGTCTCTTTCGAGAGCTTTCTGCGCGAACAGGAGAACGGACTCCAACCTTCGCTTGGCGCCAAAGTGACGAACCCACGTCATATTCAGTTCGGATCGGCAGGTTCTATTCCCGCCCCGGTCATTCAGACCGACGAGAACACATCTATGAACAACAACAGAAACAATGTCGATATTGACCGCGAGATGGCGCTCAGCGCCGAGAACCAGCTTCGTTACAGTTCTTATGTTCAACTGCTGAGCAGCCAGATTTCGATGATGCGGACGGCGACCGAAGGGAGATAAAGAGGTATGAATTTTGGCAGCAGTTTTGGAATCAGCGCTTCGGCACTGACCGCACAGCGGCTTAGAATGGATGTAATTTCATCTAATATAGCGAATGCGGAAACGACAAGGGCGTCGGTTGTTGACGGCAAAGCGGTGCCGTACCGGCGCAAGCTTGTGATGCTCGAATCTGCGCGGAATGACAGTTTTTCTAATATTCTGAATTCCAAAATGAACGGAGGATCGGAAGGTGTTCGCGTTCAAGCGATCATAGAAGATTCCTCGCCGCTCAAGCCAGTTTATAATCCAACCCACCCCGATGCGGACGCTAACGGATATGTGTATATGCCTAATGTGGATATTACGAAGGAAATGGTAGATATGCTTTCCGCATCCCGTTCCTATGAAGCTAATGTAACTATGCTTAACGCAAGCAAATCGATGGTATCCAAGGCGCTTGAGATCGGTAAATAATCTATAAACATACTTCAAGAGCTTGATCAATCCGGCTTACTCTAGGGTTATTTTCAAGGAGGAGAAACGTTGATACAAAATTTCACAATTGGCGCGCAAAGTATTCAGCCGCTTGCAATGAAGACTACGGAGGCCCAATCTTCCGCAGGTCTCTCGGATAGCGTAAAAGGCTTTGGCTCGTATCTTGAGGATGCGCTGAATCAAGTGGCTGCTCAGGAACAAAATGCGAAAGATATGAATAATAAGTTTGTCCTGGGAGAAGTGAATGTGGACGAAGCGATGATCTCTTCACAGCAGGCTTTGCTGAGCTTACAGCTGACCACCCAAGTCCGGAACAAAGTGATTGAAGCCTATCAGGAAATTATGAGAACTCAAATCTAAACAATCTAGCTTAGTTTCGGATGGGGTGACACTGTGAATGAAAGATTCGTCCAGTACAGGGACAGGCTTGTCCAGTATTGGAACAGATTCAGCGTCCGACAGAAGATATTATTCTTTTCGACGCTGTTTATCATTATAATAATTATTGTTGCTGTGACGATGCAGCTTAGCAAGACCCAATATGAGGTTGCATTTCAAGATTTGGACAGTACGGATGCCGCCGGAGTCATAAACTATTTGGAGACATCTGGAGTCAGCTACCGGTTAAGTCCCGACGGTCACAGTATATCCGTACCAAGCACCGATGCGGCCCGTGTTAAGGTGGATATCGGTTCGCAGGGGATTGTTCAGGACGGCTCGATCGGCTTTAAAGTATTTGATCAGAGCTCATCCATGATCGGCACGACGGAGAATGAATTTAACGTTAAGTACAATAACGCTCTGAACGGGGAAGTAGAACAGCTTTTGCGCAGAATGCAGGGTGTCAAGGACGCTAAAGTTCTCGTCAATTTGCCTAAGGAGACCGTGTTCGCCACCCAGGATGATCAGGAGAAAGCCTCGGCATCCGTGGTGCTGAGCTTCAAGCCGGGCTTCAGACCGAGTCAGGATAATATTGACGGCTATTTCAATCTGGTGAAGACGGCTGTTCCGAATTTGCCTGTTGACAATATTACGATCACGAATAACGAGACCGAGCTATACCCTACGGCAAAAGGCGGACAAGGCGGAGTATCCAGCCAAATTGAAGAAAACTTCGCCCTTCAAAAGAAATTTGAAGATGAAGTGAAAAAGAACGTCAAGGCGTTTCTTAGTACTCTTACAGGACCCGATAAAGTTGATGTGCTCGTCTTTTCCAAGCTGAACTTTGATAAAGAGAACCGGAAAGAAGACATTGTCACACCTGTTGATACCGAAAATATGAGAGGGATCGAAATCAGTTCCCAAATAATAAGCAATACGTACTCGGGACAAGGCAGTACGAACGGTGGGGTTGCGGGAACCGGAGAGGGTGACGTGCAGGGGTATCCAAGCAGTACGAACTCCGGAAACACTTCATCCGAGGAGTCTTCAGAGACAAGGAATTATGAAGTGAACAGAATCACCAAAGATATCATTGCAAGTCCATATACTGTTAAAGACTTAACCATTAATGTAGCGGTTGAACCACCCAACGGGCAAAATTCTTTGGATCAACCCACTTCGGACGCCATTCGCAACATTCTGGTTAATATTGTCAGAGCTTCCCTTGCCGATTCGGGGATTAACTATACTGACGCTGATTTAAGTAAAAAAGTTTCCGTCTACTCGCAGCCTTTCGGCACACAAACGCCTGCCGAGGCTTCGGGAGGACTGGCATCATGGATGATATGGGCTATCGCAGCGGGGGCGGCACTCGTTGGCGGCGGAGTTGGATATCTTATCTATCGGCGCCGCCGCAATAATGCGGAGGAAGAAGATGAAGAGGTGCCGCTTCAGGCGCCTACCGAGTATCCGTCCATTAACCTGGACAGCGTAACGAACGAGAGTCAAGTGCGCAAGCAGCTGGAAAGCCTGGCCAAGAAAAAGCCGGACGAGTTCGTAAATCTGCTGCGCACCTGGCTTGCAGACGAACAGAGGTGAACGCATGGCAAAGGCCGCACAGCAGGGACTTAGCGGCCGGCAGAAAGCCGCTATCCTGCTCATTACACTTGGACCGGAAGTTTCGGCGCAGATTTTCAAGCATTTAAGAGACGAGGAGATTGAACAGCTTACGCTGGAGATCGCCAACGTTCGCAAGATTGACAACAATGAAAAAGATATGATCATGTCTGAGTTTCATCAAATCTGTCTGGCTCAGGAGTATATTTCGCAGGGCGGCATCAATTATGCCAAGGAAATTCTGGAGAAGGCGCTGGGGCAGCAGAAGGCGCTGGAAGTTATCAACCGCCTGACGGCAACGCTGCAGGTCAGACCGTTCGACTTTGCGCGGAAGGCTGATCCCAATCAGATTTTGAACTTTATTCAGAACGAAAATGTGCAGACAATCGCCCTTGTTCTTTCCTATTTAAAGTTCGAACAGGCCGCCGCGATTCTTTCTTCTCTGCCGCAGGATAAACAGGCGGAGGTGGCAAGAAGAATCGCCGTTATGGACAGCACCTCTCCGGAGGTCATTTCCCAGATCGAACGGGTATTGGAGCAAAAGCTTTCCGCAACTGTTACCCAGGATTACACGAACGCCGGCGGCATCGAGTCGATTGTACAAATTCTGAACGGTGTAGACCGGGGGACGGAACGCACCATTCTGGATTCGCTCGAAATTCAGGATCCCGAGCTGGCGGAAGAGATCAAGAAGCGGATGTTCGTATTCGAAGATATTGTCAACGTGGACAACCGTTCCATCCAGCGCATTATACGTGACATCGAAAATGCGGATTTGCAGCTTGCGCTTAAAGTCGCTAGCGAAGAGGTCCGCGACGTCATTTTCCGAAATATGTCCAAACGCATGGCGGAGACCTTCCGGGAAGAAATGGAGTACATGGGTCCGGTTCGGCTGCGTGATGTGGAAGAAGCCCAGACCCGTATTGTAGGGACTATTCGCAGACTGGAAGAATCGGGAGAGATTATCATAGCCCGCGGCGGAGGAGATGACATCATTGTCTAGGTTGATCAAACACTCCCAATATGTTCCCGTTGATGTGCTCAAAAGATTGGAGCTGGCCCGGCAGCACGCCGGTCTTGCCGAAGAGGAAACTCAGTCGGAGGAAAGCGCCGAGAAGCATCATGAAGATCCCGCGCGTGAAGCGGCCGAGCAGGCGCGCAAAGAGATGCTGCGCGATGCGAAGGAATTCGCCGAAGGGCAGGTCCGTAACGCTTCGCTTGAGGCGGAGCGCATTATCGAGACGGCACGAAGCGAAGCCGAGGATTGGTGGCGGAGCCGGAGGGAGCAGGATGAACACCTGGCAGAAGCGGTTAAAGCCGAAGCTTACAGGCAGGGCTACGATGAGGGTCTGCTGCAGGCCGAAAAAGAAATGAAGGCCAAGCTGGCGGAGATTATGGAAGAGGCCCAAGCCGTATTGACCGAAGCCTATAAAGCGCGTGATGTTATTATTCAGGAAGCAGAGCCTTTTCTCGTGGAGCTGAGCTGCGATATCGCCGAGAAAATCGTAGAGAAACAGCTTACAGTCGAGCCTGCGTTTACAATCGACCTGATCAAGAGGAACCTGGCACGCAAGCGGGAGCAGGGAATCATTTCCCTGTGTGTAGCTCCTAGCCAGTTCTCCTTCGTAAATGCGGCTCGCGAGGAGCTTGCTCTGGCGATCGATTCGCAGGCGGAACTTCAGATTTTGCCGGACTCAACGGTAAAGGACCACGGCTGCGTGATCCGCTCTTCATTTGGAAGCGTCGATGCCAGAATTGACACCCAGCTTCAGGAAATCAAGAAGGAACTGATCAGGGTGGCATTGGACAACGAGGAACATAGAAATGGGGAACAAGATGCTTGACACCCGGAGATACAAAGAGCAGCTTCGCGGTATCGATCCCATCAGAATTAACGGCAAGGTCACCCAGGTTATTGGGTTAATGGTTGAATCGGAAGGACCGGACGCGAGTATAGGCGACGTATGCAATATCTATCCGGCCAAAGGCAGCAAGCCGCTCAAGGCTGAGGTCGTCGGTTTCCGCGACAACAAAGTGCTGTTGATGCCGCTGGGAGAATTGCAGGCGATCGGTCCGGGCTGCGATGTGGTTGGCACAGGCAAGCCGCTCAACGTGCAGGTTGGTTCGGAACTGCTCGGCAAGGTGCTCGACGGCCTTGGGCAGCCGCTTGACGGTTCGCTTATTCCGGCGCGAATGCCGTATAGTTCAACCTTCAATATTCCATCCAATCCGCTGAATAGACCCAGGGTACAGGAGCCCATCAGCATCGGAGTGCGGGCGATAGACGGCCTTCTGACGATCGGAAAGGGACAGCGGGTCGGCATTTTTGCCGGATCGGGCGTAGGGAAAAGCACGCTGATGGGTATGATTGCCCGAAATACATCAGCCGATGTCAACGTGATCGCGCTTATTGGCGAGCGGGGAAGGGAAGTGCTTGATTTTATTGAGCGCGACCTCGGCCCGGAAGGATTGCAGCGTTCGGTTGTGATCGTGGCGACCTCTGACCAGCCGGCGCTGATCCGAATTAAAGGGGCGCTGATTGCGACGACCATCGCCGAATATTTCCGTGATCGCGGACTCAACGTCATGCTGATGATGGACTCCGTTACACGGTATGCAATGGCCCAGCGCGAAGTAGGCCTTGCCGTCGGAGAGCCTCCGGCGATGAGGGGATATACGCCTTCGGTGTTCGCCAGTCTGCCGAAGCTGCTGGAACGCGCGGGTACGGGGCCGACTGGCTCGATCACGGCTTTTTATACCGTACTGGTCGATGGCGACGATATGAACGAGCCGATTGCCGATGCTGTCCGCGGGATTTTGGATGGACATATTGTGCTAAACCGGAGCATTGCGAACAAGGGACATTTTCCGGCAATCGACGTACTGGCGAGCATCAGCAGGGTGATGAAGGATATCGCGCCGAAGGATCAAATCGAGGCGGCCGAGAATGTAAAACGCCTGATGGCGGTATATAAGGAATCCGAAGATTTGATCAATATCGGGGCTTATCAAAGAGGGTCCAATGCCCAGATTGACGAGTCGATGCACTACATCGACAGCATCTGGAATTTTACGAAGCAGAAGGTAGACGAGAAGACAACGTTGGCCGAAGTTCAACAGACCTTAATTTCCCAGTTCTCGAGGAGTTGATTTTAATTAATGAAGTTTCACTATAATTTCCAAAAAGTCGTCGACTTGAAGGGGAATGAAAAAACGCAGGCGGAATGGATGCTCTCAAGTGCGCTTGGAGAACTGCAGACACAGGAGAAAGATCTGGTTGAACTTATGGAACTGCGAAATGAGACTTTGCTCGCGCTTCAGGCTGCGGCAGAACGGAGAACGCCAATGGCAGCGATCCGGGAGATGCAGGATTACGTGGACTATTTGGATAACTGCATTACGCGTAAACAAGGCGAAATCAGCCAGGCGCATCAGGAAGTTTCGAGAAAACAGGAAAATTTGAATTCAAAGGCGTTGGATGAAAAGGTCTGGCTGAAAGCAAGAGACAAGGCGCTGGGTATTTTCCAGCAAAATTTGAATTTGCGGGAGCAAAACGAATTGGATGAGATGGCTACCGTCCGCTTCGCGATGAAGTCCCTCTGACGTTTGGAGGTTATTCGGCAGTGGCACAGAACGATATGGAACTTGAAAACGAAGGGTCGGCAGGCAAGTTCGAGCGGTTTCTTTTTCTGATGATACCGATTATTTTTACCCTTGTCCTGATTGGGGTTCTGCTGACTCTCTTTAATATGGATTACCGAAACGACATGCTGCAGATTGCGAACAAAATCCCGATTGTGAATAAATGGATACCCGACCCGGAAGGTGAGACCTCCGAGGACAGTCAGCAAGCGGAGGAGCAGGCGGCAAGCTCGGAGTCGACCATTAAGGAGCTTAAGGCTCAGCTCTCCCAGCAGGAGGAAACAGTAAAGAAGCTGAATGAGCAAAAAACCGAGCAGGATAAACAGGTTCAGGCTTTAAAGTCGCAGATTGACGAGATGCAGCAGGCCGCAAGCACCCAGCAACCGGTTGAAACAGAGGATGACCACCAAAAGGAAATTGCGGCAATGACCAAGCTTTATGCGGGAATGCAGGCATCCAAAGCGGCGGCGATCATGCAGAATATGACGACCGATGAGGTCGTTCAACTGCTTAGCGGGATGAACAACGACAGCAAGACGGGGATCTTGGAAAAAATGGACCCGAAAGTTGCTGCGGATGTATCCGTTAAGCTAAAAGAATCGGCCAATTCTTCCGATATGGCTATTGCAGCCCTTCAATCCAGACTGAAACAAGACTCGGCGGGTACGACAGCCTCAACCGGCAGCGGCGCAAATTTAGACAAGCAAAAGCTAAGCCAGACGTTCTCTTCGATGCCTGCGGTGGAGGCGGCAAAGCTGCTTAGTGAAATGTACGCCATCAGTCCGGATAAGGTGATTACAATTTTAAGCACAGTTGATGACAACGTGCGGTCTTCCATTTTATCGGAAATGACCAAGAGCGATACGAACGGCGTCACCGCCAAAATTGTGAACCGTCTGATGGGCGGCAAGTGACCATTGCACTGTGAAAGGAGGTGAAACAAAGATGAGTCTCGTATTTCAAATGATCTCTTCAGGCAAAGGTCTAAATGCTAAAACAACGGCTTCCCTGGGGACTGCTGGTGCTGCCGGAGCGGGGAACGGAATGTTCTCCAGTACGCTGATACAGTCGATGGCAGGCTCAACGTCGGAACTGGCAGCGGCACCTCAAGGTGATGCAGCGGCTGCTACATTGCAGAATCTTCTAAAAACGGCGTTATCCAATCACACCGGCGAAGATGGAGAATCGGCGGATCTTACCGGTAAGAAACTCTTGGATGAACTGCTTCCCGAACTGTCCAAACTGGACGAGCAGATTGAAAGTGATCCCGCGCTGCTGGCGGCGCTTCAAGGCTGGCTGGTTCAGGTCTCGGCGCTATTGTCTGGCAATGATATGAAGGAGTCTCCGGATCAGACGGGACTGACGCCGCTTGCGCAGAATCCAGCAACTGCAAGGTTTGCCGTTCAGGATGAACTCAACAACCTCGCAGCATTGATTCAGCAGGCTTCAGGAAGCGGCGATGAAGCCTCAGCAGGCAAAGCACTAGCACTGTTGAACAGCTTTGCTTCTATGATTGAACCATACACTGGAACTGTAGACACGTCCGTTTCGGGGACTGCTGCAACGGCATTGGCATCCGGGATTGAAGGCGTCGATAAGCTTCAAGGACACAGGACTCCGAAGACCGGTGATGCTAACGTGGGAGTAGGGCTTTCCAAGGCTGCCGACACGGTATCGAATAAACTGGATGCATCGGGACAGACCGACACAGCCTCTCTCGATTCCCAAGCGGCTTCCGGAAATGCACTGTCACTCAAATTGCCTTTAGCATCTGCAGAAATCAATAAAGAGCATTCCACAGCAAACGAAGGCACGCTGACTGATATGGCTGCTGAGCAGGATTCTTCCCAAGGGGACAGCAATGTCATTTCCGCAGGCCAGCTCTCGCTAAGGGACGGAATTACAACTACTCCAAAGGCGGAGATTTCGCAGGTACCGGTTCATAAGTTCGCTGAAGAGATGACCGGCTTTATTACCGGTAAACTGGAAATAGTCAAGAAGGGCGGAGTCGCCGAAGCGACCCTATCATTGTTCCCGGAAAATCTGGGGCAGGTGGATGTCAAGATTACAATGCATAACGGACATGTTGTCGCTCAGTTCTTAGCCGAGCATTCCGGAGCCAGAGATTTGCTGGAGAATCAAATGTCTCAACTGCGTGCAGCGCTTCAATTGCAAGGTCTGCAGGTAGAGAAGCTCGAAGTTTCGCAAAACAACACTCCGCTTCAGTCCCAGCTCTTTCAGGATGGGCGCCATTCGGGAGCGGGAAGTCAAGGGTCGGACAGGCGTTCCAAGGAGCGCAAGGATTCTTCGGACGATGCCGTCCTGGCAGCCGAACTGGATGGAGAATGGAAAGATTGGCTGGCTAACGAACGACAGATTACCCGAAATCCGGCAAGCCAATTCTCTGCCGAAGCATAAGGGGAATGGAAAGGGAGGTGAAAGGTAATGGCAACCTCAGACAGCATTATATCCACGGGCAGTGTATGGCCGAATTATTCGGCAGCCAACAGTACAAGCAGCAGTACTGGCAGCACATCGCTCGGTAAAGATCAATTCCTGAAAATTTTAATTACGCAGCTTCAAAATCAGGACCCGATGCAGCCTATGGAAGACAAGGAATTTATCGCCCAAATGGCTCAATTCTCATCTGTTGAACAGCTTATGAACATTTCCAATCAGCTTACGGCGCTTAATCAATCGCTCGGTTCGGTTTCCGGTTTAATCGGAAAAAATGTCAGCTGGCTCGACAGCTCCACTTCACAGGAGAAATCGGGAGCGGTGGACTCTATTGTGGTGAGCGGAGGCGTTCAATACGCGCTCGTCGGCAAGGAGAAAATCGCGCTTACGGACATTACTAGAATTCAGAACGGCAGCAGCGAATCTGGTGCGGAAACAGTAGGCGGCGGAGGAAGCGGGGCGGAGTCATGAACGATAAAATGACCGTAGGCCAGATGTATACAGGAGTTCATCATCCCGGCTTGCTGCAGCGCCCAAATGCAGGCAAGAACACCGTACTTCCATCATCGGAAGGGACCTTCGAGAGCGTACTGCAGCGGAAACTGCTGAAATTCAGCAATCATGCGGCAAAACGTTTGGAGCAGCGCGGCATTCAGCTCGGAAACAAGCAGCTTGATCAGATTTCTTCAGCCGTAGATAAAGCGGCGGCCAAAGGAAGCAAGGAATCGCTGATTTTGATGAAAGATGTGGCGCTGATTGTAAGTGTAGCGAACAGAACCGTAGTGACGGCAATGGACGGCGATTCTATGAAAGACAACGTGTTCACCCAAATCGATAGTGCAGTTATCATTTCTTAACCCGGCCGGTCCTAACGGAGAGCCGGAGCGACCGCCGACCGACTGACGCGGTCCAACTCAACGAATTCAATCAAATTTAAAGAGCTTCTAAGCTCCATTTCTGGGAGGTAATATCATGTTAAGATCCATGTATTCCGGTGTTTCCGGCATGCGCGGTTTTCAAACCAAGTTGGATGTTATCGGCAACAATATCGCGAATGTTAATACAATCGGCTTTAAGTCCGGGCGCGTTATGTTCAAAGATATTATGAGCCAGACGATTTCCGGTGTTTCTGCTCCGAGCGACGACGCGCAGGGCGGCGTCAACGCCAAGCAAATCGGACTGGGTGTGAGTATCGGTTCCGTTGATACGCTGCATCTGGCCGGAAGCGCCCAAACGACGAATAATCCGACCGATCTGCGGATCGACGGAGACGGCTTTTTTATGGTGAATCTGTCCGGAGATCAAGAGACTCCCTTTCTGACGCGCGCCGGCGACTTCCACGTTGATGCTAACCGCAATCTGGTTACCTCCGACGGTCTTCATGTGCTTGATTCAGGCGGCGAGCCGATAGTGATTGGAGAGGATGTTACCTCCTTCTCCATTTCCAATGACGGAACTATTATTCAGACGATGGCCGACGGAACGACCGAACCAGGAGTCCTGATCGGCGTCGCCAAAGTAAGCAACCCGCAGGGCCTGGAGAAAATCGGAGGTAACCTGTATCGCATGACCTTGAATGCGAACGCGGGCGGCGCTTTGGAGCCTACAACCGCCAATAATACGGAAGCGGGAACCGGAGCGATTGTCGCGGGACAATTGGAAATGTCCAATGTCGATCTGACGGGCGAGTTTACGGAAATGATTGTCGCTCAGCGCGGCTTCCAAGCGAACTCCCGGATTATTACGACATCGGATGAGGTGCTTCAGGAAGTTGTTAATCTGAAACGCTAATTTTAGAATATGCCGGCAGTCGCATTTTCAATATACTCGGCTGCCGGTCTTGCAGTATAATAGATTCGTTTCGCTTTTTCCATCAAGGAAACGGGCTTCAAGCCGGGAGAGGCTCATCTCTCCCAACTTTTTGAAATATATGATTTTAAGCTTTGCTCTTATCATTCACTTAATATTTTTGAGAAACGAGTGCCGCCTAGTAAAAGGATGGCGCAGCCGTTTCTCCTTATTAGGAGGCCTCGCATGATCTCGGTAACACGATTAAACGGATCGCCAATGTGGCTGAATGCCCTGCTGGTGGAAATGGTGGAAGAAAGCCCGGATACCTATATCACGCTCGTAACGGGCAAAAGGCTGATCGTTCTTGAAAAAGCCGATGAAGTTATTGCGAAAATAAGGGACTACAATAAGGAAATCGGCGCCTATTCAGCCACCATTAAAGTCCATACACTGGAGGAGCCTTCATGAAAAAGATGCTGCCTTGGCTCATCACGATTTTGCTTGCGATTACTTTGATCGTGGTTGCCGCCTTTTTGCTGATGAATAAATGGTTTTCCGACGACACCGGAAACGCGGTAAACGATACGGCGCAGCAGGTGGAAACCAAAAAGCTGACCGCGGACGAAATTGTGGCCATGACTTCGGAAATTACCGATATTAAAACCAATCTCGCCGATCCCGATTATATCGTTTCTATAAATTTCGCCTTCCAATTGGATACCGAAACGGCTAAGGAAGAGTTCGAAAAAATCAAGGAAATCAAGATCAAACCGCTCATAATCAAAGCACTGGCTGATGTCAAGCCGCAGGAACTGAACGGAGCGGCTGGGAAGGACCGGTTGTGCAGCAAGCTTGTCAACTTGATCAACAACACGTTAACAGAAGGAAAGCTGACTCAGGTGGAGATTACCAATTATATTTTGGCTACGATATAAACTGCCGGATTCCAAGTTTACTTAGGGGGGTGATTGAATGGTTGATGTACTGTCGCAAAATGAGATTGATGCCCTGCTTGCCGCTCTTTCATCCGGCGAGATGGACGCCGACGAACTAAAAAAAGAAGAAACCCAGCGTAAAATACGTTCTTATGACTTCAAACGGGCCGTACGTTTCTCGAAGGATCATATCCGAAGCCTGACCCGGATTCATGAAAACTTTGCGCGTTACCTTACAACGTACTTTTCGGCGCAATTGCGAACATTTGTCCAGATCAGCGTCGTTCAGGTGGAGCAGCTGCCGTATGATGAATTCATCCGTTCCATCCCCAAGATGACCATTTTGAATATTTTTGAAGCCGAACCCTTGGAAGGCAGAATGGTAATGGAGGTGCATCCGAATATCGGCTTTGCCATGTTAGACCGGCTGCTCGGAGGAGTCGGAACGGCGCCTTCCAAAATTACATCTCTGACCGAGATTGAGACAACCATTATGGAGCGCATATTCAGCAGATGCTTCGAAAGCCTGCAGGAGGCATGGAAGACGGTGCTCGACATTGAACCCCGAATGGAAGCGCTGGAGACAAATCCGCAGTTTATGCAGATAGTATCCCCCAACGAGACGATTGCGCTTATCTCGCTTAGCACCAAGATCGGCGACACGACGGGCATGATCAATCTTTGCATTCCGCATGTCGTCCTTGAACCGATTATGTCCAGGCTGTCCGTTCACCAATGGTTTGTCTCGGAGAAAAAGATGCGGGACGAACAGGAAGTGGAGACGATCAAAGCCAGCGTGAACCGGGCTCAGCTTCCAATCGTTGCTGAACTCGGGCAATCCATGATTTCCATATCCGAATTCCTCGGCCTGAACGTAGGAGACGTCATCTCGCTGAACAGGACCGTTGATACCGGACTGTCGATCAGGGTGGGAGACAGGCTGAAGTTCATCGGTAGTCCGGGCATGGTCAAGGACCGGGTAGCCGTGCAAATTGACGAGATTGTCAGCGAAGGAGTTGAAGAACGTGACGAGTAAAGATTATTTATCCCAGGAAGAAATCGACGCCCTTTTGAGACAATCGGCAGAAAGCGAAGCAAGCGCATCTTCCGAGAAGACGGTGGATGATTATCTGACACCATTTGAGCAGGATGCGTTGGGGGAAATAGGGAATATAACATTTGGCAGCGCCGCTACGGCGCTTTCGACTCTGCTGGGCAAAAAAGTGGACATTACGACTCCGCAAGTTTCCATTATTAAGCGCAGCGAATTTGAAGAAGCTTTTCCCAAGCCTCATGTTGCTGTTCATGTGCAGTATGTGGACGGGTTTCAGGGCATTAACTCGCTCGTGATCAAGATTCGGGACGCGCAGGTTATTGCCGATCTGATGCTTGGCGGAAACGGAGAGCCGAAAGACGAAGAGCTGAATGAGATTCACGTCAGCGCCGTACAGGAAGCCATGAATCAAATGATGGGCTCCTCCGCCACATCGATGTCAACCATCTTTAACCGGTTCGTCAACATATCGCCGCCTGATATCGATATTCTCAATATGTCGAGCGGTGAGGGGGTAGGAAGCCTGCCGGAAGACGAGACGCTGATTCGAATATCGTTCCGCCTAATCATCGGCGATTTGATCGATTCTACTATCATGCAGCTCCTGCCTGTGCAGTTTGCAAAGGATATGGTAACGATGCTGCTGGGAGACGTTGCCGCTCCAAGCGAAGAGCCGGCTGCAGCTGTAGAAGCACCGGCGAAGCCGGAAGCGGCCCAGTCCGCGCCTGCTGCACAGCAGCCCGCTCCGTCGGCTCAACAGCCGCCGCAGTCGGCACCACCCGAGCAGCAGGCGCAGCAGCAGCAGATTCCTCCAGGGCAGCAGCCGTATCCGGGAATGCCTGAAGGAGGATATTATTATCCGCCGTACGGTATGCCGCCTTATGGAATGCCAGGTATGCCTCCATACGGCATGCCGCCGCAGGGAATGCCCGGACAACAGGGGATTCCGCCGCAGGGAACGCCTTATTCACAGTCCCCGCCGCCGTCTTCCCCGCCGAATCGAAACGTCAATGTCCAGCCGGTACAGTTCGCCAATCTCAGCAACAACGCCTTTGGAAATATTGACGAAAATAATTTGAACTTACTGATGGACATACCCCTGAAAGTAACCGTAGAATTAGGAAGGACCCAGAAGCAGATCAAAGATATTCTTGAAATGTCGCAGGGATCGATTATAGAGCTGGACAAGCTTGCCGGCGAGCCCGTCGATATTCTGGTGAACAACAAGCTGATTGCCAAGGGGGAAGTTGTGGTAATCGACGAAAACTTCGGCGTTCGCGTAACGGATATTGTCAGCCAATGGGACCGAATTCAAAAATTACAATAAGCATAATTTAGGGAGGATTTTGTAAAAATGGCTAACCGAATTCTGATCGTGGACGATGCAGCATTTATGAGAATGATGATTCGCGATATTTTATCGAAAAATGGTTTTGAAGTGGTAGGAGAAGCCCAGGACGGCTCCCAGGCGATTGAAAAATTCAAGGAACTGCGCCCAGACCTGATCACCATGGACATTACCATGCCGGAAATGGACGGAATCGCGGCCCTGAAAGAAATCAAAAAAGTGGATGCCAACGCCAAGGTTATTATGTGCTCCGCTATGGGTCAGCAGGCTATGGTTATTGACGCAATCCAAGCGGGAGCGAAGGACTTTATTGTTAAGCCATTCCAAGCTGACCGCGTTATTGAAGCCATCAACAAGACGCTCGGCGTGTAGGAATAGCCCATGTCCGGCACAGGCAACTACTTGCTGAATTTGCTCAATGTTATTTTTGTGCTGGCGGTCATTATCGTAATCATTGTTCTGTTAATCCGGTTTCTGGGACGGCGCAATCAGACTTGGATGAGCGGCCGTTCCATGCGCACCCTGGGTGCGGTAGGGCTAGGTCCGGGCAAGTCGATGCAGGTCATCGAAGTCGGAGGTAGCCTCTATTTGATCGGAGTTGGCGATAATGTATCGATTCTGGATAAGATCACCGATCCCGATGAAGTGGCGATTATCGTATCGGCCTTCGAGGAGCAATCCGCCTCAGGCGGCAATTTCCTCATTCCGCTAATTTCCAAGGTAAGGGAAAGGCTGCGCGGGGAAGTTCCGTCTCAGGAAATGGATCTGAACGAAACTTCTTCTTTCTATGAGATGCTGCAGTCCAAACTTCGCTCTCCGGACCGGAACAAGAAGATAGAGGAGCTCCTTGGCGGCGAAGACCAAAAGGACAGGCAGGGGGAATCATGAAAAAAAAGTTTTTGTTTGCCTTCCTGCTGATAGGCGTTGTCAGTTTCCTGGCTCTCCGACCGATCTATGCCGCCGAGCCGATTCCGAATATCGACATTCAGGTTGGAGGTAGCGGTGGTCAGAGCGGCACCAGTTCCATTTCCATTTTGCTGCTGGTTACGGTTCTGAGCGTGGCTCCGGCGTTTTTGGTTTTGATGACCAGCTTTACCCGGATTGTCATCGTGCTGGGCTTCATCCGCACTTCACTCGGAACGCAGCAGATGCCGCCAAACCAGGTGCTCGTGGGACTTGCTCTTTTTCTGACGCTGTTCGTAATGGCGCCAACCTTGTCGACGGTGAACCAGACGGCGCTACAGCCTTATATCAAAGGCCAGATTACTCAGACGGAAGCTTTGAATAAAGCCGCCGATCCGATGAAAAAGTTTATGTTTAAATATACGCATGAGAAGGACTTGCTGCTGTTTATGAATTACAACGGCTATACGGGGAACAACAAGCCAGCCACTCACACCGATATTCCGATGACGGTGCTCGTGCCTTCTTTTGCAATGAGTGAAATGAAAACGGCTTTTCAAATGGGCTTTATGATTTTCATCCCTTTTTTGATAATCGATATTGTGGTTGCCAGCACGCTAATGGCCATGGGGATGATGATGCTGCCGCCGGTTATGATCTCGCTGCCTTTTAAAATCATGCTGTTCGTGCTGGTGGACGGTTGGTATCTGGTGGTCAAATCGCTGCTGCTCAGCTACGGCACCTGACGGAGAATAGGAGGCGAAGGATATCAATACGGAATTTATTATCGGTCTTGCGGGTCAGGCGGTATATTTGATGCTTGAGGTCAGCGCGCCTATGCTGATTTTCGGTTTGGTTGTCGGACTGATTATCAGTGTTTTTCAGGCAACGACCCAGATTCAAGAACAAACGCTGGCCTTTGTCCCCAAAATCGTCGCCGTGCTGCTGGCCCTGCTTCTGTTCGGTCCCTGGATTGTTACGAAGCTTACCGACTTCACATCCCAAATTTTAGGCAATCTTCATCTGTATATCGGATGAACACCATGGTTGATTCCATCTTGAAAGGTTTTCCTGTCTTTTTGCTTATTTTTTGTCGAATTACAGCTTTTTTTGTTGTCGTTCCTGTCTTTTCTTCTCGAAGCTTACCTACGACATTCAAAATCGGAATCTCTTTTTTCGTTTCCCTAATTGTATTCAGCGCGAGAGGGACAGGCGTCACGGCTCCGGAAGATCTCGGCATTATTCTGCTGATCATCAGGGAATCCCTGATCGGACTGCTGCTAGGCTATATGGGTTATCTGATGTTCATGGCGATCCAAACGGCCGGTTCGTTCATCGACATCCAGATCGGCTTCGGGATTGCGAATGTCATCGATCCGATGACGGGGGCTTCGTCGCCCTTGCTCGGCAACTTTAAGTATATGATCGCGTTGCTGATGTTCCTTGGGATGAACGGCCATCATTATTTGCTCGACGCCATTATCAACAGTTACAACTGGGTGCCTTTGGACAATCAGCTTCTGGTGAAAATGATGGACGGAAGTCTGTCGGATTTCTTGGTCCGATCATTCGCGCAGTCGTTTGTGCTTGCTTTTCAAATGTCCGCCCCATTGGTGACCGCGCTGTTTCTGACGGATATCGGACTTGCTTATTTGGCCAGAACGGCACCGCAGTATAATGTGTTCGTTATCGGTGTTCCGCTGAAAATTATTGTCGGCCTGGTGCTGCTGCTTGTGTTAATGCCTACCTTGGCCGCGCTTTTTCAGAGCCTGTTCAACATTATGTTCGAATCCATGCGCAATTTGCTTACCATGATGGGGAACAGTCCGTAAATGAAGGTAAGGAGGGCCGGATTTGGCCTATCGATATAAACTCGACCTCCAGCTTTTTGGCGGAGAGAAGACGGAAAAGGCGACACCGAAGAAACGGCAGGATGCCCGCAAAAAAGGCCAAATTGCCAAAAGCGCCGAGCTTTCGGGCGCAATCGTCCTGCTGTCCGGGGTGCTGAGTCTGACGATGTTCGGGGGATTTTTGAAGGAACGGGTTATGACGCTGTTTACCGATGTCTTTATCAACCGAATCACGATGGAGGTCACCTCGTCCAATGTGCAGCAGATGATGAACGAATACGGAATGCAGATTCTGATTATGCTTGCACCGGTAATGGGAATTACTTTCATCCTTGCATTGGTTTCCAGCGTAGCACAGGTTGGTTTTATGGTAAACGGAGAGGGCGTTACCCCGAAGTTCAGCAAGATTAATCCGCTTAAAGGCCTCAAGAATATTTTTTCCATGCGGTCGTTTGTCGAAATGTTGAAATCAATCTTTAAGCTGCTGATTATCGCTTATCTGGTATACAGCACATTATGGGGGCAGAAAAAAGATTTTGCATCTCTTGCCCTTGTTGGCACGGAAAGCATTTTTCACTTTACAGCCAAGTTGACCATAGTTCTCGGCATCAAAATCGGTGCGGCCTTGCTGATTATGGCTGTGCTTGATTATATGTACCAGCGTTATGAACATGAGAAGAGTCTGAGAATGTCCAAACAGGAGATTAAGGACGAGTACAAAAAAATGGAAGGCGATCCGCTGATTAAAGGTAAAATCAGGGAGCGCCAACGCCGGATGGCGATGCAGCGGATGATGCAGGAAGTTCCCAAAGCCGATGTCATCATTACGAACCCTACTCATTTCGCGGTCGCTCTGAAATATGACGGCTCCAAAATGGAGGCGCCGCAGATTGTGGCCAAAGGCCAGGATTACGTCGCACTCCGCATCCGTGAGCTTGCCAAGGAACACGGCGTGATGACGATGGAAAACAAGCCGCTTGCACGGGCGCTGTTTCAAAGAGCGGAGATTGGGGATTCGGTTCCCGCGGATCTGTTCCAGGCGGTTGCCGAAGTGCTGGCCTACGTATATAAGCTAAAAGGCAGAAAGAGATAGCAGGGGAGGAAGAATGCATTGAAAGCTAAGGATTTAACGGTATTGATCGGCATTATCGGCATCGTGCTGATGATGATCCTGCCTATTCCCGAGGGGCTTCTCGACTTTCTGCTTGTCGTTAATATTTCGATTGCGCTTACGATTATTCTGGTGGCGATGAATACGAAAGAGCCCCTTCAGTTCTCCATCTTTCCGTCGCTGCTGCTCATTACGACCCTGTTTCGCTTGGCGCTGAACATCTCTACAACCAAGCTGATATTGTCTGAGGGTGAGGCCGGTTCGGTTGTAGCGACGTTCGGCAGCTGGATTGCACGGGGACAAATCGCCATCGGGTTCATCGTATTTTTGATTCTCGTCGTTGTGCAGTTTATCGTCATTACCAAGGGTTCGGAACGCGTCGCCGAGGTGGGCGCGAGATTTACGCTGGACGCGATGCCTGGTAAGCAGATGAGCATCGACGCCGATTTGAACGCGGGCATGATCAACGAGCAGCAAGCCCGTGAGCGCCGGCAAAATGTTGAGCGTGAAGCGGATTTCTACGGAGCGATGGACGGGGCGAGCAAATTCGTCAAGGGAGATGCCATCGCCAGCATTATCATTCTGTTGATCAATTTGATCGGCGGCTTCATTATCGGGATTGCCATACACGGCATGACCTTCCAAGATGCGCTGTCAACTTACTCCGTGCTGACGATCGGGGACGGTCTGGTCAGCCAAATACCTGCTCTGCTCATTTCGACCGCAGCCGGCCTCATCGTTACCCGGGCTTCTTCGGATGGCAATCTGGCGGAAGATTTGACAGGGCAATTGCTGTCTTATCCGAAGCTTTTGTACATCGTTGCCATTACGGTCGCCTTCTTGGGACTTTTTACACCAATTCATGCCATAACCACACTGCCGCTTGCAGGACTTTTGGCCTTTGCCGCCTATCGGATGACGCAGAACCTGAGCCGCAAGGCGATCGCCGAAGAGCAGCTTGTCGAAGAAAAGCAGATTGAGGAGGTGCGCAGTCCGGAGAGCGTGATCAGCCTGCTGAGCGTGGACCCGATTGAGTTCGAATTCGGCTACGGTCTGATTCCACTGGCCGATACTCAGCAAGGGGGCGATTTGTTGGATCGAATCATCATGATTCGACGGCAGTGTGCACTTGAAATGGGACTTGTCGTACCGGTTATTCGCATTCGCGACAATATTCAACTAAAACCGAATGAATATGTCATAAAAATTAAAGGAAATCAGGTTGGCGGTGGTGAATTATTACTTAATCACTATTTGGCAATGAGTCCCGGGTATGATGATGAGTCGATTACCGGCATTGAAACGGTGGAACCGTCGTTCGGATTGCCCGCTTTGTGGATCGATGAATCGGTAAAGGAACGGGCTGAACTGGCAGGCTATACA
The DNA here is from genome assembly GCF_013393385.1 of Paenibacillus sp. URB8-2. Taxonomy (NCBI): domain Bacteria; kingdom Bacillati; phylum Bacillota; class Bacilli; order Caryophanales; family Paenibacillaceae; genus Paenibacillus; species Paenibacillus sp. URB8-2. Next base: position 3,405,739 of record NZ_AP023239.1, on the reverse strand, counting down.
GTGGTCGATCCACCGTCCGTTGTTGCTACTCACTTGACCGAGCTGATCAAGCGTCATGGCTTTGAACTGCTCGGGCGGCAGGAAACGAAAATGCTGGTCGACAATATTCGCGAAAATTATCCTGTGCTGGCGGATGAACTGATTCCATCCGTCCTCTCCATCGGGGATTTGCAGAAAGTGCTGGCAAAGCTGCTGCGCGAAAAGATCTCGATCCGGGACTTGGTTACTATTTTTGAAACACTTGCCGATTACGGCACTTATACGAAAGATCCCGACGTTCTCACAGAGTATGTAAGGCAGGCCCTGTCGAGGCAAATAACCCAGCAGTTCTCTCAATCGGGAGAAACGCTTAAGGTGATTACGGTGGGACCATCGCTTGAGAAAAAAATCGCCGAAAGCGTCCAGCAATCGGAGCACGGCAGTTACTTGGCGCTTGATCCCGTGTCAACCCAGACGGTGTATCAGCGTCTCATGGAGCAAATCAACCGCCTTTTGCAATCGGGGCAGCAGCCAATAGTGCTGACTTCGCCTACCATCCGCATGTATTTGCGGCAGGTCATAGAGCGGACGATGCAGGATATTCCGGTGCTGTCTTACAGCGAGCTGGAGCCCAATATTGAAATTCAAAGTGTTGGAGTGGTGAATTTATGAGAGTGAAGCGTTACGTTGTCGATACGATGCCGGACGCCATGCATTCCATTCGCAGCGAGCTTGGAAGCGACGCCGTTATCCTGAGCACGAAGGAGATCAAGACCGGCGGATTCATGGGAATGTTCAGAAAAAAGAAGATTGAAGTAGTTGCCGCGGTCGAAAAAGAACAGAAAAAGACGGCTGGCGGCAGCCGGGATACCTCGCCCTCTGTTCCAAGGGCAGGTGTTCCAAACGCATACCGGCAGGCGTACGCCTCGTCTTCGATCAATACCGCCCCTGGCGGTACGGAGCCACCCCGAAGCTTTGCCGAGATTGCCGCCGCGCTGCAAGGAGCAGTCGAGAAACAAGGCGCGGTAGCCGTGTTGACGGAGAAGACGGTCCCGGAAACGAAGCAAGAAGCACCGGTTCATGTCTCTCAAGAAGAAGCCGATTCCGAGCAGCCTGCGGCGGCTTCGTCCATGGCTTCCGCTAGTCCAGAACGTCCTACTGACGACGGCATTCTTAATGAAATTAAAGAAATGAAGCAGTGGATCGAACGGATTGCCCGCCAGTCCGCCGAATCAAGAGAACTGCCGGATCGGCTGAATCAGTTGCGGGATCGGCTGATCGAACAGGAAACGGACAGTTCACTTGTGGAGGAATGGATCGGCAATGTGCTGGATGCCTGGAATAATGCCGGAAGGCAGTGGCCGCAAGAGAAGTTTAATGAGGCTATCAAAGAACAGGTTGTCAATTTCCTGTCTACCAGAATTGGAGGGGGGATCGCCCCTGACACAAAGCTCCTGCACGTCGCCGGTCCGACCGGAGTAGGAAAGACCACCACCTTGGCCAAGCTTGCGGCCGACCAGCTTTTCCGGCATGGCCGAAAGGTAGGAATGATTACTTCCGATACGTACCGCATCTCAGCGGTGGAGCAGCTTCGCACATATGCATCGATATTGAATGTGCCTCTTGAAGTCATTCAGTCGCCGGGTGATTTGCAGCGGGCATTGTCCCGGCTTGAGGGCTGCGATCTTGTATTGATGGACACTGCGGGAAGAAACTTCCGAAACGAGCTGCTCGTTGCGGAATTGCAGAGCCTGCTGGCGCCGACATTGAAGAGCGAGACGTATCTGGTCCTCAGTCTGACTTCGAAGAGCAGGGATATGAAGCTCATTACGGAGCATTTCAGCAAATACCGGCTGGATAAGATCATCGTCACCAAGCTGGACGAAACGGGAAGCTTCGGGCCCATGTTTAATTTGCTGAACGATTACCCGCTTTCGCTTTCTTATATGACGAACGGCCAGAACGTTCCAGACGATTTGCTTGTGCCGTCCGAAGAACTGCTGTGCGATTTACTGCTCGGAACGGGTGAGCAATGATGGACCAAGCGCAATCGTTAAGACAGCTTGTCGCCGGACAGAACCGAATGCTTGACGAAGGTGGAGAACATTCGGCGCGAATTATCACCGTTTGCAGCGGAAAGGGCGGAGTAGGCAAGTCGAATTTCACTCTCAACTTCGCGCTCACTCTAAAGAGTCTAGGGAAAAAAGTGCTTCTGTTCGACGCCGACATCGGTATGGCGAATCTGGATGTACTGATGGGCGTTACCCCAACATACAATCTTTATCATTTGTTGGGCAGGGAAGCCGGAATCGAGCAGATTATTCAAATCGGCCCTAACCGTCTCCCTTTTATTGCCGGAGGTTCCGGAATGGAAGAGCTGTTCTCGCTGTCGGAAAGCGATCTGAATTACTTCACTTCCCAGATTGCCGCAATTGCCGATGATATGGACTATATTCTCTTCGATACCGGTGCCGGTCTGTCCAAGGAAACGATGAAATTCATCGCTTCCGCCGACGATTGCCTTGTTGTCACCACGCCCGAGCCGACAGCTATCACCGATGCCTACGCATTGATGAAAGTGGTGCACAAGAGCCATCCGCATGTCTCATTCAAACTGATTGTCAATCAAGCTTTTGACTTCAGGGAAGCAAATGCGACAAGCGACAAAATCCGGATGGCCGCCCAGCGTTTCCTACAGTTGGATATCCCGTTCCTGGGATATATAACTAGCGATACCCATGTGGTTCAAGCCGTAAAGCGCCAGGTCCCTTTCTCGATGGCGTACCCGAACAGCACCGCTGCGAAGGATATACATAGACTGACGCTGCAATATTTGAGATCCGACCGGCCTCCTGCCATGGCGGGACCTCAAGGAATAAAGGGCTTTATCAGTAAGTGGCTTCGCCGAAAATAAGAAATGTTCTGAATTCGAGGGACAAAGGTGGAAATGACATGAAGCCATATCAAGTTTTGGTTGTGGATGATTCGGCATTTATGCGCAAAATCATTTCCGATTTAATTGAAAAGGATGCCGAGTTCCAGGTAACGGCAACGGCGGTAAACGGCCGGGAAGCGGTTGACAAGGTAAAGGAGCTGCAGCCTGATCTTGTCACCATGGACGTGGAGATGCCGGAAATGAACGGCTTGGAGGCACTGAAAAGAATAATGCTTGACCATCCTCTTCCCGTCATTATGCTATCCGGCATTAATGAAGAAGGGATGAAAGAGACGATATTGGCATTGGAAGGCGGAGCTTTTGACTTTATCCGCAAACCTTCGATTTCCAGCGCCCATGATATCAACAGCGTCGGGGAATCGTTAAGGGAGCAAATGAAGGAAGCCATGCTGGAACGCGAACGCCGGGAGGCCAGGTCCGCTTCTGCGCTTTTGGCCGCCGAAGCCCCTTCCGTGCCACCGAAGCCCGAGTCTGCTCCTTCTCAGCCTCCTACCAAGCCGGCGGACAAGCCCGCCGAAGGCTTTGAGGGCACAACGAACCGATTGCTCCACCGGGAGACGAGAATCTCCCAAGCTTCGGTCACGTCGGATACCGCAAAACCGGTTGATATCAAGAGCTTGAATAAGCCTGCTCGGCGCGGGGACCGATTCAAGGTCATTCCGCCGGAGGCGAATCGGGCCGACGGACCTTCCAAGGCATCCTCGGAGCCAAAGGCGGAAACCCGTGCACCTGATGCTTCCAGACCTAAGAGGGCAGCAGCCAATGGAGGGGTCCCGGGCACTCCTTCAGTAACCGGCAGAGAACGAAAATCGGGCGTGAAAGGTCTGGATAAGCTTGTGGCCGTCGGATGTTCAACGGGCGGACCCCGTGCGCTGAAGGCTTTTTTGGAGAAGATTCCAGCCGATTTTCCCGCACCGATCGTTATTGTTCAGCATATGCCCCCCAATTTTACCAAATCGCTTGCCCAGAGGTTGAATACATTCAGCCCGCTGGATGTCGTGGAGGCAGAGCAAGGAATGATTCTGAGGAAGGGAGCGGCATATATCGCGCCGGGAGGCTATCACATGAAGGTGACGGAGACAGCAAGCGGTCAGTTTGCCATCAGCTTGACGAAGGAGGAAGCCCGGAACGGGCATCGGCCATCGGTGGACACGCTGTTCGAATCCCTGCTGCCGCTCGATTCCCTGGAGCGCCATGCGGTTATCATGACTGGGATGGGAAGCGATGGCGCCAAGATGATGAAGTCATTATACGACGCCGGCGTCAGGTCGACTTTTGCCGAGAGCGAGGAAACTTGCGTCGTTTACGGAATGCCGCGTTCTGCGGTTGAACTGCAGTGCGTCAGTTATATTTTACCGTTGCAAGACATTGCTCCAAGGCTGGTTCAGGTCGTTAAATAACGAAAAGCGAACGTGAAGGGTAGGTGTCTAGGCATGGACATGAATCAGTATTTATCCATGTTTATTGATGAGTCGAACGATCATCTGCAGTCTTTGAACGAAAATATGATGGGGCTGGAGGCAAGTCCGGACGATCTTAGCATCGTGCAGGTGATCTTCCGCTCCGCGCATACTTTAAAAGGCATGGCGGCGACAATGGGGTTTGAAGATCTGGCTTCTTTGACGCACCAAATGGAGAACGTGCTTGATCTGGTGCGCAACGGTAAGCTGGTTATGCAGGAATTTATTTTTGATACTCTGTTCAAGAGCCTTGACGCGCTTGAAGCCATGGTTCAGGACATAACTGCCGGTGGCGAAGGCAAGGCGGACGTTTCTTCCATCGTAGCCTCCCTTCAGGCTATCGTTCGCGGCGAAGTGCCTTCTGCAGCAGGAGACGCGCCGTCAGCAGCCGCTCCAATAGAAGCGGAAACGCCCGCACTGCTCGATCAATTCCAATTTTCGGTTCTTGAACAATCGATTCAGGAAGGGAACCAGGTGCTGTTCATCGAAGTTTCGCTCCGCAAGGATTGTCAACTCCGCGCAGTCAGAGCTTATATGGTCTTTGAACTGCTGGAGCGCTACGGCGAAGTCGTGAAAACCTTCCCGCCGGTTCAGGATATCGAGCAGGAGAAATTCGATTACAGCTTTTCGCTTTACTACATAACCCAGAAGACAGCGGAGGAAATGCAGGCTCTGATTATGGGCGTCTCCGAGATCGACAAAGTAACGTCGCTTGCGCTTGATGTGGAGTCGCTGAGTCAGCTTGGACAGGCGGCGGTCGCCGCCACGGCTGAGGCTCCGGCCACCGAGCCGAAGCGGGGGGATACTCCGGCTCCCCAAGCGACGCCGGCAGCCGCCCCTAAGGAGGAAGCCAAGAAAGCTCCCGCCAAAAGCGGCGGCGCTCCTTCGCGCACAATACGCGTCGACATCGACCGTTTGGATGTGCTGATGAACCTGCTCAGTGAGCTCTTGATTGACCGTGTGAGGCTGGAGCAGCTCGCTTCGGATATACAGAGCACCGAGTTGACCGAGACAGTCGAGCATATGAGCCGCGTCAGCGGGGACCTGCAGGACATCGTCATGAAGCTGCGTATGGTGCCGGTAGATACGGTGTTCAACCGATTCCCGCGTATGATTCGCGATTTGGCCAAGTCGCTCGACAAAAAGGTGGATCTTATTATTACAGGCGCCGAAACAGAGCTCGACCGGACTGTCGTCGATGAAATCGGCGATCCGCTCGTCCATCTGCTCCGCAATGCGCTCGACCATGGGGTCGAATCGGTATCCGACCGGATCGCCGCTGGCAAATCGGAGACCGGCACCATCCATTTGCGGGCATTCCACAGTGGCAATCATGTCTTCATTGAAATTCAGGACGACGGCGCCGGCATTTCCCGCGAGAAAGTGCTGAAATCGGCGATAAAGAAAGGAATCGTTACCGCTGAGCAAGCGGCAGCGATGACAGACAACGAAGCCCATCAACTGCTGTTCGCGGCGGGTTTCAGCACGGCTGAGGTCATTTCTGATATCTCTGGTAGGGGAGTCGGACTCGATGTCGTAAAAGCCAAGATCTCATCGCTCGGGGGCAATGTCACCATTTATTCCACTCCCGGAAAAGGAACGAATTTCTCGGTGCAGCTTCCGCTCACCCTGTCCATTATCGCTGCTATGCTGATCCGACTTGGCTCGGAGAAGTACGCGATTCCGCTTTCTTCCATAGTGGAGACCGGAATTGTGAATCGTTCGCAGATCCGAAGCGTTCACGGCGCTAAGATGGTGGAATTCCGGGGCTCCCATATTCCGGTCGTATCCCTAGGGGCCATCTTCGATGTGGCGGATTACGACGAGAGCGAAGAAGAAGAAACGGAGATCGTTGTTATCCGCAAGGGAGACAAGCTCGCTGCGCTCACTGTGCAGGATTTTATCGGCCAGAACGAGATTGTCATCAAAAATTTGGGCAAATACTTGCCGGAAATCCAGGGAATTTCGGGTGGCACAATCCTTGGCGACGGACAAGTGGCGTTAATTATTGATCCCAACGCATTTATCAAATAAGAGAAACCATACAGGGAGGTTTAATCCATGGCGGAAGATATTAAAGTAATTGTCTTTAAATTGGGTACCGAAGAATACGGCATCGAAGTGGATAAAGTCCAAACGATCGAACGTCTGATGCCCATTACGCGGGTGCCGAAGACGTACGCTTTTATCAAGGGCGTTATCAACCTGCGCGGCGTCGTTATTCCAGTGATCGATCTTCGCGGAAGATTCGGTCTGGAAGAAGCGGAGCATACCGATCAGACCCGCGTCATTATCGTTGTCGTTAATGAGATGGAGGTTGGCTTTATTGTGGATTCGGCCAACGATGTTATTGACTTGAACAGAGAGTCCATCGATACTCCTCCCGAAGTTGTTGGGGGTATTAAAGCCAAGTATCTTGACGGGGTGGCCAAAATCGGAGAGGACCGTCTGCTGATCATGCTTAATTTGTCAGAGGTTCTCAACAAGAGTGAAATTGTGCAGCTGGAAAGCTTAGAGGGCTAACACCGTGGAACTGTTTAAGCATCAGAAGGATTTCAAAATGGATGTGCTCAAGGAAGTCGGAAACATCGGAGCCGGGAACGCTGCCACCGCATTATCCCAGCTGCTGAACAAACCGATTGACATGGCCGTTCCCAAAGTCCAATTGCTCGGATTTGAGGAGATCGCGGAAAAAGTGGGCGGTGCCGAGGAGCTTGTCTACGCGGTGTTTCTACGTGTTGAAGGCGAGGCGCCGGGGAATCTTTTTTTCATCCTGACGCCGGAAGCGGCCCGCAGTTTGCTGAGCCGTGTCGCGGGCATATCCACAGTCTCGGTAGAAGAATTAAGTGAAATGGAAATGTCCGCACTCAGTGAGATCGGCAATATTTTGGCGGGTTCCTATCTCTCGTCTCTGGCTGATTTCACCTCATTATCTATGTATCCAACGGTACCGGCTTTGGCGATGGATATGGCAGGAGCGATTTTAAGTTACGGCCTGCTTCAGTTCGGTCAGATGGGAGATGACGCATTGTTGATCGATACAACTTTCCTGGAAGGAAAGGATGAGATCGAAGGCCAGTTCTTTCTGATTCCCGATCCGGAATCTTTCCCTAAGATTTTCAAATCCCTGGGAGTGCCTTTTGAAGATGATTGAGGAGCAGAGCTTAATAAAAGTAGGAATGGCCGATCTCAATGTAGGCAGCCAGAACAATGTGATCCGTACGACGGGCCTTGGCTCATGCGTCGGCCTTACGATGTACGATCCCGGCAAAAAGCTGGGGGGAATGGCTCACGTCATGCTGCCGTCATCAGAAATCGCTCGTGAGGGAAAGCTCAACATCGCCAAATTCGCGGATACGGCAATTCCCGAGCTTCTATCCCGTCTGCTGGAGCTCGGAGCCATACGCAGCCGGATTATCGCAAAAATGGCTGGCGGCTCCCAGATGTTTGCTTTTGCCGGCGGAAACGATACGATGAGAATTGGTCCGCGGAATGTGGAATCCTGCAAGCTGGCTTTGGAGAAATTGAGCATTCCGCTGGTGGCCGAAGATACGGGAGGCAGTTACGGGCGCACGATCGAGATCGCATGCAGCACCGGGTTGCTGAACATCCGCAGTGTGCAAAAAGGCGTCAAGGAATTATAATATGATCGGAACCATTTTGATAAACTTGATTTGCGGTCTGGTCGGCTTTGTCTTTACCTTTTTGTTTTCAATGCGGAACAATCTGCCGCTTACCAGCCTTTTCCGCGGATTGACCGGATTTATTCTCTGGTTTGTGCTTGCTTTTGCCCTTAGATGGGTATTGGGTCTTATTGTTAAGCAAACCGCAAATTCCGACAGGCCGGACGACGTTTCGGATGATAACAAGGAGACGTTGGGCGCCAGGCTGGATATTTCGACTCCGGACGAGGATGAGGAATTGAAGGATTTGCTCAAACCAAAGGCCGGACAAGGGAACCAAGGAAATGAAGAATTCAAACCTCTTCAGCCTCCCCAATTGGTCTCGATGAAAGATCCTGAAGAATTGGCCAAGGCCGTTCGTCACCTAAAAAAAGAATAAGCGAGTGAAATGGGAAATGATCTGTGGAATTCGATGAACCCGGCCCGTATACTCGCCGATTACACTTTGGGAGGGGTGAAAGCCGTTGAACGAGCATAAAGCTTCTCATTTGGATCATCAGGGACTCTGGGAACAGTGGAAAGAACAGGGAGACCCGGAAGCCAAAAAAAGGCTGATCGAGAAATATCTGCCCATAGTGGATTATGTCTCCGGCCGTTTGGCTGTGGGTCTGCCCAAAAATGTCTCGAAGGAAGATTTGGCGAGCAATGGGGTTATGGGACTAATCGATGCGGTTGAGAAGTTTGACTATAAACGGGGATTGCAATTTCAAACTTACGCCTCCTGGCGAGTCCGTGGAGCCATTCTTGATTCTCTCCGCCAAGGCGATTGGGTTCCCCGCTCGGTCCGTGAAAAGGCGAAGAAAATTGAGGATGCCTACCAGCAACTGGAACAAAAGTATTTAAGATCGGTCAGCGACGAAGAAATGAGCAGCTATTTAAATATAACCGAGCGGGAGTTTCAAGGCATGCTGCAGGATGTGGCGGTAATGACGCTGTGTTCTTTGGAGGATCCGATCCGGGAAGAAGATTCTGAGACTCGAATGTCCGTACTGGTGGACGACAAAGCCAAGAACCCGGACCGTAAAGTGAATGAGTTCTATCTTCGTGAAACGCTTACCAAGGGCATCGAGAAACTAACAGTGAAAGAACGGACCGTTGTGTCCCTTTTATATTATGAAGATTTATCTTTGAGTGAAATTGCAGAGGTTATGTCGTTGTCCCCTTCCCGTATATCGCAGCTGCATTCCAAGGCGATACTGAGGCTGCGGGGGACACTAGAGAAGAATCGGGATCTTCTGATGCAAAATGATTAGCCGGAATCGGCAACAAGGAGGGAGACAATGGTCGTCCACTCTGCACTGAGCGATTACTTGAGTATCAGCTTTTCAGATAATAAGGAAGTCGCTTACCTGGAGTTCTATCGGCGGGATGAAGAATTTGCTTGTGGGGTCGATGAGTTAGGCGCTTTTTTACAAAAAAACAATGTCCGCTATGGCGTACAGTGGGATGTCGTTACTCGTATCGCAAACCATCCGGAGGAGTACCGTTCCGGCAAGGTTGCAATAGCTTCGGGGAAAGCTCCTGTCCACGGTTTAGACGGGCGCGTGGAGTTAAGTGTTAGGATGGATGACGATGACCGCCGCCCCTTGGAAAAAGACGACGGCAAGGTCGATTACAAGGAACTGGTCCGGTTGAGCAATGTCCGCAAGGGTGAATTGATCGCGACGTTGATTCCCCCTGAAACGGGACAACTGGGCATGGCCGTCACCGGCGATCCAATCCCCTGCAAGATGGGGAAAAACGCCCGCTTTAAAGTCGGTAAGAACGTCTTGTTAGATAAAGAGCAAACCTCAATGTATGCCGCGATCGACGGCTTGGTGTCCCTGACGGACAAAGGAAAAATCAATGTCTTTCCGGTTTATGAAGTGAATGGCGACGTCGATTACAACACCGGTAATATTGATTTTGTCGGCACCGTTGTTATCCGCGGCAATGTACTCACCGGATTTTCGGTGAAATCCGCAGGAGATATCCGGGTGGTTGGCGGTGTGGAAGGTGCGGAACTGGTCGCTGGAGGTTCCATTGAAATTACCGGCGGCATTATTGGCTACAACAAGGGGCTTGTCAGCGCCGGAGCCAATGTGAAGGTGTCCTTTATTCAGGATGGAAACATTACGGCTTCCGAGGATGTCATTGTCTCGCAAAGTATTATGCATTCCAATGTTCGCGCCGGCAGGAACGTGCTCTGCAACGGTACCAAGGGTTTAATCGTTGGCGGAACGGTGCAGGCTGGGGAGAAGGTAGTGGCCCGCACGATTGGGAATACAATGTCGACGGCGACAGTAATCGAGGTTGGGGTACTGCCCGAATTGAGAAACGAACTTAATGAGCTTAGGCAGCAGCTCCGCCAATTTATGGAAACTGGTGATAAAACGACGAAGGCGCTCCATTTGCTTGATCAGCTCGCGATTAGCGGCACCCTGTCTCCGGACAAGGTAGCTCTGCGAATCAAGCTCAATACCACGAAGCACTCCCAGCAAAGGGAAGAAGCCCACATCAAAGAGCGGATTCTTGAAATTGAAAAAATGCTGGAGGATACAGACAGGGCCAAGGTCACGGTTGTCAAGACCATTTACGGGGGTTCCAAAATTGTCATCGGCAGATATACCAAATTCGTCAAGGATATGGCGGAGCGGATTACGTACTACTATTCGGAAGGCGAGATATCTATAATGCCCAACGTCTGAACCGGTGGAATAGCTTTCGCCGCCGGACAATATTGCCTCGAAGAAGGGGATTGCCGTGAGCCTGAAGCCAGTGGAACTGCAAATAGCATTGCCCCGTACAACAGAAGCCGGCAAGCTGCAGCAAGAACTTCAGCACCGGTCAGCACTGAATCAGCAAGTGTTGGCCGGGGAGAATATCAAAGATTCGCGTGAGCAGGCCCAGCGCAGTGCGGAGATCGACGAGTCGTCAAAGTCCGCCGTAAGGGAGGATGGCCGCCGAGGAGGCTCTTCCAGCAACGGCCGTTCACAGGAACAAAAGAAAAGCAAAGAACACAATGCGGAGCACCCGTATAAGGGACGCCGTTTTGATGTGTCGCTTTAAGACACTTATATGAAATAAAGGAGACAGGACACGTGCAACCATGGGCGTATATTGTACTGCTTGGCGGAATTGCTTTGGCCTATGCGCTGCTTATGCCGGCACGCGTCCGCGGCAAGGACAGCCCCGGAGACAAGCAGAGCCTGAAAGAGGTGGAAGCGGCGCTTGAACTGTATATGTCGGATGTCGAACGAGAGAACCGAGAGCTGCTGGAGCTGCTCGGTACGATCAAGACCCAGTCTCAGAGCAATCAGGCCGTTATTCAGGAGCAGCTTGGCGAATTGAAGGGACAGCTTGACGCGCTTCAGCATAGAACATCGCAGCTTGAGACCCGTGTTGCCGCAAATGAGAACGGGCTTCTTCAAATGGCTATTACCGCCGGCACAGCAGAAAGCGCGAAGCGGGGAGAGGGCTCCGAAGATGGGATTGACAAGCCTGAGGCTGAGATCAAGGCCAAACCGGTCAGTACGATCAAGCTTCGCTATCCGCAGCTGTTCGAACTGGACAGCCAAGGGAAATCCATTGACATTATAGCCAAGAAAACCGGAATGCAGCGGGGAGAAATTCAACTGATTCTGCAGCTCGCCAAACAGGAGGAATCGGTGTGATCAAGAATCGTTCCTTTATGATCGGACTCGGATGCGGGCTTGCGGGCGGCGCGCTTCTTCTCCAGCTTATGATTTCGGCCGGGATGGCTACGCCTACGAAGGCGCAGATAATCAGAGAAGCCACAAAGCTGAACCTGAAGGTAAGCGGGGCGGAGGACAAGCTGCTGACCGCCGAGGAGTGGCAGAAGCTGGCACAGCAAAATTCCTCCTCACAGGAACAAAATGCAGCGGGTGCAGCCAATGGCGACGCAGCTGCTTCGGGATCTCCTGGGGCAAATAAGCAGCCCGCATCGCCACCGGGCAAGGCGGTATCCCCTACGGGACCGTCTTCGCCGTCGCAGCCGTCTGCGGCGGAGATACAGGAGCAGTCTGCCACGGCCGTTCCGCCGACTGCACCCGCAGCCGACTCACCGGCAAGCTCCAGTATTGTCGTTCGAATTCCGAGCGGGGTCACGCTTACCGAAGTCGCAGATTTATTGGCCGAAGCCGGCGTAATCCAGGATAAGAACCTTTTTTTAATTGAAGGCACCGGCCGCAAAGTGCAGACCCGGATTCAATACGGTCTTTACCGCTTCACAGCAGGGCAAAGCAACGAATCGATCATCGACGAACTGATTACGGTAAAAGAATGACCGCCGGTTTCTGCTGAATCCGAAATATCGCGTTTTATGACAAAAATCGTGCGTCAGACGTTGCATCCCATGTAGTCTTATGATATATTAATTGACGGTGTTAAAACACACGCCGGTTGATTACAGCAAGCGGTGCTTTCTTCTGAAGAAAGTCTTGCTGCAAGATGACTCCGGCGGAGGGACACACAATAAACCAAATCTAGGAGGTGTGTGAAGATGGCAGTAATCTCCATGAAGCAGCTTCTCGAAGCTGGGGTACACTTCGGTCACCAGACTCGTCGTTGGAACCCGAAAATGGATCGTTATATCTTCACTGAAAGAAACGGAATCTACATTATTGACCTGCAAAAGACGGTCAAGAAAGTAGAAGAAGCTTACAACTTTGTAAAAAGCGTAGCAGGCGACAATGGTACGATCCTGTTCGTGGGTACAAAAAAACAAGCTCAAGACTCTGTGAAAGAAGAAGCTGAACGTTCGGGCATGTACTACATCAACCAACGTTGGCTCGGCGGCACGCTGACGAACTTCCAAACGATCCAAAAGCGTATCGACCGTCTTAAAAAACTGGAAGCTTGGGAAGAGGACGGAACGTTCTCCGTTCTGCCTAAGAAAGAAGTTATCCTTCTCCGCAAAGAGAAAGATCGTCTTGAAAAATTCCTGGGCGGCATCAAGAACATGAAAGGTCTGCCAAGCGCGCTGTTCATCATCGATCCTCGTAAAGAGCGCATCGCCGTTGCCGAAGCACGCAAATTGGGCATTCCGATTGTCGCTATCGTTGACACGAACTGCGATCCGGACGAAATCGACTACGTTATTCCGGGCAATGACGACGCTATTCGCGCCGTTAAGCTGCTGACCGGTAAAATGGCTGACGCCGTTGTTGAAGCTCACCAAGGCGAAGACACAACGTCTGCTTAAGTCTCTCCGATTGCATACGATATGAAATTAAAATGAAAAGGGTGGTTGGCAGGTGGATAACCTCTCACTGCCCTTTTTTTACCAAAAGAAGAGAGTGTAAGTTTCCGGGGTCCCCGCAAAGAACCTGACTATTGTTCCAAGGCCATGGCTGCTCTTTGTGGGGGCGTTTTAAATTAGTGGGTTATTTAATTTATTTGGAGGGATTAAACAATGGCAGTAGACGCAAAATCCGTAAAAGAGCTTCGTGAAAGAACCGGCGCCGGCATGCTGGATTGCAAAAAAGCGCTGGAAGAAGCAAACGGCGACCTGAACAAAGCAGTAGAACTTCTCCGTGAAAAAGGCCTTTCCGCGGCAGCCAACAAAGCTGGACGCGCAGCGACCGAGGGCGTTGTTGAATCTTACATTCATGCCGGCGGCCGTATCGGTGTTCTGGTAGAAATTAACTGCGAAACCGACTTTGTCGGTAAAACCGACCAATTCAAGGAGTTCGCGCGTGATATCGCTATGCAAATCGCCGCTGCCGCTCCGCGTTTCGTTCGCCGCGAAGAAGTTCCTGCGGATGAAATCGAGAAGGAAAAGGAAATTCTGAAAGCACAGGCGCTGAACGAAGGCAAGCCTGAGAAAATCGTTGATAAAATGGTTGAAGGACGCATCAACAAGTTCTATGAAGAGCATGTACTGCTTGAGCAATCCTTCATCAAAGACCCCGACAAGACGATCTCCAATCTGCTCAACGAAAAAATCAGCACCATCGGTGAGAACATCTCCATCCGCCGCTTTGTCCGTTACGAACTGGGCGAAGGACTTGAGAAGAAAGTCGACAACTTCGTAGAAGAAGTAATGGCGCAAGTGAAGCAATAATCAGCGTTCGCGGCATAGGGCCAAGAACCCAATATAAGTCTGGGATTTCAAGAGCGGAACACGTTAAATGGTGTTCCGTCTTTTGCAAGCGGAAGAAGCCGAATGTGATTCTTTTGGGGATGCAGGTTCGGCATCAGACCGCTTGACCACCGATTCATCCTCGCCGTGCATCGGCAGGAAAGCACGATTAACCTGGGGCCCGTTAAGGCACCATTGCAAAGTGAGGGAATTCAATTTGGAACAGCCGGTATTTAAAAGGGTAGTCTTGAAAGTCAGCGGCGAATCGCTGGCGGGACAAAACGGTTACGGTATCGATGCGGATACGATTAGCTCTATTGCCGAGCAGGTTAAGGAAGTTGTCGAGCTTGGCGTCCAAGTCGCCATCGTATGCGGTGGAGGCAACATCTGGCGCGGCATCGCGGGCAGCGCAAGCGGCATCGACCGGGCGACTGCGGATTATATGGGCATGCTGGCTACGGTCATGAACTCGCTGGCTTTGCAGGACTCTCTGGAACAGAGCGGCGTGCCGACTCGGGTTCAGACCTCGATCTCGATGCAGCAGATCGCAGAACCTTACATCCGCCGCCGGGCCATCCGCCATCTGGAAAAGGGACGCGTTGTTATCTTCGCGGCAGGTACGGGTAATCCGTTCTTTTCCACGGACACGACTGCGGCTCTGCGTGCGGCTGAAATCGAAGCGGAAGTCATTCTGATGGCGAAGAACAAAGTCGATGGCGTCTATTCCGCTGATCCGTTCAAAGACAGCACCGCCGAGAAGTATGAGCAGCTCACTTACCTGGACGTGCTGAACAAGAACCTCGGGGTTATGGATTCCACCGCCTCCTCTCTCTGCATGGATAACAATATACCGCTTATTGTGTTTGCCATTACGGAACAGGGCAACATTAAACGCGTCGTTCTGGGCGAGCGTATCGGAACGATTGTTAAAGGGAGTGTAGAATAATGCCGCAATCGGTTAAAAAGAATGCCGAAGAGCGCATGGAGAAAGCCATTTTGTCGCTCAAACGCGATTTGTCAACGCTGCGCGCGGGCCGCGCGACGCCTTCGCTGCTCGACCGTATCCAAGTTGAATATTACGGAGCGCCGACTCCGGTCAACCAACTTGCCAATATCAACACCCCGGATTCGCGTACACTGCTTATCCAGCCGTGGGATAAATCCTCGCTCGCCGATATTGAACGGGCGATTATGAAATCCGATCTCGGACTTACGCCGGCCAACGACGGCAGCACGATTCGCCTCACGATTCCTGCGCTTACGGAAGAACGACGCGGCGAGCTCGTGAAGCTGACGAAAAAGTTTGGTGAAGAAGCCAAGGTGGCGATCCGCAACATCCGCCGCGACGCAAACGACGAGATTAAGAAGCTGGAGAAAAACGGCATTTCGGAAGACGAATCCCGCGGACATCAGGATAACATCCAGAAGTCCACGGATAAGTTCGTAGCCGAAGTCGACAAAGTGCTTTTGGCCAAAGAAAAAGAGATCATGGAAGTATAAAGATAGCGCAGAGATCAAGGCCCCTCCTCATACGGTGGGGTTTGTCTCTTTCTCGCAGGAAACATGGAGGAATCGTTAATGATCAAACGGGTTCAATCTTGGCTGGGCCGGGAAGAGCGGCAGCAGCCGGTCGATATTTCACCGGACAATATTCCCCGGCATGTGGCTATCATCATGGACGGCAACGGACGCTGGGCCAAACGGCTCGGATTACCACGCGTAGTCGGTCATCAGAATGGCATGAAGGCAGTTAAACGGGCTGCGATTGCCGCCGACGAGCTGGGGATTGAATACTTGACGATGTACGCCTTCTCGACGGAAAACTGGACACGGCCTAAAGAGGAAGTCGACTTTCTGATGCGTTTGCCGCAAGAATTTTTGGCCATCGAGTTGGACGAACTGATTGAGAAGAACGTCCGTGTGCGAGTTATGGGAGACAGCGAGGCGCTGCCTTCGCATACCCGCAGAGCGATGGAAGAAGCGGTGCTTCGCACGAAGCATAATACCGGACTTATATTGAATTTCGCGCTGAATTACGGAGGACGCAAGGAAATTGAGGACTGCATGCGCAGTTTGGGAAAAGATATCGCGGAGGGACGCTTGTCACCGGAACAAATTACGGCGGAGATGATCGACAGCCGGCTGCTTTCCGGAGGCCTTCCCGACCCGGATCTGCTCATCCGGACGAGCGGAGAAATGCGTCTCAGCAACTTCATGCTCTGGCAACTGGCCTACAGCGAATTTTGGTTTACCGATATTTACTGGCCGGATTTCGGCAAGGAGCATCTGCTTCAGGCCGTAGCCGAGTACCAGCGGCGCACCCGCCGTTATGGCGGGCTTAAGTAGCCGATAGGAGTTGAGAACGCTTGAAGCAGCGACTGATAACCGGAGTGGCAGCCGGAGCTTTATTTTTAGGTTTGTGCCTGCTTGGCGGCTGGTGGTTTCACCTTCTGTTAACCATTATGGCTTTGATCGGCTTCTATGAATTCGCCAAAATGATCGGCTGTTCACCTGCGGGCGGCAGTGTGATTGCAGGTTATGCCGCAGTGCTTTGCTTTATGATGCCCTGGGATTTGCTGGGCGTTTCCGCGCCTTTGTCCTGGCAGCAAGGGGTATGGCTTTTGATGCTGCTGTTCCTTTTCATTACAGTCTTTACCAAGAATAAATTGGATATTCGCATAACCGCGCTGCTGTTCATCGGCGCTTTATACATAGGAACCGGATTTTCCTATATGGCGGTTTCCCGCTCCGCGCCGGATGGCCATGGGCTGTTCTGGACCTTCTTGCTCCTTTGCTGCATTTGGGGCAGTGATGCCGGAGCTTACTTTGTAGGCAGAGCTTGGGGGAAGGCAAAGCTGTGGCCGGCAATCAGCCCCAATAAGACGGTCGAAGGCGCAGTGGGCGGTGTGATCATCGCAATGGCAATTGCTTTTGTGTTTGCTTTAATTTCCCCCGACTTGCTGACTTTCGGGCGGGCGATGATTATCGGTCTCGCCACCGCCGTTGTGGGGCAGCTTGGGGACCTTGTTCAATCCGCTTATAAAAGGACATACGGCATCAAGGATTCGGGATCGCTGCTGCCCGGTCACGGAGGCATTCTAGACCGATGCGACAGCTGGATTATCGTGTTCCCGTTCGTACATATATTGATGCTGATTCCCTATCACTAACTTGAAGGAAGGTATGTGTCGCTTGAAAAAGATCAGCATTCTCGGCTCCACCGGTTCAATCGGGACGCAAACGCTCGACGTTGCGGCCATGCATCCGGACAGCTTTGAAATTGACGGTCTCGCTGCGGGCAGCAACACGGCGCTTCTGCTGGAGCAGGTCCGCCGCTTCAGACCGCGGCGGGTATCGGTTGCCAGCAAGGAGCTTGCCGACGACATTCGGCCGCAGCTTCCCGCCGGGGTTGAGCTGTTCAGCGGGGATGAGGGACTTGTACAGATAGCGGCCGGTGGAGATGCCGATTATGTAGTGACCGCAGTTATGGGCAGCGTCGGTCTGCGCTCAACGCTTGCCGCCATCGAGGCGGGAAGGGACATCGGACTGGCCAACAAGGAAACGCTTGTGACGGCAGGACATCTTGTCACAGAGCTGGCCCGTCGCAAAGGGGTCAATTTGCTGCCAATCGACAGCGAGCATTCGGCAATCTTTCAATGCCTGAATGGAGAGAGTATTGAGGATATCGCTTCAATTAACTTAACCGCTTCGGGCGGCTCCTTTCGGGATTTGACCAGGGAGCAGCTTCGAAACGTAACGGTCGAAGACGCGCTACGCCATCCCAATTGGGCGATGGGCGCGAAGATTACAATCGACTCTGCTACGATGGTCAATAAAGGGCTGGAAGTTATCGAGGCCCATTGGCTGTTCGGTCTGCCTTACGAACAAATAGGCGTATTGCTTCACCCGGAGAGCATAATTCACTCTTTTGTAGAGTTTCGCGACAGCAGCATCATCGCCCAGCTCGGCAATCCCGATATGCGGGTACCGATTCAATATGCGTTAACCTATCCTCAGCGGTGGCATTCGCCGGCGCAGCGGTTGTCGCTTGCGCAGGCAGGACAGCTGACATTCCGCGAAATGGATTTTGCGCGCTATCCTGCGTTAAGACTTGCCATTGAATGCGGCAAGATCGGCGGGACGGCGACAACTGCCTTCAATGCAGCGAACGAAGTTGCCGTCGCCCGTTTTTTGCGGCGCGATATCCCTTTTGTGCGGATTGAAGAGATATTGGAGGAAGTTCTCGAACGTCATACGGCCGAGAGCCATCCGAGCCTGGAGCAGATCGAGGATTGCGACCGTGCGGCACGCACACTGGCGCAAAGCCTGTAAGATGCTTAAAATCAAAGGCAAGAGCCGCCAATAACCGGAAAAATTGGTTTGAAGGGCTGATTCTCTTGTGCCGGATCGGAGAATAATGATAAATTAAGAGGACATACTTCGGTCTTACACCTAAAGGGGGCTGCCAAACTTGGAAATGGTTCAAGTCGTTTTTTTGACGGTGCTTATGTTCTTCGTACTGGTTACGGTACATGAATGGGGACATTATTATTTTGCCAAACGCGCCGGGATTCTTGTAAGAGAATTTGCTATCGGTTTCGGTCCGAAACTGTTTTCCTATAAACGCAATGAAACCCAGTTTACACTCCGCTTGCTTCCGTTCGGAGGATACGCGCGGATGGCCGGAGAAGATCCCGAAGTAATCGAAATTGCAGCCGGGCAGACCATAGCGGTGCGGATAGGCAGCGGCAATGTCGTGAAGAACATTTATCTCGACCAGCTGGATACTCGCAGAAACGTCATCCGCGGCGAGGCGCAGCATGCGGACCTTGAGAACGATCTTCAGATTAAGCTGGATGTGGATGGGGAAGTTACGACCTATTCCGTACATCCTCAAGCCATGATAGTCAAGGGCAGCCAGCAAATTCAGATCGCTCCTAAAAATCGGCAGTTCGGCAGCAAAACCGTCGGACAGCGTGCGCTTGCTATTGTGGCAGGACCCGTAATGAACTTTCTGCTGGCCTTCATCCTTTTCGGCGTTTTCATTCAGATGGCCGGCGTTGCGGTAGAGAACCCATCCTATGTGCTGATCGGCGAGGTCTCTGAGGGCATGCCTGCGGAAACTGCGGGACTTCAGAAAGGCGATATCGTCTATTCGATTAATGGCGAGAACATAGGGGCGGATTATAAGAAGATGATCAGCCTGACTTCCGCATCCGAAGGAAAAGCAATGGAATGGACCATTAAACGCGACGATCAGTTGATCAATGTAACGATGACGCCTCGCGGCATGGAAGGGCAGGAGGGCGGCAAAGTTGGGATTACACCGGAGCTTCCGACCCGTCATGCAACAATAGGCGAAACACTCAGCCTTTCGGGCAAAATGATGGTCACCACGACAGAACAGATTTTCATCGGATTCAAACAGATTATTAACCAGTTTAATATGGACGATCTCAGCGGGCCCGTCGGCACCTTCAAGCTGACCGGCCAAATTGCCCAGCAGGGTATCGTGTACTTGACCCACTGGACGGCCATACTCAGCCTGTATCTCGGCATCTTCAATTTGCTCCCGATACCGGCGCTTGATGGAAGCCGGCTCGTGTTCCTTGGCGTGGAGGCGCTGCGCGGCAAACCGGTTGATCCCAACCGGGAAGGCATGGTTCATTTCGTCGGCTTCGCGATGCTGTTTCTGCTGATGATCGCCGTTACCTATAACGATATTTTGCGCCTGATTAGCGGTTAATTTTGTTTAGGCCCTATGCGGCAATCCGCTGCCGCCCGGGCCCATTTACGGGAGGAACTCCATTATATGTCAAAAGATAAGCAGTTTGTTACGGAAATAACGCCGCAGGGCGAAGATTTCTCGCGTTGGTATATCGATGTCATCAAGAAAGCCGATCTGATGGATTACTCCCCGGTGCGCGGCTGCATCGTGTTCAAGCCGGACGGCTTCGAAATTTGGGAGCACATCCAGGAAGAGATGAACCGCCGATTCAAGGAAACGGGGCATCGCAACGCCTATTTCCCATTGTTTATCCCGGAAAGCTTTTTCCAAAAGGAGAAAGAGCATGTCGAG
This sequence comes from Paenibacillus sp. URB8-2, assembly GCF_013393385.1. Classification (NCBI taxonomy): domain Bacteria; kingdom Bacillati; phylum Bacillota; class Bacilli; order Caryophanales; family Paenibacillaceae; genus Paenibacillus; species Paenibacillus sp. URB8-2. The sequence continues at coordinate 3,385,500 of NZ_AP023239.1, read as the reverse complement.
GGCTTCAACCCGGAGCTGCCGTGGGTAACGGAAGCTGGCGGCGATAAGCTGGAAGAGCGGCTGGCTATCCGGCCGACCTCCGAAACGATGATTGGACATATGTATTCCAAGTGGATTCAGTCATACCGTGACCTGCCGGTTCTCATTAATCAGTGGGCGAACGTCGTCCGTTGGGAAAAGCGGACGCTGCCCTTCATCCGCACAAGCGAATTCTTGTGGCAGGAAGGACATACAGCGCATGAGAACGAGGCTGAAGCGCGTGAAGAAACGATGCAGATGCTTGAAATCTACCGCGATTTTGTAGAAGGCTATTTGGCGATTCCGGTCATTACCGGACAGAAGACGCCTTCCGAGCGCTTTGCCGGAGCGGTGGATACGTACTCGATCGAGGCGATGATGAAGGATGGACGCGCCGTTCAGGCGGGAACCTCCCATTACCTCGGCACCAAGTTTGCTGTGGCATTCGAGATTCAGTACCTCAGTCGCGATAACAATCTGGAATATGTGCATACGACTTCGTGGGGGACAAGCACGCGTATGATCGGTTCGATGATTATGGTGCACGGTGATGACCGCGGTCTCGCCCTGCCGCCTAAAGTGGCGCCGACGCAGGTGATTATGATTCCAATTGGTCCTCCGAAGACGCGGGAAGCGGTCATTGCCCGGACGGACGAGCTGTTTAAGGAATTGAAATCGGCAGGCATCCGAGTGCGCGTTGATGACCGCTCCGATGTAACGCCAGGCTGGAAATTTAATGAATATGAAATGCGCGGTGTGCCGGTCAGACTGGAGCTTGGGCCTCGTGACATGGAGAACGGTGTCTGCGTGCTCGTCTCCCGGATCAGCGGAGAGAAGAAAATCGTTCAGCAGGACCGCTTAGTAGAAGAAGTAGAGACCATGCTGCTGCAGGTTCATAACGAAATGTTCGAACGTGCGCTCAAGTTCCGAGAGGAACATTTCTATTCCGTCGAGACGCTGGATGAAATGAAAGCGGCAATGGAAGAGAAACGCGGCTTTGCGCTGGCCGGCTGGTGCGGCGACGATGCGTGTGAAGCACAAGTGAAGGAAGAGACGGGAGCAACGAGCCGCAATATTCCTTTTGAACCCGGCGAAACGAAGAAGACATGTATCTGCTGCGGCAAACCGGCACAGCATACGGTCGTGTTCGCCAAAGCGTACTAAGGCTGTACAGTATTTTTCATAAGCATTGGATAAAGGAATGTAAGCTTCTGGCGATCAGGAGACGGCGGGCGGAAAGCCCGGGCGCTTTTTGAACATATAGGTAGGGTTTAGCCTCACGCTATTTCTTGCCTGTATGCCTACGAGAGACGGGGAACCGTCTTTAGAGGACGGCCCCGCCGTTTCTTCTCACCGGAAGCTTGTTTATTTGGTAGATTCATAGCGATAGAATGACAAGAATGACAGCAAAGACCTCGCTTTATCGGGGAATGTAAAGGTGGGGGAAGCATGGCTTTTAGCGAGGAGAGAAGAAAACGGTTCGAGCTGCTGATGAAGCAGGGAGAGATTCCGCCTGCTTTGATTGATCCCTATTTTTTGGATGGCTATATCGACCGGGTGGAGATCAGCCGTGGCAACCGCGACTGGCGGATTGTCGTTGCGAAGCAGAGCCTGGTTCCGGCACAGGCCTATCGGACTTTTTGTCTAAGAATGCGGGAGCGGCTTCAGCATATCGCTAAGGTCAGCTTTTTGTTTCTTTATGAGGAACCGGTCACCCCAAGTGATATTTTTCATGAATATTGGGGGCTGTTCCTGGAGTGGGTTCACCGGGAGATTCCTTCCGTCAACGGTTGGCTGACGCGTTCGGAACAGACGCTTCAGGACGATACGCTGATGCTGAACATGAGTGATCAAATGTCACTGGAGCTGGCCCGGAAAAAAGGCATCGATGGGGCGATCATCCGGTTTTACGATACGTATTTTGGTCTTTCCCTGCGCGTAAAAGTGCAGATTGCGGAGAAAGAAAACAAGGTCGAGGCTTTCGAGGAATTCCAGCAGAAGCTCCAGCAGGAGCAGCGGGAAATTATCGAGCAGATGATGACGGCTATAGAGTCGGAGGTTTCCTCCGAGGACAGCGGCGGGGAGGAAACCGTCCCTCTTCAAGTCGGATATGATATCAAGGATCAACCCGTGCCGATTGTGGAGATCCAGGATGAAGAGAAAAGAATAGCGATCCAAGGGACGATTTTCGGACTTGACCGCAAGGAGCTGCGCAACGGAAGCACGCTGTTCACGTTCAGTTTGACCGACTTTACGGATTCACTGCAAATGAAGATGTTTTCCAAAACGAAAGATGATCTGAAAGTAATGAGCCAGTTGGCGAACGGTAAATGGGTAAAAGCGCGCGGACGTGTAGAGTACGACCGTTTCATGCAGACCCCGGAACTGGTGATGATTCCATCGGACCTGTCCGAGGTGTCGGCTCCGCCGGCCCGCAAGGACAATGCGCCGCAGAAGCGGGTAGAGTTTCATCTTCACAGCACCATGAGTACGATGGACGCGGTAACGCCGATCGGCGATTATGTCAAGACCGCAGCCAAGTGGGGACATCCGGCGATTGCCGTCACCGACCACGGCGGTGTGCAGTGCTATCCCGATGCCGCCAAGGCGGCGAAGAAGAACGGCATCAAAATGCTGTACGGCGTAGAAGCGAATGTGGTAAACGATGCGGTTAATGTAGTGGAGAATCCTCAGCCGCTGGAGCTTAGAACTGCAACCTATGTCGTTTTTGATATCGAGACCACCGGCCTGTCCATTACGCGCAACAATATCACCGAGCTTGCCGCCGTCAAAATGCAGGGCGGTCAGGAAATCGACAGATACACCACTTTTGTCAACCCGCATGAAAAAATCCCTTACCATATTCAGCAGCTGACCAATATTACTGACGATATGGTAAAGGATGCCCCCGATCTTGAGCCTGTGCTGCATGAATTTGTTGCTTTTATCGGGGACAGTGTTCTCGTTGCGCATAACGCTCGGTTCGATATGGGGTTTATCCAGGCATCGCTGGCCAAGTTTGGGCTGCCGCTTCTGCCTAATCCTTCGCTTGATACGTTGGAACTGGCGCGGCTGCTGCATCCGAATATGAAAAATCACCGGCTCAATACGCTGGCTGACAAATATAAAGTTTTGCTGGAAAGCCATCACCGGGCGGTTGACGATACGGTGGCGTTGGGTGGAGTCCTGAACGGACTTTTGGCCGATGCTGAGAAGCTGAAAGGGCTGACGATGCTGGACCGTCTGAATGACGAGGTCGGCAAAGATCTGTCCAATACGCGTCCGTTTCACTGCTGTATTTACGCCCTGAATATGACCGGAAAGAAGAACCTGTACAAGCTGGTATCCTTATCTCACACCGATTATTTCAAGCGGGTGCCCTGCATTCCAAAGTCCAAGCTGGAGACCATGCGGGACGGATTGCTGGTTATTTCCGGCTGTGAGCGGGGAGAGTTCTTCGAAGCCGTATTGAACAAAACGGCCGAGGAAGCGATGGAGGTCGCCCAGTTCTACGACGTGCTGGAAATCCAGCCGCTGACCATGTACATGCATCTTGTGGACAAAGGCTTCGTGGCAAGCCCAGATGAGCTGCGCGACGTTGTCCGCCGGATCTGCGAGATCGGGGAGAAACTCAATAAGCCGGTAATCGCGACTGGCAACGTGCATTATCTGGAGCCCCGTTACAAGCTGTTTCGCGATATTACGATCCACGGCATTACGGGATTTAGTCCGCTGAAGGATCAGCGCAAGCCGGACGCCCACTTCAGGACAACGGAAGAAATGCTGCAGGAATTTGATTTTCTGGGCGAGGATAAAGCGATGGAAGTCGTTGTCACCAATACGGTGGAGCTGGCCGAGCGCTTTGAGTCGTTCGAGCTGTTCCCCGACAAGCTGTTCACGCCGATCATCGACGGAGCGGACGAGGAAATTCGTGAAACCTGCTACTCGACGGCAAGATCCATTTATGGGGAGGATTTGCCCGAAGTGGTTGTTGCCCGCCTTGAAAAAGAACTGGAGCCGATCATTAAGTACGGCTTCTCCGCCAACTACCTGATTTCCGAGCGGCTGGTTAAAAAATCGAACCAGGACGGGTACCTCGTCGGCTCCCGGGGTTCGGTAGGCTCTTCTGTTGTTGCGACCTTCCTCGGCATCTCCGAGGTTAACCCGCTCCCGGCACATTACATTTGCCTCAATTCGGAATGCCGCCACAGCGAGTGGTTCCTCGACGGCAGCGTGCCGAGCGGATTCGACTTACCGGATAAGACATGCCCGAACTGTAGCGGGAAGCTGAAAGGCGAAGGCCAGGACATTCCGTTCGAGACGTTTCTCGGCTTCAAGGGCGACAAGGTGCCCGATATCGACCTTAACTTTTCCGGGGAATATCAGCCGCATGCGCATAATTATACAAAGGTGCTGTTCGGTGAAAAAAGCGTCTTCCGGGCGGGCACCATCGGTACCGTCGCGGAGAAGACAGCCTTCGGCTTCACCAAGAAATACGAAGAAGACCATCACAAGCGCTGGCGCGGGGCCGAGCTAGGCCGTCTGGCGGCCGGCTGTACCGGCGTCAAGCGGAACACAGGGCAGCATCCCGGCGGCATAGTCGTCGTACCGGATTACATCGAGGTTGAAGACATTACACCGGTACAGTATCCGGCCGATGATGTGAATTCCGAATGGAAGACGACGCATTTTGACTATCACGCCTTTGACGCCAACCTTCTCAAGCTCGATATTCTGGGCCATGACGATCCGACCATGATGCGGATGCTGCAGGATCTGACCGGTGTCGATCCGACGAGTATTCCGATGAACGATCCGAAGGTGATGAGCATGTTCAACTCCACCGAATCGCTCGGCGTGTCGCCGGAGAAAATCCGGACGCCTGTCGCCACCTACGGGGTCCCAGAAATGGGGACGAAATTCGTTCGTCAAATGCTTATCGAATCAAAGCCGTCAAGCTTTGCCGACCTGCTGCAGATTTCCGGACTGTCCCACGGAACGGGCGTATGGCTCGGAAACGCTCAGGATCTCATCAAGAACAATACCTGCAATATCAAGACGGTAATCGGCTGCCGCGATGATATTATGCTCTATCTGATCTACAAAGCGGGCATGGACGCCGGACTTGCGTTTAAGATTACCGAAAGCGTGCGGAAAGGCAAGGGTCTGAGTCCGGAGTGGATTGAGGAAATGAAGAAATGCAAGGTGCCTGCTTGGTACATTGATTCCTGCCTCAAAATCCAGTACATGTTCCCGAAGGCGCACGCCGCGGCTTATGTTATCTCCGCCGTGCGCACCGCGTACTTCAAACTGTATTATCCGATTTATTACTACGCGACGTATTTCTCGGTCCGTGCGGAGGATTTCGACATCGAACTGTGCTGCCAGGGGTACGACGCCATTCTCCGGCAGATTGTTGAGATTGAGGCGAAAGGCTTCCAGGCGCTGCCGAAGGAAAAGGCGATGCTGCCGATCCTCGAAATGGCGCTCGAAATGACGGCCAGGGGCTTCACGTTCAAGAGCATTGATCTGTACCGCTCCGACGCCACCAAGTTTACCGTCGACGGAGACAGCCTTATTCCTCCTTTCTCCGCGATGGCTGGCATTGGCGAGAATGCTGCGAAGAATATCGCGGCGGCCAAAGACGCCGGAGAGTTTTTGTCCATCGAGGATTTTCAGCAGAAATCCAAGGCCAGCAAAACAATCGTCGAGCTGCTTACCGGGCTCGGCTGCTTCCGGGGACTGCCGGAGAGCAATCAGTTATCCTTGTTCTGAGGTCTTGAGACCTCTGTTATCAGCAAGCTATATCGATTTCGGAGGTCGGTCTTGTGCGGAGAGTTAAAGCATTTCTCTTTCATATGAGCCTACGAACAAGGCTGACGCTCTCCTTCATTGCCATGACTTTTTTGTCTCTGACGGTTATGGCAGTGGGGTATACGGTAAAAAGCTCCGATGTGATTCTAAAGAATGCCAGTGAAACTTCGCTGGGACTTGTGCGGATGGGCAATCAATCGTTGGACAGCAGTTCAGAGAATACATCAGAACGGATAAAGCCGATTTATTGCTAAAACATACGGATGATCTTTTCCGCCGGTTCCTCGAGAATGGACTACCTTACCGGGAGCAATGGATTAAATCCTTGGTTCAGCTAGTGTTTCATATCGCTCCGGCAGTTCAGGGATTTCTCGGCGAAGAGGCGTACCACCGCGTCTTGCAAACTGCCGAGGGAAGTCTTGGGAATCCTGAGAGAGTTCTTGGCCATTGTGCAAAACAGCCGGGGTAACAAGCACGCCGAGGTGACTGATAAATGCTTGGGTTATATCGAAACACACTTCAGCGAGGATATCTCTCTGGAGCATGCAGCCAACCTGCTGTTTTTCAGTCCTAATTACTTGAGCATCATTTTCAAAAGCCGTCTTGGCGTTTCCTTTACGAAATATCTGTCGGATTGCCGGCAAGGTCGGATATAGGGACGAGAAATATTTTTATCGGATATCTAAAGCAAAATACGGTTTTACACCTGATGAATATCGTAAAAGAAACGCTTCTCCATTGCCTCCGTCCTGGGAGGGTTAATGGCAGTCAAGGGCCGACACTTGTCAGTACTCCCATGCTATGGTATAATTTTTTTGGAAATAATGAGATAAGTCCGTTGTGTAAAGAGTGGGGAAACCCACTCTTTATCTTTGGTATATAGCAAAAGACAAGTTCGTGGAGGTTAGTTTTATTTGAGCACACCCAAAATTAAAGGTATGGTGGAAGAGATGCTGAAACCCTACCTTGACGACAATGGATTCGAACTGGTGGACGTGGAATACGTGAAGGAAGGCTCCAATTATTTTTTGCGAGTATTCGTGGATAAGGAAGGCGGAATCGACATCGATGATTGCGGAAGCGTCAGCGAGTTCTTAAGCGCCAAGCTGGACGAGAACGATCCTATTACCGGCGCTTATTTTTTGGAGGTATCTTCTCCGGGTGCGGAACGGCCGCTTAAAAAAGCAGAAGAAGTGGCCAAAGCGGTCGGCAAGGACGTGTTCGTCACGACTTACGAGCCGATCGACGGACTCAAGGAATTCGAAGGCCGGCTGCTCTCGTTCGAGAACGGGGAAATGCTCATCTCCGTGGGCAAAAAACAGCATGTCGTTCCATATGCCAAAGTCGCAAGCGCGAGATTGGCCATTATTTTTTAAGGTTTTGAAAGGGGGACCGGATTTTTCATGAGTATGGATTTTATTGAAGCTATGAATGAACTGGAGAGAGAGAAAGGCATCAGCAAGGATGTGCTGTTTGAAGCCATTGAGGCTGCGCTGATCTCCAGCTATAAACGCAATTTCAACGCGGCGCAGAATGTTCGGGTGGATATGAACCGCAACACGGGAGTTATCAAAGTGTTTGCCCGCAAGCTGATCGTGGAAGAGGTGCTCGATTCCCGCACTGAGATTTCACTGCCTGCAGCGCGCGAGATCAACCCGCATTTTCAACTGGAGGATGTGGCCGAGCTTGAAGTTACGCCGAGAGACTTCGGACGCATCGCCGCCCAGACGGCCAAGCAGGTCGTCACCCAACGCATCCGCGAAGCCGAGCGGGGACTGATTTACAACGCTTTTATCGACAAGGAAGAAGATATCGTTACCGGAATCGTGCAGCGTCAGGACCTTCGCAACGTTTACATCGATCTGGGAAAAATAGAAGCGGTGCTTCCGCTGAACGAGCTGATGCCGGGCGAAAAGTTCAAGCACGGTGAGCGTATCAAGGCCTATATTACCAAGGTGGAGAATACAACCAAGGGGCCGCAAATTTTGCTTTCCCGCAGTCATCCGGGGCTTTTGAAACGACTGTTCGAGCTTGAGGTGCCGGAAATTTTCGACGGCGTCGTTGAGATCCGCTCCGTAGCCCGTGAAGCGGGGTTCCGTTCCAAAATTGCGGTATACTCGCGTAATCCGGAAGTCGATCCCGTCGGCTCCTGCGTAGGCCCGAGAGGGATGCGCGTGCAGACGATCGTCACCGAGCTGCGCGGCGAGAAAATTGACATCGTGCGTTTTTCCGAATCGGTGGAAGAATATGTAGCCAATGCGCTCAGTCCTTCCAAAGTACTTGAAGTTCAAGTGTTCGAAGCGGAAAAAATGGCGCGTGTCATCGTTCCCGACTATCAGTTGTCGCTGGCCATCGGCATTAAAGGGCAGAACGCCCGCTTGGCCGCGAAGCTGACCGGATGGAAAATCGATATCAAGAGCGAAAGCCAGGCGGAGCAGGAATTCGGCAGACCTAGAACGTCCAGCGACGAAATGCATCAGGATTCCGTCTCCATAGATTAATAACGAGGGGCGGGTGGCTAACGATGAAACAGAAAAAAGTGCCGCTGCGCAAATGCGTCGCCAGTCAGGAAATGATGCCCAAGAAGGAACTTATCCGCATTGTAAGGACGCCCGGAGGCGAGGTCTTGATTGATCTTACCGGGAAGAAGTCGGGACGCGGAGCGTATATTTGCGGCAAGCTGGAATGCTTCAAGCTGGCTCAGAAGACCAAGGCCCTGGACCGGGCATTGAAGGTTCCGGTGAGTCAGGAAATATACGAGCAACTCGCCAGGGATTTCGTATCCGTGGAAGAGCAGTTCCTTGCGGCAAAGGAAGCTTCGGACGATGAGTAAGGCTCTCTCAAATCTTGGGCTGGCCATGCGTGCGGGGAAAGTGGTTACCGGCGAAGAGTCTGTGCTGAAAGCGGTCCGTTCGGCAGAGGCGAAGCTGGTTCTCTTGGCGGGAGACGCTTCGGACAATACGCAGAAGAAATTCCGCGACAAATGCGGAAGTTACAATATTCCGCTGGTGGTCGAATTCAGCCGTGACAGCCTGGGCGCTTCTATCGGTAAGGATGGACGCGTCGTGCTGGCCATTACGGACAAAGGATTCGCAGAAATGATCTCCAAGCAACTGGGGGATAATGTCGGAGGTGGTATTATTGACTAAACAAGACAGCAAAGATAAACTGCGGGTTTACGAATACGCCAAATCGCTTAATATGAGCAGCAAAGAGATTATCACGATTTTGAAACGCCTGAACGTTCCGGTGAATAATCATATGAGCGTTATGGAAAATGACTCCGTATCGAAGGTGGAGCAGTTCTTTAAGGATATTAAGTCAAATGCCGCGGCCAAACGGGAAAATGACGGCGCAAGCCGCCCTGCCCAGACAGCTACGGCAACGATAGAAGCGCACAGCGCAAATAAAAATCAAACGGAAAAGCAGGTAGGTATGAACAAACCAAATAATAACTCATCGACAATGTCGTCAAGACCACAAAGCGGGCAGGATTCCCGCAGAAATCAGACCGGCTCCGGGCAACAGCGCCCGCAGGGTCAAGGTGGAGCGCCGCGACCAGGTGGACGTCCGCAAGGTCAGGGAGGAACATCTCAATCCCGCCCGCAAGGTCAGGGGGGAGCATCTCAATCCCGTCCGCAAGGTCAGGGAGGAGCACCACAATCCCGTCCGCAAGGTCAAGGCGGAGCTCCCCGTCAGGGTGAAGCTCGCCCGCAGGGCCAAGGCGGCCAGCGGCCAGGCGGATTCGGCAGCGGCGGGAATCGTCCGCAAGGCCAGGGCGGAGCACCACAATCCCGTCCGCAAGGGCAAGGCGGAGATTCCTCCCGCGGCGGAGACCGGAACTCCAAGAATCGGCAGGGCGGCAACCAGAGACGGTTCGAGGATGGCAAAGGCGGCAATTTCCGGAACAACGGACGCGGCGGCAAGAACCACCGTGGAGGCAGAAACCAGCAGCCGGTTGAGCGCCGCGAGAAAATCGACAACACGCCGAAGAAAATTATCGTCCGCGGCAACATGACCGTCGGAGAAACAGCAAAGCTGCTTCACAAGGACGCTTCAGAAGTAATCAAGAAGTTGATTCTGATGGGCGTTATGGCTACGATCAACCAGGAACTGGATATCGAGACTATTCAATTGCTTGCCGGTGAATTCGGCGTTGAAGTCGAAGTGAAGATACCGGTCGAGGAAGACCGCTTTGAAACCGTCGAAGAGAACGATGCTCCCGAAGATCTGCAGACACGTCCTCCGGTCGTTACCATTATGGGTCACGTCGACCACGGTAAGACAACGCTGCTTGACGCCATTCGTTCAACGAACGTAACCGGCGGCGAAGCAGGCGGCATTACACAGCATATCGGCGCTTACCAGGTCGAAATCAACCATAAGAAAATTACGTTCCTCGATACTCCGGGTCACGAAGCGTTTACGGCGATGCGTGCCCGCGGAGCGCAGGTTACCGATATTACGATTATCGTCGTAGCGGCTGACGACGGCGTCATGCCGCAAACGGTTGAGGCCATCAACCATGCCAAGGCTGCGGGTCTGCCAATCATCGTCGCTGTTAACAAGATCGACAAGCCGGGCGCGGACCCGGACAGAGTGAAGCAGGAACTGACCAATTATGAGCTTGTCCCTGAAGAGTGGGGCGGCGATACCATTTTCGTTAATGTTTCCGCCAAGCAGCGCATCGGTCTTGAGGATCTGCTTGAAATGATCCTGCTCGTCGCGGAAGTGAACGAGTACAAGGCGAACCCTGATAAACGGGCACGCGGTACCGTGATTGAAGCCGAGCTGGACAAGAGCCGCGGTCCGGTAGCCCGCATTCTCGTTCAGAACGGAACGTTGAAGGTGGGAGACGCCTTTGTAGTGGGCAACTGCTTCGGACGCGTACGGGTCATGGTGAGCGACAAGGGCCGCCGTCTGAAGGAAGCCGGTCCTTCCACGCCGATCGAGATTACAGGTCTGACGGAAGTTCCGCAGGCGGGCGATCCGTTCATGGTATTCGAAGACGAGCGGAAAGCGCGTCACATCGCCGACAGACGGGCGATTACCCAGCGCCAATCGGAGCTGAACACGAACAGCCGCGTAACGCTGGACGATCTGTTCAAGCACATCAAAGAAGGCGAGATCAAAGACCTCAACGTCATTATCAAGGCCGACGTTCAAGGCTCGGTCGAGGCTCTTAAAGGGTCCCTGGCCAAGATCGAAGTGGAAGGCGTGCGCGTTAAGATTATCCACAGCGGAGCAGGCGCGATTACGGAATCCGATATTACGCTTGCAGCTGCTTCCAACGCGATTGTCATCGGTTTTAACGTTCGCCCGGATGCCCAGACGAAGGCTGCCGCCGAGCAGGAGAAGGTCGATGTGCGTCTGCACAACATCATTTACAACGTGATCGAGGAAATCGAACAGGCAATGAAGGGAATGCTGGACCCGATATTCAAGGAGAACGTTATCGGCCATGCCGAGGTGCGCAGTGTGTTCAAAATCAGCAAAGTGGGTGCAGTTGCCGGCTGTATGGTTACCGACGGCAAAATCGCCCGCAATGCGGAGACTCGCCTGATCCGCGGCGGCATCGTCGTGTTCGAAGGCAAGATCGACTCCCTGAAACGCTTTAAGGACGATGCCAAGGAAGTAGCGCAGGGTTATGAGTGCGGTATTACTTTGGAACGTTACAATGATCTCCAGGAAGGCGACACCATCGAAGCGTTTATCATGGAAACCGTAGAGCGCTAACCTAAAGAGGTGAATGAACATGTCTAAAATAAGAGCCGGACGCGTAGGAGAACAGATCAAGAAGGAACTCAGCCGATTGATTCAAGGCGAGCTTAAAGACCCCCGGGTCGGGTTCGTTACGGTTACCGGCGTCGATGTTACCAATGACCTTTCCCAAGCGAAAGTATACCTTAGCGTTTTCGGAGACGATGAGCAGAAGAGCGCATCGCTTAAGGCGATCGAGAAAGCGAACGGCTTTCTGCGTTCCGAGCTTGGCAAGGCGATCCGCCTCCGGCATACGCCGGAGCTGATCTTCAAATTCGACGAATCCGTAGCCTATGGCAGCCGGATTGAGAAGCTGCTTGGCGAAATCGGCAAGCAGGACGAGAGTCAGGAATAACCAAAGGAGACGGCGAATGCAGAGCTATGAACAAAGTCTTCGGCAGACACGTCAGTATCTGCTGGATCACGATGATTATCTTGTAGTGTCGCATATTCAGCCGGACGGAGATGCAGTCAGCTCGACCCTAGCGGTGGGCTGGCTTCTCTCATGTCTGGGCAAGAAATACACTATGCTGAACGAAGGGCCAATCCCGACCCGTATGAAGTATCTCTGGAAGGCTGGGGAAATTGCCGATATGTCGGCAAACCCTCCAGAGCGTATGTACAGCAATGTCATATGCGTTGACTGTGCCGATTTTCAGCGCGTCGGCCAGACTCAGCGGCATTTTGAGCCGGATGCGTCTATTGTTAATATCGATCATCATCCGACGAACAACGGCTACGGGACGGTACAACTGATCAAGCCGGACGCAGCGGCCACGGCCGAAATTTTATTTGATCTGCTGAAGCAGTTCGACATCCGTTGGGACGCCGATATCGCGACGGCCGTTTATACCGGCCTTTTGACCGATACCGGCGGTTTCCGGTATGCCAATACTTCTCCCAAAGTGATGGAGATTGCTTCGGAGCTGTTATCGCTTGGAGTGAACGGACCGGAGCTGGCAGAGACGCTACTGGAGGAAATGACGCTGCCACAGCTGAAAATCCTTAGCAGAGCGCTTGAAGGACTGCAATTGACGCCGGAAGGCGACATCGCCTGGGTCTCTATCACGAATCAGGATATGGTTGACTGCGGCGCTGCCAACGAGGATTTGGAAGGGATCGTCAATTATCCCCGGAACATCCAGGGAGTTGAAGTCGGCATGCTGTTCAAGGTTATTCACGACGGGGCGGTTAAGGTCAGTTTTCGTTCCGCCGGTAAAGTGGATGTGGCCGCCCTGGCTCAAATTTTCGGAGGCGGGGGGCATACCCGCGCAGCCGGTGCCAAGCTGGATTTGCCTCTGGACCAAGCGGTTTCGCTTGTGCTTAAGGAGGTCAAACGGGTGCTATGAGTGAGCTCGAAGGTGTTCTGGCGGTGTACAAGCCGGCCGGCTTTACCTCGCATGATGTCGTTGCCAAGACACGGCGCCTGCTCGGTATGAAAAGAATCGGACATGCCGGCACGCTGGATCCCCAGGTTACCGGCGTTCTTCCGCTTTGCCTTGGACGGGCCACGCGAATTGTCGAATATATTCAAGAGCTTCCTAAAGAATATATCGCCACATTGCGTCTTGGCATGTCCAGCGATACGGAAGACCTGACCGGGACAGTGACGGAAACGGCGGATGATATACGGGTGACTGAAGAAGAGGTAAAGCGAACGCTGGAATCTTTCAGGAGGATCATTTCTCAGACGCCTCCGATGTATTCAGCCGTCAAGGTGGGCGGCAAGCGTCTCTACGAGTTGGCCCGCGAGGGCAAAACGGTAGAGCGCAAAAGCCGGCAGGTTGAGATTTACGAGATCGAGATGTCGGATATGGTCTGGAACGGCAGATTCCCGGATATTACTTTCCGGGTACTATGCTCCAAAGGCACCTATATCCGTACGCTCTGCGTCGATATTGGGCGTGCGCTGGGGCTGCCCGGCGTAATGGTCAAGCTCGAACGCACGATGTCGGCGGGAATCCGGGCGGACCGCTGCCTGTCTCTTGAAGAAATCGGCGAGCGCCGGGCGAACGGGACTCTTCAGGAATATCTTATTCCGGCTGATGAGGCCATCCGCCATCTTCCTGCCCATAAAGTGGCGGATGAGAAGAAGACAGCCGCTCTGCAGGGACAGCGGCTTTCAGCCCGGTTTGTGACGCCCGAAGTCCAAGAAAAAGGTCCCTTTCGGCTCTATGACCTGCATGGAGGCTTTCTCGGGATTTACGAATGCGAAGACACCGGTTCGATCGCTCCCGTGAAAGTATTTGCCCAAGCGGATTAAAATATATGAGTTTAAGCTTGGTAATATCTTTTGTCTTATTTTTCGAGAAACGAACGCCGCCTTTAAAGGGCGGCGCCGCCGTTTCTTCTTAACTAAGTGAAGTGCAGGTGAGAAACAGCGTGAGAACCGTAACGTTAACCTATCCGATGCCGCCGGAGACTGCAGCAGAGTGGGCGCAGCCCCAGATTGCCGCCTTGGGTCAATTCGACGGCCTGCACCGAGGGCATGTCAGCGTCATCTCCTCCGCCGTGGCTCTGGCCCGCAAAGAAGGCGTGCCGGCAGCGGTCATGACTTTCTATCCTCACCCTAAAGATGTTATGGGAAAAGGGGATTACGAAGGATATTTGACTCCCCCCCGCGATAAGAGCGAACTGCTTGCAGGGATGGGCGTCGATATTTTATTCGTCATCGAATTTAATGAGGAACTCTCCCGGGTGAGCCCGCGGGACTTTGTGCTCGGAATGCTTCTGCCCCTGAAGATTACTACGGCCGTTGTCGGATTCGACTTCCGCTTCGGCTATATGGGCGAAGGAGACGCCGATATGCTGCGTTTGCTTGGGAACGGGTCCATGAGAGTGGAGACTGTTCCGCCGTTCTTGCTGAATGGCGTGAAGGTGAGCAGCTCCGGTATCCGAAAAGGCCTGCAGAGTGGGGAAGTAGAGCTGGTCAACTTTTGGTTCGGCCGGCGCTACCATCTGCGGGGAACGGTGGCTCACGGCGAGAAGCGCGGACGCACCATCGGGTTTCCGACCGCGAATCTGGAGCTTGAGGACCGGTATGTCATACCGTCCAGAGGCGTGTATGCCGTTCGTGCTTTCCATAATGGAAAGGCGATGCCCGGAGTCATGAATGTAGGTGTGAAACCGACCTTTCACGAAGGAGTTACCACGCCAACGTTTGAGGTTCATCTGTTGGATTTTTCCGGAGATTTGTACGGCCAAGAAATGATGGTGGAACTGGTTTCTTTTATCCGTCCGGAGCACAGGTTCGATTCGGTGGAGTCCTTGATCGCGCAAATCCGCGAGGATGCGAAGACAGCCGGGAAGATTTTGCAAGAATATTGATCTTTGTTATTTCTGCATTTGGCATTTATAAATCTTACCTGTTGCATTGCCGGATCTTTCCGGCGGCGACGTTTACTTTTACTTTATATAGTGCTATACTGATTAACGTTGCTGGATTGTCAGCATCCATAACCTTGGCTTGGTCATTCGAGTGTCACCGACGGTGACGAGGCCACTGGCGATTATAATGAAGGAGGTGAACAGGATGGCATTGACTCAAGAACGCAAGCACCAACTGATCGACGAGCACAAAACTCATGAATCCGATACCGGATCTCCAGAGGTGCAAATTGCTATCCTCACGGAGAATATCGTTAATCTGACCGACCATTTGCGTACGCACAAGAAGGATCATCATTCCCGCCGCGGATTGCTGAAGATGGTAGGTCAACGCCGTAAACTGCTCGCGTATTTGAAGAACAAAGACGTGCAGCGTTACAGTGCTTTGATCGAGAAACTGGGATTGCGTCGTTAATAATCCATAAGTTTACCCTTAAAGCAGCCTGGTTGTATACCGTATGTGCTTCCAAGAAGCGTCAACGGGACAACTGGGTTGCTTTTTGAAAATTGGGGAAAAATTTAGCAGTGATCGAACACTAAGAACGTTAAAAACAGCTCTTTTCCCCTATGCGAAAGGTCATGCGGACCTTGATTAACAATTGAAGATTTTGAGGTCCCCGCAAAGTACCTGAGTGTGATTCAACTCCCAGGGCTTCACTTTGTGGGGTTATCTTGTATTGCATAGAGAACGCGCGTATAGCCCCATCATAGTATACGCCGTTTTATTTTGAGCAGATCAGATGAACCTGCTACAGGTTGAGCGGGTCTGCTGCCATCCAAGGAGGGACTTTATGGAAAAGCATGTAGAAATGCAGCTCGGGGGCAGAACCCTGGTGCTGGAAACGGGACGGCTTGCCAAGCAGGCGAACGCCGCCGTTATGGTCCGTTACGGCGATACGTCGGTACTCTGTACGGTAACGGCTTCAAGCGAGCCGAAGGATTTGGACTTTTTTCCGCTTACCGTGAACTATGAAGAACGCTTGTATGCAGTCGGTAAAATTCCGGGCGGCTTCATCAAACGCGAAGGCAGACCGAGTGAAAAAGCGATTTTGTCCAGCCGTCTGACAGACCGTCCGATTCGTCCGTTGTTCCCCGAAGGCTTCCGCAACGACGTGCAGGTGCTGAACCTGGTAATGAGCGTCGATCAGGACTGCTCTCCTGAAATCGCGGCTATGATTGGAACGTCCGCTGCGCTCAGCATTTCCGATGTGCCGTTTAGCGGTCCAATCGGCGGTGTAGTGGTTGGCCGCATTAACGGTCAGTTTATCGTCAACCCGACGATCGCGCAGCAGGCAGAGAGCGAAATCTTTCTGGTTGTAGCCGGAACGAAAGACGCCATCATGATGGTGGAAGCGGAAGCGAATGAAGTGCCGGAAGAAATCATGCTGGAAGCGATCATGTTCGGGCATGAAGAAATCCGTGGCATTGTAGCGAAGATTGAAGAGCTGGTGCAGATTGCCGGCAAGGAAAAAATGACCGTGAAGCTGCACGCCGTTAACGCCGAAGTGAATGCCGAGGTCCGCGCTTATGCTCAGGAGCGGCTGGTAGAGGCGGTTAAGATTGCCGAGAAGCATGCCCGTCAGGATGCAATCGACGCAATCAGCAACGAGACGGTAGAATATTTCATGGAGAAGTATATCGAAACGCCTGAGCTGATTGGCGATGTGAAGGAAGTACTGCACGATATCGTCAAGGAAGAAGTCAGACGTCTGATTACCCATGACAAGGTTCGTCCGGACGGCCGGAAGCTGAACGAGATCCGCCCGATTGATTGCGATACGTCGCTGCTGCCGCGCACCCACGGTTCGGGATTGTTCACCCGCGGCCAGACGCAGGCCCTCAGCGTATGTACGCTCGGCGCGCTCGGCGATGTGCAGATTCTCGACGGCATCGATTTGACCGAAACGAAACGGTTCATGCATCACTATAACTTCCCGCCGTTCAGCGTAGGGGAAGCCCGTCCGCTGAGAGCGCCTGGGCGCCGCGAAATCGGTCACGGAGCGCTAGGTGAACGCGCCTTGTCCAAAGTTATTCCAAGCGAAACCGAATTCCCGTACACGATCCGCCTCGTATCCGAGGTGCTGGAATCGAACGGATCGACTTCACAGGCGAGCATTTGCGCTAGTACCCTGGCGATGATGGATGCGGGCGTTCCGATTAAAGCCCCGGTTGCCGGTGTGGCGATGGGTCTAATCAAAGATGGTGAGCATGTATCCATCCTGACCGATATTCAAGGCATGGAAGACCATCTCGGCGACATGGACTTCAAAGTGGCAGGTACGGCGGAAGGCGTAACCGCGATTCAAATGGACATCAAAATCGATGGCATCGACCGTCAAATTCTGCAAGAAGCGCTTGGGCAGGCCAAAGAAGGCCGGATGTTTATTTTGAGCAAAATGATGGAGGCCATTTCCAAACCGAGAGAGAGCCTTTCTCAATATGCGCCCAAAATTATCATCATTCAGATCAACCCGGACAAAATCCGCGACGTTATCGGCGCAGGCGGCAAAATCATCAACAAAATCATCGAAGAGACCGGCGTGAAGATTGACATCGAGCAGGACGGCCGCGTATTCATCGCTTCTTCGGATGAGGAGATGATTAAAAAGGCGCGTTCCATTATCGAAGGCATCGTACGCGAGGTTGAAGTCGGCGAAATTTATGTCGGCACCGTTAAGCGAATCGAGAAATTCGGAGCTTTTGTGGAAATTTTACCAGGCAAAGACGGTTTGGTGCATATTTCGCAGCTGTCAACCGATCGTGTAGGCAAAGTGGAAGACGTAGTTGCAATCGGCGATACCATCACCGTAAAAGTTACCGAAATCGACCAGCAGGGCCGCGTGAATCTGTCGCGCAAAGCCGTATTGACCGCGGAAGCCAAGGCGTAAGGCCTAGGATCTTGACAGGAATCGACGCTCATTTGTTACATTAAATTTGAAAAGAGGCAGAAGCTTAAATTCTGGCTCTTTTTTTGAGCTGTAACTCCACTTTTGTGGAGTTATTTTGCTTAAAGCAGCTTTCCTTCTCATCAGACAGCTCCTGCAGCGCGGCGGATATCCGTTCCTGGCAGCTCAGAGGCATAATAAGGCGTCTTGTCTCATAGGCTGGGACAAAGGGCTGAAAGTGTCTGCCGGGCCTCTGGAGAGGCCGGCGGTTTGGCTAAAAGCGAAGGCCATATGTCGGCGAAGCGCGTAGGAGGAAGTCGTGATGAGACTTGAAAAAACGGCGGCTGTGCTGGCCTGCATGGCTGTAGTGATTGGAATCGGCAGCAGCGCCGGGCCGGTAAAAAACATGCTGGAGCAACTGCATACCTCCGACGGACTGGCCGTTCTGAAGCCGTTCGGAGATACGGAGAACGAACTGCGCAGTGTCATTGAATCCAAAGCTGCGCAGATCAGCGGCCCGCCGGTGAATGCAAGAGTGGATCGAGTGTGGAAGGCCATTCCCGGCTATAACGGATTGGAGATCGACGTGGAATCGACCTATAAGCGGGCTCTGCTGCTTCCTGCGGGCAGTGCGATTAAATATATTTACAGACAGACCGCGCCTGCCGTCTCGCTGGACGATCTCGGGGCACAGCCGATTTACCGGGGCAATCCCGCCAAGCCGATGGTCTCGCTGATGATCAACGTCGCATGGGGGAATGAGTACATAGTGCCGATGCTGAACATTTTGGATGAGGAGCATGTGAAGGCGACGTTTTTTCTGGACGGCAGTTGGCTGAGTAAGAACAACGAACTTGCCAGGGAGATTCAGAAGCGCGGGCATGAAATTGAGAACCATGCTTATTCGCATCCGAACATGAGTACGCTCAGCAGGGCGCGCGCTGTTATGGAGATCGACAAAACGAAGAAGCTCCTGAAATCTAGCCTTGGAGTCGATAACCGGTGGTTTGCGCCACCTTCGGGAGATTTTGACCAGGAGACCGTGGAGATTGCCCGCGAATTGGGGCTGAAGACGGTGCTGTGGACGGTTGATACGGTTGACTGGCGCCATCCCTCTCCGGAATCGGTCGTTGCCAAAATTACCGCGAAGGCGGAGCCGGGAACACTCGTGCTCATGCATCCCACCTCTTCGTCATCCAAGGCGCTGCGCGGAATGATCCGCGGCATCAAGGCCAAGGGACTGGTGCTCGGAACAGTCAGCCAGACGCTGTCGCCGGAACGCGTGCTGCCTAGCGATGTTGAGTGAAGCTCCCGTTTCTGTTAGGATATAAGGCGCCCAGGTAAATAGAAATGGCAAACGAAAGGCTAGGGCAGGAGGACTTTTTACGTGGAAAAAATGGTATTATCAAACGGGTTGCGGGTAGTCATGGAGAAAATCCCGACAGGCCGGTCCGTTTCCTTCGGAATCTGGGTAAAGACGGGTTCCAGGAACGAAACGCAGGAGAACAACGGGATTTCCCATTTTATCGAACATATGCTGTTCAAGGGTACCGACCGGTTCGACGCAAAGGCTATCGCGGAGCGGTTCGACTCCATCGGCGGGAATGTCAATGCGTTCACCTCGAAAGAATACACCTGTTATTACGCTAAAGTGCTGGATGAGCATCTGCCGATCGCCGTCGATGTGCTGGCCGACATGTTCTTCCGTTCGAAGATGGATGCGGAGGAATTGGCAAAAGAAAAGAACGTCATTCTTGAGGAAATCTCCATGTACGAAGATACACCGGACGATCTTGTGCATGATCTGATGTCGATGGCCGCCTACGGCAGTCATCCGCTAGCCTACTCCATTCTTGGACTCAAGGAACGGCTGGAAGCCATGACCCCGGATGATCTAAGGGCCTATATGAAGAAAAAATATACGATCGAGAATACGGTGATCAGCCTTGCCGGCAATTTCGACGACAGCGTGGGCGATTTGCTGGAGCGGTATTTCGGATCGTTTGCCGATCACGGCGACGCTGGTCCGCTGGACCCGCCCGATTTCCATGGGGATTTATTGTTCCGGCGCAAAAAAACGGAGCAGAACCACATTTGCCTGTCTCTGCCCGGCTGTGCTAATGACGATCCGCTGCAGTATGCAATGGTGCTGATCAATAACGCCGTCGGCGGCGGCATGAGCTCACGGTTGTTCCAGGAAATCCGTGAAAAACGCGGACTGGCCTACTCCGTATATTCCTATCACAGCTCGCAGGCGGACAGCGGCTTGTTTACCGTTTATGCCGGAACTGCTCCTAAGCAGACAAAGGACGTAATGGAACTGACCAAAGAAATGCTGTATGAGCTTGCCGTCAAGGGAATGGACGAAGATGAGATCCACAAGGGCAAGGAACAGCTCAAAGGCAGTCTGATCCTTAGCCTGGAAAGCACAAGCAGCCGGATGAACCGGCTTGGAAAGAACGAATTAATGCTTGGCCGGCATATCACGCTGGACGAAATGATAGCCAAGATTCAGAAAGTCACGATGGATGATGTTAATAAGGTTCTTGATCGGATGTTCGCCGAGCCGCTTGCGGCGGCGATGGTCGGGTCTTCCGATAAAGCTATAGCCAATGTTAGGAGAGATGATCTTGTCTTACTACGTACAAATTCTCAAGCTTCAGGGCAATGAGGATGTAAATCTTCCCCGCAAAATGTCGGAGCAGGCCTCGGGCTACGATCTTTTCGCCGCTGTCAGCAGCGATTTGACGCTTGAGCCCGGGGCGCGGGCGCTTGTTCCCACGGGAATCGCGCTCGCCATGCCGGACGGGCTGGAGGCGCAGATTCGTCCGCGCAGCGGACTGGCGCTGAAGCACGGCATCACCTGCCTGAACACGCCGGGCACAATCGACGCCGATTACCGTGGGGAGATCAAGGTGCTGCTCATCAATCTGGGCCAGGAGCCCTTTGTCATCGCCCGAAATGAGCGGATTGCCCAAATGGTCTTCCAGGCGGTACCGTCCGTAACGATGGTGGAAGTGGAAGAACTGACAGACACCGAGCGGGGAGCGGGAGGCTTCGGCCATACCGGGAGATAGATACATAACCTTATAGTTATAGAGCTTGCGGGAAGGCCGTTTATACGGCCAGCGCAGGCTCTTTTTTTGCTTTCACCCATCCGCGTTTGCCCGCATAAGATGCCTTATAGTCGACAGTGTAATGTTGAAAGGAGCGTCATCCCTATGCTGACTGGCGTCAGGATCGTGTTCCTGGGCGGGGACGCAAGACAAATTGAAGTCATTCGCAAATGTGTGGAAATGGATGCGACGGTGAGCGCTGCCGGATTTGATAAATGGGATTCCCCTACCGAAGGGGTTAGCCTGGGGGAAATGTCCGCCGATCTTCTGGGTGGTGCAGACGTTCTTGTGCTGCCGACCGTCGGCTGCGACGACGAAGGGAATATCAGCGCAAAGTACTCAACGGAGCCGCTGCAGCTTCTGGCGGAACATATTGAGGCGCTGCCAGGGCACTGCACGGTTTATACAGGCATGGCTAAAGAATATTTGAAGAGGCTGTGCGCGCAGCGCGGACTGGAGCTAGTGGAGCTTCTGGACCGCGATGACGTCGCCATTTACAACTCGATCCCAACCGCCGAAGGCGCGCTCGTTATGGCCATTCAGAATACCGATTTTACTATTCACGGCTCCAGGGCGATGGTGCTCGGTATGGGCAGGACCGGGTTTACGATGGCTAAGAGCCTTCAAGGTCTTGGCGCTAATGTTACGATGGGCGTCAGGAAGCAGGATCATTTCGCCCGGGCGGAGGTTATGGGCTGGAGTCCGTTTTTGACGGATCAGCTTTTGGAGCATGTAATGGACGTCGATTATATTTTCAATACGATACCGAGCCTTATTCTTACCGCAAAGGTGCTTTCGCGGATGTCCCGGCACACCTGCATTGTCGATTTGGCTTCAGCGCCCGGCGGAGTGGATTTTCGCTACGCGGAAAAACGGGGTATTAAGGCAATGCTGGCACCGGGGCTGCCGGGAATCGTCGCTCCCAAAAGCGCGGGAATGATTATGGCGGGCGCGCTGCTGCAGTCGATTTCGGAACGGATTTTGGTGAAGGGGGATAAACAATGAACTGGCAAGGAATAACGGTAGGCTATGCAATCACCGGTTCCCACTGCACCTTTGCGGAGGTGATGCCCCAGATCAAGCGTTTTGTCGAAGGGGGGGCAAACGTGGTGCCCATCGTATCCGCGACGGTGCTTGGAACGGACACCCGGTTCGGCACATCGGAAAATTGGCTAAAACAGTTGAAAGATATAACGGGTAATGATATCATTTCTACAATTGTTGAAGCGGAACCGCTGGGTCCATCGAAGCTGCTGGATGTGCTGACGATAGCACCCTGCACAGGCAATACCACCAGCAAGTTGGCCAACGCTATGACGGACGGACCGGTTCTGATGGCGGCCAAATCTCAAATGCGCAACGGCCGGCCGCTCGTTCTGGCCATTTCGACCAATGACGGACTCGGCTTGAACGCGGCGAATATTGCGAAGCTCCTGGTAACCAAAAATATTTATTTTGTTCCCTTCGGCCAGGATAATCCCGTGCAGAAGCCGAATTCATTGGTAGCCCGTATGGAACTTATACCGGAGGCCTGCTATGCGGCGCTTCAAGGCTCCCAGCTGCAGCCGATGATTATCGAACGGTTTCATTCAGCATAAGCTGCATACGCATCAGATGACGACAACTTGTTGATACGTAAGCAGCTTCGGAACATAAATAGGCTAAACCGCTGCCGTCCTCCGCATGAGGGCGGTACAATCGTGTTTATTCCCTAAATTTTTGAACGAAGTTCCGGCAGTGCCCGGGATTCTTCTTGAGAAATAGTGCAGCCTGTCGTTAACTAATGGGGGAATTAAGAATGGGCATTTTGATACAAAAATTCGGCGGGACCTCGCTTTCCACCCCGCAGGCCAGGGAACATGTAATCCGCCATGTCAAACGGGAGCTTGAACGCGGATACAGCCTGGTCATCGTAGTCTCGGCTATGGGCCGCAAGGGGGAGCCCTATGCGACGGATACGCTGCTGGACTGGGTCTCCCAGAACGGCGACGCTCTCCCTCAGCGCGAAAAGGATTTACTGCTGTGCTGCGGTGAAATTATTTCGGCTACCACCCTGTGCAGCCTGCTGGAAGGAGAAGGCATTCCTTCGACAGTCCTTACAGGGGCCCAGGCGGGGTTCCTGACGGATAGCAGCTACGGCAACGCGCGAATCCTGGATGTCCGTCCGGAACGGATTCTGCGTGAGCTGCGCGCGCAGAAGGTAGTCATCGTAACCGGATTTCAGGGTCAGACGGAAGATGGGGACTTCACTACGCTGGGGCGGGGAGGGAGCGACACGTCGGCAACGGCGCTCGGAGCGGCGCTTCGGGCGGATATGGTCGACATCTATACGGATGTCAACGGCATTCTGACCGCCGATCCCCGCATCGTCGAGGATGCGAAGCCGCTGACTTATGTCAGCTATACCGAGATTTGCAACATGGCTTATCAGGGAGCCAAGGTTATACATCCCCGTGCTGTGGAAATCGCTATGCAGGCGCAGATTCCGGTCCGCGTCCGCTCCACCTTTTCGGAGAATGAAGGCACACTAGTCACGCATCCGGAAGGCTTTCAGGATGTCCAGGCGGGAATTGTCGACCGATTCGTTACCGGCATCGCCTATGTCAGCAATATCACACAAATTTCCGTGGACTGCCCGGACGGCAACGGAACCGGCGTACAGCTGCAAATATTCAAGAGTATGGCAGATGCGGGCATCAGTGTAGACTTTATTAATGTTACGCCGACCAGCGCCGTCTATACTGTTTTTGACAATCATTCGGAAAAAGCAATAGCGGCGCTTCAAGAAATCGGACTTCGTCCAAAGAGCCTTTCCGGCTGCGTCAAGGTATCCGTAATCGGTGGCGGTATCAATGGCGTTCCGGGGATCATGGCCCGCATCGTGGAGGCACTCAGCGTTCATAACATTCAAATCCTGCAATCCGCTGACTCCAACACAACGATCTGGGTACTGGTTAAGAAGGAAGATATGGTGCAATCGCTTCGCGCGCTGCATTCCAAGTTTGAATTACACCGTTAACAGGAGGAATATAGGTGGATTTCGGAAGACTAATAACAGCCATGGTAACTCCTTATGACAAGGAGGGGGAGATCGACTGGGAGGCCGCTTCGCGCCTGGTCGACTACCTGATTGAAGAGCAGAAGTCGGAGGGGCTCGTCGTCTGTGGAACAACGGGAGAGTCGCCTACACTGAGCGATGAAGAGAAGCTGCAAATGTTTTCCTTTGTTCTTGAAAAAGCCGCCGGACGCTGCAAGGTCATTGCAGGAACTGGCTCCTATAACACTAAGCACTCGATCGAACTGACACAAAAAGCGGAGAAAATCGGCGTCGACGGCGCGCTGCTGGTCGTCCCTTATTACAACAAGCCAAACCAGGAGGGACTTTACCTCCATTTCTCGGCGATCGCCGCCGAGACCAAGCTCCCCCTCATTTTGTACAACGTTCCGAGCCGAACCGGAATTTGTATGAGCGCGAATACAACGATCAGGCTGGCGGAAATTCCGAATATCGTTGCTACGAAGGAATGCGCGTCTCTTGATCAGGTCGCCTTGATCGCGGCTGGTTGTCCGGATGATTTCCATGTCTACTCCGGAGACGACGCTTCGGCTCTGCCGGCTTTGGCTGTCGGAGGGCACGGGATTATAAGTGTGGCAAGCCATCTCGAGGGCACAAGAATGGCGGATATGATCTCCGCTTATCTCTCGGGTAACGTACATCTCGCCGGTCAGTACCACCGGGAACTGCTCCCGATTTTTAAGGGATTGTTTGAATGTCCGCAGCCGCTCCCGAATCCGTCCGCCGTCAAATACGCGCTGGAGCTACGGGGGATCAAAGTGGGTTCCGTCAGACTTCCCTTGACCCCGCCGAATGAGGCGGAAGCGGAATTTATCAGAAAGTTGGTACTATAGAAATTGGAGTATTCTGTTAGGCTATATTGAACCGGTTCTCGTGATGAGCGCCGGTTTTTTGTATTGTTTTTTAGCCGGCCTGAAATAATGCCCCGGTTTTGCGGAAAGAATACGGTTATCTAAACCCGCGACTTGTCTTTTGACAAAAATATCATGTATAATGTTGTTAAGTGACTGGGTGCGGTTAAAATTGAATATGCGGCAATTTCTTCCGTCATGGTTGGCACTAAAGGTCTGTCTGAAGCCATGGGGTTATTTTTCCAGATCTGGATGTGCTTTATCGATAAAGGCGTTACCCGCGAGGGGCGCGGCTGAACGTTTGACGGCATTGTTTCGCTTACAGGAATGTGCTACCCGCGGGCGGGAAGCTCTCATTAGGGTTATTTTCTGCGCCTTTACGCCCTTTGTCTTCTTAGCGGGGGGATTTTCTGCTTTTTGAATATGTTCAGTGCCGCTAAAGAATTGAAGTTCTTGATTTAAATAACATATGACGTCCAACATTAATAGGAGGGTTAGATTCATTTGTCCAAAAAAAACAACAACGATAAACTGATGATTTTCGCATTGGGCGGAGTCGGGGAAATCGGGAAGAACATGTACGTGGTACAATACGGCAACGACATTGTGGTCGTTGACTCGGGACTGAAGTTCCCTGAAGAGGATATGCTCGGTATTGATATCGTTATTCCTGATATTTCCTATTTGACGGAGAATCGCGACAAGGTAAGAGGCATTGTGCTTACGCACGGCCACGAGGACCATATCGGCGGATTGCCATATGTCCTCAAGCATTTGAACGTTCCGGTGTACGGAACGAAGCTGACGCTCGGTCTGGTGGAGAATAAGCTGAAAGAAGCGAACCTGCTCGGCGAAACGAAGCGCATTCTGATCAACGAAGATTCGGAGATCAAGCTGGGCAGCTCGCTGGTCGTTACTTTCTTCAGAACCAACCACAGCATTCCCGACTCTGTCGGCGTATGCATCGAGACCCCGGAAGGAAACGTGGTTCATACGGGCGACTTCAAGTTTGACCATACCCCAGTCAATGGTCAATTCGCGAATCTGCACCGGATGGCTGAAATCGGGCAACGGGGCGTTCTCGCGCTCTTGTCCGACAGCACCAACGCCGAGAAACCGGGCTTTACTCCATCGGAGAAAAATGTCGGGATTGTACTTGAGGATATTTTCCGCAAAGCCGAACAGCGCGTGGTGGTAGCGACATTTGCATCCAATGTGCACCGTATTCAGCAGGTCGTCAACGCTGCTGAACAGACGGGACGCAAAATCACCGTAATCGGCCGCAGCATGGTTAACGTCGTATCCATCGCTTCCGAGCTCGGTTATCTGAATCTGCCCGACGGCATGCTGATTGAGCCGGAAGAAATGAACCGGATGGCGGCCAACCGGGTAGTCGTTCTCTGCACGGGTAGCCAAGGCGAACCGATGTCGGCGTTGACACGGATGGCGCGTTCCAGCCACCGCAAAGTGGACATTCTTCCTGGCGACACCGTTATCATCGCGGCAACGCCGGTGCCCGGCAATGAGAAGTACATCGGCCGCACGATAGATGAGCTGTTCCGTCTTGGAGCGGACGTCATTTATAGCGGTTCGAATTCCGGAGTGCACGTATCGGGACACGGCAGCCAGGAAGAGCTCAAGCTGATGCTCAACCTGATGAAGCCGAAATTCTTCATTCCGATTCACGGGGAGTACCGCATGCAGCGCAGACACGCTTTGCTGGCGCAATCCGTTGGCGTCGACCCGGACAACATCTTCATCACCGAGCTTGGCGAAGTCGTTGAGATTCTGGGCGGTTCGGCCCGCAAAGCCGGAAAGGTTACTTCCGGCAATGTGCTGATCGACGGACTTGGCGTCGGCGATGTAGGCAATATCGTTCTTCGCGACCGCAAGCTGCTGTCGCAGGACGGCATTCTCGTTGTCGTCGTTACGCTGAGCAAGCAGAATGGAGCCATTGTCTCGGGACCTGACATTATTTCGCGCGGCTTCGTGTATGTCCGTGAATCGGAAGGTCTGCTTGACGAAGCCAACCGGATTGTTTCAAGCACGCTGCAGCGTCTGATGAGCGAGAAGGTCAACGAATGGGCATCGCTCAAGACTAGCGTCAAGGATGCGCTCGGACGCTTCCTGTATGAGCAAACCCGCCGCAGACCGATGATCCTGCCGATCATCATGGAAGTGTAATTAATTGTAAATTGAAGTTGAACTCCATAAAGCCTCTCTCTTGCCGGAAATATTGGACGGTTTCCGGCGGAGAGGGGCTTTTTTGCATTTTTCGGACTTGCTTCATGCTTTCATGGGTGGCTGTATAATGCCAGGGTGCGTTTAGTCATACTAACCGGGTGATTTATTACCATACGCTTGCTGCAGAGCTGGAGTGCAGGCGAAAAAGGGAGCGCTGAGCATGGAGAGCAATAAACCTAACGAGACATCAAACTATAATGAAGAGCAGGATCCTGCGGGAGAGGAACCGGGCGGACAGGAGAATCAGCAAGCCGCTGCCGCGATCGGCATGGTGAAAGAATTCGGACAAACGGCCGCCCCGGCTGTCGAACCGGAGATTTATTGCATGACGATTATTGGTCAGATCGAAGGGCATATCGTCATGCCACCGCATAACAAAACAACCAAATATGAACACATTATCCCCCAGTTGGTCGCGGCTGAGCAGAGCAAGGCGGTCAAGGGTGTGCTTATTATTTTGAATACCGTGGGCGGAGATGTGGAAGCCGGGCTTGCCATTGCCGAAATGATCGCTTCGATCTCCAAGCCGACAGTAACGGTTGTCGTGGGGGGAGGCCACAGCATCGGTGTGCCTATCGCTGTATCCTCCAGCTATTCGATCATAGCGGAAAGCGCCACGATGACGATTCATCCCATCCGTATGAATGGCCTTGTCATCGGTGTTCCGCAGACTTTTGAGTATATGGAGAAAATGCAGGAGCGGGTTGTACGGTTCGTCACGTCTCATTCCCGGATCTCCGTGGATTGCTTCAAGGATCTGATGTTTAAGACGGGAGAACTCAACAGGGACATCGGCACGGCGGTCGGCGGGAACGATGCCGTCAAATTCGGCCTCATGGACGAAGTGGGCGGAATCGGCACCGCAATGGCCAAATTGAACGAGCTGATTTCGCTAAGAGGCGTGCCTGCCGATACGGGAGGATTGACCCAATGATCCTATATTCCGTTATTTCCGCTGATCAGGTATGGGAGGGAGCGATACAGGCGCCGCCTTCATACGTTGAAGTCACTGTACAGGGCATTCTCATGCAGGTTGAGCCGCTAGACGAAGGCAGGGCAAGAATCGTAAGGCTGCTGAACTGTCCGCTGCATCGTTATCTGGAACCCGGTCTTGCGCCGGGTCAAATCATTTCATTTTCGCCAGGGGCTGGCCGATAACCGTTCGCAGTAAGAGCCGCATTTTCCGACAAAAGAGAACATAGGTACGCCACGCCATTATATGGTATAATACTGTTTCGGGGGTGACTGGCGTGGCAAAACGGAAAAAACGGAAAAAAAAGAAGGCGCTGCTGGGCAGCGTTTTAAAATATGAAATCTACGGTATTCTGCTGATTACCTTCTCGGTTATTGCATTATCCGGCGAGGCGGCTGTAGGACGCTCATTATCGAGCTTGGCCGGTTACTTGCTTGGCCGGTTCTATTTCGTTTTGCCGCTTGCCGGCATCTATTACGGATTAATGGTGATGATTTACCGGAAATGGCCTTCAAACTGGAACAGCCGGCACAGCGGCATTCTGCTGCTGGTGCTGTCGATGTGTCTGATGAGCAGCATTTCGGCCATGGAGCAGAAGCTTGGACCGCTGTCCATGCTTCATCCCGGCAATGTGCTGTCCCAGACCGGGAAGGATCTGGCCGGCGCTTTGTCTCCCGCCGCGAACGGCAGCAGCGTGTACATGCTGGGCAAAGATATCAGCGGCGGCTATGTCGGCGGGCTGGAATTCGCGGTTTTGCTGTGGCTGTTCGGAACGCTTGGCGCCAAGCTGCTTATGATCGTCATGCTTTCCATCAGCTTTATGCTGGTGACGAATCTTTCCTATATCGAGCTGTTCGGCCTGCTTAAAATCCGGGCGGTCAAGCTTGCAGAAGGCATCCGTCTCCGGGTTGCGAGCCGCCCGCAGGCGGTGCCGGTAACGGGCCGGAACGGAGACAGGACTAATGCGGGTTCGCGTTCTTCCCGAGAGGATGATGACGAGGAGGATGAGGAAGAAACATCTCTCCCCAATCGAAAAGCGCCGCAGTTCTTCGAAAAGCTCATGCAGCGCAAATCAACGCGTTCCCGATCTGAGGCTTCTTCGTTGCCTGATGACGAACACGGGGGGGAAGCGGAACGGGAGAATGTTCCGATCATTTCAGGCGTTTCTTCCCGTTCGGATTGGTCCGATTCGGACGAAGACAACGATTATGAATTCGAAAGTGAAAATCTGGAGCCTGTGACTCCTATCATACGCGATTTCTTTGAGCATATTCGTTCGGAAGGCTTAAGCGACGAGGACCGGGAGGACTGGAGCGGCTTCTCCCCGGCTGCGCGGAACAGTATTAAGCCGGACGACAGCCCCGGTTTCGCGGAACAGACGGAAGCTGCCGTCCCGGAAGAGAACAGCGGCGCTACGCCGGCAGCCGCCAGCGATCTGGAGGAGACGGGCGAAGAACTTCCCGCGGCTGCGGCTCCCAAGCCTGTCCCGCCGCCGAAGCCTTACAAGCTTCCGCCTTTCCGGCTGCTGACGAAGCCGAGCAACGGGGGCAAGGCAGGCGACCAGAACGATTATATGCAGACCGCACGCAAGCTGGAGGCAACGCTGGAAAGCTTCGGCGTCCGGGCGAAGGTGTTGGAGGTTGTCCGGGGCCCGGCGGTTACCCGGTACGAGATTCAGCCTGATATCGGCGTGAAGGTCAGCCGGATCGTCAATTTGACCGACGATATTGCTTTGGCGCTTGCCGCCAAGGATATCCGGATGGAAGCGCCGATCCCCGGCAAATCGGCCATCGGCATAGAAGTGCCGAATCCCGAAGTATCGTTGGTTACCATGCGAGAAGTAATGGAAACTCAAATCTTCCAGGAAGCCGAAGCCAAACTGACCATAGCTTTTGGCAGGGATATTTCCGGACAGACCATTATCGGCAACCTTGCCAAGATGCCCCATTTGCTCGTCGCCGGGGCAACCGGCTCAGGCAAATCGGTCTGCATCAACGGCATTATTACAAGCATTTTGTACAAGGCTAAACCGGACGAAGTCAAATTTTTAATGGTCGACCCCAAGATGGTTGAGCTCAATGTGTACAATGGCATTCCCCATTTAATGGCTCCTGTCGTCACCGACCCGAAACGCGCCAGCCTGGCGCTCAAGAAAATCGTGGTCGAGATGGAGAAAAGATACGAGCTATTCTCAAAATCCGGGACCCGGAATGTGGAAGGCTATAATCTGCTGATGAAGGATAACCCGGCAGCCGTCCTTCCGTATATCGTCGTTATTGTGGACGAGCTTGCCGACCTGATGATGGTCGCCGCAGGCGATGTGGAGGACGCCATTTGCCGTCTGGCCCAGATGGCGCGGGCGGCCGGTATCCATTTGATCATCGCTACCCAGCGTCCTTCAGTGGACGTCATCACCGGCGTGATCAAGGCGAACATTCCTTCACGGATCGCCTTTGGCGTCTCGTCGCAGGTTGATTCGCGGACCATCCTGGATATGGCGGGAGCGGAGAAGCTGCTGGGCCGCGGCGATATGCTGTTTATGCCGATGGGCTCTTCCAAGCCGATTCGGGTTCAAGGGGCTTTCATGAGCGATGCCGAGGTGGAAGCAATCGTCCACTACGTCAGCAGCCAAGGTGAGGCGGAGTATGACGAGTCCATCGTTCCGGAAGTGGATGAGGCGGCGGGGGAAACCGAAGAACCGCAGGACGAGTTGTACGAGCAGGCGGTGCAGATCGTGCTAGAGGCCAAGCAGGCATCGGTATCGCTGCTCCAGCGCCGGATGCGGGTAGGCTATACCCGGGCCGCGAGGCTGATCGATTCGATGGAGGCCAGAGGCGTCATCGGACCATACGAGGGCAGCAAGCCGCGCGAGGTGCTGATTTCGCTGGAACAGTATCAGCAGAGCCGTATCAGCTCATAATTTATGAAATAGCGTTCTTTTTCTTTGGAAAAGGAGCGCTTTTTTTAAATATAAGCATGTATAAGCTGTGCGCTTATCATTGGGTCTTATATTTCTACGAGAAACGGTGCCGTCCTTAAAAGGACGGCGAAGCCGTTTCTTCTTGATTGGTTTTTTGCTTTTTATCAACCTTTCTTTTCGTTCCTAAGGTGCATAGGATTCCCTCGCGGTCGTCATAATAACGTTAGCCATCCATGCAGAACTTACAAGAGAAAGGTAGAGCGAAGCCAAATGAAGAATCAGAAGCTATGGATCATTGCCGTACTGTCCCTTACGCTTGCGTCAGTCCCGCTGATTGAACATTTCTCCGGAGAGAAATCATCGGCAAAAGTGCCACAGACCTCCGCTGCAAGTTCTTCTAGTGCCGAGGGAAATGATGAGGCGCTGCCCGCTTTCGGCACCACGCCCATTAAATACGGCGCTTCGGGGCCGGATGTTTACGAACTGCAAGGGCGATTAAAGCACCTGGGGTACTTCTCGGACAAAATAGACAGTCAGTTCGGCAGCAAAACCTTGAACTCGGTCAAATGGTTTCAGTGGAAGTTCGGAATGAAGGCTGACGGCGTCGTTGGGGCCAAAACAAAGCTGAAGTTGTACAATGCCACCAAGAACTGGCGTCCGACGGAACCTTCTGCTGGAGTGAAAACCGCTAAAAATACGAACAAAACCAACAAAGCCAATAACACAAATAATAAGGCGGAGCTGGCGTCGGGAAATACGATGGGCTTGTCGGAGAACGATTTGAAGATCATGGCGAATGCCGTTTTCGGGGAATCGCGGGGCGAACCGTTTGAAGGACAGGTCGCTGTTGCCGCAGTCATTCTGAACCGGACAAAATCCCCGAGTTTTCCGAACACGCCTTCGGGCGTAATCTTCCAGCCCGGAGCATTTACAGCCGTCGCTGACGGGCAGATTTATCTGGAGCCCAATGAGCAGGCACGCAAGGCAGTTCAGCAGGCTCTGAATGGCTGGGACCCGACGGGAGGCTGTCTGTATTATTTCAATCCGAAGACCGCAACCTCCAAATGGATCTGGACGCGTGAGCAGGTGAAGACGATTGGTGAGCATATATTTTGTATGTAAAATATGAACCACACTGTCCGCCATTGAACACGTTCTTTGGCGGCTGTTCCATGGAAGCAATCGGAAGACCTGTCTTCCGGTTGCTTCCTTAGTTTGGAATGGTTTAGAATGAATATTACTTCATAAACATGGTAAATGTGCTTCTATCCAAGCCGTAAAGGAGTTTTGGACTTGACAAATCACGTGTTCCAGCATGGCAACGTAGGCGGCATCCGGATTCATGTGCTGCCCACGAAGACGTTCAAGACCTATGCGATTTCGCTGTATGCCGGCGTTCCCCTCGCCGAAGAGACCGTTACCCCCACCGCGCTGATTCCGTTCGTGCTTCGCCGGGGCACGGCTTCCTATCCGGAAACAACCCAGTTCCGCGAACGGCTAGAAGAGCTGTATGGAGCCGGTTTCGGATTCGACGTTTATAAGCGCGGAGATTACCAGATCATCCAGTTCCGCATGGATACAATCAATGACTCGTTTGTTCAGAGCAAGGAAAGCCTGCTTGGCGAGTCCTTCGCTTTTCTGGGCGAGGTATTGACCCGTCCTGTGCTTGAAGGCAGCAGTTTCCGGGCCTCTTATGTCAGTACGGAGCGAGAGACCGTACGCAAGAAGCTGGAGGCCATTGTCAACGATAAAATACGTTACGCGGCCGAACGCTGTATCGAGGAAATGTGCCGCGAAGAACCGTACCGGCTGCATCCGCTCGGACAGAGGGCGGATTTGGATGCCATTACTCCTGATTCGCTGCATCAATCCTATCTTTCTTGGCTGGATGGAGCGATTCTCGATTTGTATGTCGTCGGCGACACTAGCCCCGAGGAAGTCCAGAAGCTTGTTGAGCGGCATTTCAGCCTCGCCAACCGGTCGGATTCCCCTTATCAATCACAATTTTCCCCCAAGACCGTTACTGAAGTTCGAACAGTGGAAGAGCGGCTGGAAGTTGGCCAAGGCAAGCTGAACATGGGCCTGCGCACATCCATTACCTACAAGGACGACGCTTACGCGCACGCTCTGATGTATAACGGCATTTTGGGCGGCTATCCGCACTCGAAGCTGTTCGTGAACGTCCGGGAGAAGGAGAGTCTTGCTTATTACGCTTCTTCCCGCTATGACGGACATAAGGGAATCGCTACGATTCAATCGGGCATTGAAATTCAAAACTACAGCAAAGCCGTGGACATTATCCGCAAGCAGCTGGATGAAATGAAAAAAGGAAACATCAGCGATCTGGAGCAGAGTCAGACCAAGGCGATGATCCGCAATCTGCTTTCGGAAATCCAGGATTCCGCCTTTGAGATGATTGCATTTGACTTTAACCGGGTGCTGTCCGGCAAAGACCGTTCCACGGAAGAACTAATGAGCCAGGTGGAAGCTTCCGGCGCGGAAGATGTGAAGCGGGCCGCCGATACCGTAGCGCTGGATACGATTTATTTCCTGACAGGGCAGAAGGAGGAAAGCTAATGGAACAAATCCATTATGACAGGCTACAGGAAACACTGTACCACGAAGTTTTGGATAACGGGCTGAAGGTTTATGTACTGCCGAAGCCGGGGTTCAAAAAGACTTATGCCACTTTTGCGACCAAATACGGTTCGGTGGACAATCACTTTCGGGTAGCCGGAGGAGAGGAAACGTCGGTCCCGGACGGTATCGCCCATTTTTTGGAGCATAAAATGTTCGAGGAGCCGGAAGGGGATATCTTTGCCACTTTTGCGTCGAATGGAGCATCGGCCAACGCCTTCACAAGCTTCGAGCAGACGGTTTATTTGTTCTCCGCCACGGAAAAAATCGAAACGAATATCGAAACGTTGATCGATTTCGTGCAGCGTCCCTATTTTACGGATCAGAATGTGGAAAAGGAAAAAGGCATCATCGGACAGGAAATCAACATGTACGCTGACAATCCGGACTGGCGCGTCTACTTCGGCTTGATCGAAGCGATGTATCAGAAAAATCCGGTGCGGATCGACATCGCCGGCACGGTGGAATCCATCTCGACAATTTCCAAAGAAACGCTTTATACGTGCTATAACGCTTTTTATCACCCGAGCAATATGCTGCTCTTTATTGTCGGCGGCGTTGACCCGGAATCTGTCTTTGAGCTGGTACGCAGCAATCAGGCACGGAAATCATACGAACGGCAGGGTGAGATTGAACGGATTTTTGAACAAGAACCGGAACAAGTAGGCGTGCAGCGTCTGGAGAATAAGCTGGCCGTCTCCATGCCCAAATGCCTGTTCGGCTTCAAGGAAAAAGAGATCGGACTGTCCGGCAAGGCAGCCGTGCGCCGCGACTTGTCGACCAAGCTGATGCTCGACCTGCTGCTGGGCAGCAGTACGGCCCTGTACCAGAAGCTGTACGATGAAGGGCTGATTTCAGACAGCTTCGGCCATGAGTTCAACAGCTCGCCGCAGTATGCCTTCTCCGCGATCGGCGGCGATACGAAGGACCCTGAACTGCTACTGAAACGGATCAGGGAGGAGATTGATCCCCTTCTGGAGTCAGGTTTCGCGGAACGCGATTTCATCCGGGCCCGCAACAAAAAAATCGGAGGCTATTTGCGCATGCTGAATTCTCCGGAAAGCATTGCCCATGAATTTACGCGTTATGAGTTCCGCGGCGGCGACCTGTTCGGCGTCCTTCCGGAATACGAGTCCATTACACTGGAAGAAGTGAATCAGCGGCTGCGCGAGCATATTGACTGGAGTCAATTGGCCGTGTCTGTCGTGGTGAATCCATAGTGCAAATATTGGGAGAGAGCGGCAAGCCGCTCGGAGAAACGACGGTGCTTGTTACCGGGGGGAGCGGCGGAATCGGCGGCGCCATAGCGGAACGTTTTGCCTCCGCCCGGATGAAGGTTGTCATTCACTATATGAATTCACACGAGGCGGCCAACGAGGTGGCTCGGCGCTGTATGAACGCCGGTTCCCAGGTGATGACTGTGGCCGCCGATTTGAGAGACCGGAGCCAGCTGCAGCGCATGGCCGAACGTCTGGAGGCCAGCGGCATGCAGCCGGACATTCTGGTGAACAATGCCGGTAAATCGCATTATGGCATGCTTGCCGATCTTACCGAAGAAGATTGGGACGACGTGATGGACATCAATCTGAAAGGGACCTTTCTGTGCAGCCAGATTTTTATGCCTTATATGGTTTCGCAGCGCTATGGCCGGATCATCAATGTCTCTTCGGTGTGGGGAATCTCCGGCGCATCCTGCGAGGTCGCCTATTCCGCGAGCAAGGGCGGAGTCAATGCTTTTACCAAGGCGCTGGCCAAAGAATTGGCTCCATCGGGCGTTACGGTGAACGCGGTAGCTCCGGGAGCGGTGCGAACCGCGATGCTGGATAACCTGGCTGAGGACGAGATTCGTATGCTCGAGGAAGAAATTCCCGCGGGCAGATTGGCTGCGCCGGAAGAAGTTGCCTCGCTCGTATATTTCTTGGCACTGCCGGAGTCTGGTTATATAAATGGACAAATTATTAGTCCGAATGGCGGCTGGATTACCTGAAAGTAGAAATATTATATGGAATAACGGATTTTCTTCGAGGACATATTAGTACTGTTGCTTTTAAATCTTAAACATGAAGGAGGATTTAAGATGTCAACAGAGTCTTCAGTGATCAAAAACTATGATACCTGGAAGAAATTTCTGGGCGAACGGGTCATTCAGGCCGAAAAAGTGGGCATGAGCGAAGATACCATCGCCAAGCTGGCTTTTGAAATCGGGGAATTCCTCGATAAAAAGGTCGATCCGCAAAACGCCTCGAACCGGGCGATCAAAGAGCTGTGGGATGTGGGCGACGAAAGTCAGCGCCATACCATCGCTTCCCTTATGGTCAAGCTGGCGAAGCAAAACGCATAGTCCAGCGGAACAAGCTCCCCTCGCGGGAGCTTTTCTGCAATTGTCCGGCCTTTCGTCTTGCCTTTCAATTTCATTTTATATATCATTAACATGACCCGTAAACCTGAAAGATTGTCGTATCTTGGTGTTTTTTGACGAATCAAGGCTCGGGAAAAGGGAATTTACATTACGAGGTGTAGAAGTTGGAATACAAACAGTGGTATATGGAATACAAGATACATAAGAATAGACCCGGATTGCTCGGCGATATCGCCTCGATGCTCGGTATGCTGGAGGTCAACATACTGACCATCAACGGGGTGGAGGACAAAACGCGCGGCATGCTGCTTGAAACGAATGATGATGAGAAAATCCGGCTGATGGGCGAGATGCTCAAAAAGGTTGAAAATATAACGGTGACCGCGCTGCGTTCACCGCGTCTTGTCGACAAGCTGGCTGTTCGCCACGGAAGGTATATTGACCGGGATTCAGATGACCGCAAAACATTTCGCTTTACGCGGGATGAGCTTGGCCTCCTCGTTGATTTTCTGGGAGAGCTCTTTAAGCGGGAAGGCAACCAGGTAATCGGTCTTCGCGGAATGCCGCGCGTCGGCAAGACGGAATCGATTATCGCGGGAAGCGTATGCGCGATGAAGCGCTGGACCTTTGTATCCTCGACCATGCTTCGGCAGACCGTTCGCAGCCAGCTCGCCGAGGATGAAATGAATCCGAATAACGTTTTTATTATCGACGGCATTGTCAGCACGATCCGGTCCAATGAGAAGCATTACAATCTCCTCAAAGACATCATGAGTATGCCGAGTACAAAGGTTATCGAGCACCCGGATATTTTTGTCCGCGAGTCGGAGTACACGTATGACGATTTCGATATTCTAATCGAGCTGCGCAATACGCCGAGCGAAGAGATTCTTTACGATACATTTACGAACAGCTACAGCGACGATTTGTAAATAGAGAGAATAAGGAGGTGATGGCATGTCGGAACTAGGCCGGCAGTTGAAAGAGGCTCGTCTGCAGAAGGGAATGAGTCTGGATGATGTGCAGGAAGTAACGAAGATCCGCAAAAAATATTTGGAAGCCATCGAGGCGGGGGACTATAAGGTACTTCCCGGCAGTTTTTATGTCCGCGCGTTTATCAAGACTTATGCGGAAGCGGTTGGTGTTAATCCCGATGAACTCATACAGGAGCCCGGAAGCGTTCCGGTGTCCAAGGAAGAGCCGTCCACCATGGAGTCGGTGCTTCAGAAGCGCAGCCGCAGACCCGAGCCTGAACGGAATGCCAAATGGCTGCCAACGCTTTTAATGTGGATTTTTCCGGTACTGATTATTGCGGTTATCTACATGTATGCTTCAAACTGGGGGAAATCGGATAACCAGCAGACCGACGCTAATCCGATTACCGACAGCACTCAAGCTCCCGCAGCTACACAGCCGGTAGGAACGGCTTCCGCGGTTGGGGGCGGTGCGACCCCGGCCGCTTCAACGGGTGCCGATGTCGGGGCAGGCACGGAAGCTAGCGCTTCTCCATCCCCTTCACCGTCTGCGTCTCCATCCCCGTCTCCTTCGGTATCCCCGGAAGGCGGAACGGTCGTTCAGGACCGGAAGTCGGGCAAGACAACCGTCTTTAAAGTGACGGGCGCCAATCCGCAGGTGGTCATAACGGCGACAGGCGAAAGTTGGCTGGAGGTATATAAGGGTGAAAATTCCAAAGGAGAGAAGCTCACTTTTGGAAAAACGACTGCGGGAGATACGATGACCTTCACTTTGGATAGCGAAGGCATATATATAAAATCTGGCTACTCCCCTGCTACGCAGATCACAGTGAATGGGCAGGCTGTGACGGACGGAAAGTCTACGTCACGTATTTTGCTGGAGCTCGACGATGGCTCGGGATCTTCGGCCGAAGGCGAAACGGCGGCCGGCACCACCGATGGACAAACGGCTGACAGTGGTGAAACGACCGTCACAGGCGAATAAGAATCCAATATTCGTATATACCTCGCTTTTTTGGAGAATCTAAAAAGGCTTAACAGTTCATCCATCAAAGCGAGGTGTGCAATCGATGACGGTCAGCTGGATTGTAACCGGATTGGGCATTATTGTTAGCCTGCTTGGTTACTACTTAATGCCGAACGCCTGGGGCTATGGTATCCTGGGCTTCGGTTTGGCGCATATCGTACTGGGGATTTTGGACATGTTCCGCAGTCCTTCCAGAAGCAGATAACGGGCGCTCAGAAGCGCCTCCCGCAAGAGGGGAATTCCCTTCGAGGGGGGCGTGTTTTTTTGCGTTCGAGGGCCCAAGGCAATCGGCAGTTAGACTTGGCCTCTTCTTTTTCATATAATTGTAGCTGAATAACGCTTATAAAGGACGTGGAACCATGGCTTCGGAAAGTTCATTTGATATTGTGTCCAAAATGGACGTTCAGGAATTAACCAATGCAATTCACCAGACTGAGAAAGAGATTCAGAACCGATTTGATTTCAAAGGAAGCAAGAGTAGTCTTAAGCTGGAAAAGGACGCTTTGATCATCGTATCCGATGACGAGTACAAGCTAAACGCGGTTATCGATATTTTACAGTCCAAGATGGTCAAAAGAGGCATATCGCTGAAGAACCTCGATTTCGGCAAGATCGAGCCAGCCTCCCTCGGGACGGTACGTCAGCGGCTCGGCCTTAAGCAGGGAATCGACCAGGACAACGCCAAGAAGATCAATGTGCTGATTCGTGACTCCAAGCTGAAGGTCAAGAGCCAGATCCAGGGAGACCAGATTCGCGTCACGGGTAAGAGCAGGGACGATCTGCAGCAGATTATCCAGCTTCTCAACAAAGCGGATTTGCCGCTGGACTTGCAGTACACGAACTTGAAATGACATTTTATACCCCGCAGCGGTCCGTTAAACGCAGCCCTGCGGGGTGCTTTCTGTTTTTGACAGCTGAATTATGGCTATATTATACTTGTTGAGAAAATGTGGATACGTGCTTGATTATTGGGGGATGACCGATGACAGAAAAAATTAACATCGTTACGCTCGGCTGCGAGAAAAATCTGGTCGATTCGGAGATTATGTCCGGCCTTGTTCATGAACGGGGATATACGCTTGTGGACGAGAAGGAAGAAGCAACCGTTATTATTGTAAATACTTGCGGATTTATCGATGAAGCCAAGGAGCAGTCCGTGAATACGATTCTTGAGCTTGCGGAGTTAAAGGAGACCGGCAGCCTGAAAGCATTGATTGTATCGGGTTGTTTGACTCAACGATACAAAGCGGAATTAATGGAAGAGATGCCGGAAATCGACGGTATTGTCGGTACGGGGGATTTTCACAATATCGTTCAGATTGTCGATGAAGCCGTGAGGGGAAGCAGGCCGGTGTGGGTCGGAAATCCGATCTTTAATTATGAGGAGGCGCTGCCCCGCAAGGTATCCACGCCCCGCTACACGACCTATGTCAAAATCGCCGAAGGCTGTGACAATAATTGTACTTTCTGCAGCATTCCGATTATGCGCGGAGCGTTCCGCAGCCGATCGATGGAATCGATCGTGGGCGAGGTCAAAACGCTGGCGGCGCAGGGGGTAAAAGAAATCAGCCTGATTGCTCAGGATTCCACCAATTATGGAACCGATCTATATGATGGATTCAAGCTGCCCGAGCTGCTGAACCGGGTGAGCGAAGTGGAAGGGATCGAATGGGTCAGATTGCATTATGCATACCCCGGTTTTTTTACCGACGAACTGATCCGGGCCATGGCGGACAATCCAAAAATTTGCAAGTATGTGGACATGCCTCTGCAGCATAGCGAAGACGGCATTCTTAAGCGCATGCGCAGACCGGGACGGCAGCAGGACATCCGCAGTTTGGTGAAACGTATCCGGGAAATGATTCCTGGCGTATCGCTGCGCACCTCGATAATTGTCGGCTTTCCAGGGGAGACCGAGGAGGATTTTCAGCGGCTCTGCGATTTTGTGAGTGAAATCGGCTTCGACCGGCTGGGGGTATTTACCTATTCCAACGAAGAAGGAACGCCGGCTTCGCGCCTGCCTGATCAGGTGCCGGATGAGGTTAAGGAATGGCGGGCCAACACGCTGATGGAGCTTCAGCGCCAGCTTACCCGCGACAGAGGCAGCCAGTATGTCGGTCAAGTCCTGGATGTGCTGGTGGAGCGGTACGACGGCCGCAGCGACGTATACATCGGCCGTTCGCAGTATGACGCTCCTGAAATCGACGGCGAAGTGTTCGTGAGAGGCAAAGACGTTTGCATCGGGGAAATCACGAAGGTCCGGATCACCCACGCTTTTGAATACGATTTGTCAGGGGAGGAACTTCAGTGAATTTGCCCAACCGCATTACGATTGCCCGAATATGCCTAATCCCGATTATGATGCTGTTCCTGCTTGTTAATTTCAGCTTTTACCCGGAGCCGTTACATTGGGGCTCTTTCCAGCTTTCCGTCAATCATCTTATAGCGGCTATTATTTTTCTCCTGGCGGCAAGCACGGACGGGATCGACGGATATATTGCCCGCAAATATAATATGGTGACCAACCTCGGCAAGCTTCTTGATCCTCTGGCGGACAAGCTGCTTATCTCGGCTGTTCTGATTTCATTGGTAGAGTTAGGGAGATGCGATTCTTTGATCGCCGTGATCATTATCAGCCGGGAATTTGCGGTGACCGGCCTTCGCCAGGTAGCACTGCTGGATGGCAAGGTCGTGGCCGCCAGCAAATGGGGGAAGATCAAAACGGTAGTTCAGATCGTAGCGATTTCCCTGCTGCTGCTCAACAATTTTCCGTTCCAGTTCGTCGGCATCCCTTTTGACGATATAGCCATTTGGGCGGCCGCTCTGATTACCATTTACTCGGGAATCGATTATTTCGTGAAGAATAAGGAATTGCTGCTGGCCCATAACGCATAAGAAATCTAACCGAACCTCAACATCCAATACGTCTTTACGTCAACTTCAGCGGGGCAGTAGGAACTCTTAACCTATTGCCCTGTTTCTGTCTGAAGCCGTCAGGCGCATATATCAGGAGGCGAAACCAATAGTGAAAGCAGAGATTATTGCGGTCGGCACCGAGCTGCTGCTCGGGCAAATCGTGAACAGCAACGCCCAGTTTTTGTCTGTAGAGCTTGCCGCTCTGGGTATCGACGTATATTTTCAGACGGTGGTAGGCGATAACAGCATCCGGCTGCAGGAGGCTATAGAAATCGCAAAGGGACGCGCCGATCTTATCCTGTTCACAGGAGGCATCGGACCGACGGAGGATGACTTGACGAAGGACGCTCTGGCGGTTTCGCTGGGCAGAGGATTGCATATCGACCGGATGGCGATGGATCATGTGGACCAGTTCTTCAGCGACCGGGGCGTCCAAATGACCGAGAACAACCGCAAGCAGGCGCTTGTGATCGACGATTCGACACCGCTTCCGAATGAGACGGGACTGGCTGTAGGTCTCGCAATCAGTCATGAGGGCAAATATTATATCGTACTGCCCGGACCTCCCAGAGAAATGAAACCGATGTTCACGGAGAAAGCCAAGCCTTGGCTGCAGCAGCATGCGTTAACGGATGAGATGCCCCTTTATTCCAAAATGCTTAAATTTGCCGGCATCGGGGAATCCCTGCTTGAAGACAAGCTGATCGATCTTATCCACGGTCAAAACGATCCGACGATCGCTCCTTATGCCAAAGAAGGAGAGGTAACGGTGCGTATTTCCACAAAAGCGCCTTCCTACAGCGAAGCGATGGAGAAGCTGGATTCGCTGGAAGAGCAAATCCAAGACATTCTTCCCAACCATTTGTATGCCAATATCGATGTCCCGCTGGAAAAGGTAATCGTGGACTGGATGGCGGATGCGGGACTAACCGTGAGCTGTGCCGAGAGCTGTACCGGAGGACTTCTTATGGAGAGCATCACGAGCATCCCCGGCAGTTCTTCAGCGTTTTTGGGAGGGATTGTATGCTACTCCAATGAGATGAAGCACAAGCTGCTGAATGTTCCCAAGGAGTATCTGGAAGGAGTCGACGCCCCCGGCGCGGTCAGCCGCGAGGTGGCCGAAGTTCTGGCCGAGCAGGTCAGGCTGACCGCCGACACGGACTATGGGCTGTCGATTACCGGCGTGGCGGGCCCGGGTTACTCGGAGCGCAAACCGGCGGGTCTGGTCTATATCGGGCTCGCGGAGAGAAATGGAAAGACGGAAGTGTTTGAACTGAAGCTGAAAGGCAACCGTGAGAATATCCGTATACGTTCCGTTAAAGCGATACTGTATCAGCTGTGGCGCAGACTGGTGGAGCGAAATGTCGATACGCCGACTGAAGGCTCGGGCTTGTAAGATGGGCTTTATTTCTATATAATGATGGCATACGGAAGAACCGTGGCATTGAATTCTCTTTGCCGCGGTTTTTGTTTTTTTGTGGAGGGTAAGTGCTTTATATAGGCGATTTGTGCACGGCATTGACTCTGTAAAGGAGGCTTACAATAAAAGGGAATGATTGTTTGAAGGTCGAAAAAAACGAATGTATGTTCGAAAAAATGCTTGGCAAACGCTCCAAAACAAGGTACAATATAAATATAAGAACAGCTGTTGCTTTTCTTGCAGGTCCTGATGAAAGCTCATTCAGTTATATTTTCTTGATATTATAAACCGTGAAAAGGATGTGATCTGATTGTCAGATCGTCGTGCGGCGCTTGAAATGGCGCTCCGTCAAATAGAAAAACAATTCGGTAAAGGCTCCATCATGAAGCTTGGCGAATCCACCCATATGCAGGTTGAGATCGTACCCAGCGGATCGTTGGCTTTAGATATTGCTTTGGGAATCGGCGGACTTCCTAAAGGCCGCATTATAGAAGTTTACGGACCGGAATCTTCCGGTAAGACAACGGTTGCCCTGCATGCGATTGCGGAAGTTCAGAAGGCGGGCGGACAAGCTGCTTTTATTGACGCAGAGCATGCGCTGGACCCAAGCTATGCAAGCAAGCTGGGCGTTAACATTGACGAACTGCTGCTGTCCCAGCCGGATACCGGTGAACAGGGTACGCCACGTTTCCGTATAAGCGCCTGAAAGCGTGAAATCGGAAGACGGTTCTAGGTAGCTAATACCATACAGAATAGTCTAACTATTCCATCAATTTGGAAGGTGAAAACCCTTCTTAAAGTGTTAGTCCGACACTTTATGTCTAAGACTCCTACATGCGTTTTGATTTCCGATAATCAGAAGGTATGAAGTTAGGCGAAGTCGTAACCCAAGTAACCTACGGTTATTAATAACAATAACTATGGCGAAAGTGGTGCGGGATTCCTTAAAAGCACGACCATGGTGACGCAAGGAACCCATGTGTGAAGCACCGATACCAGTGGCCTTCCGAAAGGGAGATAATTAGGTACAGCTAAAGTGTCTTGTTTGCGATAGCTGCGCACATACTCTTTAACCGCAAGGGCAATAGCCGCGGTTCTTCCGTATAAAGAGTGAGTATGTGGTCCGACTCATTTGGTTACTGGACTTTCCTTATGAGATACCTACGGTGTAGAGTGGGCACCTAAAGTCGTGCAAAATCAGGGATAGATGGGATGGAACGTGGGAGAGCCTATAAGTGGAGAAGTCGGATTCAATGAAGCTTATAGGAAGTCAGCGCTTCCGTAGTAGCTATGAGACTTGGCTCGATGACATTCTCTATATATTGAAGGGGAATTGAGAGGACAAAACCAAGAGGAGCCAAGGGAAGCAGTCAGGTCGAATTGGATAACTGAACTTGTGAGCCTAAAAAGTAAAAACAGCAAACTCAATTTTTACCAATCCGATGTTATAATAATTAAGAGGGTTAATCATCTCGAAATCATTATGAGGGTTGATAAAACATTGAAGGTAAACAGGCTCACAATAGAAAATGAACGTAGTTTACGAGACCTATTGGACGAGATGTACAGTAAAGCTAAAGAGGGAGAACCTTTTTATGGGCTTCTCGAATTAGTCAAAAATAGAGAAGTATTCTTCACGGCAATACACAACATCAAATCCAATAGAGGAAGTAAAACAGCAGGAATTGACAAAAAGATTGTGGACGAGTATCTACAAATGCCATTTATGGAATGTTACAAAATGACTACTGATGCTCTTGACAATTATCAACCGCTACCTGCTCGAAGGGTTTACATTCCTAAAGGTAACTTTAAAGGGAAAGTAAATCAAAAAGACGGATACAAACTGCTCTTACAAAAGAAAGTTAGACCTTT
The DNA here is from genome assembly GCF_013393385.1 of Paenibacillus sp. URB8-2. Lineage (NCBI taxonomy): Bacteria > Bacillati > Bacillota > Bacilli > Caryophanales > Paenibacillaceae > Paenibacillus > Paenibacillus sp. URB8-2. The sequence continues at coordinate 3,341,248 of NZ_AP023239.1, read as the reverse complement.
AGGCATTCCAGCCATGATTGACAGAACCATTCAAGAAATGGTCAGAATAGTATTGGAACCAATCTTTGAAGCACAATTCTTTCCACATAGCTATGGTTTTAGACCCTATCGAAGCACAGAACATGCCTTAGCATGGATAGCAAAAATCGTCAGTAATAGCGGCCTATACTGGCTTGTAGAAGGCGATATTAAAGGGTACTTCGATAACATAAACCACAACAAGCTTATACAGATTATGTGGAGCATGGGAATTAAGGACAAAAGAATAATTTTCTTAATAAAGAAAATGCTCAAAGCCGGGTATATGGACAATGGAAAGCTTTTCCCAACTGAAAAGGGAACACCTCAAGGTGGAATTATTAGTCCATTATTAGCCAATATATACCTAAACAGCTTTGACTGGAAAATTGGTAAGCAATATGAATTCCACGTTCTAAATTCTGATTATAATCAGAAAAAGAATGCGCTCGTTGCAAGAAGACGAGAAGGAATCACGCCAATATTCTTTGTCCGATATGCTGACGATTGGGTTATTATGACTGATACTAAGGAACATGCCGAACAGCTCAAAGCAGAAGCCGAACAGTACCTCAGAGAGTCACTTCATTTAGAACTATCAAATGAGAAAACTCTTGTTACAGATGTACGAGTAAGCAGAGCACACTTTCTAGGGTTTGACATCAAAGCAGGTCAAAGAGTTCAGATGGACAAATTCGTAGCACGATTACTCCCCAATATGCCTAAGCTATATGAAAAGGCAAAAGAAATTAAACGGGACATAAGAATGATACGAACGCGAAAGACTGAACTTGAAAAAGCCCTTGATATTGAAAAAGTCAATAGTAAAATAGTAGGACTGAGTAACTACTACAAAATTGGAATAGCCAAACAAGCACTTGGAAAACTCGACTTCATCTTTGAAACAACTGCTTATCATACGTGGGTTGAAATGTATGGTAAAAATAATGCTCCAAAGAGGAAAAGACCAGTTTCAGAATTTTCAAACAGAGTCGATAGACACAATCCTCCCAACGGGAGACCGTATTTAATGAAACACTTTTCGGTCGAAGCAGAGGGATTATTAGTAGGATTAACTTTCGGCAAAATCACCAGAATTGAGTATGCAAAAGTTTTCAAACAAGATTTAACCCCATACTCTGAGGAAGGTCGAAAACTGTATGAGAATAAATCTGGTCACAGAGCGCGATTAATTGCGAGACCTATGCTTATTGACACAGATGATTTGTTCATCTATGTAACCTCTGTACACAGTAACAAGAGATACAATCTTGAATACTTCCTAAACAGAGAATACGCCTACAATAGAGACAAAGGTCAATGCAAAGCGTGTGAAACACCCCTCTACCAGGGCAATTATAGATGCCATCATATTGATGCTCAACTTCCTTTAAACAAGGTCAATAAAGTTCCTAACCTTGCAAGTCTGTGCAACGACTGTCATGAACTTATTCATAATGATGCGGTTCTCGGGGATGACAAGAGGGGCAAAAAGATTCACAGATACAGACTGAAATACCAAGCAGGTAAGGATGTAACACGTTCAATAATAAAAGAGTAAGTTAATCCACATTGGTTGAACATAGTGATGTGTGACTGATGATGTAAGGTTTGCTACCTTGCATTTCGGCTTGATGGAACGCCGTGTGCGGTGAAAGTCGCATGCACGGTGTGGGACGGGGGAAAAGAAGGAGATTACATCAAATTCTTACCTATCGTACTCCGTAAGGAGGAAATGCTACCCTCTCCCAAGGGAGAGGATGCATTACATCTCTGGAGATTGCGGAAGCGCTTGTTCGCAGCGGCGCGGTGGACATTATTGTAGTGGACTCGGTTGCGGCATTGGTGCCTAAAGCTGAAATCGAAGGTGAGATGGGCGACTCCCATGTGGGTCTGCAGGCGCGGCTGATGTCCCAGGCTCTGCGCAAACTGTCCGGCTCCATTAACAAATCCAAGACGATTGCCATTTTCATCAACCAGCTTCGCGAGAAAATCGGCGTCATGTTCGGTAATCCGGAGACGACTCCCGGCGGCCGCGCATTGAAATTCTACTCTACGGTTCGCCTTGATGTACGGCGTGTAGAGAGCATTAAGATGGGCAATGATATGGTGGGTAACCGCACACGGATCAAAGTTGTGAAGAACAAGGTAGCGCCACCGTTTAAACAAGCGGACATCGATATTATGTACGGCGAGGGTATTTCCAGAGAAGGCAGTCTTGTTGATATCGGTACGGAATTGGATATCGTCAACAAGAGCGGCGCATGGTACTCCTACGAAGGTGAACGGCTGGGTCAAGGCCGCGAGAATGCGAAGCAGTTCCTGAAGGAGCATCCGGATGTGGCGCTTGTCATCGAGAACAAGATTCGTGAAGCGAGCAATCTCTCTACAATCGTCGCCGCTCCTTCCGAAGCGGAGATCGAGGCCGAGAAGCAGGAAGAACAGGCACTGCTCGAAATCGAATAATCTCTTGAAAAGTAAGGCGCCCTTTATAACTATATAGGGCGTCTTTTATTATGGAAGAATAGAAACAAGAATGATACCGCCCTGCTGCGTCAAGCCGGGATATGCGAGAAGGATGGAGGAATGCACACTAATGACTATACAGCTTGATTCTGAAGCCGAGCAGCCGGAAGAAGGCGTGCTCTCGCAGTTTCCAGACAATGAGCCGCTAACGATTACCAAGGTGGAACGTCAAAAAAAATCCGATCACCGCTATATCCTGCATTTCGGGGCATACAATTTGAGCATCCATGAGGATATTATGATCAAATACCGGATGATTTCCGGAAATATCTTTACGAAGGAAGACCTTCAGGAGATTGTAGTAGCCGATGAACGGCAGCGGGCCTATGTCGAAGGACTGCGTTATTTGGAACGTAAGCCGCGGACGGGAATGGAGATGGCAAGACGTTTGCGGCAGAAGGAAATCGGAGAAGCTATAATTGCCGAAGTGCTGGAACGGCTGCGGCGCGAACGGCTGATTGACGATACCCAGTATGCGAAGCAGTGGGTGGAGCAGCGGGTGACCGGACACCGCAAGGGCAAGCTGTGGGTTCGCCACGAACTGCGCGGCAAAGGAGTCGACAAATCGGTGATTGCCGAGGCGCTGGATGGAATCAGCTTGGAGCAGGAGCGGCAGAGCGCGCTTGAACTCGGACGCAGGAAATGGAATGCGATCAAGGGCGAGACCTCCGATAAGAGAAGGAAGACAGGCGCTTATCTGATGAGACGCGGTTTTTCAGGCGAGATTGTCCGAAGCGTTCTTAACTCGCTCCGGCAGGACGAGGATATGGGCGGAGCGGAGGACGATTTTTATGAGTTCGACTGACTCGCTTGACTTTGTTCCCGGGATTGACTCTCTTGACAATGTCTTTTTATAAATAATAAAATATAACATGAATCGGCATAAAATAAGAATCCTTTTTCCTTCCCAAAAAGGGCCTCTTTTTTTCTAAACGATTCGCGTATCAACTCATATGAAATGTAATCGCCGGATGCGGCGGGCAGTGTGCATGTGAAGCATGTGCAGTTCGGCAATCGGTGAATTTACCGGTTTTTTGTATGGTGATGAACGGATAGTTTGACAACTGCACAAATCCCAAGGAATGCCTTGGAAGAACCAACGAGGAGGTGAAACAGATGGCTTTCTGGATCTGGATCATTATCGTTCTCGTTGTAGCGACATTATTCTTTGGGTTCGGTTATTTTATTCGGAAATCCCTTGCAGAAGCTAAAATTTCCAGCGCGGAAGAGGCTGCTACCGTAATCGTGGAGAACGCGAAGAAGGAAGCGGAGGCGCTGAAGAAGGAAACGGTATTGGAAGCGAAGGATGAGGTCCACAGAATCCGTACCGAAGCTGAGAAAGAAACTCGTGAACGTCGGAATGAAATCCAACGTCAGGAACGACGGTTGCTGCAAAAGGAAGAATCGCTGGATAAAAAAATGGAATCGCTTGAACGAAAAGAAGAACAAGTGGCTAACAAAGAGAAACGAATTGATGAAACCCAGCAGCAAATCGATGTGATTTACAAGAATCAGGTTACCGAATTGGAGCGCATTTCCAATTTGAGTATGGAAGACGCCAGAAGCATTATTCTTTCCAATGTAGAACAGGAAGTTCGGCATGAAACGGCCCAAATGATCAAGGACATCGAGCAGCAGGCCAAGGAAGAAGCGGACAAGAAATCCCGCGAGATTATAACCCTTGCCATTCAGCGCTGCGCCGCCGATCATGTGGCGGAAACGACGGTATCTGTTGTTACACTTCCTAATGAGGAAATGAAAGGCCGGATTATCGGACGCGAAGGCCGAAATATCCGTGCTCTGGAGACCCTTACCGGTATCGACCTTATTATCGACGACACGCCGGAAGCGGTTATTTTGTCGGGATTTGATCCAATTCGCCGGGAAGTGGCCCGTACCGCACTGGAGAAGCTGGTGGCGGACGGACGCATTCATCCTGCGCGAATCGAAGAAATGGTCGAGAAATCGCGTAAGGAAGTGGATGAACGGATTCGTGAATACGGGGAACAGGCCACCTTCGAGGTTGGCGTTCACGGTCTGCATCCGGATTTGATTAAGATTCTCGGTCGTCTGAAATTCCGCACAAGTTACGGTCAGAACGTATTGAAGCACTCCATGGAGGTTGCTTATCTGACCGGGTTAATGGCCGGTGAGCTTGGGGAAGACATCGTGCTTGCCAAACGCGCGGGACTGCTGCATGATATCGGCAAAGCGCTGGATCATGAAGTGGAAGGCTCTCACGTCGAGATCGGCGTAGAGCTTGCGAAGAAATATAAAGAGCATCCGGTTGTCATCAACAGCATCGCTTCCCATCACGGGGACGCCGAAGCGACCTCGGTTATCGCCATGCTGGTCGGTGCGGCTGACGCATTGTCGGCGGCAAGACCGGGAGCACGCCGGGAAACGCTGGAAACGTATATCAAGCGTCTGGAGAAGCTGGAGGAGATTTCCGAATCCTTCGAAGGCGTCGAGAAGTCGTATGCGATTCAAGCCGGCCGCGAGGTCCGCGTAATGGTGCAGCCTGACAAAATCGACGATGCCGAAGCTTTCCGTCTGGCGCGCGATATTACGAAGACGATTGAAAATGAACTGGACTACCCGGGACATATCAAGGTCACCGTTATTCGCGAGACACGGGCGGTTGAGTACGCTAAATAGGCATAATCAGAAAAGTGGCGCCTTTGACGGTGCCACTTTTCTTTACTAATACGCCTGCAGTTCTTAAGCCATGGCATAGACAGCGGCGTTTTTAATCGGAAATAGAGGAATGTTAACCGCGCTTATAGCGTTGAACGCGTACTGTTAGGAGGAGATTTATATTAAAGTTTTGTTTATCGGCGACATTGTAGGCAATACCGGCCGCAAAGCACTGCGGGAAATGCTGCCTTCCCTGAAGAGCAAATACCAGCCGCATATCATCATCGTTAACGGAGAGAACGCCGCGGCAGGAAGAGGCATCACCTCTGCGATTGCGAATGAATTTTTCAACTGGGGTGTCCACGGCATCACAATGGGCAACCACACTTGGGATAACAAGAATATTTTCGAGTTTATCGATGACGAGCCGCGCATGGTGCGTCCGGCCAATTTCCCTCCGGGCACGCCGGGTCAAGGCTACACGGTTGTCAAAGGAAACGGCAAGCAGCTGGCAATCGTCAACTTGCAGGGGCGAACTTTTTTACCGGCTATTGATTGTCCTTTCCGGATTGGTGAAGAGATTGTGGAAGAACTGCGCAGACAGCATAAGTGCATTTTGGTTGATTTTCATGCGGAAGCCACTTCTGAGAAAATAGCGATGGGCTGGTTTATGGATGGACGTGCATCGATTGTCGTAGGCACTCATACCCATGTCCAGAGTAATGACGATACGATTTTGCCCGGTGGGACAGCTTATTTGACCGATGCGGGCATGGTTGGTTCAAGAGAAGGAATTTTGGGTATGGAAAAAGATGCGGTACTCTATAAGTTTACCACCCAGCTTCCGTCCCGTTTTGTGGTGGATGAGGGAAAATGGATGCTTCACGGATTATTTGCGGAGCTGGATGAGGATACGGGCAAGGCCAAACGTCTTGAAAAGATCAGGATGCGGGAAGACGAGTGGGTAATGGACTAGGTCAGAAGGGGTGGGGCATAGGCATTTCGGGATAAAAGCATCGATTGGAAATAAAGTGTGATCTTTTTTATATCATTAACTAGCATCTTTTGTACCAATTTCTGCATAGGGGTTCGCAAAAAGAAGGAATTTTTCTTTTGTACGCGAATAACATCAAAGTAGTGGAAGAACACCATTCTTTATCCCAGGGGAGGTACTTACTATGGATGTATTAAAAGTATCAGCTAAATCCAATCCGAATTCCGTTGCCGGCGCATTAGCAGGTGTTCTTCGCGAACGTGGGGCGGCCGAGCTTCAGGCCATTGGAGCAGGAGCTCTGAATCAAGCGATCAAAGCTGTAGCTATTGCCCGGGGATTTGTCGCTCCAAGCGGCGTCGACCTGATTTGTATCCCAGCCTTTACCGACATTGTCATTGATGGAGAAGATCGCACAGCCATTAAATTAATCGTTGAGCCCAGATAATAGATAGAAGTATAATGCCTAAGCCTGTTTACGCAAGTAGACGGGCTTTTTGCTTTGAGCGGAAAAGGAGGACAGGAACGATGAATCCAGGGAAGTTGCAGGAACAAGGGCAAAATCATTTCCCGGTAGTGGATTTTCATTGCGATGCGCTGAGCAAGATGGTGGAGGAACCCTCAATTCATTTTAAGGCCGATCATCGGCTGGATGTAACCGGAGAGAGACTGCTTGAGGGCGGAGTGGGGCTGCAGTGCTTTGCCATTTATTTATCGCAAAAATGGGGCAAGCCCCGATTTGAGCAGGTGCTCAGACAAATCGAAAAATTTCGCGGCAGCGTGGCGAACACGGGAGGGCTGCGGCCGCTGCGCTGGAGGGAAGAGGCAACCGGATTGGCCGGCGTGCTGAATGACGGTCCCGGTTGGGGAATGTTGTCGCTTGAAGGAGTCGACGGGCTGGAGGGGAATCTTTTCTATGCAGAATTGATCTTTGAGCTCGGAGTGCGTTTTCTCGGGCTGACCTGGAATTATGCCAACTGGGCGGCAGACGGGGTGCTCGAGAAGCGAAACGGCGGATTTACGGAAAAAGGCCGTGAGCTTGTTGAATGGTGCAACGGCAGCGGTATGCTCCTGGATGTCTCGCATTTGTCGGAAGCCGGTTTTTGGGAGCTGGCGGATTTGTCAAAGCGTCCTTTTATCGCTTCCCATTCGAATGCGAAATCCATCTGTGGTCATCCGCGAAACTTGACTGACGATCAAATCAGAGCGGTAATCGGCATGGACGGACGCATGGGGCTTACCTTTGTCCCGTGGTTCGTGACCGATAGGAAAGAGGTTGTCCCGGAGGACTTGCTGAGGCATATCGAGCATGTATGTACGCTAGGGGGCGAGAAGCATTTAATGTTCGGCTCCGATTTTGACGGCATCGATTCCTGGATCAAGGGGCTGGAGCATCCTGGCCATTATCCGGCCTTCGCGGAGCTGCTGCTGCGTCATTATTCCGAGGAATCGGTAAAAGGATGGCTGCACGGGAATGCTGTCATTTATTTGGCAAGCAACCTGCCATCTGAGCCGAAGGTGGAATAAGATAGACCGTTTCTAGGACGGATGAATTGACGAAAATGCGAACTATTCCTAAAAAGGGGCCTGAAATGAGCAGGTTCCTTTTTATTTTTGGTTAAATCATTGTATAATGTTTCTTGGCTTGTACAGATTATAGAGAAAAACAAGGAGTGACTTGACGTATGAGTAAGACAGTACCCGTAGGTGTGTCGGCCAGACATATTCACCTTACGCAAGAACATGTGGAGGCGCTCTTCGGACCCGGCTACCAGCTGACCGAATTCAAACCGCTCTCCCAACCCGGACAATTCGCTGCAAATGAAACCGTTGCGGTAATCGGCAGCAAAGGCAAGTTCGACAAAGTTAGAATTTTGGGACCGGCGCGTCCAGCATCGCAGGTTGAAATTTCCCGCACGGACGCATTCGCAATCGGTGTTAAGGCGCCTGTTCGCGAATCCGGCAGCATCGAAGGAACACCCGGCCTTACACTGAAAGGACCGGCAGGCGAAGTTGAACTGGAAAAGGGCGTAATTGTTGCGGCCCGTCATATTCATTTCCATACATCCGATGCCGAGAAATGGGGCATTGCAGACAAGCAGCTGTTGAAAGTGCGCCTCGGCGGCGATCGCGGTCTTGTTCTTGAGAACGTCATTGCCCGCGTATCCGACAATTTCGCGCTTGATATGCATATTGACACGGACGAAGCAAATGCTGCAGGAGCAAACAACGGGGATACGGCTGAAATCGTCGACTAATTCCGTCGTTGCCAGAACTGAACTTTATTTATATCTTGTTTAAGAAAGCGGGGGAGCGATCCTCCGCTTTTTTCATGCGCTTAAACTCTCTTCGTGCTCCTGACTGCTTAATCTGGTTGACCCGGCGGCAGTAAAATCTCCGAATCCCACAGCTACGGCAACGATCCGTTTCCGCCCCGCGGCTGACAGCAGCATGTTTTGCGAAGGCCTTTCCCGCACTTTCTATATTGGATATCTACCGAATTTTTATACTGAGTGAACACTTATTGAATATTCCTTTGCTGTATATTCGGTATAATAGATGCAAAGATACCGGGCTCTCAGCCGCTTGACAGGGCAGCGGGCTATGGAGAGGAAGGGTGAAAGCGTGAATAAATCTGCTGTTCGGGCTTGGATTATGTATGACTGGGCCAACTCCGCTTATGCGACAACGGTGTTGGCAGCTGTGCTTCCCGTATTTTACAGTTCGGTTGCGGGTGAAGGATTGGATAAGACAACAGCGGCATCCTACTTGGCTTATACCCATGCCGTTGGAATGGCTCTGGTCGCCTTGTTGTCGCCACTGCTTGGCGCGATTTCGGATCTTTCGGGCCGGAAGACGACCTTTTTAACAGGCTTTGCGCTGATTGGTGTCGCATCCACAACCTGCTTCGCTTTGGTTGAAAGAGGCGATTGGCTGACGGCTTCGGCTCTGCTTGTACTGTCGACGCTCGGATTCGCAGGAAGCAACGCGTTCTACGACTCGATGCTGCCCGACCTGGTGCCTCCCGGACGAAGGGACGAAATCTCGGCTAAAGGCTACGCAGCCGGATATGTGGGCGGAGGTCTTCTGCTCGCGTTAAACCTCCTTATGATCCAGAAGCCCTCGTTGTTCGGCATGAGCGACGGGCTGACGGGCACACGCTGGTCTTTTGTGACAGTGGGAGTGTGGTGGCTGCTGTTCTCGCTGCCCATCATGCGCCGGGTGCCGAACTTGGAGCGCCAGACCGAAGGGCTCAGCGCGTCGGGGTATGTACGAGCCGGTATTAAGCGCATCGCGGGGGCTTACCGGGACATCCGGCGTTATCCCCAGCTGTTCAAGTTGATTGCCGCTTTCTGGTTTTACAACGACGGGATCAACACCATTATATTGATGGCGACCATTTATGGAACGACGCTTGGCATCGGCACGAGCGACCTAATACTGGCGCTGCTCATTACGCAGTTTGTGGGCTTCCCAAGCACACTTTTGCTCGGAAAAGCGGCGGTGAAATTCGGAGCGAAACGGACTCTGCTGGCCTCGCTGTTCATGTATGTGCTGATCGTGGCACTCGGTTACTTAATGACCCGCGCCTCGCATTTTTACGCGCTCGCGATCATGGTCGGGCTTGTTCAGGGAGGAAGCCAATCCATCTCGCGTTCGATGCTGAGCGATTTGATGCCCAGGGGCCGTACGGGAGAACTGTTCGGCTTTGTCAACATTACAAGCAAGTTTTCCTCAATCTTCGGGCCTTTCGCTTTCGGATTGATCGGCCAGCTTACCGGCAGTTCCCGAATGGGTATACTCTCGCTGCTGCTGTTCTTTGGACTTGGCATCGCGATTGCGGCAAAGGTGGATGTGGAGAAGGGAAAGAGCGACAGCAGACAACAGGGCAGACCGCCGGATGGACAGCCGGCAGCCGGAGGAACGGAAGGCATCGTTTCTTAATGGGGTTCGTTGGGTTGCCATGGTGTTATCGATGATGCAGGGAGCCTCCAAGCGTAACAAAAACCGCGAAGCCCGTCCTTAACGGAACGCTGCCTCGCGGTTTATCTATATCCTTCAGCTATCTTTAGCGTCATAAACTTAACTTACATAAGTGCATCGCTCTTCACTTTACCAGCTTCCTGAAGCCGTCTCCCAGATCGGCTCGGCATACTGGTTGACCAGATTCGAACCGCACTCTTTGCCTGTATCGTAGGAGCGGTCGCCGAGCTTCACCCGGAACTGCTCACGCTTCACTTCAGCCTCTATTCGGGACTCCGCTTGAATCCAGTCAGACAGCGCCGTCATCACCAACCGACCTTCTGTAAGCGCCTGTTCCCACAGCTGCGGCACACTGTCCGTTCTGACCTCCGAATACAGCGCCGAATGTCTCCAGGGGGTATTCCGTTCATTTAGATAATCCAGCTTTTCCTCGGCGGCAGAGAGTTTGCGGTAGAATAATCCGGCGTTTGGTCCGTGAACGATTTTTTTCTTCCAGCCGTGCGGGTCGAACAGCAATCTTTGCGCAAGAACCATATCACGGTAAGCTTCCTGCCAGCATGATCTTGGGAAGTTTGCCATTTCGGGATAAAAAGCGCACGCGGTGGCATGCAGAATATCCACAACATCTGAGGGGAGAGACCGTCCGGCGTGAATCTCCTTCCATCCGGGCATTGTCCATGTATTCCGGCCGTTCAGCCATTTGATAAACACTGTGTCGAGGGCGATCTCGAACCGTTGATGGTCCCTATGTTTGTAGCCGGATTTCCAATTGATATAAGGATGGAGAGTTCGGTCCAGCAAGTGATGAGTCATGAAGCCCGCAAAATAAGCTGCAGCAGGTCTGCGCTCTTGCAGCGGAAGCAGAAGGACCTTGTCCCAGAATTCCATCAACACCCCGCCGCAGCTGCGGCTGTGCATGAAATCGCCAAGCCGGGACGCTCCGACATCTTTGCTCCAAGGAAGAAAGCCGTGATAATACAGGAGATCCGGACCCTGACAGCCTAGCTGGTAGAGGAGAGTATAGTCGGATAAGCTGTCCCTAAAAGGTGGGTAAGATTTCAGATCATCCTTTAAGCGCCGTCCATATTCGATATGCATCCATAGATTAGGCATTGACTACACTCCTTTCAAATGCCGGTTTGGTTACAGTATAAATCCGGAACGTTAGACGCGTGTTAATCGTTTCCTAAAAGTTCGATGCGATTGTCAATTTTACCGAAATTTCCGGTCCGTTTCACGGGCTTGGGAATTCTCTAAACTAAAAAGTATAATGAAAGTATGAGATTATGGCGAACGGAGGCTTTTGAATCAGCTATGCAGGTTAGTAAAACGAACGCGATGAGAATATTAGACGCCCAAAAAGTACCCTATGAAGTCCTTGCCTATAACAACGAGGACGGTCAAATTCACGGAACGGCCGTTGCGGAGAAGGTCGGAAGACCGCCGGAGAGCGTGTTCAAGACACTGGTCTCGCACAGCGGGTCCAATCTGTATGTCTTTGTCATCCCGGTTGCGGAAGAGTTGGACTTGAAAAAAGCGGCCAAGGCCGCTGGTGAGAAGAAAATCGAAATGCTCCCCATGAAGGATCTGCAAAAATGGACCGGATACATCCGGGGTGGCTGTTCTCCGGTCGGTATGAAAAAACATTACCCAACTTTCATCGACCAAAGCGCGGAAACGCTAGAAAAAATGGCGGTAAGCGCCGGTAAAATAGGCATGCAGGTGGAACTCCCTCCCGGCAGGCTGGCCGAGGCGGTTTCTGGGACGTTTACGGAGCTGGTCAAATAATCAGGCGCTTCCGTTATATTGCCAAAGCCGTCTTGTAAGCAAGGTTGATGCCTTCCAAAGCTTTGCCGACAACTGCAGCATCGCCGATCACTTTAACTTTGTACTTATCTTCAAGTTCCGAAGCTAATGCGTTATTGGACTTTGATCCTATGGCCAAAACGACCAAAGAAGCAGGCAGCGATTGTCGTCCTTTTTCCGTTTCAATGATTACTTGAGTATCCGTTATTTCCAGAACCTTTGAATTTACATACGCGGTCACTTCATTACGCTTTAAGGATTCCATCAGGAACTGCTTGGATGCCGGCTCCATGTCTGCTGCAATTTCCGGACGCATCTCAACGATGGAGGTTTTCCGATTGTGAACCGCAATATGTTCTGCCGTTTCCGCTCCTACCAACCCGCCGCCAATGACGACTACATGATCCACCAGATCCACTTTTCCTAACAATACATCATTTGCCGTAAATACATGAGATTTACCCGCGCCCGGTATTCCGGGAATGATTGGAGCGGCGCCCGAGGAGAGTATGATTTCATCCGGGTTCACTTGTTCTACGAATTCTTTAGTTACCTCTGTATTTAACACGACTTTTACCCCTAACCGGTCAAGCTCGCCCTTTTGCCATACGGTAAAGGTATTCAATAGTTCTTTTCCGGGAGGGATTGCGGCAAGGAGCCACTGTCCGCCAAGCTTATCGCTCTTATCGTACAAAGTTACATCATGACCGCGTTTTGCGGCGATAATGGCTGCTTCCATCCCAACGGGACCGCCGCCGATTACCATGACTTTCTTTTTAACTTCAGCTTCCTTAAGCTCATACTCACCTTCTTTGCCCGTCAACGGGTTGACCAAGCAGGAAACAGGGTTTTGCTGAGCGATTCTCCATTGACAGCCCTGTCTGCAGCCGATGCAGAAAATGATTTCATCCAGCCGTCCTTCCTTCACCTTGTTCGGGAATTGAGGATCTGCTGTAGAAGCCCGGCCCATGGCCACAAAATCCGCCTTGCCTTCTTTTAGAATCGACTCCGCCACATGGGGATAAATGATTTTGTTTACGGCGAATACCGGTATGTTGACCACTTTTCTAATTTCTTTGGCATAGTCGGAGAATACGGCCGTTCTGATCGCTGTGGGCGCAGATACGATTGCTCCGCTCTTGTATACCCCGGCAGAAGCATGAATTGCCGCCACGCCACTTTGCTCCAACACCTGACTGATCACTTTCGTATCTTCGATGGTCAGTCCGCCTTCCACCAGCTCATCGGCAGAAATCCGGTAAATAATCGGGAACTCATCGCCGACCAATTCTTTGGCTCTGGCTATGATTTCAAGCGGGAACCGCAGCCGGTTCATCAGGTTTCCGCCATAGGCGTCGGTTCTCTTGTTGGAGAAAGGGGAGACGAATTGATTGATTAAATATCCATGCGCTCCATGAAGCTCGATGGCATCATAGCCTGCTTCTTTACATCTTCTGATGGCCTGTGCGAACTTCTCCACCAATTCCTTCACTTCCTCAGTGGTCAATTCATCAGGGGTTTCAGATTGAGTCGGGTCTTGAATGGCTGAAGGGGCAACCGGTCTCATCCCCATAATTTCACTGCTGGCTTCTCTGCCCGCATGATACACTTGGACCGCTATTTTAGCTCCTGCGTTATGAACCCGTTCAACCAATTCCTTATGTTCTTCCATGAGTTCATCGGACCATAACCCGGCTATATTTTTGAATCCGGCGCCTCTGGGCTCTATTGCATTATCCTCGGCGATGATCAGGCCCCAGCCACCTTTGGCTTTTTCCTCGTAGTACCTTATATAACGTTCAGTCAGTCTGCCGTCTTCTGCGGCATATTCGGACAGCATCGGCGGTACAATCAGCCGGTTTTTAATTTCTAAATTACCTATTTTGCCCGGTTCAAAAATCTTGGTAAACATGATGAATCCTCTCCTTATTCCTGTTTTAGATTGTGAAATTTTACACTTACATCCTTACACTTTCATTGAAATCCATTTGAAATCTCGAAGCACCACCGGCAAAATCATTGTATGTTCAAACGCACATTACGAATAGTACGTACTTTTTAGTACCTAAGGCACTTAAAACTCCCATACTGAAATTGCAGCATTCGAAAACACCTAAAATTTGAGCATATGGATATATCCCGCGGCACTATGTTATAATTTTTAATTGCAAGCGAACCTAAAAATCATCGTTTTCGAATAGAGGATGTGACAGCATGACCAAGGAGAGTAACTCACCGGACTTAAAATCCGGCAAGGGTGCCAAGGATTACTCCAAATACTTCGATTTTAGCGGAGCCAAGGTGATCAGCGAACAAGAGGGAAAGACCACCTACCGCATCAAGGGACGAACCATTCAGGTAAACAGCCAGCCCGACTATAAGGAAGGCAAACGGCGCGGCAAGGAAGATATAGAAGTCCACTACGATTTTGCCATTCCCGAGGACATGAGAGCTTTTGGCGAAGGCAAGCTGTACCACATCACGACTTACGGCTGTCTAATGAACGAGCATGATACCGAGACAATGAAGGGCATGCTGGAGCAGATGGGCTACCGGAGCACCGAGGACCGGAACGAGGCGGATATCATATTGCTCAATACTTGCGCCATCCGGGAGAACGCCGAAGACAAGGTATTCGGGGAACTCGGCCATCTCAAGCATCTGAAGACGGAGAAACCGGGCCTGCTGCTCGGCGTCAGCGGATGCATGTCCCAGGAAGAGGGAGTCGTAAGCCGGATCATGGCGAAGCACGGGTTTGTCGATATGATCTTCGGCACACATAATATCCACCGTCTTCCGGCATTGATCAAGGAAGCGGTGTTCAGCAAAGAGCTGGTGGTGGAAGTCTGGTCCAAGGAAGGCGACATTATCGAGAACCTGCCGAAAAAAAGGGAGGGCATGCGCGCCTGGGTCAACATCATGTACGGCTGCGACAAGTTCTGTACGTACTGCATCGTCCCGTACACCCGGGGCAAGGAACGAAGCCGCCGTCCCGAGGATGTGATCGCGGAGCTTCGCGAACTGGCCCGCCAGGGCTTCAAAGAAGTGACGCTGCTCGGGCAGAACGTGAACGCTTACGGCAAGGATTTTGCCGATATCGATTACACGTTTGGCGATTTGATGGACGATCTGCGGAAGATCGACATCCCGCGCATCCGGTTCATGACCTCTCACCCGCGCGATTTTGACGATAAGCTTGTGGAGGTGCTGGGCAAGGGCGGCAACCTGATGGAGAGCATCCATCTGCCCGTTCAATCCGGAAGTAACGCCATTCTGAAGAAAATGAGCCGCAAGTACAGCCGGGAGACCTACCTGACGCTCTTCGGCAAGTTGAAAGCATCGGTCAAGGACCTTGTGCTGACCACGGATATTATCGTTGGCTTCCCAGGCGAGACGGAGGAGCAGTTCGAGGAAACGATGTCGCTGGTGCGCGAAGTCGGTTTCGACATGGCCTACACGTTCATTTATTCTCCCCGTGAAGGAACCCCGGCGGCCGCTATGGAGGACAATGTGCCGGCAGAGGTCAAGAGCGACCGGCTGCGTCGGTTGAACGGGCTGATCAGCGAACAGAGCCGGATCGGCAACGAGCGGATGCTCGGACAAACGGTGGAAGTGCTGGTCGAAGGCGAGAGCAAGAATAACGCCGCCGTGCTGTCCGGACGGACCCGGAGCAACAAGCTGGTTCATTTTGAAGGGCCGAAGGAGCTTGTAGGAAGCTTTGTGAACGTACGCATCACCGATACGAAGACCTGGTATATCAAAGGCGTCTGCGTTACCGAAGCTGCCGCCGTCCATTAACTCCATAACGAAAGTGAGCGACCCGGTATGACAGAGGAAAAAGGCCGTATGAACAAATACGGGATGATGACCTATGATACCCGCGATCTGATTGTGCGTGACGATATCCTGGCAAAAGCCAAGGAACTCGCGTCGTTGATTTCGACCAGTGAGGAAGTCAGGCAGTTTCAGCAGGCAGAGGAGAAAATCCGGAATCATGAACGCGTTCAGGAATTGATTTCCAGAATGAAGAAGAAGCAGAAGGAGATCGTCGCCTTCGAGAGCTTCGGGAATAACGAAATGGTGGCCAAAATCGAACGCGAGATCAACGAGCTTCAAGGCGAAATCGACGACATTCCGCTTGTTACCGAATTTCAGCAAAGCCAAACCGACATCAATTACCTGCTGCAATTGGTCGTATCTGTCATTCGGGACACCGTCTCGGAGAAAATCAATGTCGAGGCCGGAACCGAAGCCCCGCCATCTAAATGCGGCGAATAGCATAACCGGCAAGCGCCCGGTCAGGGCGGCACTCCGGTAATAGAGAAATGACCCTGCGCTTACGGTAAGCGGCAGGGTCATTATCGTGCCGGTGTGCGAATCAAACTGAAATTATCCGCTACAAGGCTTTATGATGAAAAGAATATGTAACTTTACGTAACAAGGTTGTTGATTTTCGAAGTTTAGGTTTGGTACATTTAAGGATACAATAACGCAATTTAGCTGCGGCAAAGGATGGATCTATGGTGAGCGAGAACGGGGAACAACACTACAACGCCAAAAAATACCGCACTCCGGACGGCGTTCCGGCCGATATCGTCATGTTCACGTTGACCAAACGCGAACGGAAGACTGTTACGAAGACGCTTCCGCTGCGTGAACTGAAGGTGATGCTGATCCGGCGGAAGAAATGGCCTTGTGAAGGAATGTGGGCTCTACCCGGGGGTTTCTGTCAGGAAAACGAATCGATATATGATGCGGCTACACGGGAGTTAAAGGAAGAGACGGGAGTCGACGGCGGCCACCTGGAATACTTGGGGGTATACAGCACGCCGGGGCGTGACCCCCGCGGTTGGATCATCAGCCACGCTTTTTTCGCGCTGGTCGAGGAATGGATGCTTGAGCAAAGGCAGGCTTCTGACGATGCGGGGGAGGTCGGCCTGTTTACCCTTCAGGAGGCGCTGGAGGAGCTGGAGCTGGCCTTCGACCACCACAATATTATTACGGACGCTTACCTGCGGATTCAGCAGCAGATGCTGCAGACAACGATTGCGAAGCAGTTCCTGCCGCCTCATTTTACACTCAGCGAGCTGTATCAGGTGATTCAGACGGTAGTTCCGGAATTTAAGGAACCGAACTTTATCCGCAAAATCACTTCCACACGCAGCCGCCAAGGCATTTTACAGGAAGTGCGGGACTCGGACGGCAATCCGCTGAGCTCCAATCAATACTCGCAGCGGCCGGCGCAGCTGTACATGTTTACCGATCATCAGCCGCTCTTATCCATTTATACCTGATTTACGGTTTAAGTTAGTCAGATGGGGAGAAGCTGGGGAGTATACGGGAGGAGGCCGCTTGGATGCGAGCGCTGATCGTAATCGATTACACGAAGGATTTTGTCGACGGCAGCCTGCCGGTGGGACAGCCGGGGATCGAGATCGAGGCCCGGATCTGCCGGTTAACCGGGGATTTTGCGGAGAACGGCGACTTTGTGGTCATGGCCGTCGATTTGCACGACAAGGATGATGCCTTTCATCCGGAGAGCAAGCTGTTTCCGCCGCATAACCTCCGGGAGAGCGAAGGCAGGGAGCTTTACGGAAGGCTGAAGGATGTGTATGAAGCCCGCCGGAATGACATCTACTGGATGGATAAGACCCGCTACAGCGCTTTTTGCGGAACGAATTTGGAACTGAAGCTGCGGGAACGCGGGATCAACGAGCTGCACCTGATCGGCGTTTGCACGGATATATGCGTCCTGCATACGGCCGTGGATGCTTACAATAAAGGCTTCTCCATCGTTGTGCATGAGGACGCCGTAGCCAGCTTTAATCCCGAAGGACATGCATGGGCGCTCGGGCATTTTGCCGGAAGCCTGGGCGCGAAGGTGGTCAAAGACGCAAATAAGGTTTAAAAAATATAGACGGTAAACGGAAGGGAAGCGGCGAACAGCCGCTTTTTCTGCCTGAGAACGGATAAGTGGGCAGCAATGACAGGAGATGATGAGTTGAACAGAGAGCTTGCTCTGCATACGGATAAATACCAGATCAATATGATGTACGCCCATTGGGTGAACGGCACCCATAAGCGCCGCGCCGTGTTTGAGGCTTATTTCCGCCAGCTGCCCTTTGGCAACGGCTTTGCCGTATTTGCCGGTCTGGAACGGATTGTGGGTTATATCGGTTCTCTCCGGTTTACGGAGGAAGATATCCGCTACCTGTCGGAACAGGAAGAGAATTACGCGCCGGCTTTCCTGGAAGAACTGCTGCAATTCCATTTTCAGGGCACGATTCATTCGATGAAAGAAGGCGCTCTAGTGTTTCCGGAAGAGCCGCTGGTCCGGGTGGAGGGCACGATTATGGAAGCCCAGCTGGTGGAGACGGCGATTCTTAATTTTATGAACTTCCAGACACTAATCGCAACCAAGGCGTCGCGGATCAAGCAGGTGGCGGGGAACGACATTCTGCTTGAATTCGGCACCCGCAGAGCCCAGGAAGCCGATGCGGCCATTTGGGGCACTCGTGCGGCTTATATCGGCGGCTTCGACGCCACATCCAATATGCTGGCAGGCCGGATGTTCGGCATTCCCGCCAAGGGAACTCACGCCCATTCCTGGGTGCAGAGCTTCGGCAGCGAGCAGGAAGCGTTCGACACCTACGCGAAGGTGCTGCCGGACGGAGTCACGCTGCTTGTCGACACGTTTGATACACTTCGCAGCGGCGTGCCGCACGCGATTGCCACAGCGAAGAAGCTGGAAGCCATAGGCAAGCGGATGAATGCGATCCGGCTTGACAGCGGCGACTTGGCGTATCTGTCCATTCAGGCGCGCAAGCTGCTTGACGACGCGGGGCTGGATTATGTCAAAATCGTCGCCAGCAATGATCTGGATGAGAACACGATTTCCAACCTGAAACTGCAGGGTGCGGCAATCGACACCTGGGGCGTCGGCACACAGTTGATTACCGCATCCGACCAGCCTGCGCTTGGGGGCGTATACAAGCTGGTGGAGATTGAATCGAAGGACGGAGAGATGGTGCCTACCATCAAGATCTCCTCCAATCCGGAGAAGGTGTCCACACCCGGCAAAAAGGAAGTTTACCGCATTATCGGCACGAACGGAAAAGCGATGTCCGATTATATCAGCTTCCCGGATGAGGACCGTCCAAGAAACGGCCGTCCGCTGAAGCTGTTCAACCCGCTGCATCCCTATTTGCAGAAGAACGTGGAACGTTATGAGGCGCTGGCGATGCTGGAACCTATCTTTGTTAACGGTTTTCAGGTATACAATCTTCCGGGACTTGAAGAGATTCGCCGCTATCATCGTGAGCAGATGGACCTGTTCTGGCCGGAATACCTGCGCAAGCTGAATCCGGAGGTCTACCGGGTCAGCCTCAGCGAGACGGTCTGGAACCGAAAGCAGGAGCTGATCAAGGCGCATATGCTGGCAGACCGGGAATAGCGCAGGAAATTCACCGTTTTATTTTTGATTATTTTGTGAAAATCATTTTGCATTACATTCATTTTTCGAAGACAACCGAAAAGCGGGATTTAAGAGACTTCCTTCGGGCAATTAAGCGGCTCCGGGGGAAGTTTTTTTGCTGTACAAAGCAGCGGCTATGTCGGTCATCAATTTTTTCTTTCATATAAGGTGATTTTAATCATTATTAATGTGACAAATTTAACATCTTAATTTTTAATTTTTTTGTTAGATTAAAGGTAACAAATGTCACAGGCGAGCGAAAGACATATTTTGTACACATTCAATGATTTTCATGGGAGATTTCTTCCTCTCGCTGTTACGCCGCTTTGTCGCTTATAAGAGAATTATTGGTATTTTATAAATTATTATGATTCTCTTGAGCTGCCGCATGCAAGATTTATCACTTCACTTGTTGTAGAATCAAGGTACAATTTTGAAAAAGTCATTCAGGATGTTATTCTAGCTGACACAGAAGAAAGGGGTTATGTCGGTGGTACAATTACCGAAAGTGAACGAACTCGGGTTTTTCGAGATCCGTCTCGAATCCATAGGAGGTCTCGGCGCGAACCTGGCCGGTAAAATGCTTGCTGAAGCTGGAGTAGTGGGCGCGAACATGAACGGCGTAAGCTTCTCGTCTTACGGTTCGGAGAAGAAAGGTTCGCCGGTTAAGGCGCATATCCGTTTCTGCGATTTGAATACGCCGATCCGCGATACCTCTCCGGTTGAACGGCCGCATGTCGTTGCCGTATTCCACGAAGCAATGGGCAAGATTGTTAATGTAACAAGCGGCATTACCGCAGAGAGTACGGTGCTGATCAACTCGGCGAAATCTCCCGAAGAACTGAAGGAGCTGCTTGGTGTAACCGCGGGCACAATCGCCGTTGTCGATGCTACCATTATCGCACTGGAAGAGAAGAACCGCGTTAACATGGCAATGCTGGGTGGTCTGTTCCGCCTCTGCCCGTTCCTTGATCCCAATACAATGAAGAGCGTTATCGAGAAGTCGCTCGGCAAGAAATATCCTCAAGCGGTCCAATCGGCCATTACGACTTTCGACCGTGGCTATAATGAAGTGAAGTTCCATACATTTGAACTGCCAGAAGGCGAAAGCATGCCGGAGTTTGTACGGTCCGACACTTCGCCGCTCGGATATGAAACCCAGCCGATTGGCGGCACCATCATCAATCCGGGAACAACCTTCCTGAAGGATCTCAGCATTTCCCGTTCCGGGCTTGTGCCGGTATATGACAATGAGTCCTGCATCAACTGCGCGGAGTGCGACACGGTTTGTCCGGATATGTGCTTCGTTTGGGAAGAGAAGATCAATAAAAAAGGCAAATCGATGATGTTCCTGAAAGGGATCGATTATCAATACTGTAAAGGCTGCCTCAAATGCGTGGAAGCCTGCCCGACATCCGCACTCTCCCGTGCGCGTGAGAAGGAAGGCTTTGCGGAAGCCAATACGGTCCGACATACTTTTGATCTTGTAAACCAGATCTAAATCCCGAGAGAAAGGTGGAACACTAATGGCTATCGATTACGAAAAGGAAGTCGGCTCCGCCAAGGTGGAGCAGAAGTTTTTATATGAATCCGGCAATGAAATGGCGGCTTACGCTGCACATCAAATCAACTACCATGTGATGGGCTATTTCCCGATCTCCCCGTCCACGGAGGTTGCGCAGTTCCTCGATTCCATGAAAGCCAGCGGACAGCATGACATCATGCTGGTGCCTTCCGACGGCGAACACAGCTCCGCAGGCATATGCTATGGCGCGTCCACCGCGGGCGGCCGCGTATTTAACGCGACAAGCGCACAAGGCTACCTGTACATGCTGGAGCAGCTTCCGGTTCAATCCGGTACGCGGATGCCGATGGTCATGAACCTCATCTGCCGCTCCATTTCCGGACCTCTGAACATTCACGGCGATCACTCCGATCTGTATTTTGCGCTGAACACCGGCTGGCCGATCCTGATGTGTCCGGATCCGCAGTCCGTATATGATATGAACATCATGGCAATCAAACTTGCCGAGCATGCCAAGGTTCGCCTTCCCGTGCTTGTGGCCATGGACGGATATTTCACTTCTCACCAAAAACGCCGTGTCCAAGCTATTGCGAACCGCGAAGATGTTCAGAAATTCGTAGGTCCTCAACCGACCGGTTATGACGATACCCTGGACCGCGAGAATCCGATTTCTGTCGGCCCTTACATGAATGAACCGGACTATATTAACAACAAATACCAACAATCCGTGGCGATGTACAATGCCGGGGAAGTATTTGAAGAAATCGCTAAGGAATATGGCGATCTGACAGGCCGCTATTACCCAATCCTGTCGCAGTATCGCATGGAGGATGCCGAGGTTGCGGTATTCCTGATGAACTCCGCTTCCGAGATCATCAAGGACGTTGTCGACCAACTGCGCGAGAAAGGCGTGAAAGCCGGCGCTATTTCGCCGAACATTATCCGTCCGTTCCCGCAGAAGCAAATCGCCGAAGCGCTGAAGAACGTCAAAGCCATTACCGTTGGCGACCGCGCGGATTCTTTCGGAGCGCATGGCGGCAACATGGTTAACGAAATCAAAGCAGCCCTGTTCACCTACGGCAACACCACAACGAAGGTCATCAGCCGGATTTACGGTGTCGGCGGCAAGGACTTCTTCGCCGAAGATGGCCACAGCCTGTTCGAACTGGCTATTGAAGCAGCGGAATCCGGTGAAGTAAAGGTTCCTTTCGACTACTATGGCCACAACCCGGGCGCTGCTGAAAGCGCGCCGAAGCGTGTGCTCAAACCGCTTAAATTCGAGTCTCTCAAGACTGGCTTGATTACTGTGGACAAGGATGAAGAGACAGGCAAACTCAAGGTTAAGATTCCGCCAATGCGCAGCTTGACCGTTAAACCGAAACGTTTGTCCCCAGGTCACGGCACTTGCCCGGGTTGCGGTATTTTCTCCGGTCTGGAGCTGTTCTTCAAAGGTATTGAAGGAGATATTGTTGCTCTGTACCACACAGGCTGCGCCTATGTTACAACGACCGGCTATCCTTACTCTTCCCATAAATCGACTTTCATCCACAACCTGTTCCAAAGCGGGGCCGCGACAATGTCCGGCGTGGTTGAAATGTTCTGGGAACGCAAACGCCGCGGCGAGCTTGACAGCCTTAATTTGAAAGACGACTTTACCTTTGTAATGGTTACCGGCGACGGCGGCATGGATATCGGTATGGGACCGGCAATCGGCGCCGCGCTTCGCGGACACAAAATGATCGTATTGGAATATGATAACGAAGGTTATATGAATACAGGCGCACAGCAATCGTACTCGACGCCAATCGGTCACCGCACATCGACATCCAGCATCGGCAAGACGCAAAAAGGTAAAGTGACGCAGCATAAAGATACTCCGCAAATTATGGCTGCCACCAATATTCCTTATGTGTTCACAGGCAGCGAAGCATTCCCGCAGGATTTGGTGAAGAAAGCCGCCAAAGCTCAATGGTACGCTCAGAACGAAGGGCTTGTATATGGCAAAATCTTGTCTGCCTGCCCGCTGAACTGGATGACCGAGGACAATGTTGGCACTAAGCTGGTATCTCTCGCAGTTGATTCCTGCTTCTTCCCGCTGTATGAAGTGGAACAAGGCGTTACCACGATTACGTACAATCCGGAAGAGAAAGAGAAGCGCGTCGACGTTACCGAATGGCTCAAAGGCATGGGGAAAACCAAGCATCTTCTCAAGGAAGAGAACGAAGCAGCCCTGAACAACTTCAAGGAAGAGGTTCAGCGCCGCTGGAGCCGTCTCAAAGCGAAGCATGAGCATCCGGAACTGTAAGAACCATTATACCGCTTAATCCGAACAGCAAGTCTCGTTATGAGGCTTGCTGTTTTTCATTTATTTTCTGCAAAAGATCACATTTAATTCACGATTAAGGGATTGAATTATGCAATATTAATCGGTATATTAAAACAAAGTAAAGCAATTGGTATTAAAGAGTTTTTAGCCGAGCGGTTAACCGCAGGCCGGATGCTTCCTGACAGACAGGATTGCTCCGGCCTTTTTTAATTATAAAAATTTTTAAGTTTCACGCTTATAAATTGCCTTATATTTCTACGAGAAACGGATGTCTCCTTTACGGAGGACGGCTAAGCCGTTTCTTCTTAATATTTTGGCTATTGTTGTGAAATTTGTCACACGCCGACCAAAACCATTGGAGGCCTGCTTTGTTTACGAGCGGGCCTCTTTGTTTTACCGAGGAGGGGAATGTACGAACTTATCTTTTTGAAGGAGACGGGATACGAATGAAAGTGGCAGTAGGCAGTTCAGACGGTTATGCCGTAGACCAGCACTTCGGCCAGTGCGACCGATTTATGATCTACGACGTCGATGAAGAAGGTTTGTATGTACTGAGCGAAAACCGGAAAATAGGCAATCCTGCCAGTCAAAACGGACATGAGCAAAGCCGGTTGCAGGCTGTGGCCGAGTCATTGGCTGACTGTTCATATGTCCTTGTCGGGCGGATCGGTCCAGGCGCTGCGGCGGTGCTCCACAATCTGGGAACTACGGCTCTTGCCGTCGAGGCCCCAATTGAAAAGGCTTTGGACAGATTGTTAGCCTTTCTTCATTCGGGCCGAGGAGCCATTTTACAATAGGGCTTGATCCAAATACATTAATCGAAAAGAGGGACCTGTATGAGCGAGAAACAATTGGGCTTTGACACATTAAAGGTAAGAGCGGGCTACCAATCCAGCGATCATAATTATGCGGTTGCCGTACCGATTTATCAGACGGCTTCATACGATTTGGGCAGCGTGGAACGGGCCGAGAAATTGTTCGGTCTTGAGGAAGCGGGCTTCCTGTACACACGGATCGGGAATCCGACCGTAGATGTGCTGGAGCAGCGGTTGACTGCTCTGGATAAAGGAACCGGTGCTGTTGCCGTCGCGTCAGGAATGGCCGCGATTGCTTATACTTTGCTGAACCTGGCAGAGGGGGGCGGGCGAATCTTAACAACGCCTCAGCTGTACGGAGGAACCTTTGACGCCATCAAGCGCCTATTCCCTAAATTCGGCGTCCAAGTCGATTTTGTAGAGAACTCGGATGATCCGGAATCCTTCCGCCAAGCCATCGGACCGGATACCAAAGCGGTGCTGATTGAGAGCATCAGCAACCCGAATGCGACGATCCTGGACGTTGAAGCCATCGCCAAGGTTGCGCATGACAACGGGATTCCGCTGGTTATCGACAATACGTTCGGTACTCCGTATTTATTCGACTCTTTTGCTCATGGAGCGGACATTATCATTTACTCGGCGACCAAAGCGATCGGGGGCCATGGAACGACACTCGGCGGGGTCATCGTGGAGAACGGCCAATTTAACTGGGACAACGGAAAATTCCCGCACTTTCAAGAGCCACAGTTCTTGCTGAGAGATCAGAATACAGGGCGCGAACGCAGCATTCTTGAGGTGTTCCCGGATGCCCCGTTTACGACAAGAATACGGCTCAGTTATCTGGCTTATTTTGGAGCTTCGCTCAGCCCGTTCGATGCTTTCCTGCTGATTCAAGGCATTGTTACGCTGTCGGAGCGGATTGACAAGCAGGTGTCGAACGCGCTGAAAATTGTACAGTATCTTCAAGGAAACGACAAAGTAAGCTGGGTTAACCATCCCGCCGCCGAAGGCAATCCGTACAAAACACTGGCCGACAAGTATTTCCCGAAAGGCGCCGGTTCGATCTTCTCCTTTGGCTTCACAGGAAACGATGAGCAGCTCAAGATCTTCCTCAATTCGGTGGAACTGTTCAGTTATCATG
Source organism: Paenibacillus sp. URB8-2 (assembly GCF_013393385.1). Classification (NCBI taxonomy): domain Bacteria; kingdom Bacillati; phylum Bacillota; class Bacilli; order Caryophanales; family Paenibacillaceae; genus Paenibacillus; species Paenibacillus sp. URB8-2. Next base: position 3,316,002 of record NZ_AP023239.1, on the reverse strand, counting down.
CCAATGTGGGAGATGCCCGGTCGCTGATTATCAATTCGCCGAAGACGACGCATGGCGAACTGAACGCGGAAGAACAGATTTTAGCCGGAATCAAGCCGGAAACGATCCGTCTTTCCATTGGTTTGGAGAATGCCGACGATTTGATCGCCGATTTGGAGCAGGCGTTCGAGAAAGCTTTTGTGGAGACACTGGTGTAGCGTTTCTGGTGCCTTCAATTCAGCAGGAATATTTTATAACGCAAAGGAGGAGAGGACATGCCGAAAGTGAACTTGAATTTAACCGAGGTCCCGGTGCGCGAGAAGCGTCTGGGTTCGATAACGGGCTTTGCCGGCACCGCGGGAGAACTGGTCGACTGCTCCAGCAACGGCTGTCTCAAGGACGGCACCCGTTCTTTCAGCCAATGCATGGGCTGCAGCTCAGGGAACGCTTTTTGCCAATTATCCATGATTCGGGATGCGGCGATGGTTAACCATGCGCCCGTCGGCTGTGCCGGGGATTTCTTCGGCTTTAATTTTGTTTACCGGGTCGGACAGATGGAGCGTGATCTTCCGCCGGCCATTGGCAGATATTTCAATACAAATATCGAGGAAATGGATACGGTCTTCGGTGCCCTATCCAAGCTGGAGAAGACGATACGCCTCGCGTATGACAGGGTAAAGCCGAATGCGATTTTCGTCACTACGTCCTGCGCCTCGGGGATCATAGGAGAAGATGTGGAAAGTGTCACAGACCGGATGACGAAAGAGCTCGGCATACCGGTTGTCAACTGTGTCTGCGAGGGTTTCAGATCCAAAATCTGGACCTCCGGCTTTGACGCCGCCTACCACTCTATCGTGCGCAAGATTGTAAAGCCTCCGCAGAAGCGGACGAATAAAGTGAATATCATCAATTTCTGGGGCAGTGATGTATTCTCGAAGCTGCTGAACCGCTTGGGCTACGAAGCGAACTACGTCGTTCCCTTCTCCACAGTAAGTCAGCTGGAAACCATTTCCGAGGCTGCCGCAACGATTCAGATTTGTCCTACGCTTGGAACCTATATGGGAGCCGCGCTGGAGCAAGTATACGGAGTGCCGGAGATCAAGGCTCCAATGGCTTACGGTTTGGCGGGAACGGATGCCTGGATGCGCGAGCTGGGACGCGTTCTGGACCGTGAAGACGAGATCGAGGAAATTATACTTGAGGAGCGAGCCGCTGTACTGCCGAAGTTGGAAGAGTACCGGGCTAAGCTTACAGGTACAACCTGCTATTTAACGGCGGGGTCGGCCCACGGCCATGCTCTGATCGCCTTGCTTCGTGAACTCGGGATCGATGTGCAGGGCGCAGCTATTTTCCATCATGATCCCATTTATGACAATGAGAGTTCCGCGGCGGATATGCTGGATCACACGGTCAAGACATACGGGGATATAAAGGGATACAACGTCTGCAACAAGCAGGCTTACGAACTGGTCAATATTCTGAATCGCATCCGTCCGGACCTGATGATCGCCCGTCATGGGGGAATGACGCTCTGGGGTGCGAAGCTTGGCATTCCTACGCTGCTGATCGGGGATGAACATTTCAGCTGGGGTTATCAGGGGCTGCTTAATTATGCGGAACGCATTTTAGAGACGCTCGACAACCGGGAGTTTGTGACCAACCTGGCGAAACACAGTTCCATGCCTTACACCAAATGGTGGCTGGAGCAAGATCCATACACTTTTTTGGGAGGCAACACTCATGTCAAAGCTTATTGAACAGCCGAGGTATTCCTGCGCGCTGGGCGTTCAGCAGACGGTCATCGCAATCCAGCGGGCCGTGCCCATCGTTCATGCCGGACCGGGCTGCAGCACCAAAATCCACGGCCTGCTCGGGCAAGGTGAAGGCTATGCGGGAGGCAGTACGATCCCCTGCACCAATGCCAGCGAATCTGAGGTGGTATTTGGCGGCGAGAAGAAACTGAAGGGTGTCATTGACGGAGCGTTCAAGGTCATTGACGCCGACCTGTTCGTCGTGCTCACCGGCTGCACCTCCGATATTGTCGGAGATGATGTCGGCCAGGTGACCCGTGAATTTCAAAATCTCGGTAAGCCGATTGTGTTCGCGGAGACTGGCGGCTTCAAGAGCAATAACTATGTCAGCCATGACCTTATCATCAAGGCGATTATCGAGCAGTACGTCGACCGGTATGCGCCTGCCAAAGATCAAGTCATACCAGGACTGGTCAATGTATTTGCCTCCATTCCGTACCAGGACCCATATTGGATCGGCAACTTGCAGGAGATCAAACGGCTGCTGACAGGCATAGGTCTCACACCGAATATCCTTTTCGGTCCCGAATCGGGCGGCGTATCCGAGTGGCTTACCGTACCTCAGGCCGAATTTAATATTGTCGTTTCCGCATGGCCGGGACTGAAAAGCGCCAAGCTGCTCAAGCGGAAATACGGAACGCCGTTTTATCATTTTCCCTATTTGCCGGTTGGAGGGTTGGAGACTGGCCGTTTCCTGAGGGAGGTTGCGGCATTCGGCGCCAGCGTGGACCGTGAAAAGGCTGAGAAATTCATCGCGGATGAAGAACGTAAATTCTATACGCATATCGAACGTACGGCCGATTTCATGCTGGAGTTCCGTTACGGAATTCCGCGTTTATTTTACACGATCCTCGACGCAACTTACGCCGTAGGCTTTTCCAAATATTTATTGAATGAGCTGGGCATTATTCCGGCGGACGTTCAATACATTGTCGATGATACTCCAGAACAGTACCGCGAAGGAATCCGTGAGCAGTTCCGCCGTATCTCCGACAGAAGGTCGGCGAAGGTGGAATTCTCGGTGGATGGCGGGGAAATCCAGGAAAACATCAGGAAGAGCAGTCCGAAGCAGCGGGCGCTGATTCTCGGAAGCGGCTGGGAACGTGATCTGGCTGTCGATATCGGGGCTGATCTGCTTCCAGTCAGCGTGCCGATCACTTACAGGCTGGTATTAAACTGCGGCTATGCAGGTTATAACGGCGGATTGCGGCTGATCGAGGACATTTATGACCGAGTGCTGGGCACGTATCGTTAAACGATTGAACACAAGAGAAGGGGCTTTCCCGATACCGTAGAAGATGACGAACGGTTGGGAGCCCCTTTTTCCACGCTTTAATTCAGAACAAACTCCAGTTTCCCTTGAGTCTTGCATGCCTCTCAGCCCTTGCCAATAGGTACCCCGTCAGCCATACAAGCGCGGCATCGGCAGCAATCAGCACGACAAGCGCCCACATCCATTGTCCGCCGGTATTTCCGTACAGTGCCCCTCGAACGAGGATCAGGCTGTAGGTAACCGGAAAGAGCAGAGAAAGTCCTTTTGCCCACACCGGAAAGACGGAAGGGGGGATGCGCACACCCCCGAACAGCTCCATCGGAGCCTGAAAAATGTAATACAGCAGGCCGGAGTCACGGGAGAACAGGGAGACGGCGCTGAGCATCGCTCCCCAGATGACCGCAGAGCATACGATAAGCGCCAGCACCGGCAGCAGAACGGCCCATTTCACCTGTCCGGGATCGGCGACAAACCAAAAGGTCAGGAAGGAGAACGCCGCGAACATCCAAATTCCGTTGAACAGGGAATATAGGGAGCGGCCGAATAGAAAGGCCATTTTGGGTGAGGATGTCAAAAAAATGATTTCCAATGTGCTCTGTTTGCGCTCCTGCTCAAACAGCCAAGCTGAATGGACGGTGGTCCAGAACAGCTGAAACACCAGATAGCCGCTTAGCAGGAATAGCGGAATTCCGCCTGGCGGAATTACCATGGATAACGCCGAGCCTTCACCCGTCCGATAGGGCTGCATCGCGTAGTAGGAGGTCAGAAAAGCAAAGCCAGGCCAGAGCAGCATCGAGAAAAATACGGCTTTTCCCCGAGTGCGGCTTCTGTGCTGTTTCAGAATTTCCGCCCGGAGCGAGATCATATAGCCGCGCAGCTTCATGACACTTTTCCTTCCGACAGCAGAATGATGGCATCCTCAAGATTGGGCTTTTCGGCGGAAAAGGAAACGACCTTTAGTCCATTTTCGGCTGTCCAGGGCAAAAGCTTGGTGATGAGCTTGTCGGCCGAGCGGCTTTTTAAGGTCAATCGGACGGGTTCCCCGAGGGAAGAGCTGGAATCGGCAGAAGGCGCATGTAGCTCCGTCCATTCCTTCCGGTTTAGCCCGAATTCGGTGTGCAGGTACTCCATCAGCAGAGGATTCAGCTCATCCCTCCAGCCCGTCAATTCAAAATGAGCCGTTTGCATGCCCGCCACTCTTGCCACAATGCGGTCCGGAGTGTCGCACATCAGCAGCTCCCCGCGGTTTAGCACATATACGGTGTCGCACAGCTCTTCTACTTCCTGCAAGTAGTGGCTGGTCAGCAGAATGCCTTTTCCCCGTTCTTTCGCAAGACTGCGGACCATCCCGCGCAGCTGTCTGGCTATGGGCGCGTCAAGGCCAAGCGTCGGCTCATCCAGAAACAGATATTTCGGGTCATTGATGAGTCCTCTTGCGATTTGCAGCCGCTGCTTCATGCCTTTGGAATACTGCTCCACCGGACGGTCAGCCGCCTCGGAAAGACCTACCTCGGTCAGCAGCCGGTCGCTTTCCAGCCGGAGACGGCCAGAGTCCAGACCGTATAAAGACCCGAAATATTGGAGATTTTCCCTGCCCGTGAGCCGCCAATACAGCATCCTTTCGCCGCCGGCGATCATATTCACTTTTTGCTGAATAGCGGTGCGGTTGCGGTCCATCTCTAGACCGTCCACCTCAATGTTGCCTTCCGTCGGATCAAGCAGGGTGGACAGCATGCGGATGGTCGTCGTTTTGCCGGCTCCGTTAAGCCCCAGCAGGCCGGTTATTTGTCCTGGCTCAAGGGTAAGCGACAATGATTTAACCGCCTCGGTCTTTACCCGTTCCGATCGGAACCAGCCAAGTCTGTTCTTGGTTTCGTATATTTTGGTAACCTCGTTCATAGCGATCATACCTTCACAACCTTTCTTCTTAATCGGGCATTTTCCCTCTCAATACCGCTCGAACATTCTCCGTTCAATTCTTCTGCCGCTCCATAGCGCAAGCGTGATATAGACAGCGCACAGCAGCAGGACGGGGATAATATCGCCAAACCGGATAACCCCGCCTGTCATCAGACTGCCGCGCAGCAGCCCCAGCGCATCGGTTAAAGGAAACACTTCCCCTGCGATCCGAAGAGCTTCGGGAAGGTACTCCCGGGGGAACTGAAACCCGCACAGCAGTGCGGTGAACGCGAACAGCGTATTTTGCACAAAAAAAGTATCCCGCGAATACAGCATCACGCAGCCCAGCAGAAGTCCCATCGTAAAGCAGGACAACAAATAGGCGAAGATGCCGATCAGCACCGAAAAAGCATCGAAATGAGGCAGCCTCAAACCTGCCGCAATTCCGAAAATCAGTACGACGGCAAGCTCGAACAGACTGCGGAACAGCTGCTGAACGGCAGTGCCCGCAAAATAACCGAAACGGCTGGAAGGGGAGAGCAGCAGCGCTTCCAGTGTCCCTTCCCGCCACTCCGTAATCAGCGCTCTCGAAACATTCATCATCATGCTGACCGAAAAAAGATTCAGCGCCCCGCCGATAATCACATACGTCAAATAATCGGAGGTGCCTGTGTAGGCGGCAAACTGGGATTGAATATCGCCTTTAATTAAATAAACATAGGAAAAATAAGAGACGAGAACGAGATACGTTCCATCAATAATATGGCCGAATGTAAACGTCCAGGGATAAGCTCTGAGATTGGACCTTTGGTTCCTGACCAATGTCGCGACGGCGGTGTGCCACATTTTCAAGCGCTCCTTTTTACGGCTCTTGCTTTAGGTTACTGTTCCAGAAATTGTCTTTGCAGCACAAGAGTCATTTCAAATTCCTCTTTGTCGGCGGAGTAGAATTGGTAGCTTCCCCGGCGTTTGGCCCTGATCAGACCGGCTTCGGACAGCAGCTTCAGATTCTTGGAAACGGCTGCTTCGGAAATGCCGAGAACGGGAGCAAGCTGCTTCGTGCAGTGCGGTCCTTTCCACAGCAGCTTCACGATCTTGAGCCGTGTTTCGTCGCCAAGCGCCTTGAAACGCAGAAGCAGATCGGCCGGCGGAGAATCGTTGTACGGCAGCTCCGGAATGTCGACGGCAAGCGGCAGATAGAGATCTTTTCCGCACCAGCCGATTAAGAGATGCGGGAACATGAAGGTGCTGGGAAACACATAAATATGCTCCAGGCTGTCATAGGCAAAATGGTACGTTTTCGCTTTTTGGGCGGTAATCGCCCCTTTCTCCGCAAAAAGCCGCGGATGCAGGGATGCGACGGCTTTTTCAGCGGATTTTTCGGCCTCCTGCTGAAAGGCGGCGGCGGCCGTCTGCAGCCAGGGTTCAACAACCTGCCATTCCCGGCGGAAAAAGGATTCCTCGTAAAGTGTTAACGTGTCTGCTAGCAGCTTGCGGAATTCAACCAGCGAGTCGAGCAGGGACAGCCCTGCTTCCTCCAATTCCTCCGCTTCCAGCCCTCTTGTGCCGTTCATCCATTGGATGACGCTGCCGATCGGCACTTCATTGTTTAACGCAAGATGGACCAGTTCCGCATCCGGAAGGCTGTTCAGCGCATCTATGCCTTTACGGCAGGTCATAGGCAGTCCCGAATGGTCTGCCAGATCCATTAATGCGGTCCAGCAGTCGGTTAATCCGCCAATTTGGCGGATACCATCCCGAAGATGCGGCGGCATTTCTTTGAGCAGCTCCTGTGACCACTGAAGCCGCCTTGGATGATGCTCGGGTTGGAACAGTACATGCAGGCTGCACAGCATTTCATGGAAGGGACTGACGACGGTTTTGATTTTATGATGCAAGGATGGCAATGAGCTCATTATGTTCCTTTCCGATTAACCAAATGGTTAATCAAAAACCACTTTCGCGAAAAGTGTTCAACATTTTATAGGATGGATTTGGAAATGTCAATGCAAAAAACCGGACCCCATAATAGATCCGGCAAAGAGGGGTCCGGCAAGAGCGGAGGCCGGTGATAAAAGGTGAAGCGGAGCTTCAGGAAGACTTATAAATCTCCCGCATCACATGCCGAAGCTCGGGAATGATCAGCCGGGTCATCGCAAGCCTGACCGCACCTGTCGATCCGGGCATGGAGAACACGGCGGTGTTCCCGATCGTTCCGGCAACCGCCCGGCTCAAGATGGCCGCGGTTCCGATGTCTTCGGCATAGCTCAAGTATCGGAAAATCTCTCCAAATCCGGGCATCGTCTTGTCAAGCAGCGACTCTACGGCCTCATAGGTGGAATCGCGAGGAGCAATTCCGGTGCCGCCCGTAAGCAGCACAGCTTCGATGGCGCTGTCTGCTGCGCAAATGTGAATCAGCTCGCGGATATCGTCATAGTTATCCTTCACAATGGTCCGCCCGGCAACTTTATAGCCGGACTCTTCAAGCAAAGTCTCGATAAGCAGGCCGCTCTTATCCGTATCCATCGTCCGGGTGTCCGAGACTGTAATTACATAACAATTGACCGAATCCGGCGCTTCCATCCGGTGCTGTTCGACTGAACTCATCGGTGATTATCACTCCTTGACGCTTTTTTTTCGTGGAAATTCGCATGCCCCTATCATAGTGGAATAGAACACCGGCCGCAAGAAAACGAAGATATGTGCTGACGCAATATAATGTTAACAATTACCTAAAAATCGCTTACATTGTTATTTATGAGGTTGCTTCACTGCCAAGGAATGTAGTACACTCGCTTACAGAAGAGAACCCGGGGGGAGATCAAATTAATGGAAAATGCTGTTCCTGTATATATTTTGTCGGGATTTCTGGGCAGCGGAAAGACGACTCTGCTGTATAGGCTGCTGGAGTTTTGGAAGAACAAGGGCATGCGTCCGGCCGTTGTCATGAACGAACTCGGAGATGTTAACTTTGACGGCATGCTGGTCGACGAATCCGTGCCGATGGCCGAGCTTCTGTCGGGATGTATTTGCTGCTCGGCAAGCGCCGATCTCAGCATGGAGCTTACTACACTTATGAAGAGAGAATCGCCCGATGTGATCGTGATCGAAGCTACGGGTGCGGCTAATCCTCTGGATATCATCGATAACGTTACCGAAACGTCGCTATACAGCAAAGTCGAGCTGAAGGGCTTGATTACCGTAGTCGACGCAGCCCATCTTCTCCAACTGTACAGAGAGCAGAAGGGCGCCACTTACCGGCTAATGCAGGAGCAAATCCGCAGCGCTTCCGCGCTCATTCTGAACAAAACGGACCGCGTGTCTCCGGAAGAGGCAGTAGAAGTGAGCGGGGTACTCCGAAAATGGAATGCTTATGCGGAGATTATTCCGGCCGTACGGTGCGAGGTAGACTTGGATAATCTGCTTGATTCCTCGGATAACGCATCGCTTGCGGGAACCTCGGACGGGGCGATTGACGACCAATCTCCAGGCTCCAAAGCTGGCGGCGAAGGCTTCACGGAAGAGGAAGAGACTGTCGCCGCAGATACGGGCCGTGCTGCTCATGACCATGTTATGGCGTACACGCATTTTTTCACGAATCCGATTAATAGCGTGGAATTCGAAGCCTTTATCAAGGAATTACCGGCCGACGTATACCGAGCTAAGGGAGTGCTGACCTTTAATGATACTTCGGGTCGATTCCTCTTTCAATACGCTTATCAAGAGTCGGATTTTATAAAAATCACCCCGCAGGGAGATGTTCGGGACGTGGCGGTATTTATCGGAGAGCATTTCTCGTCAGGGGATCTGCGCAAGAAACTGCTGCATTTGGAAGGGCGATTGTTCAGCCGGCCGGCGTCTGTAAAACGAAGTTTGTAGCATCATGGCATCAGGGATCATACGGCTTTTAAAAAGGGATGGGCGGGGGAACGGGAGGGGCACCGCTGATTCGTCTATGCGGCCGGAGGTTAATACTAAGGCATACAACATCAGATTGCAGGAGGTTTAAGGCTATGACCCGAATTCAATACCAGGACTGCATTGACGCTTGTCTTAAATGTATGAACGCCTGTAACTCAAGCTATGTCTCAAGCCTGAAAGAATATGACCTTGCACTGCTGCGGGATTGCATCCGGATGGACCGGGAATGCGCCGATATTTGCGCTTATGCGATCCAGGCCATGACCCGCCAAAGTCCGTACGTTGCCGATATTTGCAGCCTATGCGCGGATATTTGCGAAGCCACTGCCAAGGAATGCGGTAGGTATGAGCAGACGCACTGCCGGAATTGCATCGACGCTTGTCTGGACTGTGCGAAGGCCTGCCGCGAAATAAGCGAAGCCGTCGCTGTATTGATCTGAGTATAAAGGGACAACCAATCTTATAAATAGCTAACGGGCCAGCTTCTGCGGAAGCTGGCCTTTGATTGGCAAAAGAAAACCATACGCTATGCGTATGGTTCGGGAGAGCTTCCAGCGATGTATCAAAAAAAATTCCTCCTAATGTTACAATAAATTTGGTTCGCCAACCGAATTTATCGCACAATAGGAGGAATACAGATGTCATCTGATGTGAACAGTTTAGCACATACAAAATGGAATTGTAAGTACCATATCGTGTTCGCCCCAAAGTATAGACGCCAAGTAATCTATGGGAAATTGAAACAAGATATTGGGAAAATACTGAGACAACTATGTGAAAGAAAGAATGTAGAAATTATCGAAGCAGAAGCGTGTAAAGATCATATTCATATGCTGGTGAGTATTCCACCAAAGCTCAGTGTATCGGCGTTTATAGGATATTTAAAAGGAAAGAGCAGCTTGATGATCTTTGACCGACATGCCAACCTAAAGTATCGGTATGGAAATCGGAAATTTTGGTGTAAAGGGTTTTACGTGGATACCGTCGGAAGGAACAAGAAAGTGATACAAGAATATATCCAAAATCAACTGCAGGAGGATATCGTCGCGGAACAAATAACAATCATGGAATACATTGATCCATTTACAGGAGAAGAGATCAAAGATAATCGAAAGAAGAAGAAATAGAAAACCCCTTTAGGGGTAGCAGTAAAAGTAGTGCGGTTGGCGAACCATTCAGTGCCCTTTAGGGCTGGCCAGTAATAAAGGCTTTCAGCCGCAGAACAAACCACCCGTTATACGGGTGGTTTTGATTTTTTTAGAACGCTCATATTACAATAGGAAGAGGGAATCAAAGGGAGCTTGGCGAATTATTGTTCATACATAAGCACCGAATTAATATCAAATCAATTACGAAACATGACAACGGAGGACAGATGAAGGAGGATACACAATTACCGGAGAGTGAACATTCCAAAGAACTGTTCGCCTATTTCGGACTGGCCGTGTACTACTGCCAGGCGTTGGAGCAGCAGCTCACCAATCTGCTACTGCTGACAAAGCTTTCCCAGGGCACCCTGCCATCCGAGGCGGATTTGTCGGATTTATATCAACGTAAGCTTGGCAATTCACTCGGCCAGCTCATCAAGGAAATCCAACATCATTTTCCGTTCTCAGAGGAAGAAACGGCGCAGCTGCACCATGTTTGGAAGCAGAGAAATTATATCGTCCATGATTATTTCAAGGAACGCATTCAGGATACGTTTACTCCTTCCGGCAGAACCCGTATCATCAGGGAACTGAAGAGGTTCAAGAATAAAGCAGGCGCTCTGGAACTGAAGCTGCAGGGATATTGTACGGAGCTGTACCATAAGCTGGGATTGGAAGGCAAGTTGGAAGAGGAAGATATGCTCGGAGGTTATCCTCCGGCCAATTTAAAACGGCGCAATCAATGAGAAAGTCATGTAACCGAAAGAACAAAGCCTCTGTCCGGCGGGAACGCCGGCAGAGGCTTTGTTCTTGTGATAATGAAAGTTAAAGATCTCCATCCCATTCGCCGATGCCGCTCTGCGCGGCTACTGCCGGAGGCACCGTAATCCTTAGTGCGCCTAATGAACGGGCGAGCGTGGAGACTGCGGACTTCGCCGCCGCCATTAAGCCGGAAATATGCAGTCCCTCTCCGGCTTCCCACCACCAGTTGCGCAGAATCAGGTCTCCGGTTGCTTTGTCCATAACAGGCTCGAATCTTGCGGCAAAGCGGTCTCCATACAGCAGCGGCAGCACGTAATATCCGTATTGGCGTTCTCCCGCAGGCTTATATACTTCCCAGCGGTACTGAAATCCGAACAGCTGGCGGATAAGCTCTCTGTCCCAGATCAGGTTATCGAGGGGAGCCAAAGCAGCGGCGTAATGTCCGCTATCGAACGGACTCTCGCCGGTTTTGCACTTCAGAATCGTCTCCAGATCAGGGGCATCAGCAGTTCGGATAAAGAGCGGAGGCTTGATTCCTTCCACCCTCACTTCCCTGATGGAGTCCGCCAGCAGCAGCCGCTGGATCGCTCCGTCACGATCCGCGCTCTTAAGGTTGCTTATGCCCAGCCAGCCGTCGCCGGCCCTGTTCCACAGCAGACCGATCGCGCCGATTCTCCGCAGTACGTACCATTCCTGAAACGACTCCTCAGACGGATTGGGTTCCGGCGCTGCAAGGAGGTCTTTCGGCAGAAGATTATCCGCGAAATCATAATAGCGGCGGGTGTGAACCCGGTGATGGACGGACAGCTCACCCCAAAAATACATGCTCTCCAGCGCGGCGCGGGACAGTCTGGCGGGAGCCCAGGACCAGTCGACTTTGTCCTTCCAGCCCATATCAAGAGAGGAGAGCGGGCCGCGCTCCGCAATCTCAGCCCGAACGTTGTGGACCATCGCCATCACGGCTTCATTGGAACCGTAACGGGCGGCTGCGCTGTCTCGAAGTCTGCGGAAGTAAGGCCAATCTTCCGTGCAATAGATCGACATATTCTTGTCCCAGCCGTCGAGCAGCAGCCGGTCTTGATACAGCAGTTCTTGCGCCATCCCGGGTGTAAAGCCGGGGATTCGCGCTTGAAGCACAAGCTCATGGTTATGGCCGGCTATATTCAACGGGTCGTACTGGATGCAGTTGGCATGCCGGATATAGCGGTAAACGCTCTCTTTACCGCTCGGCAGCCGATAAGGGCCGAGACGCTGATGCTTAAGAAGAAACTGCGCAGCCTGGCGTTTGGATACTTTGTAGCTTATCAAAAGCGTCTTCACTCCGTTCCGTTGGATGATTACCCCATTATAACGAACATGCGTTCCTTTCGCAATGAAAGTTCCTAAATGCAGAAGACCCCTGTCCGTTGGGACAGGGGCCGGCAGATATAAAGAGCAGACATCAAAAGTTTCATCGGCAAGGCGGAATGGCTTATCCTTGACGGCCCGCCGATTGCATACTGGCCGGAATATGGACAGCCGGGGCGGTCTTGGCAGTTTGAGCGGTATCATCCTTATGGACGGCAGAACCGGTTTGAAGCTGATACATGCGGTAATAGCGGCCGCCAAGCGCCATCAGCTCATCGTGGCTGCCTCGTTCTACGATTTCCCCGCGGTGCAGGACGAGGATTTTGTCAGCGCTGCGGATTGTCGACAGCCGGTGGGCGATGATGAATGTCGTCCGCCCCTTCTTAAGGACTTCCAGCGCCTGCTGGATGAGGCTCTCCGTCTCGGTGTCGATATTGGATGTGGCCTCATCGAGAATCAGGATCGCGGGGTCGAAGGCGAGCGCGCGGGCGAATGAGATCAGTTGGCGCTGCCCTGCGGACAGCGTGCTGCCTTTTTCCACGACCGGCTCGTCGAAGCCCTGCGGCAGATGGGCAAGCAGCCGGTCCGCGCCGACTTCTCTGAGCGCCCATTCCACTTTTTCCCTCGTTATGCTCTCGTCTTCCAGGCTGACGTTCGAAGCGATCGTTCCGGTGAATAGATAAGGATCCTGAAGGACGATGCCCATATGCTTCCGCAGCCACTGCTTCGGAATGTCCGTCGTCTGTTGTCCGTCAATGGAGATCGAGCCGCGCTGCGGGTCGTAGAAACGGAATAGCAGATTGATGATCGAGCTTTTGCCGGAGCCCGTATGACCCACCAGGGCGACCGTCTCGCCGGAGCGCGCCTCGAAGGAAATGTCGCGGAGGACAAAGTCTTTTTTGTAGGCAAAGGAGACATCCTTGAACACCACATCACCTTTGTAACGGGGCATTCCGCCATCGGTCACCTTCTCGCCCGGTTCGTCCATGAGCTTGAAGACCCGCCCCGCCGACACCATCGAGGTATCGAGGTTGGCCAGCTGGTTGACCATGCCGATGATCGGCTGGAACATCCGTCCCAGCACGTCGACGAAGGCGTAGAGCACGCCCAGCGAAACGATCGTTCCTCCGCTCAGACTCCCGAACCCGAAATACCAGAGTACGAGTGCGAAGGAAAGACTGCGGAGCGAACCGACCAGATTATGCGAGGTAAGCGAGTTGAGATTCAGCATTTTGTTCTGGTACTTCAAATAATCTTCGTTGAGCGTCTCGAATTCGTCCAGCCTCTGCTTCTGGCGGCGGAAGATGCGGATAATCGACATCCCCTGAATCGACTCGTTAATGATGGCGTTAATCTCACTGAGGCGGGAGCGGATGATCGTGTTGTATTTGGTTGCTACCTTGCGGTACAAAATGACCCACACCACGATGACCGGGGCGATGAACAGACTGACCAGTCCGAGTCGGGCATCCAGCAGGAACAGGGCGGTATAGACGCCGATAATGTTGATAATTCCACTGGCGAAGTTCGACAATACGGCGATGAACAGTTCTTTGACCGCTTCGGTATCGTTGGTAACACGGGACACCACTTTGCCCGCAGGCAGATTATCGAAAAAATAGACCGGCAGCCGCTGAATATGTGCGTACACATCCGTACGCAGCCGGCGGACGACTTGGTTGGCGGATGATTGCAGCCAATAGGTCTTGCCGAATTCGGCGAAGATTGAGATGACCAGGAACATTCCGTACAGTCCGACCAGCTTGGTAATGCCCGGGAGCTCCGGTTTGTAAAAAGCGAACAATTCATCCGTCGTAAGTTTAACGGCCGGATAGCTCAACTTGTCCCCGCCGCTGTTGATTGTGACTTGGCCTGCATCAAAGCTGCGTTCGCCGTTTGCCGCTTCGACGGGCTGGCCGATGAAATAGAAGCTTCGTCCAACCTGGAGCAGGCGGACCTCGCCGCCCTTTTCCTCTCCCGGATTGAACCTGTCTCCGTGCTTATAATAGGCGTTGTTGTACAGAGCGGCATCGTCTGGCGACGAGGTCTGGTAGTAAGGCTGTTCAATGGCAAGCATATGGTTGTCGATCATGCTTCTGGCTATAAAAGGGCCCGCCAGCTCCGCTGCGACTCCGATGGAGAGCAGGAGGAGCGCTGCGATAAATGTTGTCCTCGCATGCAGCGCATATTGCAGCAGGCGTCTGCCCGTATTTTGTTTCAAGATGGATGGCACCTCCCTGGTGAATGGTAGACCTTTGCTTATCACGTGAAAATTCGTTTTTCTTAGTTAAGATTATTCTCCACCTGCTGGCGTTCGTACTGCTCCCGGTACCAGCCGTTCAGCCCGAGCAGCTCCGCGTGGGTTCCGCGCTCGATAATCCGCCCGTTATCCAGCACAACGATCTGGTCGGCATGTTCGACGGCGGACAGGCGGTGGGTGGAAATCAGAGTCGTCTTGCCGGCTCTCTGAGACCGGATGTTATCGACAATCCGCGCTTCGGTCCGGGCGTCCACCGCCGACAGCGCATCGTCGAGAAGCAGGATTTCGGGCTCGGCGATAAAAGCGCGGGACAGCGATACCCGCTGCTTCTGGCCTCCGGAAAGAGAGACGCCGCGCTCTCCGACAAGCGTATCCAGGCCGCTTTCCAGCGTATCCAGATCGCTGCTGAAGGCTGCGGTGGAAATCGCCTCCAGAATCTTGTCGTCGCTTGCGTTCACAAGTCCGAACTGGATATTCTCGCGCACGGTTTTGGAGAACAAAATTTGTTCCTGCGGCACATAGCCCATCCAGCTGTGAAGACGGTCAAGCGCTATGTTCTGTATTGGAACGTCCGAAATGAGAATGCTGCCGGTTCCGGTCGGGTATTCATGAAGCAGCTGTTTGAGCAGCGTCGATTTGCCGCTGCCAGTGCGGCCGACAACGCCCAGCGTCTCGCCTTTGGACAGCGACAGGCTGACGCCGGTCAGATTATCGATAGTGGACGATGGGTAGCGAAACGTCACATTATTGAATTCAATTAAGCCCGGATCGGATACGGCGGCCGGATTAGCAACGTCCTGCACATCCGGCACGGCATTCAGCGTCTCATCGATCCGTTCGAGCGAAGCGCCGCCGCGCTGCATCACATTGATCAGCTCGCCGATGGCGAACATCGGCCATACGATCATGCCGAGGTACATATTGAATGATACGAGGTCGCCCAGCGTGATCTGATTGCGGAGAACGAGATAAATACCGTACGTCAAGCCGATAATGTAGCTCAGGCCCACGCAGAACCGGATCGTCGGTTCGAAAAAAGAGTCGACCCTGGCTACGGCCATATTTTTGCGGTAGACGTCATCCGTTATAGCTGCGAAGCGCTTCTCATCCAAGCGCTCCTGCACATAGGCGCGAATGACCCGCACGCCGGAAACGGATTCCAGCACCTGGTCGTTCATATCGCCGAAGGCGTCCTGCGCCAAGGTGTAACGGTCATGAATCGCTTTGCCGTAGATGACCATGGCCACTGCGATCAGCGGCAGCGGCAGAACGGCCGCCAGTGTCAGCTTCCAGCTCACCAGAAAGCCCATGGCAAAGAGTACAACAGCGAAAAAAATGGTGGAGTCGACGAGCGTCAGCATGCCGAAGCCCACGGTAACGGATACCGCCCGAATGTCGTTGGTGGCCCGGGCCATCAGATCGCCGGTGCGGTTTCGCTCGAAGAACGAGGGCGTCATCGTAAGCAGGTGGTTCATAAAGCGGGAACGCAGCAGGCGTTCGACCAGGTTCGATCCTCCAAACAGGCTCCGCATCCATATGTAGGTAATCCAGTAGATGATCAGAAGCAGAGCGATAATCATAGCGATATACTTGATCAGAGAACCTGCGGTAATGGAGCCGCGTACGATTTCGTCGATAGCGGAACCCAAGAGGCGCGGGGGCAGCAGTTCAATGATGCCCGCTATAATCAGCACGAACAGGCCGATCGTATAGCGCCGTTTCTCCCGGCGGAAGAACCAGCCGAGATCTTTTAACACGGAAAACATGAAAAATCCCTTCCTTTCGAGGGTGGACTTGCGTCGGCAATAAGATCAGGGTCAAGCCGGATCGATCAGCTTCGGTAGGCAGCAAAAAAGGCATATCATCCGTTAACGGACGATATGCCTGGTTCTCAAACGTATCATGCGCACGGCGCGTAACAGCACCGGCGAGGAAAATGTTCGGCTTCCCGAAACAAAAGCGGCTAGAACGCGCGCTTCCGGGAAAGATTCACCTGCAGGGCTGCTTCGGTATTCGGTTGGATAAGGCTGCCGACAATAGTGTGATGAATATCCGTAAATTTAAACACCGAGATCACCCTTTCGTTAAGATTGGTAATAATTTGCAACGTTTCGCTACCTCAGAGTTTATCACCGGCTCTGCAAATTTGTCAAACATATTTTCGAACAAAAAAAGAATTTTAACGATTCGCTATATTCTGCAGGCGTTTGGAATAGAGCTTGGATTAAGGTATGATAAAAGTAATAGACAAAGGAGTTGAAGCTTTATGAGTATTTCTGTCAGTCCTGAAGCCGCCTCCTGGTTCAAGCGGGAACTCGGTTTGACGGACGGCGTCAGCATCCGCCTGTTTCCCCGGTACAGCTCGGGCGGCGGACTTCATCCCGGATTCTCGCTGGGCATTGCCGTGGAGCCTGCGGGGCGTCCGGGGCTTGAAGCTGCCTGCGAAGGTGTCGTATTTTACATGGAGGAGCAGGACCTGTGGTATATGGATGGGTATAATCTATCCATTGTCTATTCTACGGAAGAAGATGACATCGAGTACCGGTATGAGCCTACGCCAGGCGGGGAAGAAGCGCCCACAGCAGCCGCAAGCGCAAATAAGTAAGAGGGGCTGTCTCTCTCTTAAGCGGCCAGGGATGCCGGATGTCAGGGGAACACCAAACAACAAACAAACGGGACCGGGGCAAGGAGATTCTCTTGCCCGGTCCCGCTTTTCATTTCAGTGCCCGGCGGAAGAATGGAAAGCCCCGTCAGTGGGACCTTCTAAACGTTTCTTCTTCCATGGCGAATTCAAAGTCGTCGATATCGTATACTGTCACGGGAATGCCGCCGTCGATGATCCGGTGGATCATCTCGAACTGGTCGGTCAGGATCGGAATCTTTTCCCGCTGCGAAGTCAGGAGAAGCTCGGTTTCAATCGGGTCGAACGTCTCGCCGTAGCTGGCATTGTCCACACTGTTGATAATCGTTATTTGCGACCGCTCTCCAAGCAGAATGGCCGGACTTTTGGCCCAGGGTACGTTCAGGCAGCGGCGGATTTTTTTCTGGTTGAGCGGTTCTTCGAAATAGGCGATCAGCTCGCCGATCTTGACTTTGACGTGCTGGTCGTCGTCGGGAATATTCATCAGCGGCTCGCCGCTCTCCCGGAGCTCGTACAGTTCCAGTATGGTTGTGTAAGGAACGATATATTCCACCGGCGTTTTCGGCATCAGCAGCTGGCCGTAAATGGCCATCATCACGGCTTCCGTTATAAATTGTCTAGACATCTTTATCCTCCTGAAGTTCGGGGTGCAGCAATAATCCTTAGATACGTTTTAAAAATATCAAAACACTGTACAGAACAAAAGTCAATAAGCGTGTATTCCATTACATTCTCCCGATAATGAGCGACAGTATGCCCGCGGCGATAAGCGGTCCGACCGGCACCCCTTTGAAGACGGCTACCCCGATGACGGTTCCGATCAGCAGACCTGCGACAATCGTCGGCTGGCTACCGATCAGCGTCGTTCCCCGGCCTCCAAGATAGGCGACAAGGATGCCGACGCCGATGGCCGTCAGCGATTTCCAGTGGAGGAATGCCTGGCCTATAGTTTGCAGCGAAATCCGCCCGCTTGCCAGCGGCGCCATGACGCCGACCAGCAGGATGATGATACCGGCGGTCAGTCCATATTTTTCGAGCCACGGAAAAGCCTGGTGAAGACCGAGCAGACGCACAAGCAGCAGAGCTACCATGGCGATGGTCACAGTCGAGTTGCTGCTGATGATGCCGAGGCCAGCCAGCCCCAGAAGAAGCAGGGAAGTATAATCCATTGTCAGTTCAGCTCCTTGTCTCTGGCCGGCTGCTTCCCGGCAAGATGCCCTGCGATCAGCGTCCCGTGCCGGCGTCCCGTCTCGATGAAGATTTCATTGGCGTTGCGCCCGGAGGCGATCACACCCGCCACGTATACGCCCGGAATGTTCGTCTCCATCGTCGCCGGATCGAACACGGGCTTATCCATATCGTCGTCCATAAAGACACCTATCGAGGACAGCAGCCTGCGGTCCGGCCTGAAGCCGGTCATCGCCAGAACAAAATCATTGTCCACTGTGCAGGTTTCTTGCAGGGAACCGGAGGATACCACTACCGTGTCCGCCGTAATTTCGGTAACTCTGGAGGAAAGATGGAGCCGGATTCTTTCCTTCTGCACCATGCTTTCAAAGATCGGACGCACCCAAGGCTTGATATTGCCGGAGATGCTGTCCCCGCGGTAGATCATGTCGACTTCCGCTCCGACCCGCATCAATTCCAGGGCTGCGTCGACCGCCGAATTGCTGCCTCCGATAATCGCGACTTTCATGCCGGTGTACGGATGCGCTTCTCCGAAATAATGAGTCACTTTGGACAAATCCTCTCCGGGAATGCCGATCCAGTTCGGCTGGTCGAAGTAGCCGGTAGATATCACGACGGAGGCCGCCCGCCGGGTCTGGCGCTCGCCGCGCCGGTTCACCGTATGTACGCCGAATTTCCCGTCTTCGAGCCGCTCGATAGCGGTCGCTTCTTCATATGCGGCAATCTCCAGGCCGTGCTTCTCGGCAGCCTTGCGGTAGTAGACGAGCGCCTCGTGGCGGAACGGCTTCTCATTCGGTGTCGTAAAGGGTACATCACCGATTTCCAGCAGCTCCGGGGTGCTGAAGAACTGCATATGAGTAGGGTACAAGTAGATGGAATGGACAATAAAGTTCTTCTCCACAATAATTGCGGAGAGGCCCTGCCGGCGGCATTCGATAGCGGCGGACAAGCCGCAAGGCCCGGCTCCGATAATAATCACATCATGCATAAAGCGGACAACCTCCCGTAGTTTCCTCGCACTTTCTGTCTACGTCTGAAACGTGTAAACTAAATCCTACCTCAATTTTCGCCTTTTTTCCAGGGGAGACGGGCTAGCGCTTTTTCATTTGCTTAAAGGTCGTTCTTTGAATATAATTAGATATATATCTAATGAGTTTCGTCCAAAGAGGAGAGTGTCCGCATTGCAGCTCGATAAAATCGTTGGTTATCATAAAGCTCTCGCCGATCCCACCCGTCTTCGCATACTTCTGCTGCTGTCGAAGGGGGAAATGCACGGCCAGGCGTTGGCGGAGAAGCTGAATCTGTCGCAGCCTACGGTAACGCATCATGCGGCCAAACTGCGCTCGGCAGCGCTTATCAAGGAACGCCGCGACAAGAACACCGTTTACTTTACGCTGAATCCGGAGTTTATCCGGAATGGCGGGGAGGCGTCGCTGCGGTTTATTTTTGACAAGGGGGCAAGTGAGATGGAAGAGGAGAGCAAGGAACAGAATCTGAAGGAATCGGTGATCCGCAATTTCTTCGCCAAGGACGGCCGTCTGCGGCAGATTCCGGCGCAATACAAGAAGAAACTGATCGCCCTGCAGCATATTGTCGAACAGTTGAAGCCGGGCGTGGTCTACAGCGAGAAAGAAATCAACGCCTTCATCAAACAGTACCATGACGACTTTGCCACTATCCGCCGCGAGTTTATCATGCATCAGTTCATGTACAGGGAGAACGACAAGTATGAGTTGAATCCGCGAGAAATATGGACGCATTGGGAATCTGTCAAATAATCGTCTTATAAATCGTACGGTTCTGTGACAGTAAGAATTTTAGTTGATTAAAATTTAGAGTTTGGCATAAAATAGAATTGTAAGCGTTATCTATGGCAGCTAGAAAGGAGTCTTTCGAAATGCTTTTTAAAAAGTTTAAGAAAGAACCCGTCCCAAGCCAGATCACCGTAACGTTGCCGGATGTTAAACAGGCCGTTCGCCAATTCGAATTGGATATGCCCGCCAAAATCAACCGTACCGTCCTGATGAAGGACGACAAAAGTATCGATTTGTCCCGGCTGGCCCGTTATTTGGGCGGAAGATCCGAGCAAAAGTTCTATATGTCTAGGGAAACGTTTGAAATTTTTGAGGAAGGGGATAAGGACATTCCCTATTTTCTCGATATGGTGCAGTCAGCGGTCGATAACTATATCAGCGATACAGGCAAGCTTCCTCTGCGTGAAGAAGCAGCGCTTCCCGAGGTTCACTATCACTTGCTTTCCAGTCAAAGATATTTGAAGGAAACGCCGCCATTTCCGCTGTATATCACGGAAGATGAATTGATGCTGACCCACCGCCGTGAGCATTTTAAGTGACACAAGCCGCCAGCGCTTGCAGCCGGGCTTTGACCGGTAACGCCGAACTGCACATTTAGTTGCAGGACGGCAACTGCAGAGCTTTGGCGGGCTTGTTTTTTTAAAATGAGCATTTTGCATAATTCATATTTTGATTCAAAGTCAGACTTAGGCTACAGCGAAATCTCAATCTTGTGAGAGCTGAGCGATAAAAGGACAGACGGGCAGAATTTTGGTGAAACTTAAAATTCAAGCGGCGTTTTGGACTCGTTGCTTCGCGATGGCAAGTGCTGAAGCAAGCAACACAATGGCATTCAAATATTGGTGAGTCGTAACTTTTTGAATGCCCCAAACATGCAATTGGTCTGCGGTTAAATAGGTCTTCATTCGAGAATTGCATCGTTCTACACTGGTTCGTTTGTTGTAGAGTCCCTTCCAGCCCCGACTTTCCCGGTGTGGCATCGCATAGCGGCGAAGGTCTTGCTGCGTGTCGACCTTGACCACCATGCCATAATTGGAGGTAGAACAAGCCGCCATGCCCAAGGGGCATTCGACTTTTCCCGTGGCGTGCGGACAGCGGAATTTCAAACGTTCTTTCTCCTGTCCCCAATACGTCATCGGAAACCCCATCGAACAGCAAGGTGTTCCTTTGGCGGTTATGCCTGCAGGCGGTTCTTTTTCATTCCGCGGATTCATGGGAATAATCGCTTGGGCCTTAACGTTTCGGGCAGCCTCGTAGTTTTTCATTTGGTCATAACCCGCATCCAACATGAAGAATCGGGTCTTACATCGGTCGACGGATTGCTTTATAAGCGTGGGTCCCTCGTCCCCATCATTCACATGTGCAGGTGTAACTTTTAGTGTAATCGGAAGTTCACTCTTGGTATCAACAGCCAGATGCAACTTATAGCCAAACCACTTGACTTTGTTTCCAAACGTATCGAGTTTAACTCCCCAGTTGGCATTGCCGGTAAGTTCGCTTTTTCGCTTGGGTTCTTTTTTCTCATAGGCGTGAATGGCTGCGCTGTCGATGGCGACATGCGTGCCGTCGATGATTCCAGCTTCTTGGCACTGAGCCACAAGATCCTCAAACAGCTGCTTGGCAAGGCTTTTGTGAGTCAACTCGGCAAAAACCCGGCTTAACGTGGAAATCGAAGGGGCAGGAATGTCCAGCCGAAGTCCGCATTGGTAACGGAAACGAAGGTCAAACTCCAGTCTGCGCGCTAGGGCAGTGAACGTATCCATGTTCTCTAAGGGAGCCGCGAGTAATGCACGAAGAATGCCTTGACGGCAGTGCCCATCCGCTCCCCGGGGTGAAGGATTTCTCAATTGTCTCGCGTACGGTCTCAGGTCCAATGCACTGAAAAAGATGGGCAGTCGTTCTTTGGATTCGATTTTTTGAAGCTCTTCAAAGGAAAATAGACTTTCTTGGAGAATATACAAAAGGGGCTTCCTCCTCTTGAGTGTTTTGGTGTCGTTACCAAAAAACTTCTCCAAGTTGGTGTGAAGTCCTTTTTTATGCTCAAAATTCCTTTGTGTGACAAGGGCTCAGATTAATGCAAAATGCTCAAATATAAGAAAGTATAAGCCGGAGGCTTAACATTTTGACTTATATTTCTACGAGAAATGTACTTGCGTCTTATAAAGACGCCGTCAGGCGTTTCTTCTTGTCATGAAATCTTGTTATCCAGCAGCCGCTCCAGCCTCTGTCTTGATTCCGTGTCGCTTGCCAGGTGGACGGTAATCGTCGCATTCGGCAGCTCTTCCGCTTGAAAGGAAAGATAGCTCAGGCGAATATCGCCGACGTCAGGATGATGGATCAGTTTCTTGCCTTCCGGCGTCCCCGCAATGGTTTGTTCATTCCACCAATTCTCAAATTTGCCGCTGTGCCGAAGGAGCTGATTAATCAATTCCGTCCGTCCCGGATTCTCCGGAAACTGGCTGTGGACCATTCTTAGCTGACTCACGCGCAGTTTGGCATGACCTTCCCAGTTGTCCAGCAGCTTTTCCATATATGGGTCCATGAACGAGCGCCAGATTGAATTGCGCTGCAGCCTGGTCATTGCCGAATAATCCCCGAATACCGACAATGCGGCCTGATTCCAGGCAATGATATTCCACTCGTGGTCGGTGATATAAGCGGGATAAGGATTTTGCAAATCCAGAAACTGCTGCATTCCGGAACTGACTTTAATTGATTCGGGTGTTTCACCGGGCAGCCGCTGCGCCGCCAGAGTATACAAATATTCCTGTTCTTTTCGATTTAGCTGCAGAGCATCGCTTAAGGTCAGCAATACCTCAGCTGAAGGGCGGACAGGCCTGCCCTGCTCCAAACGAACATACCAATCTATGCTTAAACCGGCCAATTCCGCAACTTCCTCGCGGCGTAATCCCTCAACCCGCCGTTTGCTTCCCGTAGGTAAACAAACCTGCTCCGGTGTGAGCGAAGCGCGTTTTTTCTTTAAAAAAAGCCCCAATTCCTGATGCTTGTCTTGTGTCACAACAAAGCCGCCCCTTTCGCTTGCATAGGTCCGCCAATCCTAGGATCACGCGTCTCTTCTTAACCTCCAGAGTTCATTATACACTGGGTCGTATTCAAGTAGAGAGGATGATCTGCCATGGAATCTGGCGCAAAGCTTAAGCTTTTCCCTGTAGCTCTGCAATGGCTGCTTACCTTTGTGTGCATGCTTGCCGTTGCCAATTTGTATTATGATCAGGTTTTGCTTTCGGATATCGCCAAAAGTTTTAATGTTCATCAGAATCAATCAGGATTACTGTTCACGGTCATTCAAGTGGGCTACACGCTCGGTTTATTATTTATCGTTCCGCTTGGCGACCGCTTTGACAGACGAAAGCTGGTTCTTGCCAGCCTGCTCCTGTCGGCTTTTTGGCTGGTTGCAATGACGATTATGCCTTCGCTCAGGCTTCTGCTGATTGCCGGGTTTGGCCTGGGGTTCAGCACGGTTGCGGCGCAGCTCATTATTCCGTTCGTTTCTTCAAACATGGATTCGGCAAAAAAAGGAGCGGTAACGGGAAGGCTGCTGACCGGCGTCTTCCTCGGTGTGCTGGTAGGCCGTGTGGCCGGTGGATGGATCGGACAACTATATGACTGGCGGACTGTACATCTGCTTGCAGGAGGCATTTTATTGCTGTTAGCCGGTTATCTGTTTATGAAGCTGCCGAAAGATTCGGTCCGGAAGCAAAGTTCGTACATACAAATCATGCGGTCAATGGTTCCCCTGCTCAGGGAGGAGCCGGTATTGAGGGAAACGATTTTTTTCGGTGCGGCCGCCTTTGCCGCCTTCAATGTCTTCTGGGTCCCCCTTTCATTTATTCTGAACGGCGCGCCTTATCATTTCGGGAACGGGATCAACGGAACATTCGGCGTCATCGGAATCGCAGGCACCTTGGCGGCGGGTTTCGCAGGCCGGCTGTCGGACGGCAATCATGCCCGCGGTTGGAATGTGGCTGCGCTGCTGACGATGATATTCTCTTTTGTACTATTAGGCATGGGTTGGTCTCATTTATCAGTGCTCATAGCTGTCACTTTTGTGCTTGATGTAGGCTCCCGAATGAACATGACGTTAAACCAAGGACGTTTAAGCCGCCTGAATCCGGCACATCACAGCCGTTTGAATTCACTCTATATGGTTGGATATTATCTTGGCGGTTCCTTCGGCTCATGGGTGGGGAGCGCCGCCTATCAATACGGGCAAGTGAGCGGAATGATTGCCGCTGGATGCTTGCTTTTGAGCTTGCCAGTTGTTTATTTCCTTGTCAGTTTAAGGAATCATCGGCGCATCCCGTTAAATGCCAATGATTTTGTTCGGAAAGTATAAGAACGCTCCAGATTCACCTTTTTTGCGAAACGGTCTTCACTTAGAGTAAAGCGCCATAGTACAATGGTTCCTGAAAGCCCGCTTACGGGCGACGACGCATTAAGAAAAGCAAGGGGAATCAGGTATGGAAACCGTTAAAGCTTTGCTGTTTGATCTTGACAATACGCTTATGGACAGAGATAGCACGTTTCGAAGCTTCAGCACGCAGTTTGTCTCTCATTTTCTCGGCCATCTGGAGTCGGACCGTCAGCTGGAAATCGTGGAAGATATCATAGTCAGGGATGCCGACGGGTATCGGGACAAGGACGGATTTTTCCGGGAACTGAGCGAGGTTCTGCCTTGGCGGGAATCCGTTTCGGCTGCAGAGATCCGCGCATTTTACGACTTGAATTATTCAGGTCATGGCGCGCTGATGAAGCATGCGGTCGAATCGCTTGGGTTTCTGAGGGAACGCGGCTATGAGCTTGGTCTGTTAACGAACGGAAAAAGCGACATCCAGCACGGGAAAATCGATTTTCTTGGATTGCGCAGCCATTTCAAATCGATCGTGATTTCCGGCGAGGCCGGAATCAGCAAGCCGGACCCCGCCATCTATCGCCTGGCGCTGGACAGGCTGGGTTACGGTCCGGAAGCGACCGTGTTCATCGGGGATCATCCCGTAAACGATATTTGGGGCGCGGGGCGCGCCGGAATGAAGGGAATCTGGCTTCGCCGCAACCATGCGTGGGACGACAAGCTGGATGTGAAGCCCTGGAAGACCATCGATGAGCTCCATGAGCTACGCAGTATTTTGTAATATGGGCAGACTCAGGGTTGACAGCGGGACTCTCTCCCGTTTATGATGACACCATAAATTACCGGAAGGAGAGGATGTATTATGACAGTTTATACGGCTTGGGTTTTGTCGGTTGTTACTGCTCAGGATACGTGTCTTCCGGGAACAGGCTGCGGGCGTAAGTAGACGCCGCAGCGTCAGCGCGCACTTTTATTGACTGTCAGCGCCGCCGGGGACCGTATCGGTTCCGGCGGCTTTTTTGCGTATGCCGATTGACTTGGAGAAGTCTGACCGCATATGCGCGTTCACAGTGATTAGGCGTCCATTGGACCCCGACGCTGTATACGCAAGACGATAGGTCAAGATGTCTCTTGAGCAAAGGGACCCTGCCTCTCTCCGCCCGCCGGAACGATTTAAGTTCCGGCGGGCTTTTTGCGTTATACGCGGCTGGTATCCCAGCCAATAAGCGCGGTTCCCGGTTCAGAAGAATGAAAGATTGTGTAAGAAGAATAATCTAACAATGGAGGTATCGCATGACGATACGGCAATACGGATGGAATGAATATTGGATTAATCAATGGAGCGGCATGACAATCCACGAAACGGAAAGAGAAACTCTCATTCCCGGGCGGATTGTCGGAGATTTCGGGAGCAAATATCGGATACGGACGGATGACGGAGAGCAGTGGGGGGAACTTTCGGGCAGGCTCCGGCACTCCCTTGAGACCTTCGGAGAATACCCCGCTGTCGGAGACTGGACCTCGGTCAAAAGGGCGGACGGTGGGCATCTTATCATTCACGGCGTGCTGCCCCGCCGCAGCGTCATATCCCGGAAGGCGGCAGGATCACAGCCGCGGGAACAGATCGTTGCCGCCAACATCGATACGCTGTTTCTGGTCAGCGCGCTGAATGATGACTACAATCTGCGGCGCATGGAGAGGTATCTCATTATGGCCTGGAACAGCGGGGCGTCGCCGGTTATCCTGCTCACCAAGGCGGATTTATGCCATGATCCGGAATCTAAAATCGCGGAGATGGAAATGACCGCTCCCGGTGTTCCGGTGCATGCGGTTAGCGCGCATTTAGGCAGCGGGCGCGAATCCTTGCTGCCCTATGTCGGGGAAGGCCGGACGGTCGCTCTGACCGGGTCTTCGGGCTGCGGTAAATCGACGCTCGTCAATTGGCTCTGCGGCGCCGATCTTCAGCTTACCCGGGAAGTAAGGGAGGATGACAGCAGAGGCCGCCATACAACGACGCGCCGGGAGCTGTTTCTTCTGCCGAACGGAGGCGTGATCGTCGACACCCCCGGCATGCGGGAGCTACAGCTGTGGGAGGACGAAGGCGGGCTGGATCTCGCATTCGCCGATATCGGGCAGCTTTCAGAGCGCTGCCGGTATGCGGACTGCCGCCATGAACGCGAAGAGGGCTGCGCCGTTCTGGAGGCGGTCAGCAGCGGGGAGCTTGAGGAGAAACGGCTGCAGAGCTACCGCAAAACTCAGCGCGAGCTTCAGTATCAAACCGCCAAGGAGGCCAAATCCAAGCGGAAAAGCGGGGCCGGCTCCGTGCAAAAAACGGCTTCCTCGCGTTCCCGAAAATACGGTTGGCGGAGGGAAGCGGAGGATTGACCCAATAGGGTTTATCCCAGGGTCTTTCCATTTTGGGACCGATCGCGGGGCAGATGTTCGAGTGTGAGAAAAAGACAAAAAAAATTCAAACTTTTTTTGCCGGCCTACATTCTGACTTCTTCCGTATCGGCCCCTCAACATATTTGAATGTGAGCGTTTTTTTGACATGGCTGGTGTCAATATATAGAAGACGGGCAAATGGAGCAGGCCAATGGACCTGTATAATGGAGGCCGTATTCGCATTCTGGGCGCCAAACGGCCCGTTTAAAATGCGATAGGCCGGGTAAATAGGGGATACAAGGCGGGCAGGGAATGTTCTCCTGCACTCCCTGCAGAACGATTAAAGGAGCGATTGACATGTCCATTGACCGTTTTATTATTAAAAAATTGGACAACTGTCACGACCAGACGAGAATCAATTTGGTTAAGCTGTTTCAGCTTCGGATTCAACGGGCGGAAAAGGCGGAGAACAACAACCATAAGATAGGATGATACAGCCCGTGCTCGCGCAGAGACTCGAAGGGCCCAAATAAAAAAGCAACTTCCTTAAGGAAGTTGCCTTTTCTTGCTGCTGGAAAGAACATCCGGGACCAGCACCATTTAATAGAGGGAAAGCGCCAGGGAATCGTTTTCGCTATAACTGTGCAAAATGGCCTCGGAGCCTTTAATTTCGATACTGATCAAAGAATTTAAACATTTTTTGAGAGCATTTTTACCTTTGTTGATTTTGAGTTCAAGCGTGCTGGTCAACAGTCTGAGCACTTTTTGTGTCGGCTGCTTATTTTCCGTAGTAAAATATACGGGTACGAGCTTGTTCTGGAATGTAATCAGCATTTTCATTTGAAATCACCTCGTTACAGTTATTTCATGATATAGATATTACCCGTTATTTCTTAATTTTACCTTAAAATTAGCTTATGATAACATAAAGATTGCTATATTTTCGCCGGAATTGAAAGGTTTGGCGTCTCTATTTCAGATAACCGGAAGGAACCGATCGCAGTGTACGAAGATGAGTCAAAGCAATTATCGCGTTTTTTGATGCCTGAAGGCGGGAAGGAGCCCCGGGAAAGAGAGCTGCTCCAACTGACGGAAGAAACGGAACGGATGTGCCGCCTGCATTACATCAGCAGTGGTACGGAGAACGATCTGTTTGTATATGTGAGCAAGGATAAAATACTCGTAGTTTGCCATAAAACATCGGCCAGCTCCTCCTATGAGCTGAAGGAAGCCGATAATCTGGAAGGCGTTCGGACCCTTCTGCTGGACGGCATTTCCCTGCCGAAAACAAGCTCCGGGGACAGTCCCGCCCTTCTGATGTCCAGACATGAGTACCAAGAAATCAGAAAGAAGGCGGCCTTCAGCTCCCTAAGCGAACTGAGCCGGCAAATGGAGGCGGCGACAGGCGACTCCGGGCTGTCCGCCCTGTTTGCCCAAAGCGTGAAAAGCCGGCATTTGACAGGAGAGCTGCGGATATGCTCCAGAAGCTGCGGCGGCTGGTCTTTTCAGTATGCGTCATTCCTTGCAGACCTTTCATGCGGATGGCTGCTGCGCATGAGCTGCGGGAGTGAAGAGGATTGGATGTCGGCGGCGCCTGTTGGCAAGGATCAGTTCAGCGCCGCTTTTCTCCGATGGTTACTGCAATTGAAACCGCTTGTAGCCGCAAAATGACCGGCGAAGCAACATCGGCGTGATTGAATATCGCTTCAGTATCTCCCCCTATATTCATGCTTTTTCTTAAACTTTCCTCCTTACTGATCTCCTTTCCCTTACCCTCTTTAACCAAACCATAGGCACCCGCATATATTTAAATAATCCCACTACAAGCGGGGCTTTCGCTTCGAAGCGGTTCAGATCAAGAAGGGGTAACCCATGGGAGAAAGGAGAGATTTGCAATATGGGTAGAACAACAAGATCAGCAGCGCTGCTGCTGGTGATCGGGCTTGCCGTCTCGCTGCTTGCTGGTTGCGGCGGCGGCAAATCGGAAACGGTCAAGGTGAAGGTTGGCGAGGTCACGCGTTCCG
The DNA here is from genome assembly GCF_013393385.1 of Paenibacillus sp. URB8-2. NCBI lineage: Bacteria > Bacillati > Bacillota > Bacilli > Caryophanales > Paenibacillaceae > Paenibacillus > Paenibacillus sp. URB8-2. The sequence goes on along the minus strand of NZ_AP023239.1, from coordinate 3,287,178 downwards.
TCTTTTATGCACCCGAATATGTGGCGCTGTCGCAGGGATTTTTCAAGGAGGAGGGGCTGGATGTCGAGCTTCAGACCATCCCCGGCGGAGACAAGACGATGACGGCGCTGCTCTCTGGAGCAATCGACGTTGCGCTTGTCGGCTCGGAAACGTCGATCTACGTGTATCAGCAGGGATCGGATGATCCGGTCATCAATTTCGCCCAGCTGACGCAAAGAGACGGCACGTTCCTGTTCGCCCGCCAAGACCATCCGAATTTCGACTGGAGCGAACTCAAAGGGTCGACATTCCTCGGACAAAGAAAAGGCGGCATGCCTCAGATGGCCGGCGCGTTCACGCTTAAAAAGAAGGGGATCGATACGTCTGCCGATCTTAAGCTGATCCAGAATATCGATTTTGCGAATATTGCGAGCGCGTTTGCTTCGGGAACCGGGGACTACGTGCAGTTGTTCGAACCGCAGGCGTCGATCTTTGAACGGGAAGGCCGGGGCAAGGTCATCGCTTCATTCGGGGTAGAGAGCGGTTATTTGCCGTATACGGTATTTATGGCCAAGAGCAGCTTTATCGGGAAAAATAGCGACACCGTGCAAAAGTTCACCAATGCGCTGCAAAAAGCCCAGCTTTGGGTGAAACAGCACAGTCCAGAGGAAATTGCCGGCGCGGTCGTGCCTTATTTCGAAAATACGGACCGTGACATCGTCGTCTCGGCGATTAAACGCTATAAGGAACAGGATACCTACGCACTGAATCCGGTCATCGACGACAAGGAATGGAATAATTTGCTTGATGTGATGGAAAACGCGGGAGAACTGAAAGAACGGGTTCCGGCGTCCAAAATTGTGAATAACACGTTTGCGGAGAAGGCGGGGAGCGGAGAATAATCGTTTTTTGCACCCTGAACGCCATTCCTAAAGGAGGGTCTTGTATGCCGCCGGTTGTGGAATTAAAATCGGTCACGCACGCTTATCTGGGTGACAGGGAAGCTTCCCTTGCGGTGGAGGATCTGAATCTTGAGATTAGAGACGGCGAATTCGTCAGTCTGGTCGGACCGAGCGGCTGCGGCAAAACGACGCTGTTGTCGATTATCGCCGGGCTGCTCCCGCCCTCCCGGGGTGAAGTGCATGTGAACGGCCGTCCCGTGAGCGGCCCTTCTCCGGAAGTCGGCTATATGCTTCAGCAGGATTATCTGTTACCCTGGCGGAGCATACTGGGCAATGCGGCTTTGGGTCTCGAACTGACCGGCCGCCTAGACGAAACGGGCCGGAGGAAGACGCTTGAGCTGCTCGCGGATATGGGGCTGAAAGGAACGGAGCATTATTACCCGGGCCAGCTCTCGGGCGGAATGCGCCAGCGGGTCGCGCTCGTGCGGACGCTGGCAACCGATCCGGGTCTGCTGCTGCTGGATGAGCCGTTCTCGGCGCTGGACTATCAAATCAAGCTCCAGCTGGAGGATCTGGTAGCCGAAACGTTGCGGAGGCGCGGAAAGACAGCTGTCCTCGTTACCCATGATCTGTCGGAGGCGATCGCGGTCAGCACCCGTGTCATACTGCTGGAACGGAACCCGGGCCGAATCCGCCGGGTGTTCGAGATTCCGGATCGAATCGCGAATACCCCTCCTCTCTATGCACGCGATCAGCCTGGATTTGCGGAACTGTTCCATGAGCTGTGGAAGGAGATGGAGCTTGGGGGCAAGATTGAGGGTGCAGCCGGGAAGATCGAAGGCTAGAGCAAAGTGAGGGGAAGGCTTGTGAATAAAGCGCGAACGGAGAACACCGGAACCGCGGCTTCCCGTTCGGAATGGCTGAGCAGCCGTCATGAGGAATTCAAGCGGGCGAAACGGCTCCGGAAAAGAGCGGTTTTTGCCGTCCAGGGGGGTCTGCTTGTGCTGTTCTTCGCGGCGTGGGAAACAGCCGCCAGACTGGGCTGGATCGATCGGCTGCTGTTCAGCTATCCGTCCAAAGTGTTTCGGCAGATCTATGTAAATATGGCCGACGGCAGTCTGTGGCATCATTTGGGGATTACCCTGGGAGAGACGGCGGCCGGCTTTGTGCTCGGCACGCTGCTTGGCACGCTGCTGGCCGTCGCAATTTGGTGGTCTCCCTTTTTGTCGGCGGTGCTTGATCCTTATATGGTTGTTTTTAACAGCATGCCGAAGGTGGCCCTCGGCCCGATCTTTATTGTCATGTTCGGAGCCGGGTTCACTTCTATAGTAGTCACGACGCTGTCGATAACGATTATTGTCACGACACTGGTCGTTTACAACAGCTTTTGCGGGGTGGACCCCAATCTGGTCAAAGTGGTCAGATCGTTCGGCTCGAACCGGAGACAGGTATTCTTCAAGGTTATTCTTCCCTCTTCGTTCCCCGCCATCGTTTCCACGCTCAAGGTAAATGTCGGCATGTCGTGGGTGGGCGTTATTGTCGGCGAGTTTCTTGTCGCGAAATCGGGGCTCGGTTATCTCATCATATACGGCTTTCAGGTCTTCAATTTCACGCTCGTGATGTCGAGCCTGATCATTATCGCTTTTGTCGCCACAGCCATGTACCAGCTGGTCGTATATATTGAGAAAGTGCTGTTGTCCCGGCGGTAGACGCCGTGGAAGCAAGTCCTGGAAGTATTGTGTGTTTACAGAAAATCAAGTACCATGAATTTTATCGGCAAACGCAAGCGTTCGGAGGTTGCTGTTATGCAATACTTGCGCATAAGCCTCGAGGCAAGCTTTGCTTCGCAAAACTATTAAAGCGGGGTAATTTCATGGGATTTCGCGTCATCAAGACGGCGGCGGCGACGCTGCTGTCTGTTTTGCTGGCCGCCGCGGCGGGGATACCGAATGCGCAAAGCGCCGGGCTGCTGGCCATTCTGGGGGTTGAGGTTACCCGGAAAAGAAGCGTCAAGACGATCACGGCGCGCTTTTTCGCATCGCTGGTCGGCCTATTTTTTGGCTGCGGGCTGTTCTGGCTGCTCGGCTTCCATTACTGGGTGCTCTGCCTCTTCGTTCTGTTCGGCTTCCCTCTGATCGTGCGTGCAGGCTTTAGGGAAGGGATCGTCACAAGCTCGGTTATCGTCTTTCGCGTGTTCGGACAAGCCGAGCTGAGCATTCATGTGCTGATCCAGCAGGTGGAGCTGCTTGCGATCGGGCTCGGGTCCGCCGGATTGGTCAACCTGATTTATATGCCGAAGACCGGTGAACTGATGTACGGGATACGCAGAGAGGTGGACGGGCTCTTCTCCATTATTTTCAAGCAAATGTCAAACACGCTGCATGATCCGCAGTACGTGTGGGACGGCAAAGAGCTGATCCAGGCGGGCAGCGCGGTTCAGCGCGGCCTGAATGCCGCGGCAAGGGAGATGGAGAACAGCGTCATTCATCCGGACGAGGCCTGGAACGTCTACTTTTACATGCGTAAGGAGCAGCTTGAATCCATCCAGAATATGATTCAGCTCCTCTCTCAGGTGTACCAGCATTTGCCCCATGGCGAAATGGTCGCCGAGCTGTTCGAGCAATTGAGCAACGATGTGTTGAATGAAGAATACACGGGAAGAACGGAGAAGCTGCTGAACACGCTGGAGCAGGAGTTCCAGGAAATGAAGCTGCCGTCTTCGAGGGAAGAGTTCGAGGTTCGTTCGGCCATTCTCCAGCTGTGCCGCGAGCTTGCACTGTATCTCAAAATCGCCAAACAGTATAAAGCGCCCATTGTCGCCCGGCGGCAGATGGCTTCGCGGTCTTTCCTGGCCGGAAGAGAATAGCGTCCGCTTCATCCTTTATTTCCTATTTTCCGAAAAATCGAAAGAGACGGCTGTGCTCCCATTACGGGAAACGGCCGTCTCTTTTTATGCGCTAAACGAGCGAAAAGCGCCGAATACAGGCATTTTTGATGATTTTTTGAATTCGTTAACTTATCCAAAAATAGTTGTCACCCTGGGCCATCGCCCTGCATACACTTGATAGTGAATGATTGTATGGAGGAGGTTCAAAGATGTCATTAGGCCATAAACGCCAAACAAGGGAGATCATTACGAAAGCGATTTGCGGCAAAGGTCGTAAGTTCTCCACCGTAACCCATACCGTAACTCCGCCACATCATCCGACTAGTATTTTGGGGGCTTGGATTATCAACCACCAATACGAAGCGGTTGCCGCAGGGAACGGAATTGAGGTAATCGGTACTTACGATATCAACATCTGGTATTCGTACGACAAAAACAAGCAAACGGAGGTAGCGAAAGAGACCGTTTCCTATGTGGAGCCGATTTCACTTTCGTATCTCGACCCGAAACACCGGGCTTCCACCGTGGAGGTTTCTGCGGAGGCAATGCAGGAGCCGAACTGTGTGGAAGCGGGCGTGTCTCCGGGCGGGGGCAGCGTAACGATCCGGGTCGAACGCGAATTCGAGGCGGAGCTGGTGGCTGAAACCAAGGTTCGCGTATATGTCAGCGATCAGGAGAGCGATCCCGAAGACAAGGATTACGACTTTGAAGCCGAAGGCTTCGATTTCGAAGACCTGGACCCCGACGCGCTGGACGATGAACTGTAAGGAAGATACGCCGCCGCCCGGTTTAAGGGTGGCTGCACCGATCCCGCCGGCTTGGCGGATGTGCGGGAGCGGATATGTTCCATTATATGAACCGGGGGCAGCGGCGTAGAGGGCGGATGCCCTCCTTTTTTTGTTTTTTTTCGGGCGAAAGAGGCGCCAGCCGTCCGGGTGAGCGCCAAGAGGGAAAGCCGGTTTGCATTACTTTGCGCTTCGGGAGGACGGAATATGAACGAGGGTATCCAGGTTTATCATGCGTTGACGCCCGAAGACAGGGAACGGCGGCTTCGGCGCAGCGGAATAGAAGCATTCCTTGCCTCCGGAGGAGACGCCCGCGTTGAGCCCGGCGCCCGTTCCGGGAAGCCGGGAAGCCTCAAAGGAATTATAGCCCGGGCGGACAACGCCCGGGAGGAGTATTATTGCCAGCGCTACAGGGTCAAGGTTCATAATTTGGCTCCGCTGGAGATCACGCCTCTTGGAGCTGGACTTGGAATGAAGCCGGCGGCGCTGCTGCTCACGGCCCGTCCCCGCTCGCGATCCTCTACCAACGGCGACCCTACGGGAGCCCCGGCTGAAAACGCAGCCGTTCCCTTTCTCGCGCGGGGAAGCCTGCCGAAGCGGCTGGGCCGCCTGGCCGCCAAAGCGCTGTACTGCCTTGGCCTGGACAGCGGGGAAGTGCTGATTGCGGCCAGGGGAGAGCGGCGGTATGCGGTGGAGGGGATCCAGCCGCCGGAAGCCGGCTCCGGCGGCCGGATTCCCGAGCCCTACCGCTCGGCCGAGGCGGCGCTGCGCCGCGCCCTGGAGAGGGAACGGCCCGGACGGCCGGACCTCGTCATGGGCATGGACCCGGAGTTCCTTCTGCTCCGGGCCTCCACCGGCCGCGTCGTGCCCGCGTCGCGGTACCTGCCCGCGGACGGCGTCGCCGGCTGCGACGCCGGACCCCGGGAACGCGCGGCGCGTTCCCGGTGGCGGAGCTGCGCCCCCGGCCGCGCGGGGAACCGCGCGCGCTGCTGGCGCAGCTGAGGTCCGCCGCGAGGCAGGCGGACCGGCTTATTGCCAACCGCTCCTTAAGCTGGCGGGCGGGAGGCATGCCGCTGAGGGGCTGGGCCCTCGGCGGGCACTTGCACTTCAGCGGCGTCACGCTGACGGCGCCGCTGCTGCGCGCGCTGGACAGCTACCTCGCGCTGCCCATCGCGCTGCTGGAGGACGCCCGGGCCGGAGGCCGGCGTCCGCGCTACGGCGTGCTCGGCGATTTCCGGCTCCAGCCGCACGGCGGCTTCGAGTACCGGACCCTGCCGAGCTTCCTTTGTGTCCCCGGTCGTCGCCCGGGGAGCGGTCACGCTGGCTCACCTGATCGTGAGCCGCTACGAAGACCTGCCGCTGCGCCCGCTCGACCGCGACGACCTGCACGCCGCGTATTACCGCGGCGACAAGCCGCCGCTGCGCGCCGCGTTCGAGCCGCTGAAGGCGCAGCTCCGGGGCTGGCGGGCTACGCTGACGCGGCAGACGCCATCGAGCCGCTGCTGCGCCTGATCGAAGCGGGCCGAACCTGGGACGAAACCCGCGATGTCCGCGGGTTGTGGTGCGGAGAGCAAGCGCCATGAAACGGCGCTTGCTCCAACCCGGCGAACTGCTGAGATGCCGGGTGAACGGCATTTATTGAAATATAAGTTAAGATGAACAAAAAGGCCAGCTCACGTTTGCAGGACGTAGGTTAAAATGGAAGCGTGAAACCCCATTTCAGAGCTACAAGCAAAGGAGCTGGTTGGAATGAATTATACCACAAAATATGTAGGATTGGATGTATCGAAAGAAACAATAGCGGTGGCGGGGCGGTAGCGGAAAGCGGCAGAGACGCCGCCCGCTATGTGGGAGCGATCAAGCACGAAGCTGGAGCGATCCGCAAACTGCTGAAACAACTGGGAAAAAAGGAAGAGCTGGAGGTTTGCTACGAGGGCGGGCCGACGGGCTACGGACTGCACCGTTTGCTGACGAGCCTGGGCGTGCGCTGCATGGTAGTGGCGCCATCGCTCATCCCGGTACGGCGTGGAGATCAGGTCAAGACGGACCGACGGGATGCTTTGCGCCTTTCGGAGCTGCTTCGGGCCGGCGAACTGAGCGGGGTCTACGTGCCAAGCGCGGAAGACGAAGCGCTGCGGGACCTGGTGCGGGCGCGGGAAGACGCCCGGGAAGATCTGCACCGGGCGAAGCAGCGGCTGCTGAAGTTTCTGTTGCGGTACTCAATCACACCGCCGGCGGGAATTAAACGTAGATGGACGAAACGCTACCGGCTGTGGCTGGAAGGGCTGAAGCTGGAGCAGGAAGCGCAAGCGATAACGTTTCGGGAATATTTGCACGCCGTGAAAGAAGGAGAAGAGCGGCTGAAGAGGATCGAAACGGGACTTTTGGAGCAGGCCGCCCAGGGCGCGAACGGAGCGTTGGTCAAGGCGCTGCAAGGGTTGCGAGGGGTGGCATTCGTGACGGCGGTGTCGCTGGTGGCCGAAATCGGCAGTTTCCGGCGTTTTCGCAGCCCGATGCAACTGATGGCGTACCTGGGGCTGGTGCCGAGGGAGTATTCGTCAGGGCAGAGTGTGCGGCGGGGAAACTGACAAAGACGGGGAACCGGCATGCGCGGCGTTTGCTGGTGGAAGCGGCGTGGAGCTACCGGCACAAGCCGGCGGTGCGGGGCGAAATCGCCAAGCGACAGGAAGAATTAAACCCGCAGATTCAGCTGATTTCATGGAAGGCCCAGGAACGGTTGCATACGAAATACCGGAAGCTGGTACAACGAGGTAAGGCGAAGAATCTGGCGGTGGCCGCAGTGGCGCGTGAATTATGCGGGTTTGTGTGGGCGGTGGCCTGCGAAGTGGAGAGCGCTGCGGCCCACTAGAGTCATCTCCCTCTGCAACAGGCAGAAGCAGAACGTCCGGGCTGGAAGGCTGGGCCCGGGACAAAAGAAAAGGTTGGAGAGAATCCGCGATACATTCTTGCACCCGGGATTCATCCCAGGACGTGCGTTCTAAGTTTGCGGAAGCTCTCCATACGAAGGCTTACCCTGTGGTATCCAACCCACGAATAGCAGTGTGCAAGCCGACGACTGCATTTTTGTCCCGTGCCGAGCCATTTAGCCCCTGTGTGTAACTGTGTGCTTGACAGATTTGTTCATAGCAGAATGTATAAGCTGTGCGCTTATCATTTTGTCTTATATTTCTACGAGAAACGGTACCTAAAAGCGATACTCGTATCGCTACTTCGGAAGCTTAAGCTCCCTAAAAGGACGGCGAAGCCGTTTCCTCTTGAAATGTTTTTTTGGAAGATAAGAATCTATTAGTTTCACGCTTATTAATCGACTTCTATAACTTTGAGGAACCTACTTTCGTCTGTCTCCTCTGAGGAAGACGGCGGAGCCGATTCTACTTGCTCTAGGCGAACACTTTGGAATTATGATAAGATACTTTGCACGCATCAAACAGGGGATCACCGGCTGCGGCCGGAACCTCGCCGTTTCGCGACCGTCTTTCGGCTTAAGCTTGCCGGGACGGTTTCTGTTATAATAGAGGATAAGCATGATAAGGCCTGGAGGTTTACGATGGCAAAATATACACCGATGATCGAGCAATATTTGAAAGTGAAGGAAGGGGCGAAGGATGCCTTCCTTTTTTTCCGGCTGGGCGATTTTTACGAAATGTTTTTTGACGACGCTCTGCTGGCTTCCAAGGAACTGGAAATTACGCTGACCGGCCGGGAGGGCGGAGGCGATGAGCGCATTCCGATGTGCGGGGTCCCTTACCATTCCGCCGAGGGCTACATACAGCGCCTGATTGAAAAAGGCTACAAAGTCGCGATCTGCGAGCAGCTTGACGATCCGGCGACAACCAAGGGCATGGTGCGGCGGGATATCGTCCGCGTCGTGACGCCCGGAACGGTAATGGAAGGCAAGTCGCTGACCGACAAGAGCAACAATTATCTGGTCTGTGTCACCGAACTAAAAGGGATGACGGCGCTTGCCGCCTGCGATCTGTCGACCGGTGAGCTGTATGTGACTTCATCGCCTTCGGGCGGGGATACGCTGCGCGGCGAAATCGGCCTGTACGAGCCGGCTGAGGTCATCGGGGACGGCTCGCTGCTGGAGAGCGTCCGGACCGAGACGCTGCCGGGAGCGAAGCCCGTCGTCTATACTCCATGGGAGAAGAAGGATGAAGCCGGTGCGCGGCGCCAATTCGGCGAAGCGGCCTGGACGCGGCTGGAAAGCGAGCGGGCCCAGTGCCTCGCGCTGCTGATTTCGTACCTTGGCGAAACGCAGCGGCGGTCGCTCGGACAGCTCAGTCAAATCTCCCCGTATGAGCCGGGGAATTATATGATTCTGGACCCGTTCACCCGGCGGAATCTGGAGCTGACCGAGACGGTTCGGGAACGCTCCAAGAAGGGCTCGCTGCTCTGGCTGCTCGACCGTACGGAGACATCGATGGGGGCCCGGCTCCTCCGGCGGCGTATAGACAAGCCGCTTCTGCAGCGCGCCAAAGTCGAGCAGCGGCTGGAGGCCGTCGACTATTTGTACAACCAGTTCATTGTGCGCGAAGATTTGCGGCTGGCTCTGAAAGAGATCTATGATCTGGAGCGGCTTACCGGACGGGTGGCATACGGGAGCGCGAACGGCCGCGATCTGAACGCCCTGAAGCTGTCGCTGGCGCAGATCCCGGCGCTTAAGGAGCTGTGCCAGGCTTCCGGTTCGTCCACCCTGCGGGAAATCGGCGAAACGTTAGACGAATGCGCCGACCTCCGCGGGGACATCGAAGCGGCGATTGTCGACGATCCTCCGATATCCGTGCGCGACGGCGGATTGATCCGGCCCGGCTGCCACGCCCGGCTGGACGAGCTTCGGGAAGCGAGCAGCAGCGGCAAACGCTGGATCGCGGAGCTTGAGGCGAAGGAGCGACTGGCTACCGGAATCAAATCGCTGAAGATCGGATACAACAAGGTGTTCGGCTATTATATTGAGATTACCCGTTCCAATCTGGCGTCTCTGCCGGAAGGAAGGTATGAACGCAAGCAGACGCTTACCAACGCGGAGCGCTTCGTGACTCCCGAATTGAAGGAGAAGGAAGCCCTGATTCTGGAAGCGCAGGACAAGATGACCGATCTCGAATACAGCCTGTTCTGCGAGCTGCGTGACCGTTTAAGTTCTCAGATTCCGAGACTTCAGAGTCTGGCGGAAAAAGTGGCCGAAATCGACGTATACCAAAGCCTCGCCGCGGTCAGTGCGGAGCAGCGTTTTGTAAAACCGACGCTTACCGAGGGCTATGACCTGAAGATTGAAGGCGGGCGACACCCCGTTGTCGAGGCGGTGCTGAAGGACACTTCCTTTATCGCCAACGGCAGCAGTCTTGTTCAGGATGACGGAAGGATCTTGCTGATAACCGGACCGAATATGGCGGGAAAAAGCACCTATATGCGCCAGGTAGCCTTAATCTGCATTATGGCGCAGGTGGGATGCTTCGTTCCGGCCGACAAGGCCGAAATCCCGGTCATCGACCGGATTTTCACCCGGATCGGAGCGGCTGACGATCTGATCGGCGGCCAAAGCACCTTTATGGTCGAAATGGCCGACATTCAGCTCATGACCGAAAAAGCGACGCCGCGCAGCCTGATCATCATCGATGAACTGGGCCGGGGTACCTCGACCGGCGAGGGCATGGCGATTGCCCAGGCGGTCATCGAATATGTGCACCATCACATTGGCTGCAAGGCGCTTGTCTCCACCCATTTTCATGAGCTGGCCCATCTGGAGGACACTCTGGACGGCCTGCGCAATTATTCTATGGCAGTGCAGGAGAGCGGAGACAAGGTCAATTTCCTCCGTAAGCTGATCCCCGGCGCGGCGGACAGCAGCTACGGGATTTACTGTGCACGCCTTGCCGGGCTGCCCGGCAGCATTATCGATCGAGCCTACGGCCTGCTTCAGCAAATTGAGCATTCAGCTGCTGCCCATGAACCGGCAAAACTGGTATCTACTGCTGAAGAGCACGGCGGCGGACCGGTGGCAGATGGCCCGAAAGCGGAAGGCGTCAGAGAAGTCGCCGCCGCGTCCGGGGATGGCTTGGGAGCGTTCTTCGAGCCGAGTTCCCGCTCCGTTGCCCGTTCCGCCTCGGAAGCCCCATCCCATCAAGAAGGGAACTTAGGCGCTTCCGAGCTTGCCCGCCGGGAGACGGCAGTGCATTTGGCCGAACGCTTGGAAGAAGGCGGCGAAGTAGTGCAGCTCTCCATCTTCGGCGACGAGGAGCCTCGGCGCGGACGCAAATCGGCTGCGGGCCAGCGTGAACATTCGGTGGCGGACGATATTATGGCCGCGGTCGGCGAAGCGGATTTGATGAATATGACGCCGCTGCAGGCGATGCAATTATTGAATGACTTGAAGATGAAGATCAAATTGAAATAGAGCTATTACGGAATCGGAGGTGAATGGAAATGGCCAAAATCCATGTGCTGGACGAGCATATTGCCAACCAGATTGCCGCCGGGGAAGTGGTGGAAAGACCGGCTTCGGTGGTGAAAGAGCTTGTGGAGAACGCCATCGACGCGGGCAGCACCCGGATCGAAGTGGCCGTAGAAGAGGGGGGGCTGCAGAGCATCCGGGTTAAAGATAACGGTTCGGGCATCGAACCCGAGGATTGCGAGACCGCCTTCTACCGCCATGCCACGAGCAAAATCGATAACGGCCGCGACTTGTTTCAAATCACAAGCCTCGGCTTCCGGGGTGAAGCGCTGCCCAGTATCGCCGCCGTAGCCAAAGTGTCCCTGATGACGGCAAGCTCGGACGACGGCAGGGGACGGCTGCTTGAGATTGAAGGCGGCAAATTGACGGCGAATGAGGATACCGCCCATGGCAGGGGAACCGAGATGTCCGTCAGGGAATTGTTCTACAATACGCCAGCCAGATTGAAATACATGAAGAGCATCCAGACGGAGCTCGGCCATATCTCCGACGCCATGTACCGGATGGCGCTGGCCTATCCCGGGATTTCCTTTACGTTGCATCATAACGGCAACCAGCTGCTGCATACGCTTGGCAACGGTGATCTGCTCCAGGTTATTGCGGCCGTTTACGGCACATCCGCCGCCAAAGCGATGCTGCCGGTGCAGGCGGAAGATCCCGATTACCGGATTTCAGGCTATGTCAGCCGTCCGGAATGGACGCGGTCCAATCGGAACGCGATTACAACGATAGTCGGCGGCCGGTATATCCGTAGCAACGGACTGAACGCGGCCATTATGCGCGCATACCATACGCTGCTGCCGATCAACCGCTATCCGCTGCTGGTCCTGAAGCTGGACATGCACCCTTCGCTTGTGGACGTCAATGTGCATCCTGCCAAGCTGGAGGTCCGGTTCAGCAAGGAACCCGAGTTGTATCAGCTTGTGGAGCAGGAAATTCGCAAAACTCTGCTCGGCGAAAATTTGATCCCCCGGCCCGGCAGGGAGACGATCGGCCCGAAAGGCAGCGCCTCTTTCATTCAGGAGCAATTTGCCTTCCCAAAGGCTTCTCCGAATTTTCCGGGTTCTGAAGATGGAGTGAAGGAGAACGCAACCGGCCTTCCCGGTTCTTCCGCCCCAAGAGCGGGAGAGGACGAATTTGCAGCGAAGGGGGAAGGACGAACGGCACCGGAGGACAGTGGGGGACAAGCTGGAACCCGCCGTGGCACGGATTCGGCTTCGGGAATCGCGACCGGCGCGGCCGAAGCAGCCGCCTCAAGAGCATATTCACCCTCCTCTGCTTATGATGATAGGTCCCCCGGCAAGACGCGCGGGGGAGAGCGGAGCGCATCTTATACGGGCTCATTACAGCCGCAGCTGCGCGACGGCGCGGCATACGGGGGATACCGTCCTGATGCCAGAACAGCCGCACGCCAGGGGCAGTCTCTCCCTGGAACCGAAGAACTGTGGGCTCCGGCCGGAAGCGAGGCGGCCGGTCTGCCGCCGTTCCCCGAGCTGAACTATATCGGACAGCACCACGGCACCTACATCATCGCCCAGAACGATGAAGGGCTGTACTTGATCGATCAGCATGCGGCGCATGAACGCATCAATTACGAGTATTACTATGAGAAGTTCGGCCGCCCGGCCGAAGCTTCACAAGAGCTGCTGCTGCCGATTACGCTGGAATTTACCCCTTCGGAAAGCCGGCTGCTCGGCGAGCGACTGCAATGGTTTGAGCAGGCCGGCGTCTATTTGGAGCATTTCGGCGGCCAGACGTTTCTGGTCCGTTCACTTCCTTACTGGTTCCCGAAAGGTGAGGAGAAGGAAATCGTTGAGGAAATGGCGGAATGGGTGCTTGGCGAGAGGAATATCGACCTTGCCAAATTGCGCGAGAAATCGTCGATTCTATGCTCTTGCAAAGCATCGATCAAGGCGAATCAGAAGCTGACGGAGCAGGAAGTCGAGAGCCTGCTGTCCAGACTTTCGGCCTGCCGCCAGCCTTATACCTGCCCGCACGGACGACCGATTGTCATCTCCTTCTCAGCCTATGATTTGGAGAAGCTGTTCAAGCGGGTAATGTGATGAACAATAAATGCCATTAATTAAATATACAGATTTAAGTATTCTGGTAAAATATACGGAGGCAGCATGATTATAACTACGGGCGATCGCCCGCTAACCGAGGTTGCCGCGCGTGCGGAACGTCTGGCGGAGCATTTAGGCGTTCCCTACGCGCCGCGCGGCAATCAATCTATGTCCAAGCTTCTCTCGCGCTATGGTGACGAAGAGGCGCTCGTTGTGCTGCTTCAAGGCGTGCGATTGCTGAGACCGGACCGGCCTCAGCTTCAGTTTCACCCCAGCATGGGATTTGTCCGCGCCAAGCGGGTATTAAAGGGTGAAAGCGACCCCATGCTGGAGGCTGCCGGAATGGTTCCCGGCGACAGTGTGCTCGACTGCACGGCGGGGCTTGGCGCCGATGCGCTGCTGTTTGCCGTCCACGGGGGAGAGCGGTCCAATGTTACCGCACTGGAGAGTTCCCTGCCGCTGTATGCCCTGCTGACGGAAGGAATGGCCCACTATGCTTCAGGACTCGGGGAAGTAGATGCCGCGCTGCGCCGGATAAATGTCGTCCACAGGAATCACCTGGACTACCTGAGGAGCCTTCCGGACAATAGCGTGGATATCGTCTATTTCGATCCGATGTTCCGCGAGCCTCTGGAGGATTCGGCGGGCATATCTCCGCTCCGCGCCTATGCCAACAGCGACTCGCTGACCCAGGAGAGCGTTTCGGAAGCGGTCCGGGCTGGGCGTAAAGCAGTGGTGCTGAAAGAGAAAAGAGGCAGCGGCGAGTTCAGCCGGCTCGGGTTCGCGGAGCAGCTTCGCCCGGGGACCAAAACATCGTACGGGGTGATCACAATTGACCAAAGAAGCTAAACCGAAGGTGCTGGTGCTGCTTGGTCCGACCGCGGTCGGCAAGACCCGTTTAAGCCTTTCGATAGCCGACGCATACCATGCGGAGATTATATCCGGCGATTCGATGCAGGTATACCGCGGTATGGATATCGGCACAGCCAAAATCAAGCCGTCCGAGATGGAGGGCATCTCCCATCATCTGATCGATATCCTCGATCCTGCGGAGCCTTACTCGGCAGCCGAATTCCAGACTGAAGGCCGCAGACTGATCGGCGAGATTTCCGCCAGAGGGAAGCTGCCGTTCATTGTGGGAGGGACGGGCTTGTATATCGAGTCACTCTGCTACGGCTTCCGGTTCTCCGAGGCCGTTGCCGACGAGGCGTTCCGTGCGGAGATGGACAAGTTTGCGGAGGAACACGGCGCGCTGGCGCTGCACGCGAGACTTGCCGAAGTTGACCCTGCCAGCGCCGCACGGCTGCATCCGAACGACCGGCGGAGGATTATCCGGGCTTTGGAGATTTACCGGCAGACGGATACGCCGCTTTCCGAGTCTCCGGCAGCGCAAAAACCGGAGTCACCCTACGACCTTTGCCTCATCGGTTTGACAATGGACCGGCAAATACTATATAACCGTATTGAAGAGCGAATCGACGAAATGCTGGCGGAAGGGCTGATCGAAGAGGTGAAGAGGCTGATGGAACGCGGCTTTGGCCGGAACCTCGTTTCCATGCAGGGGCTCGGATACAAGGAGATCGCCGCCTATCTCGAGGGAGAAATGACGCTGGAAGAATCGGTGACGCTTCTTAAGCGCGATACGCGGCGTTTTGCCAAAAGACAGCTGTCGTGGTTTCGCCACATGAAGGATATTCAGTGGATTGATGTAGGCGACGGCGGAAACTTTTCCGGGAATTTTGAGAAATTACGTGATATAATAGCAGGAAAGTTTCTTTCAGGTCTTGAATATACTTCTGAACAATCTAATTGAACCATTGGGGGTACGGCATATGAACAAGTCCATTAACATCCAAGATACGTTCTTGAACCAACTTCGCAAAGAAAATATCCCTGCTACAGTATATTTGACCAACGGCTTTCAAATCCGGGGAATTATTAAAGCGTTTGACAACTTTACGATCGTGATCGACAGCGACGGACGCCAGCAAATGGTGTACAAGCATGCGATTTCAACGTTTACGCCGCAGCGCAGCGTATCCCTGATGCAGGACAACGCTTCCGAAGAATAATTCCGCCAATACGCCAGAATGTGTTCGAAGCGAAACTTTTTTGCTTATGATTCGTTTGAATAGAAGGGTGAGAGAGCAACCTGAATAAGGTTGTTTTTTCATTGGTATTACAAAATATATATTATGGGGTCCCCGCAAAGTGTTTAGAAAACGCTTTGCAGGCAAGGCTCCGCTTAATGGGGCCGCTATCAGGGGGGTCAGGAGGCAACAT
The DNA here is from genome assembly GCF_013393385.1 of Paenibacillus sp. URB8-2. Classification (NCBI taxonomy): domain Bacteria; kingdom Bacillati; phylum Bacillota; class Bacilli; order Caryophanales; family Paenibacillaceae; genus Paenibacillus; species Paenibacillus sp. URB8-2. Next base: position 3,271,804 of record NZ_AP023239.1, on the reverse strand, counting down.
GTCGAATGACGAAATACTACGGTCGAACCGTCATAGAAAAGGGGGAGGCGGCAGCCAGCCGCCCAAGCCGAAGAAGAAGAAAAGGCTGACCCGCAAGCGCGTGCTGTGGACGCTGTTTTTTACAACGGCTTTGGCTATCTTTTGCGCGCTGGGCGGTTATCTGTTTATCACCATCAATGGAGAGAAGCTGCTTAATGAGAACGAGGGCAAGCTGACGGTCAACGAAACGACCAAGATTTACGACCGCAACGCTAACCTGATCGGGGAACTGGCTTTGGAAAAAAGCGAACCCGTCGACAGTGACCAGATTCCTAAAATCATCAAAGACGCCTTTATCGCGACGGAGGACAAACGGTTTAATGAGCATAAAGGGGTCGATCTATGGTCTATCGGACGGGCGGCCGTCAAAGACGTCGTCGCCCGCAGTATGGTCGAAGGCGGCAGCACGATCACGCAGCAGCTGGCCAAAAACATTTTTTTGACCCGGGACAAAACATTCTTCCGCAAAGCGACGGAGATGTCCATCGCCATGGCCCTTGAGCGTCAGCATACGAAGGATGAAATCATCACGCTGTATCTCAACCGGATCAACTTCGGAGGCACAATTTACGGCATTAAGGCCGCGTCCGAGCATTATTTCGGTGTAAGCGACCTGAGCAAGCTGAAACTGTGGCAGATCGCGACGCTGGCGGCCATGCCTAAAGGTCCTTCCCGTTACAACCCTCTCCGCAATCCCGATCTTTCCAAGGAACGCAGAGCGGTTGTCCTTCAGCTGATGAATGATCAGGGGTATATTACGCAGGAGGAAATGAACGAGGCCAAGGATATCAACTACAACTACAAGCCGCCGGCAAGCAAGCAGCGCTATCAGGCTTTTATCGATTACGCCATCGACGAAGCCGAAGACAAATTCGGACTTACCGAAGACGATCTCAACATAGGCGGTTACAAAATTTACACGACCATGGACAAGGACGCGCAGACGGTGGTTGAGAGCGCTTTTGCCGATAGCGACAATTTCGAGAAAAGCGTCGACGACGAGCCGGTGCAGGGTTCGATGGTTATCATGAACCAAGAGAACGGCAGCATTGTCGCTCTTATGGGTGGACGTAATTACGAGAAAAAAGGCTACAGCCGTATTACCGGCAGCCGGCGTTCGCCGGGATCGTCGATCAAGCCGATCGTATCGTACGCCCCGGCGCTGGAATCGGGCCAATTCTCGATTCACTCGCAGATCAGCAACGAAAAGCAGTGCTTTGGCGATTACTGTCCGACTAATCTACACGGGTATTCGTCAACCATCAGCATGACCGAAGCCCTGACGAAATCGGAAAATATTCCGGCCGTGTGGCTCCTTGACCAGATCGGTATACGCACAGGCTTCAATTTTGCCAAAAAAATGGGCATCGGCCTCCAGGATGATGACAAAAACCTGTCGCTCGCCCTTGGCGGCATGTCCAAAGGCACCAATACTCTGGAGATGGCCCAGGCCTATACCGCGTTCGCCAACGGTGGTGAATTACGGCAGGCTTATGCGATCAAGTCCATTACAGACAGCACGGGCGAAACGGTTTATAAGGCGGACACGAACCCCGAACGCGTCATGAAGGAGAGCACCGCTTATCAATTGACCGAGATGATGCAGGAGGTCGTGCAGAGCGGGACAGGCAGAAAAGCGAGAATTGACCGTCCCGTCGCCGGCAAAACCGGTACGACCCAGAGCGGATACAAGGGCGTCGACTCCAACCGGGACGTCTGGTTCGTCGGCTACACGCCGGAGCTTACGGCAGCAGTCTGGATGGGATACGACAATCCCGACCGGAAGCATCTGCTGAAGAACAGCAGTCCGCTGGCCGCCGCGTTTTGGGGTAAGGTCATGGAGGAAGTCGTGAAGAATTATCCGGAGAAATCGTTCCCGAAACCGGATAATATTGATCTTCCGGAGCCTTCCAAGGAGCCGAATCAGATTCAAGCTGTCAGCGGTCTGACCGCCCAGTACGATTCCTCGACCGGAACCGTCAACCTTGCATGGTCGCCTGTTGAGACTGAGGGAGCGGAATACCGGGTGTACCGCAAAGAGACCTCGGAAGGAGACTTCACTCAGCTGATCAGTACGCTGACGCCAGGCGCAGCTGACCTTAGCGCGATGGCAGGCCTGACCTATGAGTACTACGTGAAGGCATACTATCCGAATCAGGGAGTGGAAAGCGATCCTTCCAATACGGTATCGGTGCTCATCGAGGGTGCCGAGCCTTCGATCGAACCGACGCCATCGGTTGAGCCCGGTCTTCCTACGGATTCGCCCGGCGAAGGCGGGAACGGAGACAACGGCGCCGAAGGAAATCCAGGTGAACAAGGCCAGGGCAACGGAAACGGCAACGGGAATGGCAATGGGAACGGGAATGGGAACGGAGGCGACAACCCGGGCGGCCAGGATAATCCGGCAGCACCGTCGCCAACACCGGCCCAGCAGGACTCCACACCGCCATCGTCTCCATTGCCGGAGATAAGCCCGGCCGGTGCAGTCGTTCCTGACAATGGGGCGGAACCGGCTTCGGCCCCCGACGCCGGATCGGATAAGAAGGAGAAGCGTAACGACAAGTCGGATTAATGCTTTTTTTGCAAAATCGCTCCGGTGAGCCGGACCTTCCGTTGCCTACGGAAGATCCGGCTCACCGGAGTTTTTCTTTTTTAGCGTGCCCAGAGGCACGCATTATCTAGTTGGTGAAAGTCCAACCAAGGGAGGGGCCAAGCCACCCTTGTAGCTAGGATGCTTGCGCATGGCGAAATCTGTGTGTAAAAGCGCATCGACGAAAGTACCGGTCAGAGAGCGGGCGAGCAACAATCCAGGCCGCAACATCAAGTGAATCCTGCCGCGCCGTCAAAAAGGCCCTGCGAAGGGGAAAAGAGGGTGCCGAGTCTCGTGAAAATAGACGAAGGCCAAGGAAACTGTACAGAACTTGGAGCAGCAGTGAAGAATCCTCCGGCGTATAGGGAACGGCATGGGTTGAGAGATAATGCAGTGAACTGGGGAGACCCTCCCCCACACGGGAATTTTTTTTTTTTTTTTAGGAACCCGTAAAGAGACATTCTATAAATCCAGAAGATGAAATGAATGGTCTGTGGGAAGGGAGTCCGAGGGGCTCATAGTACCGAAGAACCTAAGGACAACACAACCTTAGGGAGGGAAGGAGCCCTGCTTTGTTTACGCTTTTGGAGGAGGTACGAGTGAGTGAATGCCAAAAGGCTAACAACACCAAAGGAAAAAGTTCAACAACTCCAAGAAAAGCTAGGTCATGCGGCCAAGGAGAACAACAAGCGTAAATTCCATGCACTATATGACAAAGTCTACCGGTGGGACATCCTGTGTGAAGCCTGGAAGCGAGTAAAGGCGAACAAGGGAGCTGCAGGAGTAGATGCCGTAACGCTCGCAGATATCGAGGAACAAGGAGAAATGAGGTTCCTCAAGTCCTGCGAGCAAGACTTGAAAAACGGTTCCTACCACCCGCAGTCCGTGCGACGACACTATATCCCAAAGAAAGATGGGAAGACAAGGCCGCTGGGCATCCCCACTGTGCGCGACCGAGTCATACAAATGGCAACGAAACTCGTGATTGAACCCATCTTTGAAGCGGATTTCAATGAGGTATCCTTCGGATTCCGTCCGAAACGAAGTGCGAAAGGAGCGCTAGATCGAATCCGAAAAGCCTGCAACCGCAAAGGGAATTGGGTAGTCGACGTCGATATCCAAGGTTACTTCGACAACATTAATCAAGAGAAGCTCATGAAATTGGTACAGATGCGTATCAATGACAGACGGATACTGAAATTAATATGGAAGTGGCTTCACGCGGGAGTTATGGAAGAAGGAAACGTAAGACGTTCCGAATTAGGGACACCGCAAGGAGGCGTCATTTCACCGCTTCTGGCGAATATCTATCTGAACTACTTTGACCGACTGTGGGAGAGACATGGAAATGGAGTAGGAGAACTGACAAGGTATGCAGACGATTTTGTAGTGGTCTGTAAAACCAAAAGGGACGCCGAACATGCATATGAGCTTATATGCAAAATAATGGAACGTCTGGAGTTAACCCTACACCCCACTAAAACCCGCATTGTGGGTCTATGGACAGGAGAGGAAGGATTCGACTTCTTAGGGATGCACCACCGGAAAATGAAGGCAGAAACCTCTCAAGGCAAGGTGTATTACACCACGCAGCAGTGGCTAACGAAAAAGGCGGAGGAACGTATTCGAGGGGTAGTCAAAGAAAGACTGTCCCCACCGAGTATGCGTTCGAGATCGTTCGTGGAACATGTAGAATGGCTTAATCCGAAGATCCAAGGATGGAGAAATTATTACTACACGAACTACAGTCAGAAGAAATTAGCCTCTTTAGATTGGTATATCTTGCAGAGATTAACCCGGTGGTATGCAAAGAAGAGACAGCGCAGGAGATGGATTGGATCACGACCGGAGGTTAAATACCTAGCCAAGCAATATGGACTAAAAACGCTATTGTAATCTGCATGCCCATGAATGACAAACATCGGAAAGCCGTATGAGGGAAAACCTCACGTACGGTTTGATGAGGAGGGGCTGGTCAAGCCAGCCTTTTACTCTAGAAGACATGAGATTTTGAGTGCATCTCCTAAATGTGGTAAGCTGAAGACACCATAATGGAGAGGGTTATTATATGAAACGTAAATTCGGAGACCGGGCCAACTGGCGCCGGATTACGCGCCGCCAATTTGCCTGCCGCTATGTGGAAAGCCGGGAATTCAGCGGATACATCACCCTTTACACGATTTACGGATTGAAGGAGCCGCTGTGGAAGAGCTATGGCCGGCATACATACCGTATTGCGGACAAGGGATATTCGTGGCTGCAGTATTTTCCCAAGGACAGTCATTATATTGTTACAGCGATGTTTGACGAACGGCAAAATATTATCCAGTGGTACATCGATACCTGCAAGGTTCAGGGTGTTACCGATCAAGGGGTTCCCTGGTTCGATGATCTGTATCTGGATGTGGTGGTTCTCTGGAACGGCGAAGTGTTTCTGCTGGATGAAGATGAGCTGGAGGAAGCACTCGAACGGGGTGATATTTCGGATAGCGATTACAATTTGGCCTGGAGTACCGCCAGAAATATTATGCGCGGGATTGACGCCCATGCCTTTCCTTATTTCACCCTTTCCCTGAAGCATCGCGCTGAATTGTTTCATCATGGAGAATTCAGGAGGAAATCGTAAATGGAAAGGTATGTAGGAGGCTCGTCGCCGATACGGGCAGTAACGGGCCGCCAAAAATGGCGGTTCAGACGGATTTTGCTCCTTACGCTTGTCGCACTGCTGGCAGCCGGACTGATCTGGAGCGCTTATGTGCTGACCCTAATCAATAGAGCCGAAACGACTTCTCCGATAAATAAGGCGGATACAGGCATTATTCTTGGCATGGCGATGTGGGGCGACGAGCCAAGTCCCGGGCTGAAGGAACGGCTTGACTACGGGATGAAGCTGTATAAACAGGGCGTATTTTCCCATTTTATCGTAACCGGCGGCCTTGATAAACCGGGATATTCGTATACGGAAGGCCAGGGAATGCGCAACTATCTGCTTGCCGGAGGAGTTCCGGACAGCGCGATTGCTGTAGAGAACAAAGCGACATCCACCTACGAAAATTTGCTGTACAGCCGGGAAATCATGCGCCAAAAGGGCTGGTCCACTGCGGTGGTAATCACTCATACATTTCATGGGCGCAGAGCGCTGGAAATTGCCACCGAGCTTGGATATGCTAATCCCGAATTGGGACTGACCGATTCACAGACGATGTCGATGGCCAAGTATAAGACGAGGGAGATATTGGCCTACACCAAATGGAAGCTTCAGGAGGCATTCTGAGTCTGTAATGGGAAAATGGCGAATCTGCTAATAACGCCCGGAACATGGGAATAGACTTGAGTAGAACACTCAGCCCTAAGTAACGAGGTGAACCCATGAACATACGCAGCGCAGCTTCAAGCGGGCGGGACGAAAGCAGACCATCGCGGCAAATCAATATCGTACTTCGCAATCACGATACCCCGGCGGTTAGCGGAACATCGGCAATCAGCGAGTCGTCGGCTTCCAAGAATAGCGCCCAGATCGGCCTTTTTCAGGAGATCGGCAGCGAATTGGACGCGCTGGTAGGTCTGGACAATATTAAAGAGCTTGTATTCGAGATATACGCCCTGCTGCAGGTTGCCCAAATGCGCAGTGAAGCGGGTCTGGCAAGCGGCGGCCAGGCGTATCACATGGTGTTTAAAGGAAATCCGGGTACCGGCAAGACGACGGTTGCGCGGATCGTAGCCAAACTGTTTCAGCGTATGGGCGTGCTGACCAAAGGACATCTTATCGAGGTGGAGCGGGCCGATCTTGTGGGTGAATATATCGGACATACTGCACAAAAGACCCGGGATCTTGTCAAAAAGGCACTGGGCGGCATTCTGTTCATTGATGAAGCGTACAGCCTTGCCCGGGGCGGAGATAAAGACTTCGGCAAAGAAGCGATTGATACGCTGGTCAAAGCGATGGAAGACCACCGCAGCCAGTTCGTGCTGATCTTGGCCGGATATTCCAGTGAAATCGATTATTTTCTCATGAGCAATCCGGGTCTGCCATCCCGCTTTCCGATTCAGGTCGAATTTCCCGACTACTCCATCGACCAGCTTGTGCAGATTGCCGAGCTGATGGCGAAGGAACGGGACTACATTTTGATGCCGCAGGCGATACTCAAATTAAAGCAGCATGTGATGCTGGAGAAAGATGAAAGCCCGCATGCCTTCAGCAATGCGCGCTATGTGCGCAACTCGATCGAGAAAGCGATCCGCAGCCAGGCGGTAAGGCTGCTTAATCAGTACGAGCATAACAGTCCCGGCAAGCAGGAACTTATGACACTGCGGACCGAGGATTTTAAACTGTAAGGCGGACGTCTGTGAACAGATCAACCGCAAGAGGAGAATGAACATGGCGAGTACGACGCATGATACAAATTCGGAAATACAGGACCGGGCCATATTGGTCAGTCTTGTAACCGATCAAGTGAAACGGACGGGAATCGATCCCGAATATTCGCTTCAAGAACTGGTACAATTGGCGGAGACTGCCGGCGTTGAAGTGCTGGAAGTGCTGCGCCAGAACAAAGAAACCCCCGATTCAAAATGGTTCATCGGCAAGGGCAAGGTTGAAGAACTGCGGATGGCCGCTGATGGACTGGGCGCCAATACGGCAATCTTCGATCAGGAGCTGTCGGGCGCACAGGTGCGAAATCTGGAGGAGGCCCTTGACCTGAAGATCATCGACCGCACCCAGCTTATTCTTGATATTTTTGCCGGCCGGGCGAAGACCCGCGAGGGCATTATCCAGGTTGAGCTTGCCCAGTTGTCTTACCTGCTGCCGCGCCTGTCGGGACATGGCAAGAACCTGTCCCGGCTGGGCGGCGGCATTGGTACTAGAGGCCCCGGGGAGAGCAAGCTGGAGACGGACCGCCGGCATATCCGGGACCGGATCGGCGAACTGAAGCGCCAACTGGACGAGGTGGTGAAGACACGGAGTCTGCACCGGGAGCGGCGGCGCAAGAGCGGGGTGGTGCAGGTGGCTTTAGTCGGCTACACGAATGCAGGCAAATCCACACTGCTCAAGCAGCTGACCGATGCCGATGTGTATATCGAGAATCAGCTGTTCGCTACGCTTGATCCGACATCGCGATTGCTTGAGCTGCCTGGCGGCAAGAGCGTCGTACTGACCGATACGGTCGGTTTCATTCAGAATCTTCCGCATGATCTGGTTGCTTCGTTCCGCGCGACGCTTGAGGAGGTCAACGAAGCGAATCTGGTGCTTCATGTGGTCGATGCTTCTTCCCCAATGCGGGAAGAGCAAATGAAAGTGGTGCAGTCTATTCTGGAGGATCTCGGCGCAGCCGGGAAGCCGCAGGTTGTCCTGTTTAACAAGAGTGATCTTTGCCGACCGGAGCAGTTGGAAATGCTGCCCGGAGGGCCGGGCTATTTGAAGGTCAGCGCTTTTAACGCGGAGGATCTGGCCCGAATTGCCGATACGATTCAAAACGAGCTGTCCGGAGACACGCTGAGCTTCCGGATCCCTTCCAGCCGGGGGGATTTGACTTCCCTGCTGTATAGAGTCGGAGATGTGCTGGATCAGTCCTTTGAAGAGAACGACACTTTATACAGCGTGCGTGTGAACAAAGACGATTACGAAAAATGGGGCTACATGCTGACCGACTTTGTGAATCATACAGACCAGGACTAGAGACTGAATGGCGGTTTTTAAATTGCGCAAATTACCAGGTGTAGTATTACTTATTTACCAATTGCAACCTATTATATGATTTGGGAAGTGACAGCTATATGTCGCTTCCTGTTATGATTATGGGAAGTGAATGTAAGGAGAGACAGGCGGAAATGTCATTGTTTGCAGAAGATATTTTACAGGCGGCGGAAGCGGCCGAAGCGGAAATTCAGGAGGCGGTCAGAACTCTTGACCGGATTGTGGATTTCAACCAATGGAAAGTGATTGAGGCGTTCCAGCGCCATCAGGTCAGCGATTTTCACTTTGCAGGCTCCACTGGGTACGCATACAACGATAGAGGACGGGAGGTGCTGGACCTAGTCTATGCGGATGTGTTCGGTGCGGAAGCCGCGCTGGTGCGGCCCCATTTCGCTTCGGGAACGCATACGATTTCAACGGCGCTGTTCGGCGTACTCCGGCCGGGGGACGAGCTGCTGTACATTACCGGGCGGCCTTATGATACGCTGCACAAGGTGATTGGCAAACCTGGGGACGGTACGGGTTCCCTCGCGGATTTCGGTATAACCTACCGGGAAGCGGCGCTGACCGAAGAGGGGGAAATCGATTGGGCGGAGGTTGCGCAGAAGCTTACCCCAAGAACAAAGGTAATTGGCATCCAGCGGTCGCGCGGCTACGACTGGCGTTCGTCCTTTACGGTTAGGCAAATCGGAGAAATGACGGCCAAAATCAAGGAGATGGCCCCGGACGTTGTCGTCTTCGTCGATAACTGCTACGGCGAATTCACGGAGAAGCTGGAGCCGACCCAGGCCGGCGTGGATCTCATGGCCGGCTCCTTGATTAAAAATCCAGGCGGCGGCATTGCCGAGACTGGCGGATATATTTGCGGCAAGAGAGACCTGGTCGAACTTGCGGCCTTCCGGCTTACTGCGCCGGGAATCGGCGGCGAAGTCGGGGCAATGCTGGGGACGACCCGGGGGCTGTACCAGGGCCTCTTTATGGCGCCCCATACGGTAGGACAGGCTCTTAAAGGCAGCATCTTTGCGGCAGCGGTATTTGAACGCTGCGGGTTCACCACCAAGCCTGCTTGGCGTGAGCAGCGGACTGATCTTATCCAGGCGATCGCTTTTGACGGACCTGAGCATTTGATCGCTTTCGTCCAGGGAATCCAGCGGGCCGCGGCTGTGGACAGCCATGCCGTGCCTGAACCGTGGGATATGCCGGGCTATGAGCATCCGGTCATTATGGCAGCGGGAACCTTCATTCAGGGCGGCAGCCTGGAATTGTCTGCGGACGCCCCGATACGTGCGCCTTACATCGGATACATGCAGGGAGGATTGACCTACTCACATGTAAAGTACGGTGTGCTGATGGCCCTGCAGAGCATGCGCGAACGCAAATTACTGTAAATGGATCATAATAAGTTGTGAGTATATCTTACATACCATTGACACGTCATAGCCGGAAATGTACAATGAGATGAGAAAAAGATCATTGGAAGGTTGGATGAGTCATGGGTGATGAAATCCGCAGAAATATGGCGTTATTTCCAATTGGAATTGTAATGAAACTTACCGATTTGTCCGCGCGGCAAATCCGCTATTATGAGCAGCATAGTCTGATTGTTCCGGCGCGCACCTCGGGCAACCAGCGATTATTCTCTTTTAACGATGTGGAGCGCTTGCTTGAAATCAAGGCATTGATTGAAAAAGGAGTCAATATTGCCGGCATCAAACAGGTGATGAATCCGGTATCCAAGGAATCCGAAGAAGCAACCGTCATTACCCCCGACACGGAAGTCCGGCGGCGCGAGCTGTCCGATTCCCAGCTCCACAGGCTGCTTAAGCAGGAGTTGGTTTCCGGTAAAAGACCGGGGCAAGTATCTCTCATTCAAGGGGAGTTATCCCGGTTTTTCAATAAATAACATACAGAAGCGCGAAAGGGAGAGGGTATAGTGAGCTTTTCTAAAGAAGATATTTTGCGCATTGCCAAGGAAGAGAACGTCCGGTTTATTCGGCTCCAGTTCACCGACCTGCTCGGTACGATCAAGAACGTGGAAATTCCCATCAGCCAACTGGAGAAGGCGCTGGACAACAAGATGATGTTCGACGGCTCTTCCATTGAAGGCTATGTTCGCATCGAAGAATCCGATATGTATTTATATCCCGACCTCGACACTTGGGTGATCTTTCCTTGGGTGACGGAAGACCGCGTAGCCCGTCTTATTTGTGATGTCTATATGCCGGATGGAACTCCGTTTGCCGGTGATCCCCGCGGTATTTTGAAGCGCTGCCTTAAAGAAGCGAATGAAATGGGCTTTACGGCTATGAACGTTGGACCTGAACCTGAATTTTTCCTGTTCCAGACTGACGAGAAGGGCAATCCGACGATGGAACTGAACGATCAAGGTGGATATTTCGATCTGGCTCCGATGGATCTCGGTGAGAACTGCCGCCGCGAAATCGTTCTGACCCTGGAGGAAATGGGCTTTGAAATCGAAGCTTCCCACCATGAGGTCGCTTCCGGGCAGCATGAAATCGACTTTAAATATGCAGACGCGATCAAAGCCGCCGACCAGATTCAAACCTTCAAGCTGGTTGTGAAGACGGTTGCCCGCCAGCACGGACTGCATGCTACGTTTATGCCGAAGCCGTTGTTCGGAATGAACGGTTCGGGAATGCACTGCCATCAGTCCCTGTTTAAAGGCAGTGAGAACACCTTCTACGATGAAAGCGATGAGCTTGGCCTCAGCGACACCGCGCGCAACTACATGGCGGGTCTGCTGAAGCATGCACGGGCGTTCGCCGCAATCACGAACCCTACGGTGAATTCCTACAAACGTCTGGTGCCCGGCTATGAAGCGCCTTGCTACGTTGCCTGGTCGGCCAGCAACCGCAGCCCGATGATCCGCATACCGGCTTCCAGAGGACTGAGCACACGCGTTGAAGTCCGGAATCCGGACCCAGCAGCCAATCCGTATCTGGCGCTTGCGGTTATGCTGAGAGCCGGTCTCGACGGCATCAAGCGTCAGCTTGATCTTCCTGCACCTATCGACCGGAATATTTACATTATGTCCGAAGAAGAACGGATCGAGGAAGGCATTCCGAGTCTGCCAGCCGATCTGAAGGAAGCGTTGAACGAGCTGATCCGCAACCCCGTTATCACCGACGCGCTTGGCGAGCATGCCCTTGCCCATTTCTATGAGCTGAAGGAAATCGAATGGGATATCTACCGGACGCAGGTTCATGACTGGGAGAGAAACCAATACATCACGTTGTACTAAGACACGAAACCCTTGGCGCTTTAAGCGCCGGGGGTTTTTTCTATTGAGGGAAAATGTTTTTTCTTTTCTTGACTTGAGGGACAAAGTGAACACGCCGAATGCAGGCGTGTTTTTATTTTGCCCTTGTATACACGGGGACTATCTTTCTGAGAATTACATCAATGACCAGGCTGCTTGCGACGATTGCTTTCATTTAGATGAACACGGTTAACTCGTGCGTTATGTTTTAGGGCGGCATAGAAGTCCAAGCATTACGCCGGTGAACGGAATTTAATAGATAGAGAGGATGTGAATTTATGAAAGCACGTAACAGCAAAAACGCCCAAGGGATCGATATTTCACACCATAATGGAAGCGTCAACTGGGCCAAAGTCAAAGCGGATGGCATCTCCTTCGCGTTTCTTAAGGCAAGTGAGGGCCAGACATATAAGGACGACACTTTTGAAGATCATGTCAAAAATGCAAGGCAAGCCGGCATATTGGTAGGGGCTTATCACTTTGTCAGAGCGGTGAGTGAGGCAGATGCCAAGGCGGAGGCGGCGAACTTCTACGCCGCGATCCGGGCGGCCGGTGGTATCGGCAGATTGGACCTGCCACCTGTGATGGATTATGAAAATAATCCCGGCAGCCTGAGCAAGCTGCAGATCAACGCCGTCGCCGCGGCGTTTCTCGCGGAGATTGAGCGTTTATCCGGCGTGCGCCCGATTGTTTATACAGGCAATTCATTTGCGGCCAACTTCGTGGCTGCCATCGGAAAATATCCGCTCTGGATTGCCCGGTACAGTACGGCGGCGCCGATGGAAACCACGGCTTGGTCCCGGTGGGATTTCTGGCAGTACAGTGACGGGCAGAGCGGCGGGCTGCGATCGAGCGGCAGCCGCAGAGTAGACGGTGTCAGTGGCTTCCCGGACCTTAACGAGTATGCCGGCACGCTTGAGGAGCTGAAAAAGAGATTCACAAAAACAAAGGAGACTGAGGATAAAGTGGCAGAACGGGATATTGACAAGGTGAGCGCTTGGGCAGAAAAGGCATGGGCTGAGGCAACGGCAAGCGGGTATTTCGATGGCACGCGCCCTGGTGCGCCGATTACGCGGGAAGAGACGGCGGCGGTAATTAAAAAGATGCGGACCAACTTCCTGCGGTTGATTGCCGGTAATGTGGCCGACATTGAAGCGCTTGAGCGGCGGCTGTCCAAAATTGAGAAGGATGACAAATGATGGATAATCAAAACTTAACAGACGTTCTGGCCTTTGCATCGGTCTTGTCCGTATTTGTGATGACCGCCGTGCAGCTTGTCAAGACGACGATCAACTTACCGAAAAAAGCCATTCCGCTGATCGGCGTCGGGATTGGCCTGCTCATCGGATGGGCGGCGTTTCCGTTTACGGATCTAGATTTGGCGCTGCGGCTGTGGTCCGGTGCGCTTGCGGGCCTGTCGGCTACAGGATTGTTCGAGTTGGTGTTTAATAATCGATCCGGTAATACGAAGGAATAAGAAATCGGCTCCCTTTCGGTTGTAACCGGTGGGAGCTTTCTATAGATTATAGCAATAAAAATCCTCTTTCGCGGAAGAGTCTTTTTTTGAATAAAGAACAATTGTTCGCATATAATAAATCCATGGAGGCGAATTAATATGGGACAAATTAGATCGAAGGTGTATTCCTGACTCGCATCAACTCAATCTGCCCGAAACGTTGAAAAACGCACACCCGGCTACTGCCGTATCGTGACCCTCGTATGCAGCGGAACGATCCGGGACAATGCGAGAACGTCTGTATTGTACATCCGGATGCAGCCATGCGAGACCAAATGGCCGATCGAACTGGGATCATTGGTTCCGTGAATGCCATAATGGGGCTTGGAAAGACCCATCCAGAGCACGCCAAACGGTCCGCCCGGATTAGCCTGTTTGTTAACAATCGTATATTCGCCGACGGGTGTCTGGGTAAGCATCTTACCGATTCCTACGGGGAATCCCCTCACGACCTTATTGTTATCCAACAAATACAGCTTGCGATCCGACAAATCGACAATGATCCGGTAATTGGGCATATCACAGCACTCCTTTACGGAATAAAGTATGCGGGGAGTACATACGCCGTGCTTTAGAATTTCAGCAAAACTCCGAGCTGCTCCGGACAATGTGATGTGTAGAAAAACATAAAAAAAGCGGCTCCGTTTACCGAAAGCCCGCCTTTTTCTCGTGACATGATTAATGAATGTCTCTAAATAATCCGATCACTTTTCCCAAAATACTCACCCGGTTAAGCCGAAGCGGCTCGTAGGACGGATTCTCGGGCTGGAGCCGAATATGATCGCGCTCCTTATAGAAAGTCTTGACGGTAGCCTCATCGTCTTCGGTCATAGCGACGACGATATCACCATTGTCGGCGGTCTGCTGCTGACGGACGATAACGTAATCGCCGTTCATGATACCGGCTTCAATCATGCTGTCGCCGATGACGGAAAGCATAAAGACCTTGTTATCTCCGACATAATGGGTGGGAAGAGGAAAATAATCCTCGATATTCTCCGTCGCGGTTATTGGCACACCCGCTGTTACTTTTCCGACTACCGGCACTCGTGCAATCGTCTGGACGAATTGATGAACATTCTCGGAATCTTCCTGACCCAGCAGCTCAATAGCTCGTGGTTTAGTGGGATCGCGGCGGATAAGCCCTTTCTTCTCCAGCCGGTCAAGATGTCCGTGTACGGTGGAGCTGGAAGCCAGACCGACGGCTTCGCCAATTTCCCGGACGGAGGGCGGATACCCCTTGCTGCGGACTTCGTTACGTATAAATTCCAGGATCGCCAGCTGGCGACTCGAAATTTTTGACATTGGAATACACCCCATCTATCTAGTAATGTTTGGGAGAATTATAACACAGAACCTCCGTTCGCACAAACGTAAGTTCTAAGATATAAGCGAACAATTGTTCGAAAAACCTCTTGATCGAAACACATGTTCGTGCTATATTATTTTTGCAAGCGAGAACAAGTGTTTGGAGGTCGATGATTTATGTTAAAATACAGTACATACCGCAGCATTTATAATGAAACTCCTGAACCCGCGGCGGCGGAACGAGGTTCTGTTTCTCACCATAGGAATCCATCTGAAAAATTCTCCAAAGTGGCCGGTACGAGAATCCATCCCTTTTCATCAGTACAAAATCTGTTCAAAATTGTTATTGTCCTTCTTCTGATTATTTCCGGATTTACCGTCGTGGGTCAGGTCTTTGCCAGTTCGGTATCTTCACCGCAGCAGGAGAAACGGGTCGTTGTGGAGCCCGGTGATACATTGTGGAGCATTGCGGTCAAGAATAAACCTTCCGATATGAGAACCGTCGTATATATTGAAGCGATTAAACGGTATAACGATATGAATGGGTCGGATATTGAGGCCGGCGTGGTATTATCGGTTCCCGTTTACAAATAACTGAACAGTGGATTCTTTATCCTATTAACATACAAGAGAGCTTTCAGGGGAGTTGCCTTGACAAGCTCTTTTTCTCATGGCAAAGTTAGAATGAATTTAAAGCTTGTTGCACCGGTTTAAGGACTATAAGGCCCACCGGAAAGAAGAGCAAACATCATTAGGAGGGAACATATTTTGAATATAGATGAACTGGTTAACCGCATTAATGAACTGGCGCGCAAACATAAGAACGAAGGACTTAATGAAGAAGAACTGGCAGAACGCGCGAAGCTCCGGGAAATATACCTTGGCAATGTCCGCCGCAACTTCCGGGCTCAACTGGATTCGATTGAAATTGTGGACAACGATGGAAATGATCAAGGCGGCAAAGGACCCTTGCACTAATCAGCCGTCTATTCATAGATATTTCAGGAAGACTAGGGGGAAATGAAATGGCCCGTTCTTGGGAAAGAATGGTTCAACGTAACTCGCAGCAGGTCAATAAGAAAAGAAAAAAGGAAGGTAAAGATTCGATCCATAGGTCAAGCCAGGCAGGCCAAACCGACGTGTATAGAGGACGGAATATCGTATTTCCCGTTCTTCTTGCGGGACTTGGGGCTTTGTACTGGATGATCGGCCAGTTTGATACCTCTTCCGGCAGCCCAAACAGCCTGGTGATGAATTGGGTTGGCGTTGTGCTCTATTTTGCGCTGGCGGCAATGATGTTCTTCCGTCGCCCTTATTTGAAAGTGGAGCGGGCGCGGGTATCCACCTTTAAGTTTAACCGCCAAAAGTTTCTGGACGCGGCGGACATCGAGAAGATTATCGTTTCGCGGAAGTCCGTCAGCATTAAGCCCAAAGCCAAACGGGGTCATTGGATATTCTCCCGGTTGATCAACCGTTACGATACGGTGGCCATGGGAGAGCGGATGGATCAGTTTGCCAAGTTAAACAAAATTCCGTTGGAAAACGAATAAACAAGCAATTATAAAGTTTAATATAGAGAGGGAGTAATGGAATGCCGATTGCCGCCGTACTGTTCGATTTGGATGATACCCTTTTGTGGGATGAGCGAAGCATTGAGGAAGCCTTTGAATACGCTTGTAAAGCGGCGGGTGAAGCCGTGGACCCCAAGGAACTTGAAGCTGCGGTCAGACGCGAAGCGAGAAGTCTCTATGAGTCTTACGAAACTTTTCCTTTTACGCAGATGATCGGAATTAACCCGTTTGAAGCGCTGTGGGCGAATTTTACGGCCGGAGAACAGGAACAGTTCCGGAAGCTGGAACAGCTTGCCCCAATTTACCGGAAGGAATCCTGGCGCCGCGGACTTGCGGCTGTGGGCATAGACGATGAGAGCCTGGCTGAGACGCTGGCTGCGCGTTTTGCTTCGGAACGGCGGGGCCGTCCTTATATGTATGAAGAGACGCTGGAAATCCTGACTGCGCTGCGCGGGCGTGTAAAGCTGCTGCTGCTGACCAACGGCTGTCCGGCCCTGCAGCAGGAGAAGTTGGATGGCGTACCTGAGCTGATTCCTTTTTTTGATCACATCGTCATATCAGGGACCTTTGGAAAAGGCAAGCCGGATGCGTCGATTTTCGAGCATGCGCTTAAGCGGCTGGAAATTGCTCCAGAGCAGGGAATCATGGTCGGCGACAAGCTCACGACAGATATCCGCGGCGGTTTGGCGGCCGGTCTTACAACGGTATGGATCAACCGTACCGGCAAACCATCCGACCCGGAAATTATCCCTCATTATGAAATTAAACATTTGTCGGAACTGCTTCCGCTGGTTGAGAGTCTCTAACACTATCAGTGATTTACTTCTTTTGGACCGGTATTCCTGTAATAAGGGATATCGGTTTTTATTTGAGAATTTTGCACAATGCCGATATGAATGGTTAAGCCGGTTGTGTGATAAATATCTCTTTTTTTATAGGTAAGGTGGCGTTTGATATCCCCCAAAGACGTTAATCCATGTATAATAGGATAGGTACACTTAACGCAGCATTAACGCAAGATGTAATCAAGCATCCATACCACACTTAGTCCACCTGGGGGGCTGCGTATGTCGAGATTAATCCTGAAGAAGATTGTGTACTCCATGGTTATTGCCGCAACGCTTACAGGCTGCTCTACCGGAGGGAACAATCACACGGCCATGGATATGTCCGAGATGTCAATGGAACCGATCAAGGTCGAGCTAACGTGGAGTCCAGCCGAGGCGACAGTCCATCAGGAGATAACCTTTGAAGCCAGAATAACCCAGGGCGGCGATGTGGTGGACGATGCCAATGAAGTATTATTTGAAGTCGTAAATACCGCCGATCCGTCAAAAAAGCTTGAGCTCACGGGACAGCCGGACGGAGAGGGGAAATATACGGCAGTGGGGGCGCTGGAGGAAGCAGGAACCTATAGTGTGACCTCGCATGCAACCGCGCGGACGCAGCACTCCATGCCGACAAAATCGTTGACCGTTAAGCCGCAATAAATGCCGGGAGACCGGCTGGAAATAAGACAGACTTGCAGAGTGGGCCGGGATACTTTCCGAATTCCCTTTATTCTGCTAAACTTACTCTAATGTTTTACTGGGGGGATTGGAAGTTGGCTAAACCTACACTTGCAGAAGCGCTGGAGCAGCGCATACTGATTCTAGACGGTGCTATGGGCACCATGATTCAGCAGGTTCCTTTGACTGGGGAAGATTTTGGCGGAGACGAGCTGGATGGCTGCAACGAAATGCTTGTGCTGACCAGACCCGAAGTCATTCGGGATATTCATGAAGCCTACCTGGAAGCAGGCGCCGATCTGATCGAGACGAATACGTTCGGGGCAACCTCGGTTGTGCTTGCGGAATACGATATTCCTCAAAAAGCGCGCGAAATCAATCTTGTCGCCGCTGCAATCGCCCGGGAAGCTGTTAATAAATATGATACTCCGGATCGTCCGCGCTACGTTGTGGGCGCAATGGGCCCGACAACCAAAACGCTGTCGGTTACCGGAGGCGTGACATTCAGCGAACTGACGGAAAGCTACGAAGAGCAGGCGATCGCGCTGATCGAAGGCGGCGTAGACGCCCTGATGCTCGAAACTTCTCAAGATACCTTGAATGTAAAAGCGGGCAGCATTGGCATTCGCAATGCATTCGAGAAGACAGGCATCACCTTGCCGGTTATGATTTCCGGGACGATCGAGCCGATGGGCACGACACTGGCCGGCCAGAACATCGAAGCCTTTTATATCTCGTTGGAGCATTTGAAGCCGATCTCCATCGGCCTTAACTGCGCGACCGGTCCGGAATTCATGCGGGACCATATCCGTTCGTTGTCCGCTATGGCCAAATCGGCGGTCAGCTGCTATCCGAACGCGGGTCTGCCCGACGAGAACGGGAACTACCACGAGTCGCCGGATTCGCTGGCGCGCAAGGTCGCGGCGTTCGCTGAGAAGGGCTGGCTTAACATCGCCGGCGGCTGCTGTGGCACTACACCGGAGCATATCCGCGCGATGGCGGACACCCTGTCGGAATATCCTCCGCGCCCTTTGAACGGAAGCCATCCGCCGGCATTGTCCGGAATCGAACCTGTATACATCGAGCAGGATAACCGGCCTTATATGGTCGGAGAGCGGACCAACGTGCTTGGCTCCCGCAAATTCAAACGGCTCATCGTTGAAGGCAAGTATGAAGAGGCTTCGGAAATCGCGCGCGCTCAGGTGAAGAGCGGGGCTCAGGTTGTGGATGTGTGCGTACAGGACCCCGACCGGGATGAAACGGAAGATATGGAGCAATTCCTGGAACTGGTCGTGAAAAAGGTCAAAGTTCCGCTTATGATCGATACGACCGATCCCAAGGTTATTGATCTTGCTCTGCAGTACTGCCAGGGCAAAGCGATAATTAACTCCATTAATCTTGAAGATGGTGAAGAAAAATTTGAGCACGTCACGCCGCTCATTCACAAGTACGGCGCGGCGGTGGTCGTCGGGACCATCGACGAAAGCGGCCAGGCCATCAAGGCGGAAGACAAGCTCGCGGTGGCCAGACGCTCCTATGATCTCCTCGTAGGCAAGTACGGCTTGTCGCCTGAAGATTTGATCTTCGACACGCTGGTGTTCCCTGTCGGCACAGGGGATGAACAGTATATCGGCTCGGCGAAGGAAACGATCGACGGTATCCGTCTGATCAAGGAAGCACTGCCGGGTGTCCATACCGTGCTGGGAATCAGCAACGTATCGTTCGGACTGCCGGAAGCGGGCCGGGAAGTGCTGAATTCCGTGTTCCTCTACGAGTGCACCAAGGCGGGACTGGATTATGCGATCGTCAATACGGAGAAGGTGGAGCGTTATGCCTCGATTCCGGAGGAAGAGCGCCGCTTGGCCGAAGATCTGATTTATAATACGAACGACGAGACGCTTGCCGTCTTTGTCGCCGCCTTCCGTGGCAAGAAAGTCGAGAAGAAGGAGAAGATCTCCAACCTGACTCTCGAAGAGCGTCTGGCTTCCTATGTGGTGGAGGGCAGCAAAGAAGGGCTGATCCCTGATCTCGACGAGGCGCTGAAGAAATACGGCGCGCTGGAGATTATCAACGGACCGCTCATGAGCGGAATGTCCGAGGTCGGGCGGCTGTTCAACAACAATGAGCTCATTGTCGCGGAGGTGCTGCAAAGCGCTGAAGTGATGAAAGCGTCGGTAGCCCATCTTGAGCAGTTCATGGAGAAGAACGAGAGCTCGGTCAAGGGCAAGATTCTGCTTGCCACCGTTAAGGGGGATGTGCATGATATCGGCAAAAATCTCGTCGAGATCATCCTCTCGAACAATGGTTATCAAATCGTCAATTTGGGTATAAAAGTACCACCGGAGACGATCATCGAAGCGTATAGACGGGAGAAAGCCGATGCCATCGGCTTGTCCGGCCTGCTCGTGAAGTCGGCGCAGCAGATGGTTCTGACGGCGCAGGATTTGCGTACGGCGGGAATAGACGTGCCGATTATGGTCGGCGGGGCGGCTCTGACCCGCAAGTTCACCAAGACACGTATCCGTCCGGAATACGACGGACTTGTGCTGTACGCCAAGGACGCCATGGACGGGCTTGATCTAGCCAATAAGCTGATGAACCCGCTGGAACGGGCCAAGATGGCCGAGGAGATGCGGGAGGAGAACGAGGCCGCTGCGGCTGCTCCGCAGAAACCGGAGCTTCCCCAGCTTACAAGAGCGGTGCGCTCGAATATATCACAGGATGCGCCGGTCTATATTCCGCCGGACCTGGAGCGGCATGTGCTCCGCAATTATCCGCTTGGCCACGTAATCCCTTATGTGAACATGCAAATGCTGCTCGGCCATCATTTGGGTCTAAGAGGCTCGGTCGAGGCGCAGCTGGCCGCAGGAGAATCCCGCGCGGTCGAATTGAAAGAGACAGTGGACGATCTGCTGCTTGAGGCGACGGTAAACGGAACGATCAGCCCGCATGCGATGTACCGGTTCTTCCCGGCTCAGTCCAGGGGCAATGATATTCTGATCTATGATCCTGAGGATACGGGAAAGGTTCTGCATACCTTTACTTTCCCAAGACAGCAGGTTGAGCCGTATCTTTGCCTGGCCGACTTCCTGAAGCCTGTGGACAGCGGCGTAATGGATTATGTCGGTTTCCTCGTGGTGACAGCGGGACACGGAGTACGCGAACTGTCCGAGGAACTGAAGAACAAGGGCGACTACCTGCGTTCCCATGCACTGCAAGCCCTGGCTCTTGAAGTCGCTGAAGGATTGGCCGAACGCGTCCATCATATGATGCGGGACACCTGGGGCTTCCCCGACTCGGCGGATATGACGATGAAACAAAGACACGGCGCCCGTTATCAAGGCATCCGCGTATCCTTCGGTTACCCGGCTTGCCCGGACCTGGAGGACCAAGGGCCGCTGTTCAAGCTGATGTCGCCCGAGGATATCGGAGTCCACTTGACGGACGGTTTTATGATGGAACCTGAGGCGTCCGTGTCTGCGATGGTTTTCGCCCATCCTGAAGCGCAGTATTTCAATGTGGAGAAAGCCTAAGCTTTTGGACAGAATAGTCTTAAGGGAACTTCCCGTTGTACCAGCCTCCCGGTTACGGGAGGCTTTTTGCTGGAAGATCGGGAGGATTTGCGGGATGAATAAGATCACAGGGAGGAAAGGAGGGCAGATATGGAGATCTATTTTTTGGGCACCAATGCGGGCGTTCCCACTTTGCAGCGAAATGTAAGCTCGGTCGCCCTGCGGCTGCTCGAAGAGCGCCGAAGCCTATGGATGTTCGACTGCGGAGAAGGAACACAGCATCAGGTCCTCCGTTCGCCGCTGCGGCTTGGCAGGCTGGAAAAGCTGTTCATTACCCATCTTCACGGCGACCATCTCTTCGGACTTCCCGGGCTGCTGAGCAGCAGGGGATATCAAGGAGGCACCGCGCCTCTGACCGTATACGGTCCGCCCGGACTCAAGGCGTTTCTGGATATTTCGCTGTCCGTCAGCCAGTCCAGGGTTCCGTACAAGCTCGAAGTGATCGAGCATAACGGCGGGCTTATTTTTGAAGATGAAAGTTTTAAAGTGGAATCGGCTCTTCTGGAGCACCGGATAGACAGCTACGGCTACCGTGTCACGGAAAAGGACCGGCCTGGCAGCCTCAATACCGAGCGGCTTAAAGCTTACGGCCTGAAACCCGGCCCTTTGTACGGCGTGCTGAAGAGCGGCCGGAATGTGACCACGGACGAAGGAATAACGATTGCCGCCGCCGATGTGCTCAGCGAACCTAAACGCGGCCGGATCATCACCGTTCTGGGAGATACCAGACCTTGCGGGAATTCCATTCCGCTTGCAAGGGAAGCCGATCTGCTGGTCCATGAGGCGACCTTTAGCCATGATCTGGCCAAGATGGCTCGGGACTACCATCACAGCACGACCGTTCAGGCAGCGGAAATCGCCAAGGAAGCACACGCCCGTCAGCTCATTCTTACGCATTTCAGTTCAAGATACGGCTCTCTGGACGAGCTTATTCCGCTGCTTGAAGAGGCGCGATCCATATTCTCAAACACGCTGCTCGCCGAGGAATTTCGGCTGTATCCGGTGGAACGAAAGACGGGAAATTGAAGGAGAAATTAAATTATTTTCCGGGAAAGCGCAGGAAGCGACAGACGACCGTCAAAAAATGCTTTCGCAACTGCCCGTTCGATGCCGTTCGACTTTTAGAGGGCTTCTTTCACCAAAAGCATGGAGAAAAATGTCTTAAATTTTAGGAGAAATTTCGTTTTTTGAGACTTAAAACGGCGATCACGGGAAATAGATTTCGAACCTAAAATTTATCCCGTTATTCATTTATGCCATTAATTATAAGATGGGGAGGAAATGGGAGAAAATGACCGATAACATACTGACCGATAACATAAAAGGGCTGCTCTTGGACTTGGATGGTACGCTGTATCACGGCGGCATCATGATCCCCGGAGCGGATGAGCTTATTGCGGGACTTAGAGCAAAAGGTATTCCGTTTCTGTTTGTAACGAACAATTCGTCTCGTACGCCGGAAAGCGTTGCCGACCATTTGCGCGCGATGGGGATTGAAGCCCAGGCGCAGGAGGTTTGCACCTCTTCACTTGCGGCGGCAAGATATATCGCCGGGGAATCGCCCGGGGCGTCCGTGGCGATACTGGGGGAAGAAGGGCTGCACCGGGCGTGCGAGGAAGCGGGCCTGAACATCGTTTCCGATTCGCCGCAGTACGTCGTCCAAGGTATTGACCGTTCTTTTACATATGATTCCCTGACCAGGGCGGCGCGCTGGATCGCCGGGGGCGCGACCTTTGTGCTGACCAATCCGGATTTGATGCTGCCCTCCGACGATGGCATGGTGCCGGGTGCGGGCACACTGGGAGCGGCAATCGAAGCTGCCAGCGGCATGACGCCGGTGATTATAGGCAAGCCGCACCGCCATTTGATGAACTATGCAACGTCGCTGCTTGGCATCGACCCCAAAGAGGCCGTCGTTGTTGGCGACAATATGAGGACGGATATCTCCGCGGGAGCTAATGCGGGCTGCCGTACGGTACTGCTGCTGACGGGAGTAACAACGGAGGACAATCTGGAGCGGCATAAGGAGCTGACAGGGATTTCCCCGAATTATATTTGCCGTAATTTGGCTGATTTACGCGTGCTGCTTGGTGTATAATGGCAGAGCTGCATTTTCATTATTAGGAGAGTACAGTTGGAGAGGACGATGAACGATGCCGGAATTTCCGGAAATGGAAAACTACCGAAGGCTGCTTTCGAAGCACATAGTTAATTTACCGATCACCGGGGTGACGGTTAACAGGGACAAATCAATAAATGTGGAGCAGGATATATTCATAAAAAGTCTAATCGGCGCGCGCGTTGTTTTTGTGGAGCGCAGAGGGAAGCATTTGGTGTTCCATCTGCATGACGGCCGCAGGCTGTTGCTTCATCTGATGCTTGGCGGACTGTTGTTCTTCGGGACTGAGGAAGAGCGTCCGGACCGCAGCACGCAGGTGGAGCTTGCCTTCGGCGACCGGATTTTGTATTTTATGGGTCTGCGCCTCGGCTACCTGCATCTGTTATCCGTTAAGGAGACGCAGGCGGCCCTCGCCAAGCTGGGTCCCGAGCTGCTGGACAAGCGTATGAATGATAAACGCTTTGCCGAACTGCTGAAAGGAAGACGGGGAGCGCTTAAAAGCTTGCTTGTTAACCAGCAAGTCTTCGCCGGAATCGGGAACTGCTATGCCGACGAAATCGCGTACGAAGCGGCTCTGCTGCCATCAACACTCGTACAGGAATTAACGCCGGAGTCGATAGCCCGATTATACCGCGCGGTCTGCAAAGTGCTGAGCGAGGCGGCGGACATCGGCGGTTACATGGAGATGCCGTTCATGACGGGGGATACGGTCACGGGCAGCTACAATGACAGATGCAAGGTATATGACCGCGGAGGGGAAACCTGCGAACGCTGCGGAGGAACGATTGTGAAGGCCGAGCTGTCCGGGCGCAAAGTGTTCTATTGTCCGGAATGCCAGCATGATCGCTGAGCCGTATATCGGAGCGCATGTCAGCATCCGCGGCGGATACGCGCAGGCGGCCAGAGCGGCGCGGGAAAGCGGCGCGGGCTGTTTTCAATATTTTCCGAAAAATCCGCGCAGTCTCCAGCTTAAGGCACTTAACGCGAAGGATGCGGGAAAGTGCGCGTCTTTTTGCCGGGAAAAAGGACTGTTGTCCATTGCCCATACACCCTATCCCACGAATCTCGCCGCCGGAGACGGGGACGTACCTAGCAGGGAAGTGATGGTCAAGTCGCTGCTTAACGACCTGGAGATCGCCGAAGCCTGCGGGTCGCTGGGAATCGTGGTGCATTTTGGGCATTTTCACAAGCTGCAGCCGTTACAAGGCTATCAAAATATTATACAATGTATAAATGAAACGCTTCAGTCCTGGAATGGAACGGTCAAGCTGCTGATTGAGAACCAGGCGGGCAATGGCGGCTTCGAGGGAACGAGCCTGGAAGAACTGGTCAAGATCCGTGAACTGAGCCGTTACCCGGAAAAAATCGGATTCTGCTTCGATACCTGCCATGCTTTTGCCGCGGGAATATGGAATCCGGAGCGCAGCGGAGATCTGCTGGAGTCGGGTTATAGGCTGGACTATTGGCCGCATTTGGCAGCCGTTCATCTCAACGATTCACGGTATCCGTTTTCCTCCAAGCGGGACAGGCATGCTCAGATCGGCACAGGCCATATCGGCGCCAAAAGTATGAAAGAGCTGCTGACATCGGAGCCCTTTCTTGGCAAACCAGCCGTTCTGGAGACGGAGAAGGGTCCTGACGGCACGCATAAAAATGAAATTGCGGCGGTGCGGTCATGGTTTGATGCGTAAGGGGGCTTTGCGGATGATTCATGTGTATATGGACGATTACAGGCGTGTTCCGCAAGGATTTACGCTTGCCCGTACGACGGAGGAGTGTCTGCTGCTGCTTCGCGAATGCGAGGTCGGTGTGCTTTCCCTCGACTATGACATGGGGCCGGAAGACGAAACCGGAGGGTTCATTGCCAAAAGCATCGTGCTTGAAGCGCTGTTCCCCCGAGAAATTTATCTGCATACCTCAAGCGCGTCCGGCAGAAAAGAAATGTTTGAGCTTCTATACCCCGCGAGGCCGGAAGCAACAATGGTCCATAACGGGCCGATGCCGCCGGAAAAGCTGCGGGAAATCGTTTCGGGAGCCTCCGATTTATGAATGAAATGAACGAAATCGAACTGCTTGAAGCCATAGGCCGGAGCGGAGCTCCGCTTGCCGTCTTCCTGGAGACGCCGCTGTGCGGCACATGCAAAGCGGCCCGCCGGATGCTGGATGTTGCCGGACATCTGCTCCCACAGGATGCCCAGGTCATATCCGGCGATATTAATCTTCTTCCAAATATTGTAAGTCAGTACCGTATTTCCAGCGTTCCGGCACTGCTTGTTTTTGACGCAGAACGCAATCGGCCGCCGCACATTCATTATGCTTTTTATTCGGTGGAGCGTGTGCTGGAATACATAAGGAGTGTGAATTCATAATGATTTCTTTACAGCATCTTACCCTGCGCAGAGAGCAGAATCTTATACTGGATGATGTTTCGCTTAATATCAATGCAGGCGAGAATTGGGTAATCCTCGGACGCAACGGTTCGGGCAAAACGACGCTGCTGGAGATGATGACCGGCTATATGTTCCCAAGCAGCGGTAAGGTCAATGTGCTCGGGCACACCTACGGTCAAGTCGACTTGCGCGAAGTGCGCAAGGAGATCGGTTACATCGGACCGTCGCTTATGGAGAAACTAACCCTGCGCGACCCTGTCTGGGAGGTTGTGGCCACGGGGGCGTACGCCTACCTGCGCTTTTATCAGCAGATTCCCGGGGAGATCAAGGCCAAGGCGATCAGTCTGCTGGAGGACATGAATTTGGGACGGCTGGCGGATCATCCGTTCGGCACGCTCTCCCAGGGAGAACGCAAAAAGGCGATGCTGGCGCGCTGCCTGATGGCAGACCCGAAGCTTCTCATTATGGACGAGCCATGCGCGGGTCTGGATCTCTACGAGCGGGAAAAAATGTTGGCAGAGGTGGACAAGCTTAACCGGCGGGAGGTAACCGTCGTGTATGTCACCCATCATGTCGAGGAGATTGTGCCGTTGTTTACCCATGTGGCGCTGATCCGCGAAGGCAGGCTGGCCGGGGCGGGTCCGAAGAAAGAGGTGCTGACCCGCGAGATGATGCTGGCTGCCTATGAGCTTCCTGTTGAGATCGAATGGGAGGAAGAGCGACCCTGGATAAAAATTAAACGTGGAGGAATATCCATTTGAACGAGCTTAACCCACACATTGAACAAAATCCGTCCCCGGAAGGGAACGAGACGGTTTCCCGTTATATTTGCACCGCCAATCACGGCTTTGCCCCATACGCCCAGGAGGAGCTCCGGCGCCAGTTCGGCTCGGTCAAAAGTTCCTTGCTGCTGCCCGGCGAGATATTTCTGGCTACTCTTCAGGCGGAGCCGGAGGAAGTAACGAGGCGGCTGGCGGAGAACCCGCCGATTTTTCTGCGCCATATTCAGCCGGTTCAGCTGCAGGATGAAGGCGGAGAGGAAGCGCTGGAGCGGCTGGCGGTCTATTTGGGCCGCAGAAGCGAGCTCCAAGGGGAGAGAATCGCCATACAGGTGCGCAAGACCGATGATTCGTTCTGGCGCGAAAGTCCGGGCGAGCTACGTGAATGGCTGCAGGCCAAGCTTGAAGGCATCGCCGCCGAATTTACCGTGCAGAGCCCTGCATGGATTGTCTCGGTGTATGCGGCCGCAAACGCGCTGTACGCCGGCGTTTCCCGGCCCGAGGACAATTTATCCGACTGGAACGGCGGAGCGATCCGTTTCCGGCGCGAGGACGGCCAAATTTCGCGGGCGAAATTCAAGCTGATGGAAGCGGAGAAGGAATTCGGCGTTTCGTTCGGCAGCTTCCGCCGCGCTCTCGACATCGGGGCGGCGCCCGGCGGCTGGACGTCTTTCCTGCTGGAACGGGGCCTCGCAGTGACGGCGGTTGATCCGGCGCGCATGCATGAATCGCTGAAGGATCATCCGGCCCTAAAAGTGCTGCGCAAAAATGCCGGAGAAGTCAAATTCAAAGAGAATGAATTTGATCTGCTCGTCTGCGACATGAGCTGGAGCCCCAAGCTGATGGCCAAGCTCGTGACTGGACTCCTATACAGCCTGGCGCCCGGAGGAACCGCCGTCGTCACGGTAAAGCTGCTCTACAAAAAGCCGCTTGCGCTGATCAAGGAGATAATGGCCATGTTCGAAGGCGAGCGGATGCAGATCCAGCGGGCGAAGCAGCTGTTCCATAACCGGGACGAGATAACACTTTATATGATTAAATATTAAAGAGATTAATGAATACAAAGGCATACTAGCTCCGGAAAGCATCCCGCTAAAGGCGAGCCGCAATCGATGCGGCTTCCTGCAGCGGGATGCTTTTTTTCATGGAGAAATTGACGAAGGAGGGGAAGCGAATGCGGTATAAATCAAAGCTAATACGGGGTCAAATTCTGGGCGGCAGGTACTTGGTATCCGGCATCATCGGTTCGGGGGGAAGCAGCCATGTGCATCTGGCCGAGGATTTGCGGCTGGTCGGCAAGCGCTGGGCCATTAAAGAATGCGTGGCAGAGGATCTTTACGGGAATGTGCAGGCAGAGGCGGAGCTGCTGATCGCCTTGGATCACCAGCGCCTTCCGAGGGTTGCCGATTTCTTTCCACCGGATGAAGACGGTTATTCCTATCTTGTGATGGACTATATCGAAGGGTTGACGCTGGACCGCTATATGGATTCTGTGGGCCGCAAGATTCCGGGAGACACTTTGCTTCTGTTCGCGAGGCAGCTGCTGGAAGTGCTGCATTATCTTCATGAGCACCGCCCGCCTATCGTTTACCGCGATTTGAAACCCTCGAATATTATGCTGACTCCGGAGAACGGACTCATGCTGATCGATTTCGGGATTGCCCGCAGGCACAGGGACGGCGCGGGCGAAGATACGGTCAAGCTGGGAACGGTTGGATTCGCCGCCCCGGAGCAGTACGGAAGCGGCCAGAGCGATCACCGGTCCGATCTGTATGGTTTGGGAGCCCTGCTGCTGTACTTGGCCACGGGCGGGAAGTCCAGCTGGTGGTCTGCCGGGATGGAGCGCAGGCTTGAAGGCCGTGTTCCGGAGCCGCTCATTCCCGTGCTGCGGCGGCTGCTTCGGCCCAGGCCTGAGGACCGTTTCGGGAGTGCTGGAGAAGTGCTTCGGATACTGGAAGGGGTGAAGGCTGTCCGTTCTGCCGGGACACGGAAGAAAGAGCCGGCGGCGGAAATCCTTCCTTCGTCAGGCAAGGCAAGCATCGTGACAATGATGGGTACGGCATCCGGCATCGGCACCACGCATGCGTCGCTGGCCGCTGCAAGTGTGCTGGGCCGCTATGGCAAGGCGGCCTGGGTCGATTATGCGCCGGAATCGCCTGTCTACGGGAGAATCAGCGTTTTGGCCGAAGCCGCCGGGAGGCGGACTCCATCCGAGGGGACGGGTGGTCCCATTGAGATTAACGGCGTTCATTGCTGGAAGCGACCCGAGGACGGCGGATTGGAGGAACTGGCAGGCCAATACCGATACGTTGTCCTTGATATGGGCATTGGAGCGTATGAGGGGGCTTCCGCGGAATTTGCCCGCGGCGACATTCCCCTGCTGTTGGCATCGGGGGCCGATTGGCGTATGGAGGAGACGCTAATGTGGCTGCGCCGCAGCGGGTGGCGGCAGGACGGCGGCTGGAAGATTGTCCTGCCGCTGGCTGGACGCCAAGCCGCCGAATTGTTGAAAGGGACGCTGGGCAGCCGGGAAGTGTATACACTTCCCTATCAGCCTGAGCCTTTCGAAGCCGGAGGAAGCCTGGAATCGGCGCTGCGGGATTTGTTCGCCGGAATACTGAAAAAGGATAGCAGGCAGAAAAAGGGAAGCTTTCTACAGCGAAAAAAAAGATGAAATGTAAACTTTTTTATTTCAGAAAGCGGGTCTTTTATGCTAAAATTAGTCGTTGTATAACCTGCGGAATATCCATGATTTTAAATATAGATAGGAGCTTGCGGAGAATTTATGAGTTTACTTACTGTAGAAGACGTTTCCCACAATTTTGGGGACCGTCAGCTGTTCAAGAATGTATCGTTCCGGCTGCTTGCCGGAGAGCATGTCGGGCTTGTAGGAGCGAACGGGGTCGGCAAGTCGACCTTGATGAATATTTTGACGGGAAAGCTGCTGAAGGACAGCGGCAAAGTGGAGTGGACTCCGAGGGTCCGCTATGGTTACCTGGACCAGCACACGGTGCTCACGCCGGGC
The DNA here is from genome assembly GCF_013393385.1 of Paenibacillus sp. URB8-2. NCBI lineage: Bacteria > Bacillati > Bacillota > Bacilli > Caryophanales > Paenibacillaceae > Paenibacillus > Paenibacillus sp. URB8-2. Next base: position 3,242,412 of record NZ_AP023239.1, on the reverse strand, counting down.
AAGACGGTGCGCGATGTGCTGAAGGACGCTTTTTTGCCGCTGCTTGAGCTGGAACAGGAAATGATGGGCATCACCGAGAAAATGGCCGACGCCTCGCCGGAAGAGCTCGAGCTTCTGCTTGAGCAGATGGGCGAGATCCAGGAACAGCTTGATCTCGGCGACTTCTACTTGATTGACGTCAAGGTGGAGGAGATGGGCAACGGGCTCGGACTGTCCGCAATCGGACTGGACCGGGATGTGGCCGCCCTGAGCGGCGGACAACGTACGAAAGTTCTGCTGGCCAAGCTGCTGCTGGAGAAACCGAACGTACTGCTGCTCGATGAGCCGACCAACTATCTCGATGTGGAGCACATCGATTGGCTGACTAATTATTTGAAGCAGTACCCGTATGCGTTCATGCTGATTTCCCATGATACGGAGTTTATGAACAAGGTCGTGGATGTCGTCTACCATTTGGAATTTGCGAAGCTGACGCGTTATACGGCCAATTACGAGAAGTTCCTGGACATGGCTTACATCAATAAGACACAGCACATCGAAGCGTATGAGAAGCAGCAGGAATTTATTAAAAAGCAGGAAGATTTCATCCAGCGCAACAAAGCCCGTTACTCGACTTCGGGACGGGCGAAGAGCCGCGAGAAGCAGCTTGATCGCTTGGAACGGATCGACCGGCCGGAAGAAGCCGCCAAGCCGACTTTCCAGTTCAAAGAGAGCCGGGCGAGCGGCAAGACGGTGTTCGAGGGCATCGACTTCGAGATCGGCTACGACCGTCCGCTGCTCCCCAAGCTGAACATGACGATCGAGCGGGGCGAGAAGATCGCCATCGTCGGCTGCAACGGAGTCGGCAAATCGACGCTGCTGAAGACGATTCTGGGCGCCATTCCGCCGCTCAGCGGAAAGACTTACCTGGGCGACTTCCTGTCCCCCGCTTACTTTCAGCAGGAGGTCAAAGCCGGCAACCTCACTCCGATCGACGATGTCTGGAATGAGTTCTCCAGCCTGAATCAGCATGAAGTCCGGGCGCATTTGGCGCGCTGCGGCCTGAAGAACGAGCATATAACCCGTCCGCTGAACATGCTGAGCGGGGGAGAGCAGGCGAAAGTGCGGCTGTGCAAGCTGTTGATGCGCGAGAGCAACTGGATCTTGTTCGACGAACCTACGAACCATCTGGACGTCGTGGCCAAGGAAGAGTTGAAGCGGGCGCTCAAAGAGTTCAAGGGCACCGTTCTGCTCGTATCCCATGAACCCGATTTTTATGAAGATTGGGTGACCAAAACTTGGGATGTTGAGCAGTGGTCCACACAATCCGTATAACGCGAACCGGAGCTTGCCGTTTATAATGGCTTATAAGCGCAAGCAACGCCTCCGGTCACCCGGGGGGCGCACATCGTGCAGGTCCAGAAATATAAAGATAAGTCCGGGAGACGGCGGTAAAGGCGCCGTATTCCCGGACTTTTGAATATGGAGGGGGATTTCGGCATGGAGAAAGATCTGGAGATAGAGAAGACGACTTACGCAGCCGCCGGAAGAGACGGACGATATTCGCGTCAGGTCAGGTTTGGGCCGTTCGGCGAGGAGGGCCAGCGCAGGCTTGGACAATCGAGCGTGCTTGTCGTGGGAGCGGGAGCTTTGGGAACCGGCATCGCCGAGACGCTGGTCCGCTGCGGTGTCGGACGAGTTGTCATTGCCGACCGCGACTATGTGGAATGGAGCAATCTGCAGCGCCAGCAGCTCTATACGGAGGAGGACGCCGAGCGCCGTATACCGAAAGCAGCTGCTGCAAAAGCGAGGCTGGAGGCAATCAATTCTGAAGTCGCGGTTGAAAGCCACATCATGGACGTACGAGCGGAAGAGCTGGAGGCGCTGGTACCAGGCATCGACCTCATTATGGATGGGACGGATAACTTCGATACCCGGCTCATCCTCAACGATATCGCGCAGAAGCACGGCATTCCGTGGATATACGGCGCCTGCGTGGCAAGCTATGGGGTTACCTATACGTTTATTCCGGGCGAAACACCCTGTCTAAACTGTCTGCTTGGCACCGTCCCTCTGGGCGGCGACACCTGCGACACGGCGGGCATCCTGCCGCAAGCCGTACAGATGGTGACTTCGAACGCTACGGCTGAGGCGCTCAAGCTGCTTGGCGGGAAGAAGGAACAGCTTCGCCGGAAGCTGATGACGTTTGACATCTGGCGCAACGAGTACCAGGAAATCGGCGTAAGCGCCGCCCGCAAGGAGCACTGCCCTTCATGCGGCAAAGATCCGGTGTATCCGTATCTGACCGCGGCGAACACAGAGCGCAGCGATGTGCTATGCGGGCGGAACACAGTGCAGATCCGTCCGGCGGTCCGCAGCTCGTTATCGCTTCCTGAAACTGCGGGCAGGCTGTCCAGACTGGGACTGGGCAAGGTCGAGAGTAATCCTTATCTCGTCTCCTTTAATGATGGAGATTACCGTGTCGTCGTGTTTGCGGACGGCAGGGCCCTTGTGCACGGGACGAACGACATATCGGCGGCGAGGAGCGTCTATCATCGTTATTTTGGATAAGTGCGCAGTTTATACTTTCTGATATTTCAAGCACAACGGCCATCCGCTATGGAATGGCCGTTTTATTTTAGGGAACTCTAGACCACATATGCAGCGCCGGTAACACTGCTTGCGCAGACGGCGGATATGGGGGATTTCCGTGGATGAGATTATAATTTGGTTCTTCCCTGAAGGGAAGGAGGACCGGCTTCTACATAACGGTCTTGAAGAGCCGGGGAAAGGGTGGGACGCAATCGGCCGCATACTCCGGGAGACCGGCCTGACGGTTGTGGAAAGCATGGATATAAAGAGCCTGCGGAACGGCCTGTCGCAGCACGACACCGCTATGCTCGTAGCGGAGATTCCGGGCGGCGAACCTTGGGAAGGCTGGGAGGCGGTGGCAGAAGCCCGGGAGAACGGTAAAAGCTTTCCGGTTCTGGCTATTTCCGCCGTACAGGGCGGAGATTCGGCAGAATCCGCCTTCAAGGCGGGAGCCAACGATTATATGACTCATCCGCTTCACGCCGGCGAGCTGAAATGCAGAATCGAGAATCTGCTGACGCTGACGCACCGTCGGCACGCCGGCGGCAAGCTGAAGATCAACGGCCTTGTTCTGGAGCCGTCCCAAAGGCGGGCTGTCCGCGATGGCCGGGATCTGAAACTTACACCCAAAGAATTCGCGCTGCTGTATTATTTGTCCGCGAACCGCAGCGAGATTTGTTCCCGCGATGACATTTTGCGTCATGTATGGGGATACCATTTTCAGGCTGGCACCAATGTGGTGGATGTGTACATCCGCCATCTGAGATTAAAGGTGGACAAAGGCTACCGTGAGAAGCTGATTCACACGGTGCGTGGCGCGGGTTATGTAGTCAAGGCGCCAGAAATGGCGCCATATGCATAAGCTCGGAATGTAAATAACCGATGCCTAGAAAAATTACAGAACGCGGCGTGCTTTCAGATACGTTCTTTTCCAGTTACCAGAGTTCAGGTTCGAAATCGTAACACCCGGAGAGCCGTACGTATGCAGGATTTTTCCGCCTCCGGCATAGACTGCCACATGGGTTACGTTTCGGCCGTTGGCGCGGGCGCCGCTGGAGAAGAATACGAGATCGCCCACACGCAGGTTGGCTTTAGATACCGCTCTGCCCACTTTGGATTGCGCAACCGAAGTGCGTGGCAGATTTACGCCGTATTTTTTGAAAATATATTTGGTAAAGGAAGAACAGTCGAAGTTGCGAGTTGTCGATGTGGAAGCACCGAATTTATAAGGTCTTCCCAAAAAATGTTTGCCCAAGCTTACAATTTTCGAGCCCGTTGTCGATACCGAGGCCGCTTGTGCGGTCGGTGTCGCTTCGCCGCTTGCCATGATTCCGCCAAAGCCGATAGCAGTACATACTCCGACAACCAGTGCTTTATGAATGAAAGTGGTTTTTCTCATGTTGTAGAACCTCCAAAGATGTAAGATATTTGTCCAGTTGTTGTCCTGGCATGAACGTAGTATAACAGGTCTGAAACACCCTAAAATTTGGCGGGAAACGCTCAAACACTTGGCGGACAAGGAGTGTATGCGTTTTATTAAAAGTACATTAAAAGTTACAATAAATTAATTTTTACAGGTCACCCGGTACAAAAAAAGACGGATAAACCCTTGTTAATAAAGGGGAATCCGCCTTTTTGAGAATGAAACCAAAGTTACAAAGATGTCTTAATTTAATCAGACTCCGATTAATCCTTGCTCTGAATAATCAGGAGTAGACCGCTCTGGATCGTTACGGTTCCTGCCTGAGAGGTCAGCCGGTTGCTGATCCCCAGAGATTGTCCCAGCTTAAGCGTAGCTTCGTATAATGGATACTGAAAGCCCTGCAGCGTAATCCCCGTGACTTCCGGAGTAACAGGCAGCAGAGATACATAGGTATAGCCGCGCTCCTGAACAAGGGCGTGGGAACCGGTAATCGTAACATAATTGTTGAGATCCATCACCGAGCAGCGGATCTGCCGCTGAAGCGCACGGGCCATCATCTGGATGCAGGCGAGAGTATGATCGATACGGGTACCGGTAACGCCAAAGAGCAATATATCTTCCGGTTGAGTTTCTATTGCCAAATCCAGAGCAAGCTCGCTGTCGGTCAAATCCTTGTCGACGGGGTCGCAGGCAATGACCTTAGGGCATTGTTCTTCTATTAACTTGAACTCTTCCTGAGTAATCGAGTCGAAATCGCCCACGGCAATATCGGGAATAACGCCATGTTTAATGAGAAACAGCGCTCCGCGATCGGCGCCGATAATGTAATCTTCTTTATCCAGTTCCTTCAAGTACAGCTCGGATAGCTCTCCGCCGGCAAAAATAACGCATCTGCGTGCTGGCATCGCGGGTCCTCCTTCCGTTTTGGTGCAGCATTTGTAATCCTGACCTAGTATAAAGCACAATGAAATGTTGTACAATTAACATTGTCCGGGCTAAAATGGGGAAGGTGCCTTTAAGTGCAGTCGGGACAAGGATTTGAGGCACCGGGAAATGTCGATTTAACAAGGGGGAAAAGTTGTGCTGCACGTGCTGTTTGTGTGCCTGGGGAATATTTGCCGCTCTCCAATGGCGGAAGCCGTACTTAGGGACAAGATCGCTAAGGAAGGCCTTGGGCAAGAAATATCTGTGGATTCAGCCGGTACCGGGGACTGGCATATCGGAAAGCCGCCGCACGAAGGAACAAGGCGTATGCTGGACCAGTACGGAATCAGTTATAAAGGCATGGCTGCGCGGAGAGTAAGCGGCGAAGACTTTGGCCAATTCGATTATATCATCTGTATGGATAACTCAAATGGAGTCAATGTGCGCAAACTGCCCGGGGGCGAGGATGCGAAACTTATGTACTTTATGGATTTGCTGCCGGACGATGAGCATAAGGAAGTGCCGGACCCTTATTTTACAGGGAATTTTGAGGAAGTCTATGATCTGGTCGATGCGGGCTGCGGGGTTCTGCTGGACAAGCTGAAACAAGACCTGGCGTCAAAATAGAAAAAGAGGGCTGCGGTTCTCTTTCTTTCCCCCTCTTTTGTAAGCGCAATCATAGGCCGTGAGTCGCATTTGTAAGAGATTGTTCACCATTTTGGGCGTTCAAGCCCGGTTCAAGCGTTTAAGAAATAGAGGAGCGATTCGGGAAGTTCCTTTTGCCAAAAGCCCCATATATGGCGTCCTTCTTTTTCCCGGTAATCCACTTTGGCGCCTCGCTCTTCCAGCAGCTTCTTGGCATCACGGTTTAATTGAACGAAGTCGTAAATACCCGTGTCGGTCTGGTAATCCCTTTCCTGCAGCCCAACGACCATGTTGATCTCCAGCCGGGAAAGATCGGTCTCATCCTCAATCCATTCCAGAGTAAGGGGGTAGAATGCGCCGGAAAGACTGAGCACGCGGGTGAACAGATCAGGATAGCGGAGGGCAAGATGCAGCGAAACGCTTCCCCCAAGCGAGTCTCCGGCAATGATCCGTTCGGACGGTGTGCGGCGAGCCGGATAATTTTGCTCAATGTAGGGGATAATTTCTTCGGCAAAGCATGTCAGGTACTGATCGAACCGGGTGCCGAAAGGCGCATATTCCTGGGTTCGGACGGCAACGTTCACTTCTACCCCCACAATAATGAACGGTTCGGCGCCTTCTTCGAGAATCAGCCTGCCAGCTATGGTCGCGATACGCCCAAAGTTGAAGAACTCCTCACCGTCCTGGCAATAGACCACAGGATAGCTGAGAAGCTCGTTATAACCAGGAGGAAGGTAAACCCGCAGCTTGCGGTCCTCCCCAAGACTATCGCTCCACAGGGTATGTTTTACAATTGTACGTTTCAGAAAAACAGAATCATTCATGGCTGTCGGCCGCCTTTCTTGTCGGATTTTGCAATGCTTCCGGCAATGAGTTAAAATGGACATTGTGGCAAAAATCATTTACATTTTGAAAAACACCAAAACTGTTATATGAAAAAATTTAGACTGTTATACATACAAAGTATACGCTGCTATAAATTAAATGCGTATATCTTTGACGAAATTGACGAAACAGGTGTATAATAATTCTATAACAGTGGCAGCCAATATTCAAATTGTTATTCAAATTTTTTTACTGAGGTGAAGATAATGAGTAAAGTTCCTTATGAGGTTTATACAGAGGACGTGGAGGCTCTTACGGTTCTTTCTCCGGCTGGAGAAGTGATCAACAAGGACAAAATGCCTGCGCTTACTGATGATCAATTAAAAGAAATTGCTTACCGCATGATTTTCACCCGTACATGGGATGACCGTGCGGTTAACCTTGGCCGCCAAGGCCGTCTTGGATTCTACGCGCCGACTTCCGGACAGGAAGCGACAATGGTCGGCAGCGAATTTGCACTTGAGAAGGAAGACTTCGTGTGCCCGGGCTACCGCGACATTCCACAGCTGGTCTGGCACGGCCTGCCTCTTCACCAGGCGTTTCTGTATTCCCGCGGCCACCAGCACGGCGGTGAAATCCCCGAGGATGTAAGCGTGCTGCCTCCGCAAATCATTATCGGCGCCCAAATTCTGCATGCCGTCGGCATCGCAATGGGCTTTAAATTGAAGAATCAGAAGAATGTCGCCATTACCTACACCGGTGACGGAGGTTCCTCCGAAGGCGATTTCTACGAAGGTCTTAACTTTGCGGGCCGTTTCAAGCTGCCGGTTATTTTCTTTGTTCAAAATAACGGCTACGCCATCACGACCCCGTTCGCGAAGCAAACTGCGGCCAAGTCGATCGCCCATAAAGCGGTTGCAGCGGGCATTACCGGTGTGAAAGTCGACGGAATGGATATTTTTGCAGTCATTCAAGCGGTTAAGGAAGCCGCTGAGCGCGCCCGTAACGGAGAGGGACCTACCTTGATCGAAGCCGTTACGTATCGGTTCCGTCCGCATTCCCTGTCCGATGACGCCAGCAAATACCGCACGAAAGAGGAAGAGGGTCAATGGAATGAGAAAGACCCGATCGCCCGCGTGGTCAAGTATTTGGAGTCGAAAGGCTTGTGGAGCGATGAAGACACACAGCGCGTGAAGGATGAGGCGAAAGCGAAAGTGAACGAAGAAATCAAGATTGCGGAAAAAACCGAAAAAATGACGATCTCCGGCCTGATCGACAGCATGTTCGAAACGACGCCGAAGGATCTTGAAGCGCAAAAAGCGGATTTTGAATAAGGAGGAGTTCTGGCTATGGCACAAATGAATATGAAAGAAGCGATTCGCGACGCGATGCGCGTCGAATTAAAACGCGATCCGAACGTCCTGATCTTCGGCGAAGACGTCGGCCATGTCGGCGGCGTGTTCCGGGCGACGGAGGGACTTCAGAAGGAATTCGGCGAAGATCGCGTATTTGATACACCGCTGGCGGAATCCGCTATCGGCGGTCTTGCCGTGGGCCTTGGCGTTCAAGGTTTCCGGCCGATTGCCGAGATCCAGTTCGTCGGCTTTATCTTTGAAGCACTGGACCAAATGGTTATTCAGGCAGCCCGTCTGCGCTACCGCACCGGCGGCAAATATACGTCTCCTGTCGTGTTCCGCACGCCGTTTGGCGGCGGCGTCAAAGCGGCCGAGCTGCATACCGACTCCCTGGAAGGACTTATCGCCCAAAGCCCCGGCATCAAGGTCGTCATTCCATCCAATCCATATGATGCGAAAGGCCTTTTGATTGCGGCTATCCGCGACAATGATCCGGTATTTTTCATGGAGCACCTGAACTTGTACCATGCGTTCCGAGCGGAAGTGCCGGAAGAGGATTATACGGTCGAGATCGGCAAAGCCAACGTCGTTCGTGAAGGTTCCGATGTAACGATCATCGCTTACGGCCTGATGGTACATACCGCCACCAAGGCGGCCGACGAGCTTGAAAAGAGCGGCATCAAGGCCGAGATTATCGACCTGCGCACGGTCAGCCCGATTGACATCGACACGATTGTGGAATCCGTGAAGAAAACGAACCGCGCCATTGTGGTGCAGGAAGCCCAAAAGAGCGCAGGCGTTGCCGCCGAAGTCATTGCGCAAATCAATGAAAAGGCCATTCTTCATCTCGAAGCTCCCGTTCTGCGGATTGCAGGGCCGGATACGGTATATCCGTTTGCCCAAATCGAAGATACCTGGCTGCCAAATCCCGCCCGCATTATCGCCGGCGTGAAGAAAGTTTTGGAATTTTAATCCTACTTACACAAGACACGGGCACAAGACACGGGCGTTTTGTTTAAATCCAGACACTTGAAAGAGGAGGTTTTCGATCGTGGCAAAATTTAATTACCCGTTCCCCGAACTGGGCGAAGGCCTGCACGAAGGCGAAATCATCAAGATGCATATTAAGGCCGGGGATAAAGTAACCGATGAAGACATCATTATGGAAGTACAGAACGACAAGGCGGTCGTCGAGGTTCCTTGTCCCGTCAACGGAACCGTTCTGGAAGTGCTCGCCAAGGATGGCGAAGTATTTCGCGTAGGCCAAACCGTGGCGGTAATCGACGCGGAAGGAGATATTCCCGAGCAGGAAGGTGGCCACGCCGAGGAGCAGGGAGCGCAGGAAGCCGATTCGGCAAAAGGCAGCGCGGACACGGCTTCGTCTCCGGCGGCAGCCAGTCCTGCGGACGCCAAAGCCGGCGAAGCAGGCGGCGCGGAAGCCGTTCCGGCACCGGACCGCGACGTTCTGGCTACGCCTAGCGTGCGCAAATTCGCCCGCGACAACAGCGTGGATATTTCCAAGGTGAACGGCAGCGGTAAAAACGGCAAAATCACCCGTGAAGACGTGGAAGCCTTCCTGAGCGGCGGGCAGGCTGCGGCTCCGGCAGCTGCAGCGGCTTCCGAAGCGGCACCGGAAGAAAAATCTGCGGCTCCGGCAGCGGCGGCTTCGGGCAATGTCAGCCTCGAAGAAGAGCGCGTACCGTTCAAGGGCATCCGCAAAGCGATTGCGAACGCCATGGTAAAATCGGCTTATACTGCTCCGCACGTGACGATTATGGACGAAGTAGATGTAACCGAACTGGTCGCTTTCCGTACACGAATGAAGCCTGTCGCCGAGAAGAAGGGCGTGAAGGTAACCTACCTTCCGTTCATCGTCAAAGCGCTTGTGGCGGCTTCCCGTCAGTTCCCGGCTCTCAATGCAACCATTGACGAAGAAGCGAATGAAATTGTGTACAAGAAATACTATAACATCGGTATCGCCACTGATACGGACAACGGCCTGATCGTTCCGGTAATTAAGGATGCCGACCGCAAGAGCATCTGGATGATCGCATCGGCGATCAGCGATCTGGCAGCCCGCGGACGCGAAGGCAAGCTGAGCCCGAATGAAATGAAGGGCAGCACGATTTCGATTACGAACATCGGTTCCGCCGGCGGCATGTTCTTTACTCCGATCATTAACTATCCTGAAGTGGCTATTCTCGGTACGGGCCGCATCAGCGAGAAGCCGGTCGTGAAGAACGGCGAGATTGTGGCCGCTCCGGTAATGGCCCTTTCACTCAGCTTCGACCATCGTCTGATTGACGGCGCAACCGCGCAGAACTTTATGAACTACATTAAATCGCTGCTCGCCAATCCCGAGCTGCTGGTTATGGAGGTGTAACATATGGTAGTGGGAGACGCTTCACTCGATATTGATACATTGGTAATTGGTGCAGGTCCCGGCGGATATGTTGCGGCTATCCGGGCCGCCCAGCTCGGACAAAAGGTACTCATCGTAGACAAATCCGAAGTCGGCGGCGTATGTCTGAACCGCGGCTGTATCCCTTCCAAAGCGCTAATCTCGGCTGCTCACCAGTATGAGTCCGCTAAGCACGGCGAAGCGTTCGGCGTCACCGCCGAGAACGTGAAGGTGGATTTTACCAAGACGCAGGAATTCAAGACCAGTGTGGTCAAGAAGCTGACCGGCGGAGTCGCCGGCTTGCTGAAAGGCAACAAGGTTGAGATATTCAACGGAGAATGCATGTTCATCAGCACAACGGAAGCCCGCGTATTCAACGATCACGAATCGCCGCGCTACCGCTTCAAGAACTGCATCATCGCGACGGGCTCCCGCCCGATCGAGCTTAAGCCTTTCCCATTCGGCGGACGCATTCTGTCCTCCACCGAGGCGCTTGAGCTGCCGGAAATTCCGAAGAGCCTGATCGTTATCGGCGGCGGCTATATCGGAGCGGAGCTCGGCCAAATGTATTCCAAATTCGGCACCAAAGTAACGATTATCGAAGGCTTGGACACCGTGCTGCCGGGCTTTGACAAAGACATGACGCGTCTGGTAGCGAAGAACATGGCTAAGACCGGCATCGATATCGTAACGAACGCCAAAGCGGAAAGCGCAGTGCAGACCGACACAGACGTAACCGTGAAGTACTCCGTGGGCGGCGAGTCCAAGGAAGTAACGGCGGAATATCTGCTCGTGACGGTAGGACGCCGTCCGAACACGGATGGCGAACTGGGACTCGATCTGATCGGCATTGAGCTGGATGAGCGCGGACTGATCAAGGTCGACCATCAAGGGCGCACCAACGTTTCGAACATCTTCGCCATCGGCGACGTGGTTCCTGGCCTTGCGCTGGCCCACAAAGCTTCCTACGAAGGCAAAATTGCCGCTGAAGCGATTGCGGGACATAAATCCGTTGTCGACTACAAAGTGATTCCGGCTGTTGTATTTACCGATCCGGAATGCTCCAGCGTCGGTCTGACAGAGAAAGAAGCCAAGGACAAAGGCTACAAAGTCAAATCCGGCAAATTCCCGTTTGCAGGCAACGGACGCGCTCTGTCCCTGAACAATGCGGACGGCTTCATCAAGATTGTCGCGAATGAAGAGAACAATATCGTGCTGGGCGCGCAAATCGTCGGCATCGAAGCCTCCAACCTGATCGCCGAGCTGGGTCTTGCGATCGAAATGGGCGCTACGCTTGAAGATATCTCTCTGACCATTCACGGCCATCCGACACTCGGCGAAGTAGTTATGGAAGCGGCCGAGCTGGTTGAAGGACATCCGATTCACGTTCTGACCCGCTAATCATACAAACAAGAAGCCTGCTATGGCGGGCTGACAGAATAGGGCGAAGACGCATTGGCGTTTTCGCCCTTTTTCAAAACATATAATCAAGTATAAACTGCCTTAAATTTCTCCGGAAACGGGTGCTGCTCTTAACGGATGGCGCAGTCGTTTCTTCTTGAGCGCCGCGAATCATGTCCTTTTCTATAGTTTGGCATGTTACATAGCGACGTTAGTCATGGTAAACTTAGAAGAGAATATGAGTGGAGGAGCGTTGAAAGCTTGCAAAAATATTTAGATCTTCTGCAAGATGTATTGGATCATGGAACCCGCAAGAGCGACCGTACGGGAACGGGGACAATATCCGTATTCGGCCGCCAGCTGCGTTTTGATCTGTCGGAAGGATTCCCGCTGATGACGACCAAGCGGATTCATCTGAAATCGGTGGTGCACGAGCTGCTCTGGTTTCTGAAAGGCGAGACGAACATCGCTTATCTGAAAGAAAACGGAGTCACAATATGGGACGAATGGGCGGACGAGAACGGCGAATTGGGACCGGTATACGGCTCGCAGTGGCGAGCGTGGGAAAGCGCGGACGGACTCCATATCGATCAGATCTCGAATGTCATCGAGTCGATCAAGAAGAACCCGGACTCCCGCAGACATATCGTAAGCGCCTGGAATGTGGGCGAGATCGATCAAATGAAGCTGCCCCCTTGCCATTTCGTCTTTCAGTTCTATGTAGCGGACGGCAAGCTGTCCTGCATGCTGACGATGCGGTCAGTGGATACGTTTCTGGGGCTGCCGTTCAATATTGCAAGCTACGCCCTACTGACGCATATGGTTGCTCAGCAGACGGGGCTTGCGCCGGGAGATTTTATTTGGTCCGGCGGGGATGTGCATATTTATACAAATCATCTGGAGCAGGTTGCGACGCAGCTTTCCAGGGAGCCCTACGAGCTTCCAAAGCTTGTCATCCGCCGAAAACCGGACAGTATATTCGACTACACTTACGAGGATTTTGAGTTCGAAGGTTACCGCTATCATCCGGGAATCAAAGCGCCTGTCGCCGTGTAGGAGACATCCCGCGATAGAGGTTATCAATGCCGGAAGGAGGAAAGACATAGCGATGAGTATAAGCTTAATTTGGGCCATGGGCGAAAAGGGAGTTATCGGCAAGGACGGCGGCATGCCCTGGCGGCTGCCCCGGGATTTCGCGTTCTTCAAGTCGCAGACGATGGGCAAGACGATGCTGATGGGGCGCAAAACCTGGGATTCCTTGGGAGGCAGGGCGCTTCCCGGAAGAAAGAGCGTGATCCTGACCCGGGACGAAAGCGCCGCTCCAGAAGGAGCGGAAACCGTCCACAGTCTGGAGGAGGCTCTTGAGCTTGGCCGAGGCCAGGACGAGCTGATGGTGATCGGCGGAGCGGAAGTCTACCGGATGACGCTTCCCTTTGCCGACAAGCTGATCGTTACCCGAATCGATGAGTCCTTTGACGGCGATACTTTTTTTCCTGAAACGGACTGGAGCAAGTGGAAAGAGGTTTCAAGCACGCAGGGGATCCGCGATGAGAAGAATCCGTATGATTATCGGTTTGTCGTATACGAACGTACGGATAAACTGTAATCCCTAAACTCTTCGACCGGAAGCCTGTCGTCCCAACTATCTGACATAACATGTGAAAAAAGTACAAACAATCAGCAAATTAGTCCATTAACGTGCAAAAGTTAGGAATGCTAATATAATAAAAATTAGTTACGTTAGGGCGACTCATCATGTACAGGAGCCTCACTGCGCAGTATGCGCTCTTTTGAACTGCAGCATCAGGTTCCAATGTACTGAAATCAACATGAAGAGAACGGATGGGGGATACGAAGATATGTCTACACCTACTGGATTTATGGAATATAAAAGACAACTCCCGGGGGACCGCGATCCGCAGCAGCGGGTGAAGGACTGGAAGGAGTTCCATGAGCATCTGTCCGAAGAGGAGCTGCGGACGCAAGGGGCACGTTGTATGGACTGCGGTACGCCATACTGCCATACCGGAATCGATATGGCCGGCGGCACTTCGGGCTGCCCGGTGCACAACCTCATTCCCGAGTGGAACAACCTTGTATATCGCGGACTGTGGAGGGAGGCGCTGGAGCGTCTGCACAAGACCAACAACTTCCCTGAGTTTACCGGCAGCATCTGTCCGGCTCCCTGCGAGGGATCGTGTACGGTCGGTCTGATCGGACAACCGGTAACGATCAAGACGATCGAGCTGGCCATTATCGACAAAGGCTTCGAAGAGGGCTGGGTCGTTCCGGAGCCTCCAGAGAAACGCACAGGCAAAAAAGTCGCGATTGTCGGCTCAGGACCCGCCGGACTCGCGGCGGCGGCGCAGCTTAACAAAGCGGGCCATACGGTTACCGTTTACGAGCGCAGCGACCGGGTCGGCGGACTGCTGACCTACGGTATTCCGACGATGAAGCTCGACAAGCGCGTCGTGCAGCGCCGGGTTGACCTGCTGGCGGCGGAAGGCGTGAATTTTGTCGTAAGCACGGAGATTGGCAAGGATATCCCGGCGCAGCAGCTGGTTGACGAGTACGATGCCGTCGTTCTGTGCGGCGGTGCGACCAAAGCCCGCAAGTTCACCGCGGAAGGCAGTGATCTGAACGGCGTAATGTACGCTATGGATTATTTGAACGGCACGATCAAGAGCTACCTGGCTTCGGGTCTTGAAGACGGAAATTTCGTATCTGCCGAAGGCAAGGACGTAATCGTGCTTGGCGGCGGCGATACCGGCTCCGACTGCGTAGCTACGTCGCTGCGTCATGGCTGCAATAGCATTACCCAGTTCGGTACGCATGAGCAGGCGCCGCTGGAGCGCGATCCGATCGCGAATCCTTGGCCGCAGTTCCCGAATGTATACACGCTGGACTACGCCCAGCAGGAAGCGAAGGCCATATTCGGCAGCGACCCGCGCGAGTTCTCCATCATGACGACGAAATTCGTCGGCGACGAGAACGGAAACCTCAAGGAGCTGCATACGGTCAACATTCGCCGGATGGTGGATGAGACGGGCCGTAAAATTTACCAGCCGATTCCCGGCACCGAAGCGGTTTATCCGGCGCAGCTTGCGCTGATCGCCATCGGTTTCGACGGACCGGAGCAGGATCTGGTTCAGGAATTGAAGCTGGAGACCGACCGCCGCACGAACGTGAAGGCGCGGTACGACCAATTTAATACCAATGTTGAAAAAGTATTCGCCGCCGGTGATATGCGCCGCGGACAAAGCTTGGTCGTATGGGCGATCAACGAAGGACGCGCGGCCGCCCGCGAGGTGGATAAATATTTGATGGGTTCGACGGTTCTGCCTTAAGTTATGGAAGCAGGCGGAAACGCTGAAGCCAGTATTTCCGAATTCCTCCCTCTTGATTGCGAATACGCGTTGGAACAGAAAGAGAATCCACCGGCTGAGAGATTCTCCGAGACGCCAGCCTGCCCCCCGCCTTGGTAGCTGCAGTGAAGAAGTGCTTGAGCCATATGGCTCCGTGTCCCCAGGGTATGCGGCCATTGGCTGAAGAGTCCTCTGACGGATAAGCGGCAGTGCAGCCGCATCCTGATCGAGCGCTCCGGGCGTGAAACGCTGCCGGTTAACGGCCGTTATCCGTTTTAAGGACTGTTCTGTCTCTGAAGACAGAGAGTTGAATTAGGGTGGTATCACGACACATTCGTCCCTGACGAATGTGTCTTTATTTTTGTTAAGGGGGAATCGGGATGCGACAAAGTGAGAGGAGCGTCCCGGGGTCAAATTTAAAGAATCTGGCCTGATCGGGGCGCCGCAGGTCGTTGTGATTGGCAGAGAAGCGGCGCTTGAGAGAGTGGAATACGAGGACCGGGTCAGCGGCGTTAAAGAGACGCTCGGGCTGGAGGAGACCTTCCGGCGCATTAAGGAGCATATTAAAAACAATCGGATCTGATGTATAATAGACTACTGGACCTTTTTAACTACCGAGATTGATAGACAGGGAGCGATTGTTTTTGAAGACACTGATCATTGCGGAAAAACCGGATATGGGACGGAATATCGCCGCCGCAATTGACCCGAAAGCTAAAAATCACCGTTCCTACCTCGAAGGGGAGCAGTATATTATTACATGGGCCATCGGGCATCTGATCGAACTGGCGGCGCCCGAGGCTTACGATCCGAAATATAAGAAATGGAATATTGGCGACCTGCCGATCATCCCTGAGCAATTCAAGCTCATTCCGAACCGGAAGACCGTCGACCAGTTGAAAGTGATCGGAGAGCTCGCGAAGCGAAGCAATCTTCTGATCAATTCCTGTGACGCCGGGCGGGAGGGACAGCATATTTTTTCGCTAATCCAGCGGCATTTAAAGCTGATGCAGCCGGTGAAGCGGCTGTGGATATCCGATCTTACGCCCGAGACGATCCGCAAAGGCTTCCGGGAGCTGAAGGAAGGCTCGGAGTACGACAATTTGACGAAAGCGGCCAAAGCCCGCAGCGAAGCCGACTGGCTGATCGGGATGAATGGTTCGCGCGCCTTCACCACGAGACATAACGTGCTTCTATCGGTTGGCCGGGTGCAGACGCCTGTTCTTGCCCTGATTTATGAGCGACAGAAGATAATCGAAGCTTTTTCCTCGCTGAAATTTTTTCAGCTGGAGGGTCACTTTACGCAGGGAGATGTATCTTATAAGGGCTTATGGCAGGGCGACCGCCTGACAGAGAAGGATAAAGCGGATGCGCTGGCCGCCAAGGTCAAAGGCAAACCGGGACGAATAGCCTCTTACGAAGTTAAGGAAACGAAAGAATATCCGAATAGGCTGTACGATCTGACCCTGTTGCAGCGTGAAGCGAACGGCAAATTCGGTTTTTCGGCCAAAAAGACGCTCGACCTTGCCCAAGCGCTGTACGAGAAGCATAAGGTGATTTCGTACCCGCGAACAAATTCCAACTATGTGACCGAGCAGAATATTCCGGAGATGCATAAGACGCTGTCCTCCCTTACGGGAACAGCCTACGATGACTGGGTGAAAGGCGCCAACCGAAATCTGGTCCACAAAGGTAACAAGTTTGTCTGCAACCCGGCAAAGGTTGAAGATCACCATGCCATCCTGCCGACAGGACGCAAAGCGGCGGGACTTGGTCCCGACGAGCAGAAGCTGTACGATCTCATTGTCCGCCGGTTCCTGTCGCAGTTCTATCCTGCCGCCGAATACAAGATGCATGCCGTCATTACCGAAGTAGAGGAAGAAAAGTTCAAGACGACGGTCAAAGAGCTGCTGAGTCTCGGCTGGAAGGTCATTTACAGTGATCAGAAGAAGGATAAGCCAAGGGGCGGCAGGGCCAAGGGCAAGGAAGATGAAGAGGAAGAGGAGACCGAGGTCAGCGAGCCATTCTCCATTGTTTCCGGCGAAGGCGTGCATTGCGGAGACGCCGTTGTGAAGGAGAAGGAGACTCAGCCGCCGAAGGCTTTTACGGAAGGCACCCTGCTGAAGGCCATGGAAAGCGCAGGCAAGCAGATTGAGGACGAGGAGCTGCGGGACGCGATGAAGGATTCGGGTCTGGGAACTCCGGCGACCAGAGCGGCAACGATCGAACGGCTGAAAAAGGTTGGCTACATCGAGATGCAGGGTAAAAAGATTCTGATTACGCAAAAGGGCCGAACCGCGATCGAGCTGATCCGGGGAGCCGGCGTCGAGCTGTTGACTTCTCCGGAAATGACGGGCCAGTGGGAGCGCCGTCTGACTGAAATCTCGCGCGGAGTGGCGTCGGACCTGCAATTTATGGAGAATGTAAAAAAATTCGCGGCGATGATCGTCGATAAGGTCCGCGCGCAGTCCCGAGCCGACAAAATGTCCTTTGAAAGCTCCGAACCGGCTTCCGGCACGAGAGGGAAAGGAAGGGGGGGCTCTCGGCGCACAAGCGGCGGGAAGGACGGCTCAGGCTCCGGCAGCCGGCGGAGCGGCGCATCCGGGAAAGCGGGAGGCGAGGCTGGCGGAGCCGCTAGGGAAGGGGCCGCAGGCCGGTCCGCCGCAGCGGCATTGGACGCGGCCGCAGACGGTTACGCCGCAGCGGGCTCGGCTTCTCCGGGGCGGAGCGGCGTGAAGACGGGCGGCGATGCCACGGGTGACAACGCTTCTTCGGCGCCACGCGGCGCGAAGATGGGCGGCGATGCCTCTGCAGGTGGAGCTTCCCGGTCCGGCGCGCCTAAGTTCATCGGGGCGTGTCCGCGGCCCGGCTGCGGCGGCCAAATCTTTATGGGCCGCAAGGGGTACGGATGCTCCCATTACAAGGAAGGCTGCGGATTCGTGATCTGGAAGGAGAGTTATGGCAGACAGCTTACCGACACCCAAATCAAGGCGCTTATTGAAAAAGGGCGCACCGCCAAGCTGAAGCTGGTGCTGCCGGACGGTTCGGCAGCGGAAGGCAAGCTGATCCTCAGAAGCCCGGAAACGGGCGAGCTGGCGGTGGAATGAACGCGGCCAAAGTGATTGCCGCGTAAGCTGTTCAAAGCGATCATGGATAAAGGATATCGGATTCAACTTGACCTAGGTATAACTCTAAAAAAGGTACTTTTATACTCTATCGGATCTTTAACAGGCGCACGCATGAACGGGAAAACGTCCCTTTTATATTCAAAAAAGGGCGGTTACCGGACCCTAAACGGGAAAAGCTCCGGCTTATTGGCCCCGTTTTCTTATTTTTCCATAAAAGCGCATAATTAAGCAGGAGGATTTCCCTCCCAGGCTTGGCTTGAAGCCACTCTAGCAGAAATAAGGGGGAGAAATTCCTTTTTAGAATGCTGCGGACCAGTTCACCTCTGACGGGGAGGATATTTCCCGAAAAGATATTTCCCGTCGAGGCTATTTCCGTATACAGGCTGATCCTTGGGCAGCGGATACTCGATCGAAGATTCCGGGGGGCAGGGCGAGGGCGGATTACAGGCAGTGCGTGCATTCACACAACCGCATACTAACCGAGGCTTTCGGCAGATGAAAAATCACCAAACAAAAATCAGCCAGTCTTCCGGATTAACGGAGACTGGCTGATTTAATAAGATAGCCGATTTATGGGCCGCGGTCAGTTGCCGCCCGCCAGCTGTTTGTCGATAGCGGCCGTCAAACTGTCGTACGAGGAGCCTTTCAGCAGCACGCCGTTCACCATGAACTGGGGCGTGCCGTTAACGCCGTAGGAGCCGGCGGTTTTGAAATCCTCTTTTACATCCAGCATGTAGGTCTGGTTCTTGAGATCTTTCTCAAACTGATCGTAATCGATGCCGTTGATGTTGTCTTTGACGAACTTCAGGATGAACTTCTCGGTTGCCCAAATCTTGCTCTCGTCCCCCTGATTGTCGTACAGCTTCGTTGCATATTCCCAGAACTTCTCATTGCTCTGATGATAGATCGCTTCGCCCGCGCTGGCGGCCAGGTAGGAGTCCCGGTCGATAAAGGCAAAATTCATGAAGTAGTATTCAACCTTGCCGGTATCCACATAATCTCTGATAAACCGCTGCATGTAGTTTTGTGTCCATTTTTTGCAGGCGGGACATTTAAAATCGGCGAATTCCATAACCTTGATCTTGGCATCCGGACTCCCGAGTCGGGGCTGCTTCTCGTATTTGAGACCGTCAACCACGATTTTCCCTTTTACCTCGGTATAGTTGGGCAGATTGTTCAGCTCCGCTTCTTGTCCGCTTTCTCCCCGGGTCAATGTGTATCCGAGCGCGACCGCGAGGATAACGACCAATCCGGCCAGTACCATAGGCAGCGCGTAATGGCTTCTTGGGCGTCTCTTCTTGTCTTGGCTGTTCTTCATACCTATCCTCCTGCCGAAAGCTGAAATACATTCAAACAGTATAATCGTTTCGGCGGCGGATTTTATATGCTATTTGTAACAGCCTGTCCGGGTCCTGGCTCAGCCTAGGCTTGTGTTCTGCCGGTGAGCGGTTCTGCGGATGACGGGGACCACTTCGTGAATGGAAGAGATCGTAATCACCGACTGATGCATATCACGCTGAAGTTCGACCATATTGTACACCCATTCGTTCTGCTGTTTTAGATAGATGCTTTTGACGCCGGCGGTAACCGCCGGAATCACATCGGTGCGGAGAGAATTGCCGATCATCCAGGTGTGCTTGCGGTCAAACGAGCGGCCGCTCAAAATTTTTTCCAGCGCTTCGACGTTCTTGTGCCTGCGGATATAGATGCGGTCGTTAAAGTACATATCCAGCTTCATTTGCTCGATTTTACGGCGCTGAATGGTGTGGTCTCCCCCCGTATACAGATACAGCTCATGACCATCCTGCTTCAGGTTGTCGAGCGTCTCAACCATGCCTGGGTAGGCTTCGATCTCCTGATCGTATACGCTGAGTCCGAGCTTCATTAACTGCCCTTCCTGAAAAGGGTCGGACGCACGGTTATACTTTGCGCAAAAATAACGGTAGGTTGCTATCAGCGACTTCGGAAAATTATCGCTCGCGAGTCCGCTCGTGTTAACTGTCTCAACATCGATCTCCACCTGTTTGCGTCGCATTTCCTCCATAGTAGGCCCCTCATCACTAAACCAGTCACTCATCATCTCGAAATACTGCCCCAGAATGAGTTCAAAATATTTGTTGCAGTGGACCAAAGTATCATCCAGGTCGAAGATCACTTGTTGAGTCCAATATTTCATGTCGCTCACTCCTTTGTTCGACTTGAAACGGTAACCCGGGCCATAAGGACGTTACCCTTCAAGCCAGTATCTGTATAGTTGTAAAAGTATTATAAATGAATGTACGATTCAAGGAACATCTGAAGTTCGGACGCCCCGTCGGGACGGATGCTGAAACGCTCGTTATCCGCATCCCGCAAGTGAATGCGCAGCAGCCCGGCCACCCGCAGCATCATCAGATGATGCATCAGAATATCGCCCGACTGGCCAAGATCGGATTGCATTTCCCATAGAGACTTTGGCTCGTTGGCGACATAGCGCAGCAGACGGAGGCGCACCGGATCGGACAGCGCTTTGGTCATGCGGAGCAGCAGGGTGGGCGGCTCGTCTTCATTTTCCACAGGGACGTCAACGGGGTATTGCACAAGCATCAGCTTTTTGTAAAAACAGTACGTATTAATCGGCCTGTGGTGCACCGTCGGCAGGAGAACGATCGTCTCCAGTTCGGGGATATCCTCGACCACCACTCCGCCAGAAGCGTATTCAATCAGCGCACCGGGGTCCATTTTGCTTTGCAGCAGCTTTTTCTCGGAGGCGTCTTCAATGAGCAGGGGCAGCATTTTGGGTTCGACATGGCGGAAATACTGCTCATGCCAGAGCCGCAGCAGCGGTCCGTAGCCGTTCTTGATCCGCCGGCACTCCTCCAGCGTGAAATCGGGAAGATAAGGAGCCGCCAGCTCGAACCATTCCTCCACAGTCGCGGATTCCATATCTTCCAGGAACAGCTGCACTTTGGCGGCAGGGCCGTGGGTATATGCCCAGGCGTATAAGATATCGTAATCTTCGAAAGGCCATTCCGCAGCTTGCAAAAGAGCCGCCTTCTTTTGAGGCGGGATTCGCCCGTCGATGTCTCGCACCCAGTCGGGTCCGATATCCAGATTGGAAATCCACTTTCGCGTTACATATAGCATGAAACTGTCCAGCAGTTCATATACGGGCGACACGTCTATTTTCAGTTCATAATCCATGAAACATGCAGTCCTCCCAAAAAATCACTGACTTCTAATTATTATCCCTTGTTTGGATTAGGGTTGTCCACTATAATGTTGAATGTTTGACGTCCGCCGGCAAGACAGGCTGTTTTTTCTTGATTATACAGGAAACTTTCGGAGGATATCACTTTTGGGCTCAGCCAGGGCTGCTGCTTCCTGCCGACGTCTTCGGATTGCTTGGATTTCTCTATAAGTTGAGTTAAGATAGGGGAACGGGTGATCGCATGGTATTTGTTCTTGCTTTCCAATACACTGTATATATGAAATAGATATGGGAACAGGAGAGACTGATTCATGATTATCGTGGAGCATTTGGCCAAGCGCATCGGACCGGAACAGACCCCGGTGCTGCGAGACGTTGGCTTTCGGATGGAGTCCGGAGAACTGATCGGACTGCTCGGCGCGAGCGGCAGCGGCAAGACGACGTTGCTGCGCTGTTTGGCGCTGCGCGAGAAATGGGACAAAGGGAACTTCCGGGTGGACGGGACCGACATATTGAAGGGTGGTTTCGGCGGCAGAACGAAAATTCGCCGCGAATGGGCGTTCCTGGAGCAGAACGAGGAACTGAACCGGAACCGGACCGCTTTAAAGAACGTGCTGATTGGTCAGGCTGCCCAGACTCCTCTGTGGCGGAGACTGACGGGAATGGTCCGCTCCGACGATTATATGGGAGCCATGGATGAACTGGAAAGGCTTGGCCTGCTGGATAAGGCGAAGATGAACCTTGGCCAGCTCAGCGGCGGGGAACGCCAGCGGATAGCCATTGCCCGGGCGCTCGTACATGGCGCCAAGGTTATTCTTGCCGACGAGCCGGTGACGGGGCTTGACCCGAAGTCGGCGCAGGGCGTTATGGAGTCGCTGCGGGAACTATGCAAGGAGACCGGACTTACGGTGATAGCCGTTGTCCCGCTTGAGCTTGCCGAACGCTACGCTTCCCGTCTATGGGTGCTTGATAACGGAATGATCAAGCATGACGTAACCGGGCGCAGGCTTACCTCTCAGGAGCGGGCCGGATTATTATAACGCTGGATTATCATCTTAGAAGAATGAAATGAGTGATCATGTTGATTATACAAAGTCTGCGGCGCATTGGTTTGCGGCGTTACGCCGCCAATGTACCTGCTTTATGGCGCCTCGGCGCCGGTATATTGGCCCTTTCGCTGTTGTCGGGCTGCACCTTTATCAGCGACCCCGTATCCCGGATGAAGTCGCCGCGGCTTTCTGAGGATAAGGCGACGCTGATGACCGCCATCAACTCGCTGAAGCTGATTCGTCCAATCAACGACGACGACAGCTCCATCCGCACGGAAGACCTGAGCGGAGACGGAATTCCGGAGACGCTAGTCTTTTATGAAACGCCCGGAGAAGCGGTGGTGATACACGGCCTGATTCTGGAGAAGCAGGGTGATTCCTGGATTAAGAAGCTGACCTTTGACGGCGCGGGAACTGTGCTGGAATCGGTGGAGATCAGGGACGTTACGGGAGACGGCAAACCGGAGATTATCGCCGGTTATTCCCGGGGGGACGAAGGGCTGCAGAAAGGCCTGGTCGTATACAGTTATTCGGGAACGTCGCTTGAAGAGAAGCTGACGCTGTCCTATACGAAATATATGATCGACGATTTAAACGGCGACGGCATTGATGACATCACGGTCGTCTCGCTCAAGCGGAATGAGTCCTCCACACTGACGACTTATCAGTATAACGGAGGATTCAAAGAGCTTGACCGGCTGGAAAATCTCGATCCTTACATTAACAACTATTACAACATTGTCGTGGGCAAAGTGGCCAAAGGCAAAGAAGGCATCGTTCTGGATGCCGCCGTCAATTCGCATTCCGCTTACAGCTATATGATCGTTATGGAAAATAACCGTTTCCGCGTGGTCCTGTCCGGTGACGACAGAACGTTCAAGGACAGCCGGATTTCGAGCGGGGATATCGACGGTGACGGCATTATCGAAATCGGCTTGATGGAAAGACCGTCGGGCTGGGAGAACTTCGAGGCCGACTCGGTTCCCTGGTTCTATTCCTATTACAAATGGGACGGCAAGGAAGGGCTTGTCTTCGCGTTTCAGCAGTACCGTGATCCGTCGGACCGGTTCACCTTGAACTTTCCGCCGTCATGGCACGGGAAAGTCACGGTCGACACGAAATCCGTGCAGAACCAATATCTCAAGTTTGTTTTGTCAGGTACCGGCGAAACCGTTGCTGAGATCTCTTTTTTCTCTTCTGAAGAATGGGATCGGGTGAAGGACGAGGGCTGGGAGCTTTGGGGCCGGGATGCCGATAAGATCATCGGATATCGGGGCAAGCTTGAGCAGAACGCAGACGGAATCAAAAAAGGGACGAATACGGCTCCCGTAGAAAGGAAGGGAATCAATGAGTAAAGTTCTGATACTGGAGGATGAAGAGTCCATCCGCAGTTTTATTGTAATCAATTTGAAGCGAAACGGGTTTGAAGTGCTGGAAGCGGCTGACGGCAACGAGGCCCTTAGCAAGCTGACTTCGGTGCCTGATATCGATATCGCGCTGCTTGATGTGATGGTGCCGGGAATTGACGGCTTTGAGGTGTGCAGACGGATCCGCGAGACGAATGAACGGATCGGGATCATTTTTCTGACGGCCAAGGTTCAGGAGCAGGATAAAGTATATGCATTGTCCGTCGGCGCCGACGATCACGTCAGCAAGCCTTTTAGTCCGACGGAGCTGATTGCCCGCATCCAGTCGCTTCTCCGGAGAGTGAATGTGCACCGGGAGCAATCGGCCAAGGTATCGTTTCATTCCGGCCCGTTCACGCTGGATCTCATTTCCAAGCAATTCAAGCGTGGAGGAGAGCCCGTTGAGCTGACGCCGACCGAATTTTCACTGGTGCAGTATTTCCTGGAAAAAGAAAACACTCCGCTGAGCCGGGACCTTCTCCTCGATCACGTATGGGGCAAGGAGTATATGGGCGATCCGAAGATCGTCGACGTAAACATCCGGCGGCTGCGGCAAAAAATCGAAAACAATCCGTCAGAGCCCGAGTATCTGCAAACGGTATGGGGACACGGCTATAAGTGGAAAGGGCAGGGACAATGATTAAAAAGGGGATGCGCAGACAGATTGTTTTGCACTACATTCTTGTAGTCTTTTTGGCGCTTCTCCTCGTGGAAGTCATTTTTCTGCTGGTGATCCGGACCTATTATTACGACAGCATTTATACCCGAATTACGACGCAAATCAGCCAAGCGGAATATTTCTATCGCCTCTCGAGTAAAGATTCTCCGTTTGCTCTCCAGGAGCTGCTGCGCAGCTTTGATCTCAACAACACGGAACTGCAGGTGCTTACGCTGGACGGCGACATGATCACAAGCTCGACGGGCTTTCAGCCCGACCGGACGATTACGACAAGCGATGTGCCCGAAGCGGTCGGCGGCGGAATCGGTCGGTGGGTCGGCAGGCAGACGGGGACCAACGAAAGCGTGATGGCGGTCTCCAAAGTGCTGCAAATTCACGGACATGACTCCTACGTGCTGAGATATGTGACTTCCGTGGAAAGAGTGAACAGCGATTTATTCAACGTCACTTTGCTGTCGGCGGGCATCGTCGTAGCCGTGCTTGCGGTCGTCACCGCGTTCAGCTTCGGGCTGGCCAACTCGATTGTCAAGCCGCTCAACAATATCACAGCCGTATCCGCCCAATTGGCTAAGGGGAAATTCAACATCCGCATCAAGGGCGATTACCGCTACGAGATCGGCGAGCTTGCCTCTACACTGAATTATATGGCTCAGGAGATCGTGCGGAGCAATCAGATCAAGGATGATTTCATCTCCTCAATTTCGCATGAGCTCAGAACGCCTCTAACAAGCATCAAAGGGTGGAGCGAAACGTTGATTTCCGGCGGCTACGACCCGGAGGAAACGCAGCTTGGCATGAGCATTATTTCCAAGGAGAGTGACCGGCTGATTGGACTGGTAGAGGAAATCCTTGACTTCTCCAAGCTGCAGCAAAATGAAATGAAGCTTTCCATGGGTACCGTGGGCGTACAGGAACTGCTCAAGGAAATTATTCTGAATCTCTGGGCCAAAGCCGAGAAACGGAGCATCCGGCTTGTACTGGAAGTGGAAGACGGCATTTATGTCCGAGGGGATGCCAACAGATTGAAGCAGGTATTCCTGAATTTGACCGACAATGCGGTGAAGTTCTCGCATGAAGGCTCAAGCGTGCTGCTGTCCGCGCGCCGGGTTAACGAAGAAGAGGCCGAGATTGTAGTCCAGGACTCCGGGATCGGCATCAGCCAGGAGCACTTGAACCGGGTAAAGGACCGTTTCTTCCAGGTTGACTCCCTGAATGGAGGCACCGGTCTTGGTCTTGCCATTTCGCAGCAGCTGGTTGAGCTTCACGGGGGAACCATGGAAATGGCCAGTGAGCTTGGCAAGGGGACACGGGTTACGGTGTATCTGCAGCTGGCGGAGCCGCTTCCGGCAGTGGAAGCGCCAGATCGGGTCAGTCTGCCGGAACCGGCTGAACATCATGAACGGAAGGAGGGCCAGCAGTGAATTTACCAATTACGCGGGAGATCGATACCCCGTTGGGCAGCTTGACTGTCGTTCGAGCCGACTCCAGCATGGCCGGAGAGGTGCTGAGACTGCTGCGCGAAGCGGCGCAGTGGATGCGGGATAACGGCCTTACCCAGTGGAGGCCGGAGCAGTTCAAGGAAGAGGATATCCTTGCATACTTCTCGGAACGCGAGGTTTATGTGGCCATGAAAGACAGCGAGGCGGCCGGCATGTTCACGCTGCAGTTCAGCGATCCCCAGTACTGGGGATCGCGAAACGACGAAGGTTTCGCTTATCTGCACAGATTGGCGGTGGGACTGCCCTTTCGCGGAGCTGGGCTCGGCGGCAAGCTGCTGGAGTCTGCCGCCGAGACGGCGAAAATGTCCGGCAGAAGACTGCGCCTCGATACCATCGAGCACAATGTGAAGCTGAACCGTTATTACCAAACCCAGGGATTCCGTTTTATGGGCACCAATGATGTGGGCGGAGGACGGCTTGTCAATCTGTACGAGAAAATGGAGAATACGGGCGACAACGATGCGGTTCGATTGCAGTATTTTGACGAATCGGATTTCGATTGTCTGAGACGCTGGAGCGTCTCGCCGGAGTTTCTCAAGCAGTGGGCGGGGCCATCGCTTCACTTTCCTGTGCAGGATGAGGAGCTTAGAAAATACATCGCCGGGAGTAATCGTCCCGCCGAATCCGAGCTGATGGTGTACAGCGCCGTGCATGTGGCGACGGGCGCCGTTATCGGACATATCAGCCTGGCAGGCATTGACCGGGATAACGGTTCCGCCCGGATAGGCCGGGTCGTACTGGACCCGGAATATCGGGGAAAAGGTTTATCCCGCCGGATGATGGGCGAAGCCATGCGCATCGGCTTTGAAGGTCTGGAGCTGCACCGGCTGGCGCTCGGAGTATTTGATTTTAATACATCCGCTATTCGCGCCTATGAAGCCCTCGGATTCCGCAGGGAGGGTGAGCAGCTGGAAGCGGCCCGGTTCGGAGAGCGGTATGTGAACCTGATCGATATGGCCATGCTGGACAGACAGTGGCATGAAAGGAAAACGCAATTATAATTAAAAAGGGTTGTTCCGCAGGCCGATGCCTGTGGAACAACCCTTTTGACTTTGTTTAAATATAAGATGTATAAGCTGTGCGATTATCATTTTGTCTTATATTTCTACGAGAAACGGTACCTAAAAGCGATACTCGTATCGCTACTTCGGAAGCTTAAGCTCCCTAAAAGGACGGCGAAGCCGTTTCTTCTTGATTAAGACAGGAGACCTCCGGCCCGTAGTCGACCGGTTCCGGTCTTCTCGTATACTTCTTGAAGCAAACGGGAAGGCTGGGTACGAATCATCGGTTTGGACGTAACGATTTCATTCGGTCCGACAACGGCGATCATGTCGGTGGTGCCTTTTACAAAGGCTCCATCCTTGATTTGCGCGTCTTCACCGATTATGGCGTTTTCGATGACCACATTTTTGCCGATTCGAGCTCCGGGCATGATCACACTATTCTTGACGAGCGTGGTTCTGCCGATATCGACGTTGCCGAAGACGACCGAACGCTGAATCGTGCCTTCAACGGAGGCAAGCTCGCTGATCAGGCAGTCCGCGGCTGCGGCCTGGGCTTTACCCCGGACAGACAAAGGCTTAGTTACCAGAGAACTGCTGTACATCGGCCAGTCGGCATTGTTGAATTTCCAGTCGTTGTCATTCCGGAGCAAATCCATATGAGCTTCCCACAGGCTTTCAACCGTGCCCACATCACGCCAATAGCCCTTAAAGCGGTAGGCGAAGAGTGTGTCATCGTTCTGAAGCATGGCAGGAATGACATCTTTGCCGAAGTCATGGCTAGAAGCTTCGTTCGCTGCGTCTCTTAGCAGGTGAGCCTTGAGGTAATCCCAGCGGAACATATAAATACCCATCGAAGCCAGATTGCTTTGCGGGTTTTTTGGCTTCTCGACAAAATCCGTGATTTTTAGATCATTGTCAACATTCATTACGCCGAAACGGCTTGCTTCTTCCCATGGGACTTCCATGACGGAGATCGTCGCCTCCGCGTTTGCGTCCTGATGGTACTCCAGCATTTGGCGGTAATCCATATGGTAAATATGGTCCCCCGACAAAATGAGGACATGTTCAGGATTGAGGGAATCGATGTACGAAATATTTTTATAAATAGCGTCTGCAGTGCCGGTGTAGCTGTCTCTTCCTTCGCTGCCGGATGGCAGGAGCGTGATTCCTTTCTTTTCTTCCGTATGGAGACCCCAGGGCTCTCCTGTTCCGATGTGGTTATGCAGGGAGTCTGCTTCGTACTGGGTCAGTACGCCAACGGAATCAATACCAGAGTTGACACAGTTACTGAGGGGAAAGTCAATAATTCTGTAATGTCCACCGAAAGGGACGGCCGGTTTGGCCATACTTGATGTAAGAGGAGCAAGTCTGCGCCCTTCCCCGCCCGCTAGTAGCATGGCGATGCAATCTTTTTTACTCATTTGATTACCCCTCCAAATAATTATTGTCACTGCTTGTAAAATAACCTCACCGACGACGTTTGAAACGAAAAAATCAACCATGAGTGAAATATATTACAATCTTTATAGGAAAATTACACAAAAATGGCGCAACCTCTTCACGGATATTTTTTTCTTTGTTTGTATCAATCATTTTCAAACGGATAAAATTGGGGTAATGTATTAGGTGCATCCTGTATAATAAATATTTCCACAAGTGCAGCATTGCTTAGGACCCGAAACCATGAATCTTCTCTAATTTTAAAAAAGGTGGTAATCATTTGGCTGAGCAACCAACAGCAGTAAACATGCCGTCACCAGAGGATATTTATTTGTTTCATGAAGGTACCCATTACCGCAGCTATCGCATGCTCGGAGCGCATACCGCCGTGGAAGAAGGAGTGCCCGGAGTACGATTTACCGTGTGGGCTCCCCAAGCAAGATATGTAGGATTAGCCTGCGATCGGAACGGCTGGGACGGAAGCCGTGAGGAAGACTCGTTATATAAGATACCCGATTCAGGGTTTTGGACTCGTTTTTTCCCCGATATTTCCTCGGGAACATTTTACAAATATAGAATCGTCGGACCGGATGGTTCAAGCTTTTTAAAAGCGGACCCTTACGGTTTTCTGGCCGAAGTTCGCCCGGCTACCGCATCGGTCGTGACCGAGCTTGACGGTTACCGCTGGGGCGACGCGGCTTGGCGGCGCAAAAATAAAGCTCCTTACAACAAGCCGCTGAATATTTATGAAATGCATCTTGGCACATGGCGGCAGAAGGAGAATATTCACAATAAGGAAGGCGGAGAACTATACAGCTACACGGAGATCGCGGACCTGCTGATTCCTTATTTGGAGGAAATGGGCTATACCCATGTGGAGTTCATGCCGCTGGCGGAGCATCCATACGACCTTTCATGGGGTTACCAAGGAACAGGATATTACGCGGCAACGAGCCGGTTCGGTGAGCCCCACGGGCTGATGTATCTCATTGACCGTCTGCATCAGGCGAACATCGGCGTCATTTTGGACTGGGTGCCGGCCCATTTTGCCAAGGATGATCCCGGGCTACGTATGTTCGACGGTACGCCCTGCTTCGAATACGGCGATCTGTTGCTCGCGGAAAAACCGGGCTGGGGAACGCTGTCCTTCGATTTCGGCAAGCCCGAGGTCATTTCGTTCCTCATTTCCAACGCCCTCTTCTGGTACGAGGTGTACCATATTGACGGAATGCGTGTGGATGCGGTTACCAGCATGCTGCGGCTCGATTTCGAGAAGCAGGAGCATCAGTATCGGCACAATGTGAACGGCGGGCTGGAGAACCTTGAGGCCATCGCCTTTTTGCAGAAGCTGAACACAGTCGTTTTTGAATATTACCCGCATGCCCTGATGATGGCGGAGGAATCCAGCGCCTGGCCGGGTGTGACCGCTCCCGTTCATGAAGGAGGGCTCGGTTTCAATTACAAATGGAACATGGGCTGGATGAACGACACACTTGCCTACATAGAGAAGGATTTCGGCGCCCGTCCCTATCATCACAACTTGCTGACATTTCCCATTGCGTACGCTTACTCGGAAAATTATACGCTTCCTCTATCGCATGACGAGGTCGTGCACGGCAAGAGATCGCTGCTGAACAAGATGCCCGGTTCATATGAGCAGAAATTTGCGGGTCTTCGGCTGCTTCTGGGCTACCAGATGACAAGCCCCGGCAAGAAGCTGCTGTTCATGGGCGGGGAATTCGGCCAATTCATTGAATGGAAGGACCAGGAACAACTGGACTGGCTGCTGCTTGATTATGAGAGCCACCGGAAAATGCTCGCCTATACCGCCGCGCTAAACAAGTTCTATCTGGCGGAAAAAGCGCTATGGGAGCTTGACCACAGCTTTGAAGGCTATCAGTGGATCAGCGCGGACGACAATGAACAAAGCGTGGTTTCGTACATCCGCAAAGGGAAAAAAGCGGGGGACCTGCTAATTATTGTGATCAACTTTCAGCCAGTGGAACGGCATGCTTACCGAATCGGCGTTCCGAAAGCGGGTACTTATGAAGAAGCATTCAACTCGGAAAGACCGGAATTTGGCGGCTCTGGCGCCCAAACCGGTTCGCTGAAGACGCAAAAACGCGAAATGCACGGCCAGCTGAACAGCCTGGAGCTGACCCTCGCTCCGCTCAGCATGGTGGTTTTGAAAAAGAGTGGACGGAAGGGAAAGGGGGATGAGCCCGAACTTTTAACCGAGGAACCCGTAACGAAAGCGCCGAAAGGCAAAGCAAAGACGACGCGCGCCAAGGCGAAAAAGGCCGACAAACCGGCGGACAAGCCCGCTAATGACGAAGCCCCGGCCAAAGCCGCTCCGCGCAAACGCAAAACCAAAACCGAAGAGCTCCCGCAATAGACGACCATTTTATCTAACAGTCATTTACACAAGAGGAGGAATTGGTATGAAAGTGATGTTTGCCGCTGCGGAAGGTCACCCGTTCATCAAGATGGGAGGCCTTGCGGACGTCATCGGCGCGCTGCCGAAGGCGCTGAGAGAAGCCGGGGTCGATGTAAGAGTCATCCTGCCCAAATACCGGGGGATTTCCGAGAAATACCGCTCCAAGATGGAGCCCGTTAAGGTGATCGAGGTTCCCGTAGGCTGGCGGAATCAATACTGCGGAATCGAGCTGTTGAATTATGACGGCGTGCCGGTCTATTTTATCGACAACGAGTATTATTTCGGCCGCGACGGTGTTTATGGATATTTGGATGACGGGGAACGCTTCTCTTTTTTCAATAGAGCCGTTCTGGAGGCGCTGCCGGCAATCGACTTCCAGCCGGATGTGCTGCACTGCCATGATTGGCATGCCGCCGTCATTCCCATGCTGCTGGAAGGGCATTATCGAAGCAATCCGTTTTACAGCGACATCCGTACCGTATTCACCATACATAATCTGCTGTACCAGGGCGTGTTTCCGTATGATGTGCTCGGCGATTTACTCGGCCTGGACGGCAGCTTTTTCCTTGGGGTGGAATATTACGGCAACGTTAACTTCATGAAAGGCGGCATCACATTCAGCGACTATGTGACGACAGTCAGTCCAACCTACTCGGAAGAGATTCGGACGCCTCACTTTGGGTATGGTTTGGACGGTCTGCTTAACGCCCGCGCCGATCATTTGAGCGGAATTATCAACGGTATTGACACCAAGGTTTACAATCCGGCGACGGACCCGAAAATTTATACGAAATACCGCAACAATCTTCTCAAAAAGACGGAGAACAAGATCGGCCTTCAGAAGGAATTGGGTCTTCCCGTAGCGCCGCATATTCCGCTTGTAGCCATGGTCACCCGTCTGGTCGATTCGAAAGGACTCGATCTGGTGACCCGGGTGCTGGACGAACTTTTGTATTACGATAACATCCAGTTCGTCGTGCTGGGAACAGGCGATGAGGTATATGAGCGCTG
Organism: Paenibacillus sp. URB8-2; assembly: GCF_013393385.1. Classification (NCBI taxonomy): domain Bacteria; kingdom Bacillati; phylum Bacillota; class Bacilli; order Caryophanales; family Paenibacillaceae; genus Paenibacillus; species Paenibacillus sp. URB8-2. Next base: position 3,210,659 of record NZ_AP023239.1, on the reverse strand, counting down.
GTTCCGCGAAGCCGCATGGCGCTATCCGACCAAGCTATCTTCGCAGATCAAGTTCAGCGACGAACTCTCGCGCAAAATTTACGCCGCAAGCGATTTGTTCCTGATGCCGTCAAAGTTCGAACCGTGCGGGATCAGCCAACTGCTGGCCTTGCGGTACGGCAGCATTCCCGTTGTCAGGGAAACCGGCGGTCTGAACGATACCGTACAATCTTATGATGAAGAGACCGGAGAAGGGAACGGCTTTACCTTCACGAATTATAACGCCCATGATATGATGAACACGCTTCGCCGCGGGGTCTCTTTTTACAGCAAGCCGGAGCATTGGAAACGCGTCACCCGCAACGCTTTTACGGGAGATTACAGCTGGGATATATCGGCTCAGCAGTATATTGATATTTATAATAAAATTACGGAGCCGGTTTAGTAGCTATCTGAACAGTACGCTTTTGGAACAAAAAAGGCAGCTTTCTCAAAGGGCGTGTATAACGCCGAGAAAGCCGCCTTTTTATTTTTGTCCTCCACCGGATCATTACTGATGCACGGCAGAATGCTCTTTCATTGCATCTCCGGAATCTTTATTGGAAGAAGCAGGCGTTTCTTGATTCAGGCGGCGGGACAATATCCGGAATCCATACGGTTCGAGGGAAATATGCATCGTTCCGTTATCGGGCTTCACAGCGTCGCCGGAGAACGCGTCTTTCCAATCTTCGGTTTCCATCGGATGGCTTAAGCTGCGAGGTTCGGGCGAGTTGTTCATCCAGATTGTAAAATGGGATTCCGTATCCATCCGCTCATAAATGATGCAGGGATCTTCCTTGCAGGCGGCGAGAATGCGGTATTGGCCTCCGCGCAGGGCATGGTTCTCCTTGCGCAGCGAAATCATCATTTTGTAGAAATCGCGAAGTTCAAGGTCCTGTTTCGCGGGGGCCCATTCCATACATTTACGACAGTCAGGGTCGCCTTCGCCGGTAAGTCCAATTTCATCACCGTAGAATATGCATGGCGTACCCATGAAAGTGAATAAAAAGGAGACGGCAAGCTTTAATTTCCGCTTGTCTTCTCCCATACGGTTAAGCAGGCGGGGCGTATCATGGCTGCACAGAAGGTTGAAGATGACCTCATTGGTCTGCTGGGGGTAGCGCATGAGCAGGGCGCCAACTTTATTGCTGAAGGTATAACTGTCCATTTCACCATTAAAGAATTCCAGAACGGTTCCGGAGAACGGATAGTTCATGACGGAATCGAACTGGTCTCCAAGCAGCCAGGCCAGAGAGTCGCTCCATACCTCGCCCACAATATAAGCTTCCGGGTTGGCTCTTTTAACAACAATGCGGAAATCATGCCAGAAATGGTGATCGATCTCGTCCGCCACATCCAGCCGCCAGCCGTCCAGCTTGATTTCTTTAATCCAGTATTCCGCCACATCCAGCAGATAGGATTTGACCTCAGGATTGGCGGTGTTGAATTTGGGCATATCCCCAAAAAAGCCGAATGTATCGTAGCTCGGTATGCCGTCCACAATTTCAACCGGATAAGAATTAATATGGAACCAATCGGCATATTTGGATTTTTCTCCGTTATTCAGGACATCCTGAAATGGAGGGAATTCTTTGCTGCAGTGGTTGAATACCGCATCCAGCATTACGCGAATGCCTTTCTCATGGCAGAGGTCGACCAGAGCCTTCAGCTTCTCGTTGTCCCCGAAATGGGGATCGACTTTTTTGTAATCAATAATGTCGTATTTATGGTTAGACGGCGATACGAACAGCGGAGTGAAATAGATGGCATTGACGCCAAGATCGACCAGGTAGTCGAGATGATCCATGACGCCCTGAATATCGCCTCCGAAGAAGTTGTCTCTCTTGGGTACGCCTCCCCACGGCTCTGTTGTTTCCGGGTTGAGAGAGGGGTCTCCATTGGCGAAGCGTTCCGGCATAATCTGATAAAAGACCGCTTCTTTGGCCCAGTCTGGAACCTTGAACAGATCAATCTCATGAATATACTGGAATTCGAAATTGTTGCCCGGCGGCTGCGGCATTTCAAACATCATGCCTTTTTCCGACATATAAACCGTTTCACCGTCTGATTCGATCCGAAAGAGATAGGATAACCGTTTGAACTTCGGCCGCGCGCAGACTTCCCAATAATCGAAACTGTCGTCTGAAGCCGCTTTTTTCATTTGGATTTCCTCAAAAGTTCTGTCCCAGGCGTATTTATCGCCGGTCATGACATAGACCGCTTCCGCATCATCCCGTTTCGTCCGCAATCGCAGATGCACGGTTTCCTTATCATAGGCATATGCCCATTTATCGCGCGGAACATGATACAAAGCTTCCAGCAGCATAGTCGCCCTCCTAATCATTGATCGGGTTCCGATAAGGTTCGGAATCGGTGCACTTAGGTTAATACCCTTAAACATGATGCATTGAACCAATCGTTTTCTTAATCTTTCAGAAAATAAAACCCGTTTTCACAGCCGGCTCACCTTGAAATATCAGAAAGTATAAGCTTCGCGCTTATCCTTAACCTGATATTTTTACGAGAAACGGATGCCTTCCTCTTCCAGAGGACGGCGAAGCCGTTTCTTCTTAGATATGGGCTTCAGACGCCGTTCTGTTATTTTGCCAATTTGTCAACAAAAAAATCTTTGCATATTCATACGAGTTGAATTATAATAAATCGGTCCGGGACAAGACACAACTGACACATAACTGACACACTAGAGATGGGCTGAATTGCCCGACGAGAGAACAGGGGAGATATGCAATCATGAACAAATGGATCAAAATGTCTATGGGGATGCTGCTCGCGGCAAGCCTTCTTTCCGGCTGCGGCCAGGATAAGGCCAATAATGGCACTGACGCTAACGGAGGCAACACAGGCACGGCGGCGAAGAAAACGTTGACGCTTGGAACAAGCGCGGACTTTCCGCCGTACGAATTTCACAAGGTAATCGACGGCAAGGATACAATCGTCGGTTTCGACATCGACATTGCCAAAGACATCGCTGCAGGTATGGGCGCTGAGCTGGTGATCAAGGATCTGCCGTTCGACTCGCTGCTTAACGAGCTGTCCAGCGGAAGAGTAGATATGGTTATTTCGGGTCTAAGTCCGACTCCGGAAAGAGCGAAGGCGGTCGATCTGTCCGACATTTATTATAAAGCCGAGCAGGCTGTTGTGGTCCGCGAAGCCGACAAGGATAAATTTAACACGATGGATACCTTGAAAGGCGCGAAGATCGGTATTCAGACCGGTTCCATTCAAGAAGACATCGCCAAAGGAATAGAGGGCGCGAAACTGACGTCGCTTGCCAAAATTTCCGATATCGTGCTCCAGCTTCAGTCCAACCGTGTCGACGCCTCCATTATGGAAGGTCCGGTAGCCAAATCTTTCGTGAAAAATGTGAAGGGATTGGCTATTACCGATGCGAAGCCGGAAGTGGAAGATGACGGTTACGTCATCGGGGTCAAGAAGGGCAACTCGGAACTGCTGACACAGATCAACAAGACTCTGGGCGATCTGAACTCCGCCGGAAAGATCGAAGAGTATGTGACCAAGGCGACCGAATTGGCAGAGAGCAAGTAAATTTAAAGATACACTGGAAAGTTGCTTTTCCCTCAAATGAAGAAAATGGCGGTGATCCGCCGTTTTCTATTTTTTTTGGCAAAAGAAAACCATACGCTATGCGTATGGTTCGGGAGAGCTTCCAGCGATGTATCAAAAAAAATTCCTCCTAATGTTACAATAAATTTGGTTCGCCAACCGAATTTATCGCACAATAGGAGGAATACAGATGTCATCTGATGTGAACAGTTTAGCACATACAAAATGGAATTGTAAGTACCATATCGTGTTCGCCCCAAAGTATAGACGCCAAGTAATCTATGGGAAATTGAAACAAGATATTGGGAAAATACTGAGACAACTATGTGAAAGAAAGAATGTAGAAATTATCGAAGCAGAAGCGTGTAAAGATCATATTCATATGCTGGTGAGTATTCCACCAAAGCTCAGTGTATCGGCGTTTATAGGATATTTAAAAGGAAAGAGCAGCTTGATGATCTTTGACCGACATGCCAACCTAAAGTATCGGTATGGAAATCGGAAATTTTGGTGTAAAGGGTTTTACGTGGATACCGTCGGAAGGAACAAGAAAGTGATACAAGAATATATCCAAAATCAACTGCAGGAGGATATCGTCGCGGAACAAATAACAATCATGGAATACATTGATCCATTTACAGGAGAAGAGATCAAAGATAATCGAAAGAAGAAGAAATAGAAAACCCCTTTAGGGGTAGCAGTAAAAGTAGTGCGGTTGGCGAACCATTCAGTGCCCTTTAGGGCTGGCCAGTAATAAAGGCTTTCAGCCGCAGAACAAACCACCCGTTATACGGGTGGTTTTGATTTGTAAATAAGGAGGTTTGCGAGTAGGATGGATTTGCTAAATATGGCGTATGAATACCGCAGCTTTTTTCTGACCGGACTGCAATACACGCTTCTTCTCGCGGTAATCGGAGTGATCTGCGGCTTCGTGCTCGGGATCGTCGTTGCCCTGCTTCGGATGTCGAGCTTCAGAGTGCTTCGCTGGATCGCTGCGGCCTGGGTGGAATTTCTGCGCGGAACGCCGATGCTTGTTCAATTGTTTATTATTCACTACGGTCTTCCTTCAATCGGCCTTGAGTTTACCGCGATACAGTCGGGGGCGATTACCCTTACAATTAACAGCTCAGCCTATCTTGCCGAAATATTCCGGGCGGGTATTCAGGGCGTAGACCTGGGCCAGACGGAAGCTTCACGTTCACTGGGGATGACTCAGGCGATGACCATGCGCTACATTGTGTTTCCTCAGGCGCTCAAGAGCGTGCTCCCGGCCATTGGCAACGAGTTCATCACCATTATCAAAGAGTCTTCTATTGTCGGCATGATCGGGGCGATGGATTTGCTGTTCCAAGCCAGAACAATTACCACGATTACCTATGACGGACTGACTCCGCTGCTGGTTATCGCTCTGATGTATTTTATTCTGACATTTACATTATCCAAGTTGCTTGGCAGACTGGAAAGGAGATGGAGCGCCAGTGATCACCGTTAAGAACTTGCAAAAGGCATTTGGAAAGCTGGAAATTCTAAAAGGGATCGATCTTACGATAGAAAAAGGTGAAGTCGTCGTTGTGATCGGTCCGAGCGGCTCGGGAAAAAGCACATTTTTGCGCTGCTTGAATCTGTTGGAGCAGCCGACGGGTGGAGAAATCGCCTTTGAAGGTCAATCCATTACGGACCGGAAGCATGATATCAATGTAACGCGTGAAAAAATGGGCATGGTCTTCCAGCAGTTCAACCTGTTTCCTCATAAGAACGTGCTGCAAAACATTACGCTCGCTCCGGTTAAGGTTAAGAAGCAGTCACAGGCGGAAGCGGCGAAAATAGCGATCGACCTGCTGCGTACCGTCGGACTCGAAGACAAAAAGGATGCCTATCCGTCGCAGCTCTCGGGCGGGCAGAAGCAGCGGATCGCGATTGCCCGAGCGCTTGCCATGCAGCCGCATGTTATGCTGTTCGACGAGCCGACTTCGGCGCTGGACCCCGAGATGGTCGGCGAGGTGCTTGAGGTGATGAAGAAGCTGGCCGAGCAGGGCATGACTATGGTCATCGTCACCCATGAAATGGGCTTTGCCCGTGAGGTGGGGGACCGGATTCTGTTCATGGACGGCGGAGTTATTGTAGAGCAGGGAACACCGGCGGAAGTGTTCGGCAGCCCTAAGTACGCCAGAACAAAGGATTTTCTGAGCAAGGTTTTGTAACATCCAATAAGATGAGCGGTCTGGAGGCGAGAAGCGCTTCCGGGCCGCTTTTTTCACCCTCAAATTCGGATTGCAATCGTTATCTTCGGCACGTTTAGAAAAACGCCCAACGTTTAAAATGTAAATATGCTGCTTAACCATGTATAATTATGCTCAGTAATAGTATAAAGGGGAACAAACGATGAACAACGACCTCAGCCGAATTGGTATTATCGATATCGGTTCCAACTCCATCAGACTCGTTATCTATGAAACGACCCCTGAAGGAGGTTACCGGATTATCAAGGAGTGCAAGTACTCCGCCCGTCTAAGCGAAAAAATCACCAAAGAAAACAGACTGGAGCGGGAAGCGCTTGAAACTATCGTTCCAGTGCTTCTTCAATTTAAAAAAGTATGTCAAGTATTCGGTGCGGCACGGATTCGGACCGGAGCTACAGCGGCGATCCGAAATGCGTCCAACTCCGAAGAGATCGCCGCATTTCTCTCCGAAGCGGTTTCACTGCCGATCGAAATCATCAGCGGGCAGCAGGAAGCCTATTTCGGCTTTCTCGGTGTGATCAACGCCTTCGACATTAATGACGGATTTGTTATCGATATCGGGGGCGGCAGCACGGAGATTACCCTTTTTCAGAATAGAAGCTACCGGCACAGCATTTCCTTTCCGTTCGGAGCGGTCAATACGAATGTGGCGTTCGGGCAGGGCGGCAATTGGGACGGGGAGCAGGTGCACAGGCTCGAAGCTTTTGTGCGCGGGCGTCTGGAAGAATGCGAATGGCTCCGGGCCGGTTCAGGGCTGCCTTTATTCGGTCTCGGGGGGACGCTGCGGACGCTTGGCAAAATAGACCAAAAACGCAGAAATTACTCCCTTCCTAATTCGCATGGATATACGCTGTCCACCGAAACGATCAAAAAATTCATGGAGACGCTGCCGACGATGCCGTATGACAAGCGTAAAAATCTGGAGGGATTGTCGAAAAGCCGGGCGGACATCATTGTAACGGGTTTGATTATTTTTCATACCGTGTATCAATACATCGGAGCCGGGCGGGCGCTCATCAGCGGAGAAGGGCTTCGTGAAGGGATGCTGCACGATCTGCTGGAGCCTGAGCACCCGGTCCGCGCCAGCGCACTGGAGTACAGTCTTGGAACTTTGCAGCAATTGAACAAGGAAGCGTCGGCCGATTTTTTAACTTACGTCTACAAAAATGCGCAAAGTTTGTATTCAACACTCAAGGGCGAAAGCGATGAGAAAGAACAGCAAATGCTGATCTATGTTTCGGTCATGCTTTACCGCCTGGGCGCTAATATCAATTATTACCAGTCCAAGCGGCATACCCGCTATTGGCTGATGAATTCGCCGATTCGCGGCCTTACCCACCGCCAGCTCGTCCTATGCTCTATGATCGCCTCGTACAGCACAAAAAGCCGGAAGCAGAAGCTGTCCACGGAGCACAAGGACATTCTTCTGCCTTCCGACGAAGAGCGGATACACAAGCTCGGTTCGCTTGTCCAATTGAGTGCGGCGCTGGACAGCGGCGAGACCGGAATGGAACAGGAAGTTAAACCGCGTCTTAAAGGGTCAAGCCTTGATATCGAGCTTCTAGTCTGTCAGCGGCCCCTGCTGAAGCTGGAGGAAATCGACAATGCCCTGAAGGCATTTAAGAATGCATGGGGTCTGAAGGTAAAGCTTGAGTATACTTCCAATTGTCAACATCCATAGCGGCAAACTGGCTCCGGTAGGGAGCCTTTTCGTCGTTTGGCCGCTCATAATTGCCGCTTGGCAGGAGGAAGCTCGATTTCAGATTGTCCTTCAGTGACATCTCCAATATTTGGACCACCTGCTCACGGGCCGTTTTATCCCTGACCGGACACATTAATTCGACCCGGCGGGTCAGATTGCGGGTCATCCAGTCCGCGCTTGACAAATAGACCTCGGGATCACCGCCATTTTCGAAATAGTAAATCCGGGAATGCTCCAGAAAGCGGTCGACAATGCTGCGGACCGTGATCCGTTCGCTCAGGCCCGGCACTCCGGGGCGAAGGCAGCAGACTCCTCGGACAATCAGATCGATCGAAACGCCGGATTGATCCGCTTCGTACAAATCATCGATGACCTGCTGGTTGGACAGGGAATTCATCTTGGCGACAATACGCGCCGGGCGGCCGGCAGCGGCGTGTTCGCTCTCCCGGCTGATCAATTTTTTCAGCGAATGGCTCATGCTGCCCGGAGCGACTACGAAGGAGTTCCATTCGTGATTGGAAGAATACCCCGTGATCTGATTGAACAGCTCGGAGGCGTCGAGCCCCGCGTCGTCCTGTGCTGTGAACAGACTGATATCGGTATATATTTTGGCGGTGTTCTCGTTATAATTGCCCGTCCCTATATGTACATATCGGCGCAATTCGTTGCCCTCCTGGCGGACAATCAGCAGAATCTTGGCATGTGTTTTAAGTCCGACCAGGCCATACACCACATGGCAGCCCGCTTGCTCCAGCTTCCGGGCCCAAGCAATATTGCGCTCTTCATCGAACCTCGCTTTCAGTTCCACCACGACAGTTACCTGTTTGCCCGATTCGGCCGCGAAGGCGAGCGCGTTAATAAGCGGCGAATTGCCGCTGACTCTGTAAAGGGTCATCTTAATCGCCATTACCTGATCATCCTCGGACGCCTGGGTAATGAAGTCGATGATGGACTCGTACGATTCATAGGGATGATAAACGAGAACGTCACGTTCCCGAAGGACCTCGAAGAAATCCTCGGTTTCATCGAATTCTGCCGGATAAACAGGTTCGATCGGCCGGTAGTTCAAGTAGCCGTATCCCTTAAGACCTCCGGCAAATTGACGCAGAAATCCCAGATCAAGCGGTCCGTCGATTTCATACACAAAATGCTCGATTTCAAATTCAGCCTGCAGTTGTTCCAAAGCATACGGATGAATGCCTTTTTGGACCTCCAGCCTTGCTGGTACTCCCCGGCGGCGTTTTCGCAGCTCCTTCTCAATCTCTTCGAGCAGATCCTCGGCGCCTTCTTCGTCAAGGGACAGGTCAGAGTTTCGTGTAAGGCGGAACTCATTGACGGCAACCGGATGGTAGCCGCTGAACAGCGTCCCGATATGGGCCCTAATGACATCTTCAATATAGACGAACTGCCGCCGTTTGCTGTTGGCGCGGTGCGGAAGCGGGATGCAGCGCGGCAGATTGGACGGAATTTGCAAAATGGCAAAGAAGAACTCGTCCTCATCTTTATGTTTTTTCTTCAATACGACGGCCAGATAGATAAACAAGCTGTGAACAAGCGGGAACGGCCGGCTCTGATCCACTGCCATCGGCGTCAGAATGGGGAAAATAATATCCCGGTAATATTGCTCGACGGCGGCTTCCTGGGCTTGGGTCAAGTCTTCATAATCGACGAGTACAATGCCTTCTTTGTTAAGGCTCCGGGAAATATCCCGAAAGGTCCGGTATTGATCGGCGACAATTTTTCCGACCCGCTTATGAAGACGTTTATGGAGGCCGGAAGGAGTATAGCCGGTAAAATCTTTTTTCGTGTATCCCGCACGGATCTGATCTTGAATGCCCGCAACCCGAACACTGGTGAATTCATCCAGGTTGCTTGAGACGATGCCAAGAAATTTGGCCCTGTCCATCAGGGGATTGTTAGGGTCCTGAGCCTCCTGCAGGACGCGGCGGTTGAACTCGATCCAGCTGAGATCCCGGTTCAGATAGGCGGATGGACTGCTGTAGTTGTTTTTCTTATCCTCTTCGTTCATGACTCCTCCAAGTTTATAACCAATGGGCCGATTCTAGCGGTAATCTCTCCATCATTCTATCATAATGTGAAGACAATGTTATATTCTTGTCCGCGAACGGTTATGAACCGTTTCTCTTTAATATTACCTTTTTCGTCAGTGACAATTGTTAACGCAGTGTAAAATATTCCTCGTCATTCGTCGAAATTTAACAAGTTTGCATCATTTAACAAGTTAACATAATAAATAATATGTAACCATAACTTCAGTTTCACTCTTTATCGCTTGCTGAATTATTTCAGAATGGTAACAATTACAAATGCAATGGTTACAAAATTGTGATATATTCAAACCTGTCGGGTAAAGCAGCTTAGAGCAAAATTTTACATACTACGATTGGAAAATACATAACCCGAGATTCGTGCATTAGTCAGAAGGAGGCAGTTATGAAATTCAGAGTGTCATCGGTTAAATCCGCCGCCGTCATTTTGGGCCTCGGAGCCCTGCTGATGGCTGCGCCTGCGCATGCCGAAACCATTCACATCGCCGGAGAAAAGACTACGTTCTACAAGGTAGCCAAGAAATATGGCGTAGGCGTCAGCGCGTTAACGAAAGCAAATCCCGAAGTAAATCCGCTTAATCTGTATCCAGGCCTGAGATTGGTCGTTCCCGTTTCGGACACGCCGTCCGCTCCCGCGAAAATGCAAGTCTTGAGTAAAGCACAGACGACATCGCTGATTGAGGAGCAGGATTTGAAGACGGTAGAGGCCTGGGGGAAAATATTCAGTTATGAGAAATCATTGCAGGTGAAAGCAACGGCCTACTCTTCTGCCGCGAGCGAGAACGGAAAATGGGGGGCTGTCGACTATTTCGGCAATCCGCTGAAGCTGGGCACAATCGCTGTCGATCCGGATGTCATTCCGCTTGGAACGAAGGTGCTTGTAACGGGATATTCCCATCCGGGACTTCCCAAACAGGCTTTTGTGGCAACCGCCTCCGATAAAGGAAGCGCTATTCAGGGCAACCGTATCGATATTTTTATTCCCGGAAGCCAGAGCTTCGTATCCGAATTCGGTTTCCAGTATGTGCAGCTGTACGTAATTAAATAGTTAATCATCATCTTATGAGAAACTATAAGAAACGAAGTCAGGCCGGAGGTCTGTTTCGTTTCTTTTTTTGAAATATCAGAAAGTATAAGCTTCGCGCTTATCCTTAACCTGATATTTTTACGAGAAACGGATGCCTTCCTCTTCCAGAGGACGGCGAAGCCGTTTCTTCTTGCTGAAAAGAACGGTTATGGCCCACTATTTCTTCTCCGGCACCTTAAGCATCTCCGGAACGGTCACAAAAGTGTATCCTTTTCGGCGAAGCGCCTCAATGATCTCGGGCAGCGCCTCAATGGTGCCTTTCAGATTGCTTCCTGCGCCGCCGCCGCCGTGCTGAAGAATGATTGAGCCTCTGCCGGCATGAGCCAAAATATTGCGCTTCACCTTTTCCTTGGGCAGTCCTTTCCAATCTAGAGAGTCAACGCTCCAATTCACCAGCTTATAGCCGTGCGATTTCGCCCACTTCAGCTGCTGTTCGTTTATTTCGCCGTAGGGGGGGCGAATCAGCCTCGGTCTGAATCCCGCAATTTTGTTAATGATATTTTCCGATCGTACGATTTGGGAACGGAACTGCAGGACACTCAGCTTGCCGAATTGGGGATGGTTATAAGAATGGTTGCCAATGCTATGGCCTTCTCTTACCATGCGTTTAACTAGATAGGGATGCTTGGCTGCACGATTTCCTACAATAAAAAAGGTGGCTTTCACCCGGTATTTCCGGAGCACATCCAAGATTTGCGAGGTGAATCTGGGGTCAGGGACGTCGTCAAACGTGAGCGCAATCTTTTTGATTCTAGGTCCGTTCGTCTTGATGACATCCGGATATTTGCGAATCAGCTGGCCAAGGGACAGCGGTGAGGCGGCCGCGGGTTTACTGGCGGGGTCATTGTCTCCACTGAGTGCGCGCTTTGCCGAAGTCTTCTCGTCCTTTATAGCTGTGCACGAAAGGGGTTCGCCTGCCGTCATTGCAGCTCGGCAATCCGTATGGCTCTTTACGGTTTGGTTCTCCGGAACCGCCGCATCCATCTCGGTCCGAATCGTATCGGAAACGGCTGAACAGCCTAATACACAGCTGATGAGCATACAAATGAGGCCCAAACTGATCCTTTTGGCAAAGCGGACATGAAACATTTTTGTGCGCTCCCTTCATATAAAGGCGTCATTACGTTGTTATTCCTCAATCGGGCTGAAAACATGCGCAGACTGTTATTCATCCCGATATTTCGAGCAGCTTCCGATACGTGTATACTGTAAGTACGGAAGATTGAAATTTGAATAAAGAAACATGCATAGTGTGAAGAATATCACAGATTTTAAGTTTCTTCTCAGGCATGTTTAATAAGATAAAATTTGAAGGAGCTTGATATCGTGGGGACGGTTATTAGTAATGAGCGGCTGGCGGACAATGTCTACCATCTCCGGGTGGGCGGAGAATACGGCGGGGAAATGGGGCAATTCTACATGCTGCGGGCGTGGGGAGCCTATCCGGTCCTGTCCAGACCGCTGAGCATACATCAAGTTAGCGATGAAGGCATCGATTTTTTGTATCACGTTGTGGGAGAGGGAACCGAGCTGTTCTCGCAGCTGACTCCTGGAGATTCCATTAATCTGGAAGGCCCGTTCGGCAGCGGCTTTCCCGCCGTCACCGGACGGGTTGCGCTGATCGGGGGCGGTATCGGCATCGCGCCGCTGCTGTACTGTGCGCGCGAGCTTCCGGGCTCCGACGTGTACCTCGGCTTCAGCCGAGAGCCTTACCGGACGGAGGAGTTCCGTTCCCACGCCGCAAGACTTACGGTTGATGTCGGCGGACTCATTTTGGACAATGTCGATTTTGCGGAATATGACCATGTGTTCGTATGCGGACCGCATCCGATGCTTAAAGCGGCCCAGCTTAAAGGCATCGCCGCGGCTACCGCGGGAAGTAACGTGAATGTATATCTCTCGCTGGAGAACCGCATGGCCTGCGGAATCGGGGCCTGCCTCGTGTGCAGCGTATCCTGCAAGGACGGACAGCGGAAAGCCTGCGCGGACGGTCCGGTATTTTTGGCAGAGGAGGTGGTGTTCCATGATTAAAAACGGTGATTCGTCATCCCTGAACACACAGCTTGATTTGAGCGCCAATATTGCCGGCATCACGTTCAAGAATCCGATCGTTATGGCTTCCGGCACTTTCGGGTTCGGCAAGGAATATGCAAAATATTATGATATAAACGAACTCGGGGGCATTTCCGGCAAAGGGCTGACGCTTCAGCCCAAAGCGGGTAATCAGGGAACGCGTGTCTATGAGACGGCTTCGGGCATGCTGAACAGCGTCGGACTGGAGAATCCGGGGATTCCTGCGTTCTTGGAGAAAGAATGCGCGTACTGGGAGACGCTTGACACGGCCCGGATCGTGAATCTTGGGGGGAATACGTTCGAGGATTACGTCACCGGAGCGGAATTGATCCAGCAGGATGCCGACCGGCGGAGCGATAGCGGCCGCAAAGCGGTCGACATGATTGAACTGAACATTTCCTGCCCGAATGTAAAAGAAGGCGGGATCGCCTTCGGCATCAGAACATGCGACGCGCGCGAGCTGGTGCGGGCCGTCCGGCGGGCGACGAGCCTGCCTCTGTCGGTCAAGCTGTCCCCGAACGCGGAGGATGTCGCCGACATGGCGCTGATGTGCCAGGAAGAAGGAGCGGACGCCGTATCCCTCATCAATACAATCTCCGGCATGAAGATCGACGTGCGCCGCCGGCGCAGCGTGTTCAACAATCTGTATGCGGGTCTGTCCGGACCAGCTATTAAGCCAATTGCGCTAAGAATGGTGCACCAGGTCGCCAAGCGGGTGGAAATCCCGATTATCGGCATGGGCGGCATCTCTTCCGCGACGGATATTATCGAATTCATCATGGCGGGAGCGACAGTGGTTCAGGTCGGCACCTACAATTTTATGAATTTACGTGCGGGCGAAGACTTGCTTAGAGACCTGCGGCAGTTTATGATCGAAGAAAATATCTATTCTCTGGATGAAATCCGGGGCATTGTATAAAAAACGGTTAAATATATTGGGGAGGGAATCTGTGTGCCTTCGGAAGACTTTGATCCGGGCGATATCTCGTTGTCCGAAACGGCGGTGGGACAAGACATTCTGCTGCTGATTACGGGCGGAGTGCGGCATATCGGTGCCGCCAGCACTGCCTACATCGGAGAGAATGGCGCCGAGGTGACGACTTCGGTCGTTCCCGGGCATAAAGAGCACACGATCAGCGAATCGGTTGCCGTCAAAGTTGCCGAAGCGCTGCGGAGAACGGTAACGGTTGTCATGGGTATTCATTACGACGATCTGTCCAAAGAACAAATTGTACGGGTGGTGGAGATTGTAGAGCGCAGGGTGGAGCAATATTTGGCCGGCAAAAAATGAAACGTGCCTGAATCCCCTGCGTACAACATATCATGAAGCATTAAAAACCATCTTTTGGAGGAATGAACCATGTCGATTTTTAAAAGATTGCGTGATTTAACAATGTCCAATATCAATGCAATCATTGACAAAGCCGAGGACCCGATCAAGATGACCGACCAATATATCCGCGACATGACCGAGGATCTGGAGGATGCGGAGAAAGCGGTAGCCGCCCAGATCGCCATCGAGAAGAAATTCAAGCAGCTGTACGAGGAACAGGAAGCGCTGGTGAATAAGCGCAATCAGCAGGCTCACACCGCTGCGCAGGCCGGAAACGCCGATCTTGCCCGCCGTGCTCTGGAAGAGAAGAAGACCGCCGAAGGCAAGCTGACGGAATACAAAACCAGCTACGATCAGAACAAGGCTTCCGCGGACAATCTCCGCTCCAAGCTGGATGAAATGCGCAAGCAGCTGAGTCAAATGAAGAGCAAGCGCGAGACGCTGGTTGCCCGCTACAATGCGGCGAAGGCGCAGACCGAAATCAACAAAGCGATGAGCGGCTTCAGCTCCGATTCCGCCACCGCAGGACTGAAACGGATGGAAGAGAAGATGCTCCAGGCCGAAGCGCAGGCAGAAGCGAGCAACGAGATGAGCGCCGGCAACAAATCGCTGGACGATGAGTTCGAGAAGCTGAACAAGGATCAGGGAGTTGAGGACGAACTTGCAGCCTTGATGAAGCAGTATGAGAAGCAATAAAGAATACTCCCGCAAAGGTTAGCGGCCCGGGATATGCTGGCGAAAGGAGAGACGGCGCCGCCGTTTCTCCTTCGCTTTGCATTGGCGAGTTTATGACAGGGAGGACAACGGATGAGCATTTGGAAGCGTATCGGCAATTTATTTGCCAAGGACGAACCGCCCCGGAAGGAAAAGAGCATGCTGCAGCTTGCGCCCGGCGACATCTGCGAGGTATCGCTTGTCACCTATGAGGTGACGGGACGCGTAAGCAACTTTGGACGGAATGCGGCGCTGCTGACTCTCCGTGACGGCACGGCACTCGCCTATTTGCATATAGAGCAGAGGGAAGAGCTGAGATATGCGCTGTACAAGGCGATCGACGGCCGGCTGGACAGCTTGGCGGAGATTCCTGCCACGATGGAGCTGGACGACAACGTGTACTATCTGGAAGAAGAATATGAAGGCCATGTATCCGTTGCCGGACAGACGCCATTTATGAATGCGGGCGACCAGCATGTCTGGCAGTATCAGTCGGATGACGGCCGTCTGCTGCGGATCGAATGGCAGAACGGACGTTTTATGCTGTATGAGGGCGAAAAAATCATTCCCGGCGATGTGAGAGTAATACGGGCCTCATAACGCGTACGGATGAATTCAATAGGTTAGGCTAATCTAAGCAGGGGTGCGCACAGCGGCACGCCTGCTTTTTTAGAAATATCAGGTTAAGGATAAGCTTCGCGCTTATCCTTAACCTGATATTTTTACGAGAAACGGATGCCTTCCTCTTCCAGAGGACGGCGGAGCCGTTTCTTCTTAGTTAAACCGATTTTTCGCGGGTGGCTAAGGTTGGGTACACAATTTCCGGTATGCTACAATAGATTGAGCCAGACTTTGGAAAAGTCTACGCCTCCGTAATTCGGCTGCCGGAAGGCTCGCGTTAGCTGGAATACAGGGAGGGAGAACGGTTACATACGGTAACAATTATGAGAAGGAGGAACAATCTATGACAAACCGCGAACAATCGGATAACAAATTTGGGCGCAAGGCGATCCAGGTCGATGAAGCACAGGCGAGACTCATGAATTACGCCGGGGCGATGGAAGCCGAGACCGTGCCGCTTGAGCAGTCGCTGGGGCGTTATCTGGCGGAATCGATCGCGGCGCCGCATCCGTTTCCCGCGTTCAACCGCTCGGGAATGGACGGGTATGCCGTGGTCGCCTCGGATACGGAGAACAGCCGGGATGAGGGGATGGTGTGGCTTAAAGTCGTCGACAACATTCCCTGCGGTGCGGTGCCTGCCGGGGCGATCATACCCGGGACGGCAGCGCGAATTATGACAGGCGCGCAGGTGCCCGAAGGGGCCGACGCCGTTGTTATGCTGGAAGTGACGGAAACCCGCGAGCTTGACGGCATTCCCCATGTCGGTGTCCGCAAGCCGATTCCAAGCGGACGCAATATTACACCGCTGGGATATGAGCTTAAACAGGGTGAGCAGGTGCTTGCCGCCGGCCATAGGATCGCGGCTGGGGATATCGCTGTGCTGGCCGCGTTCGGCGTGCACGACGTGCCGGTTATCCGCAGGCCCAGAGTCGGCGTCTTTGCCACGGGGAGCGAGCTGCTGGACGTGAAAGAGCCGCTTCAGCCCGGCAAGATCCGCAACAGCAACTCTCCAATGCTTGAAGCGCTTGTCAGGGAGGCGGGCGGCGAGCCGGTGATGCTGGGCGCCATCGCCGACGAGCTTGAGCTCGCCCGGAGCAAGGTGCAGACGGCTCTGGAAACTTATGACCTTGTCATCACGACAGGTGGAGTCTCGGTCGGCGATTATGATATTATGGGCGACTTGGTGCGCGAAGAAGCGGGCGATATGCTGTTCAATAAAGTCGCCATGCGCCCCGGCAGCGTCACGACGGCCGCGGTGCGCGGCGGTAAGCTGCTGCTTGCGCTCTCCGGCAATCCCGGCGCGTGCTTTGTCGGCTTCCAGCTGTTCGCCCGTCCGGTCATCGCTTCCATGCAAGGGGCGTCCGAGTCTTTCCTTCCGGAATGGACCGTTGTGCTGGGGAAGGACTATCCCAAGGTGAACAATTATTTCCGCTTTGTGCGGGCCCGTCTGGAGGTGCGGGGCGGAAGTGTCTATGCCTACCCTGCCGCAATAGACGAATCGTCCGTAATGGTCACCATTAAGGACAGCGATTGTCTGATCATCGTGCCGCCCGAAGAACGCGGATTGTCCGCCGGAGCGAAGGTCCGCGCGATCATGCTGCCATGAGGCGGCCTTGCAGGCGCGGCGGAATGGAAGCGAAACGGGCATCCGGCCGTTACGGACGGGCCGGGAGGGCGCCCGCGTCATCGGCTTTGGCGGGTTCCGGCACTGAAGCGGACTTCCGCAGCGGCCGGTTTGGCAGGAGGGGGGCAGCTTCCTCCCGGCCCGCGGTCTGCCAGTTTGTCGGCTACAAGAACAGCGGCAAAACGACGATGATCTGCGGATTGATTCCGCTTCTTCGGGCCAAAGGATGGAGCGTTGCCGTCATTAAACACGATGCCCATGAATTTGAGGCGGACCGTCCGGAAACCGACACGTGGCGGCATCGGGAAGCGGGCGCCGGGGCGGTCGCCATCACCGGGGCAGAGCAGTCTTTTATACTGGAATCCCGAAGCAGGGAGCTGGCGGATTTGATAAAGGGCTTTATGCGTTACGATTATGTCCTTGTGGAAGGCTTCAAGGATGAGAAGTATCCCAAGATCGTGCTGATACGGGATGAGGGGGATTTGGAGCTGACCGAACGGCTGACAAATGTGACGGCAGTTGCAGCTTGGGGAAATATTTCCGAAGCCATGCTGGAACGCCGGCCTGCGGGGCAGCGGCGCTTTGGAATTAACGATACGGACGAAATCGCCGACTATTTATGGCGGGATCGAGCTTTTTTCCAACATTTCAATATATGAAGAATTCACAACAACAAGCGCATCATTCATCATATCCGCGAACTTGTCACAGTCTAAACCATGCTTGCCTGCAACTGCCCAATCAAGCGGAAAAAGGGTCCCATGGCAAAAAGAAGCGGCTTCGTCTTCCCTATTGGGGTTGCCGAACCGCTTCTTTTTGATATAGGGCCGTTTTGCGCTCTCCTGCCCGGATACCGGCAAGTCCGTCGTTCCGCTCAAGATTCATGCCGCCGCTCGATGGCTTCGGACATCGTCTTGTCGGTCAAATGCGCGTAAACCTCTGTCGTCTCGGTGGAGGCGTGGCCTAGCTGCTCTTTGGTCTTGTAAATATCGTTCTGCAAATAGTAATCGGTAGCGAACGAGTGCCGCAGCTTATGGACGGTTAAATAAGGCTTGCCGAACCGTTTGGCGTACTTGATGATCATCTCCTGAATGGCTCGTTTGGTCATCCGCTTGCCTTCCAGGCTGCCGTTGGGTTTGGCTATGAACAGTGCCTTTTCCTTCTTGGGCGTCTTGTACCGGTGCTGACGCAGGCTCAAATAATGCTGCAAATCATCCTTGGCCTGTTCCCGGAAATAAACCGGAGTCTTGAACGTTTCGTCGTTATGGCCTTTGCGGTAAACATACAATAGCTTGTTGTTCAAATCCAGGTCATCGACGTTCAGATTGACGATTTCCGAGACGCGCAGTCCCGAGTTGAGAATGAGGCTGGCAATGCAGGCATCCCGCTCCCGGTTCAGCATAAACGCGTAATGGGCTTGCTTATTTCCTTCCACGTCGCGCCCGTAGCCCTCAAGAATATAGCCGACGAATTCGAGCAGCTCATCCTCTTCCAGGATTTTGCCTTTCAGCTTGGCAGCGGTATCCTTCGGCTTGTGGATTCTTTTGATTTCGACCTTGGCCATAATGTTGCGTTTCAGCAAAGGATAGAAATTGTCGTCCTCGGCGATTTGGCTGAGGTAATGGAACAGGGAGCGGAGGGCGGAAAGCTTGCGGGACACGGTAATTTTTGAATTCGTATCCTCCGTCCGCGTAGTCAAGAACAGCCGGTAGCCGACTATACTGTCCATATGCAGCGTCTCCAGCTCCAGCAGAGTGACCCCGGCGTTGGCGTCGGCCTGCGACAATCCTTCTGCGCGCAGCCAGCCGAAAAAAGATTCATAATCCCGCACGTACTCCAGCAGGGTGGAAGGCGAGAGGTCCGGAAGCTTGTAATCGATGAACTGCTGAACGAACCAGGGCATCAGCGGCAGCTTCAGATCCAGCTTTTTCCGGTCGCTAATTTTTTGTATGCTCATGAGGTCACCTTTTTTCCCAGATTGTTCTTCCTGTCACCTATTTTAGCATGTTCAGGCCGGATTTACTTTTCCCGGCTCCGCCTTGCTCCGGGAGGTTCAAAGTTATATCATGTGAAGGAATAGAAAAAAGCGACATGCAGAGGTGAACCCTTTGGAACTTGGACTTGAGCTGGTTCCCGCCGAGCGGAAGCAGATTATAAGCAGACTCATGCAGTTCTATCTGTACGACTTCACCCGTTACCTGGATCTCGACGTGGATCGTGACGGCGCGTATCCCGCTTATCCCGGTCTGGAAGCCTACTGGAACAGCGGCCATAATAAATATGCCTACCTCATAACGTGCGACAGCCGTCCGGCCGGATTTGCGCTAGTTGACCGTCTGCTGCGGAGCAGCGAAGGACAGTTTTACATGACAGAGTTTTTTGTGATGCAAAAATACCGCCGCACCGGCGTCGGAAAATGGGCGGCGCACCGGCTGTTCGACATGTTCCCCGGCGACTGGAAAGTTTCACAGATCCGGGCAAACGAGCCTGCCCGCAGCTTCTGGCACAGGGTGATCGGCGAATACACGCAGGATACGTTCCGGGAAAAGTTCAATTCCCAGCAGGGGAATCCAAGCCAGTATTTCAGTACGCTGAACGCCGGCAAGGTCAATAAATGATACAGACAGGAGCGGATATTCATGTATTTACCTTCTTTCAGGTTGGATGGTAAAAAAGCGCTCGTTACCGGAGCTGGAAAGGGCATCGGCCGCGCGCTGGCCATCGGGCTGGCTGAAGCCGGCTGCGATGTGGGTCTCCTCTCCCGGACGATCACCGATTTGGAGGAAACATCGGCCCTGATCTCGGAGCATACTTCAGCCAAGAGCTACTGCTATCCGGCAGACGTCACGCAGCGCGAACAGATGGAAGAAGTCTTCGGGCGGGCCGCGGCCGATCTGGGCGGGCTGGATCTGCTCGTTAACAATGCGGGCATGAACATCCGTACACCCGCGCTTGAAGTGACCGATGTGGAATGGGAGGCCATTATGGCCACTAATCTGAAATCGGCGCTCATCGGCTCGCAGCTGGCGGCGGGCTTGATGAAAGAGCAGGGCGGAGGAAGCATTATCAACATTTCATCCGTGGGCGGGCATACTGCGCTGCGGACCGGCGTAGTTTATGGCGCGACCAAAGCGGCAATGATCCAGATGACCAAAAATCTGGCGCTGGAATGGGCCCAGTACGGAATACGCGTCAACGCGGTAGGACCCTGGTATTTCCGTACTCCGCTTACCGAAAAGCTGCTGGCGGACGAGCAGTATTTGAAGCGGATTCTGGACCGTACGCCTCTCGGCCGCATCGGCAGCCTGGAGGAACTGGTGGGGCCGGTTGTTTTTCTGGCATCCGACGCGGCTCATTACATGACGGGGCAAACGCTGATCGTGGATGGTGGCATGAGCATTTTCGGATTTTAAATTTAGCATCGGCAATCCGGTATAACCGGGTTGCTTTTTTTTGGCTTCTCCCATGAGATTCGCCAGTTACGACGGGCGAAAGCTCATTGACAATAGATGGAACGGACTCTATAATCAACATTGTTTAATTGATTAAACAGTGTTCAAAGTTGAATGGAGGGACCTCGGCCATAATGAAACGGCATGAGCGGCAGGAACGGGAGCGGGATGAAAGACGGCAGGCTATTTTGGATGCGGCAAGCCATATTACGGCAGAAGAAGGATTGGAACGTCTATCCATCCGGAAGATTGCGGAGAGGATCGAATACTCGCCGGGCATTATTTATCACTATTTTTCGGGGAAAGAAGCCATTGTCGAGCAGCTCCTTCAGCAGGATTATCAGGAGTTCGTCTCGGAACTGAGTGCTGCGAGCGCGAAAGAGACACGCCCGGAGCTGGTATTCTCGCAGACGATGCGGCGTTTCATTGAGACAACGCTTGCAGACGGTTCCAGTTACCGGAACATTATGCTGAATGAATCGCCTTCCGTGCTTTCGCATACAGCCGTGCTGTTTCGCGGAGCTTCGGAGCAGCGGCCTGCCATCGGCATGCTGTGCGGGATTTTGCGGAATTTTGAAAGCATGCGCGCTAAAGAAGACAGCGATATCGAATTGACCGCTCAGATTGTCTGGAGCGCCGCCTTTGGCCTGATTCTCCGTCTGACCGTTGAGAAGGAGATACCTGCTGAACAAAGAGAGAAGCTGATCGACGGGTATATTGAACTGATGCTGGCTGCCGTTGCGGACCCGAACAGAGGATGAATGAAATGACGGAAGGAAGAAGAGATATGAAGAACATAAGGCTGATCACTCTGTTATCAGTCTTGATTATTGCGTTCGCGGCGATTGCTGCGGGAGCCGGGCTGCTGCTTCCGGGAGGCCCGGGTGAACATTCTTTTATGTCGGTCCGCGGTGAGTCCGTAACCCTTTACGGCCAAGGATTATACAAGAACGAATCGGTTTCGATGGCCGCACAGGCGAAAGGCCAGGATATGGTTACCTTGGCGCTTGGAATTCCGCTGTTGTGCATTTCGCTCATTATGACCGGAAAAGGAAAAAGGAACGGACATTTGCTTCTTGCCGGAACGCTCGGCTATTTTCTGTATACCTACGCTTCTTACGCTTTTTTATCCATGTACAATTCGATGTTCCTCGTCTATACGGTTTTGTTCTCAGCCAGTCTGTTCGCTTTTATCCTCACTTTGAATTCCCTGCAGAAGGACCGAGACCGCTTATTTAAAGACACTCTTCCCGTCAAAAGAATCGGCATTTTTCTACTGTTCATCGGCTGTTCCATCGGCTTGCTGTGGATTGGCAAAATCCTGCGTCCCGATCCCGTCAGCGGCGCGCCGCTCGGTCTGGAGCATTACAGCACCCTGGTTATTCAGGCGATGGACCTCGGTGTCGTTGTACCGCTAAGTATTGCGTCAGGCGTTCTGGTGCTCCAAAGAAAGACCATCGGATTTTTGCTGGCGTCCGTGATGATTGTGAAAGGTATTTCGCTCTTAATGGCGATCACCGCCATGCTTGGCGCGATGCTGTATGCGGGCGTGAACGTTTCTCTTGCGGAGCTTATTCTGTTTCCGGGCTTTACAATATGGGCGTTATATAATTTTGTACTGCTGTTGAAGCATACACGGAAACTGGCATAAGGATCTTTAATGATGCGGAAGCGAGGAATTGGAATGAAAACGTTAATTTTGTTCACGACCAGACACGGCTGCACGGCAAAGGCTGCGGGTATGCTGCAATCACGGATGGGGCAGGGGGCGGACACGATAAATCTGATGACGGACAGCGTTCCCGCGCTTTCAGAGTATGAGACGGTCATTCTGGGCGGGTCGATTTATTATGGCGGGATTCAGAAGCAAATGACCGAATTTATCAAAAAAGAGCAGTCGCAGCTCGCCTCCAAAAGGATCGGATTGTTTCTATGCGCAGCCGAGCCGGGAGAGAAAGCGCTGAAGGAACTGGAGGAAGCGTTCCCGGAATTCTTGCGGGCCCGGGCTAAGGCTGCGGACGTGTTCGGTAATGAACTGGATTACAGCAAGCTGTCGCTGCCGGAGAAGCTGGTTTTTCGGGCGGTAAAAGGCAAACGCAGGAGGGGAGACGGCTTGTCCTCCGATAAGATCAACAAGTTTGCTGCAAAAATGCTCGGATAATGAGGAGTTGCCGTGCGGGATTTAATGTGCTATTATTTGCACATTAAATCCACTGCAGGGGAGCATACATTTCCGAATGGCCCAAGTCAAAAGATTCGGATACGGCCTTCAGGCTTTGATCATTTTGGCTTCGCAGGAAGAGCAGTATTCCAGCGCCGAAATGGCTGGGCAAATCCGCTGTGAGCCGACGGCGCTGCGCAAGATTCTGGCCCGTATGACCGAAGCGGGGATCATCGAAGTGAAGCTGGGGAGAGGCGGAGGTTACCGGCTAGCTAAGCGGCCGGAGACAATCACGCTGTCTGAGGTGTACCGCTCCGTTCATGAGGATGAGCCGCTTTGGGATGGAATGTTGGAGACAGCCGAGAACAATTTGTTCGGGAACAAAGTTCGAGGATCCTTCGCTAAAATTATGACTGATATTGAGATTCAGGTATCCAGGGTGCTGGAATCCTATACGGTGGCGGATATGATGGAGTGAAAGTGATATGGAAAAATCCAATGGCCTCAAATCGCATCTTAAATTTACGTTTACCCTGCTGACGGGAATTCTCGGAGGCGTCTTGTTTACGCTGCTTCGTTTGCCCATTCCTTGGCTGCTCGGTCCGATGCTTGCGGTACTCATCGGTTCCAACACGGCAAAAGGCTATTACGGCTGGCCGGCTGCGGTACGAAATACCGGGATGATTATTGTCGGCTACACGATCGGCCTCGCGCTGACGGTCTCCGCTATAAGAGAAATGTCCCGCGAGCTGCCGAGTATGCTGCTTATGACGGCCGCGTTGATTTTATTGTGCGGGGGAATTGCCGCCGCCGTATCCAGACTGTCCGGATGCGACTTCAGAACGGTACTGATCGGCAGCATACCGGGTGGACTTACTCAAATGCTTATTTTGGCTGAAGAGACCGAAGGAATCAACATGACCGTAGTTACCGTAACTCAGGTTATCCGGCTGATGATGATCATCATCACGGTGCCGGTGCTGGTGTTCGGACCTTTAAACGGCGTAAGCGGCGGGACCGCTGCTCAAATCCCGGCTTTGTCTGCCGTCCATGCCACATGGACCGGATTGTTTCCGAACATATTTATCTTTGCGGCTGTGAGTGTCGTGTGCGCGGTAGCCGGGAATAAAGTCAAATTTCCGACTCCGTACTTGCTTGGACCGGCCATCGGAACAGCTGTAATCCAGCTAAGCGGATTGTCCGGCCCCGCGCTTCCCGTCCCCGTTCTGGATGCCGCGCAGCTCATGATCGGCGTATATGTGGGGCTGCTGCTGAAGCCGGCGGGTCTGGAGCATAAAGTGCGGACTCTTGTTCTGGCGCTGGGCAGCAGCGTGTTATTGATTGCGGGAGCCTTCGGCTTGAGCGAAATTCTAAGAATTTATTCTTCCGCTTCGCCTGCGACGGCACTGCTGAGTCTGGCGCCAGGCGGCATGGATCAAATGAGCCTGATTGCCCATGAAGTAAACGCAAATCTGCCGATGGTGG
The DNA here is from genome assembly GCF_013393385.1 of Paenibacillus sp. URB8-2. Taxonomy (NCBI): domain Bacteria; kingdom Bacillati; phylum Bacillota; class Bacilli; order Caryophanales; family Paenibacillaceae; genus Paenibacillus; species Paenibacillus sp. URB8-2. The sequence goes on along the minus strand of NZ_AP023239.1, from coordinate 3,186,495 downwards.
CTGGATACCAGCTGTTTCGGACCTTTTTTATCTTTTTCGCCGTTCCGCCGATGCTGAAACTGTTCTTCCGGGTGTGGGATCGGACAAAAACCGGCGGGCGGCAACCTGAGCGGCAGGCAGAATAATTCGAATAAATTGACGTAATGAATATTATGTTAACTTGATTACACTAAACTTTCACTACATGAAAAATTCATAACAAAAATGACCCAGCCAAGTCAAACACCCCCGCCTTTACGTAAGCGTAACGGCGGGGGTGTTTCCCTATCATACAATGGCTTATTGAAGAACGCTTCCCGTTTCAGAAGCCGAGTTCTTATTTTTTTCCAATACAAGACTCCAGGCAGTGAGCACGACTGCGGCGGTGACCATCAGGGCGCCGATCCATGCCGTATGAATCAGTCCGAGCGTATCCGCGATAATCCCGCCTAAATAAGCCCCTAGAGCAATGCCCGCATTAAATGCGGCAATATTGACGGCGGAAGCCACATCGACGGCTTTTGGCGCGTATCGTTCAGCCAGTGTAACGACATAGATCTGAAGACCGGGCACATTCATGAACGCCAGCAGTCCCATGCCGAATATCGTTATCAACCCCAAAACTTTAAATGGAGCAGTAAAAGTAAGAATGAGAAGTACAAGAGCCTGCAGAATGAACATGCGGAGCAAGGCCGAGAGCGGATTGCGGTTGGCCGCTTTTCCTCCGATAACGTTGCCGATAGCGATCGCAATTCCGTAGAGCAGAAGAATCAAGGCCACAGTCGATTGCTGAAAGCCCATGATGTCATGCAGCAGCGGCGAAAGATAGGTGAAGACGACAAAGGTGCCGCCATAACCGAGCGCGGTGATCAGGAACGCCAGCAGCAGCCGTCCGTTCGTCACAAGCTTAACCTGTTCGCGCAGCGGAGTTTTGCTGCCTTTCCGCAGGTGGGAAGGAACAAGGAACATATTGGCGATAAACGCAATAACCCCGATGATAACGATTGTGATAAAAGCGGCACGCCACCCGAGCTGCTGACCGATAAAGGTGCCGATAGGCACGCCGGTGACCGTCGCTACGGTCAGTCCCGAGAACATAATGGCAATCGCGCTGGCCCGCCGGTCTTCAGGCACGAGATCCGCCGCGATTGTCGAACCGATCGACATAAAGACGCCATGTGAGAGAGAAGAGATGATGCGGGCAATGAGCAGCAGTGTAATTCCGCCCGAAAATGCGGCCAGTGTATTGCCGGCGAGAAAAACGAGCATAATTCCTGCGAGTAAGGTCTTTCTGGGTACCCCGGAGGTCAGCGAAGTGAGTACGGGAGCTCCGAAAGTGACTCCAAGTGCATACAAAGTAACGGTTAAGCCAGTTAAGGTCACCGAAATATGAAAATCTTCAGCAATTAAGGGCAGAAGCCCCACACTGATAAATTCGGTTGTGCCAATGGCAAAAGCGCTAATGGCCAAGGCTAGCAGCGCCAGCTTGCTTCGATTCGATTCCTGTGACATGTTCATCACTCCTATATGGTAATTACCAGCCGGTATATGTTATTATGTAGCCAACTATCATTATTGAATAGCACGTACTTTAAAGTACCGTAGGCACTAAAAAGTGCCTATAAATAACCGAACCTAACCTGGAGGCGGATAAATTATGACTCAAAAGAAATACAATATTCCGGTGGAAGCGACCCTTGAAATCATTGGAGGCAAGTGGAAATGTGTCATTCTGTGCCATCTTACGCACGGTAAGAGACGGACGAGTGACCTAAAGCGTCTGATGCCCGCAATCACGCAAAAAATGCTGACCCAGCAGCTCAGAGAACTGGAAGAACACGGCATCGTGAACCGGATCTGCTACAATCAAATTCCTCCCAAAGTGGAATATGAGCTGAGCGAGTACGGCTGGAGCCTGAAGTCGATCCTGGATTCCCTGTGCGCATGGGGGGAAACACATATTATCAAAGAGTACGGCGACAAATTCGCTGTGCTGGAAGATAATATTTTGAACAAGAACAGTATGGTTAAGGACAACCAGCCCGTTGGCTGATCCGCGTCAGCAGGGGAGCGTTATGCCGCGTTTTTAGATCGAGAAGCTTGAAATCGCCAATCTCGCCGTCCATGGGGACGGCTTTTTCTTATTCACCGCAACGGGTTCGAATCGTTTCCAGCATTACAATTGACAATATTCAACAATGTGAAAAATTCAGAATAAAATGACTAGCGTCATTAGTTCCAAACGTCATAAGTTACATAACAAATATTATGTTAACTATTTAAAGTGGACGCACCAATCCTTTTTAAAGCGACTTCACTTACGATCAACTTTCTAATTATTATATTTCATCATATGAAAAATTCATAATAACAAACAACAAATCAATCCTCTTCCTTGTCACATTACAGTAATCCAATCATTCAACTCTCCCACAAAACTCTCAAAACAGAAAAAGGGCGCCGGCAGGCACCCTTCATATCCGATTATTTCGCAAAATGCAGAAATACTTTTCTGTCTACTGTCAGACCACTTTTTTATTGCTTTCCATATGGCGGATATCAAAAGATCGTTCCCGAACAGCCAGACGGCGGTGAGCGGTCAGCAAAAAAGGCAGACCGAGCGCGGTCGACAGCGCAAGTGGGATGAACAGGGGAAGTCCGCGTTCCGCACCCAATTGGTCAAGCAGCAGGCCTCCGAAAATCGGCGCAATGATGCTGCCTATACCGTTGAAGCCGATCGTGCCGAAGTAAGTTCCTTTCCATTCCGGTTTGGCGACCCGGTCGATCAGCATGTCCATCATCGTGAACAGCAGCACTTCGCCAATCGTGAACAGCACGACGCCGAACATCAGCAGGGGCAGGCCCCCGGCCAGTCCGAACAGAATCATGGATACCGAAACGCACACATTGCCGAGGATCAGCGGAATAACCGGCGGAAAGTTTCGAAATGTACGTACAACGGGATACTGGACGACGAGCACGGTGATTGCATTTAGCGACAGCATGTAGGAGAAGGCCTTTCCGCCATTCGCAAAATGCGTATTAAGCACCAAATACTGTGCCAGTGTCGAGCCGAAATGACCGTAACCCAGCACGCAAAAGATTGTGCCGAGCAGAATCGGCAAAAACACGCGGTCCCGTCCCGTTACGGCGAGCGCTTCGCGCAGCCGGGGTGCCTGAGTCGTGGAAGGCGCCGGCAGATTCTTGCCATGAACGGCGAATTGCAAGACGAGCACGAGCCCGTAGGCGATATAGACGATGGCGGCGATCAGGAACGGAAAGGTCGACTGTGCCGAACCAAGCTGCAGGCCAATGATCGGACCGAAGACGACACCGAGATTGACGGCGGCGTAGCGCAGATTGAAGACAAGCAGCTTATGTTCTCCGGGTGTAATATCGGACAGCAGAGCCCGCGAGGTCGGCTCGAAGACGGCCCGGCATAATCCATTCAGCGTGTTGACAATCAGAAACACCCACAGATGGCCAGCCAAGGCGAAGCCCACGAACACCGCGGCCCAGCTGAAAATGGACACGAGCATTACTTTTTTGCGCCCGATAATATCCGAAATGTAGCCGCCATAGAATGATATCGATACGCCGGCGAGCGAGCTGACCGCAATCGTAAGACCGGTCTGCGTTGGCGATGCGCCCAGTACTTTGGTCAAATAAATGGAAAGAAAGGGGATGCTCATCGAGGTGACCAGCCTTCCGAACATAGTCCCGATAATGATGGTCCATGCGAGAGGATGAACATGGCGTAACGTTTGTTTCATGGGGTTCTCCTTCAAAGCTTTAGTATTGTCATCCAATAGAGGATATAGATATAATTGTAATATTAAAAAGGGGAAGGAAAAGTGAAATCTTACATGAGATGATTTCACCTTTAAAGGAGTGAGGTAGGTGGAACTGAGTGACGCCCATTTTATGCGGTTGGCAGCCGCTCTGCAATCTCCCGGAAGACAGGAGGAGCCGGTTCGCGTGACAATCGAGCAATTGTCCGGCCTGCTCTGCTGCACACCGCGCAACGTGAAGTTCATTCTGCGGCGGCTGGAGGAGAAAGCGCTGATATCGTGGAAGCCGGGCAGGGGAAGAGGACATGCCTCGTCGCTGGCTTTTTTGCGGAGTACGGAAGACATACTGGAAGAGACCTTTCAGGAGCTGCTTGCCCAAGGGAAAATAAAAGAAGCGATTGAGCTGATCGGAGCACCCAAGGTAAGCAATCTCCTAAGAGAAAGGCTGTGGACCGAACTTAACCGGCAGATGGGCTTTCACAGCGAGCCGGAGACGCCGTCGGGGCAAGACGTACTGCGTATGATGCGGAACCGCAATTTGGAGAGACTGGACCCGGCATTTGTATTTACGGCATTTGAAGCGTACATAATTGGACAAGTCTGCGATACACTCGTGAGTTATGATGCCGCTAGCGGGAAGTTCCTTCCGGGGCTTGCCCATACATGGGAGCACAGCCGAGACTACACCCGTTGGACCTTTTACTTGCGGAAAGGAGTCCGTTTTCATCATGGGAAGACGATGACGGCGGAGGATGTCAAATATACATTGGAGCGGCTGTTTCAGGTGAACAGTCCCTCGCTGTGGCAATACCGGGACGTTGCAGAGGTGAAGACGGAAGGCGATTATGCGATTTGCTTTTGTCTACGCCGTCCGAACTTGTTCTTCTTGCATTTGGCCGGAAGCCTCTACATGTCTGTTCTGCCCAGCGACGATGTTTTCTCGGAGATCCCGGTCGGTACCGGTCCTTTTCGTGTCGCCAACCTTAACGAAGATGTGCTGACGCTTACCGCATTCGACAGCTATTATGGCATCCGGCCGCTGTTGGACAGAGTAGAGGTCTGGTTTTATCCGGATAAAAAAGGCATCGACCGTCACTATGAGCTTCCCGGAACGGATACCGACGAGAAGATGCCCTGGAATCAAAATAACAGCAGCATTGACTACCCGGCGCTCGGCTGCCGGTATATCGTATTCAATTTGCGGCGGGAAGGGGTCCATCACCGGAAGGAGATCCGCCAGGCTCTTCGCATTGTGTATGACCGGGTCGCCCTGATTCGTGAACTCGGGGGAACCCGTTATACGCCTGCCAAAAGCTTCCTGCCCTGGATCAGCAAACAGCGGCGGGTGGAGGAGGGAAGGCTTGAGGAAGCCGCGGATCTTCTGCGCTGTGCGGGATATGCGGGGGAGGCGCTGCAGCTTGTTTATGGGTCCAAGAAGGAGGAGGGCGAGGAAGTTGAATGGCTGCAGAAGCGGTGCCGGGCCGTTGGCCTGGACATCCGGCTGTATCCGCTGAACCCTGGCAGATCTGCGAAGGAGATTTTGCAAGAAGCGGATTTGCTTATTTCGGAGGAGGTGCTGGAAGATGACTGGGAGTGGGGGATGATGAATTTTTACAAAAATGAACAGAATTACCCGCACCTCTTGTTGGGCCCTGCGGAAACCGATTCTTTGGACAGCGCACTGGAAGATGTTTTTCAGCTCTCCTCGCAGGAACGCGCCGCCAGCCTGCTTCAAGCAGAGTCTCTTGCCCGGGACAACTTCTGGATACTCCACGGCTGCCATCTCAACAAAAGAGCGAATCTCAGTCAGAGTCTGCTCGGTCTGCATACCGGCTCGTTCGGGTTTTTGGATATTTCCAAGCTGTGGGTGAAGAGCGGGGAGGAGAAAGATTTGCAGGCTTAAAATGGGTGACAGTGGGCGACTTTAAGCTGAAGGGCAGATAGTTTCAGGATTTCGCAAATACTTCCTATAACGGATTAATTGCGTGCTTCGTAGATAAGACGTTATAAGAAATCCCTGTAATGCATATTTAATCGATAATAGAAGGAATGATTATTATTAAAAGACCTATTGTAATTCTAATATTAATCGGTATTACATTTGGATTTATTGGGTGGTATTTTTTCAGTAATAGTTTCTCAATTAATAGTAGAGATGTAAAAAGTATAACGTTAGAATGCGTTCAAGAGTGTATTGGAATGGATGACAGACCATTTCTTGAAAAGACTATTACCGATAAAAACTCGATTAATTTATTTATAAAGGCAATTAACAATTCAGAAAAACTAAGTGGAAGTCTTGATTATGGTGTGATGTTTCTAATACGAATATCTTTTAGTAACCGTACGATAAAAGAATTTCATTTAAACATTTCTAAGAATAAAGAAGCAATATATGGATTACTTGTAAGTTCATCAAATAGTGAACAAGGTTACAGAATACTTGAAAAGTCAACGAATGATTTAAGGGATATTATTTATATTGAATGATTACTTGTAAGATATTGCTTCGAAGGCGGGGACATCTTATAACAATGTGTTCACGCATCGGGTCGGCTACGCCGCCTCTCGGTCTCCAGGAGAAAAGTCGGGGAAGTGGATTCAGGCGACGCATCCGCACCACCTAACCGCATCGCGGCCGGCTCCAACGGAGCCTTAAGGTGGTGGGACGTCGTGAACACGAGAACGTTATAGGAAATCAGCGCAATATGTTAAAAACATTGAAAAAGGAAATACGAATGACAAAGAAAAAATCAAATACCCCAAGACATAAAAGACTTAATCGTGATGGTAGATTGCAAGCAGCAAAAAGCTGGTTAGTTAAATACAACGGAAATAATAAAGTAAGAGGATACAGTAAGCATTTTGCGGTTGACTTGTTATGTGCTGCTCAAGAGTTAAAGATGCTAGGAATATTAGTTGAAGAGAAATATATAAAACAATTGGAAATTGATAAGGAAAGACGAATTAAAAATAATCAACAAAAGAAAGAGAAAAAACAATTAGAAGAATATTATGGACAAGACGAAAATGATTTTTTTGAATATTGGGTTCACTGAAAGTGGTGAGGCCTTATAATGCTCCCGTAGGTTGAGACACAGGAGCGTGATAAATAAGTTATAATAAAGCCATGGAAAAACGGAACCGATACACCCCAGAGTTTAAAACGAAGGTTGTGCTGGAGGTCTTGCAGGAAGAGCAGACCGTGAACGAGATTGCCGCCAAATATGAAATGAGTCCCGTGATGATTAGCCGGTGGAAAGCCGAGTTTCTGAGCCGGGCGTCCATGGTGTTCGAGAAAGGGACGAGTGAAGCGGACAAGATGAGAAAGGAGTATGAAAGCAAGCAGGAACGCCTGGAAAAGCTGGTCGGACAACTTACCGTTGAAGTCGACTGGCTCAAAAAAAAATCTGGCCTCAAATGAACCCTTAGCCGAGCGTAAGGCCATGGTCGAACGAGATCATCCGAAGATCAACATAAAACGGCAAGCCACACTGCTCTCTGTGAACCGGACGAGCGTGTATCGGCCTGTGAGCGAGAAGCAGCCAAGTGAGGAGAACGTACAGATCATGCATCGGATCGATGAGATCTACATGAAGCACCCTTACTTTGGTTATCGCCGGATGACAAGGTCCCTGAAGAATCAAGGCTATTCTGTGAATCGGAAGCGTATACGCCGCCTGATGCAGCTAATGGGCTTAGAGGCGGTGTATCCGAAGCCGAACCTCAGCAAGCGTCTGCATGCCAAGTACTGCCGACCTTACCTGCTTCGCGGGCTTACCATTGATCGCCCCAATCAGGTCTGGGGAATCGACATTACGTACATCCGTATGGGCAAAGGATTCATGTACCTGTTCAATATTATTGACTGGTACAGCCGCAAAGTGATCGACTATGAGCTATCCAGCACACTGGAGAAAGGCTTTGTTTTGACCTGCCTGAAACGCGCTTTCCGGCACTGTAAGCCGGAGATTATGAACAGCGACCAAGGCTCTCATTTTACCAATGCCTCTTACTTGGAACTGCTTGAAAAAGAGAATGTAAAAGTCTCGATGGACGGCAAAGGCCGCGCGACGGACAACAGCCGAACGGAACGATATTTCAGGTCTCTAAAGTACGAGTGCATCTTTTTAAATGAGTTTGAAACACCCCGTGAATTGCGGAAAGGCATTACGAATTACGTGAAATTCTATAACGCTGAACGTCCACACCAAGCGCTGAACGAGGTTTCACCAGATACTGTATATTCGCAATCGTTGACCCGAAAAGCTTCTTAAACCCTACCATTTCAAACCAGAGAGGAGTTAACTTATTTTCTCTCAATTCGTGTCTTGACAATGGGGAGCATTACACCTCGTCATATCAATACAAGAACGTTATATGTTGGGGTAAGTATTTAAATACATTTGAGGGAGTGTCTTCGATGAAAATAGGTTTGTTAATTATTGATATGCAAGCAATCCATCTAGAGGATCTAGAAAAGAAAATAATAGATAGAGCTTGCGAGTATATCAATTATGTGTCAGATTTGCTTCGTTCTAATGATCATGTAGTCATACATGTTCAAGACATTGAAGGTCTTAAAGAATCAAATAGAGATTTATATAACAGTGTTCCAGAAATTCAAATCAAAGATAAAGACTTGATACTGACCAAAGAAAACTCGAATGCATTTTGGAAGACAGAATTAGAACAAATTTTATTGAATCAAAGCGTAGAGTTTATAATAATTTCAGGATTTGCTGCAGAGCATTGTGTCTTATTTACCTATAACGGAGCCATTGAAAGAGGATTTAAACCTGTAATATTACAAAATGGAATCTTAAGTAATAAAAGTGATGTGATAACTTCAACATACCGGGATAGAAACTTGATCTCTTATCCTGTAATTGAATATTTAATAAATAAGTAAAGCAGGAAGGCAACTCAAGGAAGGCCCCAACAGCATATAACAATGTATTCACGCTTCGGGCCTACGGCCCTCGGTCCGCCAGATGGAATATCGGGGAAGCCAGGGATCAGCGGACACACCCGCACCACCTAACCGCGGTCGCGGCCGGCTCCTTCGGAGCCTTAAGGTGGTGGGGCGTCGTGAATATCAGAACGTTATTTGAAACCTCTGGAATAGTTATAAACATAAAATTCATTATTGAACAGATTTAGTGTCGCAGTCCCCCGCCTCTAAGCCAACAGCGAAGGTGGGGGTTAGACACGCTAGCTTCACCAAACATACGTTCTTGTGTTATACTAGACCCATCAAACTTGCGATGGAGGCGTGTCTCATGAAGGTGGTCAAAACACTCAAACATCCGATTACGTCTCACCACCGCATGCTAGATGCGACTCTCCTTGTGTATCAAGAGGCGCTGTCGTTCTTGATTACGGTCATTCAAGAGCAGTTTATGGCCTTGGAATCGTTATCCACCCAAGCGGTTGTGACGGCGGTAGAACGGCTGACTCACCGTACCAGGCACAATCCGAATCCGCTCTACGCCGAGTTTGATCAACGCTTTTATAAGTTTCCTTCTTACTTCCGCAGAAGTGCCATTGCCGAAGCGTTTGGCATTGTGAAAAGTCATCATTCCCGTTTTCAGCTTTGGCAAGCCGAGCGGAAACACGCCCAGCAAGAAGGGAAACGCTTTTCGAAGAAAGCGCCGATACTCCAATCTCAACATCAGGCGTTCCCTTGCTTGTACAAAGGCAACATGTTCATCCGAACCTCCGATCGGGCAGCCAACATCAAGATATTTCATCAAGGCGATTGGGTATGGCTCCCCATTACCTTTAAGGAGCAAGACCTATTTAAACGTAACGTGTGGAGCATGAAAGAATGCAGCCCCACATTGGTTCGGAAAGGAAAACGCTATGCCCTTCATATCGCCTATGAGGGGGATGTGAAGCTGACTCAGGCGGAACCTTCCAAGCAGCGGGTGTGCGCCGTTGATTTGGGGTTAACGAATTCCGCAGTCTGTTCCGTGATGGACGCTAACGGCACTGTCTTGGCGAGGACGTTTATCAACCAAGCCAAAGAAAAAGATCGGATGCGCCAAATCATAGGCAAACTGAAACAAGCCCAGCGACAATCCGGTATAGGGGCAAAACCGAATTTCTGGCGGCGGATGACCGGCTTACAGACGCATATCGTCCACGATACCGCGCATCAAATCCTCGCCTTTGCCCAAAAACACAGCGCAGATGTCATTGTCATGGAGTATTTAGGGAAGATGCGTCTGCCTAAAGGAACGTGGGGAGCCAAGCGGCTTCGTGCCAAACTCCAGTTTTGGGCGAAACGGCGCATCCAAACAAAAGTGACCGAAATGGCGCATTTTCTGGGGATGCGGGTTTCCATGGTCAACCCTGTGAATACAAGTGCGCTTGCTTTTGATGGCAGTGGATTTGTACAACGAAACACGAAGCGGGATGTTGCTGTATTCGCAACAGGCAAAATGTATCACGCGGACCTTAATGCCTCGTATAACATCGGCGCACGGTACGTGCTACGTAATATACAAAAAGCCACATCTGAAAAGATGTGGTTGTCCTTGGAGGCCAAAGACCCTTCATTGGCAAAACGAACGTATTGGACGTTGGCTTCCCTCATTCGGGTGCAACAGGCGTTGAGCCTTCAATTATGAAGCTCGCAAGCGTGTGCAACCCTGTATCGATGCCAACAGAAGCCCCCACTTCATGCGTAAGCTAAGTGGGGGAGAGTTCACTAAACATAAAGATATAAACAAGGTAAAAAAATAACAAGTATATAAGTTAGGTGGTTGATTGATATATGGATACTTACATTTGTCATGTTTGTGGATATCCTGAGTTGAATGAACCACCTTGGGGCATCAATGGTGAATCCTCTAGTTTTAATATTTGTCCATGCTGCGGCTTCGAGTATGGATATGATGACTGTCAACTTGAAGCATATGAGAAGAATAAACAAAAATGGATTAATTCAGGTGCAAAATGGTTTGACGAGGATATTAAACCTGGTGGATGGAGCATAGATACTCAATTAAAAAACATTAAAATGATTCCACAACACCTATTACCAAATCACTTAAAAATAGGGGGGGGAATTACTCAAATCACATCATAATAATGACTAAAAGGAATTAAGATATTAAATAAAACTATAGATAAAATAAAAATGACATTGAAATTATTCGAAGAGGCCAGAGGCATCAGATAACATAGCATTCACGCTGCGGGCCAGCAAGCTGTCCCTTGGTCCGCCCGAGGATTTTCAGGAAGATAATTCGGGTGGACACACCTGCACTATCTAAGTGGCGGAGCCACCCGGCCCTGGCGGGCCTTAAGCCAGTGAGACGTCGGGAATACAACAAGGTTATAAGAACTCCCTCAGAATCATAAAATAATAGTTAAATACTAACGGAGGCATGATAATGGAATATCTGGACATGCTTCGCTCTACCAGTCTAGCGACACAAACAAGAATTGAAGAGATCTTAAAGAATTACTACGTACAACCAGTAGGAACAGGGTACATAGATCTTATCACTATGAATGAATATATTGAAAGTCTGATAACAGATTTAACGAAAGTAAATATTATTATTCACGCGGTAAGTTGGTGGTGTCACTGCACGAAAGAGTCAGAAACCAAGTTAGGATGCCCTCATGGAATGGGTGGACCTTACAGTGATTACTTCGATGGATGGTTCAGTGAGACGCAAATTCCCTTATTTGATATTGATGAACAAGAACTAAAGAAAATTAATAAATTAAATCTTGTAAAAGAAGTAAAGGCTTATAACGATCGAATTAATACCTATATTAAGAAACATTTTTCTAAGAGCAAAGACTACAGTGAATGTATGGTTCCAGCCTTATGGCTGTTCGTACCTGAAGAATGGAATAGAATCATATATCAAATAACATAATTTTCAGGTAATGCTTCGAAGAGGGGGACATCTTATAACACAGCATCCACGTTGCGGGCCGTACGGCCTTAGTCTGCAGAAGTTAAGGCGAAGAGGTTATAGCACCAGACAACCCTGCGAGGCTAAGTCTTCGACCCGGCGCTAGCGCGCCTTAAGCCTCTCGGGTTCGTGAATGCGGAAACGTTAAGTGAAATTACTGCACGACAAACCTCTATAAAGACAATATAAAAACAAAAAATAAATTTCCAAAGAAATAACCCCTATAAAAGCGTTATAAAATGAGCTATACTGAGGTAAGAATAAGAAAGGAGCCGTGCGGTAACACGACTCCCACGTACAATAACTGCATAAAGAGCAGTCGGCCACACAAGATAGGTCGAGAAATAGACCGTTACCTTAGGGAGGGCGGTCTATTTCTTTTTCATGTAGGTAAGAAGCGCCAAAATGAACATGCTGAACATGAGCATTAAGGTGAGAGCATCTTTGACCTCCATGGGCATCACCTCCCTTCCGGGAGATTAGCCGACCGCCCTTTTAAGCCGTATATTGTACTCAAGAATTATAACATAATAAAACCAAATAAAGACGAAAATACTATAACAAGCTTAGTAAAAACACAAACAACAATATAGAATCTATTTGAAATACTTTAATTGAAGGTACCTCAAAGAAGGCAGTAACATCACTTAACATTACATCTACGCTGCGGGGCATTCGCCCCTTGGTTGTCAGAAGTTATGTACTTAGAAGAATATTCAGACAACACACGACCCGGCCTAAGATAAGAACTATCTAAGGCCGGGTCGCGTCGTAGATGCGGAAACGTTATGCGAAATGACCTAAACCATGAAAGGAGAAAAAATATGTATCAATTCCCCATATTAGGAACAGATAGATTTGTACTAAGACAGCTTAAACAAGACGATTCAAGAGAAATATTTCAATATTTCTCTTTGGATGAAGGTACATAATTTTATGATTTGGAGAGTTTTACGAATATTGAGCAAGCAGAAGAACTAATTGATAGATGGAATCAAAAGTTTGAAAGAAATCAGGGCATTCGCTGGGGAATCACTTTGCGATCGGAAAGCAGAGTAATTGGAACATGTGGATTTCATGGATGGATGAAAAATCATTATAAAGCTGAAATTGGATATGAATTAACACCAGAATACTGGCGGCAAGGTTATATGACTGAGGTGATTCAGAAGATAATTGAATTCGGATTTAACAATCTTGGATTAAACCGTATTGAAGCATTTGTAGAACCAGAGAATGTGGGATCAAGAAAGGTGCTTGAGAAAATTGGATTAAGTGAAGAAGGGACATTGAAGGAACATTTTTATTGGAGGAATCGGTTTGTTGAAACTGTCATATATGCAATACTTAAGAAAGATTATAAAGTGAGTTAAGTAGTGGGATTAATCAAAGAAGAGGCCGCTTCGCCTAACACAGTATCTACGCTTCGGAGCCTACGGCTCCTTGGTCTGCAGGAGTTCGGTTCGAGGAAGCCGGTTCAGCAGACAACCCTGAACTGCCTAACCGCGTCGCGGTCGGACCCTTCGGGTCCTTAAGGCAGTGAGGGTTCGTGAATACATCAACGTTAGGCGAAATTGTGCACTAGTCTTAAAGCATAAAGAAAATAATTATTTGTGAGGTGAACTCAAATGGACTTGCGATTGAAATTTAATGAAGATGTAGTTAATTATGATAAATGTCGACCAACATATGTTGCGGAGTTGTTTAATGATATTATCCATTATTCGGGTCTAAACAGTACAAAAAATGCACTTGAAATAGGAATAGGGACAGGTCAAGCAACGTTACCAATTTTGAAAACAGGCTGTAAAGTAACGGCTGTTGAGCTTGGTGGAAAATTAGCTGAGTTTACAAAACAAAAGTTTTCACAATTTAGTAACTTTAAAGTGATTAATATTGATTTTGAAAGTTTTACTACTGATGACAATAAATACGATATGATATATTCTGCAACTGCTTTTCATTGGTTACCACAGGATATTGGTTTTACAAAAGTGCATAGTCTGTTAAATCACGGTGGTACAGTTGCATTATTTTGGAATCATCCAAGTGCTATTGGCAAAGATGATACTATGCACATTGAAATTCAAAAAATATATAAAAAATACAAGCCTTTTGGCGACAAATCACCGGAAGAGTTTGATGAAAAAACTTGTCAGCAGTATGCAGATACTATGAGAAAATATGGTTTTTCTAATGTTATTACAAAAATTTACCGTCAAACACGGAAGCTACATGCAGAAGACTATATTTCGTTATTGAATACATACTCAGATCACAGATCTTTACAGATGGATGTTAAAAACGTATTAGAAAGTGAAATAGCAACTGTAATAGATAAGTTTGGCGGTATAATCAATATTTACGATACTATGGATTTATATTTAGGAAAGAAATATTAACTAATAAAATAAGTATTACTTATGGCTAGTGGTAATTTCCGTGTACAACATCGTCTAACAAAGCTTCTTCGCAAGGGTGAGCAAAAAGAGCGCTCACCACATCCAGTACCCCCACCGAAAGAAAGCGGACGATTTAAAGTGGCGGGGTACTGGACGTCGCAGAAGCAAGACGTTAGCTGAAATCGTCGAAAGCGTTTTAAAAAATATTATACCAGGAGAATTTTTATGAAACCTATAAGAAACTCAGCGAAAGCAATTATTATTGATAATAATAAAATACTTCTAACAAGAAATCAGGACGAGAAAGGTTTTTTCTATCTCTTTCCAGGAGGAGGACAAGAAAAAGGAGAAGAGCTGAAAAGAGCAGTATCACGTGAATGTATTGAAGAATTAGGGTGTGAAGTAGAAGTAGGGGATATAGTCTATATTAGAGAATATATTGGTAAGAATCATGAGTTTTCGGAATGGGATTACGATGTTCATCAGGTAGAGTTTTATTTTGAATGCACAATTAATAACAAATTTGAAACTTTTAATGGAACAAATCCAGACAAAGATCAGGTCGGAGTTGAATGGATTGAAGTTGATAAATTAAGTAAAATTAGAGTTTATCCTCTTAAATTGGTTGAACAAATACAGAATAAACAAATAAAACCCATTTATTTAGGAGATGCGAATTGAAAGAATAGGGTACAATTAAATTATTTAGAGAGTGGATTCGAAGAGGCCGACGACATCAGCTAACAACGCATTTCCGCTGCGGGCCGCCTTTCGGCGTCGGGAATGCAAGAACGTTAACTGAAATTCCAGCAAGAGCATAATTGTGGGGAATATCAAGGGAGGAATTGATTTGCCTTGGCCTATGGTTCATTTTGCAATTTCAGAAATCTTAACGGATGGTAATTCTACTCCAGATCTTTTATTAGGCAGTATCGCTCCGGATGCCATACATATGAGAGGCCACGTATCCAGGGAAGAAAAAGGCGTGACCCATCTCGTACATAACGATAAATTACCGGCCAAGGAAGTGATCATGGAGAAGTGCCGTGAATATTTGTTGAAACGACCCGGAGACGGAGTGGAAGGAATTTGTATTGGGTTACTTTTCGCATATTTATACGGAATTAAGATGGACGGATACCGTGTATGAGGATTTTGAAAATAACTATAAAGGCGAAAAAAACGATATACGGAAAATATATAACCATGAAGTTAGCCAAGTAGAATTTAATCTTTTAAGATCGATGGATAGCACAGAAAAATTATTCGCATTACTCTTAAAGGCTAAGGGATTTACAATCGATCCATTTGTTATGCAGCTTGAAGTTAATCAGTATAGGGATAGAAAGGTAGAATGGCTGCAAGATCTAAAGAATGAGCCCCGAATCAAACCGATTTATTTTAAAACTGACAAAATAAATCGCTTTATTAATGAAACCTCGAAGGAACTAAAAGAGTTATTAAATGGAATATAGAGTATTTCGAATAAGGCGGGAACATCAGTTAACAATGTATTCACGCTGCGGGTCGTTCGGCCCTGGGTCTGCCAGAAGATAATTCGGAGAAGTGGAAACAGGCAGACAACCCTACGGGTTCGTGAATACCAGAACGTTATACGAGAGCACTTTAAGTCTTACCAAAACAAAAACATTCATTAAGAAATGAATAACTAAGAAATAGGTGATGTTGAATGAGCTGGGATGTAACATTTATGAAGCTGAATATGAAAGTTAGTAGCGTTGAGGATATAGATGATGAGATGACTGAAGAACTAGGAAACAGAGAAGAAATAATAAATATGATAAGTAAGCTATTCCCGGATGCCGATTTTAGTGATCCTTCTTGGGGATTACTGGAGCAACCAGGCTATTCTGTGGAGTTTAATATCCCAGAAGAGAACAATATTACAGAGATCATGCTACATATACGAGGTGATGAAACCTCAATCGAAGTAATTAGGAAAATCCATGATAATACTTCCTGGGCGGCAATTGATGAAGAAATTATCGACTTTAATAATAGTCCTGAGAAGGGTTTGAAAGATTGGCAAAATGCTAGAGATTTATTAATCAAAGAAGTGAGTACAAGAAAGAAGAAATGGTATGAATTTTGGAAGTAACCCAAAGAAGAAAGGGCCTTCGTATAATAAAGCATTCATGCTGTAGGACCTGTCGGTCCCTTGGTCTGCGGGAGTGAAGTCGAGGAAGCAATTGGCAGGCTGACAACCCTGCGAGGCTAAGTCTTCGATCCGTTCGCTAGCGCTCACTTAAGCCTCTCGGGTTCGGGAATGCGTAAACGTTATACGACATCATCCTTTATATTCTGGGGGTAGAAGCATCGAATGCATTACACACCTAAGAAATGCCTAAGGAAGTTTGTGAATACGACAACAGATATTTATATTGAACGGCAGCTATTAAAGGCGGTTTCATTTGATAATAAATCAATTGAATATATTGTAGGTATTATTGTTGATGATATCGCTGCTAATAGAAGATTTCGAAGAGTGGAATGTTTGAAAATTCTAAAAAGAATAATTAAAAATCGTAGTTCTGATAAGATTTACAGTAAAGATCTTTTAAGGAATTTATTCTATCTTTATCAGCATTTTATCCTTAACTACTAAGAGTCTGAACACATTGTTAATAGATTGCTAAGATATCCAATAAGAAATGGACAGGTGACCGATTGGGCACGCGATGTATTAATGTCTGGTAAGCTTCGAGATCGGATCTCTGAGGTGATTGGAATCTTAATCGATGAGGAAATTCCTAACTTTGTTCAGGAAGACAATACAATTATTATGTGGGCAATATATTATGCTAAATGTTCAAAAGCTCAAAAAAGAAAATTAATAATAAGACATCTTGATTATGAGAACTATTCACCTGCATTAGAAGTTGCTAGTAGGTTGGGTATTGGGGAGATCTCTAAAGAATTACTACAACATTATCGAGGGCTTCTCAAAAGAAGAGATGACGTCGTATAACAAAGCATTCACGCATAGGGCCATTCAGCCCTCGATCCGTAGATGTATTTCGAGGAAGCTAGAACTGCGGACAACCCTGCACCGACTAACTACGCAAGCGCAGCCGCTTCCTTCGGAGCTTAAGCTGGTGAGGGTACGTGAATGCAATTCGATGAAGACAATGGCATCAGATAACACCGTATTCACGCGTCGGGCCTGACGGTCCTTGGTCTGAAACATCCACAAAAGTATAAAACATAATAAAGCAAAAAAATTAAAAGATTAATGGAGCATTCATAATGGATTATAAGGATCAATTACTATACACCAAAATCCTTAAGTTTATTTGTGTTGGAGGTAAAGTTGAAGGAGTAAGATTCGGGGCAGTTCCTCAAATTCTAATAACATGTTCGGATAATAACCAAGAACGTTAAGTGAAATTACTGCTGATAAAGCCTTTATAAAGGCACTTTAAATACAAAAATAAATGTCTAAAGAAAATCCCCCTATAAAAGCGTTATAAAATGAGCTATACTGAGGTAAGAATAAGTAAGGAGCCGTGCGGGAACACGACTCCAAAGTACAATAACTGCATAAAGAGCAGTCGGCCTCGTAAGACAGGTCAGAAATAGACCGTTATCCTAGCCAGGGCGGTCTATTTCTTTTTCATGTAGGTGAGCAATGCCAAAATGAACATGCCAAACATGAACATTAAGGAGAGAGCATCTTTAACCTCCATGGGCATCACCTCCCTTCTGGGAGACTAGCCGACCGCCCTTATAGCCGATTACTGTACTCAAAAATTATAACATGGGAAATTAAATAAAGAATGATAAATTACTATTAAAACTCTATAAAACATGAGATTAACGACTAACAGTATGAAATTGAAATGTTGGTTGTCAGGTGTAATAGCATAGAAGTATATCAGACAACACACGACCCGGCCTAAGATATGAGCTATCTAAGGCCGGGTCGTGTCGTAGATGCGGAAACGTTATACGAAAGGACGAAGGAAAATTATTAAACCATTAAAAACAATGGAGGTGTGTGCATTTGAGGTTTAAAGCAGTAATCTTTGACAAAGATGGGGTTATCATAGATACACAACCAATTCATTATAGAGTATTTTGCGAATTCTGCGATAAATTTAGTTGGAATATTACAAAGTCTGAATATGAATCATATATAGGAACGACTTCAATTGAAATGTTTCATAGAATTAAAAAGCGATATTCATCAAATATTGATGTTAGTGAATTAGTTGATATGTTTCAAGATAGATACCTAGCTATTATTGAGTCTTTGAAAGATGAACGCCCCATATTGGGTGTCGATATACTTATTAAGCAATTGTATTCAAATGGAATTCAGTTAGCAGTTGCATCATCTGCGACGAGAAGGAAAATTAAATTGGTATTAAACATGTTTAACTTAAGTACATATTTCAGATCAATAGTTAGTGGATACGAGGTTGAAAGATCGAAACCATCACCTGATATCTTTCTAAGAGCTGCTAAGGATCTGAATATTCATCCGGAAGAGTGCATTGTTATAGAAGATTCTACTAACGGAATTTTTGCTGCAAAGGCTGCAGGTATGAGAAGCATAGGTTATCAAAATCCGCTAGGTCAACAAGATTTATCTATGGCGGATTATACCATTAGCAATTTCAATGAATTGATAGAGAGTGAATTTAGTAAGGGCATTTTTGGAGTATATCAGGGACCCTTCATATAACAACGCATTCATGCTGCGGGCCGGCAAGCCGACCCTTGATCTGTCTGAGGTATTTTCGGGGGAGCTGAATCAGGCAGATAAACCTGCAATGAATTTGAAAGACTAAAAAAACAAATATCTTACATAATTTGAGAATGGGTGATTTTGTATGCAAATTATCTTTTATGATTTAGATATTATAGATGATGTGAAACTAAAGTATGCAGTGATTCTAACGAGATACAATAACGAGTGGATTTATGTAAAACATAAGGAAAGACAAACGTGGGAGATTCCTGGAGGTAAAAGAGAACCGAACGAACCCATTGAAGAAACCGCGAAACGTGAACTCTATGAAGAAACAGGTACTCAATCCTTTAGCCTACTCCCATTGTTTGTGTATTCAGTTAAATTCGATAGTGGTGATGAATCATATGGCGGTTTGTATTACTCGGAAGTTAAAGAAATTGGCCAATTACCAGCAGAGAGTGAGATTGGAGAAGTAAGTTTTAT
This sequence comes from Paenibacillus sp. URB8-2, assembly GCF_013393385.1. Lineage (NCBI taxonomy): Bacteria > Bacillati > Bacillota > Bacilli > Caryophanales > Paenibacillaceae > Paenibacillus > Paenibacillus sp. URB8-2. Next base: position 3,167,183 of record NZ_AP023239.1, on the reverse strand, counting down.
GAAAGGATTACCAAGTGATTTAACATACCCAACAATACAACCGGAGTTATATAACAAAGCTTTATTAAAATTATCAATAAGAAGTCAAGAGTAAACGAACAATTAACTTAGGTTAAGTATATTCGAAGGTGGTAGGTACATCAGCTAACACCGTATTCGCGCGGCGTGACCTAGCGGTCCCTTGGTCTGCAGAGGCATTTCGAGGAAGTGGAATCAGCATACAACCCTGCGAGGCTAAGTCTGGCGACCCGTTCGCTGGCACTCCCTTAAGCTTCTCGGGTTAGTGAATGCGGAAACGTTATAAGAAATCAGCGCAACAGATTTGTTATAAGGAGGATTAATTGATGTTAAATGAAACTATTAAAGATACTAGTGATATTTTGAATATGTTAGATTCATTCATGAGAGAACCAGCACCATTTTGGAATTGGTTTTACAGTGACAGATCAAAGAAAATACCTTTTTTCATTAATTTCCCTGATGAGAATCTTGTCTCATACTTTGAGTCTGGAATATTATCCAAAGGTAATATGTTGGAGATTGGTTGTGGCCCAGGAAGGAATGCAATTTATGCAGCGCTTAAGGGTTTTAAAGTAGATGCAATTGATATATCGGAAGAAGCAATAATCTGGGCAAAAGAGCGAGCTGAAGAGAATAAAGTAAGTGTGAATTTTGAATGTAAATCTGCCTTCGACCTCCAATTAGAAACTGGGCATTACGATCTTGTATATGATTCTGGATGTTTGCACCATATATGGCCACATAGACGAATTGAATATCTTCGGATGATAAGCAGTATGATTAAGACTGGAGGGTATTTTGGGTTAACTTGTTTTGCCCCTGGATTTACAGAAATCGGTGGAGCTCTTGAATTAAGTGATTATGAGGTATATAGAGAAAGAAGTATGAAGGGCGGACAAGCCTATAGTAAGGAGAAATTATTTGGACTACTAGAAGATTGCTTTGAAAATGTTGAATTTAGGAGTATGAATGAATGCGGTGAAAATACTGAGAAATTTGGAGTTCCTTTTATGTGGACTAGCCTATGGAGAAGAAAATAAAAATTATGTGTTCTAAATAGATGCATTTGAGTGAGTTAATGAATGGGGATGGGGTAGGGATCCCGAGTATTTTTGGGGTGGGAAGTCAGTGGTGAGCGCCAGAGGACAGAAGGATGATATTTATAAAAAGAATAACATTGTATATATCTTTTATAATTGGGATAATATCACTTGCTATTGCGGTATTACCATTTGTCTTTGCATATCCATGTAGCGACGGCCCTAATTCTGGACCATTGAACACATGGGAACTTCTTCAAGTGATTTCTTTCAAGGGGTGGGTATGGTTCTTAATTATTGGTCTTGTCTTATCCATGTTTTCACTCCTTAGACTCCGTGGAAACAAGGCAAATAATAAAATGTTGAACTAACTAAAATCACTCAGCCAACGGAAAACGATCTCTCAATAAACAGCGGCAGCCTAAGACTTCTTTAGACTGCCGCCTCATAATTTATTTATTAGAGATACAAACCGTGCTCTGCCTCCGCAAACTGCTGCGATTTCTCCTTCATTCCCCGCTCAATCGCTTCGCTGTCCTCCAGATTGTGCTGCTTGGCATACTCCCGGATGTCCTGTGTGATTCTCATGCTGCAAAATTTCGGGCCGCACATGGAGCAGAAATGCGCCGTCTTCGCGCCTTCCGCGGGCAAGGTCTCGTCATGGTATTCCGTTGCCCGCTCGGGGTCGAGCGACAGCTGGAACTGGTCCTTCCAGCGGAATTCAAACCGCGCTTTGGACAGCGCGTTGTCCCGCTCCTGCGCTCCGGGATGTCCTTTGGCCAGATCGGCCGCATGCGCCGCGATCTTGTAGGCGATAACGCCTTCGCGGACATCGTCCTTGTTCGGGAGGCCCAAATGCTCTTTGGGCGTCACGTAGCAGAGCATGGCGGTGCCGAACCAGCCGATCATCGCCGCGCCGATGGCGGAAGAAATATGATCGTATCCCGGAGCGATATCCGTCGTAAGCGGCCCAAGCGTATAAAAGGGCGCTTCTTTGCACACTTCCATTTGGCGGTCGACATTTTCCTTAATCTTGTGCATCGGGACATGCCCCGGGCCTTCAATCATAACCTGCACATCATGCTTCCAGGCAATCTCGGTCAGCTCGCCCAGAGTGTCCAGCTCGGCGAACTGAGCTTCGTCGTTGGCATCGGCGATGGAACCCGGCCGCAGACCGTCTCCAAGCGAGAACGCGATGTCGTAAGCCTTCATGATTTCGCAGATTTCCTCAAAATGAGTATAGAGGAAGTTCTCCTGATGATGGGCGAGGCACCAGGCCGCCATGATCGAGCCGCCGCGGGAAACGATGCCTGTAACCCTTTTGGCGGTCAATGGGACATACCGCAGCAGCACGCCCGCATGGATTGTGAAATAGTCGACGCCCTGCTCCGCCTGTTCAATCAGCGTATCGCGATAAATTTCCCAGCTCAGCTCATGCGCTTGTCCGCCGACCTTCTCCAGCGCCTGATATAGTGGTACGGTGCCGACAGGCACCGGGGAGTTGCGGATGATCCATTCCCGGGTCGTATGAATATGGCGGCCTGTCGAAAGGTCCATAATGGTATCCGAGCCCCAGTGCGTAGCCCAGCGCATCTTCTCCACTTCTTCGTCGATCGAGGAGGAGACCGCTGAGTTCCCTATATTGGCATTAATTTTTACAAGAAAGTTTCGCCCGATGATCATCGGCTCGCTTTCCGGATGATTGATGTTGCAGGGAATAATCGCCCGTCCGGAAGCAACTTCATCCCGGACAAACGCCGGATCGACATTCTCGCGGATCGCAATGAATTCCATTTCCGGTGTGATCACGCCTTTTCGGGCATAGTGCATCTGTGTAACATTAGATCCGCTTTTTGCGCGTAGTGGCCGCCGTTTTAATCCCGGAAAAATCTCTGTGGAAAGATCCTGTTCCTTGTGCCGCAATCCGTTATCCTCCGGTTTAATGACCCGGCCCTCGTATTCCTCGACATCGCCGCTTTCCAATATCCAGTTCCGGCGGAGCGGGGGCAGTCCTTCCCGAATGTCCGTACACATGTGCGCATCGGTATAAGGACCGCTTGCGTCATATACCCGTACTGGCGGATTTTCGGTTTCCAATTCGCCGTTAACTCCGGCGCTTCCGCTCAGAGTAATTTCGCGCATAGGCACCCGAATATCCTCCCGCGAGCCTTCCACATACACTTTCTGACTTTGTCTTGTCATTTCATTTCCTCCTCTTAATGGTGTGAAGCGCCAGAGGAGGCCAGGTACGCAAAAAAGACCGCATCGAAAGAAGCGGTCTTTGAACATACAAAGCCTGTGACGATTCCTCCGCTGGCATTACCCAGATCAGGTATTACGGTCAATGGCATAAGGCCATCCTCTCAGCCCGGCTATTTCCGAGCTCCCGTGTCTATGATGTTGTCTATAACAGAATATCCTAATCGCTGGGAAAGTACAAGCTACTTTTGCTTTATTTTCCGCCGGATGTCAATCGCGGCTTCCAGTGATTTGACGGCCCGGTCCAAAGAAAGAAATGAATCCGTTCCCTGCCGGAAGCTTTGCAGCGCATGTTCCAGACTGGCGGCATAAGGATTGGCTTCCTCCAGAACAAGGCGCCGCTCACCGGAGGCGGTGATTTCCATCAAAACCGGATCGGACCGTTCTCCGCAGTCGCTTTCATGAAAGACCAGCTTTCCCGACTCGAAATAAGCTTCATAACCGACAGTAAACGGGTACCCGTCAGACATTCCCGAAGAAGAGACGATCTCCGCAAAGGTGCTTTCCCGCCGGAAGGCTACCCGAACCAACGATTGCCGTACATCCTTATATTCCGTTCCCCAGGCGTATATAAGCTCCGGTGAATCCATAATCCCGTTAATACAATCCAAATCATGAATCATGAGATTAACGGGGATGGAGTTCAAACCGAGATCGCCCCAAAGCGGGGGCGTCTCCCTTTTTAAAGTGAGGGATAACAGCTTGCCGTATGTACCCTTCAGGCAGGACTCCTGCAGATAGGCATAGGCCGGGTCAAAATAGATAAACCGGTTAACTAGCACTCTTTTACCGTATCGTCTTTCCGCATCCAGCATCGCCGCAGCCTCTTCCATAGAGCAGCATACGGGCGTTTCGCAGAACACATGCTTTCCATACTGAAGCGCTTTGACGGCAACCTCACAGTGAAGAGAGGAAGGCAGACACAAATCAATGACATCAATGTCCGGATCGCGCAAAATCTTCTCCATATCCCGGGTAGTCTCTACCTTTAACTCTTGTTCCAATTGAGCCAGCTTGGTAAGGTTCCTGCCGAACACGACCACCCTTGAGGACAGATCCATATTCTTCAGCAGGCTGGCATGATACGCTCCGAATCCCGTGCCGAGTACGCCAATATTCATAAATTCCAACTCCTTCAATCGTTCTCGCTCTATGATATACTTGAATTGTTGACAGCATAGTGGCAATGATTTAAGTGTCTGAAAAATATTCTGTCCACCGCAAAAGGAGGCACGCTATGAGGCTGCATCGGCTGGTTGCGATTTTGCTGCTGCTGGAATCCAGAGGGAAATTAAAAGCGAAGGAGCTGGCGGAAGCGCTGGAAACCTCCGTCCGTTCGATTTATCGCGATGTGGATACACTGGCCGAAGCCGGTATTCCGATTGTCAGCGCTTCGGGACCTTCGGGCGGACTTTCACTAATGGAAGGCTATACGGTCAATTTGAAAAGTCTGCATAATGATGAAGTCGTTCACCTGTATCTGACGGGACTCGGCATATACTCCGGCGCGGGAACCGAGTCCGGACACAAGCTCCAAAACGCGCTGCTGAAGCTGGAAAAAACACTGCCGGACGCCTACAAACCGGATCTGCATAAGGCCAAATCCCGGTTTTATTTCGATGATACGCCCTGGTGGAGCGAGCGCCCGGCAGTTCCCTGCCTGGAGAAGATCAGGTCTGCGCTTTGGAAATCGCACAAGCTGACGATTCACTACCGCAAGCCGGGAGGTGAAACGTCCGTCCGGAATGTGTATCCCTATGGGCTGGTGGTGAAGCAGGAGGAATGGTACCTGGCCGCTTACTGTGAGGAGGCGGAGGAAGTCCGTATCTTCAAATGCGAGCGGATCGTGGAAACCATGCAGGCAGAGGAAGCATACGAGATTCCCGCCGATTTCTCGCTGGAGTCGTATTGGAAAGAGCGGAATGAGTCTTTTAAGCTGTCGAGACGAGAGGATGAGCAGTACCCGGTCGTTCTCAAAGTGAAAGAGCCGGGCGTGAATCTGCGGGACAAGCTGGATATTTTGCACGAAGCCTTGGATAAGGATACGATTCTGCTGACGGTGAATATGTACGGGTATGAAGCGGCCTGCCGGGATGTGCTGGGACTTGTCGGTTATGCCGAGGTGATCGCCCCGGAGGAGCTTCGGACTTTTGTGCGGAGAACTCTTTCGGAGTTGCAGGAATGGTATGCGGAATGAAAAGAGCCGTCCTCTCACCGGAAGGAGAAAGAACGGCTTCCCAAGTTCCCAAATATGTGTGCCGATTGCCTTAAATAATTCGGTGTCCGCCATCGACGTGAAGAACGGTTCCGGTCACAAAGCCATTTTGGATCAGGTACAGTACGCCTTGCGCGGTATCTTCCGCTGTGCCCACCCGTTGTACCGGCAGTTTGCCTGCCACCGATGCATAGAAATCATTTCGCGCGTCTTCCGGCATTTTACTTCTCGAAGGCGTATCGATGATACCCGGCGACAAGATATTCACCCGGATGGGAGCGAGCTCCAAGGCCAGCGTCTGGCCCAGATTGGAAATCGCAGCGTTAACCGCCCCGAGTACGGACGAGCCGATCATCGCTTTGTAGGCGACTACGCCGGAGAATAGGGTAATGGAGCCGTTCGGCGATATGTTTGGCGCACCGTATTTGGCCGCATAGTATTGGCCCCAAAATTTGCTCTCGAACAACTGACGGGCCTGGGCGGTTTCCGTGTGGAGGAAAGACCCTCCGGAAGTTATCGCGGCGCTGACGACCAGATGATCGAACGTGCCGATTTTTTCAAAAAAGGATTGCACCTGCTGCTCATCCGTCGTATCCAGCGTATAAGCCACTGCTTTGGCTCCCAGTTGATCTTTCACGTTCTGCAGTTTTTCTTCCGAGCGGCTGGCAATAATGACTTCCCCTCCAAGCGCAATGACTTGTTTGGCCGCCTCCAAACCGATTCCGGAGCTTCCTCCGATAATGACCACTTTTTGATTGTGCAGCATAATATATCCTCCCTTAATGTCGTTCTCAGTGTCGTTCAAAAGCGTTGTCCGCTTAAGGTTAAGCACCCAGCACTTCCTGCAGATGGGCTTCCAGTTCGGACAGATATTGATCCAGCTTCGGATTCTTGATGACATCGTAGCAAGCAAAGCTTTTTAAAGCCTCCATGCCGAGAAATTCCTGAACACGATGCAGATGTTCCAGAGCCTCATCCAGCGTTTCCCCTTTAAAGAACTGTCCCGGATCGCCAAATGCCTGCTCGGGAGCGTTCCAGGTGGTGGAGAACATATATTTTTTGCCGGTTAATAAGCCGCCTTCTCCATACCGGTCCCCGCCCTTGAAAAAGATGCCATACTCATACACTTCATCCATATACGTTTTGAACAGCCCGGGGATACTGAACCAGTAGATGGGCGTTTGGTAGATGACCACATCGGCCCACAAAAACTTCCGATGCTCTTCTTCGTTGTTGTACCCGTTCTGAATAATAGTGGTTTGAACGTTGTTCTTTTCACTTAAAATACTCACCATCCGGTCCACCAGGGTCTGGTTCAATTTACCTTCCGCGGCACCGTATTTTTCATGGCCGTTGATGATCAGAATATTTTTCATTTCTCCGTCTCCTTTATTTATAAGGTCTAGCACAATGATATTATATAAGTAGTAAGTTCATTTAGGGAAGTAGTGGCACTTAATTCATATAGTTTCCGAAAATATATTATTGTGATATGATTGGGTTTACCAAGCCAAAATATTTTTATGGAGGATGTTTCGATGAGTGAGAATGAACCCGTCGTTCTAACGAAAGGAGCGCCCGGCGAGTCATGTCCCATTGCCAAAACGCTGGATGTGATCGGGACAAAATGGACGTTTTTAATTATCCGGGACCTGCTGATTGAAGGGACGATGCGATTCAGCGATCTGCTGAAATCGATGGACGGCATCAGTCCGAAGACCTTATCGCTCCGTCTTAAAGAGCTGGAAGAGAACGGTGTAGTGGAACGCAAGGTATATCCTGAAGTGCCTCCGCGCGTAGAATATACAATTACTGAGAAGGGGAGACAATTGGAAGGGATTTTTATCGAGTTAAAAAGATTTGGCCTGCATTTGTAATCCTTCTGCGGCAGCTGACGTTCCTTCTTCCTGCACAAAAAAGGCCGCTTCGCGAGGAAGCGGTCTTTACCTGTTTATAGCGGCAAAGGCAGGGTATAAAGGAAGGAGCGGGACAATAAAATCGCCTGCTTACCCGGCTTTTTTGCCCTGACACTTTTTGCATACCGTCAGCTTTTCGCCTTGAGCTCCTACTGCGGTGTATAACAGTTTGATCCGTGTGCTGCCGCACAGAGGGCATGTGCCTCTTGCCCGGGAAGGCATCCGCCACAGCGCTTTGCCGCGCTTGTTTTTAGCCATGTTCGATTCCACCTCTGCCCAAATACTTGATCTCCCTGTTATTCTATGCGGGCGGGCGGCAAGCGGTTCGGCAAGGGGGTTGGCCGGTCTTCTTGAAGAATAATTGCGTTTTCCAGTAACTTACACTATAATTAGTACCAGGTACTAATATCAGGTTATAACCCAGTATGAGGTGATCCGGATGGCAGGAGCAAGAATAACCGCAATAGGAAGTTACGTGCCCAACAAAAGATTAACCAATTCTGATCTGGAGCGGATGGTAGACACGAATAACGATTGGATTATTCAAAGAACCGGAATTCAAGAACGCAGAATCAGCCGTCCGGATGAGTTCACCAGTGATTTATGTGCGGCTGCGGTTAGCAATCTGATTCAGCGGTTCAATAAGAACGTAGAAGACGTGGATATGGTTATCGTAGCGACCAGTACGCCGGATTTTACGTTCCCCTCGGTTGCCAGCCTTGTTCAGGACCGATTACAGATCGCCCGGACGGGAGGGATGGATCTAAGCGCGGCATGCTCGGGATTTGTCTATGCGCTGCATGTTGCGCACAGTTTGATTTCATCCGGGCTTCACAAGAAAATACTCGTCATCGGCGCGGACACCATGTCCAAAATCACGGACTACACCGATCGGACCACCTGTGTGCTATTTGGCGACGGTGCCGGCGCCGTGCTGGTCGAACAGGATGACCATTTTCAAAGCTTCATGGGGTATCACCTCGAAAGTGACGGGAGCGGGGCGCATCATGTGTACCGCGCTAATTTAGCGAATAAAGTCAAGGAGATTGAATTAGTCGATACAAGAAGCCTTGTGCAAAATGGCCGTGAGGTGTACCGCTGGGCAGTCCGGAATATTCCGGGCGGGATCAAAGAGCTTTTGAACAAAACGGACATTACCATAGACGAAGTGGACTGGTTCATCCCTCATAGCGCCAACCTGCGGATCATCGAGCCGATCTGTGAAAAAATAGGCCACCCGATGGACAAGACACTGTACAGCTTAGTCCATTTCGGGAATACATCGGCGGCGACCATTCCTTTATCTCTCGACCTCGGCATTCGCGAAGGAAAAGTTAAAAATGGGGATAGGCTTCTTTTGTACGGCTTTGGCGCCGGTTTGACCCATGCGGGGCAGGTTATGGAGCTGAGATTGGATGAACAAGTTATGATACAGCCACAAACTCTGAATTCCTAAAGAATTGCTAAAGAATTGCTAAAGATGAAACAAACAGGTACGGATATCTTCTATGAAAAGGTCGGTACCTGTTTTTTTTGGGACGAGCGGAAACAAGTTTTGCTTATAGCTTAGCTCCTTACTTCTCACATGATGTTACAAATTCCTTAAATAATCTAAAGTTATAATCATCCAATTTGTAGTTAAATTCCGGATGCCACTGAACAGCTAAAATAAACTTTTTTTGCGGCATAATTACAGCTTCTATTAGTCCATCTTCAGCTTCCGCAATTGAAAGTAATTGCTCTGATAGCTTCTTAATCCCCTGATGATGGTAGCTATTTACTTTTAAAGATTCTGTTTGAATAATATGATAAAGCGGGTTTCCTTTTTCTATGTATACATTGTGAACTGGTTTAGTAAATGGAGGTGCTTGATTGTGTTCAACTTCAGATCTTAGCTGAGTTGGAATATCCTGATATAAAGTTCCGCCTAGCAAGGCGTTAAACAACTGTATCCCACGGCAGATCCCAAAGGCTGGTTTATCCAAATCTACTACATGTTTAAATAGAGTTGTCTCCATATCATCCCGCTCATTACACATTTCCCCGCAAATATCTTCTACGTTCTCACCGTAAATTTTGGGATTAACGTCATGTCCACCTGTAAAGAGAAAGCCATCAAACCTATTTGCTATTTTTGTAATTATCTCTATATCCGAGGTTAATGGCAACATGATCGGAATTCCACCAGCATCTTCAATCCCTTTCATATAACCTGGCAGCATCCAGTAGCTTTCTTTATTCTTATCATACAAAGGTAAAACCCCTATCATAGGTCTCTCCATATCATATTCCTCCCCAAAGTATATATCTATTTATTTACTTTGAATCCCTGTAGACATTTTAACACGCATTTGTCCTGAAATCCCCGGTATGATCCCTATGGCTAAAAAGATTTAAAATTGATAGATTGGCATAATATAGCCGGGGATGATGTGTTTGTGGACATTTATACCGCGAAAAAACAGCGTATAACATATATTATACGCTGTTTTTGATTTAAACGATTTTTTTCAAGGCGAATGGAGAAGTGGACGGGCGGATTCGCTCCATTTTTTGACTATTTCAACGATTTCGGAAGGGCGGCGGCGAATAATCCCTTGTTCGTCTGAACGAGCAGCATGCCATCTACCGTATAGGCATTGCCGATCTCGGTAGCTTTCGTTGAGATACGTCCGAGCCTTTTGCCCGTCGCCACCTCGATCAAGTAAAAGTCTCCGTTGTCCAAACTGGCGAATACGCCCCTGCCTAAAGTTTGAACCCGGGATACGGGACTCGGAGAGTTGCCGTAGGAAATCGCACTAAGATCATTTAATTTGACGCCGATCAGTTCGGTTCCCTGTGCAAAGAAGGCCATGCCGTTGATCGGACCGGCGAGCCATTTCCCAAACCTTTCATAGCTGACAGGTTCTGTGTTGCTGTCTTGACCCAAAGTGTAGCGGCGAAGGAAGGCCCCGTTCTTATCGAGATTGCCGTCGGCGGTATAGAGATAGGGGCCCGCAATGGAGGTATAGCTGTTGCCCAGTCGGCTTACATCATCAAGAGGGGTGTAGTTCTCTGTTCTGGTCACCTTTCCGGTTCGGGGATTCAGCTGAACCCATGTGACCAAATAACCGGGAGTTGGCACTCCGCCGGTAACCGTTGAAAGGTCCGGCTGCCGGCGCATTATAAGCTGCCCGTTCCGGTAGGCGAGGAAGGAGTAGACGCCCTCAGTTCTCCACTTTTGTTTGCCGGTAGCGGGATCAAGACCGAAAAATTGCGTCCGGTAATTATCCACGGTACTGGAGACTACGAGTACGCCGTCATATTGGCCGATCAGGGAGCTTGCGTACATGGGCAACGCTTTGTTCTCCCATTTTTTCTTGCCGTTCGAAGGACTGTAGGCGGCGAGTCCGCCGTTTTCGTTAAAATAAACCAAGGTCCCGCTTACAAGTCCGGCATGCGCTCCAGCCTCAGAAAAGGCATTGACCCCTTTCACTTTCCAAATTACCTTTCCGTTTCGGGCATTAGCCCGCACCAGATCGCCACCGTTTGTGGTGTAAAAGACGGAATTGTTAGTTATAACTTCGGGGGAGTGTCCTCCCGGGATGGACCATTTCAACTGGCCTGTCTTGAGGTCCGCCGCGATGAGTTTGCCGCTTGCAGCATAATACACAAGGCCGTTCGACATGGGGGCCTGTTTATCATAAAGTCTCGTTCCGTTTGTTTTTGCCTGCCAGATCGGCTTGAGAACAGGGGTTGCGGAGTTGGCCGCTACGGAAACGGATGAGATATTTCCTTGTACGGTATCCGCGGCGGCGATGTGTCCGTAAAGTCCGTCACTGGTGGTAAGCAGGGCTGCGGCGAGCAGTGCGTTCAGAATAAAATCCGTTTTTCTCAACAATTTCATCTCCTTGTTATTCATCTATGTATTTGACTCCTGAAGCGGGGAGTGAGTTGCTATATATGGAAAATAAATACATGTGGCAAAATAAGTTAACATAAAATATATTATGTAAACTATAATGAATGAGAACACTGATTTGCGCGATATCGAATCAGATTGGACCAAACCGGGTAAGAAAGAGGAGAACATCAAATTTTATTCACAGCTGGATAAAAGGAGGATCACCTATGGGACTCAATTTGGGCGGTTTTGGCGACTTGAAGGGATTGATCGAGAAAGCGAAGTCTCCGGGAGGGCTGATGGAAATCGCAAAAAGTCTTCCTTTAGACCAACTGCTGCAAAAGCTGCCTCTCGACAATCTGCTGACTCCGGAATTCATGCAGAAGTATACGCCGTTCCAGTCGATCGGAGAACTGCTGGAGAAAGCCGGACTCGGCTCCGCTGGCGATTCTGCGCAAAAGATAACCGAGGTGCCGCAGGACAAGCTGGACAATCAGGTGAAGGAAACCACCTCTTTCGGCTCAATGCAGCAGCTGCTGCAAAAAGCGGTGGAGTATTATCAATCCCGCCAGTCCGACGGGAAATAGGCAAGAAACCGATTTTTCAATAATAAAACCGCCGGCAGAGCTGTCATTCGATGCTCTGCCGGCGGTTTTTGCAGGTTTTTGCAATGAGCTATTTCAGGATACTTCGGTCCGCTGTTCGGGACATTTAACCGGAGCGGATTGAGCCTTAAAGGCAGTCTTCCGCTTCTTGTAGAAGGTGAAGGCGAAATAAAAGGCAATGATGATGCAAGGATAGGCAATCGCCATGCCCGTAAAAGGAAACACGGCCGCAGTCGCGGCAAAGGAAATCCAGCTGATGGCAACTCCGAACCGGTTGCCTTTGAGTAGCCGGATTCCAGCCGCGCACCCCCCGATATAGGTCAGGATGAAGGTGGCGTTCGGAAACGTAATCAGGGTCGTCAGTGAAACAAGGCCGCTGCCGTACAACGTCATCACTGTTGTAAAGCACAGCAGGAGGAAAGCCAGCGCGCCGATCGGCGTATGGAACCGGCTGGACATCCTGCCCATCCACCTTGGGGCGTGGCCCTGGCGCGCCATCGAGTAGGCTACCCTTGAAGCGGCGCCGGCATAAGCTATAATTGTGGCGGTGCAGATGAACAGACCCGTGAGTCCGGCGATTAGCCCGCCCCATTGCCCAAGCGGCCGGCTGATCATCCAGACCAGCGAGGAGGAGCTTCCTTTAAGGTAGCTTTCGGTGCCTACCACAGCCAGCGCCGTCAAGAAATATAGCGCGCCGACAACAATGGCAGAGATGGTAACCCCCTTGACCGCTGCGCGCTGTGGGTCCTTGAACTCCTCGGACAGATGGGAGACCGCTTCCCAGCCGATAAAGCACCAGAACAGAATCGCCGTTGCCTTGCCGACGTTCATCCAGCCATGCGGGACAAATGGGGTAAAGGCGGTGCTATCCATCCGCGGCAGCGCGGCGGAAAAAGCGAAGACGAGCACGGCAACGATGGCGAGCACGACGGCGATTTGCACTTTCCCGGCGAGCTGCATGCCGACCCAGTTCATGCCGAGCCCGGTAACCAGGATCGCGGCGGCCAGCGCGATTCGCGCCGGTTCGCCCCAGCCCATGGCGGCGGACATATAGCCCGCTCCGGTCAGGGCAGCTACGGGAGCGCCGATCGGCACGGACATGAGGAAGAACCAGCCGACCAGCGTGCCGGCGCGTTCCCCGAAAGCAAGCGAGACGAAATGAGACACACCGCCGGCGTTCGGGAATTTGGCAGAGAGCAGGCCCATCGAGAGCGCCATCGGCAGAATCAGCAGCGTCATGAATCCCCAAGAGAGCAGCGAAGCGGGCCCCGCCATTTCCGCGGCCAGTCCAGGCACGATAAGCACCCCCGATCCGAGCACCGCACCGATATATAGAGCGATCGCCTGCGGCATCCCGATATGGTTTTGCAGCGAATTGGATTCCTTCATTTAAATCATCCAGCCTTTCTTGTCTTTCTTGTCTTTTGTTAAAGAGTATCAGATAATAGTCCTATTGGAAAAACGGAATGTTTAGATGACATCCATTCAAAATTCCGATGGAAGGGTGCATGTCGATGGAATCCCGTCATCTTTTTACTTTTTTAGTCGTGGTGGAAGCAGGGAGCTTCACACGGGCCGCCCAGAAGCTCGATTACGCCCAGTCCAGCATTACGGCGCAAATTCAAGCTTTGGAAAGCGAACTGGGTCAACCGCTGTTTAACCGGATCGGCAAAAGAATCACCCTGACCGACGCCGGACGCCGTCTTCTGCCATATGCCCAGGAGATATCCAAAATGCATGCCATGGCCGAGAATGCGCTGCGCTCGCAAAGCGGCATCGGCGGATCGCTTAAGATCGGCGGGCCCGAATCTCTCGCGGCCTTTCGGCTCCCCGGCATCATTCGCGAATACAGAGAAAGGTATCCCCAGGTTGAGATGATTCTCAAACCCGGTTTCTGCTGGGATTTGCGGGAAATGATCCGGTCGGGCGAGGTGGATTTGGCTTTTCTGCTGCAGCCCGAACAGGACGACAAGGATCTGCATATCGAGACGCTGGTGCAGGAGGAAATGGCGCTGGTTGCGCCGGTGAATCACAGGCTGGTTCACCTTGCCGCAGTCGAGCCGTCCGATCTGAAAGAGGAGACGATTCTGCATACCGAGACGGGCTGTTCGTACCGGATGCTGTTCGAGCAGCATTTGAATGCGCACGGTGTGTACCCGGACCCGAAGCTGGAATTTTGGAGCATCGAAGCGATCAAGCAGTGCGTTATGGCCGGTCTGGGCATTTCCTTTTTGCCGCTGGTTACGGTGCAAAAAGAACTCGCGGAAGGAACGCTGGCGCGGCTGAACTGGGATGATGAATCCCAGCGGGTGGCGACACAGGTTGCATATCACCGCAAAAAATGGAAGTCGCCGGCGCTCGAAGCATTTATGGAAACGGTGCGGAAGCATGCGTCGGGGTGGCAGCGCCAAGGCGTTCACGGCTAAGTTAATATCTGCTATAATAAGTGGTCGGAAAAAGGGAGGAGAGAATCTGCGTGGACGAAGCCCTGCTGGAATATGAAGAAGAACTCGAAGCCTTTATCGTCTGGATGAAGGACGCGGGCTACACGCCGTATACCCGAAAATCGTATCTGGTCGATGTCCGGCAGTTCTTAATCAGTCTGAACGGCAAGAAGCTGGATAACGTCAAAAAGCTGCATGTCATCTCCTTCCTTACCTCGATGCGCGAAAGCGGAGTAAGCGACGCCACTAGGAACCGCAAGCACGCCTCGGTCAGCTGCTTCTTCAAATCGCTGATCGAACTTGAACTGTTGACCGGCAATCCCGCGGCGGGCATCAAAAAGTCCAAGACCGAGAAAAACCGGGAGCCGGTCTATTTGGACGAGGACGATATACGGCTCTTTCTGGCTAATGTGGACGGCAAGTACAGAGAACGCAATTTAGCCATTTTTCTGCTGATGGCTTATATGGGGCTGCGCGTTGGGGAGGTACATACGCTCAATTTGGGAGATTATCATCCGGAACGGCGCACGCTGCGCATATTCGGTAAAGGGCGCAAATGGCGTAATGTTCCCGTGCCGGGGGATGTCGCCCCTTATCTGGACCATGCGCTGGAGGAACGGCTGACGCCTTGGCGCGGAAGCAGGGAAGAAGCGATGTTCATCTCGCAGAAAGGCCGCCGCCTCTCGATCCGCGCCATTCAGGGCATTGCCGCCGAGACCTTTCAGCGCTTCCAGAGCGGAACTCCGGCTGCCTACCGGCGTTCTTTTTCCAGCCATAAGCTTCGGCACTCCTTTGCCACGATGCTGCTGCGCAAGGGTGCGGATTTGCGGACCGTCCAGGAATTGCTAGGACATTCCTCTATTCAGACAACGACGGTGTACACCCATATTACAGACAAGGAAAAAGAAGAAGCCATGTCCCGCCTGCAGCTCCACCTCTAAAACATAACATTGAGTTAACGCCACTGTGAAAGATATTGGTTACAAGAACGCCGATAATCGGTTAACATGAAATGAGGTTGCAGACATGAAATTTAATGTCCAATTTCTGTCCTTTTATGTGATTCAGGTAGAAGGAAATGAAGGACAAGGCGCAAAATCATACAAGCATTACCAAACGCTGGATGAAGAAGAGTATGAGCACAGCGAGATCAAGAAGTTTCTGGACGGGGAGTTTACGCGGACAGCCAAGCGCAAGGTGGAGAAAAATCCGCAATCGGAGCAGGCGCCGACCAAGATCGGGCGCTTTCTTGTGGAGCCGGGGTACGACCTTGACAGCAATCCCAACTTTAATCAGCTGACGCGGCTGCGCGCGGCGGAAGACGTGGAATCCTTTCACAATTTCGGCGATGATCTGGTCCGAAGCTATCTCGACACGAGCGCCGTTCGCGGGGGAGCGCTTATCGTTTCCCAGGCTGTCCTGCGCACCCATGGCGACGACCCGTTCGTGTTCATCATGAAATGCGATTTCGAGTCCAAAATCGCCCGTATTTCCGATGAGCGCAGTCTGATCAGCGAAGTGGAAATGGCAATCAGCGCCCGCAATATGAAGTCGATCCAGTATCCTTATATGCTGGAGGAAGGCATGGTGGAGGAGTGGGAGCTCAAGATCCACCAGTCTTCGCATGCCCGTTATTTCGAGGATTTTCTGAAGTTCGTCACCTACGAGCAGTCGATTCCCGAGATTGTGAACGATCAGGTCATGGAGTACGTGCAGAGCTATGTGGAGACGAAGTGGCCGGACGAATCCCATGAGGAACGCCAGCAGACCGAGCGGGATTTGGAGCTTTGGGCGGCAAGCGAGAAGCGAGATATCCAGCATAAGTGGGAGCCTGAGGAAGTCATCGAGGCGGCGGCGCGGATTATCGACATCAAGCCGGAAATCGAGCTGAAATTCAAAATCGGCGACACCTATGTCAAAGGATTTTTGGCGGATTACGGGGACAAGATCCATATCGCCACGCTTGGCGACCGTTATGCGCTTGTGATCGAAGGGTCTTCTTTTACTTTTGATAAAGGATTTTCGCCTGTGGAGCTGCTTCAGCCGGAGCCGTTTGACCGGTTGGCAAACCGCCTGATGGAGAAGAAATGGACGGAGGACGACGGGGAACCCCGCGAAGATTAGAGAATCATCCGGGAAGTCCAACGCAAAAGAAGCCGCCGGCTGTTTAACGCTTGGTGGCTTCTTCTCTGTGCGCTTCCTGCTTCAATTGAGCTTGACTTACAGCTCCAGTTTCGCGATTTCGGACTTAAGCTTCTCGGCAGACTGCTGGAATAAATTCCGTTCTTCGTCGCTCAGCGGCAGCTGCAGCACTTCGCGAACACCGGAACGGTCGACAACGCACGGTGCGCCGAGGAAGACTTCGGATACGCCGTTATAGTTGTTAAGCAGTGTTGAAACGTTCAGGACGGCGCCTTCATTGCTGAGGATGGCCTCCACGATCCGGTCCAGCGCAAGCCCGATGGCATAGGAGGTCGCTCCTTTGGCATTAATGATTTCATAGGCGGCGTTCTTCGTGTTTTCGTAAATCTCCTCGCGGGTTTGGTCGTTAAAGCCGAGATCGATGCCGCCGCTGATGTTGGCCAGACTCCATACGGGAACCTCGGAGTCGCCATGCTCACCGATGATGGAACCGTGAATGCTCCGCGGGTCGATCTCTTTGTGCTTCCCGATCAGGTAACGGAAGCGGGCGCTGTCCAGCACGGTGCCGGACCCGATGACGCGTCTGCGGTCGAAGCCGCTGATTTTCAAAGTGGCATAAGAAAGAATATCGACTGGATTGGTTGCAATCAGCAAAATGGCGTGCGAATTATATTTCGTAATCTTTTGGATAATATCCCGGAAAATCGAAATGTTTTTGCGCAGGAGGTCGATGCGCGTCTCGCCGGGCTTTTGGGAAGCCCCCGCGGTTACAATGATAATGTCCGCGTCGCGGCAGTCTTCGTAGGTTCCGGCCCACAGCTTTACTCCGCCTACAAAAGGCATCCCGTGGTTCATGTCGAGCGCTTCACCAAGCGCCTTTTGGTGGTTGACGTCAATTAATACGAGTTCGGGCATGCGGCGGCGCAGCAGCAGGGTGTAAGCGGTGGTCGTACCAACGGCACCGGTGCCGATAACGACGACCCGGTTAGGTTTGAAAGGGGGGGCCATAGTTCCATCTCCTTCGAAATTGTGAATTTTTCTTGTCCAATCTTAACCATCATAGCCTCATTCGATAGTCTTTTCAAGAACTCGTTATTTAATCCATTACCCATTAATAACAAGGACCAACAACGAAAATCTGGGAATGTGCTGAATCCCGAAGCGGATAACTTTTTTCTGGATTTTTTGCCGCGGTTTGTAAATTACGATTATGGATATGTGTCTAGAGAATTACAGCATGAATTTACTTCGCAAAAAACCGCTCGCCGCCCCCCAAGTGTCTTGGCCTGTGTTCTGTCGGCGCTCTGCTACTCCGAATTTGCTTCGCATACACCTATGTTGCGTTCGGCGAGCTGCTGGCCTGGATTCTGGGCTGGGATCTGGTGCTGGAATACGGAGTGGCTGCCGCCGCGGTATGCAGCGGTTGGTCGGGTTATTTCCAGGGGCTGCTGGAAGGCTTCGGCGTACATTTGCCGACCGCTTTATCGGGGGCGTATAATGCAGACGAGGGCACCTTTATCAATCTGCCGGCAGTGGTCATCATTCTGCTGATCTCCTATTTGCTATCCCGGGGAGTCAAAGAGACAGCCCGCTTCAATGAAGTGATGGTCGTCGTCAAGATCGCCGTCGTGCTGCTGTTTATTTTCACCGGTATTTTTTATGTGAAGCCCGAGAACTGGACGCCGTTTATGCTTTTCGGTGTTCACGGGATCATGAACGGGGCGGCGACCGTGTTCTTCGCCTATATCGGATTTGATGCGCTGTCCACCGCCGCCGAAGAGGTGAAGCGGCCGCAGCGGGATTTGCCTATCGGGATCATTTCCTCGCTGGCTTGTCGTCGGATTGATGATTTACGCTCTGTACGGATACCGCAGCAGTCTGCTGAACGGAGACGATAGCCGTTTCAAATAATAGGTTCCTATAACTAAAATACCGAAAGGAGAGAGAGCTTTGCCTTTTCTGGCTGTATGCTTGAAGCATCTGAGAAAGTTATCCATCGTTCTTCCGGCTGCGCTGATCCTGGCATCCTGTTCATCTCCCCCGCCGGAGCCCTCGCCGCAGCCGCTCCCAACGGAGGAGCCGGAAGAAGGGCAGACGATTACCCTGATCACACCCGATGCCGCCAACATCGACTCAGCAAAGTCGCCAAAATATCAGATTCAGACACGTTTGACCGACTTTCAGCTGCTCAGTGAATCGGAAGGACTGGCCTGGGGCGTGACCAAAAATGCATTGCGCCTTTACTTGACCCGGGATAACGGGAAGACGTGGACCAATATTTCCCCAGCTTCCGCCGTCCAGTTCTCATCGAATCCAGTTTATGGCCAGGATATCTTTTTCACAGACCCCGATAACGGTTGGATTATACGCCAGGCATTCGGAATGATGGAGACCATTGTGCTGCGCACCAGAGATGGGGGGAAGAGCTGGAAGATCTCATCGCTCAGCCAGGGCAGCAGTATTTCTTCGGCTTATTTTGCGTCGCCGATGAAAGGGTGGCTTATGGCGACCTGGGACACCGAGGAGAGCCGCGAGAGCAAGGCGCTGTTCATGACGGAGGACGGAGGCGCGACCTGGAAGACCGTTATGCAAAATGACCAGTATTCGCCGAACTCTCCCCATCCGGCGCTCCCGGTTGTCGGCGTAGCTGGAGGCTTGGTATTCCAGGACAGCGACATCGGCTTGATTACGCTGAACCGGTCGAAGAGTCCTAGACTGTACCGTACCGTTGACGGCGGGGCCAGTTGGAGAGAGGATCAAGCCTTGCCGGATACCGGCGTTTTCAAGAACTACGATAACGTTATTTTGGGGAAGCCGGAATTCTTCGGCGCCGAAACCGGCTGGATTCCGGTAGCAGGCACTAAGAAGGACGCCGAGGGGACCGTCTATAATGGTTACTTCACCGCCAATGGCGGCAGCAATTGGAAATTAGTGGAGTTTAATCTCGGAATCCGAACCGGCGAGAATGAGAATGTGCCTCCGACCTTTCTGAATATCAATGACGGCTGGATCATTAACGGAAGCTTAGTATACCGAACGACCAATCAGGGGAAGAGCTGGAAAGCACTGCCGTTCAGCAGCGTTCTGATATCGAAGTTGACTGAATTTCCGGAGATCGTCAAGCTGCAGTTTGTTTCGAAAGAGGTCGGATGGCTGCTGATCGAAAAAAGCAAGGACAAGCGTTCGATCTTGCTGCAGACGACCAATGGCGGCATCAATTGGCGCGTCATGTGATAAAAGCTTGCGTTTTCGAATCCACAGGGATGAGAAGCCGCACGCTTTTTTTACTAGAAGCAGCACTGTCTGGTGTAGAATGCCGCCGCCATTTGCAAAGAAAATAAACAATGAAAAACTTATTTAAAATTTTCTTATTGAATGTGAAAAAAATCACATTAACCACAATATATCCTGTGATATATTTAACACATAGAAAGAACGTTCAAAATTTCACAAACTTGAATATCGAACAGGAGAGATTAATATGAAAACATTTGAAACGGATTTTGTAACCAAAAACCTTCTGCAATTGTGCTATAACTGTGAGGATGCTTACCTGTGCGAGACGGAAGAACAATGCAAAGCTTGCTGGGCAGAGAACGGAATGATTCCGGAGCAAGAAGATGAAACGAAACGCTTCCTGGACCTGGTGCATGCATAACATAACCACCTTCAGCAAAGATAAAGGCCGCTAGTTTTCCGGAATCCGGAGAATTTGGCGGTCTTTTTGTTGCGGATTCAAAGCGAATGCCTCTTTCGGGAGGTGTTTAGGCCTGAAACGGCAAGTATGCTGTAAAAGTATGGGCATATAATGTAAGGAAGCCCGAGTTGGCCGGTTGTCCGGCGGGTGGAATACGGGAGGCGAGGGGGAATCAGTTATGAGTTTGGGGCCGGACCTATCATGGATGTTTGATTTTGCCGGAACGGTATTACCGATCTTTTTTGTCGTGATAATAGGCATTGTCGCCCTTTCGGCCGGCAGGGGGCTGCTTGTGTGGAGCAGGAACAACCGGATGCCCGTTCTAACCGTCCCAGCCCGCATTGTATCCAAGCGCAGCGAGATCAGGCAGAGACCCCCGGAAGAGGGAAACATTGCCCGTACGACGATGATCTATTATTTGACCTTTGAATTCGATGACGGAGAACGGGTGGAGTTCAAAGTGAACGGAAGCGAATACGGGATCAGTGCTGAACGCGACAAGGGACGGCTGACCTACCAGGGTACCCGGTACCACGGGTTCAAGCGAGAGCCCCATTATTCCGCGGTGGAAGAACGCTAGGCCAAATCTTTTTCCAAATTGTAAAAATTTAAGTGTATCCTCTGTTTCCGTCAAGCGGGTTCAGGGGATATATTAGAAAATATAAGAAATTATTAGTTTCACGCTTATAATGGGTTTATATTTTTACGAGAAACGGATGCCTTCCTCTTCCAGAGGACGGCGAAGCCGTTTCTTCTTATTTGCGGACCAAATTATAGAAATGGAGTGAAAGTCTATGAATTATAAAAATAAAACGGTTATCGTAACCGGAGCGGGCCGGGGAATCGGCAGGGCGGTCGCCATGGCTTATGCGGCTGAGGGCGCGCAAGTGGTCATTGCGGAGCTTAAAAAGGAAATAGGTGAAAAAACCGCGGAAGACATCCGGCGGAAGGGAGGAAAGGCGCTCTTTATATCGTGCGATGTCAGCAGGGAGGCGTATATTGCGGCAGTCGTCCGGCAAACGGTACAAGCCTTCGGAAGCGTCGATATCCTGATTAATAACGCAGGGATCGCAAGCGCGCATACCGCGAAATTTTACGAGCTGACCGTAGAGGATTGGGATAAAGTGATGAATACGAACGCCCGCGGCTGCTTTCTAATGGCGCGCGAAGCGGCCAAAGTGATGCGAAATAATCCGGACGGAGGAGCTATCGTGAATATTTCCTCTACCCGCGCACTGATGTCCGAGCCGGACACCGAAGCATACGCCGCCTCTAAAGGGGCCATATCTTCACTGACCCATGCGATGGCGGTTACCCTCGGCAAAGACGGTATTACGGTTAACTGCATCCTGCCGGGATGGATCGAAACAGGCGATTACAGCGAGCTCAGGGAAATGGATCATAACCAGCATCCTGCGGGAAGGGTCGGCGTTCCTGGGGACATCGCCAAGGCCTGTCTGTATTTGACTTCTCCGGACAACCGGTTTGTTACCGGCGCTCAGCTCGTCATCGACGGAGGTATGACCCGCAAGATGATATATGAACCTTGAACCCATCCAGCATGATAAAAAATAACCGGTAAAAGTCACCACTTGGGCGTTCGCACATACAATACAACGTGCAATAAAGAACGACTGCCTCTCATTGGCAAGTTGAAGGAGGAAAGCGCGTGGCCGTCATCAAGGTGAATTCGGAAGGGGAAAAAGTTCTGGCCCGGCTAATGCGGGCGGAAGCGGAGGAAGACGGAGATCTCGGCATGCTTATGGTGGGCAATGTCGGCGTCAACCGCATACTGGGCAACTGTCTGGATTTTAGAAACATCCGGTCTATCGATGACATGGTATTTCAGAGTCCGGGCGGATTTGAAGCAATCACGAAAGGGTATTTCTATCAGCGCGCCAGAGAAAGGGATATCCGCCTCGCCAAACGCGCCATCGCCGGCGAAAGAACGCATCCCGCCTCCAACGCTCTCTGGTTTTTCCGACCCGTCGGCAACTGCCCAGGTACCTGGTATAACCAGACGAACACCGGACGTTTTAAAGCGCACTGCTTTTTTAGACCCAGCGCAGCGGATTGTCCTACCGTTTACTAAGCGATTCCATTATATTCAGGAGGTTTTGATTCATGATTATGCAGCCTTACCGTCCCGTTACTTATTCGTACGGAAGCATGTCATCCGGAATGCCGGTTGGGGGAAGTGGAATGCCGGTTGGCGGAAGCGCTCCACCCCAAGTAACGAGCGGAAGCCCGATGACGCCGTCCGGAGCCGTCGTTCCAACCCCGCAGCCCGTCTTCGAGCAATCCTATATCGAAAATATTCTCCGGCTCAATCTGGGCAAAGTCGGCACGTTTTATATGACCTATGAAAACAACAGCCAATGGAACGCCAAAATCTTTAAAGGCGTGCTGGAAGCCGCGGGACGGGATCATATCATCATCAGCGATCCGTCGACGGGCCAGCGCATTATGCTGCTGATGGTCAATCTGGACTATGCGACCTTTGACCAGCCCCTTACTTACCAGTACCCGGGCGTCATCGGCGCTCCTCCGGTTACCCGTAATTAATGCTAAATATAAGTTGGTCCCGGGCTAACGGCTCGGGACCTTTTTATGTATTCCGAGCGGGAGGCCGGAATGGATTTAAGCCGTTTTTTCTGAAACAAACGCGCATGCTTGCGGGAATGGCGGATATATTTATATAATAATGAATATCTTTATACCCGGAATAATCAAGGAGCTGAGTCTATTGGGAAATATGTAGAGAAAGGTATGGCTGCCAAGTCGGACGTCTATATTTGGATAAAACGAAGGAGGTGGGCCTACCCGCCGGCCTAAGAATACGACGGGTAGGAGTAAAATTTGAGCGACCCTTTACCCGGATTATTGAGAGTTGGTCTGATTATTCTTTTGGTGCTGTTAAACGGATTTTTCGTCTCTGTGGAGTACGCGATGGTCAAAGCGCGCGGAGGGCGGATCGATTCACTGGCCGAGGAAGGCAGCAAAAGAGCGCTGTCGGCGCAGGGAATCATCCGCAATATGGACGCGTACCTCTCGGCCTGCCAGCTTGGCATTACACTGGCTTCGCTGGCTCTGGGCTGGCTTGGAGAGCCTGTCATCGCGGCGCTGTTGTCACCGCTGATGTCCGGATTCGGGCTTGGCGGTGCGGCGGTGCATGTATGTTCCGTAATCCTTGCCTTTTTATTTATCACCGTTCTTCATATTGTGCTTGGTGAATTGGCTCCGAAGTCCATCGCGGTTAACAAGGCCGAAATGGTGCTGCTGATGACTGCGGGACTTATGGGTGCCTTTTACAAGCTGATGTACCCCTTTATATGGGGGGTTAACGGGCTGGCGCAGGGACTTTTGCGAATGTTCAAGCTGGCGCCTGTTTCCGAGATGGGGACCGCGCATACGGAAGAAGAGATCCGGATTATTATGCAGGAGAGCAATAAGAGCGGACTGATCGATAATACCGAAATGGCACTGGTGGACAATATTTTCGGATTTGCGGACACCACGGCCAGGGAAATCATGATTCCACGGACGGAAATGATCTGCCTTAGTAACCATTCATCCGTCCAGGAAAATTTGCAAATCGCTTTTGAAGGCATGCGGACGCGGTATCCGGTATGCGAGGGCGATAAGGATCATATTATCGGATTTATTCACATGAAGGATTTGATCCGGGAGAATACGATGAACCTTCACGAGCTGATCCGTCCCATTCTTACGGTACCCGAGTCGATTCAAATCAGCGCTCTGCTGAAAACGATGCAAAAAGCGAAGACGCAAATTGCAATTTTGATCGATGAGTACGGAGGAACTTCAGGACTGGTCACGCTTGAGGATATCATGGAAGAGATCGTCGGCGAAATCCAGGACGAATTCGACCAGGAGCGCGCGGGTGTCGAGAAGCTCGGCGAAGAGGAGTACTCTCTGGACGGCCTGCTGCTTATTGAAGAAGTGAACAGCCGGTTCGATATGCACCTGGAAACGGAGGATTACGACACGATTGGCGGCTGGGTGTATTCCAGACTTGAAGTGAATCCCCCTAACAAAGGGCAGTTTGTTGAGTACGAGAATCATCTGTTCATCATTGAGGAGACGGATAACAAACGAATCTCACGTATCAAGCTCCTGAAAATTCAGCCGCTGGCGGAAGAAGCGGGAGCCTGAAAGAATGACTGAATTCTGCCAAAATGAGCTGTTTCTTAATGGCGGCATTCGTTTCTCGCAGTTTCATCAGTCAAATGGATAAGCGCGCAGCACTTATATTATTTGCCCAAGGGTGCCCCTAAAGCCAACGGCTCTAGGGGCACCCTTTTCATTGCTGCGGAATTTTAATGAGTACCAGAGCAGGAAGCCGTCCTGTTTGCCAAAGCGAGTTCAATGATTATATAATTTTTCTGCACTATGTCTTCATGCCATTACTCCGGTCCGACAGGACAGAAAGGAATTATAACATTGAGCAAACCGAAAAAAAGCAGAACAGTCTCCCCAGCCCTGGCCCAAGAAAAGCTGCGGGCCGAACAGGAACGGCAGAAGAAGAAAACACATATCCTTTTACTAGGAGCGATCCTGCTCGTGGTCGTTCTTTTTGCTGCGATGTTTGTATTGGCTTCCAAAAATACGGGCAGCCCGGGAAGTTCCGCGAGTCCGGTGTCTTTTAAGTATGATGAGCTTCCAAGACTTGGAGCGGCGGATGCGCCCGTTAAGCTGGTTGAGTTCGGAGATTATAAATGCCCGGCCTGCGCCCAATTCTCCGGCGTTGTCAAGCCGCAGCTTGTGAAGGATTACATCGAAAAAGGCAAGGCTGCCCTGTATTTCGTCAATATGTCCTTCATCGGTCCCGATTCCGAGACCGCTTCCTTAGCGGCGTTGTCGGTTTACCATCAGAATAGCGAAGCGTTCTGGAAATATTACGATGCGTTGTATGCCAATCAGGGGGACGAGAAGACCGAGTGGGCGACCGAGGATTTCCTGGTTGAGCTTGCGCAAAAAGAACAGCTTGATGTCGATTACGATCTGCTGCGCAAGGACATTCAAGAGCGTACTTATGAGGATGAACTGGCAAGAGATAACGCGACAGCAAAGGACAGCCGTGTTACAAGTACACCGTCGCTGTTTATAAATGGTATAAAGGCCAATGAGCCTTTCAATCTCGAAGCGATCGCCAAGGAGATTGAGACGGCGGCAAAGGCGGTTGAGACGGAATGAAATCATTCTCCGGCTTCCTGAGTCGGTATGGTCTCTACCTGGCCTGGTTTGTATCCTTGGTTGCCACAGCCGGCAGCCTCTACCTAAGTGAGGTGTTGAAATACGAACCCTGCAAGCTCTGCTGGTTCCAGCGGATTTTCATGTACCCGCAGGTGCTTCTTCTTGGTATAGCGACCTATCGGAATGATAAGCGTATTGTTCCTTACGTGCTTCCGCTTAGCGTTATAGGGGGCAGCATATCGCTGTATCATTACGCGGAGCAGAAAATACCGGCTCTCGGCAAAGTACTTCCTTGCACCATCGGTGTGCCATGCACGAAAGATTATCTGAATTTTTTCGGTTTCATTACGATCCCGCTGCTGGCGCTGACGGCTTTTATCCTTATAGCCCTGATGCTGTGGAACGCCAGAGCGCGCGAGGAGGAGGAAACGGAAGAGGCGGAGGACGGAATCAACTCTTAACGGGGAAGTTTTCTTCCGTAATGGACATAAAAACCCGTGCTGCAGGGATAATACAAGATAATGAACGACATGATTATCTCTTGATGGGAATTTGCGTGAATTAGTCCGTTTTTCATTTCTTTTTCATCATTTTCACTGTTTACGGCTATGGCAATATAGACTAATATTAGACCTTGTGAGAAGTTGAATATGCGCTGAATTTTCCAAATGGAAAAACGGGGGAACCAACTTGACCGCCCAGCGGTCAACGGGGTGAATCGGTGCCGGGATGTTATCCGGTCCGTAGGGCTTCCACAGTCCGAATCCGCCAGCTAACCTCGTAAGCTACAGTGGGATATGATCATGCATAAGCATGCGGTCATTTCCGTATGCTTATTTTTGTGCCCTTATTTATGAAAATCCACCACTGAAAACGGCGCGCGGTATTACCGTTTCAACTCAACAAAGAGAGGAACTGTATCCAAATGGTAAGCAGAGTAAAACGACTATTGATCGGTCGTCCCAGAAAATCAACCGAACTCGACCAGGAAAAGTTAACCAAAGTGAAGGCACTTGCCGTTCTGTCATCGGACGCACTTTCGTCCGTCGCATACGGAACGGAACAGATTTTGATCGTGCTGATAGCAGCAGGTTTTACGGCTATCTGGTATTCTTTGCCGATTGCCCTCGCGGTACTGGGATTACTGGCAATTCTGATTTTATCCTACCGGCAGACGATTTTCTCTTATCCTCAAGGCGGGGGAGCCTATATCGTAGCCAAGGATAATCTCGGGGTTTCCACGGGACTGCTCGCAGGCGGTTCCCTGCTTGTGGATTACATCCTGACGGTTGCAGTTAGCGCCTCGGCTGGTACGGATGCGATCACTTCGGCGTTTCCGAATTTGCACGACCATACTGTGGCGATTGCGGTCACGGTAATCATCATTTTGACTATTATCAATCTTCGCGGCGTGACCGAGTCGGCTTCTTTCATTGCCGTCCCGGTATACTTGTTCGTCTTGTCTATCGTGGTTCTGATCGTCTCCGGTTTGGTCAAATATGCGGCTGGCGGCGGTCATGCCGCTGTTCCCGAAATCGGCAGTGCGGTATCCAATGTCAGTCTGTTCCTGCTGCTTAAGGCCTTCAGCTCCGGCTGTTCGGCGCTGACCGGTGTCGAAGCGGTATCGAATGCCATTCCGAACTTTAAGGCCCCAGCGGAAAAAAATGCCGCCAAAACCCTCATGATGATGGGTTTGATTCTGGGATTCATGTTTACCGGTATAACACTGCTGGCTTACTGGTACGGCATTACCCCGAACGCCAATGAAACGGTGGTTTCGCAAATTGCCGAATCGACCTTCGGACGGGGCGTCCTGTACTACTGCATTCAGGCGATAACGGCGGTCATCTTGTTCCTGGCGGCCAATACGGCCTACTCGGCCTTTCCGCTGCTGTCGTTCATGCTGGCTAAAGACAAGTATATGCCGCATGCTTTTATGGTCCGTGGCGACCGTCTCGGCTTCTCCAACGGCATTATTTTCCTGGGAGTGGCTTCTTGTCTGCTCGTTGCTGCATTTCACGGCGAAACCGGAAATCTGATTCCGCTCTATGCCGTCGGCGTATTTATTCCGTTCACTCTTTCCCAGCTTGGCATGATGATTCGCTGGTATAAGCTGAAGCCGGCTGGCTGGCGGACCAAATTTGCCGTGAATACGGTCGGAATGCTGACAACCCTTACCATTACGCTTATCTTCATTATTACCAAATTCTCGAACGTATGGGTGGCTTTCATCTTCCTGCCGATTGTTATGCTTATTTTCTTCCGCATTCATCGTCACTATATGAATACGGCAGACCAGCTCCGGATTCAGTTGGATAAAGATAAGCCATGTATTAAAGGAAGCACGATTGTTATCCCGGTATCCGCCGTAACGCGTGCGGTGCTTCATTCGATCAGCTATGCCAAATCGTTAACTGATAATGTGGTTGCCGTCTATGTCGGCTTCGACGAAGAAGAAATCCGCAAAATGGAGCTGAAGTGGGAGGAATGGAATCCCGGAGTGCGCTTGATCGTCCTTCGTTCCCGGTACCGCAGCATCATGCGTCCGCTGGTTAAATTTATCGATACGGTGGAGTGGAAGAATGCTTCGACGGATCATATTACGATTCTGATTCCGCAGTTTATTACCAAGCATTGGTGGCAGGCCGTCCTGCATAATCAGACGAGCGTATTTATCCGGACTTATCTCATGAATCACAAGGATATCGTCGTTGCGACGGTTCCGTATCATTTGAATAAATAATCGGGCAGACAGCCCGTTGGCAGAAAGCTGTTGCTGGAGAATGTCTCCGGCGGCAGCTTTTTTGGCAATATCAGAAAGTATAAGCTTCGCGCTTATCCTTAACCTGATATTATTACGAGAAACGGATGCCTTCCTCTTCCAGAGGACGGCGAAGCCGTTTCTTCTTACATGACTAAGCAGAAGCGGGGAAGTTATGATCTTTTATGTTGACACGGATAATGATAATCAATATCATTTGAGAAGACAAGGCTAAAAATAATATCCGTGGTGATATGGAGATAACAGGAAAGAAGTGAACTGTTTATGATGGAACGTTTGAATGTGAATCAATTAAGTATCGGCTATGCGGAGTCGATTATTGTAAAGGATCTAAACTTGTCGATTCCGACCGGGAAGATTACGGCTCTCGTGGGAGCCAACGGTTCGGGGAAATCGACGATCCTCAAAACGATGGCCCGGCTGATGAAGCCGGCCAGCGGCAGTGTGCTGCTCGACGGCAAGTCGATTCATACCCAATCGACGAAGGAAGTTGCGCGCCAGCTCGCGATTCTGCCGCAAAATCCGACCGCTCCGGACGGATTGACCGTTTCCGAACTGGTGAGCTACGGGCGTTATCCCCATCAGAAGGGCTTCGGCTCTCTCACTGTGGAAGACCGGAAGATCATTTCCTCGGCTATTGAAGTTACCGGGATGGGCGATTTCAGCGACCGGCCGATCGAACGCCTGTCCGGAGGACAGCGGCAGCGCGCATGGATTGCCATGGCGCTGGCCCAGCAGACGGATATCTTGTTCCTGGACGAACCGACGACCTTTCTGGATATGGCGCATCAGCTTGAAGTGCTTCAGCTTCTGCAGATGCTGAACGAGCGGGAGGGCCGGACGATTATTATGGTCGTACACGATTTGAACCACGCTTCACGCTTCGGCCAACATATGGTTGCGATCAAATCGGGCACCGTAGTCAGCGAAGGCGCTCCGGTAGATGTTATGACTCCGGACGTGCTGCGCGAAGTGTTCGGGATCGAGGCGGATATTGTCGATGATCCGCGGACGGGATTGCCGCTGTGTCTGCCCTACAGCCTTGCTAAGAGCAAGGCTGTCTAATTGAACCGAATCCATAGCTGAAAACTTAAAGCCGATTAACGGGCTCCTGTCATTGACAAGGGAGCCTGTTCGTTGTTAAAGTGAGGATTGCCTAAAGATATGTATAACAACTAAAGGAGCAAACCCATGGATATCGGCAAAATTCAAGAGGATCTGCAAAGGCTTGTTCCGTCCGGAACGATTAAGAGCCATGAATCGCTCAAAGATCATGTCTTCACCAAAATGGGCGGCCGGGCGGACATTCTGGCTGAGCCTTCCACTTACGAGGAAATTCAAGCGGTCTTTACATACGCTGCCGAAAACGGCATTAAGCTTACTATATTAGGGAACGGTTCAAACGTAATTATCCGGGACGGAGGCGTGCGCGGCATCGTTCTGCAAACGTCCGGATTAACCGGCATCAGCTTTAAGGACGATGTGGTCATCGCCCAGTGCGGAGCCCAAATTATTGATACTTCCCGTTTCGCACTTGAGCGGAAATTGACGGGTCTTGAATTTGCCTGCGGCATTCCCGGCACGGTCGGAGGTGCGCTGTACATGAACGCCGGAGCCTACGGCGGCGAGGTGGCCGATGTGCTGCAAAGCGCGCTTGCCATCGACAAGACCGGCGCCATCGTAAAGCTGGAAGGAGATGACCTGAAGTGGGGCTACCGGAAAAGCGTCTTCTCCAGCGGCGATTATCTCATTCTGGAAGCCCGTTTTGCCCTGAAGCCGGGAACCCACGAGGAAATTAAGGCGGCGATGGATAAGCTGACCGAGATGCGGGAGTCCAAGCAGCCGCTCGAATATCCATCCTGCGGCAGTGTCTTCAAGCGGCCTCCGGGACGGTTTGCAGGCCAGTTGATTCAGGAAAGCGGACTTCAAGGGACAAGAATCGGCGGAGCTGAAGTATCGAAAAAGCATGCGGGGTTCATCATTAATGCGGATAACGCTACGGCAAGCGATTATATCGGACTGATTCAGCATGTGAGAGAGACTGTAAAGGGGCGTTTCGGCGTCGAGCTGGAGACGGAAGTCGAGATTATCGGCGAAGAGCTGTAAAGTGATGACGGCTCCCGGCTTTGTTCTACATTTCTAATCTTCAAAAAAAGCTGCTGGGAATGAGGGGGGGCTAACCTCCATTCCCAGCAGCTTTTTGCTTGCTCTTACTCAAGCGCTAGCGTATATTTGGCCCGATCCGTTTGCGCTTGCACTCTTGTCTCATCCGCGGAAGTGAAAGCAAGGCCGCTGACTGCGATCTCGTAGCTCTGAAGCGGAAGGCTGACCAGTTCGCCGTCCGCGTTCATTGTTCTGCCCGTACCGTGCAGGATGAGCGCGCTGTCCAGATAATCGTCAATGACATCGACGGCATCCCGGTAATCAACACGTTCCAATTTAAAATAGATCTTGTCGCGATCCTCCAACTCCTGTTTTTCGATTACAATCGTTCCGCCTGTATGCCCGTTCAGCCAATCGGCAAGCAATTGTACATGTTCTTCCATCGTACGATCCCATCCTTTGCCACATTGTCAGTCTTAATCAGTAATTTACCCTGCTATGGCAAATTGAATCCATCTAAGTTGCCGCGACTCCACTTTTTCGAAAGAGGAAGGCGGAGAGGACAAAGCAGAGTAAAGTCAGCAGGGTCACGCCGAGAAATATACCCGAGGCCTGATAAATCCCTCCGGCGGCCGCGGCGCCTATCGTGGTTCCAAAATACATCAGGGTGTTCGCCAGAGCCGAGACCGTTCCGCGGGCGGTTTCCGACAAAGACTGGAGGGAGCTCATCATGATGGGGAACAGAATCCCGCCGATTCCGAAGATGACAATCAGCTCTGCCTTAATGCCGGTAATATTTCCCGTCAGTGAGAGCAGCGGAAACATTACGCTGTTGACCAGAATGCCCAAAATCAGTGTTCCGGAGCGTCCAAGCTTCTGGCTTAGACGGCTGCCGAACAGGCTGCCAAGCATGTTGCCGAGACCTAGGAACAGCATAACTTGGCCGATTTGGGCCACATTTAAGCCGAAATCGCCGGAAAGCCAGGAGCCGAGGAAGGAAAAGGCGGCAAAATTGCCGATCTGAAAAATAAAATAGGCGGCAAAGGCGGTAACCGCAATACGGGAAGAGAGCAGCCCGGCGTATGGCTTTAAGAGAGAAAGGCGGTCTGCCGATTGATTGTGGGGCGGAATGGAGGGCAGGAGGAAAGGAATCAGAAAGGTCAGGAGGAGGGAAAACAACCCGATCACGATAAACGGAAGATTCCAGGAATGAGCGGCGAAAAAACTGCCGATGGGGAGGCCCAGCATCTGGGCGATGGAGAGACCGGCGGTGGCGATGCCCATTCCCTGCAAAATCTTTTCCCTGGGGAGCAGGACCGGAATGGAAGCCCAGATTTGCGGGGATACGACGGCAGCGCTGACCCCGGCCAGAAAACGGAACAGAACCATGCTCCAGAAACCGACAGCGGCGGCGCATAAACCCGTAGAGAGGGAGAAGGCGGCCAACCCGCATATTATGACATGCTTTCGGTTCAGCCGGTCGGACACCGGGCCTGCCACCAGAGCGAACAAGGCGTAGCCGAACGCATAGGCACTGACCATCCAGCCGGAGCTTGCGGTCGATACATGGAACTCTTGACGAAGGACGGGAAGCAGAGGGCTGATCAGAAACGTATCTGTGCCGATGGCGAACATAATGAGAAAAAAGAGAGTCAAGCTGGATTTTTGCATTATTAACCTCCTAATTCATTAGTTGAACAACTATTGAACAACATGGTTATAAAAAACCGGATTACAAGGAATCCAGGAATCCGGGCAAATAAGTGTCGAACGTCGCTTGATGAAGCTGTATGTATTTCGTCTGAGCTTCCTTTCTTACAAGAATAAGCCCTGCCTCCCTCAGGGTGCGAAAATGATAAGAGGCGTTCGATTTGGAGGCTTCACAGCGTTCACCCACCTCGCCGCAGTTCAGTTCGGTACGGCTGCCCTTCAGGGTACGAATGATTTGCAGACGGGTATGGTCGGCCAGTGCCTTGAAGATGCGCACACGATATTCGTCAGAAGCATCAAGTTGTTCAATAGTCATAGAACTATTATATATTCAGGAAGTGTTCTGTCAATACGGCATATTAATACCGGTGACTAAATAATTATCTATTGTTACGTCTGCGGGCGGCTTCCGTCTTCAGGCATGCTGGATACACTCAATATCTTGCCTTGCTTGAGCTTCCTATGGTATAGTTCTAGACGCATAAATAATAATTGAAGAAGATATCTGTGGCATTTCGCAGGAGAGGTTCGCAAACTCCCTCTATAAAAAACTAAGATCCGATATGCCCGGGACGGGTATGTCCATTTTTCACATTCTTAGTCTACATGGATCAGGTTTGATGAAGTCTTGTTCTTCTTTCCGAATACCGGCGGAGGATGCCGATGGAAAAGAGAGGGATTTTTTGTTATGTCAGAAGGAAGATTGAAGGAAGAAATGCCGGATGTTACGCTGCTGGGCAACCAGGGAACCAAGTATAATTTCGGTTATGACCCCGAGGTGCTGGAGATGTTCGACAACAAGCATCCGGGAAGGGATTATTTTGTGAAGTTCAATTGTCCGGAATTTACGAGCCTGTGTCCCGTTACGGGACAGCCCGATTTTGCCACCCTGTATATTTCGTACATTCCAGAGCAAAAGATGGTCGAATCCAAATCGCTTAAGCTGTACCTGTTCAGCTTCCGTAATCACGGCGATTTTCACGAAGACTGCGTCAACATTATCATGAACGATCTGATCAAGCTGATGGACCCCCGCTACATCGAGGTATGGGGCAAGTTCACCCCGCGCGGCGGCATTTCCATTGATCCTTACTGCAACTACGGCCGTCCGGGAACCAAATATGAGGCCATGGCCGAGCACCGGCTCATCAATCATGATTTATACCCGGAGAAAATCGACAACCGATGAGGAGAGATTCGGAATGAACAAAAAAGCGTTGGTCGTCTTCAGCGGCGGGCAGGATAGCACAACATGCCTGGCATGGGCCTTGCAGCAGTTTGAAGAAGTACAGGTCGTGACCTTTAACTATAACCAGCGGCATGCGGCCGAAATTGAAGTCGCCAAGGAAATTGCCGCTCATTTCAATGTAAAACAGCATATTCTGGATCTAGGCTTGCTGAACCAACTGGCCCCGAACGCCCTGACACGCGGGGATATCGAGATTTCGGCGGGAGAGGACGGAGAGCTGCCAAGTACATTTGTCGACGGGCGGAATCTGCTGTTCCTGTCGTTTGCGGCGATTCTTGCGAAACAGTTCTCATACCATCATATTGTTACCGGAGTATGCCAGACGGATTTCAGCGGTTACCCAGACTGCCGGGATGTATTTGTAAAGTCATTGAATGTCACCCTAAACCTCTCGATGGATTACGAATTCGTGATTCATACCCCACTGATGTGGCTGGATAAAAAAGAAACATGGCAGATGGCCGACGAGCTTGGCCAGTTCGATTATATCCGCGAGCATACGCTGACTTGCTATAACGGAATCAAAGGGAGCGGCTGCGGCGAATGTCCGGCCTGTCAGCTGCGGAACCGCGGGCTTAAGCAATATGAAGAGGTTAGAAAGACGGTGGGCCGCTGATGCGAGGCGAAGTTACGGTATGCAAAATCTTTTCGTTCGACGCGGCGCATCAACTGGTCGGCCATAAAGGAAAATGCGCCAACGTTCACGGGCACACCTATAAGCTGGAGGTCATGCTAAAAGGCAGACCGGTCGCGGAAGAGGGACGTTCCGACGAAGGTTTTGTCGTCGATTTCGGCGACATTAAAGCGTTGGTGAAGGAGAAGGTCGTCAACCGGCTGGATCACGCTTTTCTTGCCAAAGGCGACGAGCCTGTTCTGGAGAGCCTTAAGGCGAGCGGCTCGAAGACGGCGGTGCTGTCTTTCCGCACGACGGCCGAGAATCTGGCCAGCTACATCGCTTATACGCTGAAGACGAGCGGCCTGCCGGTGTATTCCGTCAAGCTGTGGGAGACGCCGACGGCCTGGGCCGAAGTCTTGGCCGAGGATGTCCCCGAAGAGGGTCCGTCGTACCGGCTGTATGGAGGCTGCGACCTATGAGCACCAAAATTCCGGTAATTGAAATGTTTGGGCCGACCATCCAGGGAGAAGGCGCGGTCATCGGCGTCAAGACGATGTTCGTCCGCACGTACGGCTGCGATTACCGCTGCTCCTGGTGCGACTCCGCTTTTACATGGGATGGCAGCAGTAAAGACAAACGGGTCATGATGGATGCGGAAGAAATCATGTCCGGTCTGACCGAGCTTGGAGGCAACCGCTTCGACTGCGTTACGATTTCCGGCGGAAATCCGGCGTTGATCGGCGAAGGGCTGTCCGAGCTGATCGACCTGCTCCATGAACGCGGCATCAAGGCGGCGATTGAAACCCAGGGCAGCCGGTGGCAGGATTGGTTCCTGAAGGTGGACGCTCTTACGATTAGTCCGAAGCCGCCAAGCTCGGGGATGTCAACCGATTGGGAAGCGCTGGACGGCATTATGGAGCGGGTTCATACAAGCGGGACGGGCAATCACAGCTTGAAGGTGGTTGTCTTTGATGACGAGGACTACAACTATGCAGCCCGGGTTCATCATCGTTATCCCGACGTTCCGTTCTTTCTTCAACCCGGAAACGAGAACGTTACGGAGGAAGGCGACATTTCGTCGCGTCTGCTGAACAAGCTGGAATGGCTGTTCAACAAGGTGATTGCCGATCCCGATATGAACGCCGCACGCGTTCTCCCGCAGCTTCATGCGCTGATCTGGCATAACAAACGAGGAAAATAATGAGCCGAATTAAGCCTATTCCCGTCTGCCGGGCGGCAATAGCGGGAATTGACATTATGACGATTGTCTGTGAAAAAAGTTTCTTTTTCCGAAAATGAATGTAAAGTATTACAGCTTGTTGACAGTGTGAGATGAACGATTGACAGTTAAGCAGACGACCGTTAGGATAAATAATATAATTCCGATAAACAAAGTAAGGTTTTATTAAGCTGACTGGTATTCCAGAGGCCGACTCCTGACCTGTAAAGGTTGTGGGGCCGGCCTTCTTGCTTTCTTTGGAAGCGGGCTTAACCGAAGGAAGGTAAGAAGGCATCATGATTAGATTTTTTATAGAGAAAGGGGAGTTCATAGAAACGGGATTGCAGATTGATGCTGTATTCAATACTGAATTCATCTAACAACGAGAAAATGTTATTTCTAGAGACCTGATTATCAATTCTACCCATCAGAATGGACTGATACTCACATGATTAAGGCATTGAAGTCGATTCATAATGCGCTGACAAGCTACTATCTGTTATTTTTGGTTATCGTTATTTGGGAGCTTGCTCCCAGACTTGGTTGGGTCAGTGCCGTTTTCGTCCCTCCTTTTTCCAGAGTTATTAAGGTTGGAGCGGATTTGGGCCTAGTAAATATTCTGCTGTATATTGCTATAAGTCTGAAAAGGGTGTTTGTAGGCTTCTTACTGTCCACGTTCCTGGCCCTGCCTCTCGGATTTATACTGGCTGGCGCGCTGCCGTGGCTGGCCCGGTTCATTAAACCGTTCACCCTGTTTCTTTCCCAGATTCCGCCTTATATTCTCTTTCCCGTATTCGTCATTATTATCGGCATTGGGGAAGGGGGGATCTATACAGTGATCTTCTGGTCGTCCTTTTGGCCCATTCTGTTCACTTCCATTGCCGGAATAAGCCAAGTTGATCCGCTTCTCGTTCGTGCAGCCAAAGCCATGAATGCCAGCCGTATTGAGATTTTTTTCAAGGTGGTGCTTCCGGCAGCTTTTCCGGCGATTATGACCGGCATGCGCACAGGTCTCACGATGAGCTTCTTCATGCTGATTGGCGCGGAGAGCATGGGTGCTGATAAAGGGCTGGGCTGGCTCATTCACAATGCGCAGAGCATGGGATTCATCGAACGGATTTATCTCGGGGCCGTGATCGTGGCTGCAGTCGGAGCGCTGCTGAATTTCATTCTGGATTTTCTGGAAGAGAATATCGTTGACTGGAAAGAGGTAGCGGAGGAACAAACCGTCTAGCATCAGAAGACTTAATAGACAGTGAGGTAACAAAACACATGAGCTCGTTCTGGTCAAATATAAGAAAAATTGGTTTTGGAAGCATTCCGATTATTCTGTTCTTTATCTTCTGGGAAATCGGAGCCGGACTGGTGCCAAAAGGGGTAATTGCCCCGCCGTCAGAGGTTATTATAAGCCTTTGGACAGCGGCAACCTCCGATCTGCTGTTTGAACAAACGGCGATTAGCCTAGGAAGAGTTGGCATGGGCTTCGCTCTTTCCATTCTCGTTGCCCTTCCGTTAGGTTTTATATTGGGAACATTTTTCCAATCTGCCGAGAAGCTGCTGCTGCCCTTTTTTCGGATGTGCGAGAAATTGAATCCATTTGCGATCATTCCTATATTTATGATCTTTTTCGGGATTGGCACAGCCGAGAAAGTGGCGGTTGTATTCTGGGCTACCCTATGGCCGCTGCTGTTCAATACTATGGCCGGAGCGAGAGCCGTCGACTATTCGCTAATACGCGCAGCAAGGTCGATGGGCGCGACGAGACGAGAGCTTTTTATCAAGGTAATCCTGCCGTATGCGCTGCCCAACATCTTCACCGGCGTTGAAATTGCGGCCCAATTATCCTTC
Source organism: Paenibacillus sp. URB8-2 (assembly GCF_013393385.1). Lineage (NCBI taxonomy): Bacteria > Bacillati > Bacillota > Bacilli > Caryophanales > Paenibacillaceae > Paenibacillus > Paenibacillus sp. URB8-2. The sequence continues at coordinate 3,130,217 of NZ_AP023239.1, read as the reverse complement.
TTCATGATTATCGCCTCGGAAGTCATCGGGGCCAGCACAGGACTGGGCTGGTATTATATCAGCGCCACAACAAAGTATCAATTGCCGCTAATGTACGGCATCATTCTCTATATTACGGTGTTGTCCATCCTTATCAATCTTTTATTTGGCAGGTTGAAGAAGCACTTTCTGGTATGGAAAGAAGCGGTTCAAATTCATTAGGCGGTTCAAATTAAATTAAAAAATTCAGGAGGTTATTAGGAAATGGCAAACAAGAAGAAGACAAATTTGATTATTATCGGTTCTTTGGCCGTAGTTGTTGCGGCAGGCATAGGGATCGGAACTTATTATGGAAGAACATCTGACACAATCCAAGGTGCGGCTGGCTTAAAAAATCTCAAGGATTCAAATTATAATGCGACCTCCTCTGGCAAAAAGGTAATCACACTTAAAACCGATACCAAATTGAACTGCTCCTCAACGCCTTGGGTTATCGCCGAGAAAAAAGGATTTTTCGCAGAGGAAGGTCTCGAAGTCAAATACACGGGCGAGTTGAAAACAGAACAGAAGCTTCCGGCCATTCTCAACGGAACCAATGATATCGGAGCGACATTGCCCAATACATTGGCTACATATGTGGCTGGCGGAGCCAAGGTCAAGGCCGTTACGCTGGGCGAAGTGGACCCGCCGGATAGTGTAGATCCCAAATTCCGTCATATGCGGTATGTAACGAGTGAGTCATTTGCCGGCAAATCATTGAAAGAGTATGTCGAATCGAAAAAAGGAGCTAAAATTACGGTCAGCGGGACTGCGCCAAACTGCAGCACCTTTATTTTCAATGAGGTTTTCAGAAAAGAAGGACTGGACCCAAGCCAAATTCAATATGTCGCTTTTGAATCGGATACGGCTGCCATTCAGGCTGTTCAACAAGGCAATCTCGATATCGCTGGCATTCACCCGCCTTTCTACAAGCTGGCTAATGATTCCAAACTTACCGTGCTTGCCGACTCTCAGGATACGGGGCTAGGTGCGGCTTCAGGCGCTTCCGTTTATTACTTTACCGACAAATTTATTGAGGAGAACCCGGAAGCCGTACAACGCTTCGTCAATGCCATCAAGAAAGCTCAAAATTGGATCAATGCGAATACGGACGAGTCCGTCAAGCTGACCGCCGAATATATCGGACAACCGGTAAACGCAACCCATTATTACTTTACCGACAAGGGACTGCCAACCGAGCTCTTCCAGCCGTGGATTGACGATCTGGTTCAGTCCGGCACGCTGAAGAAGGATGAGGTCAAGACTGACGATATCGTCACTACGCAGTTCAGCAGCTAAACCTTATTCAAGCCGTGCGCGATCTATCCGCGTTGCGGAACCCGAAATAAAATACTCTCATAGCGAAACGGCTTCGCCCTCCTGTAATAGGAAGGTGAAGCCGTTTCTTCATCATTGGATGATCCTGAATGGAACGATTTTGTCACGGGAATGTAAGAACTATCCAATATAATGGGACGTGTACCCAATACATAGGGAAAAGGAGATGGGGAAATGTCCATTTTACAGGCAAGTGGCCTGATCAAAAATTACGGCAAGGCGCCCAATGTAGTTCGGGCGCTTCGAGGAGTGGATCTGGAAATACAGAATGGAGAATTTGCGGCTGTTGTCGGAACGTCCGGAAGCGGGAAGTCAACTTTGCTGCATCTGCTCGGGGGATTGGACCGGCCGACCGAAGGGAAAGTCTTGATCGGCGGCAAGGATATTTATGCGCTAAACGACGACGAGCTGACCGTCTTCCGCAGACGGAATATCGGGTTCATCTTCCAGCAGTACAATCTGGTGCCGGTTCTGAATGTATACGACAACATCGTTCTGCCCATTGAACTGGACGGCAACCGTCCCGATGGGGAGTTTATTGCTCATATCGCTGAAACGCTTGGATTGGCGGCGCTGCTCCACCGCCTCCCGGGCCAGCTTTCAGGTGGCCAGCAGCAGCGGGTCGCGATAGCCAGGGCGCTTGCGGCCAAGCCTTCTTTTATCCTGGCGGACGAGCCGACCGGCAATCTGGACAGCGTCACGGGCCAGGAAGTGATCGGGTTATTGAAGGTGACCAGCCGGCAATTTAACCAGACGATGGTTATGATTACCCATAATGAGGAAATCGCCTTGATGGCCGACAGGGTGATTCGGATCGAAGACGGGCAGATTGCGGAAGGACGGGTTCATCATGTTTCGCAACAACACTAAGACAGCCGTAAACAGGCTGGCAGCCGGTAGCATGAGAATGAGCCGCGCGAGAAACGGGGTTGTAGTGCTGGCTATTTTTTTGACAACATGGCTGATTACCTCTTTCTTCAGCATCGGGATGAGCGTAGTCAAATCATTCGATGAACAGGAGATTAAATTGGCCGGTACGAAGGCCCAGGCCGTGCTGACCGCGCCGACAGAAGAACAGCTTCGAAAGACTAAGAAACTCGATTATGTCAAGGCGGTCGGACTTCAGGCGGGGATTGGCGCTGCGGACGGAACTTCCGGAAACCCGGAGGAGGCGGTCCAAATGGTCTGGTATGATACCGCCGAATGGAACGATATGCGAATGCCTGCCATTTCTGAATGGAAGGGAACCTATCCCGCTGCCCGGAATGAGATCGCCGTTCCGCTGGATTTGCTTCGGCAAATGGGTATCGACAAGCCCGAAATCGGGATGAGTGTTCCGCTACAATATAATGTCACTGCCGATGGAAAGCCGGTCCGGCATAATGAGACGTTTAAACTTACCGGATGGTTCAAAGATTATTCGCAGCTTCGCCCCGGAGACGGAGGCAGTCTGCTTGTATCCGAGCCGTTTATGAAAGACAGCGGGGCAGCGATTCAAACCTCCGGTACAGCTTCCATTTTATTTACAAGTAAGGATACGGAACAACTTATAGAGAAGCTGCAACAGGATCTGGGGCTTCACCAAGGCCAGAAACTGAACGCTGTATCCAATAAAAAAAGTCTGGATAGCGGCAGCATGGCGACGCTTATCGGTTATGGGGGACTGGTTCTGTTTATTATGCTTAGCGGCTATCTGCTGATTTATAATGTGCTGTACATATCGGTAGCGGGCGATGCCCGGTTTTATGGTCTGCTTAAAACAATCGGCGTCACGCGCCGGCAAATCCGGACCATGATCCGAAAGCAGGCGCTGAGGATGGCGCTGATCGGCATTCCAACGGGCTTAATCGCCGGAGCGGCAACTTCCTTCGGAATTGTGCCGATGGCCTTGAAGACGCTCGATTTGCCCACTGGTGGAAGCTTATCGTTTCATCCGGTTATTTTTGTGGGAGCGGCTTTGTTTGCCTTGATCACGACGATGGTCAGCTGTGTCAAGCCGGCCAGGGTTGCCGGAAAAATCTCGCCCATTGAAGCGGCCAAATACACCGGAATCACCCCCTCTTCAAAAGCGCGGAGCGGCAGCGGCGCTTCGAAGCTGCATCGGATGGCGCTGCGCAACATTTTCAGGATCAAAAAACTGGCGTTCGTTGTGTTTTTATCTCTATTTCTCGGCTTGACTACCTTTCTGATTATCAATACGCTGGTGCTTAGCATGAATCCGGAACATTTTGTCGCCGATTATATGTCTAATGATTTTGAACTGAGCAATGGGTCCGGATGGAATACCGGGGATAGGCAAGCTGTTTCACCCGAGCTATTGACGAAGATCAAGTCGATTCCCGGGGCAAAAGACATTAGAACCACTTATCTCGGGAATACCGTGGTGAATTATGATCCGAAGGTGTTCGGAGAATACATGGATCAATTCAAGGCGCGATATATGGGAGGCAGCTCGGGGGAAGCCGATATTGAGAAAAGTCCCGATATGTTACCGGGGTATGTGATAGGGCTTGACCCGGCCGACTTTCGTGAGGCGAATGAGAAGCTGCCGTCTCCCGTCAACGCGGAGCGTTTTGAGCGCGGCGAGGTGGCCCTACTGGATGGCGATATACCCGCTTTCAAGACCGGAGACCGCTTTACCATGAAGGTTAACGGCGCTGCAAAAGAAACGGAGCTGGAAATTGGCGGCATTGCTAGTTTCGCTGGACTGGTTCGTGGCATGGCCCCCACCGTATACATCAGCCAAACCGCCATGAAGCAAATATTAAAGGATCCGATCATCTATAAGGTGTCCTTTGATGCGGATCGGAAAGACTGGAGCGCAATCGCTGAACAGGTCAAAGCGGCAATTACCGGAAACAGTGATCTGAAACTGGAATCCAGAATGGACATGATGAAGCTAGTCCGATCGGCCAAGCTGGCCTTCTATATCCTCGGCGGGGGACTTTCGATGATTCTCGCTCTGATCGGCCTGCTTAATTTTGTCAACATTACGGTTACGGGCGTTCTGGCGAGAAAGGCTGAGCTGGCGGTACTGGAGAGCATCGGGATGACGTCGCGGCAGATTAAAAAGCTGCTGCTGCTTGAGGGAGCCTGGTATGCCCTTATCTCCATCTTGCTTGTCACCGCGTTTGGGAATGCGCTGGGCTACGGCGCGTTTCGCCTGTTCAGCCAGGAAGCGACGTATGCGGTTTATACGTTCCCGGCAGTTCCACTTGCGGCGGTAATCTTACTAGTAGCCGTGGTATGTCTGACTGCTCCGGTCCTCGCGTACCGGAAAGTCTGCCGTTCTCCGCTTGCCGAGCGTCTGCGCGAAGCCGCCTAATTCTCGCAGGGCAATGAGCGGCATGTCGCAGCAGGTCTCCTGCTGCCTTGATAAACTGAAGGCAGGGGAGTGAAATAGATGACCACCATTTTGATCGTAGAAGATGACCGGCTGCTGCTTGAGGGGTTGTCCTATACACTGGAAAAAGAACAATACGAGGTGCTTGCAGCCGGCTCTTACAAAGAGGGCGCCGATTATCTACAATCACACAACATTCATCTCGCTATTCTGGATATCCGATTGCCCGATGGCAGCGGCGCCGAATTGTGCAGAGAGATCCGCCGAAGCTCGGTCATTCCCGTTATCTTCCTCACAGCCAATGATACGGAGCCGGAAATCGTTGCGGGATTTGACCTTGGGGCGGATGATTATATAGCCAAGCCATTCAGCATGGAGGTGCTTCTGCGGCGCTTAAAGGCCGTCCTGAGAAGAGCCGGAGACGATGAAGCCGGGCTGGAGCGTTCCTTTATGTATAAGGACTTGAAGATCAACTTTAATAAAATGATGGTATTTAAAAATGGAGAAGAGCTGAAGCTGACAACGACCGAGTTCCGGTTGATTGAAGCGCTCGCTCAGAACAGCGGGCAGGTCATGACCCGCGAGATGCTGCTTAACCGGCTGTGGGACCAGTCCGGGAATTTCGTCGATGAGAACACGCTCAGCGTTAATATCAAAAGGCTGCGGGACAAGCTTGAAGATGACCCCAAAAACTGCCGGTACATCAAAACGGTATTTGGCATCGGTTATACGTGGGGTGACGGATGAAGAAGAATCCATTCCGGAGGTTGATTTTTCGATGGGCGGCTGTATTTGCATTGGTATCCGGCCTGCTTGTCACGCTGCTGCTCTCCTTCCGCCCGGAAACTCCGGTCCTGATTGGCAGCTTCGCATATATAGCATGCACCGGCGCGATATTCGCGGGATTCATACTCTCCGTCCGCCGGGAAATGGAAACCGTCCTTGAACAGCTTTCAGAAATGATCCAGGGCCTCATCTACCGGCGGGATAAAGAGATACTTTCCGTCACCGAAGACACGCTGCTGTCCAAGCTGCAAAGCCAAGTCATTCAACTGACGGGGATTTTATCCGTTCAGAAAGAACGGTATCTAAAAGAAAACAGGGAGATCAAATCGCTGATCTCGGACATCTCCCACCAGCTCAAGACGCCTCTCGCCAATCTCGCCATGTACAGCAGCCTGCTCGACGACCCCGAAATATCTCCAGATAAACGTTCGGAGTTTACCCGGCGCTTGAAGAGCCAAACCGACAAGCTGGCGTGGCTGCTGAACAGCCTGATTAAATTATCGCGATTGGAATCCGGAATTATCTCTATCGAGACGGAAGCAAAAGACCTCGGCAATACGGTGCTTGCCGCCATTAAGCAGGCGTTTCCTGCGGCTGAGAATAAGAACTTAACGATCGAATGGAGGGGCGGACAGGGACTTGTGCTTCCCCATGACGCTAAATGGACGACTGAAGCCATCTATAACGTGATCGATAACGCGATAAAATACACCGATTCAGGCGGTAATATTATTATTACGCTCACAGGCTATGATCTGTTTGCTAGGATCGACATAGCGGATAACGGGCAGGGGATTTCCCCCGAAGAGCTAAACGACATATTCAAACGTTTCCATCGCGGGACAAACGCTAGGGAGGCGGAAGGCGTCGGACTCGGATTATATTTGACCCGCAAAATAATCACCGGACAGGGCGGATACATTAAAACCGCATCCGAACCGGGCAGCGGCAGCACCTTCTCGCTGTTCCTTCCGCTGGACGGGCTCCGGGTGAATTCAAGCCAGGACTAATAGCATAAAAAATATCGATTAAGCCGCTCTCCTGGTGAGGGCGGTTTCCTTTTTTTTAAAAGGGTATTGCAATAACTATAATACCGAGTATAATACTTGGTATAAAGAAAAACGAGGAGATGTAGAGATGTCTGTCGATGATTATCTGGACCTTTATAATTATGCTAAACAAATTGGCGATGCCCAGTGGCAGGCCGAACTCATCCAAACCTTGAAAGAACTGAAGAGCATGACGGAAGCGGAAATTCGTGAACAGAAGATTAAAGAGATGTGGAACCGTTTTGACGATATCAATGCGATCTTACTGGAACTGTTCGAGAAGCTGCGAAACGGCGGCGGCAGCGATATTCAGGCGAGGGCTTGGAAAGAGCGGGTCTGGGAACTTAAACTGGAGAGAATCTCTTTGGCTAAAAAACTTCAGGATAAATATATTCATGCGCATCATTAAAATAGACAAAGCCCAAAAAAGGGCATAAAAAAAAGGCATGCAGTTGTCTGCTCTGCCAAGACCGGATTTAGTTGAAACAATTATTTTGACATAGGCATGCATTCGCGCATCATAGTCATACACATTGTCATCATTTCATCGCAGTCTTGCATTTTCTTCATCATCATGTCCATGTCCATGGATTCCATGCCGTCCATCTTCGACATCTTTTCCATGCACATTTTCATGCATTTCATCTTAGCCATCATGTCTTCCATACACATCGTCATCATCATTTCCATACACATACTTTCCATTATTATTCCGCCTCTCTATTAATTAGTTTACTTGACTTCTTTAAATTACTATATTTTCCCGTTGGTTTCAATGCTTGAGCAACAATTTCGACATAAAATTATTCTATAGTATGACATAAATATGTATATTCCTACCATTGTCATGCTATTAATCCGAATACTTTATATTAAATAACGCCCTTTAAATCCCGATCGGGAAGGAAAAGGGCGTCATTTTTGTCTGCGGGTCAAGAGGGACTTCCGGCTCCAAGCTCAACCCATTCCGAGGACCAGTTGCCAATCTCCTTCAAAATAGGTGCAAGTGCCGTTCCCTTAGCAGTTAGGGAATACTCGATTCTTACCGGAATATCGGGATAGACTGTTCTCTGAACAATGCCTTCATTTTCCAATTCCTTCAAACGGTCGGACAGTACTTTGCCGCTTAGGTTGGACAAACAGCTTTCAATTTCGCCAAACCGGCATGGGCCGGGAATCAATACAAATACGATCAGCGCGACCCAACGCTTGCTTAGCAGATCGACTGCTTTTTCAAAGCGGGGACACATTTCAAAATTTTTCATACCATCACCTCAACATTCATTATAACATAAACTTACAATAAGTAATTATAATTATTTAAGTATATATTATAACTTGACGAATTTATATTACAATGATAAACTTACTTACAAATAGTTACTTTAATTTAAAATAAATCGACTCTGCTGCGAGCGGCCGATTGAAATGAAATATAATTAAGGAAGGTGCGCTCATGATTAAACCTGAGATTGTCTCCATACTTAAAAATAAAATCCATACCATCGATCTGAACGACTCCGCCAACATCCTTGTCGGGCCGATTACGCTTCCGGTGAACCTGAACGGAGAGACCGTTACATTCAAGTGGTACAGCTGGCTCCACGTGACGGATGAAGAACGCCTGGAACTTGCGGGAGAGGAAATGACGGAGAAGCTGATCGGCCGCCTGGCCGGGATGAAGCTTGCCGACAGCCAGCAATCCAGTGTTTTGGTGTACGGGGATTTCGAGAATGCCGACACCGCGCTTATTCGGATGCACAGCATCTGCCATACGGGCGATATTTTCGGCAGCAAGCGCTGCGACTGCGGCTACCAGCTTCACCAGTCGATGAAGATGATCGTGGAGAACGGCTCCGGCGCTCTATTTTATCTGGCTAATCATGAGGGAAGAGGCATTGGGTTGTTCAGCAAGGCGATGGCTTACCTTCTGCAGGAAGAAGGCTATGACACGGTGGAAGCGAACCTGGAGCTGGGCTTTGAGGACGATTCCAGAAGCTATACGGACGCCATCAGCGTGCTTCAGCACCTGCGCAGCAAGCCAGTTACGCTTATCACCAATAATCCCAAGAAGCTGAAAGCGCTGAAGGCAGCAGGAATGAACGCTGTGAAGCGTGTGGCGCTATGGGGAGATGTGTCCGTTTTTAACGAGAAATATTTGCGCACGAAAGTAATCCGTTCCGGCCATCTTGAAGCGCAGGACGGGGAATCGCTGCCGGGAATGATAGCACGGTAAAAGGCAAAACACTAAAAGGGTGGTGCTTTTAAGCCCGTTCCTTTATAATGGCCTTTGAATGAATTTAATTGTTTAGCGAGGTATACTATGGCGGCGATTGATGTACATGATTTGCGAAAAACCTTTAAAGTGCAAAAAAACCGCGGAGGTCTCAAAGGGGCCTTCGTTGATTTGTTTAAGCGGGAATACAACGAAGTAACTGCGGTCAAGGATATCTCGTTTCAAATTCCGGAGGGTGAAATCTGCGGATATATCGGCGAGAATGGTGCCGGAAAGTCGACGACGATTAAAATGCTGACCGGTATTCTGGTCCCGACTTCCGGGCGTTTGACTGTAGGCGGCTATGTGCCTTATGAAGAGCGCGAGAAATTCGTCCGCAACATCGGCGTTGTATTCGGCCAGCGAAGCCAGCTCTGGTGGGATATCGGCGTAATCGAATCATTCGAGCTTCTGCGCAAGGTGTACCGCGTGGAAGAAACCGATTACAAAAAGCGTCTGGACGAGCTGGTAGAGAGGCTTGAGCTGCAGGAGCTGCTGAACCGCCCTGTACGCAAGCTCAGTCTCGGTCAGCGGATGCGCTGCGAGCTGGTTGCGGCCCTGCTGCATAATCCGTCCATCGTATTTCTCGACGAACCGACGATTGGCCTGGATATAGTGGTCAAGTCTGAAATCCGTTCGTTCCTGAAGGATATGAACCGCGAGCATGGCACGACTATTCTGCTTACAACCCATGACTTGCAGGACATTGAGGCGCTCTGTTCGCGGGTGATTATGCTCGATGACGGGAGCATTATTTACGACGGCGGGCTCGATGAGCTGAAGCAGCGCTGGGGAACGGGCCGCGAAGTGGTATTTCAGTTTGGAACCGCCACAAAGCTTAACCGTCTGGAACTGCTGACCGAAGGTATGCCTGTAAAATGGACAGCCGAGAACAATCTGGGCGCTACGGTATGGATTCCGCTGGAAATGAACGTGTCTGACGTTCTCGGCCGGGTTGTCGGACAAGCCGATATCACGGATATCAAGATTATTGAAACGAATACGGACGATATCGTCCGCAGTATTTACCAGTCCGGGTCTGCGAATAAGGCGGAAGAGGCGACTCCGGCGCTGCCTCGGGAAGGAGCCGGGCATGTTTAATGCACTTTCCGAAGCAGGTTCACCCCGAGGGAGCAGGGATACTGGCGAGGAAGGCCAGGGGGGCGGCAAGAGGTCCGAGCGAAGATTGCTGCTTGAGGCGTACTTCGATTTTATCCGCATCCGCTTTCTGACCATGCTGGCCTACCGGCTGAATTATTACACAGGAATCCTGATCTATTCCCTCAACATCGGCGTCAATTATTTCACCTGGAAAGCCATTTACGGACAGGGAGAGTCACTGGGCGGCTTCACCGCGGCGCAGATGACAACTTATGTTGCCGTATCGTGGATGGCGAGAGCGTTCTATTTCAATAATCTCGACAGAGAAATTTCAACGGACATACGCGACGGAAGCATTGCCATCCAGTTTATCAGGCCCTACAATTATGTTCTTGCCAAAATGATGCAGGGTCTCGGAGAGGGAATGTTCCGCTTTATGCTGTTTATGATCCCGGGCATGGCGCTTGCCATGCTGCTGTTTCCGGTGCGTCTTCCGCATGACCCGGCGGCGTGGGCAGGCTTCTTGGTCATGCTGTTTTTCAGCTTTTTGATCAATTCGCAGATTAACATTATTACCGGGCTGCTGGCTTTTTTCGTGGAGAATAACGAAGGGCTGATGCGCATGAAACGCGTCGTTGTCGATCTGTTCTCCGGTCTGATCATTCCGATCAGTCTGTTCCCGGGCTGGCTGTCTTCCATACTCAAACTGCTGCCGTTCCAGGCGATTACCTATCTGCCGGGCTCTGTCTTTACCGGGCGGGTGCAGGGTGTGGGGATTTGGAACGTATTCGGCATTCAGATCATCTGGTTTGCGGTTCTGCTGATTCCGCTGTTCTGGTTATACCGCGCGGCGCGGCAGCGCCTGTTCGTGCAGGGAGGTTGAGGAAGAGATGTACCACTTAGGACTGCTGTCGGAATATTTGAAAAATTACATGAAGACCCGGCTGACCTACCGTGCGGATTTTTGGGTTGAGGTGCTTTCGGATCTATTATTTCAGGCGACGAATCTGATTTTTATCTTTGTCATTTTTATGCATACGAACAGCCTTGCAGGGTGGAGCCAGAACGAGGTGGTCTTCGTTTACGGCTTTTTCATGTTGCCTTGGGGGGTGTTCGCCTGTTTCGTGAATATGTGGAATTTCAGCGAGCGCTATATCGTCAAAGGGGAAATGGATCGTATTTTAACGCGTCCCGCACACAATCTGTTTCAGATATTTCTGGAAAATGTGGACCCGCCCTCGCTAATCGGCTCGTTGGTCGGACTGTTTATTATGGCGGTCAGCGGCTTGAATTTAGGACTGCCGTTCGAGTGGTGGACCATTCCGGCGTTAATTCTGCTGACGATCAGCGCTTCGGCCATTTATATGGGAATCTATACAACTCTGACGGCGCTGTCTTTCTTCTCGGACGCTCCCACCGGCATCATTCCGCTGATGTACAACATCCAGTCTTACGGCCGCTATCCGGTGACGATTTACAACCGGGCGATTCAGGTGCTGCTCACCTGGATTCTGCCGTTCGCCTTTGTGGGCGTCTATCCGGCGGGGCTGTTCCTTCAGCGGGAAGAGATGACGCGGATGGCGCTGCTGACTCCGGTCATGGGCGCAATCTTTGTCAGTATCGGCTTGTTTGTCTGGAGCCGGGGAGTGCGGAAATATAAGGGCGCGGGGTCCTGATGAAAATGCAAATCGGACTTCCAAGCAACGATAATTCAGCACATTAATGATTATCTTTAATGATATTAATCATTTGATTTTACCAGAGCCGCTTTCCAATAGGGGAGCGGTTTTTTTGCGTACTGGAATAATTCTACCGAGAAAAAATCTTATTTCTCCTGTTATCTGCAATACATAGGATTGCAATGCATAGAATGACTATGTATAATTATGACCGTTACGAGTTGAACGGTCCATGATTGGAATAGGAGGAGCATGGCAATGAACAGGGAACTTATGAAAGGCAGCACCGCTACGATGTTGCTCATGCTGCTAAACGGCAGACCGCTGTATGGCTATGAGCTGATTAAAGAACTGGAAAGAAAATCGGAAGGGACATTCGCGCTGAAGGAAGGAACACTTTACCCCATCTTGCATGCCATGGAAGGTGAGGATTGGGTTAAGGCTTATTGGGAAACCGTCGAAGGGCGTAAACGGAAATACTACCAAATCACGGACAAAGGCAAGCGGATTTTGGAAGAAAAGAAACGCGAATGGGCGTTATTCCGCAATGCCGTCGATTCCGTATTGGGGAATGGAGGGATTTGAGTGAGTAGATCGGATGCATTTGAGGTATATCTGGATAGAGTCTGCGCACAGGTCGGTGCTCGTGAGCTTCACGGTGAGCTGCGAATGGAGTTGGCAAACCATCTGGAAGAACTGGCGGGGGAACGGGAAGTTATGGGTTTCGAGAAAGAAGACGCTGCCAAGTGGGCGCTGGAGCAGATGGGTGACCCAGAAACTGTTGGAAGGAATTTGCACCGAGTACATAAGCCGCGAATGAATTGGAGATTACTTGCCGTGGTTCTAATGTTTGCGGCAATCGGATTGTCGGGCATGCTATCCCTTGCCGCCACTCAAGTGAACTCCGTAACCGACGAGTTTTATGGAAGGCTGGCCTCTAATCACATTCATTATCTGGTTATGGGTACCGTATTAATGCTTGGGCTGGCTTTCTTCGACTATCGCAAGCTCCGGCGTTATTCCTGGGCTTTGTACGTCGTGACTTTAATCGGTATGATGGCCGTGTTTTTTTCTGATGTATCTATGAACGGTGCCAAGGGCTGGATCAAAGTCTCGGGCTTTGCCATCGATGTTTTTGGCTGGAGTCCATATACTCTTCTGGTCGCTCTGGCCGGAATGTGGACTTCTGACCGGAGTTCGTCTCCCTGGGCTTATCGCTTAAAAAAACGCTATGGACCTTTAATGATTCTATTTCCTTGTTTGATCTACGCTGTCGGAGACGCATTGACGGAATTAGTCATATTCACGGCAGTTTCGTTGATGGTTTATGCCAGGTCAAATGGCGGATGGCGCCGTTCAATTATTACTATCTCAGGGCTGGTGACCGCTGTATTATTATATGCGTGGCAAGAACCTGCTTACAGGCTCGGTATGATGGCTGCTTTTGATCCGCGCAGTGTTCCTAAGCGTGCCAGCTACATGATTATCAATCTTCGGGAAACAATGGCTTCGGCAGGGTGGTGGGGACACGGGTTTGGCGCACTCAGGGAACAACTTCCATACGTGTATTCCGACATGTTTTTCCCCTATTTGATTTACACATTCGGTTACTTGGCGGGTCTTGCACTTGCAGGAGTAATAGTATGGTTCATTGCGCAAGCGGTGCTGGCCTGGAGGACTGTCCGCGATCCTTTCGGCAAGATACTTTTTACGGGCATGTCGCTGCTTCTGATCCTTCCTTTTGTATACGGTTTGCTTTTGTTGACCGGTCATGTTCTTATCCTCGGTTTGCCGTTGCCCTTTTTAAGCTACGGAGGCAGTCATCTGCTGGCTGAGTTTGGGGCACTCGGTTTACTGCTAAGTATTTACCGCAGGAAAGATACATTGCCTCGCGGTGAGGATTATTCATCAATCGGAAGGGAATATGCTAATCAACCCAAATGACCTTGCAGCGGGAATTACAGGTCGATTTTGTTTTTTTATCCGCTAACGGTAAGATACTAATACAAGGGATGTTGATTATATTAATTTGGGAGGCAAGAGATGAAGAGGGAAGTACAGCATGTGCCCTACGGCTACGAGCCGCCAGCGGAGAAGCGCAGAGGGACGTTAATCTATTACGATTCCTTCGAGCATACAACCGATGAAGAACTGAGGGCCGCGGCGCAGGCCGCACTGGACAAAAACTTCGGCAAGCTGGTGCTCTATCCGCTGCATGAGGAAACGGTGCGCAGAATGTCCAAGGAACCCGTAAGCTCTTACTATAAGCGTGAAGACCGCCTGCATGAGTGGAAAAGAGAGCAGGGCACTTCGTCCATAACGGTGGAGAATTGGGAGGGCAAGCGGAAAAAATATACGCCCATCGACTCCGCGCTGCGCCATTTGACCGAGCGTTATCCGGGGCCGCATTTTCTGTATGTCACGCCGGAGACGGCCAATCTGTTCGCTTCGTTCTCCTCTTTCGAAGAATGGATCAAGAATCTGCGTTTGCTGTTGCCGGAGAAACCGGGAATCCTACATCCCCGTCTGGAAAAATACAGCCACCGCTGGTCGGTTGTAGCCGAAGAAGTGTAAAAAAACAGCCCGTTCATTCGCCGGTTCTGGCGTTTGTGCGGGCTGTTTTTTCATGCACGGCTAATAATATTAATGCGAACTGCCCTGCCGGCGTTTGTACAAGTACATTTTCCATTGGTAGTGGATGAAGCAGCCGATGCAGAAGCCGAGTATGGCTACTAAGGCGGCGGTACCTACAATAGCGGTGAAGATATACGCCGCGGTTAACCAACCGGCAAGATGACTGACAAGTCCGGCAGCGAGACAGATGACGGCTATGCTTTGATTGAACTGCTGCTGCTCCGGGTCTTCGAGAACATACGCGGAGCGGTCTTTCCGCAGAAACCGGGCAGAGAGGCTGATAACCGGATTGTACCGAAACAATAGACCGAGCAGCCCTGCTGCCAGCGGTATAGCCAGAAACCAGTAAAAACCGGTAAACCAGGTTAACAACACGGACAGAACGATAACCGATTGGTTGGCCCGGACCAGCGGTCTGGGAATCCCCCTTGACGTATCGGGCATTAAACCCACCTCACTTATTGGAATAATTAAATTATAATCTCAGCCAGCCTATTTTGATAGTAAAAGTATTTGACTTTTAGTTTAAATTTATGGTTTTGTTATGGAGACCGATTGTTATAATATAGTTGAAGAGACAGAAATATAGGAGGAATCGGAGTGGGAGATACGATACAATCAACAGATATTAACAAGGAGAGGATAAGGAAGATGCCGATCCTGGTTTCGCTGCTGCTCAGCGGCTTTATCGGCATGTTCAGTGAAACGGCGCTTAATGTCGCGCTTAGCGACTTGATGAAAGCACTGAATATTACGCCGACTACGGCGCAGTGGCTGACTACCGCATATTTATTGACGCTGGGGATTCTGGTCCCCCTCTCGGGGTTGTTGATTCAGCGGTTCACGACGAGGCAATTATTTATCGCGTCCCTGGCTTTTTCGATTATCGGAACGGCTCTGGCCGCCTCTTCACCGAATTTTGAATTTTTGCTGATCGCCCGGGTCGTGCAGGCTATGGGAACGGCGCTCCTGCTGCCGCTCATGTTCAATACGATTCTGGTGCTGATTCCGCCTGAAGAAAGAGGAGCGGCAATGGGGATGATTGGGCTGGTCATCATGGTAGCCCCGGCCACCGGTCCGACGATCGCTGGTCTCCTTATCGAGAGACTGAGCTGGCACTGGATTTTCTGGATGTCGCTGCCGTTTCTCGTGATTGCGCTGATCTTTGGGATGGTCTTCATGCAAAATATAACGAAAGTGACCAAGCCCGCCATCGACTGGCTGTCGATTCTGCTGTCTTCCGTTGGCTTCGGGGGCGTCGTGTACGGCTTCAGCAGCGCCGGAGAAGAGGACGGCTGGAACAGCCTTAAAGTATGGATTGCCATTGCGGTCGGGGCGATCTCGCTGATTCTGTTCGTATGGCGCCAGCTTACGATGAAGCAGCCGCTGATGGATCTTAAGGTGTTCAAGTATCCGATGTTCGTCGTAGGCCTGCTGTTGATCTTTATCTGTATGATCGTCATTTTGGCCGCAATGCTGATTCTGCCGCTATATTTGATTAACGGACAGGGATACAGCGCGTTCAAGGCCGGGCTATTACTCCTGCCGGGCGGACTTATTAACGGCTTGTTTTCGCCGCTTATGGGCAGGCTGTTCGACAAATTCGGCCCAAAATGGCTGGTCATTCCGGGATTAGCCATTGTCGCCGCCACGCTGTGGCTGTTCTCGGACATTAATGCGGCTTCTACCGTGGCGTTCACTATCGTGCTGCACAGCGCGCTGATGATCGGGATATCGATGGTGTTTATGCCGGCCCAGACGAATGGAATCAACCAGCTTCCGCTTGAGCTGTATCCGCACGGCACAGCCATTATGAACACACTCCAGCAGGTGGCCGGTGCCATAGGCACCGCGCTCGCGATCAGCATCATGACGGCCGGAACGAACAGCTATCTGAAGAGCGTGGAGAATCCGCAAGACCCGGCCGTGCAGCTGGCTGCCTTTACGCAGGGGGTCCAGCACGCGTTTATTTTCGCCATGTCGCTGACCATCGCCGGCTTGATCCTTGCCTTCTTCCTGAAGCGTGTTGCCGTCCGCCATCCGCATGAAGGCGCTATGCACTAATCAGAACGTTTTGAAGCCCTTCGGCCAATGCCGGGGGGCTTTTTCGTCAGGAGTGGCGCTATTCTGGAAGAAAGGCGCAGCCTTTTCAGGTCTTTTGCAACATATTGCGGCATACGCCCGTCGAAAGGGTATATAGACTTTACTAAATCAGCTTGGAAAGAAGGGTATTTATGAAAAATCCACCTAAATTATCTATAAAAATAAAAAGAAATGCCCTGCTCGGTCTGGCAATCGTTGTGGGAGCGGGCGCCGGGACAGCGGCAATCGCACAGTCGGCTTCGGCCGCTCCGGCAGCGGCCGTTGTAACCTCCGAACAATCATTAGGCGTGTATAATCAATTCCAGAAATACTTGAAAAATTCCGCGAAGACGCCGTACAGCCTGATCCAGGCGCGTAATTATCTGCTCAACCATATCAAACGAGCCGATTCCTGGCGGGCCACCGTCATGGTGCTCCAGCTTGAAAATGCGCAGAAGGCGAGACTGAACGTTTTTTCCGAAAAGCTCTTCCCGGAGAAGGTTCAGAAAGCGATTGACGCCGCTTACCGTAAAGGCGGGCAGCAGACAGGACTCACTTACAGCAGCTTGCTGAAGTACATTACGGATGACAGCGTCCGCGCCTTATTGACCGAGTCCTACGGTTACGGCTATAAGCTGGAGACCAGTGAAGGCATGTATTACCCTGTCATGCATTACGAGGGCTTCAAATTCTTCAAGCCTTATATCGGAAAAGACATTGCCGCCTATATTGACTTGATGGCCGCCGATACCAACAAGCCTGCCCTGAACGACGCCGCCATCGTCATTTCATGGGATGAACTGATTAACCGGACGCTTGCCCTGGAATCCTATGTAAAGGAGTATCCGAAATCAAATCGTACTGGGGCGGTGAAGGATAAGCTGAAGCTGATGGAAACGTTCGTGTTTTATGGCTCGAACAATACTCCCGCCTATGAATACTTAGCCAAAGGCGAGCTGACAACGATTGATCCCGAACTGAAACAAGCATATGAAAAAGCGTTGCAGAGCGGGGCGGGGGACAGCAGAGTTTTGAAGACGATCCAGAGTGTGCTGGGAATGCTGGATGCGAGCGGCGATAAATGGAACGGAAACATCGAGAAATTTTTGAGGGATTTCATACAAAATGATTAAGCGGTTGATTCTGGCGCTGGCGATGGTTCTGATATTTGCGGATGTGCCGCTGCCGGGTGGCGAGAATACGGCTTCTCCGGTAAATGCGTCGGGGAGTGCAGCCATAAAGCAATATCCTTTTCCCGCAGGTTTCGTGTATGTGGACGAGGTGATACCGAAAGCCCGGTTCGACATCCGCTATTACGGCGAGAGCAATTTTGCGGGACGGCGGATTGCCGGGTACAAAGCGCCTTATGCGATTTTGACGAAGCAAGCGGCCAGAGCATTAAAAGCGGTTAGCGATGAACTGGAACCCAAAGGCTATGCGATCAAAATTTATGATGCCTACCGTCCGCAGAAGGCGGTCAACGATTTTATCAAATGGTCTAAAGATGCCGGAGATAAGAAGATGAAGCAGCAATACTACCCCCGGTTGGATAAAGAGAACCTCTTCAAGCTCGGTTTTCTCGCGACCAAATCCGGGCACAGCCGCGGAAGCACCGTCGATTTGACGCTTGTAAGCATTAATACCGGCAAGCTCGTCGATATGGGAGGGCCGCATGATTTCTTCGGCAGTCTTTCGTATTATTATTCACCGCAGATCACCAAGGCGCAGCAGGCCAACCGGAGGCTTCTGAAGGAAGTCATGAACAAGCATGGATTCAAAGGATACAGCAAGGAATGGTGGCACTTTACGCTAATTAAAGAGCCTTTTCCTGACCGGTATTTCGATTTTGATGTCGAATAGCAAACGAATGAAGGCCTCACTCCCCACGGCTTTAGTGGAGAATGAGGCCCTTTTGCTGTTGCTTGCTTTAGAAACCCTTGTATTGGGGTTCTTCACTCTCAAGCTGCTGTACCCGGCTTTCCACCTGCTGCATGATTTGCTGGGTTTGCTGTGCAGCAGAGGTAAACAGAGTTTTGGCGTCCTGATTCTGAGTGCTCAATGCGAACTGCTCAAGGCTTGCTTGAGCGCTTTTCAATGATGAAAGGCAAGTTTTTACATCTGAAGCTACTGTCATCGTCAATTCCTCCTATGTTTGGGTTATGAATGGTGATGCACCACGGTAATATTTGCGCCTCAAGCTTGGATTATGCACGAGGTCGATTCCATTGTTACCAAAAAAGAACAGGTGAATTTCGGATAGGTTCCACCCCTTTGAGCCATAATGAATTTGGTTAGGATTAGCTAGCAAAATAAAGGGAGGGCGCTGAAATGCCGACTTGGCTGGAGGTTATTTTTCGGACCATATTCGCTGTGATTGTACTTTTTCTGTTAACGAAGATACTTGGCAAAAGACAGGTGTCCCAGCTTTCTTTCTTCGAATATATTACGGGGATCACGCTTGGCAGCTTGGCGGCCTACATCTCGTTGGATACCGACAATACCTGGCATTTGGGCATGATTGCAATTCTGGTATGGGTCGCCATTTCCTTCGGGATCGAATTTCTGCAGCTCAAAAGCAAGAAGGCCAGAGACTTCGTCGATTTCAAAGCGACCGTGCTGATCAAGGACGGCAAGGTGTTGGAGGAAAACCTCAAAAAAGAGCGCCTGACGACGGACGATCTGCTGGAGCAGCTCCGGGCTAAGGACGTGTTCAAGGTAGCCGATGTCGAATTTGCAATTATGGAAGCGAGCGGACAGGTCAATGTGCTGCTCAACCGCGAGAATCAGCCGCTCACTCCGAAGCATTTGGGAATTAAGGTAGCTCCGGAGAAAGAAACCCAAGCCGTCATTATGGACGGAAAAATGATGCCCGAACCGCTCGATATGATGGGGAAGACCCCAAAATGGCTGATGGATGAACTGGAGAAGCAGCAGCTTAATCTGCAGGATATATTCCTGGGCCAGGTTGATTCCTACGGGGAGCTGACGGTCGATTTGTACGCCGACAACGTTCAGGTTCCGCAGCCTCAGGAGAAGCCGGAGGTGTACGCCTTGCTGAAAAAATGCGAAGCCGATCTGGAAATGTTCGGACTGTCCACTCAAAATAAAGACGCCAAAAAGCTGTACGAGTCGTGCTCGTCCCAGCTCCTGGAAGTGATTGCAGAGTTAAAGCCGCTGCTCACCACTTAAAGAGTGGCGAGCGGCTTTACCCATTATGGTTAACCCGGCAGCACCAGACGCAGCAGCATCAGCGACACGATGCCTACCGTCACTGTACCGAGCAGGCTGCGCGTTATGATCGCGACGAGAAAAGCAGGAACCGCCGCGAACAGCTCCGTATTGCTTGTCAGCGGGGCGAGCTTGCCGTCTTGAATAAACAGCTCCTGCGCCACCAGAGCGGCCATAATGGACACAGGTACATGATTTAACCACCGCATGCTCCAGTCCGGGAGCTTAAACCGGCTGAGCACCATCAAGGGCAGAACGCGCGGGATAAGGGTGACTGCCGCCGAACCGAGTATAATCCACAGGATTTGACTTCTTACTTCCATTTTTCCACCGCCATTCCGATAGTCGCTGCTATGATTGTTGCCGCAATAACCCCGACTGTCGGGGAGACCCACAGAGAAACGCCGATCGCCACCGCCGCGGCAGCCAGACCAACGATGACATCCGTTCTGATTGTGCGCCGGCCGAGTATGGAAAGGACCAGCAGCCCGATGAACATGGCCGGCAGCGCATAATCGAGACCGAATTTTTCGGGGCTGGTAATCCACTGTCCGATAAGAGCACCGGCAATGTTGGCGGCACACCAGTTCAAATAAGCGGTGATATTAAGCCCGTGCATCCATTTTTCGCTGATTTTTTTGCGTTTGGCCGCTTCATTTATGGCGACGCCGAAGGTTTCGTCCGTGAGAAGAACGCCAACAAAAAAGTTACGGAAGGGCGTCAAATGACGGAAGTAGGGCGATATGGCCGCGCTTAGCAAAAGATGCCGCAGATTTACGAATAGAATGGTTATGATGATGCCTGCGGACGGACTGCCCATGGCGATCATGCCAGCGGCGATAAATTGGGCGGACCCTGCATATAGAATCAGAGACATCAGGATAATCTCCATAATGCTTAACCCCGCCGTTTTCTGGGCGACGCCCGCCGCAAACCCGATACTCAAATAGCCAAGCAGGGTGGGAAGACAGTCCTTGACCCCTCTTAAGAAGCTTTCTTCATTCGTGCAGCTCCCGGTTGACTGTGCCCGGGTTGTTGTTTCCATTTTCATTATGTAGTTCGCGACCTCCTGATTGAAACAAGCTTCTTGTTCTAGCGATAATTATTCTGCCGTTATTTTATCACGCCAAATGATAAAAGGGCATACCGCATCTGTTAAATGTAAATTGTTATAATGATACTTGACTGACCGTTCTCAAATAATTATGATGTAATCAGAGAGGAGGATTGACGATGGCAAGACCGCGGGAATTTGATGAAGAAACGGCATTGGATAAAGCGATGGAGCTGTTCTGGAGTAAAGGCTACGAAAAAACATCGATTCAGGATCTATGCGAATATACAGGAGTGCACCGTGGCAGCTTGTATGAAACGTTCGGGGACAAGAATGAATTGTTTCTGGCTGCGCTTGACCGGTTCCGGCATCATTCGGCGGGAAGACTCTTTGCGGTTTTGGAGGAGCACGGCAATCCAAAGGAGCAGCTTGCCGCCTTTTTCGAGCGGCTGATCGAAAGCTCTATGGACAATGCAAAAGAACGGCGCGGCTGCTTCATTGCGAATACGGCCGTCGAACTGGCGCCCTTCGACTCCAAGGTGGCGAGCAGAGTGGAGGCAAGTCTGCTGGATATGGAGAATCGTTTCTACAGCTTCCTGCTACGCGCGCAGAAGGAAGGCCGGTTGAAAGGGAAGCATAATCTCCGCGAGCTGTCGCGATTCTTGGTCGGTGTGAAGCAGGGAGTGCATATCATGGCCAAAACGACGGCTGACCGCAAAACATTACAGGATGTATATCAAGTAGCACTTTCGGCAATCTTTTAAATTTTTTTTGCTCAATTAAAGAATGTATATTCTTAAATTATGATGAGGAGGAACAATCATGACTCAAAAAATCGCTTTAGTTACCGGAGCCAACAGAGGGCTCGGACTGGAAATATCTAAACAGCTGGGTGCCCTTGGCATAACCGTTTTGATGGGCGCGCGCACGCTCTCTTCGGCGGAGGAGGCTGCAAAGCAGCTGTCTGCTAAAGGCTTCGATGCGGTAGGCGTTCAACTGGAGGTTACGAGCAAGGAAGACATTGCAGCGCTGGCCGAATGGATCGAGCGCCGCTACGGCAAGCTGGATATCCTGATCAATAATGCGGGCATTGCCGTGCGATCGTCCGGAGGGAATCTGGAGGCTTTCCGCCAGACCTTTGAGGTCAATACGTTTGCTCCGTTCTTGCTGACGGAATCGCTGCTTCCGCTGCTGCTGAAGAGCAAAGCGGGACGCATTGTGAACCAGAGCAGCGCAATCGGCTCCATTACATTAATGCATACCGATGAAACTGTACGCAGACTCGGAGATCCTGCATATGCCGCTTCCAAGGCGGCGCTCAACATGCTGACCGCTTACTGGGCGCAGAAGCTCGAGAGTACTCCGCTTAAGGTAAATTCGACGCATCCCGGACTGGTGCAGACGGATATGGGCGGAGCAAACGCGGAAATTCCGGTGGAAGAAGGCGCCAAGACGGCTGTGGCACTGGCTGTCGTTGATGCCGACGGACCGAGCGGAGAGTTCTTTTATATGGGTCAGACTCTGCCCTGGTAAGGAAAGGGGGATGGACTGTAAGATAGATACTGTAAGATATATAGAGAAGTGATAGGGATAGGAGTGAAGGGATGCGTAATATTAATCTAGCTCCCAGGTGGTATTATGGCTGGACTGTGGTTTCCATTGTTTTTCTCGTCTTACTGGTATCGGCGGCCATCAGTTCAATTCCCAGCGTATTGATGCTGCAATTTGAGGGAGAATTCGGCTGGAGCCGCTCCGCCGTATCCGGCGCGCTGTCCATCCGCATCTTTTTGTACGGATTAATGGGTCCTTTCTCCGCAGCTCTGATGGCCCGCTTCGGCATCCGCCGCATCATGCTACTGACGCTGAGCTTGCTAACAGTGAGCCTTGCGCTGACGTCTTTTATGACCGAGCTCTGGCAGTTCATCGCGCTGTGGGGGATTGTCATGGGTCTGGCCACCGGAGCGCTGGCCAATGTTCTGGGTGTCACTGTGGCGGGACGCTGGTTCGTGAAGCACAGGGGGCTCGTTGTCGGCATTCTTACAGCCAGCGCGGCGACGGGCCAGCTGCTTTTTCTGCCACTTCTGGCTAAGGTCTCGGTCGGATTGGGCTGGCGGTTCTCCATTTATACGACCGTTGCGGTACTGCTCGTGCTGATACCGGTTGTGGCAATCTGGATGCGAAATCATCCCTCGGACGTCGGGGTTCCAGCTCTTGGAGAGACCGACATATCCCCGCCTCCGCCGTTCAAGGGTAATCTGTTCCTGGCTCCGCTGCTCGTGCTGAAGGAGGCAACGAAGAGCGGAACATTCTGGCTGCTGGCCGGCACTTTTTTCTTCTGCGGCTTCTCCACCAACGGCTTAATCGGGACCCACCTGATTCCCGCCTGCGGCGACTTTAACATCCCGGTTGTAATGGCCGCCGGATTGCTCGCATTGATGGGGATGTTCGATATGGCGGGCACGACGCTGTCGGGCTGGCTGTCGGACCGTTTTGACAGCAGATGGCTGCTGTTCTGGTATTACGGGCTTCGCGGACTGTCGCTGATCTTCCTGCCCTATGCGCTGAACGGAGGTTACACGCTGATGCTGGTGTTTGCCGTGTTCTATGGTCTGGACTGGATCGCAACCGTACCGCCGACCGTCAAATTAACCGCCGATCATTTCGGAAGAGAAAAATCGGGGATGGTGTTCGGCTGGATTCTGGTGTCCCATCAGCTTGGGGCCTCGGCAGCCGCTTACGGCGCCGGTGTGATGCGGCAATGGCTTGGCAGTTACACCGTTCCTTTTGTTACCGCAGGCTTTCTTTGCCTGTTCGCTTCCCTTTTGGCCATGAGAGTTGTAAAAATGCGCAGTAAATCGGCTGCGACTGTTGAAGCCTGAGCAATCAGGCTTTTTTAAAATATAAGAATTTATAAGCCGGGCACTTATCATTTTGACTTATATTTCTACGAGAAACGATACCGTCCTTAAAAGGACGGCGAAGCCGTTTCTTCTTGCGTATATTTACTGAACTTCTACGGCTCCAGTACGGCGAAAAATGTCGTGTGATGTTATTAACTGTTCTTTCCGCTCGAAAGAGAGAAAATGGAAACGTGTATGAAAATTATGGTAGAAGGAAGCGATGCAGCAATGATAACCTGGAGGGAATCGTATGAAATTGGCGTCGAGAAGATCGACTGCCAGCATCGCCAATTGCTGGTCAAGCTGAACGAATTTTTTGATGCCTGCTCAAATCAGCAAGGGCGCGAGAAGATCGAGGAAACACTCAAATTTTTGAAGGATTACACCATTGAGCATTTTGGCAGTGAAGAAGATTTGATGAGCGACATCCACTTCCCGGAGTTATCCGAGCACCAGAAGGAGCACGCGGATTTTGTCAAGACTGTCCTTGAACTGGAAGAGATGGTGAAGACCAAGGGCGTTTCCGTTCTGACCACGATCAAGCTCAACCGCACTTTGACGGACTGGCTTCTGAACCATATTAACAAATGCGACCGGCTTATCGGGGATTACCTGGCCCAGCAGCGCAAAGCGAAAGCGTAATGACCGGTACATAGCAAGGAATTTGTAGGCGGCAGTCGGGGAGGAAGAGATCCCGGGCTGCCGTTTTTGTGTGCATATTCAGTACAATCTCAGTGTGGGGGCAAAGATGAACCGAAGCAGGCGGCTGTGTTAAAATGTACTGCAAATGATACTTAAATCAAGGGAGAAGTGCGCTATGAAAAAGCTGAGGATGATCGTTTCCATTGCCGCCGGCATGCTGCTGCTCGGAATCATTAATGTTTATATCGGCTGGCATGTGCTGCGGCTTCTCTCGGAATGGTTTCCGGGGATGAACGCGGGAGTGTATTGGTTCGTATTTCTGCTCGTCGCTTTTGCCTATCTGTTCTGCCGTCTTCCATGGCCTGAACCTTTGCGACCGGCCGGGAGACTGCTGAAGGTTATTGGTTCCTACTACCTGGCCCTTTTGCAATTCGCCATTATTTTATTGCCTGTAGCCGATCTGGTATATGTCATTCTTTCCCTCGCTGGAGCAGATGTTTCCGGTTATGCCGCCGAAGCCGGTACAGTGCTTGTGATTTTGGCGGCAATCTTTATGCTGTGGGGTTCCAGGAATGCGTGGAGTACGGTGCTGCGTGTTCACTCGCTGGGGTTACCTAAGCCATTTGAGGGGAAGGAACCGCTCAAGATCGCTGTGGCGTCCGACCTTCATCTAGGGGACATTGTGGGCAACCGGCATTTGAAAAAGATGGTTGAGCGGATGAACGCGATGAACCCGGATATTATTTTGCTGGCGGGCGATGTGCTCGATGACAGTCTGGAGCCGTTCGTCCGCAATCGGATGAGTGAGCAGCTAAGCAAGCTTAAGGCCCGTTATGGCATTTACGCCGTGCTGGGCAATCATGAATATTATGGCGGGGATATCGAGAAGTATACAGAACTGATGGGAGCCATCGGCATTCGCGTGCTGCAGGACGAGGTGGCCGAAGCTGCCGGCGTCTACATTGTGGGCAGGAAAGACAAGACGGCGGAGAGCATGGACAGCGAAGGGCGCAAGAGCGTCGCCTCCCTGCTGGAAGGTCTCGATCTGTCCCGTCCCGTCATTATGATGGACCATCAGCCGACAGGCTTTGACGCCGCGGCGGCAGCGGGAGTGGATGTGCTTCTCTCCGGCCACACGCACCGGGGACAAATCGCGCCCATCCACTGGATCACAAGACGGCTGTTCGAGCTGGACTGGGGCTACCTTCATAAAGAGAATCTGCATGTGATTGTCTCTTCGGGGTTTGGCACATGGGGTCCGCCCATCCGGCTGGCCAGCCGGTCTGAGATTATCGGACTGTCGCTGAGCACAAGCTAATGGGACTGGAGAGCAGTGCAACCATGTATAATTTTCCTTCCTGACCGGGACACTAATCAAGTAAACAATGTAAGGTTAAGGAGAGGATACTCATGAGTCCCGACAAAAACTTGATCAACACGGTGAAAGATTTGGAGCAAGTGGCGCCGACCTCCCACGAGGCCAATCAGATGGAGCAGGAGCAGATGGATAAGCGCAAGGAGATGCTCCGCAGAGACAAGGGCTATAAGGCGAACGAGCAAAGTTCCTACGAGTAGCATCGGCCTATCGGGAGCGGTAAAGCTCCCGGCGTGCAATACCTAAGGCGAAGTCCGCTTCGCTTTCAAGGGCACCGGATACGGTGTCCTTTTTTCATGTCCATGAGGATTGCGCATTCCTTCGGGCTTGAAACAATGTATAATTGTTCTAACAGTTGAATAATATAATGAGGAGGGAAAAGGATGGGCAAGGTGAACGATATGGAACGAAAAGTAACGAAATTTGGAAATAGTCTTGGAATCACTATGACCGACGCTCTAAAGCAAATTGGTCTGGAATTGGGCGATACGGTTCAAATCGATGTCAATCAGGCTAATGGAGAAATTATTATCAAAAAAGCCCATAAAATACACTTGCCTGAAGGAATCAGTCCGGATTTTTTCGAGAATTTGAATGACGTTATCCATGAATATGACCGAACCTTAAAAGAGTTAAAGGACAGATGAATATACGTTACTTGACTGTGCAAGAGGTTATTGCTATCAATGTCGCCATGATTCAGAATTATAGCAAAGGGGAACAGATTGGTATAAAAAATCCCTCTCTTCTCGAATCTGCGGTTCTCAGGCCTCAAAGTTCCGCCTTTGGAGAAGATGCGTATTCGTCAATATGGGATAAGGCAGCGGCATTATTTGAATCTCTCGGACAGAATCATCCTTTTCAAAATGCCAATAAAAGAACGGCCTTCACCTCATTGCTCATTTTTCTTAGGTTTAATGGGTTTTATTTTCAAATGGAGCAAGGGACAGCGGCAGATTTTACCGTTGACATGGTTAACCATAAATATTCATTTGACGATCTTGCCACTATGATTAAAGCGCATTCTATCAAAATGCCTCCCGGATAATCAGAGGCCACTGAAAAAGTCATCCAGTCATAGAAAGAGACAGTTTCTCAATAATTTGAGGAAGCTGTCTCTTTTTTTCGGTATACTGAAAGCATCAAATTAAAGGCTGGTGGTCCGGATGCTTCCGAAACAGCAGAGCTTAATCTTAAGTCCCTATATTGAACTCTACAACATCTTGGTTCCCCAAGATCACATGTTGCGGAAAATGGACGAACTGGTGGACTTTAGCTTTGTCTACGAAGAGCTTCAGGAGAGCTATTGCCACGACAACGGACGCACTGCGCAGGACCCGGTCCGGATGTTTAAGTATTTGCTGCTCAAATCGATGTTTGACTTGTCCGATGTCGATTTAGTCGAGCGTTCGAAAACGGATTTAGCGTTCAAGTTCTTTCTGCATATGGCCCCCGAGGAAGAAGTGATCGAGCCCAGCCTGCTTACCAAGTTCCGCAAATTGCGGCTTAAAGACATGAAGCTGCTGGATCTGCTCATCGGAAAAACGGTGGAAATTGCTATGGAAAAAGGCGTCATCCGCAGCAAATCTATTATTGTGGACGCCACTCACACGAAGGCTCGCTATACCCAAAAGACGCCGCAAGAGGTACTGCGGGAGCGCTCCAAAATACTGAGAAAAGCGATCTACCCCCTGGATGAGTCGATGAAAAACGTCTTTCCGTGCAAACCGGTCACGAATGTCATTCAGGATGAAATTCGTTATTGCGAGCAGTTGATCGCGGTGATTGAAGCGGACGGACGTTTTACCGAATTGCCCAAGGTGAGGGAACCGCTCAACTTGCTAAAAGAAACCATTACCGATGACCTAGAGCATTTGCAAACTTCCGTGGATCCGGATGCCAAAGTCGGCCACAAAAGTGCAGACTCCTCTTTTTTCGGGTACAAGACTCATATTGCGATAAGCGAGGAGCGAATCATTACAGCCGCCACGATTACTACCGGCGAACAACCCGACGGCAAGCAGCTAAAGACGTTGATAGAAAAAAGCAAAGCGGCGGGGATGACAGTGGAGACGGTGATTGGCGATACCGCCTACTCGGAGAAAGACAATCTGGCGTACAGCGAACAAAATGAAATCGAACTCGTATCCAAACTAAATCCGCTCATTACCCAAGGCAACCGGAAGAAAGAAGACGAATTTGAGTTTAACAAAGATGCGGGGATGTATGTCTGCAAGGCCGGACATCTGGCGACGCGCCGGGCGCGCCAAGGAAAGAAAGGGAAGGGCAAAAACCAGGTGGATACGTATTATTTCGATGTGAACAAATGCAAGATGTGCCCGCTTCGGGAAGGGTGCTACAAGGAAGGGGCAAAAAGCAAAACCTATTCGGTAAGCATAAAGTGCGATGAACATCTGGCGCAGGCTGCATTTCAGGAAAGCGAAGCGTTTAAGGCTAAGGCAAAAGAACGGTACAAAATTGAGGCCAAGAACAGTGAACTTAAGCATAGACACGGGTATGATGTTGCATCCTCCTCGGGTCTGGTTGGCATGGAAATACAAGGAGCCATGGCGATATTTTCTGTGAATCTGAAACGAATTTTGAAGCTGCTGGAGCCATAAGGCTCATCTCCTCCTCTGACAACAAGCAAAAAGACGACATGTCATTCGGAAATACGTGAATGAATGTCGTCTTTTTTGATGGGTTCTCTTTCAGCCCACTTAAAAAGCTATGTTTTTCAGTGGCCTCGATAATCAGGGTAGGCATTTTTCGTTTTTTTGATTATTTTCGAATCAGCGGGGTAATGAACAAGAGGCATTCATTCAAGCCTTACGGGGCACATATCAAACGTACAAAGGAGCGGAGATTCTATGAACAGAATGCAGGACAAGGTCGCAATTGTGACAGGAGCAGCTTCCGGGATTGGCAAAGCCGCTGCCATTCGTTTGGCGGCCGAAGGCGCAAAAGTCAGTCTAATCGACAAGAACGAACAGACGATCAGCCAGACCGAGGCGGAGATCAAGAACGCTGGCGGGGAAGCGATCAGCTTTATCGCTGATACTTCCAAGGCTGAGGAAATCGGCCCCGCGGTCAAAGAGACGGTGGAGCAGTGGGGCACCATTGATACCGTATTTGCCAATGCGGGAGCTCTGGGGATGGCGTCCCCGATTGAGTATTTTCCTTCGGAAGAATGGGCCGGAACGATTTCGAACAACGTAATCGGGACCTTCGAGACGGTGAAGCAGGCCATTCCTTATATGAAAGAAAAAGGCGGCTCCATTACGGTGACCAGCTCGGTCAGCGGCAGCCGGCAGTTCGCCCAGCCGGGTTTTTCGGCTTACAGCACCTCCAAGGCGGCGGTTGCCGTATTCGCCGAGATGGCGGCGCTGGAGCTGGCCCAGTACAAAATCCGCGTAAACGCCGTCTGCCCGGGTATCATCGACACGAATATTTTCGATTCCCAGAAGAAATCCGAGCATCTGGATGAAATCAAATATCCGTTTGACATCCCTCAGGACGGCGTCCCGCTGACGCATGCTCCCGGGAAGCCGGAAGAGGTCGCGAATCTGGTGCTCTTTCTCGCAAGCGAAGAAGCTTCCCACATTACGGGCACCAAGGTGTTCGTCGACGGCGCGGAGACGCTGATCAAAGGCTAAATAAAGCCTCCGGCCGGTTTAGCACAGAACGGCGTCCTCACGCCATTAGCTCAAAAAGCACATTCTGCCACAAGCGCAGGATGTGCTTTTTGCCGTGGTATCATCCAGAAATTTGCAAAATGGGGAAAATGACGTTGACAACAAAGAACATATTGTATATATAATATATATACAATATAGACAGCGCAGCAGAATGGGGTGAATGATGAACATAATTTTATCCAACTCATCGGGAGAACCGATTTATGCGCAGATTGTGAGCCAGATCCGGCAGTTGATTTTACAGGGCGAGCTTGCCGCAGGGGACCCTCTGCCTTCGATCCGTCAATTGGCCAAGGATTTGCAGATCAGCGTCATTACGACTAAGCGCGCATACGAGGAATTAGAGCGGGAAGGTCTTGTCAATTCTCTGGTGGGAAAAGGCTCCTTTGTGTCCGGCATGAATCAGCAGTATATCCGTGAACAGCGATACCGGCTCTTGGAGGAGAAAATGAAAGAAGTGATGGAAGAGAGCAGGCTGCTCGGGATCGAGTTTGCGGAAATGGTTGACATATTCAGGACGCTTAAGGAGGAGCAGGAATGAGTAATGTGGTTGAAATTCGGGGAGTTTCCAAGTCTTTTGAACGTTTTGCGCTGGATCAGGTACAGTTTGAGGTGAAAAAAGGGTTTATCACCGGATTGATCGGTCCCAACGGCGCCGGGAAGAGTACGCTGATCAAGATCATGATGGATATGGTGCGTCCAAGCAGCGGGGAGGTTCGAATATTCGGCAAGACGCTTGCGGATAACCCTGGCCTGAAGGAACGCATCGGGTACGTCTCGGACGAGAATTATTTCTATGAGAATATGACGATCCGGAATATGAGAAAAATGATTGCGCCCTTTTATCAGCATTGGGATCATGCAGCCTTTACCCGTTATTTGGAAATGTTCGAGCTTTCCGAAAAGTCCAAGATCAAGAACCTGTCGAGAGGAATGAAGATGAAGTTCTCGCTGGCGGTGGCGCTGTCCCACGATGCGGACCTTCTGCTCATGGACGAACCGACCGCTGGCCTTGATCCCGTCTTCCGCAGGGAGCTCTTGGATCTGCTCGGGGAGCAGATTCTCGACGAGAACAAGTCGATCATCTTCTCTACCCACAATACGACGGATCTGGACCGGATCGCGGACTATATCATTTTTATGAACCGGGGGAAGGTTGTCTTCAGCGACAGCAAGGATGAAGTGCTGGAACGGTATGTGCTGGTCAAGGGCGGGCGCGAGCTGCTCGATAAGGATGTTAAGAAGTATTTTGTCGGAGTAAAGGAAGGGGCTCACGGATTTGAAGCCTTGGCGGACCGGCGGGAAGCGGAAAGGGCGTTTCAGGGAAATGCGCTGCTCGAAGCGCCGACGCTCGAAGACATTATGTATTTCACTGTAAAAGGAGGCAAGGCTCATGTCTAATCTCGTTTCCTTGATCCGCAAGGATTTTATGCTGTCCAGAAATTTTCTGCTGTTTGGGGTTCCCTATCTCATGGTTCTGTCCATTATGAATGCGAAATCCGCACAGTTCGGCGTGAGTCTGTTTATTACGTTCCCAGCCATGATGATGCTCCTTACCTCCTGCCTGCAGGATATCCGAAATGTGAATATAAGATTCTCGCTCAGTCTTCCGGTACACCGCAGATTGATCGTTGCCTCGAAATATGTATCGGTACTGCCGTTTATCTTGATTGGCGTAGCTTTTGCGCTGGTGTTCAGTCTGGCGCTTGCGCAGCTGGGATATGGCAGCCTGAGTATGAACTGGAGAGAGCTGGGGGTCTCTATTCTGTCGGTACCGTTGATGGCCTCGGTTTACCTGCCTTTATTTTACTGGCTCGGTCCCAAGGGAGCTCAATATGTGAATACCGCGTTCTTTTTGGGCTTATTCTTCGGCATTATGAATTTGGGAGGCATCATCAAAGCGATTCCGGGGCTGAAGACCTTTGTACTGGGCACCGAGGGTTTGGGTCTTGAAAAATGGTTGGTCGGAGGTGCTATCTACATCTTATTTGTGGCTGCTTCCTATCTTGTCTCTCTGCGGCTGTTCTCCAGCCGGGATTTATAGTTTCCTGGTTGATCTCCGTCCTGGCGGTTAAATACGAAATAGCGGACCAACCGTTGGGACATATTAGGAGATGAAGGAGGAACGTCAGATGAGTGTGAGAATATCCAAAGGAAAATCCGACCGGTTAATCAAGCTGTCCAATGACCGGGGGCTGTTTGTGGCGACGGCAATCGATCAGCGGGGGTCGCTCAAGAAATCGCTTGGACGCGCTCTCGGAGGCGAAGCGGACGAACGGCATGTCGCTGAATTCAAAAGACTGGTGTCCGAAGAGCTGACGCCATACTCCAGCGCAATCCTGCTCGACCCGGAGTACGGCTGGGATGCGGCGGCGGTCCGGCATAAGGATACCGGGCTGCTGATCGCATATGAGGAAACGGGCTATGACGCTGCGGAAAAAGGACGCCTGCCCGATCTGCTGCCGGAATGGTCGGTGCGCCGCTATGCGGAAAAAGGCGTTGATGCCATCAAAATTCTGATGTATTACGATCCGGACGACGACGTGAAGATTAACACGATTAAACATGCCTTTATCGAACGGGTCGGAGCGGAATGCGAATCCGTGGATATCCCTTTTTTCTTCGAGGCCGTCACGTACAGCGATACCCTCACGGATTCCGCCGGAGCGGAATTTGCCAAGGCCAAGCCGGAAAAAGTGAAAAAATACATGCAGGAATTCACCAAGCCCCAGTACAAGATCGACGTCCTTAAAGTGGAGGTTCCGATTAACCTGAAGTATGTCGCAGGCACCCGGGCCAACGCGGGCGGCGAAGCCGTGTATACGCGAGAAGAAGCGATTGCGCATTTCAAGGATACGGCGGATCTGACGACCGTTCCGTTCATTTATTTGAGCGCGGGCGTGACGAATGAAACGTTCATCGAGACGCTGGAGCTTGCCGGCGAAGCCGAAGTTCCGTTCTCGGGCGTGCTATGCGGACGGGCAACCTGGCAGGACGGTGTTGAGATCTACGGCAAGCACGGAGCCGAAGCGCTGCGGGCATGGCTGAAGGAAGAGGGGGTGCGGCGGATGATCCATCTGGGCGAAGTGCTGTCAAAGGCTGCGACCCCCTGGTGGGATTTCTATGGCGGCAAGGACAATATCGAGGTCGTGGAAAGGGAAAAAAGCAGAGTCTAGCCTTAATGTTGACGGCTTCGCCGGGGGATGTTTCCCTGGCGGGGCCGTTTTTTGCAATTTTCACATCGACAGTTTCATTTTCACAGTTTAAAATAAGTAAAGCATTTACCGGCCGCAGCTTCTGATTTTGAATGAGCCTTGCAGCGGACTTTGAGGCGCTCGCCTTCTTGATGCATAACGGAGAGAGCGCCTGCATCATGCCGGAAACAGTATTTAAGATAAGGAGAATAAAGAAATGAGCACACCGCTATCCGCAAACCCGAGCGTACAAGTAAAGGAACGCATTCCTTTGGCGCTTTTGTCTTTGACGCTCGGCGCTTTTGCCATCGGAATGACTGAATTCGTTATTATGGGCATATTGCCTAATGTAGCCGAGGATCTGCACGTTTCGATCGCTTCGGCGGGACAACTGATTACCAGCTATGCGCTGGGCGTCGCCATCGGGGCTCCGATTCTGGCGATGCTGACGTACCGGCTTCCACAAAAACAGTTGCTTTGCCTGCTGATGATCTTCTTTATCATCGGGAACGGCATTGCCGCATTTGCGCCGAACTACAACGTACTGATGGGAGCCAGACTGTTTACCGCCTTGGCCCACGGGACCTTTTTCGGCGTCGGTTCCGTCATCGCGGCGAGCCTCGTCAAGCCGGGGCGGCGTGCCGCGGCGGTTTCGATTATGATGGCCGGATTGACCGTAGCCAATATAATTGGCGTCCCGGTTGGGACGTTTATCGGCCAACATCTGGGCTGGAGAGCGTCGTTCGGCGCCGTGGTCGTGATGGGCGTGCTCTCGCTTGCCGGCATCCTGCTGCTCGTGCCCGTAATCAAGGCGGAGGAAACTTCAAGCCTTACACGCCAGCTTCGGGCGCTGATACAGCCGAAGCTACTGCTTGTTCTGCTGACAGGAGCGTTCGGGTGCGCCAGCCTTTTCTCCGTCTTCACGTATATTACACCGCTGCTGGAGGACATTACCGGGTTCTCGGAGAGCATCGTCGCCTTGATTCTCGTGCTGTTCGGCGTAGGCGTAACAACAGGAAATATCATAGGGGGCAGGCTGGCCGACTGGAAGCTCATGCCCTCGATGCTTGTGAACTTTGCTTTTCTTGCGGCCGTCCTGGCCTTTTTCGCCTATTCGGTCCACATTCCGGCACTCGCGGTCATTACCATATTTATCTGGGGCGCCGGCGCCTTTGGCGTGCTTCCGGGCCTTCAGGTCCGAATCATGAATTTGGCGAAGGACGCTCCGGCGCTAGCCTCCACGTCAAACCACTCCGCGCTGAATCTGGGCAACGCATTCGGAGCCTTTTTCGGGGGATATATTATTACGCATGTCGGCCTTTCCGCTCTTCCCTGGTTCGGGGCGCTGCTTGCTTTTTTAGGGCTCCTGGCAGCCGCAGTCGTGTATGTCTGGGATATGAAGGGCGGAACACGCTGATCCAACCGAATAGCGAACCGCTCAAACCTATAGTGAACAACAAACCCAAGCAGTGCCGGCACAGCCGCCGGTCTCTGTTTGGGTTTTTGTGATTTACAGCATAGTAATCGGCTACAATAGGCTAACTACACGTTTACAAAATGGGTAAAGGAGAATATAATAAGCCTAAGAAATGTTGCATCAGGTAAACTTTTATGTGCTTGGCTAATTTTTAGGCGGGGAGGTAACAAGAATGATGGAACGCACCTATCCTTTGGGCACCGCCCAGCAAAAAGAAAGACATCTTCTCGCCGCCCGCTCCGCATTGCAAGGAAAAGGGAAGGGCTTGAAACGAATTCTTCCTTTCCTCGGACCCGCTTTTATTGCGGCTGTCGCTTATCTCGACCCTGGAAACTTCGCTACCAATATTACGGCAGGCTCAAAGTACGGTTATCTCCTGCTCTGGGTTATCGCAGCCTCCAACTTGATGGCTGTTCTGATTCAATCGTTGTCCGCCAAGCTCGGCATCGCGACCGGCCACAATTTGCCTGAGGTTGCCCGCGCGCGCTTTCCTAAGAGAGCTTCGTTCTTTCTATGGATTCAAAGCGAACTGGTCATCATGGCGACCGACCTGGCGGAATTTCTCGGGGCGGCGCTAGGCCTGTATCTTCTGTTCGACATTCCGATGCTGCCCGCGGCGCTGATCACGGCGGCAGGTTCCTTCGCCATACTTGAGCTTCAACGGCGGGGATATCGTTCTCTTGAAGCGGGAATCGCCGCCATGATTCTGGTAGTTGTGCTGGCGTTCGCTTTTCAAGTCATCATGGCTAAGCCGGATATGGGCGACGTGTTCCACGGAATCGTGACACCAAGCTTTCAGGGCGTTGACAGCGTGTTGCTGGCGGCAGGCATTCTTGGAGCTACCGTTATGCCGCACGCGATCTATTTGCATTCCTCGCTAACCCAGAACCGGATTGTGGGCAAAGACGACGAGGAGAAGAAGAAAATTTTCAAGCTGGAGTTCATCGATATACTGATTGCGATGTTTATTGCGGGCGCGGTAAATATGGCGATGGTGATCGTTTCGGCAGCGGCCTTTTTCAAGAACGGTCTTGCTGTAGAGGACCTGGAAGTGGCTTATCACCAATTCGGCCAGCTGGTTGGACCCGTTACGGCTGTTTCCTTTGGTCTCGGTCTGCTGATTGCCGGGCTTTCCAGCGCTTCCGTCGGCACTATGGCAGGAGATGTCGTCATGCAGGGATTTATCAACAGAAGAATCAATCTGTATCTCCGCCGCGCGATTACAACCATTCCGCCTCTTGCGATCATATTGTCGGGCGTTGATCCGACGCATGCGCTTGTAATGAGCCAGGTTATTCTTTCTTTCGGCATTGCGTTCGCGCTGATTCCGTTAATTATCTTTACCAGCGACCGCAAGCTGATGGGCGGGCTCGTCAACCGCAGAATTACCTCCGCGCTCGGCTGGGTCATTGCCAGTATCGTTGTAGCATTGAATTTGTTTCTGATTGCCGAGACGTTCATTGCTTAACATCGAAATTCGAACTGTTATTGAAAAAATATCGGGTGTTGTCCGTAAAGGGCGGCACCCGTTTTTTTGTTGCATTATTGCGTCGGCCATCTTCGTGCAAGGGGATGAAGGGGGCGGCTTATTCGTCTATTCAGTCTGTGTTCAGCGTAACCGTGGCGTTTTCCTGCAAATCTGCAGGTTTGTCAGGCGAATTTTGCGTAGGAAGAAGTAAAGGCTGCGAATATGCAGCCTTTAGAGCAATGCGCGCCGCATCGGGAGAAAGGAGGTGGAAATGCCTGCACTTTTGCAGGAATTGGGTTTGTGAGGAAGATTTCCACGGAAAAAGATGTATAAAAGCAGGAATCTCCGCAATCCACCAACTTTCCCCGCTGCCGACCGCCTTGCCTTTGAGATGAACTGGTAGCCCGCTTAATCGGCA
The DNA here is from genome assembly GCF_013393385.1 of Paenibacillus sp. URB8-2. Taxonomy (NCBI): domain Bacteria; kingdom Bacillati; phylum Bacillota; class Bacilli; order Caryophanales; family Paenibacillaceae; genus Paenibacillus; species Paenibacillus sp. URB8-2. Next base: position 3,094,458 of record NZ_AP023239.1, on the reverse strand, counting down.
TTCACTTAATTCACATCCGCCTCAAGCTTCATCAGCTGCCTTCCTAATGACTTTAGGGGAATCGGCGCTTCAATCCGGATTGTACTATAACTCTAAACCCTGCCACCTTGTGAGAGTCAATAGATTTCTGGAAATTCTTATAAAAGCCTGGCGCGCTGTACATTAGCCGTTTCCCGCATGCGCCGTCCCCCATACTATGCAGGTATAAGGGAGGAGTGATCTTGTGGAAGCCTATTACAATTGTTTGAGATGCAAAGGGAGAAAAGTCCGCATTATGACGAGAGATGGCAAAGAGTACAGAGGTACGATAAAAGATGTGGATATGCACAATGTCTACCTGGAGCCCGAAAGAGGCGGCGTTAGAACCTCGGGCTACTATCCCTATCCTTATCCGTATGGGTATGTGAACCCAATTATCACGCTGAGCCTGTTCACTTTGCTTGCCATTGCGCTGATTTGACATGACGGACGGAGCTCTCCTCACTAGGCTGAGGAGGGCTTTTTATTTTGCTTATCATCGAGTGCTCTTAATCGTAGGTTAAGGAAAGAGCAGTAAAATGAAGTAGAATATTGAGAGAAATCACATTTATTGAAGCGGAAACGAAAGGACAGCGTATGCACAAAATACTTCTGATCGAAGACGAGAAAAATTTGGCGCGCTTCATTGAATTGGAGCTACAGCATGCGGGCTACGCGGTTACTGTCGCCTATGAGGGGAAGAAAGGACTTGAACGGGCTCTGGAGGAGGAGTGGGATATGGTACTGCTTGACCTTATGCTGCCGGGACTTAACGGACTGGCGGTGTGCACCCACATTCGGACAGCCAAGGAAACGCCGATCATTATGATTACGGCGAGAGACGGACTGGCGGATAAAGTGGCGGGACTTGACAGCGGGGCGGACGATTATATTTCGAAGCCTTTTGATATCGAAGAGCTGCTGGCCCGGATGCGGTCCCTGCTTCGCCGCTCCGGCAATGCGAGCCAGTCCCGGATACTGCGCTGCGCCGATCTGGAGCTGGACGTTGAAGGACGGACGGTTTCAAAGAACGGGACGGCAATCGATTTGACGAAGCGGGAGTTCGAGATTTTGCAGGTATTGATGGAGAACTTGGGACGAGCTATGACACGCGAGATGCTGTTGGAAGCCATCTGGGGATACGATTCCGAGGTGGACAGCAAAGCGGTCGATGTATATATCAGCTATATTCGGAACAAAATCGACGAGCCGGGAAGACCGAGCTTGATTCAGACGCTGCGCGGCCTCGGCTATGTGATGCGGAAATGAACAGGCTGAGACACGGGCTGGCCCGGCTGTCGATCCGCTGGAAAATGACATTTTGGGCGGCCGCTTTGATGTGCATCCTGTTTCTTGCCTACAACGCCATTCAATATATTGTCATCAACAACTGGATGTTCGGCCGGACAGAAAGCGCCGCTCTGAAGAGCGCGGAAGAAATCCGCAGCTATTTCGAAATCGAAAAGGTGACGGAGGAGTCCGTCGGAAGCATTGGGCCGTTCATTGACAGCCTCAACTCGAGCAATCAGATGATCCGGATATTAAACAGGGGGGGCAATCCCGTCCTGACCGTCTCCGACAGACTGCCGGAAGATTGGATAGCGCCGCAGAGGTCAGACAGCACCGTATCCTATACCGCGTGGCACGGCGATGACCATCTGCTGGTGATCCGCAGACCCGTTGATTCGGCGTCCTTTGCAGGGACTATTGAAATCGTGAACAATCTGGAGAGCTCGGACAAGCTTAGCAAAATGTTGTTGGCCGTCATGCTGGCGGGATTTCTCGTTGCCTTCCTGCTGAGCGGACTGGGCGGAGTTTTTCTGTCCCGCAAGCTGCTGGGTCCGATCCGCGAGCTGACGGTGACGATGAATAACATCAAGCGCAAGGGTCTTCAGGAGCGGGTGGCCGTTCCCAACGGCAAAGATGAGCTCGGTAACCTGGCCAATGTCTTTAACGAATTGATGAACCAGCTGGAGCAGGCGTTTCATAACCAGCAGCAGTTTGTTGCGGATGCGTCTCACGAGCTCAGAACGCCGATCTCCATTATCGAGGGACATATCTCTCTGCTTCATCGTTGGGGCAAGAACAATCCGGATATTTTGGAGGAGTCGCTTCAGGTATCAGTACAGGAGCTTGGGCGGCTCAAGGGAATCGTCAACGAATTACTGGAGCTTACACGCGTGGAAGCCTTGCGGAGCGACGGCGAAGTCTGCGCAACGCTGGCGATTGAAGCGGTTAACTATGCCGTGAGGAATTTCGAGCTGCTGCACCCTGAATTCACTTTTCAATGCGAGCTTGAATCCGCCGAAGGAGCCGAGGTCAACATCAAGCATCATCATCTGGAGCAGGTTCTGCTCATCGTGCTGGACAATGCTGTCAAATATTCCATGGAGCACAAAGAAATATTCATTTCGGCCGCCATTGACGGCGGAAGCGTCCAAATTGCGGTCAGGGACCGTGGCATCGGGATTCCGGAAGAAGATCTGCCGCATGTGTTCCAGCGCTTTTACAGAGCGGACAAATCGAGAAGCCGGGAGCAGGGAGGCACAGGTCTGGGCCTTGCCATCGCGGAGCGGCTCATGCGGGGATACGGCGGCGCGATCGCCATCGCAAGCAAGCCGGGCGAAGGAACAACGGTGACGCTTAATCTCCCCCTTTTGGCGCACTGAATAGTAACGGCTTGGCTCTTCTCTAATAGAGAATGGACCAAGCCGTTTTTTTGCACACAGCCGTTTAGCATGGTGAATAATAGCGCTGAGAGTTCATCTACTTACGTTTTTTTGCCTCCGCTATAAGCGAACACGCTGCCGAACCGTCCACGGTAGACCGGCTCGCCGAAGGCTTTTCGCCAGCCCTCGAACAGCCGGGTGGAAGCGGTGTTGCGGACGATGATGTATTCGGGCTTGTCATAGTCCGCAATATCCGGCAGAACGTCGGAGAAACCGTACATCGACCGCTCGAACGCGGTCCAGCCGTAAGCGCCGAGCGATTCGCGGGTAATGAAAGGGTCCTGCCTGCCGTCGCACAGGACATCGCCTCCCCGGTACATCACATAGCCGGATGATCCATAGGGAGCCAGCACTTTCGGACGCGCGGTTCCCGTATGGTATTTTAAAATATAGGCCATTTCGTCAACCGGATAGCTGCGCTCGTTCACTGTGGGAGGGGAAGCGAAATTGACGATGCAGTTGACCAACAGTCCGGCGGCAAGCGCGGTACGGATCATCCATGGCTTTAACCGGATATCGACCTTTCGCATCCAGGGAAAAGCTTCAAAGAACGCCCCGGCGAAATACGGAATGAACAGCCACATGAACAGGTTCTGCTTGAAGTTGGACACGCCGAGATACAGAATCCCCAGCATCAGAAAGAACCGGAACGGTTTCCGGTACAGCGAGAAGGGCAGAGTCAGGGCAAAAAACAGCAGCAGGAGCGTCATGGCCGACGTATCCCATTTGCCGAACGCAATCGGCTGCCATTCGTTGATCAGCATGTTGAAGTTGTTCCTGCTCACCGTCAAAATGTACAGCAAACTCTTGATGCCGCCCGGATTCGGAATCCCGGCGATCACCACCCCGGCAAAGGCGAGAAGGCGGCGCTTGTCCAGCTTTCGGGCGATCCAGGCTTCGAGAAAGGCCATTCCCGTGAACACGACAATAACGAGCCAGACGCCTGCATGGAAATTGGCAATTCCGAAAGAAAGGACGATCATGGCTGCGGCGGGTTTGACCACAGGCTGCATCTGGAATCTGCGTAAATACACAAAGAACCACACAATCATCCACGACGAAACCATCTGCGGTCTGCCCTTGAAATAATTGTAGTAAATCCAGACGGAAATCAGCAGCACAAAAGGCAGAAGGAGCGGATGATCCTCTCTGAAGCCCAGCTCTCTGCGCGAAATTTTGGCCATCTGCAGCAGCCCGAGAATTAACAGAAACAGACAGAATGCCGTCAGCAGGTAAACCCCGGGCCATCCGAATGTCATATACAGACCCGCAGCGACGATTTGAAACCCGAATTCATGCGGAATATAAGGAAGTTTGTCTCCGTAAAAAGTATGTATGGCGTGGTGAAGCACGGTATGGTGCTGAATCATATATTGCCCAAGCTCGATATGCCAGAAGGTATCCGGATCATTATAGGAATACTTCGGAAATAGAGACAGGATCACAGCCGCGACGAGCAGGCCGTAGACGGCTTGGAACCATTTTATTTTTGTAAGCAAAAGATTACCCCCAGTTCTCCGTATAAACAACAGCCGATCCTTGTATAACTATAACTGATAAAAGCTATAAGATGATACTAATTGACCTGCCTCACCTACTATGATAGGTTCTAAAGAGGGATACTTACATTGTGATAAAATTACTTGAAATTTATGATGAAAAGATGAGGCGGGTGTATGTTTTTGGAACTTCAAGTAACGAATAGTCCGTTTAATCAGGAGCAGGCGGAGCTGTTGAACCGTCTTCTGCCAACCCTTTCCGAAAGCCAACGGTTATGGCTCAGCGGTTATCTGACGGCCCTCGGGGCGGCGGTTCTTGCGCCTTCCGCAGTGGCTTCAGCGACAGCGAATGTACAGGCTGTGTCCGCGCCGGTAAACGCAGTGCCCAAGGAAGTAACCGTGCTCTTCGGATCGCAGACGGACAACGCTCGCGGACTGGCGAAGAAATTCGCTAAGAGACTGGAGGAGCTCGGATTCAAGGTCGTCCTGTCCGCGATGAGCGATTTCAAACCGAATGCGCTTAAGAAGGTCGAGAACCTTCTTATCCTGGTAAGCACCCACGGAGAAGGGGAACCGCCGGACAATGCTATTTCCTTCTATGAGTTCCTGCACAGCAAGCGGGCGCCAGAGCTGACTTCCCTAAGTTATTCCGTGCTGGCGCTTGGCGATATGTCATATGAATTTTACTGCAAGACAGGCAAGGATTTCGACAAGCGTCTGGAGGAGCTTGGCGGCAAGCGACTTGTGCCTCGCGCCGATTGCGACGTGGATTTCGAGGAACCAGCTTCGGAGTGGATGAATGCCGTTATTGCTTCTCTCGGAGAAGGAACCCCGGTTCAGGCTGCCGGAAGCGCCGGCGCTGCAATTGCGGAAACCGGGACTGAATCGGAATACTCGAGAAGCAATCCGTTCTACGCCGAAGTGCTGGAGAATCTGAATCTCAACGGGCGCGGCTCGGACCGTGAAACCCGCCATATCGAGCTTTCCCTTGAAGGCTCCAATCTGAAATACGAGCCGGGCGACAGTCTCGGACTGTATCCGGAGAATCATCCAAGGCTTGTCGATGAACTGATTCAGGCAGCGGGCTGGAAGCCGGAAGAGCCGATAACCGCTGGCAAAAACGGCGTGCTTCCGCTTCGCGAAGCTCTGCTCCGCCACTATGAAATCACGGTGCTGACCAAGCCGCTGCTGGAGCAGGCGGCAGGCCTTGCGCCCGAGAGCAGCCTTAAGGAACTGCTCGCGCCAGGACGCGAGCAGGAGCTTCGGGCTTATGCCGAAGACCGTGATTTGCTTGATCTGGTGCAGGATTATGGCTTGACCGGAATCCCGGCAGGCGATTTCGTGAAAATTCTGCGGAAGCTTCCCGCGCGTCTGTATTCCATTTCCAGCAGTCCGGAAGCCAATCCGGACGAGGTGCATATCACGGTCCGCGCGGTACGCTATGAATCCCAGGGAAGAGACCGCTACGGCGTCTGCTCCGTCCAACTGGCGGAACGGATTCAGCCGGGGGACAAGGTGCCGGTCTATATTCAGCATAATTCGAACTTCAAGCTTCCGGAGAACCCGGAAACGCCGGTGATCATGATCGGACCGGGAACGGGTGTCGCCCCGTTCCGCGCTTTTATTGGAGAACGCGAGGAGACCGGAGCGGAAGGCAAGACGTGGCTGTTCTACGGCGACCAGCATTTCTCCACGGATTTCCTGTACCAGGTCGAATGGCAGCGTTGGCTCAAAGAAGGCGTGCTGACCCGGCTCGACGTCGCTTTCTCCCGGGATACCGACAAGAAAGTATACGTCCAGCACCGCATGCTGGAGAAAGCCCGCGACCTGTACCTGTGGCTGCAGGAAGGCGCGGCGGTATACGTATGCGGCGACGAGAAGAGGATGGCGCATGACGTTCACACGGCGCTGGCCACGATTCTTGAGCAGGAGGGTGGCCTGAGTTCCGAGGAAGCCGCCGAATATTTGACCCTTATGCAGCAGCAAAAACGTTACCAGCGCGATGTATATTAAGCCCGCAACCAATCAATCGCCGAGAGGAGTAGAGCAACATGGCACTTTACGAAAAATATCCGCCTCATGACGCTCCCCACAGCGATGTGGAGGATATCAAGCGCAGAAGCAATTATTTGCGGGGAAGCCTGACGGAGACGTTGGCCGATCCGATTACGGGCTCCATTCCCGAGGACGATAACCGTCTCATGAAGCATCACGGCAGTTACATGCAGGATGACCGGGATCTTCGGAGCGAGCGGGCCAAGTCGAAATTGGAACCTGCTTACCAGTTCATGCTTCGTGTCCGAGCGGCCGGCGGCGTAGTTACGCCCAATCAATGGCTGATGATGGACCGGATTTCACATAAATACGGCAACGGCACCATCCGTCTGACGACCCGACAGTCTTTTCAGCTCCACGGCGTCATTAAATGGAATCTGAAAAAGACGATCCAGGAAGTCAATGAATCGCTGCTGACCACGCTTGCCGCCTGCGGCGACGTGAACCGCAACGTCATGTGCAATCCGAATCCCTATCAATCGGAGATTCACTCCGAGGTCTATGAGTTGGCGCGCAAGGTCAGCGATCATCTCGATCCGCGCTCGAAAGCGTACTATGAGATCTGGCTGGACGGGGAAAAGTTAACGGACAGCCAAGACGGCGCCGAACAGGAGCCGATTTACGGACCGGTCTATCTGCCGCGCAAGTTCAAGATCGGGATCGCCGTTCCCCCGTCCAACGATGTGGACGTGTTCTCCCAGGATCTGGGCTTTATCGCGATTATTGAAGACGGCCATCTGGCCGGCTTCAACGTAAGCGTCGGCGGCGGCATGGGCATGTCTCACGGCGACCCGAAAACGTATCCGCAAGTCTCCAAGGTGATCGGCTTCTGTACGCCGGATCAGCTTATCGAGGTCGCTGAGAAGACGGTCACCATCCAGCGGGATTACGGCGACCGCGCCATCCGCAAACATGCACGCTTCAAGTACACGCTTGATGACCGTGGGCTGGAATGGTTCAACGGTGAACTGACCGAGCGCCTGGGATGGGCGCTGCAGGAAGCGAGACCTTTCCATTTCGACCACAACGGCGACCGTTACGGCTGGGTTAAGGGAAGCGACGGCAAGTGGCATTTCACGCTCTTCATCCAAAACGGCCGGATCAAGGATGAGGAAGGCTATCCGCTGATGACGGGCCTGCGGGAAATCGCGAAGGTTCACACGGGCGACTTCCGTTTGACGGCGAATCAGAACCTGATCATCGGCGGCATCACGAGCCGCAATAAGAAGAAAATCGAAGGTCTGATCAAGGAGTACGGACTGACCGACGGCATTCAATACTCGGCGCTGCGCCGGAATTCGATGGCCTGCGTGGCGCTTCCGACCTGCGGACTGGCCATGGCTGAGTCCGAGCGCTATCTGCCGACACTGCTGGACAAGCTTGAACCAATGCTGGAAGAAGCAGGGCTTCGCGACGAGGATATCGTCATCCGCATGACCGGCTGCCCGAACAGCTGCGCCCGCCCGGCGCTGGCGGAGCTGTCGTTCATCGGCAAGGCTCCGGGCAAATACAACATGTATTTGGGCGGCGGCTTTACCGGCAACCGGCTGAACAAGCTGTACAAGGAGAACATTGGAGAAACCGAGATTCTGGAGACGCTGGGGCCGATTTTCAACCGTTACGCGAAAGAACGGGAGAGCGGCGAGCATTTCGGCGACTTCGTCATCCGTGCTGGTTATGTTCCTGAAGTGCTGGACGGCCGGAATTTCCATTCGTAATTTCGATTCTTAACGATGCAACTTTTTCAATTGAATATATAGTGACGAAGGGCTTCCGTACTGGAGGCCTTTTGTTTTTGTACGCCTTCAAACCTCAAAGGATAAAATTTGCGTAATGAAAAATGTGGCGGGAACCGCCGTTACTGGGTAATCACTAGTGTCAGCATTCATGCAAAGTTCCGGTTTTACATAATTACATGCAGCCCGACGGTCTACAAGGCCTGCGGAAGGAGATGGCACAAATGAAGTGGCAGGGCAGAAGAGGAAGCTCGAATGTGGAAGACCGCAGAGGCAAGGGAGGCAAAGCGGTGATCGGCGGGGGGCTTGGAGTTGGCGGGATTATCATCTATCTGATCATCACGCTGCTTGGCGGCAATCCGGGCGATCTGCTCGACAGCATCACGACGACCACATCCAGCACCCAAACGTCCGGCAATTACCAGCTGTCGCAGCAGGAGCAGGAACTTTCACAGTTTGTATCTGTCGTTCTCGCCGATACGGAGGATGTCTGGTCGGAGGTATTCAGGCAAGAAGGGCTTACGTATGAAAATCCGACGCTTGTCTTATATACGGACAGCGTGCAGTCCGCCTGCGGCACCTCAAGCTCGGCGGTGGGGCCGTTCTATTGTCCGGGCGACCATAAACTGTATATCGATTTAAGCTTTTATAACGAGCTGCAGACCCAGTTCCAGGCTCCCGGCGACTTTGCGATGGCATATGTAATCGCCCATGAGGTTGGACATCATGTGCAGACGCTGCTTGGCACAACGGAAAAATACGCTTCCCGGATGCAGCAGGACAATACTTATCAGGTCCGCTTCGAGCTGCAGGCCGATTATTTGGCCGGCGTCTGGGCGCATTACGCCCAGGACAAGAACTTGCTCGAAGCGGGCGACATCGATGAGGCCCTGAACGCGGCGAGCGCTGTGGGCGACGATACGCTCCAGGAGAAGGCGAGAGGCTACGCCGTTCCGGAAAGCTTCACACACGGCAGTTCGGAGCAGCGGAAAAGCTGGTTCAATAAAGGGTTTGAGTCAGGCACCATTGAGGGCGGAGATACCTTCAACGCGAGCTCGCTGTAGGGCTGCAAATCCGAGAACTTAAGGCAGAGCCTTTTCAAAAAAAAGCGCTTGGAGGTTTCGATCATCGAGGTTTGGGGTAATGATAATCAGGTGGGAAGTGGAAGGTATCAATTGTCGGCTGGAAAGACATTTGTGTGTAATTCCGAAAGGTAGTTGATTCATCCATGTACTATCTGAAAGGCAGAAGAAGATCTTTGCGAAGGTCCATTCTTCGTCGATGGATTTCAGGAAAATTACCCTAGCAAGAGGGTATTAGCATAGAACATTCACTTCTCACCATTAATGCTCTGCGGCATAGCCGCAGAGCTTGTTTTTTTATCCGGATTAAACCGTTTAACCTATCCCCGCCGATAGGCTTTTTTGTGGAAGGATTCAATATACCGAAAGAGCGAGCGGCCGTCGTCCGTGACCGGATCTCCGGGATTCAGCGGCAGCAGCATCGCCGTATACGGCTCCGGTACCCAAATATAAGTATGAACATAAACGGTTCGGACGAAGCCGCAGCGCTCCCAGAAATGAAACCGCTCGGCATGCGCGGCTGTATCTCCGGCCTCCACCTCAATGATAATCGATGAGACGCCGTGCTCCTTGACCGCCCAATCACGGATTTTGCCGAGGAACGTTCTCCCGATGCCCTGACCGCGCAAATCTGCACGTACTGCCATGTAGTCGATGATCAGTTTTTTGTCCGGCTGAGACCCGGCCAGTCCCGTTACCGCGATCGCCCCCGACTCCCCCTCGCACATCAAGACATGCATGGCAGCGATGCCCTTTTCCAGCATATTTCGCAGCAGCCCCTCCGGTTTAGCCCCGCTTGGAAAAGCTTCCCGGTAAATCGGCCCGATCATTGTCCAGTACTCATTGCTCCAATGCGTCAGTGTATTGAACACTCCCCCACTTAGCTAACACTTGAAGTGGGGGATTCTTGGGTAATCCCTTCAACTGAGAGGAATTCATATCGATATTTTCTCACGAAAAATCGTATACCAAGCGATCCCTGCGGTTCCCGCAGTTTTCCAAAGGAAAATCTGTACCGATCTTCCCACAGTTTTAAGATTTTTGCCTTAGCAATATTTAAAGGAAAGGTGGTATTGACATTTTAATAGCAAGGCTTTTGATGTTATGTGCGGCATTTTCATCTCGATCATGAAGGGTATGGCACGATGGACATTCCCATTGCCGCACAGACAATTTCTTTACTTCGGAATGAATATAGCCGCATACATGACACCTTTGGCTCGTTGGGGCGAACGTGTCGGCAACCTTCACCGTACGTCCATACCATTCCGCTTTATACGAAAGCTGACGTTCAAATTCACTCCAGGACGCATCGGCGATGGATTTGGCCAGCCTGTGGTTTTTGAGCATGTTCGCCACTCTCAGATTTTCGATGCTGATCGTTTGGTTTTCACGAATCAGCTTCGTGGTGAGTTGATGCAAAAAATCATGGCGGCTGCCCACGATCTTTTCATGGATTTGGGCAACCTTCTGTTTGGCTTTCTGCCAATTGGAGCCCCCTTGGTTACGGCGAGCCATGCGGCGTTGCCAAAATGCAAGTTTTTGTTCATATTTGCGAAACACTTTGGGATTGGGAACCCGCACCTTATCAGAGCAGACCGCAAATTCCTTGAGTCCAAGGTCAACGCCAATCTCCTTATCGGTCTGCGGCAGAGGTTTCATTTCCACTTCGCAGAGGAGGGATACAAAATACTTGCCTGCCGCATTCCGCCGCAGGGTAGCAGAAAGAATGCGACCTTCACACGCTCTGGAGTTGGCAAAGCGAAGCCACCTAAGCTTCGGAAGTTTAAGTCGTTTCCGTCGATAGCAATGTTGTCATTGGTGTATTTAGTGGTGTAGCTTTGCACAGGATGCTTTCGGCTTTTGAAGCGTGGAGCCTGATTTTGTTTCTTGAAGAAACGTTCAAAGCTGTCTGCCACGTTTCGCACCGCCGATTGCAAAGCGATGCTATCTACCGATTTCAACCATTCAAATTGCTGTTTGAGTGCAGGAAGCTGTGTGGCACAGGTGTTATAGGACAACCCTTTGCCTGTTGCGGCATAGGTTTCGTTCCATTTGACTAAGAAATGTTTGAAGACAAAGCGGCAACAGCCAAACATTTGATGTATGAGTTGCCGTTGTTCCGGATTGGGATAGATGCGATATTTATAAGCTTTATGCACCAACATGCACACAACCTCCTTTCGTGTAAGACATTTCTATTATAGCACATATGTTCGCGTTAGAGCGAAAAAACCGCCGATTCATCTCCTCCCTATAGAGGAAGGAGTCTTCTCGGCTTTGTAAGATAAATTCCTGTTTCACGTTGTGCGCCTCCGGCTTCAATCTAGTTGACCGTATTCACCGCATAAAATATGATCTATCTATATCATAAGGCTTTTTTGGAAGGAGGCCTAATTTTGGAACAGGCGATCGTCGATATTTTTAACAGCAGCCATGCGGAGAGAGCCGCAGCCAAATACGGGATAACGGGCATGAATTTAACCTTTATCGGCGGATTTCAAAATTTCGTCTACGAATATCGGCAAGGCGACAGGCCCTGCATTTTGCGGCTGACTCCAAGCACACATCGCTCCGCTCAGGCGGTTCAGGCCGAACTGGAATGGATTTTGTACTTGGCGGACCACGGAATACCCGTGTCCAGACCGATTCTTTCCGAGAGTGGATATTGGATGGAAGTAATCGACACGGATACGGAACTATTTTTCACAGCGGCAGCCTTCGAGAAAGCCCCCGGATACAAAGCAAGTTACCCAAGATATCGCCGTCCAGCTATATTATCTCGTTTATGTATATGGCGGTGAAGAAGGGTACAAGCTCAGAGAAGAGCAGGCGCGCCGCTTTATGAAGCTCTTTTTAAAAGGATATCATCTGGAAAATGAACTGGACGAGAGCCGGCTGAAGCAGATCCCCTTATTTTTACGGCTCAGGGAATTGATCGTCTACATTGGCGCTTTTCGGAATTTTGCCGGGGATGAAACGTTCAGCGGCTCGGACAACCAATGGTTTAAGGATTGGATAGCGGAGAGCAGAGTCCGGCTGGAGAGCGGCACGCCGATTGTCGATATTTGGTGAACCATCACACGAACGAGGGCGGGGGAGAAGATAATGTACGAATCAATAATCTTTGATATTGACGGAACTTTGATCGACACCGAAGAAGCGGTGATTAAAGGGTTGCAAAAAATGCTTGAAACCGACTACGGCAGAGTGGTGGAGAGGGAGCGGCTTATATTCGCATTAGGCATTCCCGGCAGGGATTCGCTGCCTCAGTTGGGGATAGAAGATGTGAAGCGGGCGCATGACCGGTGGAATCATTTTATCCATGAGTTCTTCGAAACGGTCAAAGTATTTGACGGGATTGCCGACCTGCTTGAAGGGCTGAAGAACAAAAAGGCGACGGCCGGGGTCGTGACCTCAAAGACGTCTCAGGAAGTGATCGACGATTTCAACCCGTTCGGCCTTACGGATTACATGGACTATACCGTATGTTCAAGCGATACGAAAAAGCACAAGCCGAATCCCGAGCCGCTGCTGAAATATCTCGAAATTTCGGGTGCCGATCCCAAAAAATCGATTTATATCGGTGACACCATCTATGACTACCAATGTGCCAGAGACGCGGGAATCGACTTCGGTCTTGCGCTGTGGGGCTGCATCAATCAGGAGAACATCGACGCCAAGTATAAATTCGAAAAACCTACGGACATCCTTGAAGTCGTCGAAACCTTAAAATAAATCAAAACGGACCTATAAGGAGGTAGCGCATGAGTAAATTTTGGAGTGAAACGGTAAAGGGAATTACACCCTATGTACCCGGAGAACAGCCGGGAGCCAAGAAGGTAATCAAGCTGAACACGAACGAGAACCCCTACCCGCCGCCTGCGCAGGTGCTGGATGCCATGAAAGCAGCTGTAACCGGACGGCTGAAGCTGTATCCCGACCCGGAATGTGTAGGACTGCGGAAAGCCGCCGCCGATTACTATGGTCTGCCGATAGAGAATATATTTGCCGGCAATGGCTCGGACGAAATTTTGGCTTTTTGCTTCAAGGCTTTTTTCAACCCGGGTGAGACCATTCTATTCCCCGATATTACTTACAGCTTCTATGAAGTGTATGCCAGGCTGTTCGATATCTCCTACCAAAAAATCCCGCTGGACGAGCATTTCGACATCCCGCTTGAGCCTTTCTTTGGACCGAACGGCGGCATCCTGCTCGCCAATCCGAACGCGCCAACCGGCAAATTCACCTCTGTGGACAGCATTCGGCAAATTCTTGTACATAACCAAGATAAGGTCGTCATCATTGACGAAGCGTATATCGATTTCGGCGGAGAGTCCTGCGTACCTTTAATTCCAGATCATCCGAATCTTCTCGTCGTCCATACGTTTTCCAAGTCCCGTTCGCTCGCCGGGCTGCGTGTCGGACTGGCAATGGGGCAGAGCGAATTGATCGAAGGCTTGAACCGGGTGAAGAACAGCATCAATTCCTACACTTTGGATGCCATTGCCCAGGTGGGCGGAGAGCAGTCCCTTCGGGATAAGGAAACGTTTGAGCTTAATGTGCGCCGGATTATCAAGACCCGGGAATATACGGTCAAGGCGCTGAAAGACTTGGGGTTCGAAGTGATAGACTCGCGGGCGAATTTTATTTTTGTCACCCATCCCGCTATTCCGGCAGTGGAGCTGTTCGATGCGCTCAGGCAGCAGGATATTATCGTCCGCTATTTTGCCAAGCCGAGGATCGACAATTATTTACGAGTGAGTATCGGGACGGATGAGGAAATGGAAGCTCTGTGCCGGGCGCTGGAAGGGATTTTGAGGGAAAAATAAACCTGTGATCGGCCGAATATCCGCTGCCGCTTATTCATATAGTCTGATTATAACTGTATAAGCAGCTCGCTTGTGGTTCCCATTTGAAGGGAGGAGCCGGATGAAACGGTCAAATAGGAGAAGAGGTTGTACTGCCCATATATAACAGTCGAATTAGGGGCTATGCCTGGAAAATCGCTTCCCGGGCATAGCCTCTTTTTGTCTTTTTCCTCAGTAAGCGTGAAGGAGGAATTCCGGTGATACAACTCGATGGTGACAGCCTGACGCTGAAACAAGTCGCCGGCGCGATTTTCTCCGGAGACAAGGTGAAGATCAGCGATGAGGCCCGGGTCAAAGTCAACCAATCCAGAGCGATTATCGACGCTATTGTGAAGCAGGGACGAAGCGTTTACGGGGTAACGACAGGTTTCGGAAAATTCAGCGATACCGTCATTTCGGCCAAAGACGCGGAGAAGCTGCAGCTCAACCTGATCCGCAGCCACGCCTGCGCCGTCGGCGAGCTGCTGCCGCCGGATACGGTCCGAACGATGCTGCTGCTGAGAGCCAATGCGCTGGCCAAGGGCTACTCTGGCATTACGGCGGACGCGCTGCAGCTGCTCATCGATATGCTGAATGCAGGGATAACTCCGGTCATTCCCTCCCAAGGATCGCTTGGGGCAAGCGGCGATTTGGCGCCGCTCTCGCATTTGGCTCTCGTGCTTGTGGGGGAAGGAGAGGCGCTGGTTCAGGGAGAGCGGTTATCCGGTTCCGAAGCACTGCGCCGGGTCGGACTGAAGCCGATCAAGCTGAAAGCCAAGGAAGGGCTGGCGTTAATCAACGGCACCCAGGCGATGACGGCGATTGGAGTCATGGCCTATCTGGAAGCCGATTGTCTTGCCGCCCTTGCGGACAGCGTTGCGGCGCTAACGCTTGAAGCTTTGAGAGGGATAACGGATGTCTTCGCGCCCGATTCCCATTTGGCTAGGCCTTATCCGGAGCAGCGGCTTGTGGCCGGACGCATTCTTGAAATGCTGAAGGGCAGCTCGCTTACGACCGCGCAGGGAGAATTCCGCACACAGGACGCCTATTCCCTGCGATGCATTCCCCAGGTGCACGGCGCTGTTCAGCAAGTGCTCACCTATGTGAGGGAGAAGCTGCTGATCGAGATCAATTCGGCCACGGATAACCCGCTGGTGTTCCCGGATACCGGGCAGGTTATTTCAGGCGGCAACTTTCACGGCCAGCCCATTGCCTTTGCGATGGATTTCCTTGGTATTGGCATGGCCGAAATCGCCAGCATCTCCGAGCGCCGGATTGAACGGCTCGTTAATCCGCAGCTGAACGATTTGCCGGCTTTCCTGAGCCCCGATCCGGGATTGCAGTCCGGAATGATGATTGCGCAATACGTCGCCGCCTCTCTGGTCTCGGAGAACAAGACGCTGGCGCATCCTTCCAGCGTGGATTCCATTCCCTCATCCGCGAATCAGGAAGATCATGTGAGCATGGGAGCGACGGCGGCGCGGCATGCGGCCATCATTGTCGACAACGGCTACAAGGTGCTTGCGATTGAAGCGATTTGCGCGGCTCAGGCCGCAGAAATAAGGGGGGCCGAACGGCTAGCTCCGGCTACCCGCAAGCTGCTGCACCAGATTCGTTCGGTCGTGCCTCCGCTGACGGAAGACCGGTCCATGAGCGGAGATATCGAGCGGCTGGCGCGCAGTATGAAGACGCAGGATTGGGGTATGGAAGGAGGATTTTGAATGTCTGAACAAGAGCGCATTGTCCGCGCTCCTCGGGGCCGGCAATTGAACACCAAAGGCTGGGTGCAGGAGGCCGTTCTGCGGATGCTGATGAATAATCTGGACCCTGATGTGGCGGAGCATCCCGATAAGCTCGTTGTATACGGCGGCATCGGCCGGGCGGCGCGGAGCTGGGATGCGTTTGACCGGATCGTTGCTTCTCTTAAGGAGCTTGAGGAAGACGAGACGCTGCTGATTCAGTCGGGCAAACCCGTGGCAATTTTTAAGACGACAAAAGACTCGCCCCGTGTATTGCTGGCCAACTCCAATCTGGTTCCGGCATGGGCCAACTGGGATACCTTTCATGAACTCGATAAAAAAGGACTTATGATGTACGGCCAAATGACCGCGGGCAGTTGGATTTATATCGGCACGCAGGGGATACTCCAGGGAACCTATGAAACCTTTGCGGAATGCGCAAGGCAGCATTTCGGAGGCACCTTGAAGGGCACGATTACGGTAACGGCCGGCATGGGCGGCATGGGAGGAGCCCAGCCGCTCGCTGTTACGATGAATGATGGCGTCGTAATCGGCATAGACGTAGACCAGACCCGCATTATAAAAAGAATCGGAGCCCGCTATTGCGACCGGCTTGCGCGCGACCTTGACGAAGCGCTTGCCTTGGCCGCCGAAGCGAAGGCGCAGAAACGGCCGCTTTCCATCGGTCTGGTAGGCAATGCCGCTGAGGTGCTGCCGGAAATGATCCGCCGGGGCTTTATTCCCGACATCGTTACCGACCAGACTTCGGCCCACGATCCGCTTAACGGCTATTTGCCGGCAGGTTTGACGCCGGAAGAAGGGAGGGCGCTGCGGAACAATAACCCGGAGCTGTATATCGGGCAAGCCAAAGCTTCCATGGCCGTTCATGTGAGGGCCATGCTCGAAATGAGACGGCAGGGGGCTGTCGCCTTCGATTATGGCAATAACATCCGCCAGGTTGCCTTCGATGAAGGCGTTAAGGACGCCTTTGCTTTCCCGGGATTCGTCCCGGCTTATATCCGGCCGCAATTTTGCGAGGGAAAAGGGCCTTTCCGTTGGGTGGCACTGTCAGGCGACCCGGAAGATATTTACAAGACCGATGAAGTGATTTTACGCGAATTCGCGGGCAACGAAGGGCTGTGCCAATGGATTCGGATGGCGCGGGAGAAGGTAGAGTTTCAGGGGCTGCCCGCCCGCATCTGCTGGCTCGGTTACGGCGAGCGCGCCCGCTTCGGACAGATCATCAACGGGATGGTGGCTTCCGGAGAACTCCGCGCCCCGATTGTGATCGGCCGCGATCATCTGGACGCCGGGTCGGTGGCCTCCCCCAACCGGGAGACCGAGAGCATGAAGGACGGCAGCGACGCCGTGGCCGACTGGCCGATCCTGAATGCCCTCGTCAATACCGCCGCCGGAGCGAGCTGGGTGTCGGTGCATCACGGCGGCGGGGTGGGCATGGGATATTCGCTGCATGCGGGGATGGTTGTCGTTGCGGACGGAACGGAGGACGCCGGCAGGCGGCTTGAACGCGTACTGACCACCGATCCAGGTATGGGCGTCGTGCGCCATGCGGATGCCGGTTATGAGCTTGCCGTGGAGACCGCGAAGAACAAGGGAATCAGAATCCCGGGACTGCAGTAAAGGAGGCCGGAAAATGGGGAAATTGACATACGTAAAATCCGCTTCCCAGCTCATTTGCATGGATACAGGACACGGACCGAGAACGGGCAAGGGCATGTCGATGCTGGGAGTCATTGCGGACGGAAGCGTTGTGATCGAAGACGGAATCATTGTCTTTGCCGGTTCGGACGCGCTGGCTGCACAATTTGTTAGCTCCAGACAGGGCGAGGTTGAAGTGATTGACGCCTCCGGCAAGGTCGTTGCGCCGGGACTTGTCGATCCCCATACTCATGTGGTTTATGCCGGCAGCCGGGAAAATGAGCTGGAACTGCGTCTTCAAGGGGAAAAATATACCGACATTCTGAAGAGGGGCGGCGGCATTTTGAATACGGCGTGGAGCACAAGAGAGGCCTCCGAAGAGGAACTGATCGAGGAATCCTTGGCCCGGCTTGATCGTTTCCTTCTCCACGGCGTAACCACGATTGAGGCCAAGAGCGGCTATGGGCTGACCGTGAACGATGAACTGAAGCAGCTTCGGGCCGCGCGGGCGCTTGACGGCCGCCATCCCATCGATGTTATTTCGACATTCATGGGCGCTCATGCGGTTCCCGAAGAGTATAAGCATGAGCCTGACATTTATGTCGATCTCGTCATCAACGAAATGCTCCCGGTAGTCGCGGAGCACAGGCTGGCCGAGTACTGCGATGTGTTCTGTGAACGGGGGGTCTTCGATATCGCCCAATCCAAGAGGATTCTGGAGGCGGCCGGAAGACTGGGCTTCAAGCTGAAAATACACGCTGATGAAATTGCGGAAAATTTCGGAGGCGCGGAGCTTGCCGCGAAGCTGGGCGCCGTTTCGGCCGAGCATTTGCTGAAGGCTTCGGAGGAAGGGATTCGCGCGCTGGCAAAGAGCGGCACAATTGCTGTGCTGCTTCCCGGAACGGCTTTGTTCCTGATGGAACGGGCAGCCGACGCCAGAAGAATGATCGATGAGGGAGTTGCCGTCGCTCTGTCCACCGATTGCAATCCGGGTACCTCCCCGACCGTTTCCATGCCCTTTGTTATGAACGCGGCGTGTCTGACGATGAGGATGAATCCGGCAGAGGTATTGACGGCAAGTACGATTAACGCGGCTTTTGCAATCGGCAGAGGCGAAGAAATCGGCAGTATCGAGACCGGAAAGCGGGGCGATCTGCTCTTGTTCGATGTTCCAAATTATCGCCAGCTTCAATATTATTACGGAATGAATCTGGTGCATACGGTTGTCAAGAATGGAAGAACGGTTGTAAAAGGGGGAGTCCTCGTTGATCGATACGAGCCTGCGGATTAACCGGGACAGATTGGAGCGCAGCATTCATGAATTGGCTGTCTATGGGCGGAACGGGCAGGGAGGGCTGGACCGGACCGCCTTTACTCCCGCCGAACTGGAGGCGAGGGTTTGGATTAGGGCAGCTCTCGCCGACGGGGGCTTCGGCGTAAGGGTGGACGGGGCGGCCAACATTTGGGGAAGAAGAGACGGCGATCATCTGGAGCTTCCGGCCATCGTCTGCGGGTCGCATATCGATACCGTTCCGAATGGCGGCAAATATGACGGAGCGCTCGGGGTATTAATGGCGCTTGAGATATTAAGGACGTTGAACGACAAGGGGATCCTCACGCGGCATCCCTTCGAATTGGTTTCGTTCAGCGCGGAGGAGCCGAATCCGTTCGGGCTGTCCACCTTCGGCAGCCGGGCCGTTACGGGTAAGCTTACGCTGGAACAAATCAAAGGAGCGAAGAATGTGGAGGGGAAGCGGCTGACGGAAGCTTTGGAAGAGGCTGGAGGAAGCCTGATAGGTCTGGGGCATGGGCCGCTTTCGAAGGAGGAGGTCGGCGTCTTCGTGGAAGTGCATATCGAACAGGGTAAGCGGCTGATCGGCCGAAGCGTCCCGGTCGGCGTCGTTACGGCGATTACCGGCATTTACCGGGAGGAGGTCACGGTGCGCGGGGAAGCCAACCATGCGGGAACAACGCTCATGGAAGACCGCTGCGATGCGCTGACTGCGGCCGCTGAGATGATTCTCGCTGCCGAGGACATCTGCCGAACGTTCCCTGCCGCCGAAGTTGTCGGAACCGTCGGGCAGCTCAGGCTCCTGCCGAACGCTCCGAACATCATTCCGGCGGAAGTCAGTTTTCTGGCGGAGTTCCGCGGGGAGACCGAGGCGCAGCTTCAAGCTGTTGTAAACGAATGGAGTGACCGGCTCCAATTATTGGGATTGCGGCGGCGTGCCGCGGTGACCCGCAAGCTCATTCTGAACCAGGCCCCGTCGCCTATGGACCGGACCGTCATCGAAGCGATGGAAAGAATGGCCGGCATGCTTGAAATCCCCTCGCTGCGCCTGGGGAGCATGGCCGGCCATGACGCCGCTCATCTTGCTTCCGTTACCCGTAGCGGAATGCTCTTCGTTCCCAGCATTGATGGAAAAAGCCACTGTCCGGAAGAGGAGAGCCGCATGGATGACATCGAGCATGCGGCCAATGTGCTGCTGTATACGCTGCTTGATCTGGATATCATCTTGGACGCGAAAGGATGAGGGCGTTGAAGCAGCTGTTTAAGGCGGACCGCGTGTATGAAGGCGGCCAGTTCCGGCAGAACTGGGCAATCCTCATCGAAGATGGCACAATCATTGAGACGGGAGAACAAACCGTGCTGGAACGGAAATACACGCAAACGCCGACGGTCGATTGGACGGGGAAGGCTATCCTACCAGGCACGGTCAACGCCCACAACCATTCCTTCCAAAGCCTGCTGCGGGGAATCGCGGCGGATCGGCCTTTTTTAGAATGGAGAGATCAGGCCTTGTACAAATACACCCCGCTCCTGGATGAGGAAGCGATATACACCGGCGCTCTGTTTGCCTTTGGCGAAATGCTCAAATATGGCGTAACGACGGTCAGCGATTTCTTCTATGTGCATGACGGCGGGAACGCCAGGGACGAAGCCGTAATCCGGGCGGCCAAGGATCTGGGGATCAGGCTCGTTTTGGCGCGGACGATGTATGACTGGAACGGAGCGCCCGCAAGCTACCGGGAAACGGTGCCGGATGCGGTGAAGCGTACCCGGGAGCTGGCTGTAAAATATCAGGGCGATCCTATGGTGACCGTTCATCCCGCGCCCCACAGCCCTCACGCGGCTTCGCCCGAGATGATTCAGGCTGGTCACAAGCTTGCAGCGGAGCTGGGTACGCCTTTTCATATTCATGTGGCGGAGGAGCCGTTTGAAGTGGAAGAGACGCTTGCGAAATATGGGCTACGGACGGTTCATTATTTGGATAAACTGGGCGTTGTCGATGAGCGGATGATTGCGATCCATCTGGTATGGCTGGAGGATTCGGAGATCCGGCTGCTTGGAGACAAACGCGCAGGTTTGGCTTATTGTCCATCCAGCAATATGTTTTTATCGGACGGCGTCACGAACATTCCCGGTCTGCTCGCGGCGGGGGTGCGGGTTTCGCTGGGAACGGACGGTGCGTGCAGCAACAACCGGATCAGCGTGTTTGAAGAAATGAGAATGTGCTCCCTGCTCCAGAAAGTAACCCGGCTGGACGGTACGTGCATCAACGCGGGGCAGGTCTTTCATATGGGCACCCAAGCGGGCGGCGAGCTGCTGCGGCTTCCGGTCGGCCAGATCTCTCCTGGGTATTATGCTGACTTCGTATCTGTAGACCTGAACGATCTTTCTCTGTTGCCCGCTGCCGAGCTGTTTAACAATATCGTTTATTCCCTTCAGCCAACCGCGATCAGGGATGTGGTGGTTGACGGTAAAATCGTGGTGGGGGACGGCCGGCTGCTTACGGTGCAGGAATCGGTGATTGTCCGGAAGATCAATGCACTATTAAGTAAATGGGAGTAAATAAGTAAATGGGAGTGAAAATGGTAGCCGATAGTCCGCAGCTGCTGCGATCCACGTTTTTCGACGAACGAACTGGAATTTCTCCTCTTAATCTTGCGGGATGCACCACCCGTGCCTTGACAAATTGGAAATTATTCGCTTGGAGACGCTCATCCGGCGGTGACGAACACGAATGAACGGCTGCCGTCCTTATAAGGACACCGCAGCCGTTTCTTCTTGTATAAATAATGGTTTTTAAGTTCTTTTTAAGAAAAATGGAGTATACTGATTGTTTAGAAAAGATAAGGAGAGGGTAAGGGTGCGTCATTTTATACCCGGCAAACGGCTGGGAATCATGCTGCTGTCATTTTTAATTGGCGGATTTATTCTTAACTTTATTATGCAGGCCGCTTCGTTTGGGATGGATGCCCTAAGCGTTCTGAATTGGATATCGCAGTTCTACTGGCTCTATGTGTTCGGTAGCCTGTTCTTTTTCTTTGTGCTGCTCGCCTTTGCGGCGGTTATTCCGAACGTGTATGCGGGTTCCTTGCTCGCCTTTATAGCATGTGCCATTCTGGGCATCGCCGATTACAAGAAGCTTACCACGACCGGGGAACCGCTGTTCCCGTGGGATTTGATGCTGGTCAAGAACGCTCAGGAGATGAGCAAGATTACCAAGGGAATGATTTCGCCGCTTGTGCTTGTCCTGGCTGTTGTTCTTATTGCGGGATTGATCTATCTTCTGTGCAAGCTGCCAAAGGTCAGAATGGGACTGGCGCTGCGGGCGGTGTTTACCGTTCTATCGGCTGCCGTGATTACCGGATTTATCATGATGGTCGACGGCCATTCGACGCTTGCGACCTCTATCCATTATCAGAACATTTACTGGAACCAAAAAGTGAACTATACTCAGAACGGTTTTTTGTTCGCTTTTACAGGTAATCTGAAGCAAAATTTGATGGACAAGCCGGATAATTACAGCAAGGAAGCCATTGCTCAAATCGCTAAAAAATACAGCGCGCTTCCGGACGGCAGCACTTCCGCTGCACCGGCGGAGAGTCCCAACATTATGTACATGATGGACGAGGCCTTCTTTGATCCGACCAGGCTTCCATCTTTGACATTCAGCGAAGACCCTTTGAAGTTCATCCATCAGGCCGATAAAAATACACCGTCCGGCTATATGCTATCACCCGAGTTTGGGGGCAATACGGCCAATATCGAATTTGAGGCGCTGACGGGATTGTCGATGTATTTTCTGAAAGACGGCTCCATTCCATACCAGCAGCGTATCGTGAAAATGTCCTCGCTGCCCTCGATCGTCAGCATTCTGAAAGACCGGGGATACCGGGCGCTCGCGGTCCATCCGTTCGATGAAACGTTCTACAATAGGAACAAGGTTTATCCGGTTCTCGGTTTTGATCAATTCACTACCCAGAAAGAGATGACAAACGCCGAGCGAATTACGCCGGACGGGTACATTTCCGATATGGCTGCTGTGAAAGAGGCTGTTCGCGAACTGGATAGCTCCGAGCAGCCGACATTCCTGCACCTAGTTACGATGCAGAATCATTTTCCGTTCGTCAAAGGCTCGAATGGACCGAACACGATTACGGTTAACGGGGTAAAGCCGGAACGGAAGGACGAGCTTGAAACGTATGTCCAGGATACGAAGCTGACTGACGAGGCGCTCGCCTATCTGGCCCAGGAACTGAAGTCGCTCAAGCGGCCTACGGTTGTCGTATTCTGGGGCGACCATCTTCCGGCGCTGTCGGCAGACATCTATACGCAGGCCGGCTGGGACACCAATCCCAGACTGAAGCATGAAACGAAGCTGATGGTTATGGCCAATTTCGATATCGGAAAGCAGCCTTTGGGCACACTCAGTCCCGCTTTCATCGGTCCGACGGTCTTTCAGCTATCGGGGCAGAAGATGCCGGCCTACTACAAGCTGCTGGAAAAGGTAAAAGCCGAGCTTCCCGGATTAAGCAAAAGTGTGCTGATCGGGTCCTCCGGCGTTGTCACCGGGTTGACCGCGGAGCAGCAGGACCTGTTGGACGATTACCGGTTGGTGGAGTTCGACATGCTTGAGGGAGACAATTACTCGCAGGATTTGTTGTATTAATAAGTGAACTCAGCAAAAAAACGGATGCGGCCCACACGGGCTTGGCATCCGTTTCTATTTACAGAATTTATCTCTGCTTATGCAAACCCCGTTACTGGATGCGGCACATACGGCTCTTCCAGCCTCCGGATTTCCTCTTCGGTCAGCCGGATTTCCAGAGCCGCCGCCGCATCCTCCAAATGATGCGGCTTGGTCGCTCCGATAATAGGTGCGGTTACCGGCTTCTTCTGGAGCACCCAGGTTATGGTCGATAATCGAATCCGTGCTGCAAGTCTCAAATCTAGTTTAGCCGGGCTCAGGAGCTGGCGCAAATGTTTGAACGAATTCCTGATCATTTCCCGTTTTTGGCTTGCTTCATAATCCGAATATCTGCCGGCGCTGCCTCATATTTTGGTTTATGGGGGAACGTAGCAATTGTCCTTGGGAGAGGAAAACCGTCCGAACAGCCATCCTTTAAAGGGAATGGAGGCGGACGTAATGAGTCTGGAACAGCTCATTTCATTGCTCGTTCTTGTCGTTATGATTATAGAATTGGCTCTTGGCAAGAAAAATTCATAACGATGCAGCCCATTATTGCGGCCCGCGGCTTTGCGGGCTTTTCTTGTTGGGGTAACCCGAATTAGCATTAATACAAAGTATGATCAAGAAAAAAGCGCATATCCTGCTTTTGGGAAATTAGGTATCATGATTAGGATTGTATCAAAATCCAGGGAAACGAGGGCCTTCAATGATTAATTTATCGAAACTGCTGACGGGTATGAAGGGAGAAGGGGATGACCTGCGCTATGCGATCAAGCAGGGAGCGAAACCGCATGGCGTTTCCGCAGGGAGAGGGCCGGTCGTCGTCTGGAATATGACACGGGCTTGCAACCTGAGCTGTAAACATTGTTATGCCAATGCCTGTCCAGCCCAGGACCCCGATGAAATGACAACAGAGGAAGCGAAGCAATTTATTGAAGACCTGGCTGCATTCCATGTGCCTGTCCTGCTCTTTTCAGGCGGGGAGCCTCTGATCCGCAAGGATATTTTTGAGCTGATTTCTTTTGCGGCCAGTAAAGGGCTGCGGCCCGTTATATCTACGAACGGCACTCTCATTACCCCTGACAAAGCGAAAATGTTAAAAGAAGCGGGAGTCGGCTATGTCGGCGTCAGTCTGGACGGACTTAAAGAACGTCACGATGAATTCCGGGGGCGCAAGGACTCTTTTGAACAGGCGCTGGCCGGTATCCGCAACTGCCTGTCTATCGGCCAAAAGGTAGGAGTCCGGTTCACAATTAGCAAGCATACATACGGCGACCTGGACGGAATCCTTGATTTAATCGAACGGGAAAATATCCCTCGGGCCTGCTTCTATCATCTTGTCTATTCCGGCCGCGGAAGCGCTCTCCAGAAGGAGGATGTGTCCCATGAGCAGTCACGCGATGCGTTGAAGCGGATAATGGCCAAAACGCTCGAATTGCACCATAAAGGCAAGCAGGTGGAACTGCTTACCGTCGACAATCATGCGGACGGCGTCTACTTATACCAGTGGATGATGGAACGCGACCCCGAGCGCGCGGCGGAGCTGCTTGAACTTCTTCGGCGAAACGGAGGCAACCGGTCCGGAGTAGCCATCGGCTGCGTCGATTGGCACGGCAATGTCTATCCCGACCAGTTCACCAGAGATATTGAAATTGGCAGCATACGCACGCAAAAATTCAGTGAAATCTGGCGTGATGCGGCGCACCCGGTCATGGCAGGGCTGCGTGATCGCAAACCATTGCTGAAAGGACGCTGCAGGGAATGCAATTGGCTTGATATCTGCAACGGTAACTTCCGTGCCCGCGCCTCGGTCAGCGGTGATTTCTGGGCGGAGGACCCGTCCTGTTATTTAACCGACGGCGAAATAGGAATTGTATAAGAAAATAGGAATCATATCAACGGTGGGAGGCACTGAACAATTATGCTCGTATCCTGGAATGTGACCAAACGATGCAATTTGTACTGCGAACACTGCTACCGCGACTCCGGACCGGCTTCGCCTGTCGAAGATGACCTGACAACGGAAGAAGGACGACAGCTTATTGATGAGATCAAGGCGGCCGCATTCCGGCTTCTTATACTGAGCGGCGGCGAACCGCTGATCCGCGACGATCTGTGCGAATTGATAGCTTACGCTTCAAGTATCGGACTCCGCCCCGCGCTCGGCAGTAACGGCACCCTTCTGACCGCCGCCAAAGCCGCCGAGTTGAAGAAAGCGGGCCTTGGAGGGATTGCCATCAGTATCGACAGCGCCACGCCGGCGCATCATAACCGGTTCCGAAATGCGCCCGAGGGTTGGCAGCAGGCAGTACAAGGCATCCATTATGCCCGTGAAGCCGGACTCCGGGTACAGATCAACATGACGCTGACCGCCGACAATATGGATGATTTCGACCAGGTAGCCCAGCTTGCCGAGGAGCTGAATGTCGCATCCCTGCATCCGTTTTTCCTTGTTCCAACTGGACGAGCCGTCAATATTGAGGAGGACGGATTGAAACAGGAGCGTTATTATTCGGTTCTGCGCAGCGTTCTGACCAAACAAAAATCATCGACGCTTGAGATCAAGCCGACATGCGCTCCCCAGTTCATGCCGCTGGCCAAAAGCATGGGCCTGGATATGCGCTATACACGCGGCTGTCTCGCCGGGGTTGCGTATTGTTCGGTGCTTCCGAACGGCGAAGTCCATATTTGCCCTTACCTGCCGGTCAAGGTAGGGAATGTTCGTGAGCAGCCATTTGATGAAATATGGAAGGACAATCCGGTATTCAAGGATTTAAGAAACTTCAAGGAGTACGAGGGAGCATGCGGCTCCTGTCCGGATGTTCATATTTGCGGCGGCTGCCGTGCCCGATCATACTATTACAGCGGGGGCAATTTCATGGCTGAAGAGCCGTGGTGTTACAAAAGAACGGCGGCGCTGTAAGCCGGGGAGGGGAAGCATTGGAACTGGATGTGAAGGATAGAAAGCTGCTGAACCGGCTGCAAATCGAGCTTCCTCTGGTCAGACACCCTTGGAGGCTCATTGCGGAAGAACTGGAATTACAGCAGGAAGATGTGCTGGAAAGGCTGGAAAGGCTGAAGAGAGAAGGATTTATCCGGCGGATCGGCGGGATATTTAATCCGGCCGGGCTAGGGTATAAGGGCTGCTTGTATGCGATGAGAGTAGAAGAAGCCCTTTTTTATCCTACGGCCGCTGTCGTCAACAGCTTTAGAGGCGTTACCCATAACTACCGAAGGCACAGCCGGTTGAATATGTGGTTCACGCTTACCGCCCGAACGGAGGAGGAACGGGGAGCCATACTTGAAACGATCCGTGAGGCGGCGGGCCGGCCGCAGCTGTATGAGTTTCCCGCCGAGCAGGTGTTTAAACTGAAGGTTTTTCTCAATATGGAAGAAATGGCTGCATCTTCGGCTATGACGCCCGGTCAGGTTGGAAATAAGACATTAAGCCTCTATAAGGAGCACCAAGAAATCGAGAGTTCGGATTTGCATCTGATTCGCGAGCTTCAGGGCGATCTGCCGCTGTTACCCGAGCCGTATACTGAAATTGCCCGTAAGACAGGCTTCAGTTTGGAAGAGGTATTTCTGCGCTTACAGGCCCTTCAGGCTGGCGGGGTATTAAAAAGAATCGGAGCCGTCCTTAGACACAGGGAAGCCGGATTTACTGCCAATGGCCTGTTTGTCAGCGTGCTCCCCGAGGAGCGTATTCCGGAGGCAGGGGAAAGGCTGGCCGGCTATGCGGAAGTCAGTCACTGTTACAAGCGCCGGGCGCATCCCGATTGGCCCTATAATTTATATGCCATGATTCATGGTCCGGATGAAACGGCCGTACGGAAAATCGCGGAACATTTCATAAGGCAGGAAGGCATATCGGAGTTTGATATCCTTTTTAGCACGGAGGAATTGAAGAAAACGAGTTTTTCTATCTGAAATAAGGGCGAGGTATTCCCTATAATGAAACGCGGAGATTTATACATCATATTGCTGGGACTGCTGATTGCCGGTTCAATTTACGGGTTCAAATGGATCCAGATGGACCATAGCGCATACAAGCCAGGAGATCTGATGGCTCGGATTACGGTGAACGGCAAGCTGTACAAGAACGTTGCCTTAACGGATAAAGTGGAAATCATCGATATCAAAACGGGCTTCGGCCATAATACGCTTAAGGTATACAATTATGGAATTCAGATGATCTACTCGGACGCGCCGAAACGTATCGCGCTGGATATGGGCTTTATCTCCAAACCGTATCAGCAGATTATTTGCATTCCGACCCGTGTTTACGTGGAAGTGTTCAATCCACATGGGCAGCCTTCCAAGGATGAACTCGATGCCGTTATTTGACGCAACCTTGGTTACGCGCAATATGCAGGCCATGGATCACATTAATGTGGTTCATGGCCTGTTTTCTCTCTTCTCATAACATTTAGGACATATGTCCTTCCCAAAAAATCGGAGATATCATTTAATTAGGATCAGAGTTAACATCAGAGGAGAGGTAAAAGAAATGAGAGGGCTGTTATTTGCATTTTTGGGTGGAGCCTTTATTACGCTGCAAGGAGTAGCCAATTCAAGGATCAGCCAGGATATTGGGACATGGCAAGCGGCGACGGTTACCCAGTTAACCGGATTCCTGATGGCTTTATTGATACTGCTGGTTGTTCGGGACGGAAACAGGCAGGGGTTGAAGCAGGTCAAACCGTTATATCTTATAGGCGGATCGATGGCGGCTGTCATTATTTTCAGCGAAGTCACGGCGATTCACAAAGTCGGAGTTACGTTTACCATATCCGCTCTGCTAATTGCCCAGCTGTGTCTGACCTTCTTAATCGACACGAACGGTTGGTTCAGCGTGATGAAGCAGAAGATGAAGCTGCCGCAGTTCATCGGCCTGGGGATGATGGTAGCCGGTGTAATCATTCTTAAATTTTGAGGTGAAAGCAGGATCATGAAAGAAGTAACGGATCGAGAGCAGCTGCATTCTTTTTTGCGTACTCATCAACTGGAAACCGTGTTTAACGAACCGCTGATGCCGCATTTGTCGCTGTACCGTTTTGATCAAGGGGAATGGATCTGTTCCCAAGGAGAACCTTCGGAAGTCCTTTATGTGCTGGTCAAGGGAAAGATCAAAGTCTACACCACCTCGGCGGAGGGCAAAACGTTAATTATCTCTTTCAAAACGCCGCTTGAGGTCATCGGGGATATTGAATATATTCAGGAAATACCCATTATCAATACGGTGGAGGCGGTATCGCCTGTCCATATGATCGGCATTCCTTATCGTTTCTTAAAAAAATACGCCGCCGATTATGCACCGCTGCTGAACTTTTTGCTGGATATCATCACCCGGAAGTTTTATATGAAATCCAACTTTTTGAGCTTTAATATCTTGCATCCGGTCGAAGTGCGTTTGGCCAGCTATTTGCTGTCCGTTACCTATGATGAATCCGCTGATGCCGGATTTCAAGGACAACTGAGCACATTCAGCCTGACCGATGTCGCCAATTGGATCGGAACGAGCTACCGGCATCTGAACCGGGTCATTACAAAATTATCCGCGGAAGGCCTGATTGAACGCAGCAACGGATTCATTGTCGTTAAAGACAAGGAAGGGCTAAGCGCGCTGGCCGATCAAAATATTTACGAATAGGAGGGAAACATGATGATTCAGGGCCTTTTATTGGCGCTTGCCGCAGGTTCGCTGGTCAGTTTGCAAAATATTTTTAACACGAAGGTCAACGAACGGACAGGTTCATGGGCAACAACGACCTTGGTGTTGGGGATGGGCTTTGCGGCTTCTCTGACGTTTGGTTTGATTTTTGAAGGGGGACAACTGTTTAACCTGCTCAATATGAAGCCCTGGTACTGGATCAGCGGTGCGATCGGAGTGGGAGTGGTCATCTGTCTTACACTGGGGATCAGGCAACTGGGTCCTACATATGCGATCTCCATCGTTCTGATCTCACAGCTCGGTTGTGCTTTATTATGGGATTCGCAGGGCTGGTTAGGACTGGAAAAGGTGCCTTTCACCTTTCAACAGCTGGTCGGAGTGCTGGTCATTGTCGGCGGCATTTTAGTCTTCAAATTGGGCGGAAGGCGAGGGGAGGGAACAGCATGACAACCTCAATCGATAAAATAGCATGGATCTGCCTTAGCGAAGGCCGGCTGTTGTGCGCCCGCTCCAAAGGGAACAATATTTATTATTTGCCCGGAGGAAAAAGGGAGCCCGGAGAGAGTGACGCCGACACGCTGCTGAGGGAGATCGAAGAAGAACTATCCGTCCGAATCAGGCCTGAAACGGTCTTCTATATTGGAACGTTTGAAGCGAAAGCCCATGGCAAAACGGAAGGGACAAAGGTCAAAATGGCGTGCTACAGCGCAGCATTTGAGGGTCAGCTCCAACCGGCTTCGGAAATCGAGGAATTGGCCTGGTTAACCTATGATGAGCGGGACCATGTATCGGCCGCTGCTCAAATGGTATTCGATCACCTGCATGAGCTGGGCCGGCTATCCTAGAATAACGGCGACAGCAATCGGGCGCAAACCGTTTTCAATTTTTGAAACCTGCTTCGCTTCTCGAAATTCGACTGCAAAATCTCCTCGCTCACGCCAAGATCCCGGTAAAAATCTTGTACCAGCCGGTCAACAACCTCCCCATCGTAAAAGAGGGCATTGATTTCGAATTGGTTGCTTAAGCTGCGTATATCCATATTTGCGCTGCCGGAGAACGCCAGATCGTCGGAAATGATCACTTTGGCATGAATGAACCCTTTTTGGTAGCTGTAAAACCGCACTCCCGCCCGCAGCAGTTCCTGGACATAGGACAACGTAGCGGAATAAACGAGATTTTTATCCGGAACCCCCGGTATGATAACCCGAACGTCGACTCCCCTGAGGATAGCCGTTTTTAGAGCCAATAAGATGCCGGGATCGAGAATGAAGTAGGGCGTCTCAATGAATATCCGTTTCTTCGCCGAAACGATGAGGGAGAATATGAGTTCCAAGATCGTCTCGTCCGGACCGCTTTTTACAATTTGCACAAGCTCCTTCCCCCGGCTTTCCTGAATCGGATAGTAGACGGGATCGGCTATTAATTGCCCTGTGACCCAATGCCAATCCGCTAAAAATGTATATTGAAGCCATAGCACCGCATCGCCTTTCATGCTGAAATGAGTGTCCCGCCAATAGCCGAATTTCGGATCTTCTCCGAGGTATTCATCCCCAATATTCAAGCCGCCGAAAAAACCGGTTTTGCCGTCCACCACCACGATTTTACGGTGATTCCGATAATTAAGCCGTCTATTGAAGAACGAGGACAGCAGAGGAAAAAAGCATCCCGTTTCCACCCCCGCGTCCCTCAGCCTTTTCAAATAGGCCTTTCCTAACCGGCGGCTGCCGATCCCGTCATATAATAGCCGAACTCTTACCCCTTCCTGCGCTTTCCGAATCAACAATTGCTCAAACCGGGTACCGAGACGGTCGTCGCGGATAATGTAAAACTCCACATGGATATGATGCTCGGATGCGGCAATCGAACCCAGCATTGCTTCAAAGGCGCTATCTCCTTCGGCAAATACCGTCGTTTCATTGCAAGCGGTAATGGGGGCGACAGGAATGCCGCATAGCAATGCATACAAATTGTCGTCTTGGCCAATGGTTTCCCCGCGAAGATTTGTCAGGGCTCGCTGTCGGCATCGATCCATGAGGTTTGCTTTTAACCGGTTCCAATGCCCGATTTCTTCCTGCGAAAGAGCAGGGGAACAATTGTATTCTTTCGCTACAAACAAATACAGCAGGAAACCGATGACCGGAAAGATGTACAAGACGATAAGCCAAACCATCGCTTTGTTCGGACGTTGATATTCGAAGAAAATAACGAATGCAATCTGGATAATAAACAACAAGAGAGCCCCAACGATCCAAAGCAACTGTTCAACCTCCCCTCCTTGTCAGGTTGATCTGAGGTTTGCCGTGAAAAACAGCTCATGATATAAAAAACCTTTTCGAAACCGGTTGATTACCTGCGAAGTAAATTCATTCTCCCGAAACAATTGAATGTATTCTTCTTCTCTCCGGATATATTCGCCATCGTCATAGAAGTTCATAAACCAGTTGCACAACGGTTTTTTCTTGCAAATGCAAGGTTCCATAACGATGATGTTCCCGTCCGGTTTCAGTATCCGCTTAAATTCCTTCATGTAATCGGCAATTTCTTCGGACGAAATATGGTGCAAAACGGCGACGATGAGTATGTAATCGACAGACTCATTATCTACAGGAAGCTTGCCATGTTCAAGAACATGAAACTTGTAATCCGGGTATGACCGTCTCGCGTAATGAATCCGCTTCGCATCCGGGTCGATACCGAGATAATGGACCGGTTGAAACATCGAACAATTGGCGCCTGTACCGGAACCAAAGTCAAGTACGATTTTATCGTTAAATGCGAATCGGGGTTTTATTTGGTCATGAATATATTTTTTGGTAAACCATTTCGGACGAACGATCCAGTGGTAAAGCTGAGGTGTAGACGAAGTATTCAAAAGCGGCCACCATCTTTCCTGATTTTGAAGTCAATGACAATAATCTAACCTTCCAAACCGGGAAAAATTCAATAAAATTTTACATAATCACATCCTAAAAGGGACACCTTTATATTTATTCGAAAAAAATGATGAGGTGTAAAGCCAAGTATGGGAAGACCGGATGCAAGAAGGGGAGGCAAAAAAATAACCGTTATTTGGACCATCGGTTTGGCTTTGACGATGTCTCTTGCCGGATGCCGGGTGAATCCCGGAGCGAACGCTGATCTTCAGTCCGAACCGGAGTTTAAGGCCAAAGTAGTGAGCGGCAAGCCGGTCGTTGCCATTATCATCGATTCCTTAATGGACAAGCCGCTGCAGGAAGCTTTGAAACAAGGCAAGGCGCCTGCCTTAAAGTATCTGATTGATCATGGACGGTACTTTCCTAAAGTTATCAGTTCGTTTCCAACCATGTCCGTAACGATTGACAGCACCTTTTTAACGGGGGAGTACGCGGATAAGCATCATGTTCCTGGGCTTGTTTGGTACAGCGACCGGGAGAAACGGATGATCTTTTACGGCAATGGCCCAAAGGAAGCTTTGAAGATTGATCAGTTGCAAGTATTGACGGACAGCGTCTACCAAATGAATCAGGTTCAATTAAGCAAGAAAGTGAAGACCATTCATGAGGAACTGGCTGAATCGGGCAAACATTCGGCTTCAATCAACACAGTCATTTTCAGAGGGAAAACGGAACGGGAGCTGCGGGTGCCCCCATCGATGGCGAACACCACACGGCTGCCGGATCATTATAAAATTACCGCTCCGGAGCTGTTTTCGCTTGCGGCGTTCGCTCATCTGGACCCGCGAAATGCCAACCATACGGCTCTTTGGGAAAAATATGGGATGAACGACAAATTCACAGCCCGGGACATTGCTTATCTCGTAGAGAACAGGAAGCTTCCGGACGTAACGATTGGGTATTTTCCGGGAAACGACAGCGTTCATCACCGAAAAGGCTCCATGGCGACTAAAGGAATCGAAAGGGCCGACCGGGCGCTGCGAGACGTACTGGATGCGTACGGATCATGGGAGGAGGCGGTAAAAACAACCACCTGGATTATTCTGGGAGACAGCGCTCAAAGCGATGTGTTGGAAACTAGGGAAGACTTCAAAGTAGATCTGCGCCCTCTTCTAAACGGGTATCGAATTGCCAAGCTCGACCAGCCTGTCGGACAAGAGGACCAAATCGTCATCGCCGCCAACGAACGGATGGCCTATATTTACGCCATATCGCCCGGTCTAAAGCTTTCCGGGATCGTAAAAGGTTTGCAAACCGATGACAAGCTCGACATCATAGCGGTTAAGCGGGATCATTCGATTGCGCTTACGGGCGGAGGAAAAGGCGAAAAGGTATTATCCTATCGCCCGGGAGGACCTTATTCAGATGAATACGGCCAAAAGTGGTCGCTCTCCGGCGATGCCGGTCTCGCGGACATTTCGCTCCGTGGACATCGGATCAAATACGGACAATACCCGGACGTGCTCGCCCGATTGTATGGAGCACTCCATTCACACGAAGGACAATATATCGTTGTCACGGTGAAACCGGGATACGAGCTGGCCGGCGAAAGCTCTCCCACCCACCCAGGAGGAGGAGCGCACGGTTCGCTGCATGAGGTAGATTCCGTCGTCCCGCTTATTGTAACCGGAACGGATTTGCAGCCGAAGTCACCCAGAATCGTTGATCTGAAGAACTGGATCCTGCGGATTGCGGGCGACAGATAGAACATCAGCCCGCATTCCCGGTGATAGCCGTAGGATGCGGGCTGAGCTTGCTTTAGGACCCCGTGGAGCGATAATGTCGGACGCCGAATTGCCACACAGCCAGGCAGGGAAGAAGGAATAAGATGGCGGCCAGAGGCAGCAGAGCGTACAGTAGCCCTTGTCCCTGAGTCCGGTTCAGGAGAAAGAGCAAGGGAAGATAGCTCACGCAGCCAAACGGTATAATGAAGGTGAAAAAGAGCGTGACCCGCTTATGATAGATATTTAGCGGATACTGCGCCATCTCCCGCCCGCCGTCGGTCAGCAGATTCCCCACCTCCAGCCCCTGAACCGTCCAGAAGCAAAGAGTGGCATTCAGGATAAATATTCCTGCAAAAATCAGAATGCCTCCCGCGACCATCATCAGCAGGGTCAGCACCTTAAGAGGCGTCCAGGCAATCGGGAGGTTCCAGAGAGCCCAGCCCAGCACGACAGCGCTTTGCACCAGACGGCCGAATCGGGTGAACTCGAATTTACTGCCCAGAACCTGAACAATTGTACTCCGGGGACGTACCAGAAGGCGGTCAAATTCTCCGCTTACCACGAGGGAAGAGAAGACGTCGAACCCGCGGACAAAACATTCGCTGAGAGAGAACGCCATGTGAATGACGCCGAAACAGAGCGCCGTCTCAAAGAAGCTCCAGCCCTGAAGCTCCCCAAACCTGGAGAACATGAAATACAGCCCGGCAAAGACCGAAAAGGGGATGAAAAATTGCCCGAAGGTGAGCAGCCAGAAGGACGTCCGGTACTGCATCTGAGAGCGAAACAAAATCGACAGATACTTGAAATAGAGATGCATCTTGTTATCCTCCTTGCACAACGACTCGCCGAAGCGCCCGGTTTATAAGCAGCAGACCGAGCCCGGTCAGCAGCGCCAGCCAGAATAGCTGAATCATAAGGCCCTCCAATGCTTCTGCCGCTGCAATATGGCCCGTATAAACCCGGAAGGGAAAATCCACCGTCCAACGGAAAGGCAGACTATTTGCGAGCTTTTGCATCCAAATCGGCATCAAGGGAATCGGCAGAATCATCCCGGCCAAAAACTCTCCCGCCGTCGCTACCATGAGGGTAGACCCGGTGGGCGACATCGTCCAGAAGACGGAAATGTAGATTAGCAGCGAAATCGCGCAGACTATGAGCAGACCGAGCAAGAGGGACAGAAGAAAGAGCAGAAAAGCCGTAATGCTGGGCGGCAGACTCATCCCGTAGGGATTAGGGAGAAGCAGCACCGTCACCAGAAGCGGGAAGCAGCGAAGCACGACGCTGGAGACGCGGGTCGCCAGAAGCTTTGCGAACCAGAAGCCATATAGACCGCAGGGCCGGCACAGCTCATAAGCGATATTGCCGCCCGTGATCAGCTGAAAGATGTCCGGATCGCGGAAATAAAGCGCAATGAGGCTAAGAAACATCTGCTGGAGCCAAATGTATGTGATTACTTCCTGCAAGGTCATGGGCGGCTGGGCACCGCTGCGGTTGTAGAACGCGACGTAAACCATAATGAAGACAAAGCCGAAAAACAACTGGGTGAGTATGCCGGCAAAGGCGGCGGTGCGGTATTGAAGGCCGGTTACGAAGCGCAGCTTTCCGACTGACAGATACATTTTCATATCTGATGCTCCTTGTACAGCTGCAAAATCAGCTCGTCCACCGATTTGGAATCCACTGCCACATCGAGAATGTCAGCCTGTTCGGATAATTGGGAAATGACGCCCGTAAGGCTGATCTGTGTGCTGTCGAAGGTGTAAACAGCCTGATGCGGCGACCAGGAATGGCGCACGGCACCGGGAATGTCGACGGGACGCAGGCAGTCCCGGTAATCGACGGTAAGGGTCCGGCTGCTGCCGAACCTTCGGCGCAGCTCGTCCAAGGAGCCGTCGTACAGGAGGGAGCCCTTTCCAATCATCAAAATTCGCTCCGCAAGCGCTTCAATGTCGTTCATGTCGTGGGTAGTGAGAATGACGGTAATGCCCTTTTCCTTGTGAATGGTCTTGATGAACTGCCGGACAGCAATTTTGCTGGCGGCGTCCAGGCCGATGGTCGGTTCATCCAGAAAAAGAATGCGGGGATCGTGCAGGAGCGAGGCCGCGATCTCGCAGCGCATGCGCTGTCCCAAGCTGAGCTGCCGGACCGGGACGTGGATCAAGTCGGCCAGCGCCAGAGTTTCCGTGAGCATGGAGAGATTTTTGCGGTAACGGGTGTCCGGCACCTTATAAATATCCCGCAGCAGCTCAAAGGAATCGATCACGGGAACATCCCACCAGAGCTGGGAGCGTTGTCCGAAGACGACGCCGATGTTGCCGACGTAGGCGGTCCGGCTTTTCCATGGGGTGTAGCCCATTACTTTGCAGTCACCCTCGTCCGGAACCAGAATACCGCACATCACCTTGATCGTCGTCGATTTGCCTGCCCCGTTTGGCCCGATGTACCCGGCGATTTCGCCCTCGCGGATCGTGAAAGAGATGTCTTTGAGCGCCTCCACGAAAGTATGCTTCCGGTAAAATAGAGCTTTGGCCGCCTGCCTTACACCAGCGGCCCGTTTTGCTACTTTGAATGTTTTGCCGATCCCTTCCAGAGTTATAATAGGGTTGCCCAATTCAGCACCTCCGTCAACGTTTAATTACAGCTCAACAAATATAGCGGAAATTCCCAAAAAAGAATAGACTTATCTTTTTCATAGGCAAACAACATGTGCATGTTCTTTTTTTTATTAATCATAAACGCCCAAGAATAAAAATAAGACTTCGGAGCCGAACTCCGAAGTCTTATTTTTATTTCCCTAATTAATGATTCATTCCGGCCATTCCCCCGATGATTTCCGGGTTAATCATCCCGAATATCATAGCAACGTGAGCTACAATGAGAAATCCGCTGACGAGTATAAAGTGAAGCTTCAATTTTCCTTCTGCGGAACGATTGCGGGCGATTATACCAAGATCAAGAAGGGCGAGAGGCAATAAGAAGAGCACACCGCTCAAGTAAAATCCAACAGCGACAACGTCCACCCAAGTATGCCATTCTCCGTTTACGGTTAAAGGGATGAACGCGGTGGGGAACAAGTATATAAAGATTCCTGTGAAATACAACCCGGCCAGGATGCTGCAGATGCGGTTAAAGCTTCTGAGACCGCCTTGCGTCGTTTTGTTGAAGAGGATAAAGAATTCGGTTACAGTGATCGTCTCGGCAAAGATCACGGGAATGGCCATGAATAGAATCAAATTCCATGGCTGATTGTCCGCAAGCAGGGACATGTAGTGCGTCATGCTCATTGTTTGATACTCCCCCAATAAATAAGTTAACTTCGAGGCCATTGTATAAAAAAATTATGTGGAATGTGTGAAGAAGCTTCTAATGGAAACAACAAGCAGACATATATTTCGTACAATCATTTAGATGAGCTTGAAGAAATCCGTTGAACAGAGGAGGGGGTATCCATTGTTTATCATTCGGCCGGAACAAAAAGAAGATATTCTTGAAATTAGTGAGGTGAATAACCTTGCTTTCAAGGGAGAGGAAGAGGCCAAACTGGTAGAAGCAATCCGGGTCTCGGAGTTTTTTGTTCCGGAGTTGTCGCTGGTTGCCATTTCAAACGAAGTAATCGGTCATATATTGTTCAGTATCATTTCCATTGAAACAGATAGCGGACTCGTGCCGACGTTAGGACTCGCACCTTTATCAGTCAAACCTGAGTTCCAGAATCAGGGCATAGGCTCTGCTTTGGTAAAAGAAGGTTTAAAAAAATGCAAAGAATTAGGGTTTAAACA
The DNA here is from genome assembly GCF_013393385.1 of Paenibacillus sp. URB8-2. NCBI lineage: Bacteria > Bacillati > Bacillota > Bacilli > Caryophanales > Paenibacillaceae > Paenibacillus > Paenibacillus sp. URB8-2. Next base: position 3,057,003 of record NZ_AP023239.1, on the reverse strand, counting down.
TGTTGTCGTGTTGGGACACCCGAATTTTTATTCCAGGTTCGGGTTTATTCCTTCTAAGACCAAAGGAATCAAGCCACCGTTTCAAGTACCGGATGAAGTATTTATGGTTCATGAACTGAAAAATGGATCACTTGACCATATTACCGGAACCGTGAAGTATCCCCCAGCTTTTGATGTTGTATCTTAATTGAGACAGTCACCTCGGAATAGGGTTACCTGCCAATCGCTTTTAAGATAAGAGCTGCCGATGCAATCAGTGTCTGATCATCAGTCATGACCGTTAATATTCTGGTTCGTGAAGAGGAGTCAATTACGGTTATTTTTCGGAAGTTAATATTCCATTAAGAATCCCTTTACGTTCTTTTTACGATTGAGGGTTAGAGTTAGAGAGAGCCAAGATAGAAAAGGAGCTTTCTTATGAACCCAAACCCTGTAGTGCTAATTGTGACCTCCACGTTTGGAGACGGTCATGTCAAGGTGGCTGAAGCTATTGAACATTCTTTCAGATCCAGAGGGATTGATCAGGTCCACACTGTAGACCTCTTTGCAGAAGTCCATCCTAAACTGAATGAGCTTTCCCGAAAATTCTATTTGAACAGCGCGGTATACGCTCAAGGACTGTATGGATTATTGTACGAGATGACGAGCGGGATGAAGCCGAGACGCGCCCTGGGCCGGCTTTTGCATTCCATGGGCAAGCGAAAGGTTCAAAAGATACTGGACGATATGCGGCCGGATGTCATTATTCATACCTTTCCTTATTTGGCAGCCGCCGAACTTGGCGAGGAGACTGTAAGCGGGGTGCCGATATTCACCGTCATGACGGATTATGTTCTGCACGGAAGATGGCTCCATCCGCACACTATGAAGTACTTTATCGCAACGGAAGGTATGAGGCAGGCCCTGCTGTCGGAAGGTATTGCTGAAGACGCGGTCGTTGTCAGCGGAATTCCAATCCGTCAAGCTTTTGAGACTTACCAGGATCGTGAACTGCTCCTGAAAAAGCACGGATTATGCGGAGACCGGCGCTATATTCTCCTTGCAGCCGGCGCTTACGGCGTAATGAGTCATACCAGCAAATTAATAGAGACCGTAATCGCAAAATCCGATTTCGATTTAATTGTGCTCTGCGGAAATAATCATAAGCTGCGAAAGGCTATGGAAGAACTTTATCAAGAGAACAGCCGTGTCCATTTGCTCGGCTATACGGAAGAAATGCAGGAACTTATGTGCATTTCCTCTTGTCTGCTGTCCAAGGCCGGCGGAATTACGCTTACCGAGGCGATTGCCCAATCTCTTCCGGTGATTGTATACCGGCCGCTCCCCGGACAGGAGGCAGGCAACGCGGAATGGCTATCCCGGCAAAAAGTGATAGACACCGCTCACAATGAGGAACAGTTAATCGATCAGCTTCGTCAATTGGAGAAACCGTTATACCGGAGAGAACGGATACGGCGTATGAAGGCTTTTTCCCGAAAATCGTCCGCAGAGCATATCGTTTCCGAGATTTTGAATGCTGTGGAGCGGCGGCAACCCTTTGCCGGGCAAGCGAAGCCCAAGATCGTCGAAGGGCAGGTGAAGACCATCCATGGGTATCTCTAATACGGTAGAAGAGCCTCGGCAATCCTTCACCCGCCTGGCGGTTGTTCTCTTTTTCATGGAGTGGGTAAGAGGGGCCTTTCTGGTCGCTTATTTGCCGGCATATGCACTGGAGGGCTGGGGGCTTTCCTCATCCATCGTCGGAATAGCCGTATCCGTTCACTATTTGACCGACAGCCTGATCAAAGGCTTCACCGGCTATCTGCTGGACAGATTCTCTAACCGGAAGGTGCTTCACGGCGGCTTCACCCTCAGCATGATTGGACTGTTGCTCATGGCAACTACTCATAACGCGTGGATTCTCATTGCCGCTTCAGCTTGTTTGGGAGCCGGCTTCTCACCGATCTGGATCATTTGCATGAGCCAAATCAAAGAAGAGAACCGGGCGCAGCAGGCAGGGGTCTTATATGCATATTGGATGGCGGGTCTGGGACTCGGTCCGGTCACCCTTAATCTGGTTATGGGCTGGGGCTTGTCCATTTCGCTTTTAATTATTGGCCTGTTTTTTACCGCCGGCTGGATATTGGCCGCTATGGTGAAGCTTGATGATGCCGCGGCGGCGCCGCGTTTGGAGCTCACCGTAAATGAGCAGTTTGCCGCTTTGTGGGACAAAGTGAAAAAGGGCGGTTTTCTGGTGCCCGGCATGGTGCTGCAAACTACGGCGGGTGGAATACTGGCTCCTTTTTTAACAAGCTTTGCGGTCAAGCATGTGGGCCTCTCGCATACACAGCTATCCATCGTATTATTGATGGGCGGCGCCGGTGTAATTCTGCTTCTTGTCCCGATGGGCAAATGGTTCGATTATGCCGGGGGAAGATGGTTCCTGGTATTGGGGTTCGGTATTTTTGCAGCGGCATTATTCGGACTAACTTCGATCAGCTCTTTCGCCGGCGCAATGGGGTTCTCGGTTCTGTTAGGGTGTGCGTATGCAGCGTTATTGCCTTCATGGAACGCATTAATGGCTTGCTATATTCCTGAAGATTCCGTTGGAACAAGCTGGGGGCTGCTGTTCTCCATTGAAGGTTTGGGGGTAGTCATCGGTCCACTGATCGGAAGCTGGCTGGCAAGCGCAGGTAATGAGCTTCTGCCTTTTCAGGTCAGCGCGTGTATGTTCGGGGTGATCAGTCTGGTTTATCTGCTGTCTCCATCCCGTTTGTTTGCGCATAAAGAAAGGTCGATGGGTTAAGCCATTATGTCATGCAGTTAAGATTTATTTAATAATCTCTTCACGTTGAATTTAGGATTATAGCTTAGTCTAAGATTATGAAGACAGGCATCATCACAAAAAGAAAACGGAGGAGGGCGCCGCTGATATGCACGAGTTCATTATCGCAATCATTCAAGGAATTGTAGAGGGAGTCACTGAATTTCTGCCGGTATCATCCACAGGCCATCTTATTTTGAGCGGAGAACTTCTCGGATTCACCGGAGAAAAAGCCGACACTTTCGAAATCATCATCCAGCTTGGAGCTATTCTTGCTGTAGCCGTCATTTATTGGCGGCGGATACTCGGCTTGCTGGGTCTAATGAAGATCCAATCCGAAGATGGATCTACGAAAGAGAGGCCGAAATTAAACCTTTTACATATCATATTGGCTTGCTTACCGGCAATGATACTTGGGTTTATACTTCATTCCTTTATTAAAACGTATCTGTTCTCACCTTATACCGTACTTGCGGGACTTGTACTGGGAGGACTCTTTATGCTTCTTGGCCAGAAGAAACAGACTCCTGTGCGGGCGGAGAGCATTGATCAGCTGTCGTATAGACAGGCGCTGACGATTGGTCTATTCCAGTGCCTATCCCTGTGGCCGGGATTCTCCCGTTCCGGAGCGACCATTGCCGGGGGCTTGCTGTCGGGAGCAGGCTATAAAGCCGCGACTAATTTTTCCTTCCTGGTTGCCATCCCGATGATGATTGCCGCAAGCGGTTATGAATTACTAAAGAGCTACCAGACGTTAACGGCAGCCGATGCCGGCTTCTTCATCGTCGGATTCCTCGTAGCCTTCGTAGTGGCGCTCCTGGCCGTGATAACCTTCCTGAAGCTTCTTGAGCGGCTGAAGCTCGCGCCGTTTGCCTATTACCGGTTTGCGCTTGCCGCAATTTTCTTCATCTATTTGCTGGCATATTAAAACACGAAGAATGGATAGGGCGTCAGACAAGTTCTGATACACTATCCATTCTTTTTTTTACCCCCAACGAACAAAAAGGTCCTCTTTGAAGTCTTTTCTCTATGTAGACTCGAGAGGAGACTTGAAATGAAGCGATTAATCGAAGCAGTCATGCAGCGGGCGACCATTATTCTGGTCAGTGTCGTCCTTATTTTAGTGTGGGGGGCGGTATCGGCTTTTCAAATGCAAAGAGATTATCTCCCCGGCATCAACAACACCACCTTAATGGTTTCCCTGCGCGCATCGTCCTACCAAGCGGACCAAATGAAACGTGATATTACCGCGCCGCTAGAGGAAGTGATTCGCAAGACGAACGGACTGACCCATCTGGAGACGACCTCATACGATGGCGGGCTCTTGATGAATCTGTATTACCCGATGGATTATGATATGGAAAAAGCTGAGAACACGATCAAACAAGCGCTGAACGATGCCGCATTGCCGGATGGGGTGGGGAATCCTGCCGTGACAAGATTAACCTCCAGCACCTTCCCGATTCTGAGCTACAGTCTGACTGCGAAGAATAACCAGGTAGATGACCTGACCTTGCAATCCTCATTGCAAACGGATATTGTGAAACAATTAAAATCCGTTCCTGGAGTGGCCGATGTCCAGACCGTTGGGGGAGCAAATAAAGGCTATGTCGTCAGCCTTCGGATGAAAGATCTGGCAGCCAACGGCATGACTTTGGACGATTTTAATAAATCCGTTGCAGCCAATATTCCCAGCATGCAGGGCAACCTTGCGAATGTGAAAGCCTCTTTTCCTATTAGGTTAGAAGGTTGGGACGTCACGGATGAGCAGCTGAACAACTTTACAATTAAGAACAGCGATGGTAGAAGCGTACCTTTGTCGGCCGTTGCGTCGGTTTCCCAGTCGCTGACGGATGTCAAAACCGTCTCACGAACCGATGGCCGAGCAAGTGTGCTCATCAATGTGATCAAAACGCCGACTGCAACCATCACGGATGTTGCGCAGCATGTAAAGGAACGGGTTTCAGGCATAGCGGCGGTGAAAAGCAGTGACGTTGCGATGACGCTGCTGACGGACCGTGCCCATGACCTGAACGAATCCTTGAAGGGGCTTATTCGCGAGGGATTGCTGGGCTGCCTGTTCTCGATGCTCTGTGTGCTGTTCTTTTTCCGGAATGTGAGATCTACAATCTTGATTGCCGTATCGCTTCCCATTTCGCTCCTTGCTACGACAGCTATTCTCAAATGGATGGGCGTTACGCTTAACCTATTGACCGTTTCCGGATTAATTGTAGCCATGGGGCGCATTGTGGATGATGCGATCGTTATCCTGGATAATATATATCGGAGGGTTCAGGAAAATAAAGACAAGCCCGTCCTGCACGTTTTAGCTTCAGCGGTTGTAGAGATGCTGCCGGCGATTTTCGCCTCCACGGCGACTACCGTTGCTGTCTATGTTCCGATTGCTCTGGTCGGCGGCATCATTGGCGCTTCATATTCCGGCTTTGCCTGGTCTGTCGTCATCGCGCTTGGGGTGTCATTCCTCGTAGCAATGCTTGTCATTCCGGCTTTCGCATATATCGGTTGGAGAGAGCCTCATGCCAAAGCGGTAACGCTTGAGCCCTTGATGAAGCCATTCCTCTTATCCGCATTGAAGCACAAAAAAACAGTGATCAGTATCTCGATCCTCCTGTTTGTTGCCGCCGCCCTGTTCGCCGCCCGTCTGCCGTTTAGCCTGCTGCCCAGTACGGCCGGCGGACAGGTGGCTGTAAAAGTGGAGCTGCCGAAAGGAACCCCGCTCTCGGAAGTGGATAAGGAAGTAAAAGCTGTTGAAGATGTTCTGCATAACAACGCCCAAATCGCTTCCTATTCATCCACTTTCGGTTCTTCATTAACACCGCAGGCAGATGACGTATTTGACCAAGGCGGCGGGTATATTCAGCAGCCGAACATAGCCAATCTTTCCATTCAATTAAAAAACAAGCAGGAAGTTAATTCGTTCATACCGTCTTTACAGTCTGATTTGTCCCATCTTTCTAACCGTGCCGCCATTACGGTAACCAATCAGAACATCGCAGGCGATGATTCAACGATTAAAATCATGCTGATGGGCGCAGATGGCAAGACACTGGAGCAGGCCGCGGAACTTGTGCGGACCAAACTGGTTGATATCCCAGGCCTAAGCGTATCGGGCAAAACCGATATGACCAATGGCATTCCAAAGTATGCCATATCCATCGATAGGGAGAAGGTTGCAAGGGCCGGTGTCAGGGAAGGTGACATTAACAAGCTGTTGAAACGGTATATGGCCAAAGGGAAGGACTTTGACATCATGACGTCAACCGGTTCGGGAGTCATTCCGGTAGATGTCTACATCGACCCTATTCAAAAGAACACGGTTAAAGAGAAGACATTGCCTGTCTATACACCGGAACAAGTGCTGGCTTCTCTATCAGCAGAGCTGCTCACCGGCAATAACGGCCAGTTGTACCGGTTGGATCAATTGGCATCCATTCATAAAAGCGATGCGGTTTCATCCATTCAAGAGCGCGATGGTCAGCCATTCTCAGTCGTTAACGCGCAAATCATTTCCAGTGACATGAGCAAAGTGTCGGGCGCGGTCGATCAGGCTCTGAAAGATGTGCAGGTTCCAAACGGGGTAACCTATTCCCTGGGAGGCATTACAGAGCAGGTTACGCAAATGATAATCGAAATAACGATAGCTGTAGTGATTTCAGTATTGCTCGTCCTGCTTATTACCAGCATTGTATTTAAAGGATGGAGAGCGCCGTTTGCCGTATTGATAAGCATTCCGCTGGCTATGTCCGGTGTGGTGCTCGCGTTGTATGCGATCCACGGTCAATGGAACCTGGCTGCATTAATTGGGGTACTGATGCTTACGGGTATAGTAGTGACTAACGGGATTGTCCTTATCGATAAAATTGAACGAAATCGAAAAGAAGGAATGAGCCTGAGGGGGTCCATAGTGCAGGGGAGTCTGTCCCGGGTACGTCCGATTTTTATGACTGCGGGCACAACCGTTCTTACGCTGATTCCGCTTGCTTTATCCTATAGCGCCGATACGGTCATTTCACAGGTGCTTGGCATCGTGGTTATTGGCGGTATGGTCACCTCAACACTAAACAGCTTTGTGGTAATCCCGATTATTTACGAATGGATGCAGAGAAAAGCGGACCGGAATACCGAGCTGTCCTTGAACGGAAGCGCAGTGTGATTCCTGCCCGGTATGTATAAACTATAAGGAAGAGGAGGGGTTCCAGTGAACATAGTTACCGCATGGCTTGAACAATATGGATACGGAGTTATTTTTATAGCCTTATTCCTTGAGATGCTCGCATTGCCTCTTCCTGGTGAAATGTTGATGAGCTATACGGGATTATTCGTTTTTGAAGGGAAATTGAATTTGCCGCTCAGCATCTTATCCGCGAGTGCCGGTGTAACAGCCGGCATCACCCTTTCTTACTGGATCGGTCACTGGCTGGGAAGGCCCTTTGTACACAAGTATGGGCATCGGGTTCATCTGGGTGAAGAGCAGCTTCTAAGAATGAATATTTGGTTTGAAAAATACGGAGACAAGCTGTTGTTCGTTGCGTACTTTATACCCGGGATCAGACATATTACAGGGTACTTCTGTGGGGTAACCCGTATGCCTTTCCGGAAATATGCGATTTATGCGTATTCGGGCGCCATTTTTTGGGTCAGCTTATTCATTTCACTTGGCAGGGTATTGGGACCGAAATGGGAAGCTTACCACCAAACCGTGAATCGCTATATGATCCTGTTTGGGGTCGCTTCCGCGTTGTTGACCTTGCTGATCTATTTCTATCAGAAGCATAGACAGCGTGCCCTGGCAGCGCTTATGGTCTTGCTTACAAAAGGTGTGCGCCATTTCAACTCGCTCGGCAAAGTCAGATTCCTGGTGCTGTCTTCGTTTGCCGCATTTGTGTTGTTTGTTTCCTTGATGCTGGGACTTATACAGGATTTCTTGGCACAGGAATTTAACCGCTTTGACGAGGTTGCTTCTTATGTCGTCCTCTCGGTATTTGGACCTGAATGGAAGGACCTTATGAACGGCTTTGCCCTGTTAGGTTCGATCTATCTGTACGGGCCTCTGATTGCAATAACCGCTATTTGGATCATACTGAGTGCCCGCCAAAAGCTGCTTGAGCTATCCTTCCTGTTCTGGGTCGTCATCGGTGGGGAAATGCTTGATGAAGGATTGCGGATGCTTTTTCATCGTCCCGGGCCGGTTGCGGCCGGATATCAAATATTCAACACCTTCCCTAGTGAGGAAACCTTAACTTCGATCAGCGTATGCGGCTTTTCCGCATTTTTAATGCTTCGTCATTACAGTAATAATCTCATCCGGATTTCAGCCGTTTTAGCCGTCATACTCTTGGGTCTCCTTGTCGGGGTTAGCCGGATTTATTTCAAAGTGCAATTTCCGAGTGACGTTGCGGCCGGCTATGTCTTCGGCGGAGTATGGATCAGTCTGAACGTCATTCTGCTGGAGATTCTGCGAATACTTCAGACGAACGAAATTATGGCATGATAATGAGAAAGCTGCCGTATCCGGTAGGAGTGAACATAAGTGGTAGACGAAGAACTTTATCAGATTATTCATAAAGCCAAAGGTGGCGACCAAGAAGCATTTGCCGAGCTTGTGAAACGTTTTAAAGGCCATGTTTACCGTTACGCCGTCGGCATGTTGAGCAATCGAATGGATGCTGAAGATGTTTCTCAAGAGGCGTTTGTCAAAGCGTTTTATTCGATATCCGGTCTGGACAATGAATTTGCGTTTTCCTCGTGGATGATTCGAATTGCAGCCAATCTGTGCAAGGACCGGTTGAAAAAAAGAGCAAAAGAGAAAGAGTTCAGCGATGAGCAACCCAATGAGCATTTGGTGGACCCCAATATACCCGACCCGTCGGTGAAACTATCCATAGAGGAATGCTTGAGCAGGCTTTCCATTGATCATCGGGAGGTTATCCTGCTGCATGATGTGCAAGGATACCGTTATGAAGAGATAGCGGATACGCTAGAAGTGCCTCTTGGAACCGTAAAGTCGCGGCTATTCGCAGCTCGAATGGCACTGCGTAAGGAACTAGCAAAGGAGGAGCAGGGATGACCGGCCATTTAGAGGAGCAATTATCCGCTTATATGGATGAGGAGTTAAGTGATGACGAAAGACGGCAGATCGAAGCCCATTTGGAGATATGTGAGTCCTGTCAAGTCCTGCTGGAAGAGCTGTTAACCCTCCAAAGCAACATCACACGCACTTATGAAGAGATTCAAGGACCGGCAGATTTTGAAATCCGGGTTATGCAGGCAATCGCAGACAGGCAAGAACCAGCTGCCGCCGGAAAGGGTTGGATATTCGTTCCTCTTCTTTCTTTCATGGCACTTGGGTTACTCTGGTTCGCAGCCGGAGCCATCTTAATGAAACTGATTAACGGGTTTTTGAAATTGATTGTCGCTCTAGTCTATATGGCTTCGCATTTCGTTTCAGGTGTGCCTGTCTTATCCGGGGCAGCGGTTGTGCTTTCCTTAATAATCCTGTCAACCTCCGTTTATTCGCTTAGACGGCTGCTTCAAGCCTCAACCAGTTGAAAGGGATGAACACATTGAGAAGGATTTTTTTCACATTAAGCTGTTTTGCGTTCCTCATGCTCCTCATTCCGGGTATTGCATCGGCAAAGAGCATTTTCGAGCATCAGAATACGACCGTACCCGCAGGGCAGACCGTAGATGATCTGTATGTGATTGGAGGCAATGCCGAGGTATACGGACAAGTGACCGGTGTGGCGGTCGTTGTAAACGGCGATCTTCACCTTGGCAGCACAGCCGATATAAAAAGCGTTGTCGTCGTAATCGGGGGCCTTGTTAAACAAGATCCCGGAGCCGTGCTCGGTGATGATATCTATACAATTTCTCTGGACAGTGCGACGCAAAACAGTCTGTTGATCGGGGGCGGGCTTGCCCTCGGTTTATGGGTGCTGCAACTCGCCGGCAGTCTGCTAATGATTCTTGTACCTGTTCTAATACGGATTTTGGGGAAACGAAAAATAGCCGCATTTACTGATCGCTATCCCTTAAGCTTGAGTGGACGGCTGATTCTTATCGGTTTATTGGGGTGTTTGATCCTCACGGCTTTGAGTACAATGCTGCTTGTCACCGTTATCGGTATCCCGATTATCATTGTTATCTTGTTGGCTGTGCTCCTGGCGCTGGCATTTGGAACTACCGTCATTAGTTTCCGGATTGGAGAGATGTTTCATGGGCCAACGCTCATGTCCGATTGGATGAAGGTATTAGTGGGTGCCGCCATCTTAACCGCCTTTATCAATATCCCCATTGTCGGGTGGCTTCTGCTGCTGCTTGTCTTGATGATATCACTGGGCATAGTGACCCAGTGGATCTTCAGAAGGAGAACGTAACCATCAAGCATATTCAACCTATGTATTCCTTGCCGCAGCCAACGCGTTGTCATAAAAATCCAGATCCCGCCGGGCATGAAAATGTCACGCTTCGGCGGGACTGACAACCGTTAGAGATGACTTAGATCCAGCAAGTTTTCAAAACGATGACCAGGAGAATATAGAGAACCAAAATTGTAGCCGTAGATGTAAACAAAGGATTTACATATCCAGGTCCTTTGTCTTCTCCACCAACACAGCCGTAGCCCATTTGGAATTCCTCCTCTGTTTTTAGAATACACCACAGTATATGACCCGGGGCATTAATTGACTAGGCGAATGGACAGGAGAAGATGACCCAATTTTAAGCCAAAGGAAAAAGGGAGCTGAACATCTCAGCTCCCCATTTATGAAGTTACAGCTCTGGAATCATTTTAGAACGATTTAGCCGCCTCTTTGGCTTTTTCGATCGCTGCTTCTTTAATCGATTGAGCTTGGTCCGGCTTTGCGGCCATGCCCTCAACAAAAATCCCGTCAAAGGACGGCACGCCATGGAATTGCATGATTTTTGCCAAATAGCTGTGGCCGCTTTCGAAACCAGCTGCAGGGCCTTCCGAATAGACGCCGCCGCTTGCTTGAATGTGGATTGCTTTTTTGTCCGTCAGCAAGCCAATGATGCCTTGCTCGGTATATTTGAAGGATTTGCCGGCGACGCAAACAGCGTCAATATAGGCCTTTAAAACCGGCGGGAACGAAAAATTCCACATTGGTGAAACAAATACATATTTATCGGCTGCGACATATTGATCCACGATTTCACCCAGTCTTCCGACTTTAGCCTTCTCGTCGTCGGAAAGCTGGTCGAATGAAGATCCGGAAGCAAGCTTGCCCCAACCGCTGAATACGTCCGCATCGATATGAGGGATGTCCAGTTTAAACAAGTCGAGCCTGATCACTTCATCGCCCGGATTTGCTTCCCGGTAAGCTTCGATAAATTCGTTCCCGACGGCCATGGAGTAAGAAGTCTGATGATCGTGAGGGTGGGCAGTTATATAAAGAACAGTTGACATATGTAACACTCCCTTTTAAGTGGTTTAGTCTATTTTAACTTAAATAAAGTAAATTTTCAAATTATAATTACTAAATTAATTAAAGGGAGTGAACATTAATACACCACTAGGTCATACGAGGGGCGCACGAAGTCTTACCAAGGAAGCACTCCGTTTTCATCAAAGAATCCTCCTGCGTGTGTAATTGACGAACGAATGAATGTCGCAGCATAGAATAATGTTCCGTATATGGAAATTATGAGTTGAAGTCCGAGCGGGAACGGAATTTGGTTTGGTAGAGAGTATTGGGAAGAAGCCGCGCTGCGCTGCTTGGCACATTTTCGGGCAGGCTACGGCCGCTATATTGAAGATCCGTGGTGGGGGAACAAATCCGGGGATTAACGCAAATCAGCCAAGAATTCAAGGAAATGTGGCAGCGCCAAGAAGTTCTCTACGCTCCGGAAGGGAACAAGGTGATTGATCACCCGGTAGCAGGGGAATTGATCTTTCAACATCTTTCATTTACGGTTACCGACTTGCCTGAGCTTCAAGTCGTGATTAATACGCCGCTGGATGGTACGGACACAGCCGACAAAGTGAAACGGCTTCTTTTACAATAGCTCCTTTAATGCGCTTACATCCGTTGACGGCAAAAGCAACAAAACTAGCAGTTCTGTAAGTGGATCCAACAGGTAAAGAAATAGACCGTTATTCGAACGGTCTATTCTTTCTCCTGATGTGGGCCATTTTTATTAATAGACATCCCGCAAATACCGTCTGCTTAGCGACAGCTCCTTCACATAATCCTTCGCCTCATCCGCACTCATCCCGCCATGCTGCTGAATAACGGACTTCAGCGCGGCATCCACCTCTTTGGCCATTTGATTGGCATCTCCGCACACATAAAAGTGGGCGCCTTCCTGCAGCCAGGCCCAAAGCTCTGCGCCGTGCTGCATCATGCGATGCTGGACATAGATTTTGTCGGTCTGGTCGCGGGAAAAGGCGGTGTCCAGACGATGCAGAAAGCCTTCTTTCTGAAATGCTTCGAGCTCATCTCTGAAGTAAAAATCGCTGTCTTCACGCTGTTCCCCGAAGATCAGCCAGTTCTTGCCCCTTGCCTCGGTCGCTTGGCGCTCCTGCAGGAATCCGCGGAATGGAGCGATTCCGGTACCCGGACCGACCATGATCATCGGCGCATCCGGATTTGCCGGCGGACGGAAATGAGCGTTTTTCTGAATGAAAATCGGAATTTCCGTATCCTGTGCGGCGAGGTCGGCGAGAAAGGTGGAGCATACACCTTTTCGGGGGTTGCCGCCACATTCATAACGCAAGGTGGAAACCGTGATATGGACCTCATCCGGATTGGCTTTCGGGCTGGATGAAATAGAGTAGAGGCGGGGCTGCAAAGGTTTGAGCAGCTGGGTCAACTCCGCCGCGCTCATGGATACCGGAAACTCCTGCAAAACATCGATCAGCTGACGTCCCCACAGCCATTCCTTCAAGTATGCCTGGTTTTCACTTTTAAGAAGCTCGCTCAACCTTTCATTCTGTGACCGATCACGGATAAACCGGAGCATTTCCGGTGAAATGCGGGCAATTTCGAAGTGACGAAGGAGTGCCTCGGCGAGCGGCATTTCTCCTTGGCCTTTTACAGTAACCGGAACGGATGGTTCAAGATTCACCGTGCTAAGCAAATTACCGGCAAGTTCAGGACAATTGGTCGGCCATACGCCAAGAGCATCGCCCGCTTCGTACCGTAAACCGGTATTGCTGAGGTCGAAAGCATAGTGGCGGGTTTCTTTTTCAGAATTATCCTTATTCAGGCGCCGGTTGAACAGGATACGTGAATGTACAGGGCGATTTCGGGTATATCCGCTCTGTTCCGGTATTCGGGTAGCTGCATCGGGTCCAATAGTTTGGGCCGATATAGCGGTGGCTGCTGTCGTAGGTAAGGCTTGCTCCCGGTTGCTTGCATACTCGCTTAACATCCCCGCAGCTGTGTTCGTCCACGTTTCGACCTGCTCCTGGAAATCCGTGTCGCAATGAGCGCAGTCAAGGAGCCGCTGTGCGCCAAGCTCCTCCAAACGGGCATCCAAATTTTGTCCGAATCCGCAAAACTGATCGTAATTCGAATCGCCGAAGGCGAGAACGGCGTAGTGAAGTTCAGCCAACTGGGGCGCATCATCCGCTTGCAGGGACTGGAAAAAGCTTGCCCCGTTGTCCGGAGGATCTCCGGCTCCGAAGGTGCTGGCGATGAACAAGACAAAGCGCTCCTTTGCCAGATTCGGTACAGAATATTGATCCATGTTGACCAGCCGGATATCATAGCCGGATTCCTGCAATTTCTTCGCACAGCCGATGGCCGCACCTTCCGCATTCCCGGTCTGCGATGCCCAGAGAATGGTGACAGGAAGCCTGCCCGGAGCCAGCGGCGACGCTGTTGCCGCCGTTTCCAGCTTGGACATCGCACCTTCTTCGGGAAGGGGGCTGCGGGAGAACATTCCGGCCAGCAGTCCATCCACCCAGTGGCGTTTCATCGGTTCAAACGGAGCGGCGGGGGGCAGAACCGGAATGCCGGAAGCTGCCTGCGAATCCCCGGTGCGCAGACTGGTGATGAAGCCTGACAGATAGGCTTGCTCATGAAGATCCAGCGTCACGGCTTTGGGGGATTGAAGGCCCAACATGCTTTCAAGCGTTTCCAGTTGTGCCATGTAGAGTGCCTCCTTCGGTTTGACGGTTACAGTGTCGGTTTGGTACCGGTTTTGATTTTCGTTAGGCCATCTCACTTGCTCCGCTGACGGATAAACCGCAGCCTTCGCCAGCGAGACGGAGCAATATTTCAATTCGGGCTGTAAAGACACGGGATCAACCGAATCATTGGTGACGTCATTTATCGCCAGATTCGTCCCGTACCGGTCATTCCAATGAAAGGGGGCAAAGCAGTTTCCCGGACGCACTCGATCATTAATGACTGCCGGAAGAATGGCATGCCCCCGTTTTGAACGGATTTCCACCGGATCACGGTCCTTTATGTCCAACATCGCCGCATCCTCCGGGTGAATCTCAATAAAGGGACCCGGGTTCAATTTATTTAGCGTGGGGATCTTTCCCGTTTTGGTCAGCGTATGCCATTGATGCTGCAATCGGCCGGAATTCAGCACAAACGGATACTCGCTATCCGGCATTTCCGCAGGCGGCATATACGGCCGCGCCCAAAAGATTCCTTTTCCGCTTTCCGTGGGGAAAACAATGAGCGGAGCGCTGCTGCCGGCAAACTCTATCGGCGTACTGTCGGCCTGATCGTTCAAATAACGGATCGGGTTCCGATCGCTCGCGCTGTCCGGCGGACATGGCCACTGAACCGGCGTTTCGCGCAGTCTTTCATACGTGGCGCCGCGAATGTCATAACCGGTCTTCGGATTCCAGGCCTGCTGGATTTCCTGATAGACCTCGGCCGAAGAATCGTAGGTAAAGGCGCCAGAGTAGCCCATTTCGCAAGCGACCCGGGCGATAATCTGCCAGTCGGGAAGGGCTTCTCCGGGCGGCTCGACCGCTTTCTGCATCAAGGTCAGGTTGCGCTCGGAGTTGATCATCACACCTTCGGCTTCGGCCCATAGAGCGCCGGGCAGCAGAATATCCGCGAACCGGTTCGTCTCGGTATCGAGGAACGCATCCTGCGTAATGACCAGTTCGGCAGCTTCCAGTCCTGCAATCACGTTCTTGCGGTTCGGTACGGTGGCGACCGGGTTCGTACAGATGATCCAGCAGGCTTTGATATCGCCGGATTTCATACTTTCGAACATGGATACGGTGCCGGTGCCGACCTCAGTACGAACGGTGCCCTCGGGAACCGTCCACATTTCCTCGATAAACCTTCGGTCGGCTTCGCTTAGGACGGAGCGCTGACCGGGCAAGCCCGGTCCCATGTATCCCATCTCCCGGCCGCCCATGGCGTTGGGCTGGCCGGTGAGGGAGAAGGGGCCGCTTCCCGTGCGGCATATCGCTCCTGTAGCGAGATGCAGGTTGCAGATGGCATTCGTGTGCCAGGTGCCGTGCGTGCTCTGGTTGAGGCCCATGGTCCAGCAAGTCATCCAATTAGGGGCCCCGCCGATCCAATCGGCAGCTTTACGGATATCCGCCTCGGGGATTCCTGTAATTTCGGCTACCTTGTCCGGCGGATAATCTTCCAGAAATTCCGGCATGCTCTCAAAGCCGGAAGTGAATTCGGCGATGAAGGCCGGGTCCGTATGGCCGTTCTTGACAAGCAGATGCAGCAGTCCGTTGAGCAGAGCGAGATCCGTTCCGGGCCTGATTTGCATAAACAGATTCGCTTTTTCCGCGGTAGCGGTGCGGCGGGGGTCGACGACAATCAACTTGGCTCCCGCTTTAACCCGATCCATCAACCGGAGGAACAGAATCGGATGACAGTCGGCCATATTGGCTCCGATAACGAAGAACAAATCGGTAGTATCCATATCTTGATAAGACCCCGGAGGCCCATCCGCTCCAAGCGAAAGTTTGTAGCCGCTGCCGGCACTCGCCATACATAGACGTGAATTGGATTCGATATTATTAGTCCTTATGAAGCCCTTGGCCAGCTTGTTGATCAGGTACTGGGCTTCCAGCGACATTTGGCCCGACACATAGAAGGAGAGGGCATCCGGGCCGTGTTCGTCAAGGATGGCACGCAGCCGATTGGCCGTATCGCTGATAGCTTCATCTATACCGACTGTGGCGGGTTCAGCCTTTCGGACCGGACGCTTATAGGCGCATTCCATACGCCCCGATTCCGAGATGGCCAGTGCAGCCGTGCTGCCTTTGGTGCACAATCTCCCCAAATTGGTCGGATGCTCTTTATCTCCGGTGAGTTTGACAACGCGGTTACCGGAGACTTCGAGTACGATTCCGCAGCCAACGCCGCAGTAAGGGCAGACACTTTTTACTTTTTTCGTTGTCATGTACATTCACCCCCACCGAAGTTGTCTTTCATTCTTTAGAAATTGACCCCGGATTCCGCCTTGGCCCAGGTTTTTCTCCAGGAACGTGTTACCGCGTAGAAAATAAGGGTAGTCAATAACACAATGGAGCCTACCACGAGAAATCCTGTGACCTGAGAGCCTGTCGATTGTTTCAGCGGGCCAAGGATGTATTTAGGCAGTAAATACCCTCCTAAACCTCCGGCGGCGCCGACGATTCCGGTAATAACTCCGATTTCACTGGAGAAACGTTGAGGTATAATTTGGAATACCGATCCGTTCCCCATGCCAAGGCAGGCCATCATCACGCTGGTATAAAGAAGCATTACAAGGAATGAATCGGGCATGGTGGCGATCGCAAAAGCACATACGGAAATCACACTGTACAAAAGAACGAGGAGACGCATGCCGCCAATTTTGTCCGCGATCCAGCCCCCTACAGGTCTGAAGAAGCTGCCAGCAATAACAGTAATGGTTACTAGGTAACCCACCTGAATTTTGGTTAAACCACCGGGATGCACGTTATCGCCGTACACATCATAGAAGAAAATGCTCGCATAGCTGGCGAATCCGACAAAACCGCCAAAGGTAATGGCATAGAACATCGAGAACCACCAAGTATCTGCATACTTGAACACACTGAGGTAATTCTTCAATGGTTTAGGTGCAGGGGCATTCGGGGCGTCTTTAACCAAAATTGCGAACACGATCATGACAATAATGAGCGGGATCATTGCGAGACCAAAAACATTGTGCCACCCGTAAGCCTGGGCGATCTGCGGCCCGAAAAAGGTTGCAATCGCTGTTCCGCTGTTCCCCGCTCCGGCAATGCCCATTGCAAGTCCCTGATATTGTGGAGGATACCAACGGCTGGCCAAGGAAAGCGATACGGCAAAGCTTGCGCCCGCGAAGCCGAGCAGGAATCCGATCATTTGAACCTGCATCAGGCTGGTTCCGCCGAGCCAACCCCACAGAAGAGGAATAAGGGTAAGGCTCATTCCGATGAGGCCTGCTTTTTTACAGCCAATACGGTCTGCTAATACTCCCATTGGTATCCGGAACACCGAACCGCCCAGGATCGGAATCGCAACCATTGTCGCTTTTTGAGTATCCGATAAACCGAAATCCTTGGTTATGTAGAGCGATAATGCTCCGCACAGTACCCAAATCATAAAGCTTACATCAAAATACAAAAAAGCTGACAATAAACTCGGGGAGTGACCGGCCTTGCGAAAACCTTTTGCTTCCATTTGAAATTTCCTCCTTTTAATGGATAAATCACGGTTTTGTTCAGAGACTTGCGGGAAGGCAGGGATTGTTCGAGCTCTTTTACTGCTGTTGTTGCTGCATCGCCTCCTTATAAAAGTAAACACATGGCAAAAAAGGGCCGACTGACAGAACCCGCATTTATTGCGGATTTCGTTAATCGGCCCCGTTGCCAATGCAGCCACATCATTGTGGCTGACTAATAATTTTAAGTACAGCAGAACGACAAGCCATCCGGCCACAGCGTTGTGAGGATTGATTGTTCTGCTCTTCGGTTGACACGTTATTGTGTCGCGTAAAATCTTATAATGCCAATATAATTAGCTTTTGAATTAATGTCAATAATAATAACATAAAAATTTAAAATAATTAATTTTAATGCTGTTTTTATTGTTTTTTTGAGCTCGATGTGTTATTTAAGCTGACATTCGCTTTCTATATCCTTTTCCGGAAAATTTATCTGGAAAGGAGGGTCTAATAAAAAAAAAGCGGCCCGTATGCAGAACATCTGCATGCGGGCCGCTTTTTTAGCGTTAAACTTAATACTCCATTACAAAAGCTACGTTTTGCCAGCCGGCGCCAACGGTCCAGAACAGGAGCTTGTCCCCTCGTTCTAGTTTCCCCGTGGTTACGGCTTTGTGCAGGGCGATAAAAGGGCTACTCGTCGAGGTATAGCCGAATTCATCACCTATGTAGACGGCTGCGTCGCTGTCGATACCGGTTTTGCCCGAAACCGCTTGAATGTTGGGATGCGACAGCTGAGAGAAGCAGGCCACTTTAATCGATTCAGGGGCGATCTCATTCTGTCTAAGCAAGGTGTTGATAGACTCGGAGGCAGCATCTACGCAGATTGAATCGTCAAATGGAATGAATTTCACATTGAACTCTCCGGCGCCCACGCCGGTGCGTCCCAGAGTGGCTAAGCCTTCCGCCGGGAACATCGAGTTGCCATAGACGCAAGTGTCTGTCTGGTAGATGGAATCGATGAAGCCTACGGAATTCTCATCGCGCTCCAGAACGACTGCGGCTGCAGCGTCGCCGAAATTGGCATAATATACAGGGTCATTCTTGTCGGCATGCGGTGCAACATGGTCGGAGCCGATGACCAGAGCGCGGCGGATTCGTGGATTCGCCATCATTTGCCGGCTGACCTGTTCAACCGAGGCGGTCATTCCCGCACAGTTCGCATTGCTGTCAATGCAGATCGTATGGGACGCGCCGCCAATTAGCCGGTGAATCATCAATGAGTTTGTTGGAAAGATATATTCAGGAGTTTGGCTCGCATACGCGATAAGGTCGATATCGGCACCGGTAAGACCGGTCTTCTCCAGAACATTGCTCGCCGCCTCGAAAGCCATGGTTAAGGAATTCTCTTCCTCATTGTCGATGCTGTAGCGGTTTTCACGGCCGAGAGCAGCCAGAAGTCCACGGATATCAATGCCTTTTTCGTCAAAATGCTGAATGAAAAAGTCGTTACCAATTTTTTTACTTGGATGATAGATATCTATGTCCTTAATACGAATCCCAGCCATATGAATCCTCCTAAAAGTTTTGTGAGCGGCGCTCCACGGTTCTACTTCGTACAAAACTCGCTTCGAAAGCATCCGCTAAGTTTAAACGCCGCTGTCTTTCCCTGGCTCAACAGTTGCAGGCATAGCCAGATTTAAAGGCTGATGATTTCCAGGTTTTCAAGTCCCGCTTTGCGGCCCATACGCGCCAGCTGCATTTTGAGGACAGGATTATTCTCAAGGGTAAGTTTCACTCTTTCGAATCCGTCTTTCTTAAACATCATGAAGCAGCCTTCAAGAAGCGGCACAACATCAGGAGAGGTTACATTCAGCTTTCTGCAATCAATATCCAGTTGATAATCTGCAGGAGTAATAGGATTAATGGTTGCTTGATAGGCATGAATCGATTTCAGACCGTCTTCTTCAGTGAAGGTTCCTTCCAAATCAATATTAATGATCTTTTTGGCGGAATCCGTCTTCAAATTAAATTTACCCATGTGTTCATCTCTCCCAGAATTTGATTAGTTCAGCATTAATACGGCTGTGCAAACACAGTCAGTATTAATGAATATCCTTAATCACTATTTACTAACGTCAATGTTCGACATTATCACCTTAGTTTTGGGATATTTTAACTATATTATATACATGAATTTCTCATTCATGCAATAAAAAAGTCGAATTGTGTATTATTTTGTCGCGGGAGCAGTTATTGGATTTCTTCCAGTGTTGAGAGCAGAACATTAAAAGCGGTAATAACCCTTGGAGCACCGACACATGGCACCAAATGCAATAAAATACCCTTAATTTGATCGACGGTCATGCCTACACTAAGCGCCATCACATAATGAACGCCGAGCTGGTCGAACTGGCCCATCGATATTAAAGCGGAAATAACGGCAATCTCTTTCCAATCCGCGCCAATGGTGGTCCGCTGAAAAACATCGCCATATGCGTTGCCCATGATATATTCGGCAAGCTCTGGAAAATGCTCTTTGATCGGAGCCAGCGCTTTGGCTCCATAGTCGCCGGAAAGGTTGGAGAAATGCTTGAGACCGCTGTTGATGTTGTCTATCATCGAAATACCTCCTAAACGTTTTATGTCTAATTCAGATTCAATACACGGTGTGCAGTAGGGGGCACTTCATCACGATCAGTCAATAGTTCAATGACCGCAACGCGGTTCAGAGCCACGGCTTCGCCGATGGCTGCGGCAAACTGTTCCTTGGTCTCGCACCGGAAGCCGGCGGCTCCAAGCGATTCGGCAAATTTCACGGCATCCATAGGAACTTCAAATATCGTTCCGTCAATTCTGCCTGTGGTTTTTTCCATCCCTTTCAAAGCCATATCCAGCTGCATGTTGTTCACAACGATGAAAATGACCGGGATATTTTTGCAAACGGCTGTATTTATTTCAGTGCCGAGCATCATAAAGCAGCCGTCGCCGGTAATGCAGAATATCGTTTCTTCCGGAGAAGCCGCCTTGGCGCCGATCGCCATGCCGATTGCGTTGCCCATGCAGGCAAAGTAGGCGTCAAAGACAAAGCTTCCCGGTTTCTTCACGTTGTACCATTTCACAGCGTTGAAGCCGTGGCTGCCGTCATCTACAAATACCGTATTGTTATAAGGGATCAAGTCGCTCATCATGCTCATTACCGACGCGAGGGAAAGGTTAGAAAGGACAGGCAGTTCTTCCTTATAATTTACGGCAGTTTCCGTATCTCGTTCGGTAATAGCGGAGGCATCAACATTCTGTAGAACCAGCGACAGGTTATCCCTTAAATCGCCGCCGACCGCGATCGTATGGGAGGTCAGTATTTTTCCAACAAAAGTAGGGTCCACATCAAACTGAATCAGCGTCTCCGGATGGTTCTCGGCTTTGAGATTGCAGATCGTCATATCACTGAGCCGCGAACCGAGCACGATGTATAAATCGCTCTTATTTAACAAATCGTCGCCATGCTTGCACCCGCCAACACCGACAGGTCCGTGGTACAGCGGATGATCCCAGACTATAGAACCTTTGCCGCCCGGAGTAGTAACGACAGGAATATTAAAAGTCTCCGCCAATTGAATCAATTCCTCATGTGCGCCTGCGCGGTTAACGCCTTTGCCGGCGATGATGAGAGGCTTTTTGGAATGGTTAATAGCATTGATGACCCGGTTAATATTAGCGTAATTGACGAGCGTTTCCCGTTCAGGGATAACGATTCGGCATTCTTCAAGCGGCTCTGTCTGAACATCAAAAGGAATGCATAGATGAACAGGCCCGCGTTGGCCGCTGAGTGCAATAGAAATAGCATGGTTAAAAATCGTGCTGAAATGATCGCCGCGTTCGACCAGCTTGCTGAAAAGCGTAGCGGGTCTGAACATCTCCGCCAAATCGGCAAGATACGAGGAAGAATCCTGGCACTGGGGAATACCCAGCTCTTTAATCGATTGATGCCCTGTTATGAACAGCACAGGGAGGTTGTTGGCTTTGGCATGTGCCGCCGCAGTGAGAAGGTTGGTTCCCCCAGGTCCTGACGTGCCGAAAGCCACTGCGAGATTTCCCGTTTTTAGGGCGTAACCGGAAGCTTCGAATCCGGAGCTGGATTCATGTCTCCCGGGAATAAATTCAATACCATAATCCACCATCTTCAGAACGATGGGACAAATGGATTTGCCAATAATGCCAAAAGAATGCTTTACTCCGAGGTTGCGTAGTGCCTCCGCCATATAATCTGCGACTGTCTTCAAAAGATCCACCCCACAAATTAATTTTGTTTGTTATGTTATCGATCCTTCGAAGTGAAACCGGTAGATCAGAATAACAAGTAAATAGAAAACCTGTACTCAGATACTGAGCACAGGTCGGTTGACAAATCACCATATAGGACGCTGGACATACAAGCGTTCCGGTTCTTCAGCAACCTGGCTGTCATGGTCTCAAGTGATAAATGAGACTGTAGATCCATGGCTTTGCGTCATTCCCTTTCGGAGAATTTTGCCAATATTGAGTTTATTTTTTTGAAAAAATAAAGAATAATTACCCTTCACAATATATTCCTAGCCCTGCTTTTGTCAATATATTTTATACAAAACAGCCCGAAATTTGACGAATTAAATGATTAAAAATGAAAGGCATAAAGACTCACAATTTTGCATGAATGCTTCACAGTGTAAGACGTTTAAGGATGAGGATGGATCTCTGCTCTTAAAATAGGCCTAATGTAGGAATGAACGATGAGTTTCATCTCTCCTGAATACCACAAAAAAAGAAGCCGAGCAGAATTGCATATTTCAAATAAATGTTTAAAGTTTCTATAAAGGAGGAATTTCACGATGTACGAACATCTTGTCGTATTTAAATTCAATACTGACATTACACCCGCCAAGCAACAGGAGCTTCTGGATCAACTGCTCGATTTTCGGAATCGTATCCCGGGAATTTCCGATCTGACAGCAGGCATTAACGTAACTGAAGAAACGGAAAACATTCATGGCTACACGCTCGGATTAAGGGTTACGTTCAAAGACCTGGAGTCGCTGCGCTCTTATGGACCGCATCCCCTCCATCAAGAGTTTGTGAAATCGCTGGACGGTATATTGCAAAATGTGATAGTGGTCGATTACCCCAAGGTTTAGTTCGTTCATTTAACGCAGAACTTAACCAAACCGCAGGAAATCCGAAAAACAAACTTATTTACCGCTGTATTTGTCTTATACGTTCTGTAAAATTCTTAATATACTATATCAACCTTTGAAAAGGAGTGATATAGTTGGCTAACAGTGATGTACGTCTTGCGCTTTGGTCTGGCACTAATTTTACTGGTCGTCGGATCCTCTTTAGACGTGGAGGAGTTGCAGTTCGTGATCTTGGGGCGTTTCGGTTTGACAATGTTCTCTCGAGCTTCCGGCTCAGAAATGTTGTGGAGAGATCTCAAGTAACACTTGTACTGTTCTCGCGAATTAACTTTCAGGGGTCATTCCGCGTGTTCCGTGGAAGCCAAAGTGTAGCGAACTTGGGCAATTTAAACTTTAACAATGTTACATCTTCGTTGGTTTTGGTAGGCCGCAATCTTACAAACTCCGAAATTGGCCTAATTCAAAGCACCGGCATACCGCCTCGTGACATCCTCATAATAAGACAATAATCAGTAATAACGGAAAAGGGTGCCTTGTGCACCCTTTTTTTTGAAATATCAGAAAGTATCAGCTTCGCGCTTATCCTTAACCTGATATTTTTACGAGAAACGGATGCCTTCCTCTTCCAGAGGACGGCGAAGCCGTTTCTTCTTATGTGATAATTTTGGATGTGATTCACGCGTTCAGCGAAATAAAGACACCCGCGATTAAAGCCGGTTTTGAGTGGAGGGAGATCCATTCCCACCCTGGAAAGGTATAATAAATGGGCAGAAGTTAACACTAAACGGGCTGACTTGCGTTTACATAGAAAGTAGATAATAAAAATAACTAATGAAAAATGGAGATACAATGACTGAGAAAAAAGCAATCATAGAAACAGGATGGAACTTCGACAACAGTTATGCCCGTCTGCCGGAATTATTTTTCACCAGACAAGACCCAAACCCTGTACGCTTGCCGAAGTTGGTTATTCTGAATGAACCGTTGGCAGCATCCTTGGGGTTAAACGTTCAAGCGCTGCAAAGCGATAACAGCGTAGCGGTGTTTGCCGGCAACCGGATTCCCGAAGGCGCCGTGCCTCTTGCTCAAGCTTACGCAGGCCATCAATTCGGGCATTTTACCATGTTAGGGGACGGCCGGGCTCTGCTGCTTGGAGAACAGATCACTCCCCGAAGCGACCGGTTTGATATTCAGCTTAAAGGTTCAGGTAGAACGCCATACTCCCGCCGTGGCGATGGCCGGGCGGCCCTCGGACCGATGCTGCGCGAATACATTATCAGCGAAGCGATGCATGCGCTTGGCATTGCGACCACCCGGAGTTTAGCCGTGGTGACAACCGGTGAGTCAATAGTCCGCGAAACCATGCTTCCCGGTGCAATCCTGACCCGCGTGGCTGCCAGCCATCTGCGCGTCGGCACCTTTCAATACGCTTCGAAATGGGGCACTGCAGAGGACCTTAAGGCCCTGGCTGATTACACGCTGCAAAGACATTTTCCGGAAGTTGAGGCTGATGAGAACCGCTATCTGGTCCTGCTTAAGGAAGTCATCAAGCGCCAGGCCGAGCTGATTGCCAAATGGCAGCTTGTTGGCTTTATTCACGGGGTGATGAACACCGACAACATGGCCCTCAGCGGGGAAACTATTGATTACGGTCCCTGCGCCTTCATGGATCCCTATGACCCGGCTACGGTATTCAGTTCCATCGACATTCACGGTCGTTATGCGTATGGCAATCAGCCGCATATTGCAGCGTGGAATCTCGCGAGATTTGCTGAAACCCTTTTGCCGCTGCTGCATGACAAGGAAGCGGAGGCTGTGAAACTGGCCGAGGCTGCGATTTCAGATTTTTCCGAATGGTTTCACCGGAACTGGCTCGCGGGAATGAGGGCAAAACTGGGGATTTTTAACGAAGAGCCAGAGGATGAATCCCTGATTGAAGACCTCCTGCGCATGATGCAGAAGGAGCGCGCGGATTACACCAATACCTTCCGTGCGTTAACGTTTGATAAGCCGGAGGATACGGTTTTGTACGGCAACGCGGAATTTGTTCAGTGGCATGACATGTGGCAGAAGAGACTGGGCAGGCAGGAGGAACCCAAAGCCTCCTCGCATCAGTTGATGCGAAGCAGCAATCCCGCGGTAATCCCCCGCAACCATCGGGTCGAAGAGGCACTGGAGGCCGCGGTTAATCAAGGCGACTACAGCGTGATGGACCGGCTTCTTGATGTTCTTTCCAGTCCCTACGCACATTCCCCCGAACAGTCTGATTACTCCACAATCCCCGCGCAAACTACATGTCCTTACCGGACATTTTGCGGAACCTGAATAACATATTTTTTTCATTCCGCGCTGGGCGCGGATTTTTTTTGTTTTTAAGGGTATAAATTCTTAAGTTAAATTAATGTTGCATAAAAGACGATAATTAATTGTAATGACTTATAGTATGATGTACAATGACTTACATGAGGACGGATTAAGGAATAGTTAAGGAGACATGGAGCATGTTTCAAGAAGAGCGGATCAGCGCCATTACCGATTATTTAAATCAACATCAACGAATTGATATCAAAGAAATTTGCCAACAGTTCGATGTATCCCGCGATACGGCGCGCCGTGATCTGTTAAAGATGGAAGAGCTTGGACTTATTCTCCGTACGCACGGCGGAGCCGTTTTACCCCCCAAAAAACATAAGGAGGTCTACGAGTATAAAGAACGCTTGGGCAGAGAATCCAGTGAAAAACGTGAAATTGGACTTTTCGCAGCTTCCCTCATCAAAAATGGAGATTGTATTCTAATGGATGCCTCCACCACCGTTCAGTACGCTGCGGAAAATATTGCATCCGAGAATATTATTGTCGTTACGAATTCGATTGATATCGCGGATGTGCTTTCCAGAAAAAATTCGGTCAGAACCTACCTGCTTGGAGGTGAGTTAAACCGCCAGCATCGTTTTCTGTATGGCCAATCCACAATCGATAAACTGGCTGATTACCAGGTTGATAAATTGTTTCTTGGCGCATGCGGAATTACTTCCGACGGTTTGACCTACCCGTATGAGGAGGACGGCGTAGTCAAGCGTGAAATGATTAAACGGGCCAAACAAGTTGTTGTATTGGCTGACCACACCAAGTTCGATGATCCTATGTTTTTTAAAATAGCAGGTTTGGAATCCATTGATCTATTAATCACAGACCGCAAGCCGAATAAGGAAATGATGGAGAAACTCAAAGAGTTCCAGGTTGAATTATTAATTGTCTCGGAGGAGGATAATGATGATTAAGCTGATTGTTTCGGATTTGGACGGCACTTTATTGGATCATTCGCGCAGAATCAGCGCAAGCGATTGGACAGCGGTGAAACAAGCCTTTCAAGAAGGGTATGAATTCTGTATTGCATCAGGGAGGATGCACTCGGAAATCAAGATACTCATGGAAGAATTTCATGGCCGTTATTATACGGTCAGCCAGAATGGAGCAACCATTTACAAAAAGGATAAGGAACTTGTGGCTAACTATTTTTTCGAACCGGAAGTCTCATCACAAATCCTTCAATTTTCCTCCAGGCATAATCATTTTGTAAACTTTATTCACTGTACGGACGACTCCTTTTATTTAGAGAAGCGTACTGACGCAACCATTCCCTATGAGTCGCGGATTTTGACTTCCTGCTCGGTGCGCGGAGACTTAGTTTCAGCATTGGAGAACGGGGAAATCAAGAGCTGCAAGTATTCTTTTTTTGGCGATCTTGATAAGCTAATGCTTCTCAATGCCGAATTGCAAAATCAGTTCGCGGGCAAAATCGAATCCTTTATTTCTGAAAGAGACTGCCTGGATGTAATGCCGTTAAACGTTAACAAGGGAGTGGGATTAACATTCATCATGCAGGAGTTGGGACTCAGCCCGAATGAGGTGGCTTGTATTGGGGATTCTTTTAATGATGTATCCATGTTTGCCCTGACTAACCATAGCTTTGCGATGAGAGGCAGCCATGCTGATGTAAAAAAGAAAGCGACAAATGTAATTAATTCTGTAGCTGAAGCGATCGAACAGATCGTCTCCTATAACCGCTCACTTGAAGTAAGATGATGATTTGCAATTATTTGATTATGACGCAAAAAGGAACTGTTCGAAGCTCTTAGCTTTTGGACAGTTCCTTTACTTTTTCGATTGTAACTCCAATCTAATAATTATTATCAATATAGATTGATTCCACATCATTTCTACATATTTTTAAGGTAAAGTGGCATTAATTTAACATTTCAAAATGGAGGGTAAATGATGAAAAAGGGTTTAGCGGTTGTTAGTATCACTTTAGTTTTAAGCGCAGTCTTGGCCGGCTGCCAGATCGGGAATAAAGCGTCTGAACCGGCGGCTGAAGACACCAATAAATCATCCGTTGCTATTCCTTGGGTGGGCACTAAAAATACAACACGGATTAACACATCCGATCCGGTTGAGGCGGCTGTTCTGGTCTCCCGGACCCTCTGGACAGCGGTATCCGACGGCAACAGACCGGCAAGCGTTGTGTTGACGGATGTAAGCAACTGGCAGATTGCAGCCGTGAGCACCGATTTGATTCACCATCCGAGCAATGGCCCAGTTCTTTTCTTCGAGAAGGACAAAGTCCCTGAAGCAACACTGGATGAATTAAAACGTTTGAAGCCGATTGGCGCTGAAAGCAATGACAATATCCAAATCGTGATTGTCGGTCCTGTCTCTGCAAGCGTCGAAGAACAGTTAAAAGGTCTGGATATGAAGACGGACAAGATTGAAGGAGAAGAACCGGCCGCCATAGCCCAAGCGATTGATACGTATTATGCCAAAGTTGCGGGCGAACTGCCGCAGGCCGTTGTGGTTGGATCGATGGACAGTCCGGAATATACGCTGCCTGCGGTGAACTGGATCGCCCATATGCCTGAACCTCTGCTTTATGTTGCGAAGGACGAAATTCCTGCACCGACTGTGGAGGCATTAAAGGAACGCGGAGGCAATGCGGTGATTTATCTTCTTGGACCAGAATCCGCTGTTTCTTCTAACGTGGAAAATGAACTGAAATCCTATGGAACGGTGACCCGCATTTCCGGTGATGATCCGTACGCAAACTCGATTGCCTTTGCTCAGTTTAAAGACAAGAGTACTCAGTTTGGCTGGGGAATCACCACGCCTGGACATAACCTGTCGTTCTTGACTCAGGATTCCACCATGCTTGCCATTGCGGCGGCTCCGTTCTCTCACTTGGGCAAACATGCCCCGTTGATTTTTACCAATAAAGACGGCATGCCGGATTCCGTAATGGAATACACAATGACTCTTCAACCGAAATTCCAGAATTCGCCGGCAGAAGGACCGTACAACCATGCTTGGATAACAGGCGATACGTCGACCATCTCGAACGCCGCGCAAAGTGAAATCGATGACATGCTGGAAATTTCGCCTGCTTCCGGCGGTAATCCGCACACAGGCCATTAATAAATCTCGAATATCCAGGATTTGTTGAAATTAAAAAATGCATATGGTAAGATACCTTTAATTTCATGATTGGAGTTGAAAAGTATAATGTAATTTTTCTTGCTAAGTAAAAATAAAACAAGAAAAGCGATATTTTTCGCATGTTTTATTCTTTATATGCAAGAAAGTTACTATATCTTTTCACTCAAACAATATCCTTATCTGACTCCGCAGCGGGTTGGATTTGCTGTATTTATTTGAGCTACAAGAAAGTAACTTTCTTGTAGCTTTTATATTTTTAACATACAGGAGGATATTTGCATGTCATTAATAAATGTTTCAAATTTGACGTACGCCTATGAGGGCAGTTACGATAACATATTTGAAAACGTAAGTTTTCAAATCGACACCGATTGGAAATTGGGATTTACGGGAAGAAACGGAAGAGGCAAGACAACATTTTTAAATTTATTGCTCGGTAAATATGAATACAGCGGAATGATTTCGGCTAATGTCCAATTTGAATATTTCCCTTTTCATGTCGAAAACAAGGAAAATAATACTCTTGATGTAATCAACGACATTGTTCCGGACTATCTTCACTGGAAATTAATTCGTGAACTCTCATTGCTAAAGGTTTCTGAGGATGTGTTATATCGGCCCTTTGATTCATTGTCGAACGGAGAGCAAACGAAAGTGTTGTTGGCTGCATTATTTCTTAAGGAAAATCGTTTTCTGTTAATTGATGAACCCACTAATCATCTCGACATAAATGCAAGAAGACTTGTCAGTGATTATCTGGATGCCAAGAGCGGATTTATTCTGGTGTCCCACGACAGATCATTTCTTGATAACTGCGTCGATCACATCCTTTCAATCAATAAGACCAATGTAGACATTCAAAAAGGTAATTTCTCCGATTGGTGGGAAAATAAACAGAGACAAGATAACTACGAGCTTGCAGCGAACGATAAGCTAAGAAAGGATATTAAACGCTTATCCGATTCTTCCAAACGAACGGGCAACTGGTCGCACGAAGTCGAAAAAACGAAAAACGGTACCAGAAATTCCGGTTCCAAGGTGGATAAAGGGTATATTGGTCACAAGGCTACAAAAATGATGAAACGCTCTAAAGCTATGGAGCAAAGACAGCAATCTGCGATTGAGGAAAGGTCAAAGCTCCTTAAAAATGTTGAAAGCTCCGACAGCTTGAAGATTTCACAACTTGCTTATCATAAAAGCCAACTTGCTGAACTTGAAAATGTTTCGATTTACTACGGTGAGAAAAAAGTTTGCGCAAATATCAGTTTTACTATTGAGCAAGGGGAGCGAATTGCGCTATCAGGTAAAAACGGCTCCGGAAAATCAAGCATTATCAAACTAATTTGCGGTGAGAATATCAACTATACCGGCACTTTCAGAAAGGGAAGTCAGCTTAAAATATCCTATGTTTCACAGGACACCTCGCATTTACAGGGCAATTTATCGGACTTCGCCAGAATCAATGGAATTGATGAAAGCCTCTTTAAATCTATTCTAAGGAAATTTGATTTTTCCAGAGTACAATTTGACAAGGATATTTCAGCTTTTAGCGGCGGCCAAAAGAAGAAGGTGCTGATTGCAAAAAGTCTTCGTGAGAAGGTTCACTTGCTTATTTGGGATGAACCGCTTAATTTTATTGATATTTTTTCCCGGATGCAGATTGAAGAGTTACTGCTTGAATACTCACCAACCATTCTTTTTGTGGAGCATGACAGTGAATTTTGCAAGAATATTGCCACAAAGATTATAGAACTCTGATAATGAAAACGATGTTCTAGTAGAATGGCCGGCAGATATAATCTGCTGGTCTTTCTGTCATAATGCTATAATTACAAAGATCAATACATATTTCTGGGAAATAGGAGGACTATCAGTGAGTGCTTTATTCGAAATACATAACTTAGCTAAATATAATTGGGATAACGGAGATAAGGCTTCCAAGTATATATTCTCGCGTCTGTCCGCTGAAATCACCGAGCCGGAGCGAATTGCCCTAATTGGTGCTTCAGGACAAGGAAAAAGTACACTGCTGAGGATATTGGCTCTGCTGGACACGCCGGACGAAGGCGACCTGCTTCTCGACGGAGCTTCATTTAAAAATACGAATGTGCGTCTATGGAGAATGGCAGTATCCTATGTTGCACAGCAAGCGGTTATGCTGCCCGGCAGTGTGGAGGATAACTTGCGTATGGTCAGCAAACTGCATGGTCTGGCCTATGATTCTGTACTTGCGGCACAGCTCTTGAAACAGCTTGGACTGGACTATTTGGATCTTGGTAAACAAGCAGCGGATTGTTCAGGAGGAGAAAAGCAGCGGATATCCCTGATCCGATCATTGCTGCTCCGGCCGCGTGTTCTTTTATTGGATGAAATCACGGCTTCTCTTGATATAAATAGTACACAGAAGGTAGAAGAGCTTCTGATGGATTGGCATCATAAAGAGGAAACCTTATTGATGTGGGTTACCCATGATCTGGAGCAAGCCCGCAGAGTTAGTAATAGAACATGGGTGATGGGGAGGGGAGAACTGCAGGATCACAGCAGCGACTCCTTTTTTGCTGAGCCTGTTGCGGTATTGGCGCAAAAATTTATTCAGCCCGTGAAAGGAAGCCTACAGCTATGACATTAACTGCCCTCAGTTTCACGCTGCTTTTTGTTGCAGGGACTATGCTGGTCTCAATTTGGCAAAAGCTTGGCCTGGAGAAGGACATTGCGATTGGCACCATACGGTCAGCGGTTCAGCTTCTGGCGGTTGGATATGTGCTGCAGTTTATTTTTCATACGGGACATATTGTATTTATTATCCTCATTATTTTCTTCATGATCTGCGTAGCCTCGTGGAATGCAGCCAAAAGAGGGAAGGGATTGCCGGGATTGGTCTGGAGAATTGCGCTGGCCGTTTCCGCTTCGGAGATGTTGATGATGGGGATTCTTCTTGGTCTGCATATTGTCAAGGCTACGCCGCAATACATTATTCCGATCAGCGGAATGACGATTGGGAACGCGATGGTGGTCTCAGGGCTATTCATTAATCAGATCAAGCAGGAAATTCGGCGCAGTAAAGGGGAAATCGAGACTCTGCTGTCTCTTGGCGCCACGGCTCAGCAGGCGATGCAGGAGGTCAGGGCAAGGGCTGTGAAATTCAGCATGATTCCTACGATTGACGGCATGAAAACCGTGGGCCTTGTGCAGCTTCCGGGGATGATGACCGGGATGATTATCGCCGGAGCGAATCCGATCGTCGCCGTGCGGTATCAGATTCTGATTGTTTTTTCCTTTACCGCATCCGCCGCGATTACAAGCATGCTGCTCAGTATACTGATTTACCGGCTCTTTTTCACGGCGGATCTCCGGTTGAAGCTGTAATCAAAAAGTCGGACTGCAGGGACTGATCTTGAACATCGATCAGGCACTTGGAAACCGTGAGCATTGAACAAGAAGTTCGGCTGGCCAAACAAGGGGACCGCGAAGCATTTATCCGCCTGATGCGGCAGATTGAACAAGGCCTGTACAACACCGCGCGAGCAATGGTCAAAAAAGACGAGGACATAGCGGACGCGCTGCAGGAAACGATTCTGAAAGCTTATAAGTCGCTGGATACGCTCCGGGAACCCGGATTTTTCAAAACCTGGGTTTATCGGATTCTGATTAATGAATGCAACTCGATTCTAAAAAGGCGTTCACGCAGCGTTACCATGGAGGCACTTCCGGAGACGCAGGACACTTCCGATAACATGGCTTCGGTCGAACTGCGGATGGCCGTTGACAAACTCGAAGATCAGCAGCGGATCGTCGTAGTCCTATACTATTACCAGGATATGCCGCTTAAACAGGTGGCGGATATGCTGCAAATTTCGGAAAGTGCAGTAAAAACGAGACTATACCGGGCAAGAAAGACACTGTTTGCTGCAAGACGGCCAAGCATCCTCTCGTTAGCTGCTAGTTGATTCAAGATACGCCTGGAAAGTCAATAAGAAGTCTGCGAATCAAGTTCATGCGATTTGCAGGCTTCTTTTTTTGTTCCCATACATGACAGCACCGATAAGTCCAACGATTCAACGAATGCCTATAACATTAATAGGCTGATTAACATAATTTACTACCAGACCACTTGAAAGGAGTTGCTACTTTGAACAACATTCCTGTTAAAGGATACTTTCTTAACCGAAGGGAGTCTTGCAACGAGCATTCCCATGATGTTTACATTACTTCCTGGGACGGTCGCCCCGTTTATCACGTTCACCCTTTTTCGGGTGTGACCTCTTATGATGATGGACATGTACATCAATATGCGGGTGTTACCGAGCCTGCTCCAACAGGTGTCCCTCATGTTCATCGTTATTTTACTATGACGTCGGTGAACCAGGGGCATACACATGTCATCCAAGGGGTAACAGGTCCGGCAATTGATGTTCCGGGTGGCGGGCATATCCATTACTTTGAAGGAGTTACGACTGTAAATGGTATGAGACCGCATACGCATCATTACAAAGGCGGTACGGGTAAGGAAAGCTAATCTGAATCGCTGAAACACCGCCGCAGCGCATTAGTTCAATTGACCGCCAAAGAGCTGCCGTATCAACCGGCAGCTCTTTGGATATAAAGATGTAAATTTAACTCAGGAAGGGAACTTCTGGGCAAGCTGAATTCTCTTTGTAATTCCAAGCTTGGAGTAGATTGAGTTGAGATGTTTTTTTACGGTGATTTCCGAAATAAAGAGACTTTTCGCCACCTCCGAATTGGAGCATCCGGCGAGGACCAGCCTTACGACTTCCTTCTCCCGTTTGGTCAACAGCGGATCACCGTCCACGGCCGATTCCGTAACTTCCGCTTGGGCGGGTTCGGCTGGAGCCGCCGCCTTCTTATAATCATTCCCCTGCCACTCCAGACCCGCGCGGTAAAATAACCTCTCAAGGAAATCCTGAAGCTTCCCGCCCCTTGTATCTACGGCGTAAGTGTGTGTCGGAGTGACTCCGTCATAATTCAAGTGGGTGGCTCCTTTAACCGTATGGAAGCCGAAGCCTAGGTACACCTTCCTGCTAATTTCGCTATCATAAGGCGAACTTACGAGAATTCCTCCCCGGAACATATAGGAATAAATCAAATAAATGCCTGCCGTCCGAATCGCTGGGTTAAGCAGATCGGAGTAATACGTGCAGCGCATAAACCATCCTGCTGGCCGGTCGGGTAGCGTTCTCAGTTTGTCTTTTTCTTCAAGGGACAGGGAGGCTAGATACGGTGAACACAACGGGTCGCTTTCCAGCCATAAAAGTGTGCCCGAGTGGATCGGGATAACGACGAATAGAGCGGCCGCTCGGCCACACTCATTGCGCAAAAGCTTGATCGAAGACGGGTCGAGGGCAAAGACCTCAGTTAAGTCCACCGGTTTGATATGCTTGCGAATTTCGTCGGCGCTGTATTCAATGGCATAAGAGGTTCCCGTTTCGGGATCGACACCAACCCCGCTGATTGGCTCAATATGATTTTCCCTCCAGTTCGCAAAAGCGGCGGCGTCCGCAAGAGTAGACGGTGTAACCGTTTCCCAATAATAGGCCCGCTGTTGCTCTTGTCCGGACATAAGCGCCCTTGCCACCTCAATGCCGGTATACCGGAACAATTCAGCGACTTCCCAATCTTTTTCCGTATACGGCGCGGCTAACAGCGAATTGGCATAATACTGGGCTGCGCGCTGCTTGAGCCGTTTAAACAAGCCGGGAGTCCGGTTTTGCAGCCGCAAACGAATGTACTCGCGCAATAAATCGTGAAGCTGCCAGCCTCGCTCAGACTTGCGGACAAAGGAGAGGGAGATCAGCCGGTTAAACGCTTTGGAGGATACCTCTTCATCCATGATAAATGACAGGAGCTCATGATGGAAAATATGCAGAAGCGAAGCGGCATTCAGCAGTTTTCTTAATTCGGGGTCTGGAACCTCCCGCAGCCACAGCTCTATGACATCGTCAAAATAATCGCTTCCAAAGGCCGGACTTGAGGGAGAGTAAGCGGCTGCGGCCAGAGAAAGGGAGAGAGGGTGTCCTTTGGTACGGTTCGAGAGCTCGGCCACAAGTTCCGGATTATGGATGCCGCATCTCTGTAAATATTCGCTGCAATCCGCCGGGTTTAAATAATTCAGTTCAAGTTGGCAAATGCGCTCCCGCAAGGCCGGGGATACAATCCATCTTCCCTTGAGCGGAAGCCTTCCGGCAAATAATAGAAGTGTTCTCTTCGAGAGCTTTGGAAAAAAGATATCCCGCAGCCAGGATTCCAGCTCCGGCATTTCCTCAAAGGTGTCAAAGGCAAGGACAAGCCTGTGCTTCAAAGTTAAACCATGAATGAGATTCATCAGTCCGTCCAGATGAACGGGCGCCGAATGTGCGGACGTTGAAACCAGTGAAAGATGTCTGAATATCGCTTCGATAAGCCCATATTCCGTATGTATGAAATCATTGCTGTCGATCAGGACGAAATGGGCATCCATTTGCTTGGACCATGAACGGCACAGCCGCAGATAAGTGCTCTTGCCAATCCCTCCGGTGCCATACACGTGCAGGATTCGGCTTGACTGGTCACATTCCAGCTGCAGAAGATGTGTAAAGGTTCCTGATTCCGTGTTTCGGCCTACAACAAATTCCAGTTCTCTTTCCTCAATGCCGCTTAGTTCGACGGTCAATCCCCACTCACCACCCTGTAATTCCTTATATATCCAGTATAGCAGAAAAAACCAATTCCTTCGAAAGTATATTATCCAAAAGGATAATATTTCTTATTTAAAAATTATGATATCTTTTCTCTGGCAAAAAAATGAAGCATCGTTATCGAAGGAGGATTTCAAGCCCATATGGCGATTGTCAAAAATGCATGTACCATTAAAGGCATCATCCAACTGACGAACGGAAAACCCGCTAAGACTGTCAAAGTGACCGCCTATAACAGGAAATTCAGAAGCGAAAGCAAGCTCGGAGAAGGTTGGACGGACGATGAGGGGCATTATGAAATCTCCTACCCAGCGCTGCTCGGCAACGATGTCAATCTCTTGGTCCGGTTGGATGGGCCTGATGGAAGACACGCAGCGGAATCCCAGGTGCGCTTCCAGGCGGGGCCGGAGGAAGTCGTCAATTTAACCGTCGATCTTAAACAGGATGAGCGGCTGTCGGAGTATGAACAGCTCTTGGCCAGCTTGTCGGGACCGCTGCAAAACGTTCAGCCGGGCAGTTTGAGCGAAGAGGATCTTCTGTATTTGTCAAAAGAAACCAAAGTGGACCCGGAACCGATCCGGCATTATGTGCGGGCATGGACCGCGGCCAAGAAGCTTAGCCTGCCGGACGCGCTGCTCTATGGCTTGTCCCGGAAAGAGATTCCTTTGGAGCTATCGGGGCTCTTATCCACCCCGGGAGAGAAGCTGCGCGCCGCTTTGGAATCGGCGGAAGATGAGGGATTGATCCCGTCAATGTCGAGGGAGGCGATTACGGCGTTTCTTGAGAAGCTGCCGGAGCTTCTGTTAACCGGCGCCGAAGCGGGCCAAACGCTAAGGGCCGGAGTCAATGAAGGCAGACTGGAGGAATTCCTGAAGGCGGCCGTTCTGGGTACGGCAGCGCAGAGAAGACTCGCCGAGCTTGTCCTCGGACATACGGGCGACCCGGTGTCGTTATGGTCCTTGCTGAAGGAGGATTCCGAGTTGTCAGGTCATGCGGACAGAATCCGGCTGGTCCTGCAGCTGAAAGCCTTGACTCAGGGGGATTTGCCTCTGGTGAATGCCATTTTGAGCAAGCTCGATGGAGGGAATCCAAACCATCCGGCGGATCTGCGCGAGCTCGCCTTATGGAGCGGGGAAGTCTGGGAAACGCTGCTCGATCGGGAAGAAATTGAAGTGGCTGATCCGGAGCAAATTGCCCTGTTTAAGCCCGCAGCGGCAGAAACGGTAGGCCAAATCGTAAAGGTCCTGGATCAAGTGTTCCCGACGCTGGCCGTTGTGCGGCAGCTAAGGGCCGATGACAACTTTGAGCTGCGGGATGAAGTGCTGGAATTCATGCAGATCCACACGGATTTTGATTTGAAGACATCGTCTGTGGATAAGTTCATGAAGCACGCGTGGAGTGGAGAGCAGCAGCGGGGGATAACGGACCGGAGCGGACCAGAGGCGGACAGCCGACTGACCAACCGGCTGAAAAGCATGCAGCGCATTTTCCGCCTATCACCCTCCTATGAACCGATGAAGGCGCTCTTGGAGGATGGAATCCACTCTTCGCTTGGGATTGCCCGGCATAGCCGAGAGTCGTTTATATCCGGCTATGCGGATAAGGTTGGGGGAGAGGGTGCCGCCGGGGAGATTTACAACAAAGCCGTATCCGTAACCTCGACGGCTCTGGCTGTATTTGGGCAGATCCAGGAAGCGGCCCGGTCTGTGCAATTTAGCGCCACCACAGCCAATTCGGCTGAAGCCAAGGCTTTGACCGCATCGCTTCCGGATTGGAGCGAGATGTTCGGAGAACTGGAATGGTGCGATTGCGAGCATTGCCGTACCGTATACAGCCCGGCAGCCTATCTGGTCGATCTGCTTCAAATGCTGTCCAAGACGCCATCGGCAGGGGGCACAGCCCTTCAAACGCTGCTTGATCGCCGT
This sequence comes from Paenibacillus sp. URB8-2, assembly GCF_013393385.1. Classification (NCBI taxonomy): domain Bacteria; kingdom Bacillati; phylum Bacillota; class Bacilli; order Caryophanales; family Paenibacillaceae; genus Paenibacillus; species Paenibacillus sp. URB8-2. The sequence goes on along the minus strand of NZ_AP023239.1, from coordinate 3,020,291 downwards.
CCCGATATCGGGCAGCTGGAACTGTCCTGCGAGAATACCAATATCACGCTGCCCTATATTGATTTGGTCAATGAGCTGCTGGAGAATGCCGTATCACCGGAAACGGCAGTTCCAGCGGCCCAGACAACCGGTACCAGCGAAGAGCTCGGCGCCCAGCCGCAGTACGTGAATGCAGGCGCTTATAATCGGCTTTCTCAGAAGGTATATCCGTTCAGCCTGCCGTTTTCCCTGTGGCATGAAGAGTCCCGCGTCTATTTGGAGCAAATGAATGTGCCCCGCGTGAAGCTAATGGAAGCCTTCCGGCCCTTGAACGCATCCGCGGAAATCCCCGGCACGGAGCTGGCTATCGCGGTTGAAACGCTGAAGCTTTATCCTTCGGAATGCAGCATCATCACCGGGCTTCGTCCCGAGGGCAAGCCACTCCATTACATGTATGGTTTTGCGGAGAGCAACGTCGGGCTTGAAACGTGGGTTCAGGCGATGAGCAGGGCCTCTCTGTTATTGGAACGAACAGGGGTGTCCTTTGCAGAACTGGAAGAGTTGCTGACCACATCCTTAATCAACCCTGCCGGCGAGCTGAGCCTTAGTATGGGCGCGTCCGCTTGTTCGATTGAGTCGGCAGTTGTGGTGAATATGTCTGAAGGTTCGCTCGAACGCATTCACCGGTTCGTCCGGCTGCTCCGTAAGCTGAAGCACTGGTCGATCAGCCACCTGGACCATATGCTGTCCGCGCTTGGCGGACAATTATTGAATGAGAACTTTATTATCCGGCTGTCTGAAGTATTCCGTCTGGCGGACGAACTGCAGGTTCCTGCGCAGCAGTTGGTCTATTGGTGGGGAAGCATCGAAACCATTTCGGGTCAAGGGCAATCCGCAAGCCTGTATGAGCGTTTATTTCTGAACAAAACGGTGGCGCAGCCGGTGGATCAAGCTTTCCTGCTGCGGGAGCCGGAACGGGATGAATTGGCCGATACGACCGGCTACCTGGAGGATCACCAGTCGACGCTGCTTGCCGCCTTTCACTTGTCAGGCGATGAGCTTCGTTCGCTCGCGGATCTGGTTTTGCCGGATGACCGGCTGACGCTAGGCAATTTGTCGCTGCTGTACGCACATACCGAGCTGGCCAAGGCCTTGGGACTCTCCATCGCCGATTACACGGGCTGGCTCAAACTTATTCCCGTGACTCCTTTCACCGGTGGAGCCTACAGCGTTCAAAACACGGCCAGGTTTGTTCGTTTGAGCCGGCATGTTGCCGATGCGGGCTTTTCCGCCGGAGAGCTGTTGTACATCCTCCGTCATGAGGGAGTGGAAGCAGCGCCTTCCGAGCCGGAGATTTTGGAACTGCTGACGGCCATTCGCAGCGAACTGAGCGAAATTGCGGGAGAAACCGATTCCCCCGAGAGTGTGGAAGGGTTAAGTCAATCGGCGGTAATCAGACGGCTCAGCGAATTTACGCAGTTGAATGCAGGGCTCATCCTTAAGCTGACGACGGCTTGCCTGACGGTCCCCTTGGCTCCCGAGATCCCGCTGCTGGTAGCCTTCGTTGACCCGGCATTCATCAGCAGTGCGGAGCCTTTGACCAAAGAAGCATTCTTCGGGCTGTTCCAGTCGGTCATGAAGCTGGCGAAAGCCGCTTCCCTGGTCCAAAAGCTCGGACTTCAGGATGAAGAGGTGAATTTCTTCATTGCCAAGTCCGGCAGCCCTGGATGGCCGGATTGGGATGCCATACCGGCAGAGCCGACCGTTTTACTGTTCCTGGACGCCGGTACAATCGCCAGAATCAAGCAGCTCATTGAATGGCGGGACCGTTATGCTTCCGGCAGCAGCGCCTGGACGAAGCTGTTTGAGCTGGTAGACAGCCGTTCATCGGAACCGGAAGTGCCGGATGAGCTGTTTTCCGGATTGGCGGAGCTAACGGGTTGGAAGACGGACGACATCAAGGCGTGGGCGGGGCTGCATCTGCTTCACCTTAAATACCCGCAGGATTACCGGGATGAGCGGTGGCTCCTCAGACTTGCCGAAGGTTTATCTTTGATGGAAAGACTCAATGTTTCTCCTGTCGAAGCGAAGCGATGGACGGTTTCCAGCATAAGCAGCCACGAGACCCTGAGCATCCGGCGGGTATTGAAAGCCAAATACGACGAGCAGCAATGGCTGTCCGTCGCCAAATCGCTGAAAAACCGCTTGCGTGAACAGCAGCGCTCGGCGCTGACCGCATATCTCAAGCATGATTTTTATTACACCAAACGGACCGAGGATTTGTTCGCTTACTTTCTGATCGACGTCGAAATGGGCGCCATGCAGGAAACGTCCCGGATCAAGCAGGCCATTTCATCGGTTCAGTTGTTTGTGCAGCGCTGCCTGATGAATCTGGAGCCGGAGGTTCACTTGTCGCACGAGGCTGCGGAAGACTGGAAGAAAATCCGGAACTACCGGATTTGGGAAGCCAACCGGAAGATATTCCTGTATCCGGAGAACTGGCTGGAGCCGGAGCTGCGCGATAATAAGTCTCCATTTTTCACCGAGCTGCAAAAAGAGTTCATGGACAACGAAGCAAAGCTCGAGCGGGCGGAAGCCTCCTTTATGAATTACATGGAGAAGCTGGATCAGGTGTCCCGGCTCGATATCGCTGCCATGTACCATCAATATGAGGATCACGGAAACGGAATATTCACGGATATTCTTCATGTGTTCGGACGAACGCAGAACAGTCCGCATATTTACTACTACCGCAGGTTTGAGAACAGCTTGTCATGGACCGCCTGGGAGAAGGTCGAAACGGACATTGAAGGGGAACATCTTATTCCGGTTTTGTACAAAAGCCGGCTCTACCTCTTCTGGCCGATCTTCAAGGAACAGGCCAAAACGCCGGATGTGCTAAATCCATCGGGGGAGAAGCCGAAAAAGTTCCTGCAGGTCGGGCTGGCCTGGAGCGAATACCGTTTCGGAAGCTGGTCCCCCAAGACGGTGACGAATGCCAATCTGGATATGACGCAGCAGTACAATAAGGAAAATATCGCTTTTCACTCCTATATTGACGAGGAGAACCGCTTGTTTATCGAAGCCATCATCCACTATAACGGGTATTCCCTGTATTCAAGGCTGTTCTATTTTAAGCTGAACAACCCGGATGGCCGAGTAAATGTGTATCCGGTATATTCCGGCTTGTTGGGCAAACGTTACCCTCTCCCGGATGCCACGGATGTATACAACAATGCCATCAGCCCTTTTAACGAAGGCTCGGGCCGTGTCGTCATCCCCATTGATAACAATAACGGCGGCTACAGAAGAGAGGATACCGTATATCACAGCGACAGCTTTAAAATCGTCTTCCCTCAAAACAACCTGTGGTTTGATGGCAGCCGTCCCTTCTTTTATCAGGATGCGAAGCGGGTGTTGTTCGTGACGTCAACGCCGTACAAAACGTCCTTGCTCGAATATAACAGGCTAATGGCAGGCGGGTTCGGACTCTCGCTGACTTCGCCCTACGGGGGCAGCTATCTTTTGTACCATACGGCATTTCATCCTTACGTAACTGCCTTTGTGGAGAAGCTGAACAATGTGGGGATTGACGGCCTGCTCAGCGCTCAAACCCAGAGCATGGAGGAGGAGTTCTTTGAAGCGGAGTATCAACCGTTGACCGAAACGGACGTGTATGGCAATACCGGGTGCATCAGCCGTCCGTATCCAAAGGAAAATGTGGATTTTTCCGTATATGGACCATACTCCGTATACAACTGGGAAATCTTTTTTCACACGCCTCTGCTTCTGGCCGACCGGCTCAGCAAAAATCAGCAATTTGAAGAAGCCCAGCGGTGGTTCCACTATATCTTTGACCCGACGGATTCTTCGCCGGAGACCAAAGGATACTGGAAGCTGCTGCCGTTCCGGCAAAATGACGCGGCAACTACCCTGCGGGAGTATATGATGCTTCTCCACTATCAGGGGACGGACCCGGAGACGTTGAACCGGAAGCTGGAGTTCGAGAAGCTGATTGCCGCTTGGAAGAGCAATCCGTTCAACCCGCATCTGATTGCCCGCATCCGGATTTCTTCTTACCAGAAGCTTGTGGTTATGAAATATCTGGATAACCTGATCGCTTGGGCTGACCAGTTGTTCCGTCAAGACACGATTGAAGCGATAAATGAAGCGACGCAGCTGTACCTCCTTGCCGGAGAACTGCTCGGTGAACGCCCGCGTTCCGGAAGCGATCGTTCCCGTATAGAAAGCAAATCCTATTTGGACCTGCAGCCTGAACTGGATTCGTTCTCCAATGCTCTTGTTCAACTGGAGAATTGGATGCCAAGCGCTTCTTTCACATTTGGCGGGAATAGATTGGACGCCGGGCTGCTGTCGCTCGGAAGTGCCTTGTATTTCAGTATTCCGCCGAACGATAAATTGCTGGGCTATTGGGACACCGTTGCCGACAGGCTCTATAAAATCCGCAACAGCATGAGCATTGACGGAACGGTCAGACAAATGTCCTTGTTCCAGTCGCCTGTGGACCCGGGATTATTGACCCGGGCGGCATCGGCCGGGCTGGACGCCGGCAGCGTCATCCATGAAGTGAACGCCAAGCTTCCTGAGTACCGGTACCAAACCATGGCGCACAAAGCGGAAGAGCTTTGCGGGGAAGTGAAGGCTTTTGGCTCCGCGCTGCTGGGCGCCCTGGAGAAGCGGGACTCCGAGAAGCTGTCGATTCTCCGCTCCAGCCATGAGGTTTCCTTGCATCAGGCGGTGATCGATATCAAGCGGAAGCAGGCGGCGGAGAGCCGGGAGTCGCTCGAAGCGCTGTACCGACAACAGGAGATGGTGAGAGAGAGAGAGCTGTATTATAAGGAACAGCCCTACACCATCCAACTGGAAGATGAACAATTGCTGAAGCTGGAGGAGGCCAATAAGCGGTCCGAGCAAATCATGCATTATGAAATCGCCGCACAGCTCGCTTCCCAAATTCCGAACGTCACGATCGGTATGTCCGGCGTCGCGAGTCCTGTCCTTACGGCGCAGCTAGGAGGAGTTAACTTTTCTACCGGTCTGCAAGCTTTCGCCCGTTACCTCAATCACTTATCCAATCAGGATAACTATAAAGCCGGACGCAGCGGAACCATTGCCGGATATGAGCGCCGAAATATGGAATGGAAGCATCAGGCACTCATGGCCAGAATGGAGCTTGCACAGCTGGAAAAACAGATCGTTGCCGCGGAAATCCGGTTGTCCATTACGGAAAAGGAGCTGAAAAACCAAGAGCTTCAAGCGCGCAATACGATGGAAGTCCATAAGGCGATGCAGAGCAAATTTACCAATTCGGAGCTGTATGACTGGATGGTTGCCCAGACCTCCGCATTGTTTTTCCAGAGCTATCAATTCGCCTACGATACGGCCAAACGCGCGGAACGGGCCTTCCAATTTGAACTCGGAACGGATAAAACGTATATCAAATTCGGTCACTGGGACAGCATGAAAAAAGGTCTCCTGACGGGCGAACGGCTGATGGGCGATTTGAAGCGGCTCAGCCTGGCCTACCTGGAGCTGAACAAGCGCGAATATGAGTTAACGAAGCACATTTCGGTTGCCCTGCTTGATCCAATCGCTTTGGTTCAGCTCAAGGAGACCGGCGAATGTTATCTCGAGCTCCCGGAACGACTTCTCGATATGGATTATCCGGGTCATTACATGAGAAGAATCAAGTCGGTCGGCATTTCCATTCCTTGCGTGACCGGTCCTTACACCAGCGTCAACTGTACGTTGACCCTGCTTCAGAGCTCCATCCGCAAGAGCGCTCAGCTGATCGGCGGGAAATATGGACGCCAGTCGACCGAGGATGGGCGTTTTCTTGATCAATACGGGATCAATCAAGCCATTACAACAAGCAGCGCTCAGAATGACAGCGGCTTGTTTGAAACGAATCTTCGGGATGAGCGGTACCTCCCGTTTGAAGGAGCCGGCGCGGTCAGCCGCTGGAAGCTGGCCCTGCCGAAGGCATGCAACAGCTTTGATACCGAAACGATTGCCGATGTGGTCCTTCATCTCAGGTACACGGCGAGAGAAGGCGGAGAGGGGCTGAAGACGGCCGTGATGAATGAGGTTGTCGAGGCTGCGATGCAGAATAATCGCGTGCTGCTGTTGTCCGGTCGGACCCAGTTCCCGGCGGAATGGCATCGCTTCTTGCACCCGGCGGAAGCGCAGGATGGGCAGCGCTTCGAGATCCGCCTCGCTGATCAGGTTCTTCCTTACCGGCAAAGAGGGAAGACGGTCGAGATCTCGGACGTGGAACTGTTCGTGAAGTGGAAGGATGATGCGAGAGTCTACGGAGAAGGCCGTCCGCTGCGGCTCGGGGTGTATGCGCCGAACCGGACCGATATGCAGTCAACCGAGTTGTTAAGCGATCCGGCGTTCGGCGGCGTCCCGCACGGCCGGGTGGAAGGAACGGCTTCCGGTCTTGGCCAGTGGATCATTGCGGCGTCCGAAGAGGACATTGCCGGGCTGGCAGAGACTTATCGGGTCAAGGTAACTGATGGCAGCGTGACCCATGAACGGCTGAACAGCAAGATGATTGAAGATTTGTGGCTTGTCATTCACTACAACGCCAAATAACTTTGCAGCAGTACAAGACATGCGGGGCGGCCCTATGATGGACCGCTTCGCATGTTTCACAGGAGAGGAGAGATTGAATGTCGGGAATGTCAAACACACCGGGGAGCAAGCCCTCTTCTTCCGGCCCGAAGCCATTTGAAGGGAGCATACAGGTCCCTGCCATCTCCATGCCTAAGGGCGGAGGAGCCATGCGGGGGATCGGCGAAAAGTTTACCGTGCAGCCTGCGACCGGAACAGCTTCTTTCAGCATCCCGGTCTACACCAGCCCCGGAAGAGCCGGGTTTGATCCGGACCTTACGCTTTCTTACAGCTCCGGTTCGGGAAACGGCATTTTTGGGCTCGGCTGGCAGCTCAATTTGCCTTCCATTTCACGCAAGACAGATAAAGGCTTGCCCCAATATAACGATGCGGAAGACTCGGATGTATTTCTGCTCTCCGGCGCAGAGGATCTTGTTCCGCTAAAGGAGCCGCCCGAAGGCGCGGCCGATATAAGCGGCGATTATCGCATCCGGTATTACCGGCCGCGGACGGAGGGACTGTTCACCCGGATCGAACAGTGGACCCGTATATCCAACGGCCGGATGCATTGGCGGACGATCAACCGCGACAACATTACGACGATTTACGGAAAGACATCGGCCAGCCAAATCGCCGAGCCTGGACATGAATACCGTATTTACTCCTGGCTCATCAGCGAAAGTTATGATTCCAAGGGCAATGCGATAGTGTACGAGTATGTGGAAGAAGACGACCGGAATGTGGATATTACGTTGGTCAGCGAGCGGAACCGGGAGCGAGGACCCGCCAGGTACCTGAAGCGCGTGATGTATGGAAACCGGACTTCACGGCTTATCGAGCCGGATTTATCCCAAGCGGATTGGTTGTTCGAGGTTGTCATCGATTATGACGAAGACCATGTTGAGGGGATTGGGCCGGTATCTCACGGGCTTGGGGAAGAGCGTATGGTGACAGCTTCCTCAGCGCCGGTTAGGGCATGGTCCGTCAGACCGGATGTGACCTCCTCCTACCGGGCGGGATTTGAGATCCGCACGTACCGGAGATGCCGCCGGATCCTGATGTTTCACCGCTTCGATGAGCTCGGACCCGAGCCTTGCCTGGTCCGTTCGACAACCTTCGAATACAATGACCTGTCAGCATCCGCAATAGGTCCGTCCCTTTTACCGGAAGAAGAGCTTTCGCATCCGGGAAGCACCCGGTTCGGCTCCATCCTGTGCGCGGTAACTCAATCCGGGTATATTCGCAAGGAAGGAACGGGAGATCCGGAAGCACCCCCCGGAAGTTATACGTATCTGTGCAAACCTCTGCCTCCGGTCGAGCTGGATTACAGCAAAGCCGCCATTCAAAACGAAGTGCGGGAGCTGCCGGAGAGCAGCCTGGAGAATCTCCCTGCCGGAATAAGCGGTTCGTATCAGTGGATGGATTTGGAGGGCGAAGGCGTATCCGGCATTTTAACCGAGCAAGCGGGCGGCTGGTTTTACAAACCGAATGAGGGGGAAGGACGGTTCGGCCCTCTGCAGAAAGTGGCCTCAAAGCCTGCCTTTGGAGAGCTTGCCGGCGGCCGGGTTCAACTGCTGGATCTGGATGGCAACGGCCGCCTGGAAGCCGTTTCCTTCTCCGGGCCGACTCCCGGCTACCACGAACGTGCAGAGCCGGGGGAGTGGAGCCGGTTCCAGCCTTTTCTCCAGTTGCCCAACATCCGCTGGGACGACCCGAACCTGTATTTCATCGATTTGGACGGCGATGGGCATGCCGACCTGCTTGTGATGGGCGAAGACGTATTCACCTGGTCTCCTTCCCTTGCCAAGAAAGGCTTTGGCGCAGCCAAGCAGGTCTATCCCGATTCAGATCAAGACAGCGATCCCCGTCTGGTAACTGCGGACGGAACGACATCCGTCTTTCTCACGGATATGAGCGGAGACGGTCTCGCCGATCTTGTGCGCATCCGAAACGGCGAGGTCTGCTATTGGCCCAATCTGGGCTACGGGCGTTTTGGCAAGAAAATTACCATGGCCGATTCTCCATGGTTTGATCACCCGGACGCTTTCCGTCCGGATCGTCTTCGTCTCGCGGATATCGACGGTTCTGGATTAACCGATATCCTGTACCTGGGCCAGAACGATATTCACGTCTATTACAATCAGTCCGGCAACGGGTGGAGTGGGCCAAGAACCATTACCGGGCTTCCTTCGGTGCACAGCCATGCTTCCGTTTCGGTTATCGACCTGCTTGGCAATGGTACCTCCTGCCTGGTGTGGTCCTCCGTTTTGCCGGGTTCTACAGGCAGGCCCCTTTGTTATATCGACCTGACCGGAGGACAAAAGCCGCAGCTGCTCGTTCGGACAGCGAACAATCTCGGGGCCGAAACGCGGATACATTACGCTTCGTCCACGAAGTTTTATCTTGCCGATCAGCGGAAAGGCAAGCCATGGGTGACGAAGCTGCCCTTTCCTGTACATGTCGTTGAAAAAGTCGAGACATTTGACCGGATCAGCGGCAACCGTTTTGCCACAAGGTATGCGTACCGCCATGGTTATTTTGACGGAGAGGAGCGGGAATTCCGGGGCTTCGGGCTGGTGGAGCAGTGGGACTCGGAAGCCTACGGAAGTTCAGAAGGCAGAACGGATTTCTTTCCGGCAGGGGCAAATGAGTCGCATGACTCCCATGTTCCTCCCGTCCTGACCCGTTCCTGGTATCATACCGGCGCCTATCTGGACCGTTACCGCCTGAGCGCCTATTTCGCTGAACACGAGTATTACCGTGAACCGGATATGACGGAGACGGGGGCGGGGCAGCTTCTTCTGGAAGCTTCCGTATTGCCGGTTGGATTAACGGCGGAGGAGGAGCGCGAGGCTTGCCGCGCGCTCAAGGGATCGTTGCTTAGGCAGGAAGTGTATGCTCTGGACGGCACCGAAAAGGAGGGCCATCCTTTTACCGTGACGGAACATAATTATACGGTTAAGCTGTTACAAGCCCGGCAGGGGGAGCAATCTGCGATTTTTGTTTCGCATTCCCGGGAACAAATCAGCTTCCACTATGAGCGAAATCCGCAAGATCCGCGAACGCTTCATTCCATCGTCATGGAAACCGATGACTACGGCAACGAAACGAAGCTCGCCGTTGTTAGCTATGGACGCAGGCAGCCTGACCCGGAGCTTGCGCCTTCGCACCAAATCGAGCAGGGCAAGATGACGGTGGTACTAACCGAAAACCTGTACACCTTTCCTGTCGCCAGGGGAGATGATTATCGGGCGCCGCTCCTGTGTGAAACGCACAGTTACGAGTTGAGCGGATTGCAGCTTCGGAGCGGACAGTCCCGGTTTCAACTTGCCGATCTGGAGTCGGCATGGGCCGGCGGCGTCCCGATCGACTATGAGGAGGACGGCGGCTCTTCACCTGATCAGTATACCTTACGCCTGATCGAGCACGTGAAGACGCTATATCGCCGTGACGACTTGACAGGTCCGCTGCCTGCCGGGCAGCTGCAATCCTTGGCGCTGCCGTACGGCATCTATCGGCTCGTTTTCACCCCCGGATTGCTGGAAGCCGCTTATGGAGGGCGGGTCGGGGAATCTATGCTTCTGGACGAGGGGTGCTATGTCCGGCTGGAGGGAGAGTCGGGCTTCTGGATACCGTCTGAGCAAGTGTATTATTCACCCCGGCCATCCGATGTTCCGGCGGCGGAACTGGTCTATGCAGCTGAGCATTTCTTCCTTCCTCAGTGCTTTAGGGACCCCCTCCACCGGGAGGGGCGGAGCGCGGAGACAATCATTCGCTATGACCGCTACGATTTGCTGGTCACGGAAACCTGCGATGCGCTCGGCAGCCGCATGACCGTTGGGATAAGGCACGCGGACCCGGCCATGGAGCCGGTACCGTCCGGTCACGATTACCGCGTGCTGAAGCCAGCGCTGGTCATGGACCCGAACCGCAACTGCTCGGCTGTCGTATATGATGCGCTCGGAAAGGTCACAGGTTCTGCCGTTATGGGTAAGCCGGAAGATCAGCCGAGGCAGGGGGATACCCTCGAAGGCTTCGCGGCGGATTTATCGCAAGCAGAGGCACTCTTGCAGTTGAAGTCGCCTCTTGAAGATCCTCATGCCGTGCTCCAGGGAGCAACAAGCCGCATCATCTATGATTGGTTCGCGTATATGCGGACCAAGGATCAATCCGTTCCGGAGCCGCCGGTCGTTTACACCCTGTCACGGGTGACCCATGATTCCGATTTGGGTGTGGGGGAGCAAACAGGCCTGCATTACAGCTTTGTCTATTCCGATGGCTTTGGCCGTGAGATCCAAAAGAAAATTCAGGCGGAGACCGGTCAGGTCCCCTTAAGAGATCCGGCGACGGGACGAATCCTGACGGCAGGCGGCCAGCCTGTGCTGAGTACGGAAGAAGTGTTTCCCCGCTGGGTGGGTTCCGGGTGGACGGTGTATAACAATAAAGGAAAGCCCGTGCGGCAATTCGAGCCCTTCTTCACGGACACCCACAGCTTCGATTACGATGTTCAAATCGGGGTAAGTCCCGTGAATTTCTATGACCCGGCGGGCCGTATCGCAGCCGTACTGTATCCGGACAGAACGTGGAAGAAGGAAGTCTACGGTCCGTGGAAGCAGACCTCGTGGGATGGAAGTGATACGCTGCTGATTGATCCAGCGAATGATTCGGATGCCGGCGATTTCTTCAGCCGATTGCCGGAGACACAGTACCTGCCCATCTGGTATAACCTGCGGGCCGAAGGGCTTCTTGGACCCGATGAACAGGAAGCAGCTGTCAAAGCAAGCGTGCATGCGAATACGCCGGGGGCGCGTTATTTTGATTCCTTGGGGCGCGCATTCCTTACTGTTGAGCATAACCGGTGCAAACGAAGCGATTCGCCTCCAGATGCACCGCCGGACGAGGAGTTTTTCGAAAGCCGCACGGCATACGATATTGAAGGGAATATCCGTCAAGTGATCGATGCCGCGGGACGAACCGTGATGCGTAGCGTTTACGACATGTTGGGGACCACGATATCTGAATCAAGTATGGAGGCCGGAGAACGGCGGATGCTGCATGATGTCGGACGGAGACCGATCCGCACCTGGAGCAGCGGCGGCGTACGAAGCCGGACCGTTTACGATGCGCTGGGCCGCCCGATCGAAACTTATCATAGTGTTGGCGAAACCCCCTTGGTCTTGACAGGCCGCATCTTGTATGGCGAGTCCATGCCGGAACCGGAACGCTCCAGTCAGCGAGGAAAAAAGGTTCTGTCGTATGATCAAGCCGGAATCCTCCGAAGCGACGAGTACGATTTTAAAGGGAATCTGCTCCGCAGCAGGCGGGAGCTTGCCGCCGAATATAAAACGACGCTGAACTGGGCTTCGGATGTCTTGCTGGAAGCGGAAAGCTATGAGACTCGTACCCGATACGACGCGCTGAACCGGGCGGTCCAGATTACGGCGCCCGATTCCAGCATCATACGCCCCTCTTATAACGAAGCCAATCTGTTAAACGCGGTTGAAGCCAATTTACGCGGGGAAGAACAGGATGGGGAACGTATCTGGACTCCTTTTGTAGCCAACATTGACTACAATGCAAAAGGTCAGCGTACCTGTATCTCCTACGGTAATGGGGTACAGTCCCTGCTCGAATATGATCCGTTCACGTTTCGTCTCATCCGGATGCGTACGATTCGGGATAAGCTTGTTTTTCCCGAGGACTCTCCGCAGCCGCCCCGGCCGGATTGGCCGGGTTGTGAACTGCAGCATCTGCACTACACCTATGATCCTGCAGACAATATCATGTCCATACGGGACGATGCACAGCAAGCCCTTTTTTTCCTTAACCGGAGGGTGGACCCGACATCCCGTTACACGTATGACGCTTTAAACCGGTTGGTTGAAGCGGCGGGGAGAGAACATCTGGGGCAGATTGGAGGCTCGCCTGCTGGCCCGACCGCTCCGGATGCCTTGAGCGAATTCCATTCCCGGCATGCCCATCCTTCCGATGGAAATGCAATGGGAACCTATATTGAACGATATGTATACGATGCTGTCGGCAATCTGCTCACCATGCAGCATCGCGGCAGTGATCCGGCGCACCCGGGATGGACCCGGAACTTTAGCTATCAGGAGCAGAGTCTCCTGCAGGAAGACAAAGTAAGCAATCGGCTGAGCAGCACGGCTCTGGGCACCGCAGCGGACCTATTCAAGTACGAAGGCTCGGCAGGTATGCGCGGAAATATGACCTCCATGCACCATTTGCCCGTCATGCGCTGGAACGAGCTGGATCAGCTTCGGGCGACATCAAGGCAGGCGGTATCGGAAGATAGCGGTGCGACGCCGGAAATCACGTGGTATACGTACGATGCCGGCGGTCAGCGGGTGCGGAAAGTGACGGAACGGTATGCCGCTTCCGGGGCGCAGCCTACCCGGTGGAAGGAGCGCTTCTATTTGGGTCCTTTTGAAATCTACCGCGAATACGCGGGAGACGGGAGCGCAATCGAATTTGAGCGGGAATCCCTGAATATTATGGATGGCAAACAGCGAATGGCCTTGGTCGAAACGCGCACGGAAGGCGTGGAGGATCTGCCCGACCGGCTTATCCGTTACCAAATCGGGAATCATCTCGGCTCTGCCCATCTGGAGCTGGACCACTTAGGAAAGATCATATCCTATGAAGAGTTTACGCCCTACGGAAGCACGTCCTTTCAATCAGTCCGAAATCAGAACGAGGCGCCGAAGCGTTATCGGTATACCGGAAAAGAGCGGGACGAAGAGAGCGGGCTGCACTACCACGGTTCAAGATATTATGCCCCTTGGCTGGCGCGCTGGATCAGCTGCGACCCGAAGCTGTTGATCGACGGGACCAATTTGTACCGGTATGTATCCTCCAATCCGGTGAAGCTGATCGATCCGAACGGAACCAACGAGCTGAAGCCCCCGAATGTGAACATCGGGTTTCTGGGCGATCCCATGAATCAGAAGATGGGAGATTTATGGGGAAAGGCCGTCAGCGAGGTATTGGGCAAGGAGTTCCAGGGAAAAGCTCCGAACGAAATGATGCAGCTGTTCCGAGACAAAGTGGAGCATTTGAAAAATACGAAAGGTATGGGCTCCAACCGGCAGCAGGGGACAGCGATAAACTACGCGCGGGAGACCTATTCCAAGGTTCGAACGGTCTTCGGCAAGCTGGCAGAGCAGGCGGGCATTTCGATGAAAGGCGTACAGCTTCACCATTTTGGAGGAGGCTTGGCGGAAATGCCTCATGATGCGCTGGATGCGAGCGGATTGATTATGACCACCGGCCAGGCGGGAGTTAAAGGCACCGGTCATTTCCGTTTGCATGAGCTCGAGGCTAAATTTGCGGATATGTATAAGAAATTGATGCAAAACAAAGGCTTGGCCGCAAAAATGGGTTCAGCCGTAGAGAAAGGGGCGGAAGCATTAAAGCCCGTGGCTGAACTTGCAGCCAAGACCGGAAACGTATTGAAAAAAGGAGCCGAGGCGCTCGAATCGTTGGCAAAGGTCGCTTCAAAAGCAGGCAAAGTGATGCCCGTAATCGGCGCGGCGTTCGTTGCCGGCGACGCTTACGCGGCCACTACAGCCAGAACGGGCGGCGAACGATTCCAGAAGAGTGCCGATACCCTGGCCGGCCTGGCCGGATTTGCCGGACCTGTCGGCATGGCATTCTCGGCAGGCTATGGTGCGGGCGGGTTGATCAATGACGGATTGCAAGCGGTTGGCGCGGATCTCTCCAAGGGATTGTCCGCCATTGACGAGACGGCTTCCAAGCTGTGGAGCGATCCGTCCAAACCAGCCCACACGCAGACCATCGGCTGGAAGCTCGCGGAAATATTTGAATAAAAAGACCGGTATTGATGCAGGAGTTAAATAGGGGGTGTCCCAAAAGCCATGAAATGGCTGCTTGGGACACCCCTCGTTTTTTGAGTAGGATTTAGGTAAGCACTTGGTGTGGACGCTCCGCGAACGGACCGTTGTTCCAATCGCTGTTGTGTCCAGATTTTTTTCATTCCCCTTAGCGGTGAAAATCCGGACCCAAAGGCGACCGCTACCGCTTTTCCACAATCATTCCGTCCCCTCCGCTGCTTTCAGCTGTAACTGTTACTAAAATTCTTTCTTGAATACACAAAAAGAAATCGCCCTTTGGTAAAATGGAAGTACCACCCACCATCTCTAAAAGGAGCGATTTCTTTGTACATTCAATATACCATGGACCAACTTTTCCTGCCAATGGATTTAGAAGAAGACATTCCAGAAAATCACCTCGTTCGTGTCATCAACACTGCCGTAAACCGCCTGGACGACTCGATCTTTGATGCCGCTTATCCCGGCGGTGGCCGCGACAGCTACCACCCCAAAATGCTCACCAAAATCATTATTTATGCCTACACCCAGCGCATCTACTCTTCCCGGCAAATGGCCAAAGCTGTGCGGGAGAACATTCCCTTCATGTGGCTGGCCGGACGACAACGCCCGGACTTCCGCACCCTTAACCGCTTCCGTTCTCAGCGGATGAAGGATGTCCTCGAAACCGTATTTACCGCCGTTCTTCAATTTCTGGCGGACGAAAAATACATCTCCCTGGAGCATTACTTTGTCGACGGCACCAAGATCGAGGCCAATGCCAATCGCTACACGTTTGTTTGGGGCAAAGCGGTCAGCAAACATAAGACCAAACTGCAAGAGAACGTACACGCGCTGTTTGCCACCATCGAAGCTGCAGAGAACCAAGAAGAAGCGAAACACCAAGGCAACGATCTCGCTGAACTTGGCGAGTCCTCAGCGATTAGCGCCGAGAAACTCGAACAAGTGACCCAGGAACTCGAAGCCCGGCTTCTGAACAAGCCTAAAGATAAACTCCTGAAGAAAGCGGTTCGTAAGCTTCGAAAAGACCTGCTTCCCCGGCTGCTGAAGTACGAACAGTACCAAGCGTTGCTCGGCGACCGGAATAGCTTTAGCAAGACCGACCCGGATGCGACCTTCATGCGAATGAAGGAAGATCACATGCGAAACGGTCAACTCAAACCGGGATACAATGTTCAGATTGGGACCGAAAACCAGTTTATTTTAGCCTACAGTCTACACCCAAGACCGACCGATACCCGCTGCCTACAACCGCATATGGAAAAGGCAAGGCAGATGCTTGGCAAACTCCCACAGACGGTCATTGCAGATGCAGGCTACGGCAGTGAAGAAAACTACGCCTATTTGGAAAAGGAAGAGATTCAGGCTGTGGTGAAATACGGCAGCTACCATCAAGAGAAGAGTAAAGCCTGGAAAGAGAAGGTCGGAAGGATTGAGAACTGGGCGTATGACGAAGCCGAAGATACGTGGACCTGTCCGGCCGGACAAATGCTGCATTTCCGCAGAGAAAGCAAGGAAACCTTGGCAAGTGGGTATGAAATTCGCAAACGTCATTACCGAAGCCAAAACTGCGACGGTTGCCAACTGAAGGACCGTTGCACCAAAGCGGCAGGAAATCGGGAAGTGGCCGTCAGTCTGGAACGGCTAAGGTACCAGAAGCAGGCTAGGGAAATGTTGCGAAGTGAAGACGGCTATGCTTTGACGGTACGGCGAATGACGGAACCGGAAAGCGTATTTGGACAACTGAAGAACAACCGAGGGTTCCGGCGTTTTCTGCTTCGCGGCATGGAGAAAGTGACGCTTGAGGTCGGGTGGCTTTCACTTGCCCATAATGTGCTGAAGCAAGCCGCAGTGGACCAAAAACGCAAAGCAGCGATTCTCCAATAACGGGAGAATCACTGCTTTGCTGACTTTTTACGATTTTTTAGAATGAAGAAAGCTGTCTCTGACGTAGAAGAACTACTTATGGGACAGCTCCTTTCCTTTGGCATGTTTATTTGAGCAGCTTCTCCATGATCATGACATCGATAGGCTGATCGTCCATAATTCCTTGTTTTTCAAAAATACCAACTTCGCGATATCCCATTTTCCGATATAGCCCTTGGCCTTGTTGATTAAAAGGAAATGTAAACAATACGATTTTGTAGAAGTCCTCTTCTTTGGCTACATCTTCCAATGCCTGAAGGAGTGAGCTGCCAACCCCCTGTCCTCGTGATTCACGGTCAATATAAATGGAGAGGTCGGCTACGCCGCTGTAAGCACACCGATGAGAATACGGATTGAGGGAAGTCCATCCCAGCACCTCATCGTCCCTCTCAGCGACCAAAACAGTATATCTGCCCTGATGGTCTTGGAACCAGGAATCCATGTAATTCAAGTCTTTTGCATCCGTTTCAAGTGTGGCTATACGGTCCTCAATGCCCTGGTTGTAAATACGAAGGATACTGCCAATATCATCTGAAACGGCTTGCCGAACCGTGAGTGTGGATATCATTATTTTCCCTCCATGGATTTGACCTAAATATTATTTGGTTGCCTTAATCACTGCGGACACAATGTAATTTTCAATGTTGGAGCCATGAACCCAATCTTTAATAAAAGCTTTGGATTCATCTTTAGGTTCGATGGAAATATCGGTAAATCCGCTATGCTCAAGCATGGACTCCAGCGCGCTTACCGATGAAGCGCCGGAAATACAGCCGGAGTACAATTGATCAAGATCATCCTTGATTTCCGCAGGAAGCTCAGCAGTCGTCACGATGTCAGAAATAGCGAGGCGGCCCCCTGGCTGAAGAACACGGAACGCTTCATGGAATACCTGCTGCTTGTCAGGGGACAGGTTAATGACACAGTTGGAAATAATCACATTTACCGTATTGTCTGCCACGGGTAAATATTCAATTTCACCCAAACGGAAATCGGTATTCGTAAAATGGCCCTTTACGGCATTCTCCCGAGCACGGCTGACCATTTCGGGTGTCATATCCACACCGATGACATGACCGGTCTCGCCGACCTGGCGGGAGGCCAGGAAGCAGTCGAATCCGCCGCCGCTGCCCAGATCGAGAACCGTTTCGCCTGCCTGGAGCTCGGCTATGGCTTGCGGGTTGCCGCATCCCAGGCCAAGATTGGCGCCTTCGGGTACTGCAGCTAATTCATCTATCGAATATCCGAGTTTATTGGAGATCGCATTAAAGTCAGTAGGGGTATCACAGCAGTCGGCTGAGCTGTTGGAACTCTCTGCGGAACAGCATGAAGTACCCGATTCGATTTTACGTACAGCGATCTGTTTATACCGGGTTCTAACGTTTTGGCGAATTTGGTCATTCGTAAGTTTGGTCATTGGATAACACTCCTTTTGAATTTTAGTTTCATAACATAAATCGAAGGTTCTTGCCAAGACTAGCAGCAGGGCTCATAGCAAAGAGGGGATGGATCTTAGAGAATGTTTATCATAAATCTTAGTGAAGATTGATAACAAAACTTGCATTTTGCAATTATAGATCAAGAGAAATCACCCGGTTACAGGTGCGCAGCATCTGCTTGATTTCCCCATAGCCTCATTAAAAAGCTTTACTGAGCGTAATACGGTTTCTTTCTCAAACTCCGTCATGTACGAAAAGACTTCATCCAGATAATCATTCATTTGATGATCAATCATGCCCGCAATCATTTTGCCTTCAGTCGTTAGGGAGAGGGTATATACCCTGCGATCGTTAGGATCAGGAGTTTTCTTAACCAAATTCATCGTAATCAGTGATTGTACTTGCCGGCTAAAAGTCGTTATTTCCGTTCCCAGTGCTTCTGCAACCTGCTGCATGGAAGGATTATGGCGGCGATCAATTTCATAAAGCAAGTGACTTTGGACTAAAGAGATATCGCACCCGCCAACCGAGCAGCAATTTTTGTTGAGCAAACCAAAACGCCGGGTCATGATTTGAAATAATTCTCGTGCATTTTCCATTTTGTCTCACCTCATGATTCAGTTATAGTTTATTAATTTGCAATATGCAAGTAAATATCTTATTTTTTTTCTGCTTTTTATTGTACGATACTGTAGATGGCAGGACTTAACAAATAATATTGAGGGTGTGAGGTAAACATGAATTTTACAGGTAAAACGATTGTAGTCTCTGGCTCCGCTTCAGGAATAGGAAGGAGTTGTGCCGAGTTGTTGTTGGAACATGGGGCTTCTGTTGTCGGGTTGGATATGAATGAGAGCACCCAAACGGATGAACGTTACAGACACTATCCTATTGACATAAGAGATGAACCCAAAGTAACCGATGCGATTGATGAAATTGAAGCATTGTATGGGAAAATTGACGGACTTGCCAACTGTGCAGGCATATATGCAAGTTCAGTACCCTTCTATGAACTAAACATGGAGGACTGGAATAAAGTCATCTCTACAAATCTAACCGGACTATTCATTCTTACGAAACATGCCGCCAAAAAAATGATAAAAAATAACATGGGTGCCATTGTTAATATTAGTTGTATAAGGTCAAAAATATTTAGACCGGATATGGCAGACTATGCCGCCTCCAAGGGAGGGATAGTCGCATTGACATCGGCAATGGCACTGGATTTACAGCAATTCAACATAAGAGTGAATTCTGTTGCGCCAGGGTTTACATACACTGGAATGACAGCACAAGCCTTTGATGATCCAGAAGTAAGAGCTTTTTCTGAAAGTATCATACCAGTTGGTAAAATTGCGACATCAGTGGATATTGCAAAGGTAATTTTATTCTTGTTATCAGATATGGCAGATTATATAAACGGAGAAACCATATTTGTTGACGGAGGCTTTAAAATATCCAAATAAAGCTAAATAGAGCTATTGAAGGACTGTATATTAGCCGTTGTTTATATAAGCACATAGTTATATAATGATGTGGTGAAAGGAGGCGGGACATGAGCATTAATCTGGATGATTTAGACGAAGTATCGCAGACGTTGAAGCTTTTAGGCGACAAAACGAGGCTAACGATAATGAAGCTGCTGGAGAAGCAAGAATGCTGTGTATGCGAGCTTGTTGAAATTTTCAAAACGAGTCAGCCGTCAGTCAGCCAGCATTTACGAAAGCTAAAGGATGCCGGACTTGTTAAGGAAAATCGGAAAGGCCAATGGATTTATTATTCGATTAATCCAAACAGTTCTCAGAATGAGTTGATTCAAAAATTGATTGCCTTCGTTCCTTCACAAGATCATGAGCTGGAAGAGCTGGGTAAGAAAGGCCTAAGAATTTCATGTGAATAATTGGAGGTCAGCGGATTGGTTTCGGTACTATTAGCGAGTTTCATTTTTGTGGTTACGTTAATCTTTGTCATTTGGCAGCCCCGGAATTTATCGATTGGATGGTCGGCCTGCGGCGGGGCCGTGTTGGCACTGCTAGCAGGTGTAGTGAGTTTTAATGATGTGCTCGATGTTACCCTGATTGTATGGAACGCTACGTTAGCGTTTATTGCGATCATTCTCATTTCATTAATCCTCGACAAAATCGGCTTTTTCGAATGGGCTGCCCTACATATGGCCAGAGCCGCACGCGGGAATGGAATCCGGATGTTCATCTACGTCACCATTCTTGGCGCGGTGGTGGCCGCCTTTTTTGCCAATGACGGTGCAGCTCTTATCTTGACTCCGATTGTGCTGGCTATGGTGCGTGCGCTAAACTTTGATGAGAAAAAAGTATTTCCGTTTATCATTGCCAGCGGATTTATTGCGGATACGACATCATTGCCGCTCGTCGTGAGTAATCTGGTCAATATTGTTTCCGCGGACTTTTTTGGAATCACCTTTATGGAATATGCGGGACATATGATTATCCCTACTTTGTTTTCGCTTACTGCCAGTATTCTGGTGCTGTTCATTTTCTTTCGTAATAGTATCCCGAGGCAATTTGACAGCTCTCAGTTAAAACATCCTGAAGAGGCCATTAAAGACAAGAGGATGTTCAAGTTATCCTGGTTTGTCCTTGCGGTTCTTCTGGCCGGGTACTTCGTCAGTGAATTCCTGAACATTCCGGTTTCCGTGGTAGCCGGGATTATCGCGATCTTTTTCCTGCTTATGGCAAGAAGAAGTCCTTTCGTTCCTACAATGGAAGTGGTCAAAGGGGCGCCTTGGGCAATCGTATTCTTCTCCATAGGGATGTATGTCGTGGTCTACGGACTTCGAAATGCCGGACTTACGGATGTCCTTGCTGATGTGATTCAAGGCGCTGCCGATCAAGGTCTATTCGTCGCAACGATGGGGATGGGCTTTATTGCGGCGATCATTTCATCGATCATGAATAATATGCCTACGGTCATGATTGATGCGCTCGCTATTGATGCTACACACACGACAGGAATCATTAAAAATGCTTTGGTTTACGCTAACGTCATCGGTTCGGATTTAGGGCCGAAGATCACACCGATTGGTTCGCTGGCTACCTTACTTTGGCTGCATGTACTTTCAACCAAAGGTGTGAAAATATCTTGGGGGACCTACTTTAAAACAGGAATCATCTTGACGATTCCAACCCTATTCATCTCCCTTTTGGGACTCTATATATGGTTAACCATTCTTTAATTTAAAGGAGACGATGACTCATGAATAAGAAAACCATTTACTTTTTGTGTACAGGAAACTCCTGCCGGAGCCAGATGGCGGAAGGCTGGGCAAAGAAATATCTGAGTGATGGCTGGAATATCTACAGCGCAGGTATTGAGGCCCATGGTCTGAATCCAAAAGCTGTACAAGCCATGAATGAAGTGGACATTGATATTTCGGGACAAACCTCCGATATTATTGATCCAGAGCTGCTGAATAACGCAGATTTGGTCGTCACTTTATGCGGAGATGCCGCGGATAAATGCCCGATTACGCCTCCAAAGGTGAAGCGTGAACACTGGGGATTTGATGATCCGGCCAAAGCGCAGGGCACCGAAGAAGATAAGTGGGCGGTGTTCCAGCGGGTCCGTGATCAGGTCGGAGCACGCATTAAACAATTTGCTGAAACCGGCGAATAATGAATAGTCCGGCCGGGAGAGATCCCGGCTTCTTTTTCAAAGAAGGGAGAATTCGGTGTATGAAATCCATAGAGATTTATGATCCGGCCATGTGCTGCTCCACTGGAGTATGCGGCCCTGTTGTTGACCCGGAATTGATCCGCATCTCAGCGGTGGTCCATAATTTGAAGAAGAAAGAATTTAACGTGTCCCGATACAATTTGACCAGTGAGCCGGATGCTTTTGTAGCCAATACTCTGATAAAGCAATTGCTTACTGACGAAGGACCGGATGTATTGCCAGTTATTCTGTTAGATGGACAAGTGGTTAAGAAGCAAAGCTATCCCTCGAATGAAGAATTGGAAGAATGGACAGGAATCCCGGCATCTGAGCTTACACAGAAACCCAAGGTGCGTATAGAGCTAAAATTGAAATCAAAATAAGGGAAGGAAGGATCAACATGTCCACCCGGTTTGATCCATTAGCCATCCTGCGCACTCCATATTTGTTCTTTACAGGTAAAGGAGGGGTAGGCAAAACTTCATCAGCCTGTGCAGCGGCGGTAGCGCTGGCCGACTCAGGTAAAAGGGTTCTGCTTGTAAGCACCGATCCGGCTTCCAATCTGCAGGATGTCTTCGGAATGGAATTGTCTAATCAACCGTCCCCGATTGAAAGTGTTCCCAACCTTTTTGCGGCGAATTTAGATCCGGAGACAGCTGCGGAAGAGTATAAAGCGAAGGTGGTCGCTCCTTACCGGGGTGTCTTGCCTGATTCGGTAATCTCCACCATGGAAGAACAGTTGTCTGGCGCTTGTACGGTAGAAATCGCTGCTTTTGATGAGTTTACGGCACTCCTGACCAATGAACAGTTAAAATCTCAATTTGATCATATCTTGTTTGATACGGCACCGACAGGCCACACGCTGCGTCTCCTTCAGCTGCCAAACGCCTGGAACGGATTTCTCGAAGAAAGCACTCACGGGGCTTCTTGTTTGGGCCCCCTGGCCGGACTGGAGCATAAAAAAGATGTCTACGAGCAAGCTGTGCGGACGTTATCAAACAGCCTTGAAACCACTTTGGTGCTAGTTGCCCGTCCGGACCGAACTCCCCTGCTTGAGGCGGCAAGGGCCGCTCAGGAACTCAAAGATATCGGCATCACCCATCAAAAAATGATAGTTAACGGTCTGCTTCAAAAGCCGGTGTCCGAGGATTCGATTTCGTCGGGGCTGTATGAGCGTCAGCGGACCGCTTTACGCGAGATGCCTGATGCACTCTTAAATCTGCCTGTATTCCATATTCCGCTGGTCGCGTTCAACATTCTGGGAGTCCCCAGTATGCGGCAGCTCTTTAAACCGGCTGAGTCTGTTTCTCTTGAAGCTGCACCTAAGGAAGCGCCGCCCCACCTGCCGTCTCTGTCTGCCCTGATCGACGATGTCGAGCAAGCCGGCATCCGCATTTTGTTCACGATGGGCAAAGGCGGGGTAGGCAAAACAACTATCGCTTCCGCCCTGGCCGTCGGTTTGGCGGAACGCGGTCATAACGTACACCTCAGCACAACGGATCCCGCAGCACACATCGAGACCCTTTTCGGCAGTGATGCTGGTTTGGTATCCCTGAGCAGAATCGACCCTAAGGCTGAAGTTGATCAATATCGGCAAGAGGTTATCAGCCAGAATGCCGAACTGCTGGATGAAGAAAGCCTTGCTTTTCTTGAAGAGGACTTACGGTCACCCTGTACGGAAGAAATCGCTGTATTTCGGGCTTTTGCTGAACTCGTTGAACGATCAGAAGACCAGATCGTTGTAATCGATACCGCACCTACCGGCCATACAATCCTTTTGCTGGATGCCAGCGAGGAATATCATAAGGAAGTCGCCCGTTCTGCAGGTCTGGTCCCGGATTCGGTTCGAGAGCTTCTCCCGAGGCTCCGCAATGCTAAGGAAACGGCAGTTGTTATCGTGACTTTAGCAGAAGCAACTCCTTTTTATGAGGCCTCCCGGCTGGAAGAAGACTTGAAGCGCGCTGAAATTTCCGTAAGATGGTGGACCATCAACCAGAGCTTGGCTGCCTCCGGGACAGAGGAACCGGTATTGAAAGGCAGAGCCATGGCGGAGGTTCAATGGATTCGGGAAATCAACAAAAGGTCCGGCGGTCAAACGGTAATTATTCCTTGGAGGCCGAAAGAGATCCGCGGAGTAGAGCAGTTGACGGAACTTGCACACCTTCATTAAATGATGGGGAAAAAGGTAGTACCAATTTGATTAAATAGATTAACAAAAGGGAGATTCATATGACTAAATCTTATCAAGCTTTGGTAGAAGACAAAATTTATTTTGGCGGAGCTCAAGACGTTGAACAAATGGTTACGGAGGAAGGCGTCGAAGTAGTCGTGGATCTGCGTGAAGAGGCTGAGGAATGCGCGTATCCTACAGATACCGTTCAGTGGATTAAAGTGCCTTTGGGAGACCATGCAACAGAGCCGGAAGGAGAGCTCTTCCGCACGGCAATTCAGGAAGTGGTGGGCGCTTATCGAGCAGGAAAAAAAGTTGCCTTTCACTGTGGCGGGGGAAAAGGACGCACGGGTACCGTGGCGGTCGGAACACTGCGTGAATTGGGGCTTGCCGAGTCTTTAGAAGAAGCCGAGAAACAAGCTAAAGCCATACGGCCCATCATTGCAGTAAAGCCAAATCAATGGGAAGCGTTAAAAGCGATCTATCCCCATTAAGCGTTAGTTAGATGTAAGGGTTCGTTATGCTAAAGAGGCTATTCCTTGAGAATAGTCTCTTTGTCATTTTATCGATTTTATTGAGGTATACCGAAATGGGGGAGTCACTTTTTATGAATATGAATCTGAAATTGCCATTATTTATTGTTACAGGGGCCAGTGGTGTAGGAAAAACAACGGTTATGCAGGGACTGCGAGCTCTTTTGCCGGATTTCGATGTATTTATATATTCGGCATTTAATATTTAGAATTGAAGACATAAGCGTTCAACTGTGGCAGCGGGCGTTTCATTAATCAAACGGATAAATCCTTGAACAACTTTGCGAATTTTTTGTACCGAGTCGAAGAAGACATTATGAATTACGGATGATTTTAACCAGCCCCACAATTCTTCAATCATGTTCAAATTCGGACTATACGGAGGCAAATAAACCAAGGTGAGTTTGGCTTGATGTTCTTTTAAAAAAGGCTGGATGAGGTCTGCGTGATGAATTCGTGCATTGTCCAAAATCATCACGATTCGGTCGCCTTCATACTTTTCCAAGACGCGTTCCAGAAAGGACAAGAATTCTTTGGCGGTATACTGTTCTTCTTGTACGCAAAACACTTCGCCGGATTCATAATCCAGCGTCCCGATCAGCTTCGCTCCCCAATGCTTGCCGTAGGTGGGAATGATTTTTGCTGCCCCTTGGGAAACCAGGTACGAGAAAGCGCTTGGTAATCCCGGATCATGGACTCATCTTCAAACAGAATCCGGTCGATGCGCCCAGCGAGGAGTTTTTTAACTCCTGAAAGTGTTCTTTGAATTCTTCTTGTTTCTGTGGGTCTGCTTTAGCCAGTGTGTAGGTCGGCTTCGTAAAGCTAAGCTTCAAACGGTACAAAAGGTCTCGTGTCCCTCGATCCGAATACCGAATATTCCACTTTTGTTCGATCCATTTCCGAACGAGTGGAGAAGTCCAGTTCATCTGGGAAGGAAATCCTTGATCCTCGGGCGTTTGATTCGTTATCACTTCATACACTTGTTGCTCTTGTTCAGCAGTTAACAAGCGATGTCGTCCTGGAGGACGTCCGATTTGTAGCCCCTGCATCCCTTGCTCTCGGTAAGCTTTGCTGTAGTTATATAAGGTCGCAACCGTTCGTCCTGTCACTTCGGAAATTCGTTCGTAGGATTCGCCAAGTAACAGCAGGAGGATCGTCTGATACCTTTCGTGCATCCGTAAATCTTTGTTTATTTTCATCGCGGCTTTGATTTCCAGAATGGCTGCTGCTTTGTGTTCTTCTGCCACACCAACTCGTACACTCATTTGTATCGTCTCCAATAATCATCGTATTGAAGACTATTATACTGGAATTTATTTCTTTGTGGGTTGTGCATGATCGCTCAACTCAATTTATTTTTCGCCGGGTATATAGCACGGATATTGATAATTTTGGAACAACTGCTGCTAAGTTGGAATACCAAGACAGGTATAATTTATTGCTTCATTTTGCAAATTTTGTTGCGAAGTCCGGTAGAGGAACGATTATATGCGGTACGTTTATGCCCTGGGATGCAGAGGTCTTCGAAACCGGAGGATAAAGCAATGTGGAGCAAATAAAAAAGTACGTCATGTTGAAGTGGAGTGAACGGAATATTTCTGCTAAGTAACAGGAAAACACGACCAGTCGCGAAAGGCGGCGCTTCAGAGCATTGGGGCATTGTGCCGGATGTGATGACCATCGCCAAGGGTATTTCCAGCGGGTATATCCCTTTAGGCGGTGTCTTGAAATCATCGAATCCGAAGGGCTTGTCGAGAATGCCCGGCAGCGAGGTGAAGAATTGCTTGCCGGATTGAAGATATCATTCGAATTATGAGAGAATGTATATCTGAGATAACCCAAGAGGTGTCAGCCGGGTGATTCACCAACGGAAGTGAAGGAGGAAACGAATGATGTTAATAGGAACGAACCCATGCTGACTACCATGAACCGGATGTTTGATCGGATCTTGCCATGGATTACCCCCACCAGTCTGATTGCCGGCATGCTGTTCACTGTATGGTTGAAGCCATACGGTTTTTTATCCACCTGGTTATTTGCTTTTATGACGCTCGCGGGAAGTTTGGGGACAAGCTCCAGAGACTTCGTCCGTGTGTTCCGGCGGCCGGCGCCGATGTTGTGCGCTCTGATTCTTCTTCATTTTGTCATGCCGATTGTTGCATGGCTGCTCGGGATGGCGCTCTTTAGCGGGGATGTTGAGACGATTACCGGCCTGGTGCTCGGAACCGCGATTCCGACAGGCGTTACGACCTTATTCTGGGTAGCGCTCAAAGGAGGAGACGTGACGTTGACGATTGCAGTCATCCTGCTGGATACTCTTCTTGCTCCGTTTGTCGTTCCAGGAATGCTGTCTTTACTGTTTGCTTCGGAGGTGCATATTGATGCGCTGGGGATGGTATGGAAACTCTTATTAATGATCGTGTTTCCGTCGCTGCTTGGAATGTTCATCAATCATGTTACCAGGGGACAGGCTAACCGGATATGGAAGCCCCGTCTCGCGCCGTTGTCCAAGATCGCGCTTGGAGGGGTGGTTGCGCTGAACGGGGCATTCGTCGCACCGTTCTTCATTCATTTTGAATGGAAGCTTGCGGGGATTCTCGGAACAGTGATTCTCTTAACACTCATCGCTTACCTATTCGGCTATTCGACAGGGAGATGGGGATGGAAGAAGGAAGCCGGCGTCATGATTTCGCTGACTTACACGGTTGGAATGCGTAACATAAGCGCTGGAGCGGTAATTGCGACTACGTTCCTGCCGGCCGCCGCGGCGCTGCCCGTTTGTTTAGCCATGCTTGTTCAACAATTGATGGCATCTATGGTAAGCAGCTTGCTGAGCAAATTAACTGACATTAAGCTGATCACAACCGATAACTCCCCATTGAAAAAAGCAAAGTAAGATTCATATGAACAAATATTAATACTTTGCGTCGACGGTACAGACTTCAAGTGTTAAAATATTCTATATTTTTACTTAGCCAGGAAAAGAGAAGTGGGAAGGAGCGCTAATGGGGAGTCCGGCGTGAGACAGCATCTTAACTTTTGGCGATCGGCTTTACGACCGTGCCGCAAGAACTGCCGTATCGCGGCTCCTCGCGTTCCATTACCTTGTTCACTATGGAATGCCTGAAAATAATCTCATGTGTACAAATGGTACTTCCGTTGGCTGTTTCACCTGTTAATCGGAAATAGAGGGGGACAAATAATGATTGAGCTCGAACGTAAGGATTATCACAAAGCGCTGCCGCTGCTTGACCAAGTGAAAATTAACACAATGTTTGCCGGAGTGGTATTGAGGCAACATATTCCAGGCCATGTATATGTAGATTCCCGGGAGAATCCCCGTGCATTTTATGTAGCTCATCCCTATAGAATGTCACTGCTGTTCGGTGATTCGGGAGATGATTCATTCACTCACGGACTATTTGATTACATAACCAATCAATCGGCAGCAAGGCAGCAGATGGAATGGCTGCAGGCCGATCCGGCCGGAGAATGGAGCAGGGTCATTGATTCCATGCTAACTTCCCATAACGACAGTCTTGAGAATCGCGGGTTGTCGCTCGAAGACTTGGAAAACAAAAAGATTCATAGAAACACCAGAGTCAACTTCAGCTTTGACCGTGACGCTTACCTGGATGCGAAGCGGAATTTTCCGAGGCACGAAGAGCCGGTAGTCAGTATGACCAAAGAGTTGTTTTTGGCCCAAAGCGGATCGGTAGTTCCTCGTTTCTTCTGGCGGGATGCCGAGCATTTTGCCGAGAAGGGCGTAGGTTATTCCCTGCTGCAGGAGGGAGAAGTCGCTTCTTCCTCATTCTCGGCCTTCATAACGGCCAGTCAGCTTGAGATTGGAATCGAGACGGCAGATGCCCACCGGGGAAAAGGATATGCCACCTCCGTATGCTCCGCGCTAATCGACTATTGTCTAGAGCGTAATCTGGAGCCGGTATGGGCCTGCCGACTGGAAAACAAAGGATCTTACAATCTGGCGCAGAGGCTGGGCTTTCGTCCGACGGTCACCTTGCCTTACTATCGGCTGCCTTTTTAAAAAAGGCGACCGTTTGCGATGATTAAAGATTTTGGTGGAACTAGCTCCATATTAGCATTTAATCCGTGACAAAACTTGGCGTAAATCATAAAAGCAGGCGACCACTTACCGTGTAAAGTAAGTAGTCACCTGCTTTTCTATTAATGACTGGAGATCTCAGGCTTCTTCCGCAATTATCTTTTTCAACTTCATTTCGGACTCTTTCTCGGATGCTTGCCCAACTTGTTTGATGAAGAAGGAGAGCAGCAAACCGATGATGCCGATTCCCATAATAACGAGATAGGCATACACATTTCCAATTTTTCTTTCTTCCATTACAGCGACAATCCATAGACAACCCGGAATCTCAGCAAACATCGGCTTAATCAGGTCATATTGATTTATTTCCAAAGCAATCATATGTATCCTCCGAAATGTTCATTATCTATGCATATTTAGCATAATTCCGTCATGCTGAATATGCAATAAATTAGTCCACACAACTAGAACAGGACAAATAATGAGAAAGCAATCCTAACCCGATAAAATCAACGTTAAACATTAGTAGGAGGATGGATTCGAAAAGAGGGGGGGTCAATGAAAAGGAAGTGTGTATAATAAGAACATATGAAATTTAAATGTTTTCTAGGGTTCCGCGACAGTCGTGTCGGTCTGGTCCGAGAGAAGACTCACAGCCTCTAGGCTGTGTCACGGAGGGATAAAAGCCCGGGAGATGAACTGCTTATTTGCAGTTTGTTTCTCAGGCTTTTTTATTGTTGCTAAATGGAGCCACTACTATATGTAAATGAAATAAGGAGTGTGACAGAAATCAATAAAACTTGGTTGTCCGTCATTATTGCAGCTTGCTTTGAGGTTGGTTGGGTCATTGGACTGAAACATGCTGAAGGTTTACTTGAATGGGGTGCTACACTGATCGCCATCCTCGTCAGTTTTACTTTAATGATCGCTGCTTCCCGCTCACTTGATGTGGGTACCGTATATGCCGTATTCGTTGGCTTGGGTACAGCAGGGACCGTACTCGCAGAGATTATTTTATTCAATGCGGCTGTACAAACCGGAAAAATATTGCTTATTGGAGTTCTTTTACTTGGAGTGATTGGTCTTAAAATGCTAAGTAAGGAAAAAACAAAGGAGCTGCATAAGTCATGAATTGGGTATTTCTTATTTTGGCAGGTATATTTGAAATGACAGGGGTTCTCATGATTAACAAGTTGCACAAAGACCGTAATCTGTTATCCATTGTTCTCCTG
Source organism: Paenibacillus sp. URB8-2 (assembly GCF_013393385.1). NCBI lineage: Bacteria > Bacillati > Bacillota > Bacilli > Caryophanales > Paenibacillaceae > Paenibacillus > Paenibacillus sp. URB8-2. Next base: position 2,990,755 of record NZ_AP023239.1, on the reverse strand, counting down.
ATTATAAGCTTTGGATTGAGCTTCTTATTCATGTCACTGGCTATGAACACCCTTCCGATGGGAACGGCTTATGCGGTTTGGACTGGAATAGGTGCTTCCGGCGGAGCTATTCTCGGCATGATATTTTATGGGGAATCCCGTAATGCCTTGAGAATCGTGTTTATTGCTATGGTACTTGGATCTGCAGTAGGTTTAAAACTTGTCAGTTGACCTAATTTACGACATCTCAACTGTTTTATCTGCGTACTGTTCGATAATAAATGTCCTGAAAAGCTGTGCGGAAGGTGGCATATAATGATTTTCACTCCAAGCAATGCCAATGTTTCTGGTACACCTCGGCTCCTTAAGCTTCAGCCACGAAATGCCGTCCATTTGTAGTGCAGGAGCGGCAGGAAGTATCGAGACACCAAGTCCTGCCGATACGAGTCCGGCAACAGTAATGACCTCATCACCTTCGAACTTAATTTTAGGAGTAAACCCCATTTTATGAAAATAAAGGTACAAAGTATCTCGCAAACCACAATTGGATTTAATGCCTATAAAGGGTTCATCCATAATTTGATAAAGATCGATTTCCTTATTTTTCGATAAATGATGTTCGGTTGGAACGGTGACAAATAATTCTTCCGTCAGTAAATCTAGTTTCAGTATCCCTTCTTTTAAAACGGTGGAAGAGGTTATGAAAAAATCACACTTACCTTGCTCTAGTTTTTGCATCGCTGCATCGTTGGAAAATTGGGAAAGTTCAAATCGGATGTTAGGGTATCTTTTGCCAAACTCGCTTAGTATTCTAGGTACCATTTGAGTTCCAATTATATGCAAAAAAGCTAACGAAACGCTGCCGGAAATTGGATTTAGTTCTTCCAACAGTTCCTGTTTTCCTTTTTCAACCTCTGAAATTGCCACCTCTATTCGTTTCAGAAACATCTTCCCATACCGATTAAGACAAACCTTTCGACCTTGGCGTTCGAAAAGCGGAACTCCCAACTCTTCTTCAAGCTTTGCGATGGAACGGCTAAGAGCAGGCTGGGTAATATGCAGCACTTTTGCAGCCTGAGTAAAATGCTGTATCCGAGCTACCGTTTGAAAATATTCGAGTTGATTCCACTCCATTTAAAGAGCACCTCTCTTTTACGATACATTACTGTAATGTATCCTTTTGATAATTATCATAAATTGGACGCATGAATATGTCTACTGATATCATTTTTTTGTAGTAAGACTCAAGAAAGGAATGATTTCAGTGACCAATAAACTGAAACCACGTATCGTGGGCTGGGATGGGGCGGGTGCAACGGAATCTTACTCGCGAACAAAAGGAATTATGTTAATACTAACTTGCTCAATATTATGGGGAGTATCAGGTACTGTTGCTCAGTATGTGTTTCAAGAACAAAATCTGAGTGTAGAATGGTTAACTGTCGTACGTTTATTATTATCAGGTGTTTTATTGTTAGCATTTTCTTATAGAAGAGATAAAAATCATATATGGAAAGTTTGGCAAAATAGAAGAGATGGATTAAGCCTTACACTATTTAGTATCTTAGGTATGTTACCTCTTCAATATAGTTTTTTAGCAGGGATTCAACATGGAAATGCAGCCACGGCTACAGTGCTTCAGTTTTTAGGTCCTGCAATAATTACTTGTTATTTAGCCATTCGTTCTAAACGACTGCCTACTTTAAAAGAAGTCAGTGGTGTATCGCTAGCTATTTTAGGAACTTTTTTTCTTGTTACACATGGAAATATTCATAGTCTATCCATTTCTGGATGGGCACTATTTTGGGGATTGAGTTCGGCGCTTGCACTCGCTTTCTATACTTTGCAACCTTATCGATTACTGCTAAAGTGGGGATCTGATATTGTAGTAGGTTGGGGAATGTTAGTGGGGGGCTTAGCACTTAGCTTCATTCATCCTCCTTGGCAAATTGAGGGGCAATGGTCTTTCCCAACTTATGCAGGGGTTCTATTTATTATCATATTTGGAACCCTGGTAGCTTTCTACTGCTACTTAGAAGCTTAAGATATCTTAGTGCTTCTGAAACTAGTACCTTGACCTATTTTTATTCTAGTTTTATGCTCTTTCTATAAGAAAAATATGGGAGGGCAAGCAAATGAACAAAAAATACGAGGTTCGGCTTGAGCCGAAAGAACGTGAAAGAATTGAACAACTTCTTCATGCCGAAACGACATCTCCCGGCATTCGCCGCCGCTGTCTCGTGCTGCTTCTTTCGGATGAAAATCAAGGTGCTATTCCCAAGCAGACTGAAATTGCCAGTCGTTCAGGAGTCAGTAATGCAACCGTTTTTTACACCGTTAGAGACTACTGTACCCACGGACTGGAGCAAACGCTCTGTTACCGCCGCCGTGCTGAACCGGCACGCCCTTCACCGATCACCGGTGAGGTGGAAGCCCGAATTATTGCATTAGCCTGCTCTGAGCCTCCAAAAGGGTATGCGCGCTGGACGATTCGTTTGCTAACGCGCCGAGTCATTGAGCTGAATATTTTAGAATCGGTCGGACGAGAAACCATTCGGACGACTTTAAAAACGAAACTTAAGCCTCACCTGAAAAACAATGGTGCATTCCCGCCAAATCGAGCAGTGAATTCGTCGCTCGGATGGAAGACGTCTTAGAGACCTATGCCCTGCCTGATGACCCTGAAATCCCGCTCATTTGTATGGATGAACAGCCGATCCAGCTGCTCGATCATTCGCGCCCACCGCAACCTATGAAGCCAGGACAGGTTCTGCGAGAAGACTACGAGTATGTTCGCAAAGGCAGCTGCAGCCTGTTTCTGTTCACGGAGCCGCTCGCCGGGTGGCGTCACGTGCAGGCTTCGGAAAGACGCACAAAATCCGATTGGGCTCTGCAGATCCAAGAACTGCTGGAGGTCCACTACCCAGAGGCGAAACGGGTTCGGCTCGTGATGGATAACTTGAATACCCATACGATCTCGTCCTTGTATGAAACCTTTCCGCCTGAACAGGCGTTGGCTTTGGCAAAACGGCTAGAGATCCATTATACCCCTAAGCATGGAAGTTGGTTAAACATTGCTGAGATAGAACTCAGTGTAATGACGATCCAATGCCTGAACCGCCGAATCACCTCTATTGAAGAATTGCAGGGCGAGGTGTCCGCTTGGGAAACCGAACGCAACCGAATTCAGAAATCTGTCGATTGGCAATTTACCACGGAGCAGGCACGAGGCAAGTTAAAGCATTTGTATCCTGAAATTTGATCTAGTCAAGGTACTAGTACAGCATCAGAATTAAAATAGTTAACTTTTGGTAGATATGATATAGTCGAGAGAAAAAGAGGTATCGACTATGAAACTACGTGCATATGCGGTTTGCTTGACCCCGGATCAGCAGAAAGAATTACAAGGGGTGTGCTCAAAAGGGAAAGTGGCCGCACGCTCACTCCGGCGAGCACAAATTCTGTTGTGGGCGGACGAGAACCGGGTGGGCGGCAAGCTTTCGGACACCACCATTGCGGAGCAATTACACATCCACACCAACACGGTATATCTGGTCCGTAAGACCTTTTCGGAAAAGGGATTACAGGCTGCTGTCGAACGAAAAAAGAGACTGACACCGCCAAATCCTCCAAAGGTTACCGGCGAACTGGAGGCGAAAATCATCGCGCTCAGTTGCAGTACTCCGCCCGCTGGAAGAAGTCGGTGGACCCTTCGACTTTTTAGCAGACAAGACCGTTGAACTGGGTTACATTGACAGCATTTCGTACGACACGGTGGACCGCATTTTAAAAAACGAACTCAAGCCCCATCTTCGTAAGTGTTGGTGCATTCCACCGAAGCAGAATGCAGCGTTTGTGGCAGCCATGGAAGATGTATTAGAGGTCTACCATTTACCCTACGACAGCGAATGTCCCGTGATTTGCATGGATGAGAAACCGTTCCAACTGCTGGATGACGCTCGAAAACCGATCCCGATGAAGCCCGCCAAGCCGCTGCGTGAAGACTCCGAATACGTACGTCATGGGACCTGCAGTATCTTTATCTTCACTGAACCGCTTGTGGGCTGGAGACACGTCAGCGTTCGTCCTCGCCGCACAAAAATGGAATGGGCGGAGCAAGTTCGAGAACTGTTAGACGTACATTACCCGAGTGCACCCAAAATTCGTTTAGTGATGGATAATTTAAACACGCATTCGATCGCCTCGTTGTATGAAGCCTTTGAACCGGAAACCGCCTTGCGTCTAGCCAAACGGCTCGAAATTCATTACACCCCCAAACATGGCAGTTGGCTGAACATTGCTGAAATTGAGCTGAGCGTAATGACGCGCCAATGTTTAGCAAGACGAATTCCGTCAATAGAAGAATTAGCAAGCGAACTGACCGAATGGGAATCTGCTCGTAACGCTTCTCAAAGAGGTATAGATTGGCAATTCACTACCGAAGATGCACGGATAAAACTTAAAAGGCTTTACCCACAATTTAAAGACTGATGCTGTACTAGTTTATTGTCTTCCGTAGAGCCTTTATCCGCAGCCTTATTATCAGTTATTTGGCTGCATGTAACTTTTGATTTTGCAGAATGGATAGGAGCATTGTGTATTATAAGTACAATTTTTATCTTGTCAGCTAAAAAGAAAGAAGTAAAAGAAATTAATTGTTAGCAGATTAAAAAGACTCAACCAGTGCAACCCAGTGTTTTATTGGGGGACACTGGTTAAGTCTTTTTGGAAACGAGTTATACTTGGACTCACCCTGAATATTCAAGAAAAGCTATCGCATAACCTCCCTGGTTAGAACAATAACAGGTGCAAGTTTGGGCTGCCCGACTTTCTATGCACGATGAATGGTACAATGTGAATAAAAGTAAAATTTAAACTACCCGGAAGGATGGTAAGCATGAGCGAATCTAATCAGGAGTATATCGTAATCTCGGGTGCGAGGGAAAACAATCTGAAGAACGTATCCTTGCGCATTCCTAAGCGGAAGATCACGATCTTCACCGGGGTATCCGGATCCGGCAAGTCATCGATCGTCTTCGATACGATCGCCGCAGAATCCACGCGATTGCTGAATGAGAACTTTAGCATGTTCGTGCGGACTTTCCTGCCCCGCTATCCGCAGCCGGATACGGACGCGATCGAGAACCTGAGCATGGCTGTTATTGTGGATCAGAAGCGGCTGGGCGGCGGTTCCCATTCCACGATGGGCACGATTACCGATATCTCTCCCATTCTCCGTCTTCTCTTCTCCCGAGTGGGTCAGCCCTATGTTGGACAAGCGAACATGTTCTCGTTTAACGATCCGCAAGGCATGTGTCCCGAGTGCAGCGGGATCGGCCGCAGGCTGGGCATTGACATGAGCAAGGCGATGGACAAGTCAAAGTCGTTGAATGAAGGTGCAATCATGCTGCCGGACTATAAGGTGGACAGCTGGGATTGGACGATGATCGTGCAGTCGGGGTTCTTCGATCCAGGCAAGAAGTTGAGCGATTATTCGGGTGAGGAGCTGGAGGAACTTCTGTACGGCAAGGCGAGGAAGGTGGAGATGCAGTTCGGCGGGAAGGCAGTGAATATTACAGTGGAAGGCATCATCGAGAAGTTCACCAACAAGTACATCAAGCGGGATGTGAAAACGATGTCCGAGCGCACACAACGAGCGGTTGCACCGTACATCTCCGAGGGTCAGTGCTCCAGCTGCCGCGGCGCGAGACTCAGTCAGGCTGCGCTCAACTGCAGGATCAATGGACTCAACATTGCGGAGCTGTCCTCCATGGAGATCGCACAGCTCATTCGCGTCATTCGGGAGATTGACGACGCGATCGCCGCGCCGGTCGTCAAGTCGCTGACGGAGCGGCTGCAGCATCTGGTGGATATCGGACTTGACTACTTGACGCTGGACCGTGAGACGGATACATTGTCCGGCGGCGAGTCGCAGCGCGTCAAGATGGTGAAGCACCTGAGCGGCAGTCTGGTGGATGTCACTTACATCTTCGATGAACCCAGCGTTGGCTTGCACCCCCGTGATGTACACCGGTTAAATGGGTTGCTTCAGAAGCTGCGCGACAAAGGCAATACCGTGATCGTCGTTGAGCATGATCCCGATGTGATCAAGTTGGCGGATCATATCGTCGATGTCGGGCCTCACGCCGGCAGCCGAGGCGGTACCATCGTGTATGAAGGGAGCTTCCAAGGCCTGCTGGAAGCAGGTACACTGACAGGCACCCATATGAAGCGGCCGCTCCAGCTGAAGCACGATTACAGGCAGCCATCCGGCAAGCTGTCCATCAAGGATGCCCTACTTCACAACCTGCGGAACGTGAGTGTAGATATTCCAACCGGAGTGCTGACAGTAGTTACGGGTGTCGCCGGCTCGGGCAAGAGTACGCTGATTAACGAAGTATTCCTCAGCCAGCATCCGGATGCGATCGTCATCGACCAATCGGCGGTAGGAGTGTCAACACGCTCGAATCCCGCGACCTACACGGGCATTATGGATGATGTGCGCAAGGCGTTTGCTTCCGCGAACAAGGTGGGCCAAGGCTTGTTCAGCTTCAACTCCAAGGGGGCTTGCGAGAATTGCCAAGGGCTGGGTGTTGTGTATACAGATCTTGCATTCCTCGACAGTGTGAAGCTGCCATGCGAAGTATGCGGAGGCAGACGGTTCAAGGAAGAGGTGCTCGCATACAAGCTGAACGGCAAGTCAATTGCAGAAGTGCTGGAGATGACTGTTGAGCAGGCATTGGATTTTTTTCAGCTAAAAGAGGTTGTTCGCAAGCTCCAGGCGATGAGTGATGTGGGGCTGAACTATATTACACTCGGCCAGCCGCTCAGCACGCTCTCGGGCGGGGAATGCCAGCGCATCAAGCTGGCAAGCGAGCTGCATAAGAAGGGCAGCATCTACGTGATGGACGAGCCGACGACCGGCCTACATATGTCAGATATCGGTCACCTTCTGGGGATCATGAACCGCCTCGTGGATGCAGGCAATACGGTGATCGTCATCGAGCACAATCTCGATGTGATCAGCCAAGCGGATTGGATCATCGATATGGGACCGGACGGAGGCAGCAAGGGCGGCCAGGTGGTGTTCGAGGGCACACCGGCGCAGATCATCCATGCGGAGCAGTCGATCACGGGAAGATACTTGATGTAATGCGTTCAATCCACTTTCGTAATGTATGAGATTCGTAATTTCTCAGCATGACAAGGAGAACATATTAAAGGTTAAACTAACGTATGCTCAACCAGGGCTGCGTCCCATAAGAGATTTCAGGAGGCGAGCTTCCTTAGTTCGCCTCCTTTGAAGCTCGCCAATTTCAGGTTTTGGTGCGGCAACAATTTCACGCGGATATCGGCTCTCAGCCCGCACAGTGATTGGCTTTCTGCACAAATACCGTGATTTACAAGTAGGCTTTATATATAAATCGGTCCCGATCTATTCCAGCGCGCTGTTAAGCCTGCTGCAAATAATCGGAATGATGGGTAAAGCCCAGTCAGATCAAGCGCAGCACGCTGCAATAGCGACTGGCGCAGCGCGGCTATGACGGATTTGTATCATTTTCAGAGGACGTGAACGGTAGAACAAGCTGTAACAATCGTTGTTCCCCTTGCCACTCATCCAGAAGACGGACCTATTTGAAAGAAACAGCAATACTAACCGGCCTTGTTCGCATTGATGCGGCAAGGTCCGTTTATTTTTGCCCCTTTTTCGAGGTTTCAATTTTGTTCCTAACGCACCAAACGGGTCCATCGAAACAAAAATGTGCGTTCTGTTCAAATGCCCGCCTCTGCTTTTATAATGAGCAAAAGGAAAGCGAGGTGCAGCATGATTCCATATCGACTGACTTCGGGAAACTGGAGTATCGCATGGGGAACTCCCCTTGATCTTAAAGCGCGAATAAGCAACCCTTTGTTGCATCGTAATAACGAGTACTTGCATGCAGTCGAAGAATTGCCGGACCTGTGGGAATGGGATCTCCCCGAAGGAGTCTACAGGGCAAAGGACATCGTGCTCGAGGCCGGGATCATTCTCGCCGCAATCGGCATCCAACTCGGCGACGCAGCCAACTCAAAAGCACTGTTGGACAATCTTCAGTCAAGCCTGGCGACGGCCGGAAGGGAGGCGGTCCTGCCGCTGGAACAGCTGAAGGCGGAACACGAGGACGATTCCCGTTCCGAGTTGTCCGACCAGGCCAAACGCATCGGAGAAACCATCGCGAATTGGGCAAGGGAAGAAGATAAGCAAGCGTCGGCGCTTAAGCGTTACGGAGAACGCACCCTCCGCCGCCTCACCATGAGGAGCCGATGCGACCAGCACTTATGGACTCCGGACGTCGTCCATTTGCTAACCGGGCCTTCCGGTAGTCCTGCTGTGATGCAATTGTTCAATGAGTATCTTCATCAGCTCATCCTTCTCAGGGATGCGCTCATTCCGTTCGAAAATTGGGAAGAAGTGCTTCTAGAGCGCAAGGGAACCGATCGGGAAAGAGGTTTGCGATGGCTGGAAGAAGCTCGCAACGAATTTCTGGCCGTGCTGTTGACCCGAAAAATTCCGCATAAGGCGATCGTTCGCTATGCCCAGCGGGTGCTGAGTCCGGAACTCTCCGCCGCCGGATACGGGTTCCAATATCGTCTCGGCACGATCCTTCCCGCCTCCATCGGGAGGCCGATCATCGCCGCTTCGAAGGCCCTTCTCCGCTGGCATCCTGTCTGGACGTACAAGGCGGGCGTGACCGATTATCCGGAGCCGGCGACATTCGACTATGCTTTGGACGATTATTATGCCGCGCAGCGAAGCGCGCTGGAATCCGCTCCTTCGGAGCGGACCGGTTCGTCAAGTTCGCCTCCGTCTCTTGCAGCCATTCGCGAAGCCGGACTCGTCCCCGTCGCAACTGATTCCGGCCGTGTGCAACTGCAACTGATATTGCCGACTCCCGAGCGTGAATACGCCGTGGATCTCGGGCAGGCGCTGAGAGGTCACCGCTATTTGTACCGGCCGCAGCGGGAAAATCCCGATGCGGAGCAGCCGGACACTTCGTGTGCAGAACCGGGTGATTTGCCTGTCCATGAGGCCGATTCGATCCTGGTCCTGCCGGGACTTGTAACGGCCGGGGCAGGCGTTCATTCGGTTGCCGCGTATGGAAATCCGCTGGTGCAGTGGGCTCTGTTGGGCAAGTTATATCCGGAAAATATCGTCGCCAGCGAAGGTGTTGCGGGATCGGCGCTCGGATCAGCCAACGAATCGGGCAAAGGGTTCGGTGCGAAGTTTCTGTTTGACGGGGCGGTGCGGTTGACCGACTGACATCGGTCCCTCTCAGGCGTGCTGATCGCTAGGAACGGAATCGTCTAATGGAAAGCTGTCAACGTAATCCGAACCGAATTTGCACAATTGGGTTAGCAACGGAATCAGCCGCTGGCCTAGCTCGGAGAGCATGTATTCGACCTTGGGCGGCGCAACGGCGTACACTTTTCGGATAATAAGCCCATCTTTCTCAAGCTCCCGCAATTGCAGGGTCAGCATTTTTTGCGTGGTCTCGGGCATCAGCTTCTGCAATTCGTTGAAACGGCAGGTCTTGTGGGATAAATAGCTCAGGATCAAAATCTTCCATTTCCCGCTGATGAGTCCGAGCGTAATTTCAGTTGTGCACGCGTACTCCTGGTTTCTGAATTTGATCATGCGTTACCTCATTTCATTAATCTGACTATTAAACTAGTGTTACATTTAATTATAGCAAAACAGAATTGAAATTAACAAGAAAGTTTGCATTATTTCCGACTTTCCAACCCTGAAAACATTAATTTATATGATGAAGGAGACTACTCCAATGATGAGAAATTCAATTCGATCCGTCCCACTGCTGCTGACTCTATCCATCCTCTTGTTCTTGTCGGCTTGCGCCCAGGGTAATGAACGCTCCGACTCCAACCCGTCGACGCCCAATCCGACGGAAACCGGGGCGAGCAGCGGCGCTGCTGTCTATCCGATCCAGACCGACAAGACGTTAAGCTACTGGCTGCAGTCGCCAACCACGCTGAAACCGAGCATCCAGGAGGTCCCCTTTTATCAGGCATGGCAGAAGCGGACCGGTGTGAAGATTCAATTCGCCGAGGTGTCGAGCGCGCAGGCGAAGGAGTCGTTCAGCACGCTGCTCTCTTCCGGCAACCTGCCCGACATTATCGAGTATAACTGGCTGAATGCACCGGGTGGTCCGGAGAAAGCGCTGAACGACGGTTATATTTTGAGACTGAACGACTTGATAGACCAGCATGCCCCCAATCTGAAGAAATATCTGAAGGATCACTCGGAACTTGACAAGATGGTGAAAACAGACAACGGCGATTACTACGCGTTCCCTTTTCTCAAGGAAGGAGGAATGACCCAGCAGTGGGCGGGACCTGTGCTGCGCAAGGATTGGCTGGCGGAATTGAAGTTGGACGCGCCCGCGACAATCGATGAATGGCATACCGTGCTGACAGCCTTCAAGGAGAAAAAAGGATCCGCCGCGCCGCTTTCCCTCGGCAGCCAGACGAATCCGCTGCAGGGCTTTCTCGACGGCGCGTTCATCGGAGCCTTCGGCGTCATCCGCGATTTCTATGTCGACGACACCGGCCAAGTGCAGTATGGTCCGCTTCAGCCGGGATACAAGCAGTTCCTGACAACGATCAGCCAGTGGTACAAGGAAGGGCTGCTGGACCGAAACTTCACCCAGACGGACCGCAAGGCGCTCGACGCCAATATGACGTCCTCAGGTTCCGGGGCAACGGTATCTTCCGGTGCGAGCATCGACCGATGGGAGAAGGCCCTTGCCGCTCAGGACCCGAATGCCAAGTTCGTTTTCGCGCCCTATCCGGTCCTGAAGAAAGGCGATACGCCGGAGTTCGGGCAGCTGGCATGGCCTTACGGGGCGGAAGCCAGCGCGGCAATATCCGCCAAGAGCAAAAACCCTGAACTCGCTGTACAGGTGCTCGATTATGCGTATGGGGAAGAGGGCTACCGCTTTTTCAACTATGGTACGGAAGGCGAAACCTATGCACTTGAGAACGGCAAGCCGAAGCTGACGAATCTGATCACAAACAACCCGGACAAGCTGTCCTACGTAGAAGCGCTCGCTCTCTATACCCATACGGTCAATCCGGGTCCCTATGTAGAATCCCGGGAGTTGATCGACAACCTGGCCGTCACGAATGAGGATCACAACTATGACATCTGGAAGACCGACAACCTGAAGCACGTCATCCCGCCGTTGACGATCGCAGCGGAGGATTCGAGCGAGTATGCGCGCATCATGAGCGACGTGAACACGCTCGTCGACGAGACCACACTGAAGATTATTCTCGGAGCGGAACCGATCAGTGCTTATGAAGAATTCGTGAAGGAGCTCGAGTCGCTAAATATCAAACGCGCCATCGAAATCCAGCAAGCCGCGTATGACCGCTTCCAGCAAAGGTAGGGTCTCGTCCGTGGAACAAAGACCGGCATCAGACACCCGTCAGAAGAAAGTTCAGGGCCGGATACTGCGGCCCGGCATCGCCTCGGATTTCCAACGCAACAAGCTGCTTTACCTGATGGCGCTTCCCATCGTGGGTTACTACATCGTATTTTTCTATTGGCCGATGGTTGGAGCGGTCATTGCCTTTCAGAATTTCTCGCCGATGAAAGGCATATGGGGCAGCGAATGGGTCGGCCTGGACCACTTTTACGCGTTCGTCAATGGTCATTATTTCTGGCGGTTGCTGCGCAATACGCTGCTGCTGAGCGCTTACTCTCTGTTGTTTGAGTTTACAACACCGATCGTACTGGCCTTGCTCATCAATGAGGTGCGCAGCCGCCTTTTCAGGAATGTTGTCCAGACCGTCTCGTACATGCCCTATTTTGTTTCATTGATCGTCGTCTGCGGCATTGTGAAGGATCTGACCAGAAGCGGCGGGCTCGTGAATCTGGTCTACACGTTTATAAGCGGAACGGACGGCCAGGATATGCTTCAGCAGCCCGGCCTTTTCCGGGGCGTCTATGTACTGTCGGAAATTTGGCAGCGGGCAGGGTGGGAATCGATTATTTACATGGCTGCGCTGACCGCGATTGATCCGAAGCAATACGAGGCCGCCCGCATCGACGGCGCAAGCCGGCTGCGTCAGATGTGGAGCATCACGCTGCCTGGTCTTGCACCGACGATTATCATCATGCTGATTCTGCGGCTCGGGTACATACTCGAGGTCGGCTACGAGAAAATCATCCTGCTCTACAACCCCGTTACCTACGAGACGGCGGATGTGATCTCCACTTTCGTATATCGAAAAGGGCTGATCGACTTCGACTGGAGCTTTAGCTCCGCAGTCGGTCTCTTTAATTCCGTGATTAATTTGGCCGTACTCCTGTTTGCGAATGCCTTGAGCCGCAGACTGAGCCGAAACAGTTTATGGTAAGGAGGAACCTATGCGCTTATCCGATCGTTTATTGGACGTTGTCGTCTATACGCTGCTGGCGATACTCATCGCGGTCACATTATATCCGCTTCTCTATGTGCTCTTCGCTTCACTCAGCGACGGGGATCGGCTGCTTGCCCATCGGGGGCTTCTCTGGAAGCCTCTCGGATTCGTCACATTTGCGTACGAGCGTGCTTTATCCAACCCGGCCGTCTGGACGGGTTACTGGAACACGATCCGGCTGGTCGCCGGCGGGGTCATCCTAAATTTGACGATGACCATTTTGGGGGCTTACGTCCTGTCAAGGCGTAACGTGCTGTGGAATAAGGTTCTGATGATTTTCGTGGTCGTGACGATGTTCTTCAGCGGAGGTATGATTCCGTTCTATCTGGTCATCAAGCAGCTTGGCCTGATGACCGGCGTGGGGGAAGCGCAAAAAATCGGCGAAACGATCAAAATGCGACGATCATCATCGCCACCGTGCCTGTGCTGTTCGTGTATCCGTTCCTTCAACGTTTTTTCGTCAAAGGTGCTCTGGTCGGTTCTATCAAGGGGTGATGACGAACCCGTGTACGGAGTCGGTTGCTAAGGACATTCCTTTAATATGATTACTGTTAGTACGGAAGGATAATTAAATCGGAGATGTATTGGCGGAATTAGCAAAGAGGGGCGGTGAACCCCTCTTTTTTGTTGAATTAATGTTGACTTGACTCTTGAATTAAACTATGACCGCAGCAAGGCGATCAGGTGATTACAAGTCAATTCATATGTTCTTTTTTTAAATAATAATGAGTTGCGGAGGTTGATGTTCAAATTTCCCGAAATCACTCGGCTAGTCAATGTACAATTTTTTTATCGATTTTTCAATAAGCATAAGCAATTGTTTGAATGAGAGTAGGACAGACACAGATTGTAGCTTTTCATCTGAGCCGGGGTGTGCACAACGGCAAGCGGGCGCCGGCGTCGCAGCGGGCGGGCTGTCAGAGAGGCGTCATCTTCTTTCGTGAAAAACGTCGCAACCAACTGAAGCATAGCTTCCATAGAAGCGAGCTGCCCGCCGCCGACGAGGGTGAATCAGGAGAGTTCTGTGAGGCGGGTGGCGTTACCGCCGCAGGAGGACGGGGCGAAGATTCGTCGGAGTTGTCAACGTAGGACCGCCCGGGCGAACCGGCGGATTTCCGGATCATCTGTAAGCTAATGCGCCGTATGATGAGCTCGTAGCCAGTTGTAGCTGTCAAATGAAATAAAGTATTAGAATTGTGGGCTTTCCGAATAGCTATCGATTTCCCAAAAGATTTCGAATTAAATAATTATATAAGTTCCTATATCAAAAAACATGATTATTAGGCTATGAAAGGTGTAAGAGGACAAGAACATATACTTAATGAAATCCGCGCTGGGCGCGGTTTTTTTGATTTATGGATACATGTTCTTGTCCTTCGCTCGGGACAAGAACATGTATCCATTGCCGCGAATCATGTATGTGAGGATCTGTCCACTGTTTGGAGGAATTGGTCATCGGGAAAATTCATAACAAAAAAAATCATACAGTTATTCACAACAGCTGCTCAAATTTCCAGAGTGGCTGCTTTTTTATATAAATTGTATTAATATATGTCACAAATCGATGAATGACGTTCGTTATATAGTTGGAAGAAGAAACGGAGGTGATTCTTTTGGAGCAACGTAACCCCGGGGGCCAAGTGAATCCAAATCTAATCGAAGCAGCGATTCATAAAGTGCGTCAAGGTGAGCGACAAGACTATGCAACTGTCATCAGAGCATATGAAAAACAGATCTACACCTATTGCTATTACCTTTTGAGAAGCCGTGAAGAAGCAGAGGATGCGGTGCAGGACATTTTTGTGAAGGTATATCAGCAGCTTGAACGGTATGAGAAGCAAATATCTTTTTCGGCTTGGCTATATAAGATAGCTTATCATCATTGTCTGGATCAGCTTCGCAGAAATAAGCGCGACAAACGAATGCTGTCCCTTTATGAAATGCATCTGAATCGTAATGGGGATGTATCGCAGGACGAATCGCTGGTAGAAAGCCTGTTGGTAAATCTCACATCGGAGGAAAGCGGGCTGTTGATTCTTCATGCGGTGGAACAATACAGCTTTGAAGAAATCGCCCAAATTACCGGCCGCAGATCGGCGGCTCTCCGGAAGAAATATGAACGGCTACGCAAGAGACTGATTCAGCAAAAAGAGCATAAAGGAGGTTACCATCATGGAGAAGTGGCAGACTCCAAGTGAAGTTCTAATCGATGAGGAAATTCGCCGGAGTATTGGAAAGATGCAGTTGCCGGTAGAGAGCTACAGTGAGCAAATTATGAACCGTATAGAGCATGCGGAGGCAAATATTACGCCAAAAGGCGGACTGATAAGGAAGACAATAGCTGCTGCAGGTGCCGCAGTAATACTCGGAATATGCACAATAGCTGCAGGATTCATCTCCCCTGCGTGGGCAGACACATTGCGGCAGATTCCGATGCTGAGCAGTATATTTGAACACACAGAGGATCCGGGACTCAAGCTGGCTGCCGAACAAGGAATGACGACTACCCCCGGTTTGAGTGTGACGCATGACGGGGTGACATTAAGCGTTACAGAAGTATTTTATGACGGTACCCGGATGGCCATTGGTTTCGAGCGAAGTGGAATTGCGGATGAACGGGTGCTTGCCCAAATCACAGATTTCGCGACCCACGATTTCGACAAATCAACCAAAGGTTTGTTGGGGATTCCTAGCGTAACCTTGCCGTCGGGGGAGGTTGTTGAGTTCGGATCATCTGCAACAGGCGACGTAGAGGGGCGGCCGAACACGCTATTATTGGAACTGAATGAGCTGAAAAACACAGCGAAATACGGGGATGAGTTCACGGTTCATATCAGTGTACCAGTTGCACAAGTCGCAGAGCCGTTTGAGTTCCAGACAAATGTGAAGAAGGTGACAGAGGGAGTAATCAATCTGACTCCAAACCAGGGGGCAAGCAGAGGCTCCTTCAGCTATAGTGTTAAAAATCTGGACATCACGCCGGCCACCATCCGTTTGATGATAGACAGCAAGGGAGAGGTGCCTATAGCGCCGGAGCAGACGGGTGAATATGCCCCGACTATAGTCTTCTATGAGATTGTGGATGAAGAAGGTCACGTCATCAGCCCGAGACAGATGGGATATCCTAATGGCAGGGTGTCACCAATCGCTGCTTCTGTGGATAATCTATACGACACGTTCCCGCAGGTGCCCAAGACGATTACAGTCCGGCCTTATACGTGCACGTTTGATCAAAAGCTGAATCTCTTAAAGGATGCCAATGGCGAACGACTGAAAACCTATTATAAAGACCTGGAGACCACTATAGTTATTCCTTGATTCAGTTAGGCTATAATAAGAGAAAGAAACCTAGACAAGTCCGTAGCTGCTGCGCAGATGCGGACTTGTCTGTGTTACTTGACGAATGTTCTTGTCAGAGCCTACGGATGGTCTAGAAAATTTCTTGTATTTTATACAACGATATGAGTGGACTGAAGCACCTGAATTACCAATTAGGAAACTTATATATCAAGAAGATGACCTAAGTTAAACCCAAAAAAAGACGAAGATTATAAACCGGTCTCTGATACTGTTTGGGAACAAATATAAAAGACGAATCTGGGGAAATTTTTCATTTCACAGCCAATGGGTTTTTATATACATATGTACAAAATATGGGTTTTGTGAATATATCCAAGAGAAACCGTGTAACACCGCTGGTTTATCGATCCATGTCCAGTAACATATTAAATACGAACTTTAATAACATACGCCTTAAACTATTATAGAAGAATCCATTCCTTATCTCTGGAGTGGATTCTTCATTGGTTTATGAAGTTTATCCTTTATATGAATACATTTTTTCAAGTGTAAAAAAATATGTCTTGTTGCAGGCATCAGCATTAGCCCAGCTATGCTTTTTTTGCTCCAATAACCGGCTAACCAACTCGCATTTTGCGTAACGGCATTTTCATCAAACAATCGTTTGATTCTCTTTGGGTCAACCTTTTCTTTTAATTGTCCGGGAGTCAACATCGATATTATTTGTCGTGTGTGCTTTCCGACGGCTGTTCTATATGCCAATAATGATTCAAAATTTATACTTGAACTTAGATCAACAATGTCCTCTTCGCTCATCTCATTACCAGAATGTAAAAATCTAGTATTCATTTTTTCAAACCAATTCCCAGCACAAAGAACTTGTTGATCATCAGCGACCAAAATACTCATGGTCATGTCCTCAATTCGTGCAATGTGCCATAGGTGCCATGCAATGGAATTTTTCGTATTAGGGATAGTTACTGGATACTTTCTCAAGCTTTTTTCAGTTAAATTTTCAACAACTACATCTTTTAGTGTTTGCTTACCCTCATTTCCAACCTCTGAAGAGTGTAACCAAGCATGTAGTGAAAGAAATAAATGAATCGCTTGAGAATATTCTTGAGGTTTTGAAATGATTTCATTTAATTCCCTATGGTTTTCACTCCAAGCTCGTTGTTCGTCCAAGTCCATTGAAATCAACCCGCCCCTTTTGGCTTTGGTCTGTATCGTTATATTTTTTCAACTGGGAAGTATAACGTCAATTCGCCATTATTATCTTTGGGATTATAAAATTCTTGAATCGCTCCAACGATCGAGAAATTATTTTGTGGTAAATAAGCGTTAATCGTATATTTAAAAGTTTCTTGATAAGAATCTTGTGTACATTTAATTACAAAATACTTGAATGCTGGAATGGTCCATTTGGTCCAGCCAATCGGTGCTGTAGCTTCGTCAGTAACTTCACATCCAGCTAAATATTTTCCTTCCTCTTTCCATCTTTCAAATTTCTCATCAACATCACTCATAGCACCCCATATTCCAGCAATGTTACCTCCAGCATCCAACTTAGCAAGATTACTTATCTCTGCAAAGTTACTGTTGGCCTCTTGCCATAATGGTGGTATCCACTTTGGGCCTTCAATTGCCGGCCCCTGCCCCATTTTACCAATAACTGAGAATTGTCGTTTTTCAATTATTTCAACCACTTTTCTTCCTCCCTCGTATACAAAGTTAAAAACTATCGCTAACCCCACAAAAAGGGTGCTTTCAAAGTAGCCGTGAAACCGTGTCACTTATGCGCAACAGGGATCCAGACTTCACAATATCTCTTCCCGCCCTCCGCAACTCCATACATTTCGAGTTGGGGGCCGGATAACGGTTCATAAGAGGAAATTGGGAACCATTCGGTGTAGATACGTTTCCATAAGATTTGAATATGAGCAACCTCTGTTGTGAATACAGCCCATGTTAACGTAGGAATATCCACAACTGTATAATCTTCTGTATTCAAATGGCCGGACTCAGGCATGAATCCACAAATCATATAGGGAAAACGGTTGGCTTTTTCTTCCCGGTGGCACATGACAGCATTCACCGGCATGATTCCACTGCTGAATTTGTTCCATACCCTGCCTGACGCTTGTCCTATCCGTTCTACGGTGCCGTCGCTCAAAAGTCTTTCCCACATCTGTGGTATACATCTAAGATTCTCCCCATTCTCTATGGAGAAGATTTCCTCTACTCCGAAGACGGTGAAACCCTCCTTTTCGATAATTTTGTAGTTCATCTCTTCTTCTCCTCTGATCGTAATATGAAAAGAGAGCCGGGGATAAGACTTCAGATAGATTCCTTTCTGGCGTGCTAAAGTGGGGGTGACTCCATGTATTTTCTGAAAAGCACGGGTGAATGCTTCAGGAGACTCATAACCATACTTCAACGCCAGGTCAATGACCTTGATTTCGCTTTGCTGCAGCTCGAAGGCTGCGAGTGTCAAGCGTCTTCGCCGAATATATTCTGATAAAGGGATCTCCGTCATGAACGAAAACATCCTTTGAAAGTGGTAGACGGAGCAACAAGAAATTCCTGCTGCAGTGTTGAAGTTGATCTCCCCCGCCAGGTTGTCTTCGAGTTGGTTAAAGAAAACGCAAAAGGCCGCGTTAAGCGCGGCTTTTTGCGTTTATTTCGTGGCCAAAAAACATCGGGCTTTTGTTACTAATCCGACTCTTTAACAGTTAATTTTAGCCATCCTTCCCGCACACTAATATCCTGGGCGGTTGCGAAATCTTTATGATCGGTAGGTTTGATGGGATATTGTTGTGTGGGCCACTCTTCACCGGAAGATTTGGTCCGTTCGATCCACGTCCAATTTCCAAGAGTATCATTTGGTTTGGGATAAAGAATTTTTGGGGTCTGATCATCCGTTGTGAAGGCTGTCAGAATCGGGCCTCCCTGGAACAGGGTTTCCAGGATGCCAGTATTATCCACACGAAACTTCTCCGGCAATTCCAATTGTTTCTCTGGAATTAGCCCGGCGTTCAGATGTATTGGAGCAGTCGGGTCCATAAGGATAGTAATGGTTTTGCACTTCAATGATTTGGATATTTTCAGCCGAAGATAGGCTTTTCTATTTATGGGGTCCTGCAAATCCGGTTCGCCAATGACTTGGATATATGTGCTGTTCTCTCTGTCTGGTCCGGTGTAAGCATGAACGGCATAGAATTTTGAGTAATCGTCTCCTTCATAATAACCCAGTATACCGGAATTGAGCTTTTCGGAATTTCCGACTCCGATCGGCAATTCCAATCGATAATACGGATGCTGGTCCCTGTCCGAATTGTAATTCTTGCCAGAATCGTGAACCGGTAGCATTGGACAGTCCAATTCCAAACCCACCTTAACTCTTGTCAAAACTAGCGGCCTGCCCAAAAAGACGGCCATATTCCGGGCAAATGATCTTCCCTTCGGTTCAATCATCCACAGGGTTTCATCGATGGACTGTTCAAGAGCAAGCAAAGCTGAACCTCCCGCAGATTCAAGCCCGATTAGAACCTGTCCCAATATATTATAAGAATCCTTCAAGGATTGAAGCGTTGTAAAAGGAACATCCGGCGCCGGTTCCCAATGAACTTTGCTAGTTCTCCCGCTCCCGGCAATCCGGACTTCGCCCAGCACCTGTCCCTGCGGCGAGTATACCAGCAGTCCCCGGTCCAAATGATTGGGAAGTATCCAGCCGCAGACTGGATTGACATTATAATCCAAATTATATTCTTTGCGATCGTCTTTGGCAGACACCCAATTCACATTCAAGAGCATCGGTTGAGCCAACCTGGGCTTAAGCTCCACCACTCCGTTAATGGCAGGCTCGCAAGCCAATGACTGCGCGACCAACGGATCATTTCCGGCTAGAGACACCTGCTCGAGTTGTCCAAAACGGTCAATGATATCTAATTGTTCCAATCGAAAATGTCCTGAAATGATGGATTGAAACGAAGATGAAGGCGCAAAAGCCTGTTTATCCGGTATCACCCTTGAATCTTCTCCCTGAAGAATCTCGTCGATATCATGGGCAACCGGATGTGCCTTTACATCACGAAGAATGAGCTGGTCCAGCAGACCTTCCAATGCTTGGGACAGCACTTTCCAAGATTCCAACCGGCGCTCAAACCGCGCGGCATTTGAGTTGCTTTCAGCTAAATCCTTTCGTAATTGACGGATTCTGTCTTCAAGGTAACCTATCGCTTGAGGCCCCAACCATGTTCTCCCTGTCAGGATCTGTGCTTGACTCGTCATTGGCTCAGTCTTACATACATATTCTTCGCCTTGGAATTCCCAATTCACTTCGTTGAATGGCATAGGAAACCACTTCAGTTTCCATTCAAGAAAGATCGGTTCCCATGGCAAACTCCACGGTTGGGCTTCATCCATTTGAAGCAAATCCAGCATCGCTTCATATAATCCATGCGGAAGCCCATCATAATTCCCCGGAAACTGATCTTCGCTGAAAGCATATTGTTTTATTTTACAAAAAGGCAGTCGGCCCTCCCGATCGGTCAATGTTTCTTTGATCCCGGTGATCAATACGGCAGGATCTTGAGGACGCCAAAAACGGGGAAGACTATTTGGTATCAACATTTTGTCCTTAAAGGTATCTGCGAAGTTCCGATAAAGGAAATCAACCTTCTCTGCTTGAGTTTCGAATTCGAGAATCATTTGCCCTAAGCGGTAAGCGTAACTTTGCAGTTCACCGCTCTCTGATTCACGTCCTTTATATTTATAGCGCCATTTCCACCAAACCTCGTATAGTTCTTGCTTCATCTTTTTGACTTGTCTATACATCCGTTCCGATTTTATCTTTTCTCTGTTCAATTCGGATAATTTCCGGTCTGCCCTGTCACGATACGGATCTTGCTGAACCGCAAATGGTTGTTGTTCTTCTCTGTAGGTCCAATTCCAAATGCTTCCTCCCGGAAGCTGCTCAAAGCCGGTTTGGTGAATCTTTATATCCAGCGTGTCTGTTCCATCCGGTTCTTCAAAGGTCCTCAATTGATTATACATGTGAGTTTCCAGTAAGTTTGATGGGGATAAGCCCTCTTCTTCTTCCGATTCTAAAGTAAAAGCCCCCAACATCTCGGAAAAAGCATCGACAGATGTCATGCCGACCGATACAAGATGCCCGGCTGATTGACGAGGAATGCGAGATGATGCAGCTTCCCTCTTCCACGACAATCCTTTAACTTGACCATATATAAAGGTTCGATTTGCGAACATAGTAACATCCCCATCGATGCGCCAATCTAATTCGCCGAGCTTCTCAATGAATTCTGAAACGGACCGGATTTCATGCAAGGGATCTCGGTGCGGGTTATTAAACCAGCCAATCACAACATACTCCAGAGTTCCTTCATCAATCCCGTTTAAAGGGTCAATCATGGAAAATACGTCTATGCAGTTGGGCTGGTACGCAGCGAAGGAAGGATCTCCCGGCCCCATCACGGTTAATTCCTCAAGGTAGTCTATTGCCGGATTCGGCGTCCGTTCCGGTAAGGGGATCGTGATTCCGATTCGTTCCGCTCCAAAATCGGAAGACCAGGGACTTCCCGCACTGGGTTCATTATGCAGGGCGTCGCTTTCCACAACCCAGTAACGATATGCGCTTGGGGAATTCCCAGCTTGCTTCCGCACAACGAGCCATCGGTTAGGCACCGTTCGGTATTCGTGGTCCCCGTCAACCAATTCCACGGCATTTCGAAATGCTTGGGGAAGTGTCCAATGCAGGTAGACCCCCATATCGGATCTGTCCATGACTGTCGGCTGGAACGGTCCGGGCTCTGGAGACAACCACTCTTTATGATTCATTGTAAACCGGCGGAAAGGCTGACTATTCAATGTGTTGGAATCTACCGGTAAGGCTTCAACGACCATTGGGACTAAGCAGATCGTCTCTTTTTCCATAATTGTAACATTCCCCTTTCAGAACAAATGAGGTGATTCAATGTAAGGTCAACAGCGCATAATCTGGTGCATCTAACAATTGAAGCGCAAATGTTGAAGATCCCCAATTCCCAGCACCTTCAATTCGAGCAAGTTCATTCTCCAAATGTTCTTGCAGTTTCCCAATATCCAAAACGCCCAGATCCTTGTCCCTCCAATCTGTATCTGTGATAAAGTAGGGAACCGATAGACGGCTGCCTAATTGATCAACCTGCGTGTTGTTTGTACTTCTAAGGTCTATGGTGAACGCCCCGTTATCGTCGACATCAAACCCGAATCGCTGCTTCTCGCAAGGTTCGGTTAGGGTAATGGTCAAAGGTTCTTTCTCAAACAAAATCAGTTTGATTTGCTCTTGAAGCTCCACATGCACAGCCATTACTTCTTCACTATTAATGTATCCTCTGATTTTCACATCCGGGTAATCCGAGATCAGAGCCGAATGTATGATTAGCCCCAAACGGTTATCTACCTTATAATCAAGTTGGCTTCGAATGTAACCGTTAATCGCCTGATCCCAATCCGAGTGAACACCGATGCTTAGCGCGCCATCGAGCATGCTGTCCATCCAGCTGAGGTCCAATCGAAACAACCGGGCACTTTCCGGGGGAAGCAATTGATGGTGTGGAACAAGATATGGAAATGCGATGTGCTTCAGGTCTTGCAATTGGTTTAAATAACTGACAACGTCCCATTCTTCCTGGGTCTGCAGCTTGTGAAAATACTCAGTGATTTTCTTCGCATCATTTCCAGTCTCATTAATGACTTCCCGGATTGCTTGGTAAGGATCTTTCTTGTTCGTGCGTCTTTCTTTGCGCCATTTCCTGTGGTACCTGAGCTGCGGCTCCTCCTCCCGATATCCCGCCATCGCATCGTTCACACGGAATGCCCAGTCCGATTCAAGCCCCTCTTCCAGTTTCGTCCACAGGTCTTTCTGCTCTTTGTGCTTCAAAGGATAGGATGAAATTTGACTGCTCATAAATTGTGCCGCGTATTGCCTGCGAAGCACACAAAGATGCTCGGCAAACTTGTGATTGGCAAGAGCCGCCGCTTTACCGAACTGGTACGCAACCGCCCAGGAGACATCAAATAAACCCTTCTTGTCGTCGTATTGCAGCAGCTGAGAGGAGTTCCAGTAGCTTACATGGGGTCTTGATTTAGGATCAGTTACCGCTAGACCTGGTCCGACCATCCAAGCCATTGTCTCTTCCCCGGTTTTGGTATGGGACAATACGGGAGAGTAGCCGTCGAATAGACGTTGGCGTATTACCTCCGGGGCGTTCGGGTCCGCATGACCCGCATGGCGCAGCCACGGATCCGCCTTCATCCCTTCTAAAAGATTCCCGGCTAGAGCGGAAAAGCTTTTATTTGCCGATTTATACGATGTAAATTTCCAATGATCGAGAACAATAAACCGGACAAATGGTTTAACAGGAAACGTCCCTCTTAGACATTGTGTGTGTCCCTCTAGCGAAACCAGGTAGGCGTAAAACTTTTGCTGTGGGAGTGACCCCGCAACTTTTGGCACCCTGTTGGAGATTATCACAGCGGCGCTCTGATCCGATGAGGGGACTGACACTCGAACATTCGCCAACCAGGAAACTTCGTGTTCAAGGAGGAAAATTTGGCTTAGCACTCCTGTTTTGATCACGACGGATTGGCAAGGGGACTGGTTTTGTTCCGTTTCTCCTCTATTGATCGCAGGCGGCTCAATGTCCGGATACAGTCCGGGATCAAAAGTGTCTTTTACGGACATAGTTACCGGCTTCCCGTCCCCAACCCATTCATCCTCTCTAACAAGAAGAAGAGCTAACCATGGAAGATCGTTCACCCCGTCGTCCGGCCATCTCGCCCAGGGCAAGGCTGGATTGGAAAGAATTAGATGGGGAATCGTTTGCTCGTACTGTCCTTCCATAATCGGATGTTGAATCCCTAGATTGTCCGCCGGCAGTGTAAATCGGGGGGCGTCAATGAAGAAATTCTGTACCTGATCCATTTTCTTGTCATTTTGGTCCCAGGATACATTCTGCTGGATGGAAATGGTATATTCTCCTGCCTTCAAGGACGGAGAGATCTTATCGTAGATGGAGACAAAGTCTGTATTAATCACGCTTTTCCGTTTCATTCCTATACCTCCCAGATTGCAAATGCCGCATTCCATAAGAGAGGCGGTTCCACGAACAGCCAATCGGCATGGTCCGCCAGTTTGATCAAGTCATCATTTTTTCTGGAAGGATATAAACCCGCATTGTGCAGATATTCACTAATAAGGGTCCGCTCGGCTGCTACGGAAGGGTCCGTTATTGTGCTTTTAATCCGATCACGGGAATCCTCACGGTACTCTATAGAACCTAAGAGCTTCGACAATTCCGATGGGGGCAACGTTACTTCCGCTACTTTCTCAGGCGTATATTTACTTTCGATCCGGATGCCGCCTCGAAAGGCTGCAATCTGCGGAGGAGGTAAGGCCTCAACGCCCACATTCTCTTCAATGGTTTCTTTTGAAATTATGCCTGGACGGAACGAAACCTTCTCCTTCCACCACATGGCTTTGGGAATTCCTTTTCTGACGACGGACAGGTTATTCCGGTCCAAATCGATGACTCCCCGTTCTTTATGTCTCAAGGACAATTGAAGGCTGGAGTGGGTGATGGGTTTGCCAAGAGGTCTTATGCTCAAGTTTCCGTCATACGGATCGTCCACTATCGATTCCCATGCTTCGCTGCCGTCACTGTTCTTTTTCAATACGCTGAATTGTTTGTACGGAAACTCGGATTCAATAGTGAAGGCGAAGTTATCGGGCCGGATCAACCATTTCTCTTTGTTTGCATCCGATTCGGAGGGCGTCCGTCCGGTGATTCCGCTTGAAGCCAGAATACGCAAGGGATTATCCGGGTCAGGAAGCATATCCATAAATTCTTTCTCGTTCATATCATCGAGCAGCAACTGTTTATCTCTTTTATTTTCTCCAAAGGAAATAGGAATGTTGCAGGCAGAGCATTTCAGCAGGACCCTTCCTCCAGTAGGCGGGCCCCATAGTTCGAAGCGGGTTTCGAATTCAATTTTGAGAAACTTCAGTAATTTTCTTAGTCCCTTCGATTTTGACTTCACCTGACCCCGAACGGTAACCCCTACGATAGCGTCCAAATAGAAGGGCTTCCACTCCAAAAGGAAATCCGCGTATGCGGTAAAGCCGAGATAAATGTTGTTCTTATCATAGGCGAGCTCGAAGCTTCCACCACCCATCGTACAGGAAGGGGTTAAAGCAAAGTAGGAACTGCCCTTCAGAACAAATCCCCCGATATCCCAGCTTAGAGACAACCGCTCTAAAGGAGGGTAGTGACTCGGAACAGAGAACTGGGGATGATAGCCTCCGAGAGAAATAACAAAATCTCCATTATTCTCCTTGCCGTACCAGAACCAGGCCGCAAATTCACCGGCGAGTTTACAGTTTTTACTGTACAAATAAGAATCTTCCGACAACGTTGAAGATATACCTGCAAATCCTAACGCCGGTTTCCATACACCTTTTATGAGAGCTTCAACATGAACAAATTTGTCTGCCCCTTTCTTTTTCGGCAGATCCAACGCAGACCTTCCAAGCAAAATCAATTCAAAATCTTTGCTCATCTGGCCAATCAAGATCATGCTCGATTCAATCAACTCGAAGGAATTAAACTGTAATCCTACCGCGAGCCAATTCGATCCCAATTCTTCAATAATCATCTTTTTATCGGAGAGCGCAGATAAGACTTGATCCATATTGTTGTTGTCGCCGTGATCGAGCAAAGGAACTTCTTGGACTTTGTCCACGGGAGGTTCAACGAATCTCCGATTAATCCCAAAGCCGAGACTGACCCCGGTAACGTACATATAAGGAGGGCCCCCTAAGGGCTCATTCAACCGGGCATAGATAAACAGGGAATCGGCGCCATCCGTTTTCCCGTATTGTCCTATCGCGCTTAAGCTTCGCTTCAGCGTCTCGACCGTCGCTGTTCCTGAAAACCGCGTATTCGACTCCATCAGCAGCCCGCCGCTAATAGTCATAGGGTCCAAATCATAAGACAGCTCCATGCCTTTCAAAAAAGTTTTGATGTCGGAATCATCGGGTGGAAGTGGCTGGATGAATGGAACGGTTACTTGTAAATCGTTGAGATCCAGTTCAACGCCAAATAACGACAGCAGCCCGTCCGTCTTGAATGCAAATTGAAAATCCATGCCTTCGATCCCGATTTTCTTAAGGGTTATCGGGCCAAACGTACGCTCAACGGGATACCAGACTTCGGTTTTAAAGTGGATTTCACTGCTGATTCCATCTAAATAAAACGCATTGGGGTCAGGCTTATACAGAATGAGATCCCAGTCTTCTATTTGTCCAAACAACGCCGTAGTCCCGTATATTCGAAGACCCGGCAGCAGTTCACGCTCAGGGAATAATGGCTCTCCAAAACATTGGTTCCATCCTTTCACCATATCTTCACTGGCGGTATTCATTCCAAGATGAAGGTAAGCCATCCCTTGCAGATGAGCCCCGATGCCTTTCAATTCATCAACCGATTTTCCGAAAAGCTTCATCTGAGATAAATTCATGATTCGTTCATAATGAATGGCGACGGCAAACTGATCCTTTTTATCCGGATCAAACTTCATTATGCCAACTTTGATGTCTGGATGATCCTGTAGCCTGCCTTTTACGCAGTAAGGGGGGTCAACGGTTGGAAGGGTAATATCCGAAAGAGTCAAATCGTATTGCGGGGGAATCGGAAAGTTAGGAGGAATAACAATATCCAGCTTTACAAGCAACTCAGACAACAGCATTTGTTCCACACTTAACGGAATGTCCGTTCTCATGATGTACCTCCCTTTCGTAACTTGTACAAAAGTATCGTCCCCTCCCCCTTGTTTTTTATACAAAATATGTAAAATTGATTTGAAATCGCATTCACAATGGGGTTGTTTTTTTCGATTTCTTAAAGTGTGCGTCCGTCTCGGTCAAAATCTTTAAGTATCGATATTCTGCTGTTGCAAAATCATTTTCAGTCCGTTTTTATTAATTAGCAAATCCTGGAGTGTGTATTCGTCAAGCACTTGCAAATACGCATTCAATGCTCTCCCAAGAACGCCTTTCAGACCGCATACCGGGGTGATCGGACAATGGTTTCCAGCGGGATTGAAACATTCGACGAGGTGGAAGTCGTCTTCCATCCTCCGAATGACTTCACCGATGTTGATATCTTCGGGTGCATGTGCCAGCCGGATGCCGCCTCCCCTTCCTCTCACCGTATCAATAAACCCCGCCTTGCCGAGTTCATGTGCAACTTTCACCAAATGATTTTTGGATATATTATATGCATCCGATATTTCCTGAATGGTTGACCGTTCAACTCGCTCCTTCGTCCCCAGATAAAGAAGAATTCGTAAAGAAAAATCGGTGTACATGGTAAGCCTCATTTTTTACCCTCCCATCGGGCATTATAGTATATGATCATTGTTACATTTCCGCCTTGATATTTTGTCCATTTTGTTAAAGATGTATTTTGAATATATCTTTAAATTTAGGATAAGCTTATAGTAGATCTATAGAAATGAAAAAAGGAGTGACTTATCATATTATCCCAAGGAACAAGAGATATCGTCAAATCGACAGCACCTGTCTTGGCGGAGCACGGCACAAAAATCACATCGGTGTTTTACCGGAATATGTTTGCCGCTCATCCTGAACTTCTAAACATTTTCAACCATGCAAACCAGGCTCAGGGCCGCCAACAGGCAGCACTCGCGAATACGGTATATGCGGCGGCAGTCCATATTGATAACCTGGAGAACATTCTGCCTGCCGTTGTCCAAATCGCACATAAGCACGTCAGCCTCGGTATCAAGGCGGAGCATTATCCGATCGTCGGCCAGCATTTGCTGGAAGCGATCAAGGAAGTATTAGGCGATGCGGCAACGGATGACATTCTGGGCGCATGGGCGGAAGCATACAGTGTCATTGCTGATGCCTTTATAAGCGTAGAAGCAAACATGTACAAAGAATCGCGGGAACAAGAAAACGGCTGGAACTTCTTTAAATCGTTCACAGTTTCGCGGAAAGTAAAAGAAAGCAACACTATCACATCATTCTACCTAAAACCGGCAGACGGCTCTAACGTTCCGGAGTATAAACCGGGTCAGTTCATCTCCATTCGCGTGTCGATACCGGGTGAGAAATACATGATGATTCGTCAATACAGCCTCTCACAAGCTCCAAAACCGGACGAGTTCCGAATCTCTGTGAAACGCGAGGCGGATAATGATCCGAATGGTGTCGTCTCGGGCTTTCTTCACGGGCAGGTCCAAGAAGGAAATACCGTTGAAGTGAGCGCCCCTGCCGGTGAATTTGTGCTTGATGCGACGAAAACATCGCCTGTGGCCTTTATTTCAGGCGGTGTCGGCATTACGCCGATGATGGGCATGCTCGAAACGGTATCGACCACAACGCCTGACCGTCCGACTGTCTTTCTGCACGCTGCGCGTAATGAAGCGCTTGCCGCATTTCAAGTCGATGTGGAAAAACATGCAGCGAGTATGAGAAATGTGAAGTATAAAACGTTCTTTTCGGATAAACCGGACGGCTACATCTCGCGTAAAGTTCTGGAAGAGTTCGTCGATACCACCGGAGAAGTGTATGTGTGCGGACCGGTTCCGTTCATGGAATCCATCATTCGAGAATTGCGGGCGATGGGAATGAAGGAAGGCCAGATTCATCACGAGTTCTTTGGTCCGGCTATGCAAATAGAAAACGGATAACCCTTATAACAAGATATTCGTCAATTATCCGACATCGCCATATAGACATTAAACGGCGGTCTTTCCCCTTTATAGTTTCGGGGAAAGGCCGCCGTTTAGGTTGGTATTACAACGTATAACGGATCTCATACTCACAGTGATCGTCCCCGCATACATTGCACAGGACCTCCCGCACAGTCACTTTTCGCTCAGACACTTTGTTGATAGCGCCCTCCAATATTGCTCCCTCCAGATCGCAAACTATCTTTCCTTCCATGACTGGAAGGCCTTTGCAGAAGCACTCATCAACGGCTATTCGAAGCTTATGCTCGTCCTGATATACTATACTCGGGATGCCGATCTGTAGTTCCTGAAACATCTGCAGGATATCTTCTATTGAAGTGACGGGCAGCGATTCTCCGATTTTACGACCTATTGTTACCGTAGTTGCTTTTCCTCCGAGTGGCAGCGCCTGATACATGCCGATGAGCCGAATCGTCCGAAACAGTTCTAACGGAACATGAGTGCCCAGTTTCTTCCGTCCGATCAATTTCATATCCTCATATGTAAATGTTTCCTTCATGCATATTCCGCTCCTCTTTGTCGACTATCAATAATGACCACATCTTACCATATTGCTTTTTGAGAAGAGTGATTCTACTCACTTTAATAAAATATTGATTTGAATTTCCTTGAACACTTGAGTATTCCTCCATCACAAGGTTGGAATAATGGCGTGAGCGTTCCCTCATTGAACAAATCCGCTTAATTCAAGCTCTCTTTCAGCCGTTGCTTTCTTAGTTTTGTCTTACGTTTTGCGTCCATGCTGCGGAAATATTGTTCAACCCGATGGCCTTGCGGATCTTGAAATATCGTTATTTGTACATCATCGACCAGGAGCCGATGTCGCTGAAGCCAATCCGTTTGTATATGGAGGCTGCGTCCGGATTATCGTAAAAGAGGCACAGCGAGCGGCCTTCCCGGACGACATCGGCGCATAGTTTTCTGATGACAGACGTAGCCAGTCCCTGTCCCCGGCATTCCGGATGAGTGGCCACGCTTACTACCATAGCGGACATCGAATTCTCCGCCGTAGTCGAAGCCGACGCAGCTACATGACCATTCCGTTCAACGAAATAGGTGCGTCCCGTTCCGGTTTCCAGTGTCCGTCTTAGGCTCCGGCGCGAGCTTTCCGGATTAACGTCGAATTCCTCTATTCCGTCGATGAGCGAACATATGGATTCCACATCTTGAATCGTTGCCCGCTTCACATAGGTCTCCGCGTCAAACTGAGCGCTTTCCTCTGGTGTGTTCAGTTCATTCAGTTCTGCAAAATAAAGACTTTTCTCTTTACGGAAGTTAATCACGCCGCTGAACCGGTTCACAAGAGAGGACGAGCCGTTCAACATCTCCATCTTCCCGTCCTGCAGCATGATTTCGGCAAACCCCTGCACATCAAACGGCCCCTCCGCATACGGCAGATAGTTATGCTCATAGCGTAGCAGCACCGCCTTCAGCCTGCCCTCCCCGGGATCAAATTCCCCCCATACTTCCTGAAAATCCTGTTCAAAACCGAAGTTCTCCACATCCGCAATCAGGAATAAATTAAGCGCCGGCTCTTTTCCCAAAAAAGCCAGTAATCCCTCGCGGTCCTCTTCCGCCAGCTTACGAATCATACGGCTCCCCCTAGTGAAAATGAATATTACTGCGATTTTACGATCCGCGACCGGAACAGGACATAGTCGGCCTTTTGCGGAACGGTAAATTTGAATGATACTTGTCCGGCTTTCGGAACCAGAGCGCTTGGTCCATCAATTTTGCGTACGATAGCGTTCCTTTTTCCATCAACGAACGTCAGTTTCAGCTCCGAACTGTCCTTGGAAATGACAAAACCGGATGTGTTCTGCACATTCAGGGTAACAAGGTATTCTTTACCTTTCTTTTCCTGTGTCAGCGTCTCCGGATAGAAAGGATAAGGATGAAACGTGGTTTCCGAGGGAAATAAATCTGCGGAAGGAGCAGGGACAATCCGTCGGAGCAGCACATCCTCCTTCGCCTTAATCGCCAGTGTGGATTTACCAGTATTTCCTGAGATTATCTCCCAGCGATACACCTTCAGGGCGTTCAAAATTGGAGCCGCAGGCACAAACAGTACGCCGTTCCGCAGTTCCGGCGCAGCCCCTAACGACCATGCCAAGTCGCCTTCAAACACTGCGGCCAGTTGACCCGCTTTAATGCCCTGTACCTTCTCACCGAGCAAAATGACGGATACCGTATGGTCTATTGGATTGTAAATCATATCAGCTCCAATGACTTCGCAAAATGCCCGAATTGGCACCATCCATTTTCCGGATTTCACATAAGGCGCAAGTTTCCCCGGAAAGAGCACATAGTAATTGCCGATCGAAATCGGCATCTCCGTAACGACGGGCTTCGGAGCGGCAAACAAAGCTGACGGCGCCATTGCGACAACCGTTAAGAAAACAAGCAGCAAGATTCCGATTTTTCTTTGGGTCCGAACCACAGGTAATCTTCTCCTTCTCTCCAAATATATCTATATTTTGGAGCAAAGTCGGTTCCGATGCAAACAAAAAAACGCCAAGCGGACAATGGCCGGCAGAGGCAAGCTGCTTTCCTACCGATATCCGCGGGCGGTCTTTGCCTTCCCTTTACCTTCTGTTTTCTTCAAGATCCGCCCGGCATATGACGGACGTTCCTTAATCGCATTCATTACCTCATCGACAATGCGGCTGGAAGATTCTGTCCGGGAAATGGCCTTCATTTGCCGCTCTATCTCCTCCCGGAAAGATTGGATTCCCAGTCTCCGGAGCCGGTCCAGTAATTCCCTTTCGTTGCAGGCGGTGTAAATGGCTTTTTGCATGGAGAGCGATTCTGCATTACCGGCTTCCTGACCAGGGAGCGGACGGTACACAATAACAGGCAATAACATCGCGAACGCCTCGGTAAGCGTCACCCCTCCCGCTTTGGTCAGCAGGCAAAAGGAAATACTCATCAGTTCATGTACATCGTCTGTATATCCCAGGATGTGAACGCGGCTGTTATCCCTGTAAGTGTCCTCCAGAGACTCGCGAAGCCGGTCGTTATTCCCGCAGAGCACGATAAAATCGAAGTCGGTATGGTCAAGCACACTTTTTAAAATGTTCCTGATTCTTGCCATGACCCCGTACGCTCCCCCCGCAAGGAGAATATAGCGCCGGTTATCCCTTAACCCATGCTTCTGCAGAACCTCGGCCCGATTCGGAGACCGCGTGAATGCCTCGCGAATCGGAATCCCGCTGACCGTAATCGCCTGTTCATCAATACCTGCCGAGAGCAGCGCCTCTTTTATACTTTCCGTGGGGATAAAATACTTCATCGTATGGGGATGAATCCATCTGCCGTGCAGAACATAATCCGTCAATACGGTAAAGACCGGAACCTGGATCGCCGACTCTTTACCAAGCTGGGAAGCGGCCAGATACGGAAAAGTGTGAATAATGACGTCGGGCCGGATTTCTTCCAATACCTCTTTCGCTTTTCGCTTTCCCATCGAATGCAGGAGCCTGCCAAAAGGATAGTCCGGCTTCATCCCGCTGGTTGTGTTGTACATCAACCCGTAAATATTCGGGGCATAGACGGCGCTTTTTAAATAAAAGGCCCGGGAAACCCCGTTCAGCCAGGGATGGACTTCGGCAAAGAGGTCCACAACGTGCACCCGGTCAACGCCTCTCGATTTGAACGACTGTTCAATGGCCTGAGCCACCTTGGCATGGCCGTCTCCAAACGCGGAAGATACGATAAGCACAACGGGGTCTGGGTTCATGGGAGGGCTCCTTTTTATAAAAGCATTAATATTATTAATTACCCATTCACGAAAATTATGCTAAAAAACAAAGCCCCGAATGATATCATCAGGGCTTGTTTCGATATTTAGGTGTCACCGGATGTAGCTGTCCAGCGCTTTGGTGAGATCTTCAAGAACCTTGCCCTCATTGCCGTGATGAACGGCTTTGACGACACAGTTCTCCAGATGATCCTTTAGCAGCATCTTGGCGGCCTTGTCCAGCGCCTTTTGCACGGCTGCGATTTGCAGCAGCACTTCGGAGCAGTCCCGGTCCTCGGCGGTCATTTCCTTGACTGCGCGTATATGGCCTTCAATCCGGGCTAATCTGTTGACGATCTGCTTGCGGTACTTATGATCATAATTGTGTTCGTGTTCACCGGATTCCCGAACCATGTGCGCACCCCTCCGATTATTCTCTGCTTCGGCTATTTTTCTATGATGGCCATGCCGTTATTATATCAAGAGTTGATTCAGAGGGGCAATTTCCTTCTTCTCGGGTCAAGAGAGATCAGCGAAGCAGTCTTAGCCCGCTCAAGATCACGGCCAGCGTGCTTCCTTCGTGGCCGACCACGCCGGAGGGCAGATTGATTCCGCCCCAGAAGTTGGATACGACCAATAGGGCAATCACGGCGAGCGCAAAAGTTATATTTTGCCGGATGACCCTGCGTGCGCGCCGTCCAAGCGATATGGCGAAAGGAATTTTGGAAATGTCGTCGGTCATCAGAACAACATTCGCCGTCTCCAGCGCAACATCGGTTCCGACAGAGCCCATAGCGATTCCTACGGCGGAAGCCGCCAGCGCGGGCGCATCGTTAACGCCGTCGCCGACCATAGCGACCTTGCCGTACTGCTCGGTCAACTGCCGGATCAGCGCAAGTTTGTGATCAGGCATCAGTTCCGCGTGGACCTCGTCCACGCCTGCGGCCCGTCCGATGGCCTCCGCCGTGAGCTTTGCGTCCCCGGTGAGCATAACGACCTTTTGGTTCATGCTCTTCAGCTTCATGACGGCTTCCCGTACGCCGGGGCGCAGAGTATCCTGTACCGCGAGCATACCTGCAAGCGTGCCATCCGACTCAACGAAGAT
Organism: Paenibacillus sp. URB8-2; assembly: GCF_013393385.1. Lineage (NCBI taxonomy): Bacteria > Bacillati > Bacillota > Bacilli > Caryophanales > Paenibacillaceae > Paenibacillus > Paenibacillus sp. URB8-2. The sequence continues at coordinate 2,957,306 of NZ_AP023239.1, read as the reverse complement.
CACCGTCTTTCCGTCCGCCTCAAGCTTGCCCGCCGTTTGCAGCATAGCATCATCCAGATTCAGGCTCGCGAGCAGCTCCTTTTTGCCAATACGGCAGTTCCTGCCGTTAACGGTTCCGCTGACTCCCATACCCGGCACGGCCTGCATTTCCGACGCCGATTCGAATGGGATCCCGGCGGCCTTGGCATAACCGACAATGGCCTTGGCGATCGGATGCTCCGACAAATACTCCAGCGAAGCGGCTAAAGTAAGCAGCTCTTGTTCGTTGCAGGCTTCGGAAGGAATGCAGTCCGTAAGCTTCGGTTTGCCCTCGGTCAGCGTTCCCGTTTTGTCAAAAGCGACTACTTTCACTTCCCCTATTTGCTCCAGATGGACCCCGCCCTTAAACAATACGCCTTTGCGGGCGGCATTGGAAATACCGGACAAAATCGCAGGCATGATCGAGGATACAAGAGCGCATGGCGAAGCGACTACAAGAAAGATCATCGCCCGGTAAACCGTGCTTTCCCAAGACCAGCCAAAGAGAAACGGAGGCGCGACCATCAGCAGCAGGGCCGCTGCAACCACGCTTTTGGCATAGATGCCCTCAAAACGCTCCACGAACAACTGGCTTGGCGGCAGCTCGTTCTTGGCCTCCTGCACAAGATGGATGATTCTTGCCAGCAGCGTGTCCTCCGCGCCCGCATCGGTATGAATCCGCAGCGCGCCCTGGCCATTGATCGTACCCGCGAAGACGGTATCGCCAGCAGCGAGATCGACGGGAATGGATTCACCCGTAATGGAGGATTGGTCTACCGCCGATTGTCCTTCCAGAATGTGGCCGTCGCAGGGAATTCGTTCACCCGGTCTGACGAGCACGACGTCGCCTTTTTGCAGCTGGGCCGCCCGGATCTTGACTTCACCGCCGTTCTTGAGGAGGACCGCCTCTTCCGGCCGGTACTTCAGAATGGAGGCGATATCCTGGTTCGTCTTCTCCATCGTATAATCCTCCAGCGCGCCGCTCAGGCAAAAAATAAAGATCAGCACCGCGCCGTCCAGCCAGTATCCGATGCCTGCAGCGCCTAAAGCCGCGACTACCATCAGGAGGTCTACGTCAAGGTCCTTTTCTTTGATCAGGGTTTCCAGCCCTTCCCACGCTTTTCTGTAGCCGCCGACAACATAGGCCAGAATGAAAAAGATTAATTCGCCTGCACCCTGTCCGTTTCTGCCCATCATCCAGGCAATCCCGATAAACAGCAGACAGGCCGCCGCGATGAACAAGCCTCCATGCTGCTCCCAGATCGCTTTAAACGGCCTTTTCTCCTGTCGTTCACTTCCCAGCATGACTTCTCCCATTTCTCTGTTCCCTCCCAAAGTTTAAAACCAAATGTTGAGAATTATTCTCACAATAATATCCCCCCGGGGGGGTTATTGTAAATAAATCATGTCAGCTTTTTTGTGACAAAAATCGTATAATTTCAGCCAAAAATACTGTGAAGCGCTTTAAATATTTGCTGTAGGAAGCCGAAGCGGCCGGTTAAGGAATAATCCCTAACCGGCCGCTTTTGCGTATGGAGCGCTCCTGTAGAGACACTTGAGAAGAAACTATAGCTCGGCAGCGACTCCGAAATGATCCGAGACAACCGCGCCCCTAATGCCGTTCATGACGACATGGCAGGATTTAGCCTGAAGCGGCCGATTGGAGAAAATATAATCAATGCGCAGCTTGCCCTTATTCTCATCCCAGCCCTTGATGGCTTTGGTGACCGTGGCTCCGTCGTCTTTAAATGATGCAGATGCATAGAGGTCGTTCCAGCCTTTTTGGGCGACGTAATCATAGCCCTCGTTCCGGATTTGCGCTACATTGTTGAAGTCGCCCAAGATAAACACCGGTGATTCCTTCAGCGTGTCCAGCTTCTCCTGCGCGGCATCCCATTGTCCCCGGAAAGGCTCCACTTCATCATTCCACCAGCCGAAATGACCGCTCACAAACCAGGTTTCCTCCCCGCGGACCTCTGCTTTGACGCCGACAATCTTCCGCGTGCGGTAGTTTTCGTAATCCCGGATGACCGACACGTACTCGCTAAATGCGTCGGTAACGGGGGTGCGCGTCAAGATCGCCAAACCTTCGTCGTACTTCTCAAATCCAGTATGTACCGGTATCCATGTCCAATAATAGGGAATCCCCAGCTTTTGCAGAAGAACGAAGGTGTAATTATCCTGTCTGACTACCGTGTCCGGTTCGGTCCGGAAGAAACGTTCCAAATCGCAGGCGGACAGAGCCTCCTCCTCCTTGGACTGGTTGACCTCCTGCAGAGCGATGACATCAAACTGCTGTTCCCTGATAAAATCGGCCAAGTGTTCTATCTTCTGAAGCTGCTCGGTTTCCATCCATGCATGGGTGTTCAAAGTCAATATTTTCAAGACCAATCCCCTTGCTTTCTTTATTTTCTTTTATTCGCATGTGCTATATGTAGACACTCTCATTATGCCTTGGCTACTTTTGCAGGCTCATAATGAACATGAACATCATAAACATCAGAATTACTCTTTAATTCATCTTCAACCCGTGTTGCGATTTCATGTGCTTCTTGAAACTCTAGTTTTGCCCCAACAAGCAATACAACGTCTACGACCGCATTGCTTCCGTAATTTCTTGCTCTTATTTCTTTAACTCCCTCTACTCCTCTTACGTTCAATACGGTTTCTTTGAATGATTGTATAATATTCTCATCAAAACCATCAGTCAAATAGTGGGATGCTTCACGGAAAATTTCCCAAGCCGTTCTACAAATAATGAATCCAACTGCAACAGCTGTAAGCGGATCTAGCCAAGGCAAATTAAATTGGGAACCGATGATCCCAACTACCGCTCCAATACTCACATATGCATCAGAAATATTATCTTTTGCTGCGGCCATAACGGCTTGACTGTTTATTTTGAGTGCCAGTTTTTTGTTGTATCGATATACACAGTACATTACAATGGCGCAGAAAATCCCTGCCCATGCAGAAATGAGATCAGGAGATTGTTCCTTTCCATGAAACATAGAAACAACAGCTTCGTAAAGCACTTGCAACCCCACAGCCATCATGATAAAAGAAGCCATTAAAGAAGCTACGGTTTCCGATTTCCAGTGTCCATACGGATGATCTTCGTCTGCTGGTTTCCGCGCCAATCTTAAACCAATTAACACGGCAATGGATGCAACAATATCCGTCGCATTATTCAAACCATCCGCCTTCAAAGCTTCAGAGTTGGCTGCATAACCAATAATTAATTTGGAAGCAGATAAACAGATGTAAGCTATAATACTTACTATTGCTCCACGCTCGCCTAATTTCAAGTTATCGTACCTTTGTTGATCCATTTTAAGATAAAGCCCCTTCCAATCCGCTTTCATACTTGCTTATACTATCAGTTTGGATATAAGTGGGTCTAGAGAAACGTTTTTTCGTCAAGGTTAATAAATAACGGCAGACAAACAAATTTGCCTATGGGAAAAATATTTGCATTACTCAAAATTAACAATTTCTCGCCCACAAAAAAAGACGCGCCGATTTCAGCACGTCTTTTTTCCGATGAACCAAAGAATTAGTGCAGGATTTCTTTCTTGTTCACCCTGGCACCCGATAAGGATCGCTCGAACATATCGAGAATAAAGAGGAAGCGTTCGGCTTCACGAAATACATGATCGGCCAATAAAGGATGAATAATACTTTTTATCCGGCATTCTTCAATCAAATCTCGTGCGGTTTTCTTGAAATCGCGCAACGATTTTACCGACACCTTGTTTTCATCGACGAATTGACTGAGCAGCGGTACGGTTTGAGATTGAGGGCGCATGCTGCTTAAATCAATCGCTTGGAACACCAGCATATCAAAATCATGGCTAAACTCCCGCGCTTGTTCAACCAATTTCCGTTCAGACGGATCAAGTAAGTGTCCGATAAATTTGGCATGATCGGCCATGATTTTTAAGAAAAAAACATTTTCATCGATAATCGCATCCGGTAACGGTTCAAGTTTCCCTGTATTGAGTTCTTCTAAGCGATTTCTGAAATAATTGGCCTCCCGGCTTACATGATCCACCAGCAAAGGGAAGTTTGTTTGTCCGGGAAGTTTGCATTGCAATATAAGGCCCAGCACCTTTCTCTTGAACGCCCAAATATGAGTCGCTGCTATACCTACTTCTGTATTAAATTTCTGGATAGTATGAGGATCTGCATTGATCTGAAATTCGTGGGACCTTCGCTCAATATCCTCAAAAATAGCGTAAAACCGGTTTGCTTCCTCTTTTAGCTGAGTATCCTCGCATCTAAAGCCCAACCCGAGAAACAGTGAATGCTCCTTCATGATTCGGGACCAAAATCTTATTTCATCCAATGACCTGGCAACGAATTCATCCAATCCTATCCCTCCTTTGCAGAAAAAGTCACCTGCTCTAGGCATATGGGATTATTTTGTCCATTATGACATCCAAGGACGAACAAAAAAGAAACCCGAAGTCTTAATAAAGACCGGGTTTCTCTGCGAATTTGCCAGCTATAATTCCGTATCACTCATAGTGTGGAAGCCAATCCCCATGTGCGGCAATCAGATCATTGCACATGCTGACAATGTCGTCCATGGACAGCTCCGCGGCCGTATGAGGATCGAGCATCGCCGCATGATAGATGTGCTCTTTCTTGCGCGTTATCGCCGCTTCGATGGTCAGAAGCTGGGTATTAATGTTCGTTCGGTTCAGCGCCGCAAGCTGAGGCGGCAAGTCTCCGATAAAGGTCGGCTGGACTCCGCTGCGGTCGACGAGACAAGGCACTTCAACGCACGCTTCCCTCGGCAGGTTCGTGATAAGGCCGGTGTTCATGACGTTGCCGCCGATTTTGTACGGTATATTCGTCTCGATGGCTTCCATGATATATGATGCGTACTCATGCGAACGCGCATGCTCCAGATTGCGGTTGTTCACCAGCTCTTCGCGCATATGCTCCCAGCGCTCGATCTGTTCTACGCACCGGCGCGGATATTCGTCCAGCGGAATTTGAAAGCGGTCGATCAGCTCCGGGTAGTTCCGCTTGATAAAGTAAGGATGATACTCCGCCGTATGTTCCGAAGATTCGGTATTGTAATACCCGAACTTCTGCATAATCTCATAGCGGACCATGTCGTTATGCGGTTCTTTTTGCTTCTCGGCGGCCCGTCTCTTAATTTCCGGATACAGGTCCTTGCCGTCCTTAGTAACCTCCAGAAGCCATGCCATGTGGTTAATCCCGGCGATTTTTGCCTGAACGCCTTCCTGCTCGATTCCCAGATGCTCGAACAGATGCGGAACGCATACCTGCACGCTGTGGCACAGGCCGACCGTCCGCACACCGCCGTACGTATTCATCACATTCGTCAGCACGGCCATCGGGTTCGTATAGTTTAAAAAGAGCGCGTCCGGACAAACTTCACGGATATCCGCGGCAAAATCGAGCATAACGGGAATCGTGCGCAGGTTGCGGAAAATACCGCCGATGCCGACGGTGTCGGCAATCGTCTGCCGCAGGCCGTATTTCTTCGGAATTTCAAAATCGGTGATAGTGCAGGGGTCGTAACCGCCCACCTGAATGGCGTTGATCACGTATTTGGCTCCGCGCAGCGCCTCTTTGCGGTCGGAGTAGGCTTTGATTTCACAGGTGCTGCCGCCGCTTTGCTTTAAGTTGAGCAGCATATTCTCGGAATCCGACAGACGCCGGGAATCAATATCGTACAGCGCCAGCTCGAACCCTTGAAGCGCGGGCGTCGCCATGCAGTCTCCCAATACATTTTTGGCGAAAACCGTGCTTCCTGCTCCGATGAATGTAATTTTAGACATTGATCATATTCCTCCTTGTATAGGGAGTCGAATGCCGGGTCACAGCGCATTTTCTTTAGATAAGCCTTGATAAACCAAGGGGAAATGCGAATGTAACGGCGATTACGTCCCTTTCTTCCCTTCCTACTATAGAGCAGAGCATCCGGAATTTATATGGAGGAATAAAAGGAACATATGGAGGTTTGTCGTATATTTAATTTAAGGTGTTGTGAAAAATACAGGGTTTTCTAAAGTTGGAGGGTCCCATGAATTTCGATCATTATCAATTTGAAATCGGCATTAACCTGCAGCCGGAGGCGGGAGAACTCACGGTTCTGTTCAGCGGCGAGGGCAGTCCCAAGCCGGGCCATAAAGTCGGTCCTTCCGTTCATGATTATTATTTGATTCATACCGTTTTGTCGGGTCAAGGCGTGTTCGTAAGCGAGGGTCATGCTTATTTATGTCAGGCGGGGGACACCTTTATGATTTCGCCGGGTAAATTGTTCAGCTATGAATCCGACCGGCGGACGCCATGGCATTACGTTTGGGTGGCGCTTCAGGGTGAGTATGCTTTGCGGCTGCTGAGGGAAGCCGGACTCAGTCCGGAGAAGCCGGTGCTTCAGGGCGCGGATCCCGCGGCACTTCATTCCTTATACCAGCGGATTCGGCTGTCCTTCCAGCAATCGCCTTATCCCGGACTGGAAAGCCTGGAAGCGTCGGGCTGGCTGAGATTGCTGTTTCACAGATTAGCGCTTGCAAGCAGAAATTTGGAGGATGCCACCGCCCGGCAAACGGAGATGATCGACCGGCAGGTTGAGCAGGCTATACGCTGGATAACCCTGCAGTACCATCAGCAGCTCGGCATCGGCCAGATCGCTTCCGCCCTGGGCTACCACCGGGCACATTTCTCCAAAGCCTTCAAGGAACGGACCGGCCTATCCCCCAAGCAGTACCTGATGAAGATCAGGATGGACAAAGCAAAGGAACTACTGGCAAGCAGAGCGTTGACGATTGACGAAGTCTCATCTTCCGTCGGCTTTAACGACGCTCTCTACTTCTCCAAGCAATTCCGCAGCTGGTTCGGGCAATCTCCGAGCGAATACCGCAGCGGGCTTAAGCCCCTTTAGGGCTTATATCAGCCGCTGTCAAATTATAGATTCCACCGGATGTGAATTGAGCAGTAAAGGTGACCTGGCCGACGAAGGAAAGACAAAAAATCCCCGGACGTCCGGGGATTGGAGATTCAGGTGGAGCAAAGCCAAGATCAAAATCATTGAATCCGATCACGGAAGACAGGAGCGCCGATCCTTACACATGCAATCGTCGTTCGCCCGAACTCGGGGACCCGTGATGGCGTTCCCGCAGCAAGGCGGCTACCGCCGTTTCCGCTTCCTCCACATTATTTACATTCAACGAGATTTTTTCGGATTCTCCGTACTGTTCGAAAGTATAATCGTATTTCGGATCGTAATAATGCTCCAGCAGGAGCAGGACCGCATTCTCGAAATTTCCTGTAGTCAGGCTCCGGTCGATCTCCGCAGCAATGGGCACATGAATGCGGGATTTGATTCTGCGGAATGCCGCCAGAATTTCTTCCTGATGCTCATGGGGCCGATAATCCAGCATAATCTGCGCAACCCTGGCTTCAAGCGGCAATTCAATCCGAATTTGGGTACCGGTCTCTTTCTGCCGGCCCATAAACGGCGGCATTACGACCTTTCCTATCCGCATACTTTCCGCCTCAAACAGGACATACGGCGATTGTTCTAGCGTGACCAGCTTTTCCAGCAGCAGGCTGTCAAAGGTCTTCTGGTTGTTCGCGTGGAGTCCGACCTGTCCGAAAATCGAACCCCGGTGTCCCGCCATGCCTTCCAGATCGATAACGGGATAGCCGTTATGCTGAAGACGGTGCAGCAGCGCCGTTTTGCCCGTCCCGGTGTTGCCGTGGATGATATAGGAATGCGGCTTGAAATCATAGGATTCCAGCGTCTCGACCACCCATTTACGGTAAGCCTTGTATCCCCCGGTTAAACGGTACACGTGAATGTCCATAAGGGAGAGCAGCGTCGCCGTCGTCCGGCTTCGCATGCCCCCTCTCCAGCAGAATACGGCTTTGTTCCCTGGAATCTCCCCGAACTGTCGGATAAACGCCGGGAGCTTGGCGGAGACCAGCTCCAGCCCGCGGTCTTTGGCCGCCTGGATGCTCGTCTGCTTGTACAGCGTGCCGACTTCTGCCCTCTCCGCATCGTCGAAGAGAGGAATATTCAGGCTGCCGGGAAGCGTGGCATCTCTGTATTCGGATGGGGAGCGGACGTCAATGATAGTCATCTCTTTACGTTCTTTAAGCGCCCGAAGCTCTTCGAGCGAAATATCCTGAAACAATACTCTCTCTCCTTCTTATGCCTTAAACAACCGTAATTAGGCCCGGTTGCTCGGCGGTAACTTCTCCTATGACAGCGGCCTCTACGCCAGCGGCTACAAGATCTCCCAGGAGTGCTTCGCTCTCATGAGCGGCCACGGAAATCAGGAGTCCCCCCGAGGTTACGGCATCGCATAACAGATAACGGCCGATCTGATCCAGTGATTCGGGATAGATGACTGAGCCTTCCAGATGAGCGAAGTTGTTGCGCGTTCCCCCGGGAACGAAGCCTTCCTCCGCCAGCTCGCGGGCTCTAGGCAGCACCGGTACATCGTCTCTCCGAATGGTAAGCCCGTTGCCGCTGCCCTTCGCCATTTCCGAGGCGTGTCCAAGCAGCCCGAAGCCCGTAACATCCGTGCAGGCGTGAACTTCGTACGAGCTCATCACTTCCGCGGCAGTCTTATTGAGTGTGGACATAACCGCCGTGAGCCGTGCTGTTTCTTCGGGGGACAGCCGGCTTTTCTTGATCGAGGTGGTCAGAATCCCGACCCCGATCGGCTTGGTGAGGATCAGCTTGTCTCCCGGCCGTGAGCCGGCGTTGGTCCGCACTTTATCCGGATGGACGAGGCCGGTTACGGCAAGGCCGAATTTGGGCTCTTTATCATCGATGGAATGACCGCCGACTAACGTTGCGCCCGCTTCGCTCACCTTGTCCGCGGCGCCGCGCAGAATGTCGGCCAGAATGCTTTTATCCAGCGTGGAGATGGGAAAAGCGACAATGTTAAGGACGGTCAACGGCTTTCCGCCCATGGCATAAATATCGCTCAGCGCATTGGCGGCGGCGATTTGGCCGAAGGAATACGGATCGTCGACAATCGGTGTAAAGAAGTCAACCGTTTGAACCAGCGCCAGCTCATCGGTCAGCTTGTACACACCGGCATCGTCGCTCGTATCGAGTCCGACCAGCAGATCGGGGTTCGGTACCGATTTCGGCAAATTCCGGATAACCTGCATGAGATCGGCGGGGCCGATTTTACAGCCGCATCCTCCTTTAGAGGATAAAGAGGTTAGTTTTATCGTTTCAGTTTGAGACATCAAACACTCAACTCCTTAATCGTGAATTCAAAAATCGCAGTACCTAATATATTACATCATTCTAGTATATTTTCGCAAAATAAGCTTTGTTAGCTGCCCTGCTATGTTATAATTGTAACATTTCGAATTAAAACAGATGGAGGTCATTCATTGTTATGTCACCTGCTGCAAACCGTTCATCACTGCCTCAAAAATCCGGAGATTTCAAGGCCATAGCACTTGCGGTTATTTTTCTGGTTATCGCCATTGCCGGACTCACCTATGTCAAGTGGTGGCCTTACTACCACAAAGCGTTTAAGGCTGCCGCCGAGCATTCCATCGGTTCTTCCATTTTGACCGGTAAGGAAGCGGCGGCTCCCGCGCCTTCGCTGCAAGCCGCGCTGGATTATGCGGCCGCTTATTTCAAATCGGTATGGAAAGCCGCGGTGCTTGGCATTCTGCTGGGCTCACTCGTCCAGGTGCTTATCCCGTCCAAGTGGCTTTTGCGCCTTCTCGGCAAGGCCAATTTCAAGAGTACGGCTCTTGCCGGAATTGCTTCTATCCCCGGCATGATGTGCTCATGCTGCGCCGCGCCGATTACGGTCGGACTGCGTAAGAAGAACGTATCCGTGGGCGCCGCGCTGGCGTTCTGGATCGGCAATCCCGTCCTTAATCCGGCAACCCTGATATTCATGACCTTTGTATTGTCGTGGAAGTTTACATTGATGCGGATCGTATTCGGACTTGCTCTGACGTTCGGCATCAGCTACTTCGCCAATAAATTCGCCGGGAATACGACGGTTCCCGAGGCGATTGCCGAGCCGGTGAAGGCAGCTTCCCCGAATGATGGTCCGCTGCTGCTTCGCTGGACGGCCGCAGTGGGAAAAATGCTTCTTGCCGTCGTTCCGGCCTATGTCATTACCGTTCTGCTGCTAGGCGCGGCGCGGGCCTGGATGTTCCCGTCTCTTGGAGCCGGTGTCGCCAGCGGTATCCTCGCCGTCATTATTTTCGCCATCGCAGGAACTTTGTTTGTCATTCCAACCGCGGCTGAAATTCCGATTATCGGAACCTTTCTTTCGTTCGGGTTCGGAACAGGCGTTGCCGGAGCGCTGCTCGTGACGCTGCCGACCATCAGCCTGCCGTCCCTGCTAATGGTATACCGTTCTTTTCCACGACGGGTCGTATGGTTCGTCTTCTTCTCGGTAATAGCTATCGGTATTCTCGGAGGAATCGTGGGCGCGCTTGTGCTGTAAGCGATCTGGCTGTCCTATTGAGTGCAATCTTAAGCAAAAACTCCCTTTCTGCTGTTATCAGCGGATCGGGAGTTTTTAGCTTTTCCAGATACCCTTTTCAGAGACTCTTTGATGTAAAGACTACGAAGTTATACAAAAAATTACGAATCGGCTCATCGGACCGGACGAAGCGGAATTCCTCCCCCTAATTTTTGCAAAATGAGGCTTCTGTCAGGCTCAAGCGGGAAAAACTCCCTATAAAACTGGCGTTTCAGCCCGAAATGACGAGGAAACGGCCAATTAGCTGGAGTTTTTCCTGTTTATTGGCTGAGATATCCTCATTACAGTGAATTAAAGGGAGGTTTTCCCGTTCATGCACATGACTTCTGAGTTCAAATATAACCTTCGTTCAAGCTCTGACCGAGTGCTAGTCCCTCCGCCAACGCTCCACCATCTCATGGAAGCCCGGGACGTCCAAACCGTCCACCGCAAATGCTTTACGCAGCAGGTCTTGGGGAATCCACTCGTCGTATTTCCCTAAGTAGGGAGCTTCGCCCGGAGCCAGCAATTCCAGCGGGTCTACTCCTGCGGAGCCTGCTTCCAGGATGGAAGCCTCCAGCCAATCGGCGTCCGCCTTTCCGGCGACGACCATGTAATAAGGCTCCATCGGCACAACCGAGCGCAAGGCCAGCGGACGCGTCAGCTTGTGCTTCAACAGCCGCTCCAGTGTGCGGAATGTCCGGCTGCCCGCCCAGGGCAGAATGAACAGCGAATCGCCGCCGGCCGGAAGTACGGAGCGCAGAAGCAATCCGCTCTCCCGCGCCAGCCGCCGAGCCCGCTCAAGCCGGGCTGCCGCTCTAGGCGCGAGATACGGGTAAAGAGTCGTATCTCCGAGTATGTCCCGGATTTTGGTCATGATCCGGGTATGCACATCGCCGCCTGCGCCAAGCCACAATGTATCGACTTTGCCGCGCGACGATTTCACATACACCGCCTTGTGGCGGTTGTCCACCTCTTCCACCTTCCACAGCTTGCCTGCTAGCGTGAAGCAGTAGCCCGGGGGCGGCACGGTCGTAATCGACCCGATTTCCTCCGTGCCGTTATATACGACATGCTCCTCGTCGTCCTTGAAGACGGCCAGAAAGCGAAAGTTATTGACGATCTTCTCTCCGGCAAGACCGATCAGGAGGCTGCCTTCATCCATTTGCTCTATCTGGCCCATTCCCAGCTGGTAAGCCATGAATGCGTCATAATCCTCTTCGCTGAAATCCCGAAAAGAAGGGAGCGAGAGAACGGCTTCCCGCAGCTCTTCGGGCTCAGCCTCACCCATGCTCTTGAGTATGCTCATCGTCTGGTGATAAAGCAGGCCCATCGGCAGCTTACGAACGGTAAGCGGCTCGACCCATTTCTCCCGCACATAAAGCTCAATAACGGCGATCGCCCGGAGCAGGGTCCAGGGCATGCGCGCCGGCAGCTGCGCTTCCTCGTCCTCTTCCTCCGGCGTGACGAACATCATCTCCGCCGCGGCGTCGCCCCGGCGTCCCGAGCGGCCCAGCCGCTGCACGAAGCTGGAGCAGCTGTAAGGCGCCCCGAGCTGCATGACCCGCTCCAGCTCGCCCAGATCGATGCCCAGCTCCAGCGTGAGCGTCGCTGCGGCAACCGCCGCACCGGGGCCTTCGCGGAGCGCGGCCTCCGCCTCCTCCCGCAGCATCGCGGAAATGCTGCCGTGATGGACGTGGAACACGTCCGGCTCCTGGCGCCTCGCCGCAATGCGCCTCATTTCAAGGATCGCCGTTTCCGCGTCGGTGCGGCTGTTGGTGAAGACCAGCGCTTTTTTAAGCCGGGTATGGTCGTAAATGTAGTCGTAATAGGCTTTGCGGGCAAGCTCCAGCTGTTCGGACTGCTTCTCGTCCCGGGCATCGGGAAAAGAAAAATGCTCGACGCTCAAGCGAAGCTTCCGCCCGCCCTGGGGCGCGGATATCCGTACCTGCTCCCGCGTCCCCGCGGCAAGCCAGCGGGTTGCGGTATCATAGTCGCTGAGTGTGGCGGACAGCCCGATCCGGCGCGGAGAACAGCCCGCCATTCGGGATATCCTTGTGAGCAGGCTGAGCACCTGGATGCCCCGGTCGGCGCCCATAAAGGCATGCACTTCGTCAATGATGACAAAGCGCAGATCGCCGAACAGCGCCGGAATGGCGTTCGGACGGTTCATCAGCAGGCCTTCAAGCGACTCGGGGGTAATCTGGAGCACTCCGGACGGATTCTTCATCAGCTTCGTCTTCTCGGCCTGCGGCACATCGCCGTGCCAATGCCAGACGGGAATGCCGCCTTCGACCAGCAGGTCGTTCAACCTGGCGAACTGGTCGTTGATCAGCGCTTTGAGCGGAGCAATATACAGAATTCCGACAGAGGAAGAGGGATTCTCATACAGCTCGGTCAGCGCGGGAAAAAAAGCCGCCTCCGTCTTGCCCGACGCGGTTCCCGACGCGATCAGCAGATGATCCGGCGACTCCAGCAGCACCCGGCAGGCGTCCACCTGCGCTTCGCGCAGTGTTTCCCAGCGGTTTCTGTAAATAAACTCCTTGATAAACGGCGCAAGCCGGTAAAACGGGTTATCGCTCATAGCTCAAACTCCGCCAATAGATCGTCCATCGTATCCTTGCCGCTTTCGGATTTGCCGGCTGCTGTCCGTTCTCCGACCAGGCTTTCGAATGAAGTCTCCGGACTGCCGTGCAGCGTATGCAGCAGGTCCATGAAATCGCGCACCAGCTCGCGGGGCGTCAGAAGTTCGTCTGCGCCCAGCCTGGAAGAGGCTTCCTCCATAAAATGAACAAGCTGGTCGTCGGTCAACGCGGACGGATAGCCGTAATGCAGCGAATGAATATCCCGAAGTCTTTGCAGCAGTACGAGAATCTCCTCGGAAGACAGCATGTCGAGCGGAATAATCGGCCCCGAGAAATTATTCGGAGCGGCGAAGCCGTACCGTCCGGCCACTAGCCTGGACCGCAGCGCCTCATAGCTGAACAGTCCCCGCCGGTGATCCTCGACAAACTGCGGTGTTCCGCCAAGAAAAATCCCGAGATGCTCCGCCTTGCCCTGCATCGTGTCGTTGAACATGGTCAGCAGCTTTTCATAGTTGCTCTGTCTGGAGACGCTGTTTGTAATTTTATACAAATTGACGCCTTCATCGATGAACAGCAGCAGCCCCTTGTAGCCGATGGCCGCGGAAAATTCCGCCCACAGCTTCATATAATCGTACCAGTTGTCGTCATCGATAATGACCCCGACACCCAGCGCCTTCCGGGATTCCGTGCGTGTCGCGAATTCGCCGCGCAGCCAGCGCAGCGCCTCCTGCTTCAAATCCTCGTCCCCAAGCTTGTGGCCGTTCCAATAAGCCGCAAGCACTTTAGCGAAGTCAAAGCCATGCACGAGACTCCGCATATCGGAGGCGACGGCAAAAATCTCCTTCTCGACCTCTCCGGCAAAAGCAGGATGTCCGGGATCCATACCCCGTTCCTGCATAATCTTCTGCTGCAGCGAGGATATCCATTTCTGAAGGATGACTTCCAGCGCTCCTCCGTCCGGACGGGTGCGGGTGGACAAGTGGCTCATCAGCTCCTTGTAGGTGGCCAAGCCCTGTCCTTTGGTGCCGACCAGTCTTCGCTCGGGCGACAGATCGGCGTCGGCGACCGCGAACCCGCGGTCCATTGCGTAATTGCGGATCATCTGGAGCAAAAAGCTTTTGCCGCTGCCGTATTTGCCCGTAATCAGCTTAAAGGCCGCGCCACCTTCGGCAATGTTGTCAAGATCGCGCAAGATTGATTCGATCTCCGCGCGGCGTCCGACGGCGATATGCTCCAGTCCAATGCGCGGGACAACGCCCGCCGTCAGCGAGTTGACGAGCGCCGTCGTCATTCGTTTCGGTATTTTCAGTTCATTCATGCCTTATGTCACCTCTTCAAGTATTGCAGCAAGGACGCATGCTCAGGCGAGAATTCCTCGCCGTCGATCAGCAGGTCGCCGAGCACATCCATTGCGATTTCGTTGATTTCGTCAATCAGCAGATCGGGCAGCGCCGCTTGGGCAGCAGCAAGTCTGCGCAGCTCGGCAGGACCATCCGGCCCCGAAAGGGCCAATACAGCCTGACGCTGCAAGGGACTGAGCGCGCCGGCCATTGCTTCCCACTCGTTCTCGGGCACTATTGATGGCACCTGCGGTTCATTCGGTGCTGTCTGCGCTTCGTATATGGCCTCGCTGCCCCTGATTATCGCGCCCGCTGTTCCATTGGCCGCTCCGTCTGCTGCAGTCGGAAGTTCCTCTACCGGCTTCTGCGTATCCGGTACTACGCCTTCATATCCTGCAGAAACTGCAGATCCCGCAGTTCCGTCAGATATTACGGCAATGTTCCGCTCCTGCCCAATTCCTTCGCTGCCCTGCGCAAGCACAGACGCGCTAGATTCGTCCGCAGTCGGCAAATCCGCCGCAGGCCAATCACTGACGGGCTTCTCCACTTCCGGTTCATCCACCGTCAGCAGATGGCGGACAACTTCCGAGTCGCCGCGCAGCCGCTCCAGCTTGTCCTTGTCTATAACAATATCCGGTCCTTTCTCTTCCCTTTCCGCCTTGCGGAATTCTCGTTCAAGGAATTTGCTGACAAGCTCCTCAATGTCTTTATCTATACTAATACCTTTCAGGCGCCCCCGGTAGTCCATCATCGCTCGCAGCTTATTTTCCGTAAGCCGGAACAGCCGGGTGATCAGGCTCCTCAGCGGAGGAGATTTGCTGATACGGACGACAGGGACAAGGACGGAATAGCCGTACTTTGAAATATCATAGACGGCGCTGCGGAACAAGTAGCGTTCCCTCATCGCCGGCGGTCCGGGGGGAAACATTTCAAGCAGCGAAGCACCGTGCTTGCGCGTCACATAAGCGTTCACCAGACCAACTACCTGCGGAACGAAACGTTCCAGCACCTCATTTCCGGGACCCGCATAAAACTTTGACTTGGTAATATCGTAGTCCGACATCAGCGACAGCGCGGTCAATGTCAGCTGCTCCGGCGCGGTCGTAAGGCAGCGTTTCAGCTCCAGCTCCGCCAAATCTCCGCCCAGACCTTTAGCCCGGACGACAATTTCCCGCAGCGGAATATTCAGCTTATGGATAAAGGAGAAATCCGCAATCCACCCGCCGAGATAGTGATCGAGGCGTTTGAAGGTGTCGCGGTAAGCTTCCCATAAGCCGGATAGCTGTTCATAGCCGTTCTGCGGCGTATCCCAGCCGACACCATTGATCAGCTCATATATATGCAGAAAAATATAAGACAAATCGGTTTCGGGATAACGACCGTTCCGGACTTCATTTCGCCAATAGAAATACCATTTCGTCTGCGGACCGGTCATGTGCCCGTAGGTCGGCCAATAGCTCTTGAATTTGACGAATTCCGCCGACGTCTCGGTATAATCGGCCAACTCCCTTGCATGCTCTACGAACTGGCTTTCCGTCGTGGCCGGCCGGGGGGAGGAAGCAGTTTCTTTATCCTTTACAATCTCGTCTCTTCGGGGAACCGCCGCGCTTTGGAGTCCGCCGCGCTTATCTTCCCTGCGACCAGGGAGCTCCAAATCCCACAGCTTCAGCTGTTCGGGTCTTTCGGATATACTCCGGCTTTCCTTCAACCTCTGACTCTTGTCCGCCTCGGTGGCTCGTTTTTCCTCCTCCCGAGCCGCTTCGCGCGGAGGCACGGCCATATTTTTTTCATCGCCCTCCCAGATCAACTCTGAGAAATGCGGCTTGTCGTCATAGCTCATCGATCCATCCCGCTCCATTGCCGGCAGCCCAAGAACCGCCCATTTAGTTCCTACCATTATATCATGAATCCTATGATTTGCTTCATACCACGGGAACGTTTATTCGCATTATAATAAAAGTGGCGGAGACGGAACAACTGAATATCTTGATTTTTCCTAATATAGGGGAGTGAATAAGGTGGGAAAAACAAAAATCCACAGAAATATTGCGAAGTTGAACAGCATCGATCTGTTTTATTTTGATACACAAACCGAAGGGCCGGTTATTCTTTGTCTCCACGGAAGATGGGGCCGGGCCGAAACCTGGGTTGATTTTATAGAACGTTATGGACAACAATACAGAATTATCGCACCGGATCAAAGAGGACACGGATTGAGCGGGAAACCCGCATCGAAATATACGGCTGAGGAAATGGCAGGAGACATGATTGAACTATTGGATTTTTTAAAAATAAACTCAGTCCTTGTCGTAGGCCATTCGATGGGCGGACGGGTCGCCGGATATTTAACAGCGTTATATCCCACATATGTAAAAGCATTGGCAATCCTTGACCGATCCGCGTCAGGACCCGCCAATCCCAACATGCTGAAGGCAGATCCAATCCCAACCGTTGACCCTTTGACCAAAGATTGGTCATTACCATTTTCCAGCTTAAGTGAAGCAATGGATTTTGTTCAACATGCTACGGATTCGAAGCTGAGCTATCAATATTTCATGAATAGTCTGGTAGAAACGGTTGAGGGGTATCAGATGTTGTTCAGTTCCCAGGCTATGGCTGCCGGCATTGCGCATGATGTGGATTGGTTTCATCTGCTTCCGAGCATACAGTGTCCGGTATTGTTAATCAGAGCAAAAGGCAACGATGCCGTTTCAGACGAAGATTTTGTTGAAATGCAGTCGCTCCTCTCCAATTGTATTGCCCAAGAAGTGTCGAATCCCGATCACAATGTTCATCTAGCAAACAAAGAAGAATTTTATAGGTATTTTGATGAGTTTTTAAAAAAAATATAATGTTGGCTGTGGGGATGGACCGCGAATTGTTTATAGCAGGTCCGTCCCTTTCGTTTCTTTGCCGAGAAACAGTACGGCTGCTGCGCCTATGATCACCGTAACGAAGAACAGCAGAAAAATGGATTGAATGCCGACGGACCGCTCAACAAGCACGCCAACGAGCAGCGGAGCGATTATGCCGCCAATCCGGCCGAACGAAGCGGCCAGTCCGACTCCCGTCGAGCGGACAGCCGTAGGATACAGCTCCGGAGTGTAGGCGTACATTCCGCCCCAGGCGCCTAGATTGAAGAATGACAGGCAGATGCCTGCGGCGATCAGCATTCCCTCGGAAGAGGCGAAGCCGAACCAGGCCGCACTGACAGCGGTAAAGAAGAGGTATACGACAAGCACGAATTTGCGGCCGAACTTCTCGATGAAATAGGCGGCGGTAAAATAACCGGGAAGCTGGGCCAGCGTCATTATCAGCGTGTATTCAAAGCTCCGCACAAGGCTGAAGCCTTTCAGCACCATCACCGACGGCAGCCATAGGAAGATTCCGTAATAGGAGAAGACGACCGTAAACCACAAAATCCAGAGCATAACGGTAGACTTGCGGTTATCAGCCGACCATACCGAGGCGAAGCGTTCCACAAATGGAACAGGCGCCTTGCGGATTCCTGCAAACCGTGGAGAATCGTCGATGGCCCGTCGAAGGTAAAGGGCATACAGCACCGGTACTGCCCCGATCATGAGGGCAACACGCCAGCCGTAATCCGGAATGACAAAATATGCGATCAGTGCGGAGGCGATCCACCCCACCGCCCAGAAGCTTTCGAGCAGAACGACCGCCCGGCCTCTATCTCTAGGCTCAACGCTCTCGGACACGAGTGTGGATGCGACGGGAAGTTCGCCGCCAAGCCCGAAGCCCGCTATGAAACGCAGCACGCACAAAATGGCAAATCCCGCCGCGAGCGCCGACAAGCCGGTGGCTGCCGAGAAGATGACCAGCGTCCATAACAAAATATTTTTCCGGCCGTATTTGTCGGCCAGGATGCCCGCGGCAGCGGCTCCCGCAGCCATGCCCAGCGAATTAATGCTCGTCAACAGACCGATCTGTCCCGGTCTAAGACTCCATTCCTTGGCCAGCGCCGCAACGACAAAGGAAATCATGCCGACGTCCATGGCGTCGAACATCCAGCTTAACCCTGCGCTGAAGAGCAGCTTGCGCTGCTTCGGGCTCTTTAGCAATCCGTCTGCTTTTGCTTCCACGCTTGAATCCCCCTAATTTCCGACTTAGTAATTGTAATATAATCTTTCCCTGATTGAATTGAAACCTTTCATCTTCCGGATCGCCTCAGAAGTCCAGGAACAGAGAGGCGTTGAAATACTGTCTGGCCAGCGCCTGAAAATAACAGGCCTGAACCGAAATCGCTGCAATTAACAGCGAGTTCCGCACGGTTTCCCTCTGAGGCCGATTGAGGTGGGATAGCCGCTGTACCGCCTGTTCGGCGGCCAGGGCCCATCTTCCGCTGCTCCAAAGCTTGTCCCGCGGATTTTCCGGGTTCCATTCTTCTTCCGGACTGTCAGCTTCCCGGTTCTCTTCGAATAATAAGGCATACGCGCCATACAGTTGTACAGGCTCTAGCAGATCGTCATCATCCTGTTCCGGTTTCAGAAACAGCATGCGAAACAATTGGCGAATGCTCCGAAAGTCGAGTGAAGATTTCAGATCCTCGATCATAAACAGTATAGCCGCTTGGTTGATCGAATACTTTTTCCCTTCTCTCGGCGCGCCAAGATATTCTTTGAAATCTCGTTTCACCCAGTTCTGCATAGCGGTAATGGAAATTGTGGAATACTCTATTAGCGCTCCAAGTGCGGCAATTTCCTGGAGGGACAATCCTTTGGCCTTCCCCCCATGGATGATTTTTTGCAGAATAGCTGGAATATCCGTGGACAAAAATGCGTTTAGCGATGTACCCTCCTTCATTTCTTGGCGGTGAAGCTTGGTCCACGCCTCCTGTAAAATATGCAGCGGAGTATGATCGGACTCGCCGGTCAGTGAGAGCAGAAGTGAGGACATCTCCATGCGGGTTAATGTAAATGATTCCATAGCCGTTCAGCTCCTCCTTTGTCTTTGACCTGTTGAAAAATCCGCAAAATTTGAAATACAATTAAAAAGTTCGTAAAATGAGTTCAAATGAACTTATAATAGGAGTATAACCTATTTTATTAAGGAAAGGGATGGTACCGATTATATGGGTATAGGACTTAGTTTGACGTTGGTGGCCGTTTTGATTGTTTTTACCGCTTTTTTTGTAGCTACGGAATTTGCAGTTGTGCGACTACGGGGAAGCCGGATCAGCCAAATGGTGCTTGAAGGACGAAAAAATGCAGTAGCCGTTCAAAAGGTTTCCGCCAATCTGGACGGATATCTGTCCGCCTGCCAGCTTGGCATCACCATTACTGCTCTGGGCATTGGTGCTCTTGCGGAGCCCGCTTTTGAGCAGCTACTCTATCCGTTCTTCCACTGGGCCGGCATCAGCAGCGAATTTAGCCATGTCCTGTCATTCGTACTGGCTTTCTTTATTGCGACGTTTCTGCATGTCGTTATCGGCGAACTCGCACCGAAGACCGCAGCCATCAACAAAGCCGAAGAAATCAGTCTACTGACCGCCAAACCGATTATTTTGTTCTATCGTATCCTGTTTCCTTTAATATGGCTGCTTAACGGCTCTGCCAATCTTCTGGTTCGCCTGTTCGGGATGAAGCCGGCCAGCGAGCACGAAGAGGCGCACTCGGAGGAAGAGATTCGTCTTATTTTGTCTGAGAGTTATGAAAGCGGCAAGATCAACAAAGCCGAATACGGCTATGTTAACCGGATTTTCGCTTTTGACGAAATGCTGGCCCGTGAGATCATGGTTCCGCGTACGGATATGGTCTGCCTGTTTACCAATTATTCTCTTCAAGAGAACCTGAATATTATCCGCAAAGAACAGTATACCCGCTTTCCGGTGGCGGAAGGCAACAAGGACAACATTATCGGTATGGTCAATACAAAGCAGATGTATCTCGAATATGACAGCAATCCCAGTTTCAATTTTAAAGATCTCATCCATCCGCTCCTGACGGTTTCCGAAGTTACGCCTGTAAAGACGCTGCTGACCCGCATGCAGAAGGAACGGGTGCATATCGCTCTCCTGCTTGACGAATACGGCGGAACTTCCGGGCTTATTACGATCGAAGATATTCTGGAAGAAATCGTCGGCGAAATACGCGATGAATTCGACGCAGATGAACTCAAAAGCGTAGAGAAGCTCGGAGAAGACCATTATATGGTGGACGGCAAGGTGTCGCTGCCTGAGCTTCGCACGCTAACCGGCTTGGACCTTGAAGATGACGAAGTGACCACAATCGGCGGCTGGGTATACAGCCATCTGGAAGAGCCTGCTGTCGGCAAAGAAATCGCGCATGGGCAGGATACGCTAACTGTCCGCGAAATGAACCGCCACCGCGTCCGCAAAGTTGAAATCGAGCTTGGAACGAGGTCGGACGGGGATGCCGCAGCGGAATCATTCACGTAGAAAGCCGGTTTTAAGTCCTGTCAGTCAATGATTAAAGCAGCCCGGTCTCGGCGAGAACGGGCTGCTTTATGTATGAGAAGATCACTGCAATTTCATCAGGCATACCTGAGAAGCGAATTTCACAAAATAGGCGGAGCATCTATCTTCAAACCATCTGCTCTCATGCAGTCTCCGGATTGTCCATCTTATGTATTCTCTTCCGCCGAAGCCTCGATAATTTTGCTCATATAATATTCGTCCACCCATTTGCCGTCGACTCTGAGCGATTTGACTTTGGTTCCTTCAACGGAGAAGCCGCTTTTGGTGTACAAGGCAATTGCCCGAGCGTTATGCTTCATCACCGTAAGCTCGAGACGGACGATTCCGTTCTCTTTGGCCCAGGGTTCCAGTTCGCTCAGCAGCGCGCCGCCCACTCCCATACCCTGATAGCTTTTAAGAACCCCAATTACGATATAGGCGCTGTGACGGTTGCGGTTTGCCCCGCCTCCTCTTGCTGAAACATAGCCCGTGAGCTGTCCGCCCGCTTCCGCACCGATCAGAATGGATGTCTCCGCCGCAGAATAACTTTGTATCATCTCCCGAACCTGCTGCGCACTGGAATGCCGCTCGCCCGGCTCCAGCATCATAAAAGCTGTTTCTTCGTCCAGTGCGTGCTGCAGGCGGAGGAGTTCCTCGGCATCGCCGGGAACCAGTTCCCTTAAAGTTACACCCACTATGTTCACTTCCCAATCGTCTGTTTTTCATTTTGTATTTTCATTTTAAAGGTATTTTTTAAATAATTTACTTCCTTTTCCGTCATAGCCGAGCGCGGCATAAAAAAGATGCGCTTCATCCCTACCCTTTCCACAACGGCAAAAGGGCGGGTTCCGCTCAGCGCATCCATACATAAGTGCAAATGCACCGTGCCCGCTATTACGTTATCTTCTTCGCATACGTACAGAAAGCTGTCCGGATTTGACGATATCTGACGTATCCGGTCGGGCCGAACCTCAATATCCGGATGATCCGGCAGCAGCAGCCGGTACAGCTCCTCTATCGGGCGGGCATCCTCCGGTACGGCTTCTCTGATCATAAAACGGTCTTCTTTCACACATAGGCCTCCTAAGAGCGGCAGACCATCAACACATTTCCGTCCGGGTCTCTGAAGTTAAACCAATGGTCATGCTCGATATCGGTCAATATTTCGGCTCCGCTCTGCCTCACAAAATCATAAGCGGCGTCGATATCATGGCTATTCAGGTGAAACAACGGTGTATTCAGAACGCATTCGCTGGTGTAAATTCTGCTGTCCAGCACTATGGCCGGCCCTGTCATCGGAATCACGAACAGATGTCCGAACAGAATTTCACCGTCAGACGGCAAGCCAAGCAGATCGCAATACCAATCTTTCGATCTTTCAATATCGCTAACCGGAATAAAAACGCCACCAATCTGAGTCAGGATGGGACTGTTCACCGTCAAAAACCCTCCTTTGGAAGATGCGAAATTGGATATTCCAATAGAACCATTCGATATTACAAGTGCATTTCCTGCCGTTTGCTTAGGGAAAAGCATAAAATTGTGATATAATTTGTCACAATGCCGGAACGAACACACTGATGTCAGGAGAATGGACCCATGGCCAATTTACCCTATGGCGGGCTGCGTCTGACTCCGCCCAAAATTTTATCCCTCGGCTTTATTCTTCTTATTGCCGCAGGCACCGTGCTTCTTTCTCTTCCCGTTTCATCCGCGGGGGGCGATATCTCCTGGATCGATGCGCTGTTTATGGCCACCTCCGCCACTTGCGTGACCGGGCTGGCCGTTATCGATGTCGGGACCGGACTTACGACCTTCGGCCAGATTGTGCTGCTCGTACTGTTCCAGTTCGGCGGCCTCGGCTTTGTAACGATGGCAACGCTGATTACGCTCGTACTGAGCAGGCGGATATCTCTCAAAGAGAGACTGCTGCTTCAGGAGTCGATGAATCAGAATTCCATGCAGGGAATTGTTCGCCTTATTCGCCGGGTTCTGATTTATTCGCTGGTGATCCAGCTTTCCGGGGCGGCGGCGCTGGCACTCCGGTTCCTGAAGGACATGCCGGCAGGGAAAGCGGTATACTACGGCATATTCCACAGCATTTCCATTTTTAACAATGCCGGCTTCGATCTGTTTGGCGATGTGCACGGGCCGTTCAGCGGTCTGACACGGTATGTTGAAGATCCTGTGGTGAACATCACGGCCATGCTGCTTATTTTTCTGGGCGGGATCGGCTTTATCGTATTGTCCGACGTGGTCGATTTCCGCAAGCGAAGACGGCTTACCCTGCATTCCAAGGTGGTTCTGTCCACTTCCCTTATACTGATCGCTGCCGGAGCTGCACTATTTTTCTGGCTGGAGCTGTATCATACGCTGAAGCCGCTTCATCCCGGCGGAAAGGCGTTGGCTTCTTTTTTACAGGCCCTGACTCCGAGATCTGGCGGCATTACGACACTTGATATCTACAAGCTCCGGGAATCGACTCAGTTTCTAATTATTCTGCTGATGTTCATCGGCGCTGCCCCGGGCTCCACCGGCGGGGGGATCAAGGTGACGACATTCGCCCTGCTCATCGCCGCCGTATACTCGCGCATTCGCGGCAGAGAAGATGTGGTGCTGTTTCGCCATCGTTTGTCCAAAGAGAGCGTCTACCGGGCTATAACTATGACACTGCTCTCCCTGCTGCTTGTGATAACCGCCACGATGCTGTTGTCGATTACCGAGCAAGCCGACTTTCTTACAGTGATGTTTGAGTCTGTGTCCGCTTTCGGCACCTCGGGGCTTACGATGGGACTGACCACAGAGCTGAGCGCTGCCGGGAAAATTCTCGTCATCCTACTCATGTTCATAGGACGGACCGGACCCCTGACACTGGCTTACGCCCTTAGACCGACCAAAGGCAAGGAGCTGTACCGCCATCCCGAAGGCCACATGATGATCGGTTAGACATACGGACGGCGGAGAATCCGCCGTTCTTTCTTTTTATCCGCCTCCACGAGTATATGCGCGGACCGGCTAACTGTTACGCATCATTGTATTATTCTTTGGTGTCTACTGAATCTTCTGCATCCAGAGCCGCGTCCAGCAGCCGGTCGAACAGTTCGTCATCTTCCTCCAGCTTGGCGTCCAGTTCCAGGAATTGCTCTTCACTACCGGGCTCGCCCGCAAAGCTCAGGCTGTAATCCCATTCCTTGCCCTTTTTGCTGAAGAACGTAATTTCGTATTGGGCCGCATGGCCCTCCAGGGTAAATACGGTTCTTCCCACATAATTTCCTTCCTCATTGCGGCGCATGGCCGCTTCCGTAACGCTTACGCTCATGAAGCTTCCATCCTTTCATATCGTCAGATGTCCAATCGCTCTTGGAGCGAAGTGGAAATCCATTTCAGTATATCATTATTGCCCGCTCAAATCCCGCTCCTCCGACCTAATTGACTTTTTTCATCCGGCGGTTAATAATTTAGTACAATACTCAATAGCTTAATTTGGCAACCTAAGAAACGACTTCGCCCGGCTTCCAAGACGCACCGTTTCTAGTGGAAACTTCACAGCCAAGATTAAGTGCGAAGCTTATCGGATTTCTTATATTTGAACAATGGAGGAAATTTCTATGACCGATTTTGAAGCAAAACTTTCCAAATACGCCGACCTGGCCGTAAAAATAGGCGTTAATGTGCAGCCGGGTCAAGCGCTGGTCGTGAATACGCCCATCGTCGCGGCGGAATTCGTCCGTTTGATCGCTGCCAAGGCGTATGAAGCCGGCGCCAGCCAGGTCAAAGTCAACTGGAGCGACGAACGCATCACGCGCCTGTTGTTCGAGCATGCCGCCCCGGAGGTCTTCACCAAGGCCCCAGCCTGGTATGCCGGCGAGATTACCGAGTTTGCCGAGAACGGCGCAGCTGTGCTGTCGGTCATTGCCGAAGACCCGGATGCGCTGAAAGGAATCGACCAGGCTCGGATCGCGGACTATCATAAGACCCGCGGAGCCGCCTTGACCAAATACCGAGAATATGTCATGGCTGACAAAATCAGCTGGAGCATCGTCGCCATTCCTTCACAGGCTTGGGCCGACAAAGTATTCCCTGATGTTCCTGCCAAGGAGCGGATAGAAAGGCTGTGGGAAGCGATTTTCCATACCGTACGTCTTGACCGTGAAGATCCGGTAGCCGCCTGGCAAGAGCATCTGGATACACTGGAATCGAAAGCGGCCGTGCTTAACGCCAAGAAATATAAGAAGCTGCGTTATGCCGCTCCAGGAACGGATCTTACCATCGAGCTTCCGGAAGGCCACTTGTGGGCGCAGGGCGACAGCATCAACGCACAAGGGCATACTTTTGTAGCCAACATGCCGACCGAAGAGGTGTTCACGGCTCCGCTGAAAACGGGCGTTAACGGTACCGTCCGCAGCACGAAACCGCTCAGTCATGGCGGCAACATCATCGACGGCTTCTCAATTACCTTTGAGAATGGAAGAATTGTCGGGGTTTCGGCCGAGCAGGGACAGGAAACGCTGGAGCATTTGATCAGCCTGGATGAAGGCGCCAAGTATTTGGGCGAAGTAGCTCTTGTCCCCCATTATTCCCCGATTTCGGATTCCAATATTTTGTACTACAACACGCTGTTTGATGAAAATGCCTCGAACCATCTCGCGATCGGAACCGCGTACGCATTCTGTCTGGAAGGCGGCAAAAGCATGACGAAGGAAGAGCTTGAAGATCGCGGTCTCAACACAAGCGTTACGCATGTCGATTTCATGATCGGCTCGGCAGAGATGAATATATACGGCGTTACAAACGATGGAACGGAAGAACCGGTGTTTTTGAACGGAAACTGGGCTTTTTAATTCAAGGAGGGTCGGGATTTGGATTTCAATCAAAAACTGGAGAATTATGCGCTGCTTGCCGTAAAGGTCGGCGTCAATATACAGCCTGGGCAGACGCTGGTAGTCAATGCGGATATCGCATCGGCCGAACTGGTTCGCCTGGTCGTCCGCAAAGCTTACGAGGCGGGAGCCAAGCTGGTCAAGGTAAATTATTCGGATGAAGTCGTAACGCGGACGCGCTACGACCTGGCCCCGGAGGAATCGTTCTCGGAGCCGCCGAAACGATTCGCGGATGAGATGGAGGAGCTTGCGCGGGGCAACGCCTGCTTCCTGACAATTATCTCGACCGATCCGGATCTGCTGAAGGGCGTCGATCCGAAGCGGATCACCATGAATCAGCGAGTCTCGGCCGAAGCGATGACAGGTTACCGCCAACTGCTGATGGGCAACCACGCGAGCTGGAGCGGCGTCGCTTACCCTTCGGCCTCCTGGGCGGCCAAAGTATTCCCGGATGCTCCGGAGGAGGAGCGGATCAATCTGCTGTGGGACGCGATTTTCCGCGCTGTACGCGCGGATGTGGAAGACCCGCTTGAAGCCTGGCGGCTGCATCTTGACGGACTGAAGCGCCGCTGCGATAAGCTGAATGAGCGCAAGTACCGCAAGCTGCATTACATAGCGCCGGGCACCGACCTGACCGTCGAACTGCCGGAGGGCCACATCTGGTGCCAGGCCGGAGCGGTGAACGGCAAGGGCGTTCCTTTTCTGGCCAACATTCCTACCGAGGAAGTGTTTACGGTTCCCCACCGCGACGGGACGACCGGCAAAGTCAGCAGCAGCAAGCCGCTCAGCTACGCGGGAAGCGTCATTGACCGCTTTACCCTAACCTTTACGGACGGCAAGGTAACGGACTATACCGCTGAAGTAGGGCAGGACAAGCTGGCAGTTCTGTTCTCAATGGATGAAGGAGCTGCTTCACTCGGCGAAGTAGCGCTTGTCCCCCACCGTTCCCCAATTTCGGAAAGCGGCATTCTCTACTACACCACATTGTTTGACGAGAATGCTTCCTGTCATTTGGCACTGGGAGCTTCATATGCTTTCACCCTCGAAGGCGGCACATCGCTTACGGAGGAAGAGCTGACCGGGCGCGGAATGAACCAGAGTCTTATTCACGTCGATTTCATGATGGGCTCCCCGGAGATGGACATTGACGGCATTACAGATGACGGCACGGCTGAACCTATTTTCCGCAATGGCGGATGGGTATAAGAACAGGATTCAACCAACTAAATATTCGGAAAAAGCCCGGTTTCTCCCTCTATGGAGGAACCGGGCTTTTTGCGCGCCTGCACGATCAGAAAAATGAGGGTTCATGAACATTTCAAATTTTGTTCAATTTATAGACACAATTCTGTTGATTTTAATTCACAAAAATGTCACAATAGAGATGTGGAAGTTAACATCCAAGGAGGCGATTAAGATGATGAAAGATCCGTATTCGAATGAGGCCGAACGGAATGAAGAGGAAGACCATGATGGGGAGCCGTTGTACGACAATCGCGTCGATGCTGCCAACGCCGTCAAATACACCGCTTACGTCATGCTCTTCATGGGTTTCCTGTACTTTCTGGTTGCTTTTATTCTCCCGATGTTCGACTGACGGATTCTATTTTACCAATCCAATAGAAAGCGCTTACGGCTAATCCGTTCCTTCATTTCGAGGCGAGGAAACAGCCGTTTTTGTTTGGAGGGCATAGACGCTATGCCCATAATTTGTGGATCCATGCTATTGCGGCCTGCGACCACACCGGTTCCATCCGGGCCTTCAGCCATAGAGCGGCTTCCTCCCTTGTTCCTGCGAACGGTTCGATTCCATTCTCGCGCATCCAGTGGGCGGCCGTTTCAAAGGATGTGCTGTTCCAGCCGTTTTTTGCTCCATCTGCGTTAAGCCGTGGACGAACTCCGGAAATGACGATATCGACACTTCCCTGCAGCTCGTTCAAGGCGTTGTCAAAAGCGGTCTTCTTCTCTTTAGCTTTCATTTCAGCTTCCGCCCGAAGCTGACGCGTCTCAATTCCCTCATTTCTCTCTACGATCTCCAGGATACTGAACGCTTCCCTGCTGGCTAAGCCGTTGTTGTAGCGGTCCTTAAACGTACGGGCATTTCCCGATACGGCAGCAAAATAAGGGAACCATTCCCTTGCGACCAGCACGGCCTTTTTCTTCAGAAATTTGCCGTAAGTCGCTTGGCCTTCTCCAGGAAACCTTACCCGCCACTGCCATGGATCAAGCTCTGTATCCGTATGCCAATCCTCTTCTCTCGTGAGTGACTTAAGCGAAGGGTGCTCCGGAATAAGCGGTGCGAGCGGCAATATCCCGATATGTGCGACAAGTTCAGCGGCATCTTCAAAAGTAAAAGACGCCGCCGGTGTTGCTTCCTGTACCATGCTAACTCTCTCCTCCTAATTCGGCTTACCTTATTCTCTGACCTGGTCAACGCCCGCCGGAAAAGCGCTAAGTGTAGCTGACAGGCTGTCGCTCACGTCAAGCGGCATGCCGAAGCCTCACTCTGCTCCAAGCGACGCGAACACGTGCAAAATGCTGCGCTGTTCCCTGAGGGCATGAAATTCGCCTTTTGTGCCCAGATTGTAAGGACTCAGGACAGCGATTATGCGCAAGCAGTACCCGCAGTCCGGCCTGTCCCTGTCCGTTAATGTGATTATACAACGAAGGGGGACGTATGCACACCTGGCGGCATGCGCCGCCAGCGGCACTCTTTCCATTCCATACTCGTCAGCAATTTGCGCGTCTGCCGTTACAATTTTGCCCCGGCCTAGTCCTGCTCTAGGCGACTTGACGTATCTTCCGTTACTTTTATGAAGTAAGACCTTGCGGTTTCAAACCGGCTTCAGCTTTCGCAATGGCGCTGCGCAGCCGTTCGCCGGGCTGTTTCAGCAAATTCCCGTGCCCTACCGCAAGAAGCGATGGGTTCAGCTGTTGAATTTTAACAGCACTCTCCAAAGCGGCTTCCTTGTTCCAGGTGGCCATTGCAGGAAAGGGGAACAGTGGCACGACTGTACCCGATACCGCTGTACCGCGGAAGGTCTGAAACGCATCGCCCGCGATAACCGCACCGCTCCTCCGGTCGAGAAAGGACATTGATCCTGGCGTATGTCCCGGTGTGAAGATGGCAGTTAGTGAACCGATCTCGTCGCCATCGTGGAGCAAATGATCGGGAACGCTGGTTATGCTCTTGGGAACTCCACCACGGACAGGCGTTGCCGGCTCCCCGGAACGCAGCGAACTGTCGCCGCGCAGCAGCGCCGAGTCCCTCTCCGATATATACAGCTCTGCTTGCGGCAGCTCTTTCTTCAATGCATCGAGCGCTCCGACATGATCATCATGCGCATGGGTCAGCACGATCCGGGCCAGCGGCTTGCCGAGCGATTCGGCAGTGCGGAGAATGCCGTTCAGACTGAAAGACATCCCTGCATCAATCAGGGTCAGGTCTTTCTCTTCTTCCACAATATAACAGTTTACCGGAAACAGACGCGGCATCCAAGTGAGCTGAAGCAGCCAGTTGTCACGTGTTATTCTCATGGTCTTCCCTCCAAACTAATCTTATTAGTTATAATATAAACTAATGATATTAGTTTTGCAATCCTTATTTTTAACCTTATTATTAAAATCCTTGTTGCATGCAAAAAACCGGAATCCCCTCTTCTAATCAAGAAGCGGTTTGATCCCGGTGGGTGACCTGAACATTCAGGAGAATGAATTTGCAACTTTGTAAACTCAGCCGAAACGGCCCATGATGTATTCTTGGGTCATCGAATTCTCCGGATTTGTAAATACCTTCTCTGTCAGCCCGTATTCAATCAGTTGGCCGAGATAAAAGTAAGCCGTATAATCGGAGATCCGCGCCGCCTGCTGCATATTGTGGGTAACGATAACGATGCGCAGCTCCTCTTTCAGTTCCTTGATGAGTTCTTCAATCTTGCCGGTGGAAACCGGGTCAAGCGCCGAAGCTGGTTCGTCTAACAGAAGGATCTGCGGATTGACCGACAGAGCCCGGGCGATACAGAGACGCTGCTGCTGGCCGCCGGAGAGCGCCAGGGCGGAATCCTTCAAACGGTCCTTAACCTCGTCCCACAAGGCGGCTCGGCGCAGACTGCTCTCGACAATCTCATCCAGCGCTTTCTTTCCCTTCACCCCGTGGTATCTCGGCCCGAAAGCGATATTGTCATAAATCGATTTATAAAAGGGATTGGGCTTCTGCCAGACCATGCCGATTTTCTGGCGCAGCTTGATAACATCCGTGCCCGAGGCGTTGATGTCCACACCGTCGATCCAAATGCTTCCTTTGGTCGTCGACCCGGATATTTCATCGTTCATACGGTTCAGTGACCGCAGAAAGGTCGACTTGCCGCAGCCGGAAGGCCCGATCAGCGCCGTAACCGACTTCTCGGGGAAAGGCAGGCTAATGCCTTTCACGGCTTCGTAAGTACCGTAAAAGATACTCAAACTTTCGGTACGGAAATTTTTCTCCACCTTTGATTCCTGTAAAACTTGCGGTGCCGTAAGTGTCGCTTCCATGTTCTATTCCTCCACTCTAATTCATTCTCCGCGAAGCGGTAAGCTTCCGGTAGATCAATCTGCCTACGTAGCGGGCGGCCAGATTAAAGATCAGAACCGTAATGACCAGGACAGCCGACGCTCCAGCGGCGATCTGTACCGCATCAGGGGCGAGTCCTTCGCTATTGATCTTCCAAATATGCACAGCCAGCGTCTCTGCCGGGCGGAACGGGTTCAGCGGCGAAGACGGACTAAGCGGATTCCAGTTGCTAAAGTTCAGCCGCGGGCTGCTCATCCCCGCCGTGAACATCAGGGCGGCGGCTTCGCCGAATACCCGGCCGGCAGACAGAATTGTTCCCGTAATGATCGCGGGCAGCGCCACCGGGAACAGAACGGTGGTGACGATTTTCCACTTAGAGAGCCCAAGCGCGAAACCGGCTTCCTTCTGCTGCGCGGGAACGCTGCGGAACGCCTGCTCGGTGATCCGCACCATCAGCGGAAGATTGAATACCGTCAGTGCCAGCGCTCCTGAAACCAGGGAGAATCCGAGGCCGAAAATGTTGACGATGAGCAGCAGGCCGAACAAGCCGACGACGATCGACGGGAAGGATGACAGGACCTCAACAATAAGACGGATAAAACCGGTGATTCTTCCCGGACGCGCATACTCCGCCATGTAGATGCCGGCTCCAAGCCCAAGCGGGACGGTAATCAGCAGCGTCAGGACAAGCAGGAACAACGAGTTGAACAGCTGCGGACCGACACCGCCGCCCGCACGAATTTTTTGTGGAGCAGAGGTCAGAAAATCCCAGCTGATGTGACTTAGGCCCCGGAATAAAATATATCCGAGCAGACCGGCCAGAACGGCAACGATGAGCAGAGCTAATGTTACAATGATCCCGGTGGCGATCTTGTCAACAGTTCTTGCTTTCATTAGATTGCCCTCCTTTTTTCCAGCAGGCGGACAATGAATACGAATAAGAAGGTCATCAGCATGAGAACAAGCGCCATACTCCAAAGCGAATTGTTTTGCGGCGATCCCATCGTTGTATTACCCATTCCGAGTGTGATGACGCTGGTGAGCGTCGATGCCGATTCAAATAGCGATGTCGGAATGAACGGCGCGTTCCCGATAACCATTTGGACCGCGAGCGCTTCGCCGAAAGCGCGGGCCATGCCCAATACGACACCGGTCAGAATGGCAGGCAGCGTAGTCGGAATAATAACCCGGGCGATGGTCTGCCAGCGGGTGGCGCCAAGAGCAAAGGAGGATTCCTTCAAATTCTGCGGAAGCGCGGACAGCGCATCGACAGTTACGCTGGTAATCGTCGGCAAAATCATAACCGACAGCACGAGCGAGCCGGCGGCAACGCCGATTCCTTGTCCGGGGAACACGTTCCGTAAGAACGGCACAATCACGCTGAGTCCGACAAAGCCGTAGACGACGGAAGGTATACCCGACAAAAGCTCGATGACGGGCTGAAGCAGCTTTTTCCCCCATCCCGGAACGATTTCGGTCATGAACAGCGCGGCGCAAATGCTTAACGGACTGGCAATCAGCGCGGCCAGCAGCGTCGTGACAAAGGAGCCAGCAATGAATGGCAGCGCTCCAAAAGAAGGTGGGCTTCCTTCCGGAGACCACTTCGTTCCGAAAAAGAAGTCCGAAACGCTTACCTTGTCGACGACAAACGTCGAAATGCCCTTAGACATCACAAAATACACCATCGAAATAATGGCGACAATAAGCAGAAGAACACAAAAGGACATATAAGAGCGTCCGATAAAGTCTTCGATATGATGTTTTTCAATACGCGACTTGTGATTCTGCGCGATTTTGTTGTTTTGCACTATCATGTAGGTCCCTTCTCTTTAAAGTGAAAAGAGAGGCAGAAGAACTCCGCCTCTGAAATCTATAAAGCTTTTACTTTTAGATACCGGTTTATTTGTTCGTTACAGTTCCGGCAACATCGCGGGAAACTTGCATCTTCGAGGCCGGAATGTACCCAAGCTCGGTTACATCGCCGTTTTGAACCTCGTCAGTCAGGAAGTAGTCCAGGAACGCTTTTACCGTTTCGTTCGGTTCGCCGTTCGTGTACATATGCTCATATGCCCAAACCGGATATTTACCGCTGATTACGTTGTCCACGGATGGGTCAACACTATCATATTTCAAAGTTTGAACCGATTCATCAAGGTAAGACAGAGCCAGGTATCCGATTGCTCCCGGAGTTTCGCCGATGATCTTCTTAACGGTACCCGAGGAATCTTCCTGAATGGAGCCTGGAAGATCTTCCGTCTTGGTTCCCAGCGCGAACTTTTCGAATGTTGCGCGTGTGCCGGAGCTTGCCGGACGGTTGATGATCTGGATCTTTTGATCCGCGCCGCCTACTTCTTTCCAGTTCGTGATTTTGCCGGTGAAAATATCAACCAGCTGCTGTTTCGTCAAAGAGTCAACGCCTACAGCCGGGTTGCTAACAGCCGTAATCGCGACTACTGCAACCTGATGATCGACGAGCGCCTTCGCTTTCTCGGCATCCGCGTCTTTCAGTTTCTCTTCTGCGAATACGTCGGAGTTACCGATATCCACTTGTTTTTCTGCAACCTGTGTGAGTCCAGTGCCGCTGCCGCCGCCTTGAACCTGAATATCCAAGCCTGCGTGCTGCTCCATAAATTTCTCGGCAACCTGTTCAACCAGGGGCTGAAGGGCCGTGGAGCCGGAAGCAAGAATCGAACCGCTGAGTTCTGCGCCGCTGTTTGTTTGTGTAGGCGCGTTGCTGGCCCCTGCGTTACCGCCGTTAGCCGTATTATTTCCCCCATTATTTCCGCATGCCGAAAGTGCCAATACACCTGTTAATGCAAGTGCCATAACCCAGGATTTTCTAGAGCGCATTGTTGTTTGTCTCCTCCTACATTTGGTGTCGTTAATTAGGCTCGTTTGCCCTGACATCATTAATTGTAAAATCCCTACGTTAGTTAAACCCCCGACTTGTGTAAAATGAAAGATAAAAAAAGAAATAGAATATGTATAACGATATAGAAATATTCTATAATATACGAAGAGAATATCTGTGAATCACAGTTTAAGCGGAGGAAATCCCATGAATATTTTAAAATTGCAAATCGTCGTTCTCATTGAAAAATATAAAAAAGTCACCGACGTAGCTTCCGAACTCGGCCTGAAGCAGCCGACCGTTTCGTTTCATATGAAATCACTGGAGAGTGAACTCGGCACCCCTTTGTTTCAGAACCGGAGCGGCCGCGTGCTGCTGACTGAAGCCGGTCTTGCGCTGCATCAATATGCTGTTCGTATTGTCGCGCTAGCGTCCGAAGCCGAAAGAAGCGTAAAGAAAACCATTTCCCGCTCCAAGGCCAAACTGGACATCGGTGCATCGGCGATCCCGGTGGCTTACCTGCTGCCAGCTGTTTTGGCCGGTATGGTACAACACTACCCGGAAATTGAAATCACCGTTTCGGAAGCTGATGAACACGGTTTGCGTGAACAGCTGCGAAGCCGCGAGATTGGACTTGCCGTTCTGCACGGCGGCGGGCAGGCGGACGAATCTTTACATTTGAAAAAGATAATCGACGATGAAGCTGTACTTATATTTCCTCCGGAGCACCCTTTTGTATACATGAATGAAATCGCGCCTGACCAAATAGCCCGGGAGCCGTGGATTCAGCATGCCCCAGGAAGCCGTCTGCGGGAATTCGCCGACAGCTGGGCTGAATTGAACAGCTTGCATTTATGGAATAAGGTGGAGCTGCATAGTGCCGAGGCGGTCAAGAGACTGGTCGTTCAAGGCAATGCGGTCGCCGTTTTTTCCAAAATCGGTATTGCGGCAGAGCTGGAATCGGGGAGCTTGGGATATCGCAATCTTCCAGGGATTATCCCGGAACGCGGGGGGTTCTATCTGGCCTGGCGTAAGGACCACGCTATGTCTGCGATTCAGAAGGCTTTCGCGGACAGCTTGGAGGCAGGATTTCATCATACTTTTTAGCATATGGGAGGTTAATTATGGAGCTTTATCAATTTAGTAAAGATAGCGGTAAAAAGATTACAGAATTCAATTCCGACTTTACGATGTCACGTATTCTTCAAACCAATAAATCGGCACATATCGGGTGTATGCACTTAGAGGAAAATGGTGTCGTCGGTTATCACCAAGCCGTTGTACCTCAGCTTCTTATCATTATAAATGGTGAAGGTTATGTGAGAGGTAAAGATGAAGAATATGTTAAGGTGCAAACTGGAGACGCCGTTTTTTGGGAGAAAGATGAATGGCATGAAACTAAGTCCACTTTAGGGTTAACCGCCATCCTCATTGAAAGCGAAGAATTGAAGCCGTCATTATTTATGAGTAAAAAGTAATATCAAGAGCGTAAATAAAAAGGTGCCGGGCCAAGTGCAGCCTGACACCTTATTTGCTTAGTAACCTTCTACATCGGGCTTCTCCGCGATCAGCACAAACGTCTTCGGGATGCCCTTGTCGAACACTTCCGAGGACAGATTCGGCTCTTCGATTAGCTTCCGTATATGCAATCCGCTGTCAGCAGCTGCGGTCACGATCTCGCCGAGGGTCCATTTGCGCCAGTAAACAACGCCCATATGGTCCCCGCTTCCGCCATCTTCCGGCGTATACTTGGCATAGGACACCTGCTTCTCCTCAAGTGAAGTATCGAAGTAATCTCCGCTTACCTTATGCTTGCGGATTTTGGCTGTGGAGCCTTTGGATGAGATCAGCTTGGTCGACACCGGATGAAAATCCCGCAAAATAAACTGTCCACCGGGAGTCAACAGCGAATATGCCATATCCATGAAAGGCTTCAGGTCGGTAAAATAATGAACGATCCCTTGCTCCGCAAAAACAATATCGTATGCTCCACGACGAATGTCCTGTGGCAGATTCAAGACGTCGGAGACGACATAATCCAGCCGGACTCCCGCCTCTTCCGCCAGTTCGCTCGCATAACGCGCATTGCCTTCCGAGAAGTCGGCGACCGACACCTCCGCGCCAAGCAGGGCAAGTGCTACGCCCTTTACCCCGTTCGATCCCATCAGGTTCATGATTTTCTTGCCGCTTACTTCTCCAAAATGGGCAAGAAGCGGCTGAAGCTTGACGGCGGGATTATTCCGCAGCTTGACCGCGGCTTCTTCGGGCGTTCCAAAACGGCTTATCCAAGCGCTGTACGTATCCTCATTCCACAGCTCTTCGCTGACGGAGGAGGTTACCGCCGAATCGGGTTTATTTTCATCCATAGGACTGTCGTGCATGATTTAAAGCTCCTTTGCATCGTTCGTTGTATGTTCAAATCGGATTGGACTTTCCCGGCTCAAGAAGCGCTTTCCGGCAGTGTCTGAGGTTCCTGCGGATGGCTGAACTTCCGCTCTTCTTCTCTCGCTGCGTTTCGGCTGCCCATGTACAAATAACAACCGAGACCGCCGAGCACCAGCAGACCGCCTCCCCATTGCAGTCCGGTCAGCTGCTCGCCAAGCAGCGCATAGGCAAGGATGCTCGCTCCGACCGGTTCTCCGAGAATATTCATGGAAACGGTAGTCGCAGACGTATATTGGAGAAGCCAATTAAACAGTATGTGCCCGAATACGGTCGGCACGATAGCCAGCAGTGCGAAGATGCCCCATTCTTTTGGCGGATAGTCAAAGAAAGCAATGCCCATACCGAAATTATACAATGCAAACACGACTCCGGCGATGATGAAGAGAACCAGGCTGTACAAGTAGGAAGGCATCCGGGCTACCAGCTTTTTGCCGATCATGAGGTGGACGGCTACCGCTGCGGTTCCGAAAATGGACAGCAGATCCCCCTTAAGATTGTCCGATGACAATCCGATATCTCCCCAACCGATGAAGACGACTCCCACAATCGCAACTCCAAGACCGGCTATCGCAGAAACTGTGCTGCGCTCCCTAAACAGAATAAAAGACCCAATCATAATAAAAACGGGTTCAAGCGCCATGATCATCGTAGAGCTGGCAACGGATGTGAATTCGAGCGAACCCATCCACAACAAAAAATGCAGCGCCAGCATGAATCCGGAGGCTGTCAGCAGCATCCAATCTTTTAGGCGCAGGGCCGACAGCGCTCCGCTGTATGGGCGAACGAAGGGCGCCATCAGAAGCGAGGTGAACAGCAGGCGGTACATGGCCTGGACGGAAGCCGGAGCCGAGGACCACTTAATAAAAATGGCGGAGAACGAGATGGCGATTATCCCGATAAGCATGAGCAATGCCACGGGAACCGGCGGTTTTTTGGTATTCATTTATTCGGTCTTCCTTTCCGTATGCGTCGATGTAAGAAAAAAGCTGCTTTTGTTAATGTAACGCAGACGGCGGAAAAAATCAGCCTTTTTATAAAAAATATGACCTATGAAAGCCTGATCTATCCAAAGGATGAAAAAAACTATAAGGAGTTCTCCTTTAACAAGGGGGCATACATCATCAATGCCATGTTATCGGTAATGGACTCGTCAAACGCGACACTGCCGTCCCGTGCTAACACCCTCCGCCGAATGCTATTGCGGCGAAGGTATCCGCCCCATGGCTCTAAAGAAATCGAATGATCACTTTCATATACCTCGTACGTATAGAGCGGCGATTCTGTGCTGCGCCATTCTCCGTGAAGATGCGTATCGGTAAGCCATAGCCTTAGCTGATAGTCCGCGTTGGTCTTATTTCTAAGTTGGAGATCCAAATAATTATAGGAACAGGTGGCCCCGCTGCCAAAGGGCTGGGTTCGCTGTTCATCCGGAAAAACATCGTAGCTGTGTCTATGCCGTTCCGTCACCGTAAGCGGCGAATGAAGCGACATCCAATAGATTAGGTTCGAGAGCTGACACAGCCCTCCGCCCACGCCGGACTTAAATCCCCCGTAGTAAAGCACCATTCCCTCCATGTACCCCTTTTGCCTGGTAGGCTTTCCGATTCTCCGCCAATAGGAGAACGTTTCACCCGGATGAATAATCAAACCGTCAAGCCTTTGGACAGCAAGTTTGAGATTTGTAATTTTATTGTATTGCAGCTGCATGTCCACCTTTCGCAGCTTCCGCAGCAAGGGAGTTGCGTGCTCGAACACCTTGCATGGCAAGGATTCCCGGCTGAAAGCAGTCGCCATTGACTCCTTGCCTGTCGCCCACTTCAAATATCTTTTCCATATAAAATAGTGTTTACCCGCAAATAGCCGCAGACGGGAACGTTTCTTGGGCTGCATAGCCCTGTATTTCCCGCCCATTTAGAAGATTATCTCGCTTGCCGGCTTCAGCGTGACGAACCGTCCACCAAGCACTCCGTTATGATGGCGAACAATTTCTTCGCCGGTAAGTCGTCCGTTGTCAAATGTGCTGTGGGCATCTTCGACCAGAACGGATGAGTAGCCGAGGCTGAACGCCCGGCGGCATGTCGAATCGACGCAGAACTCGCTTTGCATGCCTGCGAAGACTAGATTGGTGATTCCTGCGCGCTCCAACTCTTCTCTTAGTCCGGTAAGATGAAAGGCATCCCACGTCGGCTTCTCAATGATCTTTTCTCCGGGCAGCGGCGCGACTCGGGAGCTGATCTGCCATGTGGGCAATCCCTTGGTGTATTCTTCGTCCTCGGAATGCTGAATAAAAATTACCGGCGTATTGCTCTGGCGTGCCCTGCCAAGCAGCGATACGATTCGTTCCATCACGCCTTCTTCGTCATGCAGCTTCATCCCCGGATACGAAAACATCGCCTCCTGTACGTCAATCAGAATTAAAGCAGTATGCGGTTCAACCATCTCAAATTCCTCCCTCAGCGTGATCATAACCCAAAGTATACCAGAAATAGTGACAGCATATGTCTCCATTTGGCATCGGGCAGTCTTGGCATATGGATACGGATAAAGCTCAGTCGGAGGGATTCACATTTCTTTCACTTGCCGATTGGCTGCCGGAATTAATACTTGACCTCAACCGCTCATATACGAGTATCCATTAGCCGGTCCTGGAATCGTTCCATATGAAAAAGCCCGCGGCAATCGCTGCTTCCATTAGGAGCGCGACTGTTCGCGGGCCGGGGGTTCCGGTTGCCGAATATCCGGCTGTGTTACTGACTGGTTATGTTACCGCCAATCACTCTTTTTTCTTAGATGATGGCACATCAGTTGAAGGAGCTCCTTGATGTTCACAGGCTTTTTGATAAAATCCGTCGCACCAGCGGCAAGGCACTTCTCTCTGTCTTCCTTCATTGTCTTCGCGGATACGGCTATTATCGGAAGCTCGCTAAGCAGCAGCTCTTCACGAAGAATGGATAACGTGTCGTAGCCGTCCAAGACCGGCATCATAATATCGAGAAGAACAATTCCGATTTCGGGATGTTCTCTGACGATCTGGAGGCACTCAAATCCGTTCTGCGCCGTTAGCACCTTCATATCATACTTCTGCAGCGTTTGGGTCAGCGCGAAAATATTACGGGAGTCGTCATCGACGACAAGCACGGTTTTGCCGGTCAAACATCCATAATCCGCTGAATAAAAGCTATTGTCGGTGCGCATTTCCTCGACACTGCCTTTTGCAAAAGTCCCGCTTTCAACCGTCGCCGCCGCCTCGGACTCGAATATTTGGCCCTGCGGCTCCCATGGTTCATTCCTGCAAGGAAGATACAGCGTGAAGATGCTTCCCTCATTCGGCTTGCTCTTGAGCGTAAGATATCCTCCGAGGAGCTTCGCAAGCTGCTGCGAAATGGACAATCCGAGTCCCGTGCCGCCAAACTTGCGCGCCGTCGATCCATCCGCCTGTTGGAAAGCTTCGAATATAAGATTTCGTTTATCAGGAGAAATTCCGATGCCGCTGTCGATTACGGAGAAAGCCAGCATGGGTCCATCGGGATGGTATCCTGGAGCTGAGAAGGTGTCGAGCTTGGAGACTTCCAGCTTTACGCCGCCCTTTTCCGTAAATTTAAAGGCATTAGACAGCAAATTTCGCAGGATTTGATGCAGCCGAAGCTCATCCGTGTAGAAGATATCGGGCACTCTATCCTTCAGGACGACGCTGAACTCAAGTTTTTTGGATCCAGCCGTCATGCCGAAGTACCCGTCAAACAGGGAATGGAATTCCGTAAGATTGACCGCGCTCGTTTCGATTTGCATTTTACCTGCCTCGACCTTGGATAAGTCCAGAATATCGTTGATAATCGCCAGCAAATCGCTTCCCGAGGAATGAATGACCGATGCGTATGTTTGCTGCTCCTCCGTTAAATTGCCTCCTTGATTTTCGGACAAAATCTGAGACAGCAGCAGCATGCTGTTAAGCGGAGTCCGCAGCTCATGCGACATATTTGCCAGAAACTCGGATTTGTAGCGGGAACTTCTTTCAAGCTCCTCGTTCATTTTCTCCAGTTCCGATGCCGTATTCTCCGCAAACTCCTTTTGCGTTTCCAGCTTGCTGTTAACGTTAATCAGTTCGTGGGTCTGAACTTGGAGTTCTTCGGACTGAGTCTGCAGCTCCTCGTTCATGGTCTGGGATTCCGAATAGAGCTGTTCGATCTGCATGCGAGTCATGACTGAATTCACCGAGACGGCGAACAGATCGAGCATCTGCTTCAGCAGAGTGAAATGTTCCGGAGTCCATCTCATGAGCGAAGCAACCTCCACCACCGCAACCGTTCTATTCTCAAATATAGCCGGCGCGATCACCGCCTGCCTCGGCGGGGTTCTTCCAAGACCCGAGCTGATGTTAATATAGTCGACGGGAAGTTCTTCAAGCTTCAAGAGATTCTGATCCAGTGCGCATTGACCGACCAGGCCTTCTCCCAGCATGACTTTTTCTCTACCGAGGTGCGTATCCTCTTCCCCGCCCGCGTAGGAGCTAACACGCACCAGAGAGTCGCCATAATTGCCTTGAGCAATATACACCGCACCATATTGTATTTCCAGCATTGTGGACAGCTTGCTCAGGAAAGTATCGCTTAAATCGGCAGGAGCCGTTTTT
Source organism: Paenibacillus sp. URB8-2 (assembly GCF_013393385.1). Taxonomy (NCBI): domain Bacteria; kingdom Bacillati; phylum Bacillota; class Bacilli; order Caryophanales; family Paenibacillaceae; genus Paenibacillus; species Paenibacillus sp. URB8-2. Next base: position 2,917,070 of record NZ_AP023239.1, on the reverse strand, counting down.
TCCTGAAGTTTGAGAGACATACGGGTTACCTGATCGCTGATCCGCTGCTCTCTTTCCACATTCTCCAGAAGACGGTTTGTCGCAATGGCGAGATCGTAGATCTCGTCTTTGGTGTTCACTTCGATTCGTCTTGCCTTGCTATCTCCATCGGCGATATGGTTGATCGCGTCAATCACGTTCTTCAGCGTCTTGACGATCCCTCCAGAAATCAGAATGGAAGCGGCAATGGCGACCAGCGCAACCATACTCCACAAAACGTACATCGTTACAATCAGCTGGCGATTGCGATCTTTAAGATCGGTCACCCGCTTTGCAGTAGTCCCTTTTTCAATCTCGCGGAAATACTGCGACTGTTTACGGATTTGCTCGACAATCGATTTACCGGTGTCCGCATGGAAATAGGCGTTAACCTCGGCATCGCGTCCTGCCTGTTTGAGGTCAACGACATATTGTCCCGATTTGACGATCCACGTTTCGATATTGACTCTGATATTTTTCAAATTGTCAAGCTGGCTTGGATTACCCGAGATCATTTCGTTCAGTTTGGTATAGTGGATTCTCCATTTCTCCAGCCCGTCGTAGTAAGGGGCAAGATACGATTCGTCGCCGGTGATCGCATAGCCGCGTTGACCGGTCTCCATATCCAGTACATTCTTCTCAATTTGAAAAGTAAGCTCGTTCACCTGCATATCATGTCCGCTCAGCATAATCGTTTCCTGTTCAAGCTCGGATATCCGGCCCTGAACGATGATCAGAAAGAGGCCGAGCACCAATAGGATCATACTGTAGCCCAGTGCAATTTTTCCACGGACTTTCAAATTCCATACATTTTTATCCACAAAAAATACAACCTCCGTCCCGGCATCCGGCGGATTCGCCGTTTATTTTTGCATACCCATTTCCCGGAGGCTAAATAATCTCAGTTCGCTGAACTCGTTCCTTGAGCTGACGGACGCCTGACTCAAGCCTCAATATCGTCTCCTCGATCTCTTTCGGATCGATTCCGCGGATAACGGGGGGCGGCGCCTGCTTGCTTTCCGCTTTCAATTCACGCAGGGCAATCTGCTGCTCCTGCCATTTGTCCATCAAGTCGGCGATGGTTGCATAGAACCGCTCGTAATCCTTGATGACGCTATCCAAAAAAGTATCTACTTCCTCCGGATCGTATCCGCGTAATTTCATGCCGAATTCTTTCTCATGAATGGTAAGCGCGTCCAGCGTGATCCCAAGCTGACTGAACAATTTTCTCTGTTTGTCCAGTCTCCGCTTCATATGTTCATCCATCTTCCATACCTCCAAATGTGGACTGCTCTCTTCCGGCTTTCCCATTATATCAGGGTGAAGAGAAGCTGAAAATACCAACGCCCCGGGGGGAAGGGTGATTGCATCCTCGCTTATTAGGGTAAGGAAGAATTACACCCAGGGTTTTATTACGTTCAGAAAGGGAGTTTCTATATGAGTCATTTATCGGATACCCAGCTTGCCCATCTGAAAAAGCTTCTGCTGGATCGCAGACGGGAGCTGCAAGAGCATTTCGCTCAAAATAACGAAGAAAACAGCCTGCTCGGCGATTCGCTGCGTATATCAACCGGCGAACTGTCGTCAGTGGACAATCATCCTGCCGACGTGGGAACCGAAACCTTCGAACGGAGCCGCGACCTGGCGATTAACGATTCTCTGGAAGACGAATTAGAGGAAATCGATCAGGCCCTTCAGCGGATGGAGGACGGCACCTACGGCCTATGCGTCGTCAGCGGCGAAGAAATTCCTTACGAACGGCTGGAGGCGATTCCCTTCACCGCGTACAGCGTGGAACATACTCCGCGAAAAGAGATTTCCGGCGACCGTCCGGTCGAGGAGCAGGCCATGACCCGGCCGCCTTCCGGAGCGGGAGAAGGAAGGCAAAAGCACACCGGCCGGTTCGACGATGCGCAGGCCTGGGATAGCGTAGAGGATTATGGAACCTCCAATACCCCGGCGATGGCAGCCAAACGCAATGTTTCGGATTATGACGATATGTAGGATGCCTTACCTCTCCCCCGGCTGCGGACACATGATATCCGCAGCCGGGGGTTTTTGGCGTCCATTCTTGGCCGTCTCGCATTCGGGTGCAGAACATCCCGGTTCTTCTAATAGTTGTCGGCCACCGCTTTGTTTAATATTCCCAAACAACGGTCAAGATCCGTCTTCACCTGCTTCTTGTAGAGCTTTGCCTTCTCGGCTCCGTCCGACGTGAAATGGTAAAGAACGATTTCCTGAAAATCCACCCTGGGATCATTCCCCTTTAATTGCTTCGTGCGGTATAGAATCCCTTGCTGAACCAATTCGTGGAGAGCGCGGTAAATTTCGCTCTGCGGAGGGTTGTATCCGTGACTTTTAAAATCCCTGCGCAAATCTTCAAGCATTTGATAGCCATAGCCGTGATGTTGCTCCACCATGGTAATGAGATACAGCTTAATAAACGCCCGTTGAGCAATCATAAAAGCCATGAAAGACCTCCCTTATCAAAATGCGGGATACGTTACCTCTATATAATCACTGTTTCTCAAATTTCACAATATGATTTTGCGGATTCGCCTCTCCTTTTTCTGGAGTTATTGATGCGGGAGAGATTTAGATTGAGTTTATGGATATGGTGTGAGGGGGGAGAGGGTTTTTGAGTTTACTATTATGAATTTTTCATATGTTGTAATATTGTCTATAGTGGGAATGGTATTAATAGGTTTGTTGCCGAACTGCGAAATGTTAATATATACCATTCAATTCGGAACGATTGGTTTGTTGGACTGCTGCCGTAAGGTGTACAGACGCAAAAAACCGCATTCCCCATATTTGTTGAAGGGAAATGCGGTTTGTTTTTTAATGATGTTTATAATGTGTTTATGTTAGAACTTGTTCCGGTTATAGAGATCCGGGTCGGTATCGGTGTTCATCGACCCTCTGTTGCCCATCGTGTTGCCTACTCTTGAGTCGTCCGGAATAATGTCCGGATTGGTTGGACCTACCGACGATTCATAGCGCGAGGCGTTCAGCGAGCGATTGCCGCGGAAGATATCATGAATTTCGGTATCCCGTCCATTGTCATCCACCAGAACCAGGATTTTGCCTTGGTCGACGTATCCTTCATACTCTTTCGCTTCGTCTTCGGGGATGCCCAATCCGACCAGTCCGCCGACCAAGCCGCCTGCGCCAGCTCCCACCGCGGCGCCGGTTAACGCCGCCGCAATCGGGCCTGCCGCAATAATCGGGCCGATACCCGGAATGGCCAACGCGCCGATTCCTGCCAGCAGGCCGGCTATCCCTCCGACTACTCCGCCGGTTGCGGCTCCTGTAGCGATTCCCTCCGGAGCCATTGTATCCGTTTCATCGGTAATCGTGTTCAGATCGTCGCGATCCCTCGTGACCACCGAAATATCTTCATTGCGGAAGCCTCTGCCCTGCAATTCCTGAATCGCTCTGGTTGCCTCTCGTTCCGTATCGAAAATGCCAACTATTTTCTTTGTCACTTGAAGCCCTCCTTCGTCATGTTGCTGCGCCTTTGTCATGTTGCTACGTTAGTTATTACCCTTCATGTGATTTTCCAAACGCAGCGCACGAAGTAGAGGAGCCTGAATGAAGTGCCAAAATCGCAGATTTCCCGAAATATGGAATGCTCTCTTGCAGCTATTTTACCGGCCGCGTGCGGCTTGTCGGGATGGCCTGATGCGGATCTTCCGGCCAATAATGTTTGGGATACCGGCCCTTCAAGTCTTTCTTCACATCAAAATATCCGCTCTTCCAAAAGCTGGCGAGATCGGCAGTCACCTGAACCGGGCGACGCGCAGGCGACAGCAGGTGAAGCAGAACGGGCACCCTGCCATTTCCAATTAGTGGAGTCTCCTTCAGTCCGAACATTTCCTGAAGCTTTACCGCCAGCACCGGAGCCGCCGGGTCGCTATAATCCACCGCGATCCGGGAGCCGCTGGGCACCGCAATATGCGTGGGAGCCTCCCGGTCCAGCTCACGTTTCCGCTCCCAGTCCAGCAGACCCTCCAGCGCATCGCGCAGCGAAAGACGCTGTAAATCGCGCAGACTGCGGCAGCCAACCAGATAAGGCAGCAGCCATTCTTCCAAGCTGTCTGTGAGTCCCGCATCGGACACATCCGGCCAACTCCGATCAAGCCGGTGCATGAACGCCATCCGTTCCCTAAACTGAATTGTACCCTTGTCCCATGGAAGCGGTCCTAGAGCTTCTCCGGCAATCACCTGCATCAGAACCCTTGCGGCTTCCTCCGGCGAAGGCCGTTCATGCCCGGTCTCCTTAAGCGAAAGCTCGCCGAGCATCACGCGGCGGCGGGATTTCACGCTCTTGCTGTCCTCATCCCAGTATACTTGGGAAAGCTCGGATATTTTATCCTCGTGGTTCGCCAGCAAATCCCTCTCTTCCACCGGAGCCGCAAGCATAATCCGGCTCTGCGTCCCCTTGTCGTCAACGGAAACGGCAACGATATAAGGCTCACGCGCCAGATGCTGGCTCTCACCCATTGCCGCACCCCGTCCGCCGGAGAGCACAAAAGCTCCTCCTCCCCGGCGCTGTCCGATCCGGTCGGGATAGGCGAAGGACAGCAGCAGACCGCACAGGAAAGGGTCCGCCGCCACAGCATCGGCCGAGTCGTTATCGGCCGAAAGCGCGGCTTCGGGCGCAGCCGCCCGCAGCTGCGCCAGCAGTCCGCGGCTCGCGCGCGCAGCGGCGCGAAGAGCCGCGGGATCACCTCCGCCCGCTTCGCGCCCGGCGGAGGCCTCGTACCGCAGCAGCGCCTCTACGCGAAGCGTGAGGTCGCAACTGCCCGTGGCGGGACCGCGCATCGGGTCCCGCTCCTGCAGCAGCGCCGCCAGCCGGCAGGCGAGCGGCGCCGCGCCAAGCCCGGCCGCGCGCAGCAGCATGTGCGCGGCGCGGGGGTGTGTGCCGAGCGCGGCCAGGCGCCGGCCGTGCGGGTTATGGCGCCGGCGGCGTCCAGCGCGCCGAGCTGGCGCAGCAGCGCCGTCGCCTGCGCGTACGGCGCGGGCGGCGGGGCGTCCAGCCAGGCAAGCTGCGCGGGGTCGCGTACGCCCCACAGCGCCAGCTCCAGCGCGAGACCGGAGAGATCGGCCTCCAGAATCTCCGGCGCGTCCGATTCGGGCAGGCGGTCGTGCTCTTCCGGGCTCCAGAGCCGGTAGCAGACGCCCGGAGCGGTCCGTCCCGCCCGGCCGCGCCGCTGATCCGCAGACGCCTTGGAGATCAGCAGCGTCTCCAGACGGGGCATGCCGGTTCTCGGCGAGAACCGCTGCGTACGGCGCAGACCGGAATCGATCACGGTCCGCACCCCTTCGATCGTCAAGCTTGTCTCGGCAATCGACGTCGCCAGCACCACTTTCCGCCAGCCCTCAACAGCCGGCGCAACGGCGCTGTCCTGCTCGGCCTGCGGCAGTTGGCCGTAGAGCGGGCGAACTTCCACGTTCCCGGGGAGCGCGCCGGACAGCAGCTCGGATTCGACCCTGCGGATTTCCCTTTCGCCAGGAAGAAACAGCAGGATATCGCCGGACTGTTCAGCCAGAGCGCGGCGGACCGCGTTCACCGCAGCCTTTTCAAGCGGGATTGACTTTGCAGGCGGCGCATAAATCGTGTCTACGGGATAGACTCTGCCCCGACACCGGACGACCGGAGCTGCGCCAAGCAGTTCGGATACCTTCTCTCCGTCCAGCGTTGCCGACATAATGAGCAGCTTCAAATCCTCGCGCAGAACGGCCTGCGTCTCCAGCGAGAGCGCAAGGCCCAGATCCGCATTCAGGCTTCGTTCGTGGAACTCGTCGAATATCACTAACCCGGTGTCGCCAAGTGACGGGTCGTCCTGAAGCATCCGGGTCAGCACGCCTTCGGTAACGACGATGATGCGCGTGTTTGGCCCCGTTTTGCTGTCCATGCGCATTCGGTAGCCCACAGTCTGGCCTGCCTTTTCTCCTAGACGGGACGCCATATAGACAGCCGCCGCCCTGGCGGCAAGCCGTCTGGGTTCCAGCATAAGCATGGTTTTGCCTTTCATCCACGGCTCTTCCAGCAGCGCAAGCGGCACCGCCGTCGTCTTTCCCGCTCCCGGTTCAGCAATAAGGACGGCGGAGGGAGATGCGTCAAGTATATTTTTAAGTTCAGGTATGACCTGAATAATCGGCAGTGTGCTCATGTAATCTCTCCGTCATCAGTAAATATAGTTAATATTCATTTCAATGCATCATTCGACTAATCATAGTAAACAAACAGTGGGACTGGCAATTGCCTGATTCGTGAATTACAATAAAATATTGAATAGAAAAGTGATCCTCCCATTATTGTGATCATTTTCGTTATTGTAATCATGGGCGAAACCTCTGAAAAATTCAAGACGGTAGACGGGCCTCGGATTCCAGGTCGCCCTTTGATGCAGCGTCCGCTTCGCAAGTCATACATTATTTGTCTCGTTAGGAGGGTTCTCCTTTGCTTCCGCTCTCAAATATTGAACTGGCCGGCAGCGCCATTCGCGGCCGATACGCACCGTCGCCATCCGGCTTCATCCATATTGGCAATGCCCTGGCCGCACTGATGGCCTGGCTGCAAGTCCGCAACAGGAACGGAATCTTCGTGCTCCGTATGGAGGACATTGACACGGCTCGCTGCCGGCCCGAATTTGCCCGGCAAATCACCTACGATCTACGCTGGCTCGGTCTCGACTGGGACGAAGGGCCCGACGTGGGTGGACCCTTCGGACCTTATGTCCAAAGCGAGCGGCTGAAGCTGTATGAAACGGCACTTAACCGGCTGAAGGCCGAAGGAAGGCTGTACCCCTGCTACTGCAGCCGCCATGATATTCTGGCGGCCGCTGCCGCTCCCCACGGTCTGGCCTCGGAAGGCCCGGTTTACCCCGGAACATGCCGAAGCTTGTCTCCTGAAGAGGCGCAGTGGCGATCCTTGAACAAGTCGCCTTCCCTCCGCTTCGCCGTTCCGTCCGGAGAAATCTTCTTCACCGACGGCGTCGCTGGCCCCCGCCGGACCGATGCAGCCGCTGGAGGCGACTTCATCGTGCGCCGAGCCGACGGCATCTTCTCGTACCAGCTTGCCGTCGTCGTGGACGACGCCCTCATGGGCATTACGGATGTGCTTCGCGGAGCCGATCTCCTTGATTCCACGCCCCGTCAGCTGATGCTCTACGAAGCGCTGGGCTGGAAGCTGCCGCGCTTTGCCCATGTCCCGCTCCTGTTGGACCGGGACGGACGACGTCTGGCCAAGCGTCACGGCGGGATTACGCTCGCCGAGCTGCGGGATGCGGGTGTGACGCCACAGACGGTTAACGGCTGGCTGGCTTGGGTGGCCGGACTGCTGCCTGAACCGACCCAGGTCTCGCCGCTTGATTTGCTGACTTCTTTCAAGCTGGACCGGATCTCCCGCAAAGACATCGTAGTCACTCCCGAAATGCTGGTCAGACTCCACCCTTCCTTCCAGCAATAAACTGTTTCCGTTTCTCTCTTTGAAATGATGGAGACATCAAAAGAATGCCCGGCCGCTCTATCAACAAGTGGCCGGGCATTCTTAATCTTCTGCGTGGCATGGCGCTTCTTCCATTCATCCCGCCGGCAGTTCTATTATAAATTCGCCATTTCCTACTCTTTATCCAGTCTCATCCGGATTTGTTCCCCGTACTGCGCAAATGCGGCGCTTCCATCGAGTCCCCGCTGCCGGAGAATCTCTTCCAGCCTCAGCTTTTTCTCGGTCAGTCTGCGTCCGAGCTCGCGTTTCTCTCCCCCGCCGCTGTGGCAGGCGGCAAGCAGATTTTCCAGGGTCGCGCATTCCGCCCGCAGTTGCAGCTCCTCCGGAAGAAGCCCGGCGTTCTTCATGATCTTGAACGACATTCGGAGTTCGTCGGGCACCCCCGACATATCCTCCAGTTCCAGCGGCTTGCCATGGCCCGGCAAATTCCGGAATTCGCCTTTGCGCATCGCCTCTTCAATCCGCTGCTCGGCCAGCCAAGACATAATGGCCATTTCCACCGCCTCCTTGATCAATATGGGACGCTCTGAGCGCCTGGGCTTTATTTTATCACAGTTATCCGCAGCTGATCAGCCTATTATAAAATCAATGAGGGCATGGCACAGCGCCGCCCCGGCAATATTATTCGTTCTCGTATAAATGTATGTAAAATATAGATGCATGCACAAGATAATGATCAAATGCAAATACATCTGAGCAACATACCCGGCATAATTCAGATTCAGGACCGCCATTTGAAACGGAACATGAATAAAGGCAAAGAGCATGCCCGTCGTCAGGATTGCCGCGGACTTACTCGGGATGAGCCCCATAATCCTCGTCTGGATGTAGCCCCGGAAGATCAGTTCCTCCGGCAGCGCGATCAGCGCCAAATAATAGAAGAACCCCAGCACCGCCCCTCCGTCCAGCGGGAGAGATTTGCCGTGAAACATCCAGTTCGCAATGGGTATCCAGCGGAAAGGAAGGACTGCGATGAGACCGATGATGATGGACATTACGATTTTGGAACGCTTTATCCCTATGGATCCCCAGGTTTCCCCCCGCAGCTTCAAGATAATGAATAGAGGAACAAGCTGTAGAACCACAGCCGGCACAGTAAACGCCAATCTCATCCAATCCTTATCGGGAAAGGCGGTTGTTAATTGATCCATCCACTGGGATTTATAGAACAGACCGAGCAGATAATAAATCACATTCACATACACAAAATACAGCAGGGCGGTGATCCCTTCTCTGACAGCCGGCCTTGTATTCGTGCTGCAGGTTAAATGGAAAGAAGTCATAAAATTTAAAACCCTCAACCTTGTCACCTCTCAGGTAAAAAATAACATACTTACAACAGTTTATCATTTATTTCCATTACCCGCCGCAAAAAAATCCGCATCCTCCGGAACGGGTCCGAAGAACACGGATCAAACTAGCTGGATGTTGCTATTTGCTTTCCTTTAAGTCAGCAGCGATTCGGCGCCGTCGATTACAATATGCGCTCCGGTAATATGGGACGATTCATCCGATGCGAGAAAGCATACGAGGTTAGCCACATCCTCCGGCTTGCCCGGCCCGTCGGCCAGCGGCTGCTGTCCTTCCGGGAATTCGATCGGAATGACAATCGATTCCAGCTCTTCATTCGGTTCAGTGCTTTCGTCGATGTTCGTGGAAATGGCCCCGGGAGAAACGACGTTCACCCGGATTTTGAATTTGGCCAGCTCCAGAGCGGCCATTTTGGCAAAGGCTACCTGCCCCGCCTTAGTCGTGCTGTACGGCGAGAAGCCGAAGCTCGCAAACCGCCGGTTGCCGTTGATGGAACTGGTAATAATAATGCTTCCTTTTCCTTTGCTCTTCATATGGGGGATAGTGTATTTCAAAGAGAGAAACGTCCCGGTAAGGTTGACCGACAGCGTGCGCTGCCAGTCTTCGATGCTCAGCTCTTCGATCGGACCAATGGAACCGTTGATTCCCGCATTGGCAAATACGATATCCAGCCCGCCGAAATGCTCCACCGTTTTCCGAACCGCCGCTTCCATCCGCTCGGGGCTTGAGGTATCCACATCGACGGCGAGCGCACAGCCTTCACGTATCCGGTTCAGCTTCCGCTCCACAACGGAGGTACGGTCGTTCACCAGATCAAACAGGGCGATATTGGCGCCTTCACGGGCCATCTGAATGGCAGTTGCTCTGCCGATGCCCGAGCCCGCTCCGGTAATAATGGCTGTTTTTCCTGCAAATCGCTGCTTGGGTTCAGTATTAGGGCTCATATGTAGGCTCTCCTTCCGTTTTCACGTAAATAGTGACTCTGTCTCAAGATTACCCAAAGGAGCCTCCCTTTTAATCATTTCAGGTAAAAAAGGTTCCTTCCAAACCCAAGGTTCAGAGAAGGTTGTCCTACTATTTTCTCCGAAAAAGACAAATCAAAACAGCCGCCTCCGGTTATTAACCGAAAGCGGCCGTGACAGCTGAAACGCCGTAGCTTATTGACGTTTTAACCCCTATTATTTGTCCAGTAACCGCACATCCACCGTGACTTCCAGATTGCCTGCGGCTCCACGATACACGCCTTTGACCGGCACAATATCTTTGTAATCGCGTCCATGTCCCAGCTTTACATAACGCCAGTTCACTTCCACGTTGTTGGTCGGATCGAAGCCGAGCCAGCCGCTCCCCGGGATATGCGTCTCGACCCATGCATGGGAAGCCTGTTCAAAATCGGCATTGCCGCCCTGAAGATCGCCCACAAAGTGATATCCGCTCACATATCTCGACGGAAGTCCGACACTTCGGCAGACCGCAATCATAAGATGGGCATAGTCCTGGCAGACGCCGCGCTTGAGCTTTAGCGCTTTTTTGACTGTCGTGTTGACGCTCGTCGCTTCGGGATCGTAAGTGAACTGCTCATAGATGGTGGAGGACAGCCTCTTGGTCCATTCGTATAAATCCTCCGCTTCGTCAAAAGGGTGCTGGGAAGCAAATTCCATCAGCTCCGGAGTAACCTCCGTGTAGCGGGTCGGCAGAATAAACTCGATATAACGGTTATGAAATTCCTCTTCCTTCATCCGTGTGATTTGCTCTTCCAGATCCAGCTTCGGCAGATCGCGTCGTTGGGCCCGGTCTTCCGTTACGACTGTTGCTCGGGTATGAATGACCATCTCGGTATGAGGTTTGTTCACCGAATAAGCGTGGACCCGGTTTCCGAAGAAATCTTCATAAGTAAGTAAATTCGCTGGCGGAAAAATTTCCACCTCATGATGATAACAGGATTGCCTGTAATTCGTTCGCGGAGTGAGCCGGATCTCATTGACACTGTCCGTCACGGGCTCCGGATAAGTATACCGGGTCGTATGATTGATTTGAATTTTCATATTTTAATCCCTTCTTGCCGAAAAAAAGCAACCTCCATCGTTCTCCCCAGCTTCTGGCAGGATGACTTCAGCGACTCCAGCACCTGATCCACCAGCTGCCCGGCGATATCTTCCTTTTCCATATAATCAAGCTCCGCCCTGATCTTGCCCGCCTGTCGGATTACCCGTTCATAACCTTCGCCCCGGTCGGTAAAATCAATTTCGATATTCGCCAGATGCTCTTCCAAATGATTAGCGGAAAAGCGTACGGAGCGCGGAAAAGCGTTGTTGGTAATCAAAAATTCCAATATGCATTCAGGAGACACCGCATCCGCGAAAAATTTGCGGAACGCCTGGTACCCGCTGACCGATCTCAAAACAGCCTGAAGCTGGGTATAAACCGCGGACTGTTCCTTGTCCTGGCAGGAAGAGGTTACAGATTGAAGAATGCGCACGGTATTCTCCGCCCGTTCCAGAAAGCGTCCGCTTTCGATAAACCGCCACTCATTGCCCCGCAGCATAACCGACTGCTCGGCTCCGAGGAACATGGCCGCCCGTTCTTTAATCTGCTGGTAGAACTGATGAGGGCTCTTCATAATGTCGGCAACCGACCGGTCACCGAGCCAGAGGTTAAAGCTGTTGGCGATATCCCACAGCTCGCTCGGAAGCTGCTGGCGCAGGGTGCGGAGATTGTTGCGCGCTTGATGTACGCATGAGTACAGAGAATTCGCATTGCCGAGATCCAGCGTGATAAAGGACAGGACATCCTGCTCCGAAAAGCTTTCAAACTGCTGCAAATATTCATCTCTGGCGCCGATCGCATCAATCAATCTGGACCATTTATGCCCTTCCTCCAGAAAATCCTCTTCCTGCTGAATATGATAATGAACATCGATCAGTCTTGCATGATTCTCCGCTCTTTCCATATAACGGCCAATCCAAAATAAAGCTTCTGCGTTGCGGTTCAACATCTACCGTCACTCCCTCGTCCTTTTATTGATGCGTTCTTTTTGTTAGGACATGACCCAGGTATCCTTGACTCCGCCTCCTTGAGAGGAATTCACCACGAGCGACCCTTCCTTCATCGCCACGCGCGTCAGACCTCCCGGAATGACATGAGGCTTGCGGTCCGCGCCCATCAGTACGAAAGCTCTCAAATCGATATGCCGGGGGCTCATCGTGCCTTCAGACAAAATCGGCGCTCTCGAAAGTGACATGATCGGCTGGGCGATATAGCGGTCCGGTTCAGCAAGAATTTTAAGTCGGAATTCCTCCCGCTCACTCCTGCTTGCCTCGCTTCCGATCAGCATTCCATATCCACCGGAAAGTGAGGTTTCCTTGACAACCATTTCTTCCAGATTATCAAGCACATGCTGCCGTTCATTCGGTTTGGAAAGGAGATAAGTGGGAACATTATTGAGGATCGGTTCCTCTTTCAGATAATAACGGATCATCTCCGGCACATATACGTACATGGCCTTATCGTCAGCGACTCCGGTTCCCGGAGCGTTAGCAATGGCCACATTGCCGGCGCGGTATGCATTCATGAGGCCCGCGACACCAAGCAGGGAGTTGGGATCGAAGGCAAGCGGATCGATATAGTCGTCGTCGAGACGGCGGTACAGCACGTCCACGCGCTTAAGACCGTTCATTTCTCTCAAATACAGTTTGTGATCCTGAATGACCAAATCTCGTCCTTCCACAAGATGTATGCCCATTTGCTGGGCCAGGAAGGCATGCTCATAGTAAGCGGAATTATATACGCCTGGGGTCAATAGAGCAATAACAGGATCAGACGTGCGCGAAGGCGAAAGGCTGCGAAGTACAGACAAGAAGCGGTTGATGCTGTGTTCCACATCTCGGATGGAGCTTGAGAAAGACAACTCGGGGAACAGCTGGTTCATCAGAGATCTTCCTTTAAATAGGTAGGAAAAACCGGAAGGCGTGCGAAGGTTGTCCTCCAGCACATAATAATTTCCGTCGTTGTGCCTGATCAAGTCAATTCCCGATGTGGTTATATAAGCTCCGCCAGGAACCCGTAGTCCTGCCATTTCCGGGCGAAAATAACAGTTGGATATGACCATTTTGCGGGGCACGATGCCATCTTTGACAATATATTGTTCGTGGTAGATATCATGAATGAACAGGTTCAGTGCCGTCACGCGCTGGATGATCCCTGCCTCAAGCTTCTCCCACTCATCCTTCGAGATAATCCTTGGAATCATATCAAAGGGGATGGTCCGTTCCATGGGATGGTCCTGAGCCGGGTTATACAGAGTAAAGGTAATGCCCTCCTCCATCATTCGCCGCTGCATTAAATGTTGCTTGGCCTGCAGCTCTTCGGGGCTCATTCCGGCAAACATGCGGTTTACATGCTTATAATGAGGGCGGACGCTGCGCTCACCATCGAACATTTCATCGTAAAAATGATGCAGCGGATACGGAGACAGACCGGGCAGTGGATCAAGTTTAGACATGAGCCCGACTCCTTTCGAGAAAATGTAATGTTTTTTGACAAACTGTGCTTATAATTCATCCGATTTCTATAAAATAATTCAATCACATTTTCATAATACGTAAATCTGCTTGATCATGTCAATATATATAACAACGGTTTTGATAGACTGTCATTTTATCATGGTCTGTATGCGTTTCCTTTATCTGGGACGGAGCGCGTTTGATAGTATTACAGACTAAATGTATGCGGGAGAGATATACGTCTTCTATATTGTGAATTTTTCATATGTTGTAATATTGGAATTAGCAGATGGAATATTGTGGTTTTAGTTTGTTCTCTTTTCATTTATGATAGATATCAAACTGAAAGGATGTGAGTACATGGATCGGCTTCGTTATCCAATCGGACCATTTGAACCTGTTGAGAACCCGACTTCAGAACAGCGTAACCTTTGGATTGATGAAATCCTGGAAATCCCGAACCTTCTCAGGCAGACTGTGAAAAATCTAACATTAGAGCAGCTGCATACACCATATCGTCCGGACGGTTGGACGGTTCAACAAGTCGTTCACCATATGGCCGATAACGATATGAACGCCTATATTCGTTTTAAGAGGGCGCTGACTGAAGATCACCCAATCTCCGGTTCTTATCGGGAGGATTTGTGGGCGGAGCTAAGCGACTATGCGGCACCGATTGAATTGTCCTTGATTCTTCTGGAATCCCTTCACAACCGCTTTGCCGTTCTGCTACGTTCCTTGCACCCGTCCGACTTTCAGCGAACATTTACGAGCCCCACTCACGGACCAATGAGTCTTGAAACGGCAGCTCATCGGTATGCCTGGCACGGCAGACATCATATCGCACAAATCGTTTCACTTAAAGAACGCATGGGCTTGACATAGAAATTATGTACTGAGGTGCAGGGCGATTGTAAAATAGTATAAAGAAAAGCGCCGGCATCTGACGGCGCTGCTGTATGTCGATATTTTTTTTGAAAGTCAATCTTCCGGGTTCCCGTCTTCCTTCTCTTCGATTATCACTCCGGCGAACAGAGCATGAACGAATTGTTCGGAATCGAACGGCTGCAGATCCTCCATTTTCTCGCCAAGCCCGACCAGCTTCACCGGAAGGTTCAGCTCCTGGCGGATGGCGACGACAATGCCGCCTTTGGCCGTTCCGTCCAGCTTGGTAAGGACAAGGCCTGTCACTCCGCTCTTCTCGCCGAACAGCTTGGCCTGCGCAAGCGCATTCTGCCCTGTCGTCGCGTCGAGCACCATCAGCACCTCATGCGGCGCACCCGGAATCTCGCGCTGGATGACACGGAATATTTTGGCCAGCTCTTCCATCAGATTGCTCTTGTTCTGCAGCCGGCCCGCCGTATCGCAGATCAGCACTTCGACGCCGCGCTGCTTGGCGGCCTGAACCGCATCAAACATCACCGCTGCGGGGTCGGAACCCGCGCTCTGCTTGATCACATCCACGCCTGCCCGCTGTCCCCATACCTCAAGCTGCTCGATGGCTCCCGCACGGAACGTATCGCCCGCGGCCAGCAGCACTTTTTTGCCTTCCTGCTTATAGCGGTGTGCCAGCTTACCGATCGTTGTCGTCTTGCCGACGCCGTTGACGCCAACGAACAGAATGACTGTAATGCCGTCAGGGTTCTCCTTCAGCCGAACGTCATCGTCACCGCGCAGCAGCTCCATCAGCTTGCGGGAGAGTATCGGCTGCAGCTCGGCTGCGTTCTCGATACGCTGCTTCTTCACCTCGGTGCGCAGTTCATCCACCAGCGTCATAACCGTATTAACGCCGACGTCGGCGCCGATCAGAATTTCTTCCAGCTCTTCGTAGAACTCCTCATCGATTTTTTTGCGGCGAATCATCAGGTCGGATACTTTCTCCACGAACCCTTTGCGGGTCTTCTCCAGACCTTCCCGGAACTGCTTTGTTACACTTTCCGTTTTGCCGGAAATGCTTTCTTTCAATTTCTTAAAAAAACTCAATCTTCTTCCTCCGTTCATTTAATGAAATGGCAATACGCCAAATTATGCAATCTCCGCTTCTTCATCTTCCAGACGCACAGAGACAAGCTTGGAGACGCCGCCTTCTTCCATCGTTACCCCGTAGAGCACATCCGCCTCTTCCATCGTTCCTTTACGGTGGGTCACAACGATAAACTGGGTCTGCTCCGAGAATTCACGCAAATATTGGGCAAACCGGACCACATTCGCCTCGTCCAGCGCCGCTTCCACCTCGTCCAGCACGCAGAACGGTACCGGCTTAACCTGCAGGATCGCGAACAGCAGCGCCATTGCGGTAAGCGCGCGTTCGCCGCCCGACAGCAACTGCAGATTTTGCAGCTTCTTGCCCGGAGGCTGGGCGACGATGTCGATACCCGTATCCAGCAGATTGTCCGGGTCCAACAGCATCAGATCAGCCCGGCCACCGCCGAACAGCTTGGTGAACACCGTACCGAATTCCCTGCGGATCGCGTCGAACGTCTGCTTGAACCGCTTGGACATTTCTTCTTCCATTTCGCGGATGACCTGATACAGCGTGGTCTTGGCTTCAACGAGATCGTCCTTCTGCTCGCTGAGGAACGTATAGCGTTCATGCACCCGCTGATACTCGTCCACGGCGCCCAGATTCACCTCGCCAAGCGCGGAAATGCTCCGTCTCAGTTTCTGTACTTCGGCCTGTGCGGCAGGGACATCCTCCGGAACGGGATAGCGCTGCTTGGCCAACTCGTAGCTCAGCTCATAATCGTCGCTCAGCTTCCGCAAAATGTTATCAAGCTCGACGTCCAGCCGGCCAACGGAAACCTCCGTCGCGCGCAGCCGGTCATCCACCGCTTTCAGCGCCTGCCGCTGTTCCTTCGTTTCGCCTTCCTCCAGCTCCAGCTTTCGGGTCAGCGATGTCCGTTCCGCCCGGGTATAATCCAGATTCTCAGCCGCCTCTTCCTTTTTGAGACGGTACGTGTTCAAATCTTCCTGCTGTTTGACGGCTTCGGCGGTATTGGTATTCAAATCCTGCTCAATCGTCGCGAGTAAACTGCGGTTCTGACGCAATTCCTTGTCCTGTGAACCGGCATCGGACTTCAGTCTCCGCAGCTGTTCCTCCAGCGAAAAAATCTCTTGATCCAGCTTGCCTTCCGCTACCTTCATCCCGGTCAGCTTGCCTTGAAGCTCTTCCTTCTCGGTCTCGCTCGCCTTTCGCAGCGATTCCGCATTCCGGATCGCTTCATGGGCGGCTTTTTCTTCCGCTTCCAGCGAAGCCAGTTCGGCCGCGGCCTGCTCTCTTGTCTTCTCCAGCTGCTTCGCTTCATCAGCGAATCCGCTTCGCTCCGCTCCTGCGCTTTCCACCTGCTCCTGCACATGCCGAAGCTCCTGCTCCAGCTGCCTCAGATCGCCGGCGAGCCGCTGCTCCTCCAGACGCTTCTCGTCCCCTCCGTGGCGAAGCTTCTCCAGCTTGTCATTGGAGTCTTCCTGCTCCTTCCGCAGCCGGGCGATGCTGGCTTTCAGCTTGTCGATTTGGCGCTCGGTTTCGCCGATCTCCTCTTTCAGCTGATCCAGCTGGCGTTTGCGTCCAAGGAGACTGGAATTCTTCTTGTGCTGGCTGCCTCCGGTCATTGAACCCCCGGCATTGACGACATCGCCCTCCAGGGTAACGACGCGGTAGCGGTACTGGCATCTGGCGGCGATTTTGTTCGCCTGCTCCAAGCTTTCCGCGATAACGACATTCCCAAGCAGACTGCCGACTATACTGGCATATTTCCCTTCAAAGCCGACCAACTCGGAGCCGATTCCCACAAATCCGTCCGCACCCTCAATCATCCCGCGGTCGCTGCCGGAAATCTGGCGTGGCCGGATGACATCGAGCGGAAGGAACGTGGCGCGGCCAAGCTGCCGCTGCTTCAGAAAAGAAATGGCCTGTCGAGACACGGCTTCGTTGTCCATAACGATATGCTGCAGCGAAGCGCCCAGTGCGGTTTCGACAGCCGTCTCCAGCTTCTCGGGCACGGAGATCAGCTCGGCCACAGCGCCGTGAACGCCGCTGAGGTGCCCCTTGCGTGCGCCCTTGAGCACTTCTTTGACGCCGAGCATGAAGCCGTCGAAGTCATCCTGCATTTCCTTCATCGTCTCATGGCGGGAGACCTGCGCTTCCCGCTTCTGTTCCCATTTGCGAAGTCCCGAGTGGGCCTCGTCAAGCAGCTTTTGCCGGGCAACCGAGTGTTCGCTCTCGGTGATGTAATCTTTGCGCAGCTTTCCAAGCTCTTTGCCAAGCGCCTCGATTCCGTTCTTCAGCTTGCCCTGCTCCCGCAGAAGCTCCTCATGCCGTGATGTCCACTTGCCGCTCTCTTCCTCGCTGCGGTTCATCCGCCGCTCCAGAGTTTCCTTCTGCTGGTCGGCATAGCGGATTTCGTTGCGCGCCTGGGCCATTTTATTCATGAGCTCCAGCAGCGCGCTCTTCAAGCTTTCCTCTTTGCTCTGGCTGAGCCCGTCCGTAACGCCCGATAGCCTGGCTTCTTCGTCCTTTAGCTGCTTTCGAAGCTCCGCGAGGCGAAGCCGGGTCTGTTCCAGATTGTTTTCGAGACCGCTCAGCTCGCGCATCCGGTCTTCCGAGCGCTCGCCGACGGAACCGATGGCCTGAAGCAGCTGCTCCCGGTTATTTTCCAGATGCCGTCTGCGCTCTTTCAGCAATTCGCCGTAACCTTCGCTCTTCTCAAAAGCTTCACTGTACCGCAGCAGCTGCTCCTGAAGCTTCTCGATCTTTTCCTCCAACTGGCGGAGTGCGGCTCTTCCGCTCTCCAGCTTGGCGTCATGGGCTGTGACGACCGTTGACAGTTGAAGCTGCTCGTCCCGCAAAATCTCCAGCTTGGCGTTGCCATCCTTCCAGGCCTCATGGATACCCTCGATCTGTTGCACATAGACGGATATTTCAAGCTGTTTCAGCTGCTCTTTCAATTCCTTATAACGGATCGCTTTCTCGGACTGCTCCTTCAGCGGCCCAATCTGATCCTCCAGCTCGCTGATCAAGTCGTGGATGCGCAGCAGATTCTGCTCCGTCTCATCCAGCTTGCGTCCCGCGTCCTTTTTCCGCGATTTATATTTAACGATCCCCGACGCCTCTTCGAAAATCCCCCGCCGGTCTTCGGACCGGGTGCTGAGAATTTCCTCAATCCGGCCTTGTCCAATAATGGAATATGCCTCGCGGCCGATGCCGGTGTCCATGAACAGCTCCGTAATATCCTTCAGCCGGCACGACTGCTTATTGATCATATACTCGCTGTCTCCGCTGCGGTGGACCCGCCGGGTCACCGTCACTTCGCTGAAGTCCAGCGGCAGCGCATGGTCCTCATTGTCCAGCGTCAGCGACACTTCGCCATAATTGACAGCCTTGCGGGCATCGCTTCCGGCAAAAATAATATCTTCCATCTTGCCGCCGCGCAGCGATTTGGCGCTTTGTTCGCCAAGCACCCAGCGGATGCCGTCCGAAATGTTGCTCTTGCCGCTTCCGTTGGGTCCAACGACAGCCGTTATGCCGCGCACGAACTCCATCTCCGTTTTGTCGGCAAACGATTTAAAGCCAGCTAATTCAATCCGTTTCAAAAACATACGTCGCCAGTCACCTCCGCCCCATTATACCATAGCGTTCCATACCCACAAATAGAACGTTGCAATGAAGGAACAGGATGAAGAAATTGAGCTGGATTGTGAAATATAAAATTGACATTAATTGCAATAAGTGATGTAGTAATGATGTTTGAATTTCTATTTTTTTCTATTAAAGTTATTTTTCTATATTCCAAATCTTCATTAATAAGGGTGATGGAAATGAAGCGGGTACCTGAACAACAAGGACACATTATTCGTTACCGGCAAGGCCGAATCACCAGAGAACCGGATCTCATTGTGACGGAACATCCGGTCACACTTAAGATTAACGGCGAAGAATTCGTGACTCTGGTATGCACCCCCGAATACATTGAAGACATGGCAATCGGTTACTTGGCCTCTGAAGGCATCATTCGGGGAATTCGAGATATTAAAGAAATGTGGACGCAGGAAGAAGAAGGGTACGTACACATCTCCACAGACCGCTGGAATGATCTTCACCGCCAGTTATATGCCAAGCGATATGTCACTTCCTGCTGCGGTGCAGGCCGCCATGGGTTTGTATATGTCAACGATGCAAGAACTGCCAAAATCATCGACGGCATTCATGTCTCTTTATCCTTTAAAGATTGTTTTCGCCTGATGGAAGAAGTGCAGACGGGTGCGGAGCTGTTTCACCGAACGGGCGGGGTCCACTCCGCCGCGATTTGCGATACCGGCGGAGTGCTGCTCGCCCGCAGCGACATTGGCCGTCATAATGCGCTAGACAAAATTTACGGCCACTGCCTAAGGCACGAGATGAACCTGGACAACAAAATCATCGTGTTCAGCGGCCGTATTTCATCGGAAATTCTGCTGAAGGTCGCCAAAATCGGTTGTGAAATCATTTTGTCCAAATCCGCTCCCACGGCGCTGGCCCTTGAGCTGGCTGAACAGCTCGGCATCACGACAGTCGGTTTCATCCGTCAGGATTCATGCAACGTGTATACGCGCCCGGACCGTATCAGCGATTGTATGCTCCTAAACCACAATTGAACATATCTGTCATTTCAAGCAAAAAGCTCATAGTTCTTCATTTTTACTTTTGTTACATTATTTTCATGTTAGCTGTTGCAAGAAAGATGCACCTGTTCAGTTTAAGGAGGGATGTTCAACGGAATATTTATTGGATCGTTTAAACGCGCAAGAATCCCTGGATTCCGAAGAAATTGTCTATCTGCTTGATAGATTGGACGAGGCATCCCGAAGGCGGCTGCATACTCTTGCCCATCAGAAGCGGGTGGCCTATTACGGAACAGGGGTGTATCTGCGGGGGCTGATTGAATTCTCCAATATCTGCAAACAAAACTGCATGTACTGCGGGATACGCTCCGCCAATAAGACAGTCAGCCGCTATCGGCTCCGGCCCGATGAAATCTTGGAGTGCTGCCGGGAGGGTTACGATTTGGGCTATCGCACCTTCTTTCTGCAGAGCGGAGAAGACGATTGGTACACAACGGACAAGCTCTCGCGCCTTATTGCTGATATCAAACGGCGCTATCCGGATACCGCTGTGACGCTCTCGATAGGCGAACGTGACGACGAGACGTATACCCGGTTATTTGAAGCGGGTGCTGACCGTTATTTGCTGCGTCATGAGACAGCTTCCAGCAGACTCTACCAGACGCTGCATCCGACCATGACTTTTGAGAATCGGCGGGACCGCTTGCGTGCCCTTAAAGCGATCGGCTATCAGGTCGGAGCCGGGTTTATGGTCGGATTGCCCGGACAGACGCACAAAGACTTGGCCGAGGACTTACTGTACCTCAAGGAGCTTAATCCGGACATGATTGGCATCGGTCCATTTTTGCCGCATCAAGCTACACCTTTAAAGGACGAGCCGGCCGGAACCTTAGAAGCCACACTTGATATGATCGCACTTGCGCGACTGTTTGTGCCGAACGCCTTGATTCCGGCTACCACAGCGATGGGAACCGTCCATCCGTATGGGCGGGAACTCGCATTAAAAGCGGGTGCAAATGTAGTCATGCCTAATCTGTCCCCGCTGTCCGTTCGTCCGAAATATACATTATATAATAATAAAATTTGTACGGGAGATGAATCTGCGCAGTGCAGGTTCTGTCTGGAGCAGCGGATTGAGGACGCCGGCTTTCATGTCAATATGGGCCGAGGAGACAGTCTGAACTGGTTGTCTAGCCCTCCGGCCCGGCTGGATGTTTTTTGAGAACAAAGGTCATTTGTGACCTGTCGTTTGTCTGTAATTTCGCAGGAAATCAATCGGGCGAAGTTCAGCCTTCTTTTTTTGCCATTAATGAACCCAGAAAGAAGTGGATGTTCGTGAACCGAGTGAATGAGCGCCGTCCGGCGGATTTTATTCAGGACGAGGAAATCAAGGAATCCCTGCAATACGGGGAGGCGGCAATAAACGACAGCCAGATCGTAACCGCAATCCTGGACAAAGCGAGAACGTGCAAAGGGCTGACCTCCCGGGAAGCTGCGGTGCTGCTGCATGTGAATGATGAAGCTACGCTGGAACAGCTGTACCAGGTGTCCAGGGAAATCAAGGAACGGATATACGGCAACCGGATCGTCCTGTTCGCCCCCCTCTATGTCAGCAACTACTGTGTCAATAACTGTGTCTATTGCGGATACAAGCATTCCAATTCCGAGTTTGTACGCAGCCGTCTCACTCAAGATGAAATTGCCCAGGAGGTCCAGGTACTTCAGTCACTTGGCCATAAACGGCTTGTCCTTGAAGCGGGTGAAGACCCTAACCATTGTTCCATCGACTACATCCTGGAATGTATCCGGACCATATACGACACCAAGCTGGACAATGGCAGTATCCGGCGGATTAACATCAATATTGCCGCCACGACAGAGGAAGAATACCGCAAACTGGCGGATGCCGGGATCGGAACCTATATTTTATTCCAAGAGACTTATCACAGACCCAGTTATCACAATTACCACCCACAGGGACCCAAAAGCGATTATGACTGGCACACGACCGCCATGGACCGGGCAATGAAATCCGGAATCGATGATGTTGGCATCGGCGTCCTGTACGGACTCTATGATTATAAATACGAGACCATTGCCATGCTGAAACACGCCGAACATCTGGAGCAGACGTTTGGCTGCGGGCCGCATACGATCTCTGTCCCCCGCCTGCGCGAAGCAGAGAACGTGAATCTGGATAATTACCCCCATCTTGTGGGTGACCACGATTTCGCGAAGATTGTCGCCGTATTGAGAATGGCCGTACCTTATACAGGAATGATCTTGTCTACACGTGAGGACCCGGAATACCGCGACCAGATTATTAAACTGGGAATATCACAGATCAGCGCAGGCTCAGCTACCGGCGTTGGCGCGTATAGCGTCAATAAAGGCAAAGACGACAAGCCGCAGTTCACAGTCGGCGATCAACGCTCTCCTATGGAAATTATCAAGAACCTGTGCCGAGACGGCTATGTTCCCAGCTACTGCACCGCATGTTACCGGGAAGGACGGACGGGGGACCGCTTTATGCAGCTGGCGAAATCGGGGCAAATTCATAATGTATGCCAGCCGAATTCCTTAATGACCTTCCAGGAATATCTGCTGGACTATGCCGATGAGGAAATGCGCGCCATTGGCGAACAGACGATTCGCGAGAACCTGGAACGCATTCCCAAGGAATCGGTCAAAAAAGCAACGATAAAGCAGCTGCGACGCATCCGGGCAGGTGAACGGGACCTGCGGTTCTGACAAACAGTCATCATAAAAAGCACCCGGAACCTGTAACAAGGAACCGGGTGCTTTCATTTAACATACAGATCTTTAACTTCCTTCCTCTGCCCAGGCCAGCATCGCGGACGGGAACATTTCAATCGCCCTTGGGAATACCCCATGGACATAGGCAATAAACACGCCATAATTGACAATCGGGACCCCCGCAACCCTGGCTTCCTCCATTCGCTGCAGCATCGCTCTGCGATTCAGGATGCAGGCTCCGCAATGGATGATAAGGGAATACTGTTCCAACCCTTCAGGAAAATCACTGCCGGCGGCATGATCGATTTGAAGCTGCCTGCCCGTCTTTTCCCGCAGCCAGCGGGGAATCTTGACGGTGGCGATATCATCGGATTGCCGATGATGGGTACAAGCTTCCGCAATCAGCACCCGGTCGCCGTCACGCAGGCGGCTGATCGCCCTCACCCCGCCTACAAGCCGGGGAAGATCGCCTTTGTAGCGGGCAAACAAAATGGAGAAGGAGGTTAACGGAACATCCTTCGGGGTATCGGCTTGGGCTTTCAGGAAAGCCTGCGAATCTGTGATCACCAATCTAGGCTTGCGCCCCATTGCGGCCAGTGTATGCCCGAGTTCTTGTTCCTTGGTCACCACAGCTACCGCATCGCATTCCATAATGTCGCGAATGGTCTGCTGCTGGGGCAGGATCAGCCTCCCTTTAGGCGCGGCCTTGTCGATCGGGACGACAAGAACAGCCAGATCACCAGGACTTAACAGGTCGCCGACAATCCGGAACTTGTCTTCTCCCCTCGGCAAGGCTGCTGCAATCGCCGTCTTTAATTCGCCGATTCCACATCCCGTGGCGGCGCTTAAACAAATCGGCTTGCAGCCAATTACGGCTTCCACTCGTGCCGCCGCCGAGTCGGCCTCTCCTTCATCTCCTTGCGCGGTAAGCAGATCGATTTTGTTTAAAATCACAATCGCCGGAATTTCTCTGGCGGCAATCGTCCGCAGCAGCTCCCGCTCAAATTCGTCTGCTCCCTGGGTGGCATCTACCGCAACCATCGCCAAATCCGTTTTGTTTAGAATTCGCATAGTTTTGTGTACACGCAGCTGCCCCAAATCGCCAACGTCATCCAGTCCGGCTGTATCAATAAGTACCACTGGGCCCGCCGGCAGCAGCTCCATCGGTTGATAGACCGGGTCGGTGGTCGTACCGCTCACCGGGGAAACAATCGAGGTCTCCTGCCCGCCAAGCGCGTTAATTACACTCGATTTACCGGCATTGCGCCGCCCGAAGACGGCAAGGTGCAGTCGTTCTCCGCGTGGTGTATCGATCAAGCTCATAGAGTGCTCTCCTTCGTTTTCCTACCTGGGTTCAGACCCTTCTGCCACTTCCGGGAATCCCCGGTTTGGTAACTTCAAGCGGATGAAGGATCGCTTCAATTTGCTCATCTGCCATTAGGCCGTGTTCCCGCAGTAGCTGTCCAAGCGGCTGTCCCGTGGCCGCCATGGCCGCAGCCAGCTCAGCTGCGGTGTCATACCCTAGATAGGATACCGTTGCCGCAGCCATCACCCCCGAACGGTCCAGATGCTCTTGACAACGGATGGGGTCCAGCGTTAACCCCTGAACACATCGTTCCGTGAACAGCGGCACGGCATGGCTCAGCAGCTCCAGGGATTCCAGCAGCGCCTCGGCAATCAAGGGCGTAAACGCATTAAGCTCCAGTTGTCCGCTTGCCGCCGCCAGTGTCACCGCCGTATCGTTGGCGATCACGCGCATCGCGACGGACCCGGCCATCTCGGCGATGACCGGATTGACCTTACCGGGCATAATGGAGGAGCCGACCTGTACAGCGGGCAGCTTATATTCGCCAATGCCACCGGAAGATCCCGAATTCAGCAGCCGGAAGTCGCCCGATATCTTCAGCAGATTCACTGCGGCCGCTTTCAGCAAGCCCGAAGTTTCCACGAACACATCCATATTCTGAGTGGCATCCATTGGAAAATCGCTGCGGCATAACCCGAGCCCGGTCATTTCACGGAGCTCCTCCGCAATGGCATAAGTATACTTAAGCGGCGCATTCATCCCCGTGCCGACAGCCGTACCGCCGATATTGATCTCCCGAAGCCGTTCCTCCGCTTTATAGAGCCGCCACCGGTCACGGGCTACCGCCTTGGCGTAGGCGCCGAAGCTCTGACCGGCCATGATCGGCAGCGCATCCATAAGCTGAGTCCGGCCCAGCCTTAATACATCGGCATATTGCCGCTCCTTCTCCTGCAACGCTTCCTGAAGGGAAGACAGCTCTTCACTCAGTAATCGCAGCAGAGGAATGACAGCGATACGCAGAGCGGTCGGATAGACGTCATTCGTGGACTGATATAGATTTACATGATCAATCGGATGGATTAACCGATAGTCTCCCTTCGTTCCTCCAAGCCGCTCGATTGCCCGGTTTGCGATCATCTCGTTCACATTCATGTTGGTGCTGGTTCCCGCTCCGCCCTGATAGGCATCCACGATAAAATGATCATCCAACATGCCTCCCAGAATATCGTCGCAGGACAACTGAATCGCCTCAGCGGCATACTCTGGAATATCTCCATGCCGTCCGTTTACTTTGGCTGCGGCTTTCTTGACCAACACCATGGCCTGCATAAGCTGCCGATGGGCCGGGCGGCCGCTGACCGCAAAATTATCCCGCGCACGTACGGTATGAATCCCATAATAGGCATCCCGAGGCACTGGAGCACTGCCAAGCGAATCCTGTTCCATACGGAATCTCAATTCATCACTCATTCCGGTTTCACCCGCCAATTTGAGACATCTGACGCAGCATAGCATGCTGCGTAGGCTTGTGGTTCGGCTGAACGATCATTTCATGCCGCTGCGGTTTGGCTTCGAGCGATCGCCGGATTTCTTGTCTCAGCATCTCATCATTGCCGATAAACGGCTTGATATCCCGCTCGTCGTTCCAATAAAGGCAGGGCTTGATATGCCCGTTCGCCGTTATGCGCAGCCGGTTGCAGTCCATGCAGAAATGATCGCTAACCGGATTAATCAGGCCGAATTCTCCGGCAGCACCGGAAATCCGGTAATACCTCGTCGGCCCCGAATCGGCAGCCGTTCCGCAAAAAGATGGATTGGACAGACTATCGGCAGGCACAACACGCCGTGCGTCCCAACCTCTCTCCGCACATTGGGCCATAATACCTTCCAGCGGCATATATCCCGCTTTCCACCCCTCTGCTTGAACGCCGATAGGCATATATTCAATAAAACGGATTTGCAGAGGATAATCCAGCGTTAGCCGCAAAAAAGACTCGATTTCGTCGTCATTAACTCCCTGCATGAGTACTACATTGAGCTTCAGCATTTTGAATCCGGCCTCAAAGCAGGCTTCCACCGCCCTCATTACCCGGGACAAATTGCCGCCGCGCGTTATGTTTGCGTACCGCTCAGGGAGCAGGGAATCCAGACTGATATTCACGTCAGTCAACCCCGCCTTGAGAAGCGCGCGAGCCTTGGACGCCAGCAGCATACCGTTGGTTGTCAGTCCAATGCGCCGTATGCCCGATACGGAGCTCAGTCTTGATACAAGTTCTTCAAGATGTGGCCGAAGGAGCGGCTCTCCACCGGTAATCCTCACCTTAGTGACGCCCATCTCTGCAAGTACATTTACGATGGCAACTATCTCGTCAAAGGTGAGCAGGTCCATCTTGGAAGTATACTCGGCTGTATTCCCCGTCCTGCAATATTGACAGCCAAGATTACAGCGGTCCGTAACGGAGATTCGCACATAATTATGTACACGGCCAAAAGAGTCAACCAGAGGATCGGACAAAGGATTCACCTTGCTTTCTACATTTTTGTGAATGATGCCTGGATGAAATATAAACGGGCTCAATAGCCGGATAAGCTGCCAAACTGCTGCAGCAACTGCGCACTGGCCATTCTTTTCCGCGCAATCGACTCATCGATTTGGCCGGGTACAATGAACCGGAGCGCATCCGTCGGGCATACACGTACACATTCCGGTCCATTTCCGCGTTCATCACACAGATCGCATTTGTTCGCTACGATTCTTTCCTTCCGGCTCCATGCGCCCTCAGCATTTGTCCGCAGGCCGGATTGCCGCTGCTTCTGACCATCCTGATACGCGGTAACCATCGTAATCGCCCCATAGGGACAGGCCAGCATGCAGGTTTTACAGCCAATACACGTATCCTGGTTAATAAAAATGCTATTGTTCTTGTTCGTAATCGAGCCATTCGGGCACACATTGGCACAAGGCGCATCCTCGCAATGTCTGCACTGGATGGGAGCGGTAACTTCATCCGTTTCGATTACGGTGAGACGCGGGTAGAATGCAATACCGCTTTCTTCCTGCTCAAAGAGACGGTTTCCCGAATGGGCAACGACACAGGCTGCTTCACAAGTATGACATCCAATACATTTATCGGGATCGGCAAGTACGAAACTGTTCATGACAACTCCTCCTTGGCACTTCTGGAAATGAACTTGGTATGCAGCAAATGATGTGAGGCATGGCCTAAAGGCTCGCCTAAAAAATCTTTGTATAATTTAATAATGGCCGGGTTCTCATGCGACTTGCGGACCTTCTGATTGGCGTCATGACGGTAAATTGAACTCTTTCGCGCCTGATAAGCGCTTTTTCGCTGCGTTTCCAGCAGAAGCTTCGGTTGGCCGCCGCCGCTGACGCATCCTTCGGGACAGGCCATGACTTCTATAAAGTGATAAGGGCAGGTTCCCTCGGCCACTTGTTCCAGAATGGATGATACATATTTAAGTCCCGCGACCATAGCCACCTTGAGCTCCAAATCCCCAATCTGCACCGCTGCCGTACGAATCCCTTCATCCCCTCTGATAAAATCGAGCTGAAGATTCGGGATGGACTCGTGTGTCATCAGCTCATACCCTGTTCGGATCGCCGCTTCCATGACTCCTCCGGTTGCGCCAAAGATCGTTCCTGCTCCGGAATACTTCCCTAAAGGCGAGTCAAACGGTTCGTC
Organism: Paenibacillus sp. URB8-2; assembly: GCF_013393385.1. Lineage (NCBI taxonomy): Bacteria > Bacillati > Bacillota > Bacilli > Caryophanales > Paenibacillaceae > Paenibacillus > Paenibacillus sp. URB8-2. Next base: position 2,889,359 of record NZ_AP023239.1, on the reverse strand, counting down.
GGGAAGATTGATGAAGTCAATGCCTTTATCCTTGATTAACTGGGCCAGTTCCCTCGTTGTAATAACCAGATCCACTTCCTGATGCCCGTCGACATTCATTTCTTCCCTACCGGCTTCAAATTTCTTACAAGTACAGGGCATTACCGCCACACTTAGGATATCTGCAGGATCAACTCCATCAACTTCAGCGCTGTAGGTCTTGACCAAGGCTCCTATCATTTGCATTGGCGACTTGCAGCTTGACAGATGCTCCAGCAACTGCGGCGCGGTCGTCTCCGCATGCTTGACCCAGGCCGGGCAGCAGGAGGTGAACATAGGCAGCCGCTCGCCGGACATGACTCTGCCTATTAATTCACTGCCTTCTTCCATAATCGTGACGTCGGCGCCAAAATTTGTGTCATACACCCTGTCAAAATTCAGCCGTCTTAACGCCGCCGCCATCTTGCCCGGCGTTAATGTGCCGAACGGCAAGCCGAATTCCTCCGCCAGCGACACACGGATAACCGGAGCGCATTGCACGACTTTATGCCGTTTCGGATCGGCCAGCGCTTCCTTCAGCTCCAGCCCATGTCCGGTCGAATAGGCGGCGAATAAAGGTTCACGCACACTAGAAACCTGCCCTCTTTGCCGCAGCTTCTCTGCACGAGAGGCTAGGGAAGGTTCACTCTCCGCCGCGTAAGCAGTACACGCCTGAATACATTGCCCGCAAATTACGCAGCGATGTGCATCAATACTCTGCGGAGTGCCCGCTTCACCAGTAATTGCATCCACCGGGCATACCGACGCGCACCGTCTGCAGCCGGTGCATAGCTGCTTATCGATATGAATAATAGGATCGATATTTGGCATCACAGATGAACCTTTCTTTTCTGGAATTAAGTTTGTCATAATCTAAGGCTCCTCAAGCTGCCCACATCTGCAGCCGTCCGTGATCGGGATTCTCCAAGGATCGGACTAACTAGCGTCAGCGCCTGTTCCGGACAGACTGAGACGCAAGCGGGAAGCGAACCGCCTCCGTTTTCTGTCAGTCTGCCGGATTGGTCAACTGCGACTGATGTCACTGTCTCTTCAGAAACCGTATTCGCTGCTGATGCAATATTTCGGCATAAATCACATTTATAAGCGATGATTCTTGTTTTACGTTCCAAACGGCCGTTTTGCTGTTCCTTTAAGTACGGCTGCTCTATCTCCTGGCCGTTGCCGTACGACTTATAAAGACTGACCGCGCCAAACGGGCAAGCCATGGCACAAGCTTTGCAGCCTATACAGCGATCCTCATCGATCAGAATCGCGCCTTCCTCCTGCCGGATCGCTTGTACCGGACAAACGCCGGCGCAAGGCGCATTCTCGCAATGCCGGCATTGAACCGGCATCGCGAAACTGTCCGACCGGATGACATACAGCCTTGGAAGAACCGGCATGGTGATCGTACCTACCGATGCAGCCACACCGTTATCCTGGTTATGCACCGCGAAGCAGGCCAGTTCGCACGCTTTGCAGCCTATACATTTACCGGCTTCGGCAATGACGAACGAATTGGGCCGTTCCCTCTTCATGCCTGACCCGCCCCCACATGCATTTGCTTTTTAAGCGACTCATATTGCTGCCGAACCTGCTGCTCGGCACGAAGCTGATCCGGAATCTTTTCCAGGCGAATCGCGCAATATTTATACTCCGGTGTCTTCGAGACAGGGTCCAAAGCGTCCCCAGTCAGCTCGTTGCAAGCGCCAATCCAGAAATGATAGGTCATATAGGTGGCGCCTGTTTTGACCCGGTCGCTGATTTGCGCCCTGGCTACAATCCTACCCCGCCGGGAGATAATCCTTACCAGCTGCCCATCTTGAATGCCGAGGCTCGAAGCATCCCCGGGACTGATCTGAATATTACCGGGCTCATCGGATAATTGGCTAAGGGCACGGCAGTTCCCGGTCATGGTGCGGACGGAATAATGTCCGACTTCACGGACAGTCGACAGCGTCAGCGGATACTCCTGATCCGGTTGCTCCAGCGGAGCTCTCCATTCACAGGCGAACAGCCGCCCTTTGCCGTTGGGGGTTGAAAAGCGGTTGCCCTCATATAAATAAGGTGTACCCGGATGATCTTCGGACGGGCAAGGCCACTGAATACCGCCCAGCTCCTCCATCTTCTTATAGCTTGCTCCCGCAAATTTAGGACAGAGGGCTCTCATCTCGTCCCAGATCTCCTCCGTATTCCGGTAGGACATCGGATAGCCCATCGCAGTGGCCACCTCGCTGATAATCTGCCAATCCGGCTTCACTTCCCCCGGAGGATCAATGGCTTTTCTAATCCGCTGAAATCCGCGGTCGGCTGACGAATACACACCTTCATGTTCGCCCCAGGAGGTAGCGGGAAGGATGACATCCGCATGCAGTGCCGTCTTGTTCATAAAGATATCCTGCACAATGACAAACTCCATCTTTTCCAGCGTTTCTCTAACCTCGGCCGCGTTCGGATCACTTTGTACGGGGTCTTCACCAAAAATGTAATAGGCCTTCACCTTGTCTTCCTTCAATACCAGATGGGGAATTTCAGTTAAGTGGTACCCCGTTTTTTCCGGCAGCGTCACGCCCCAGGCCTTCTCGAACTTTTTGCGTATTTTGGGATCGGTAACGGATTGATAACCCGGATACACATTAGGCAATGCCCCCATATCACAGGAGCCCTGTACGTTGTTCTGGCCGCGGACCGGTCCAATGCCGACGCCGGATCTGCCAAAATGGCCGGTCAGCAGCGCCAGCGAGGCGAGCCCTTTGACAACGTCCACCGCTTGGGCGAATTGGCAGACCCCCATGCCATACAGAATCATCGCTTTATTCGAATTGGCATACTGCCGCATCACCTTGCGAATATCATTTGCTTTTACACCGGTGATGCTCTCGGCATATTCAGGCGTATACTTTTGCACACTTTCCTTATATTCAGCAAACCCTTCTACATAATTGGCTACATAATCCTTGTCATATAATTCTTCCTCTAAGAGTACATTTCCAAATGCATTTACAAGCGCCATGTTTGTCCCCCCTTTAAGAGGGAGCCAAGTATCTGCAATTCTAGCCGATTCTGTCTTTCGTGGATCGGATACGATAATAGTAGCGCCTTTCTGCTTCGCTCTGACGATTCTTCTGGCTACAATCGGATGTGTAACGGCGGCATTATAACCAAAAATGAAGAGCAGATCCGTATCCTCGATCTCCGGAATCGAATTCGACATCGCCCCATCGCCCAACGAATAGGTCAGCCCCGCCACGGATGGACCGTGGCATACTCTGGCGCAGTGGTCAATATTATTGGTGCCGATCACCGCACGCATAAATTTTTGCATGACATAGTTGGCCTCATTGCCCGGTCCTCTGGCTGAACCTGTGCCCATAATCGCATCCGGACCATATTTTTCTTTAATGGCACTAAGCTTCTCTGCTGTAAATTGTATGGCTTCCTCCCAAGATACCTCCTGCAAAATCCCTTCTTTGCGGATCATGGGCTTGCGAAGGCGGGCGGTCAGAATCTGCGGATCATTCAGAAAGTCCCAACCATAATGACCTTTCAGGCACAAGTTCCCTTCGTTTGTTCGTCCATCCGCAGGCTCGGCCCCCACGACCTTCCCATCTTCAACCAGCAAATGCATCTGACATCCGCTTCCGCAATACGGGCATACCGTCAGTACTTTGTTCCCCATTGGATAACCACCTTTTCATGTGATTTTATGCACAAAGGACACAACAAAAAATAAGCCAATACAAAGTATAGTCAGGAAATACACCATGTACTGGCTTATTAAAAAGCGAAGAAGCTTACGCCCTTTCTCTTCAATCAAACCGATTTATTAAGTTGAATAATAATTGCCCGGCCGCTTGGACAAAGTTCAGCAATCTTCCAAGTATATGTAAACCGGCTGCCAAGCGTGTCTATCATTTCGGACATAAATTCTCTTTCCAAATAAGGCTTTAATACTTTCCAATATTCCGCAACGAGATCGACAGCGCCTTCTTTCATTAAAATTTCCGATAGACTTGATAGAATTCCCCTAATCTCAATGGTGATTAACAGGTCATTCTCCAGTTTAACCTTTACATTCTCCGGACCTCTGCCCCGATAATGCTTAACAATCTTGACTACGAGTCTTCTAATCTTCTCCTGGCATTCGAATTCAGTCTCACACATCCAAACACCCCACAATATCCATCTTTTTATGGGATTTTATTTAATTAATTACATGTTAGACTTTTCCAAAAATCTTGTCAATCCATAAATTAACACTTATCCATCCGTTTCCAACTGTTATTCTTAAATTCCTGGGCATTTCCGTTATAATTCGAAAAAGAGCAGCAAAGGTCTGAGTTCCGTTTGTACGCCGGATTCAGACCTTTGCTGCTCTGCTGCGTTTGACCATATTATACTGTGTCTGTGTTAGCCCATTTTCTCAGACCCGTCCTCTTTCAGACGCAGTAGCGCAGCTGCAGCAGCCTGCTGCTCTGCTTCCTTCTTCGAGCGGCCGCTTCCCCGGCCAAGGGTACGGCTGGCCATGCTTACTTCGGAGACAAATTCGCGTTCATGAGCCGGTCCCCGTTCCTCAATAATCCGATATTCCAAGGTGCCCATACCGTGATGCTGAATCAATTCCTGCAGTTCTGTCTTGAAGTCGTTTACCCCTAACAGCAGCTTGCCGTCCGTCTCCACCAAAGGGAGTACATATTCAGCCAGAAACCCACGCACCGTTTCCAAACCCTGATCCAAAAAAAGCGCTCCAACGAAGGACTCGAACACATCCGCCAGCAGCGCCGGCCGGGTTCGTCCTCCCGTCAGTTCTTCGCCTTTGCCAAGCAATACGTAGCGGCCAAAGCCGAGGTTCTCGGCGAATTTGACCAGCGAGGGCTCACAGACGATAGCGGCCCGCAGCTTGGTTAATTCACCTTCCGGCCGATCCGGAAGCAGATTGTACAAATATTCGGAAACCGTCAGCTCCAGGACGGCGTCGCCCAAAAATTCAAGGCGTTCATTGTCCTGGTGCTGGTTGAAGCGGTGTTCATTGACATAGGACGCATGGGTAAAAGCCTGCTTCAGCAGCTGAGAATCGTGGAATTGAATATGAAGTTGACTTTGCAATTGCTTCAGGTCCCCATTCATCGCACGGTCTCCTTACTGATTGTATTTTTTCAAAATAACGGTAGCGTTATGTCCACCAAATCCGAACGAGTTGGACATCACGATGTTCAGATCCGCTTCGCGCGGCGTATTCGGAACATAGTCCAGATCGCAATCGGGGTCTTGATTATCCAAATTGATCGTTGGAGCGATTATTCCCTTTTGCAGGGAAAGTCCGCAAATGATCGCCTCAACACCGCCGGCCGCTCCAAGCAGATGGCCAGTCATGGATTTCGTGGAGCTGATAGCCACCTTGTACGCATGGTCGCCCAGCGCCTTCTTGATGGCTGTCGTCTCGGACTTGTCCCCTACGGGTGTCGAGGTGCCGTGCGCGTTGATATAATCGATTTCCTCCGGCTGAATGCCTGCGTCGCGGATCGCCATCTTCATGCAGCGGGCCGCGCCTTCCGGATCAGGCTCGGTCATATGGTGGGCGTCTCCGCTCAACCCGTAGCCGATAACCTCAGCGTAGATACGGGCGCCCCGCTGAAGCGCATGCTCCAGGGATTCCAGCACCAGAATGCCGGCGCCTTCGCCCATGACAAATCCGTCTCTGTCCGTGTCGAACGGACGGCTCGCCTTTTCCGGTTCATCATTGCGCGTGGACATCGCTCTCATCGCACAGAAACCAGCCATACCCGTCGGACGGATCGTCGCTTCCGCGCCGCCGCAGATCATGGCGTCCGCGTCGCCGCGCTGAATCATGCGGAGCGAATCGCCGATAGCGTGGCTTCCCGTCGCGCAGGCGGTTACCTGCGTCGTATTGGGTCCCTTCGCTCCGAGGCTGATGGACAACTGTCCCGAACCCATGTTGGCGATCATCATCGGAATAAAGAACGGGCTGACACGTTTCGGGCCTTTTTCAAGCAGCAGGTTATGCTGGTCTTCCCAAGTGCCAAGTCCTCCTATACCCGAGCCGACGGATACGCCTAATCTCTCGGCTTCAATGTTTTCGCCAATCACAAGACCGCTGTCATTCAGCGCCTGCTGTCCTGCTGCGAGGGCGAATTGGACAAAACGGTCCATCTTGCGGGCTTCCTTGCGGCCGAACAGTTCCTCAGGATCAAAATCTTTAATCGAAGCTGCAATCTGCGTTGTATATTCGCTGACATCGAAGGCTTCGATTGTAGAGACGCCGGACTTCCCGTTCATCAGGCTGTCCCAAAATGTCTCCAAATCTTTCCCCAGCGCTGTCATCACGCCCATACCGGTAACAACCACTCTATGACTCAAACGCATTCACCCCATCTGTTTACTGTAAGCTTTGAATTCTCTCTTATTTACCACTATATAAATTGCAAACGCCGCGAAAAAGGCGGCGGTTTGTTATTTTCCTTGGAAATACGCTTATCAAAGCGTATCTTTCGCAAAGCGTTAGTCGCTGTAAAAATGAGGAGAAGTCCCGCCTTAAGCAGGTACGGGACTCTTTAAGCAAAGGACTCTAGGTATGAGATTGTATGTAGTTTACAACTTCACCCACGGTCGTAATTTTCTCTGCGTCTTCATCAGAGATTTCCAAATCGAATTCATCTTCCAATTCCATAACCAATTCTACAACATCTAGAGAATCAGCTCCCAAATCATCTTTGAAAGACGCTTCCAGTGTGACTTCGGCTTCGTCGGCTCCTAAGCGGTCGACGACAATGCGCTTTACACGCTCCAATACATCGGACATCCGGTTCACCTCCTCTTTTGGTATTATACGAGATATGAGTTCAAAATACCATAGAGCGAAAAAAACGCTTTACGGAGACCATTCCCGTACTTTAAACCCCGGCAAGGGGCTTCTTATAACTTTACATATACATGCCGCCATCCACATGGAGAGTCTGGCCCGTCATATATGCCGCTCCCTCCGATGACAGGAAGAGGACGGCCGACGCAATTTCTTCCGGCAGGCCGAGACGGGCAAGCGGAATACCCTTGGCCAGGTCGGAGCGCACTTCCTCGGACAGCTGGCGGGTCATATCGGTGTCGATAAAGCCCGGGGCAATACAATTGACCGTTATGCCGCGGGAAGCAAGCTCGCGCGCAGCCGATTTGGTCAATCCGATAATGCCGGCCTTCGCCGCCGAATAGTTCGCCTGCCCTGGATTGCCCGTCACGCCGACAACGGAGGAAATGTTAATGATCCGGCCATAGCGCTGCTTCATCATCGGGCGGGTGACCGCCTTCAGACAGTTGAACACGCCTTTGAGATTCGTCTCAATGACCTGGTCGAACTCTTCCTCTTTCATCCGCATAATCAGGTTGTCCCTTGTAATGCCGGCGTTATTGACGAGTATATCAATACGCCCCCAAGCGTTAAGGGTCTCTTTAACAAGACCTTCCGCCTGTTCGGTGCTGCCGACATTCCCCCGGAGCGCGATTCCTTCGGAGCCAAGCTCCGCGATGCGTTCCACGGTCTCCCGCGCCGCATCTTCGCTGCCGGAATAGTTCACGGCGACCTTGACGCCGTACTCCGCCAGCGCCAGCGCGATGCTGCGACCGATGCCGCGCGAAGCGCCGGTAACGAGGGCCGTCTGGCCCCGCAATGCTGAGAACATACTTATAGTCCCCTTTCATATTCCGTAAAACTTATCTGCGCGGTTCGAATCACTGGTTCAGGCAAGAGCCTCAATACTTGCCAGACTGTTGATATTGATCACTTTGGCGTTCTTGTCGATTTTGCGGATAAGACCGGCAAGCACGCTGCCGGAACCGATCTCAACGAACGTATCCACGCCTTCTGCAATCAGCTGTTCCACGGAGTCCTGCCACAGCACCGGTGAATACACCTGCCGGACCAGCAGCTCTCGGATCTCCTCCGGATCGCTAACGGGAAGGGCGGTAACGTTGACAACAACCGGAACGGACGGAGCACTGAATTCCGTCTTGGCAAGCTCACCCGCCAGGCGCTCCGCCGCCTCCTTCATCAAGGAGGAATGGAAAGGACCGCTCACTTCCAGCGGGATCGCCCGCTTGCCGCCCGCTTCCTTCACCCGCTGAACGACCGCGTTCACGCCCGCCTGCGAGCCGGATACGACAATCTGACCCGGGCAGTTGACGTTCGCCAGCTCAACGGGGCCTTCCTGTTCGGATACGCTTCGGCACAGCTCGGCCAGCGCCTCACGCTCGGCTCCCAGTACGGCAGCCATCGCGCCCTGCCCGCCCGGCACGGCCTCTTCCATAAACCGGCCGCGCAGACGTACAAGCTTGACGGCGTCCTCATAGGTCAGGACACCTGCCGCCACCAGGGCGCTGTATTCTCCCAGGCTGTGGCCCGCCACGTAATCCGGCGTAAGGCCTTTGCCCTTCAGTGCTTCCAGATAGGCTACGCTTGCGGTAAGCAGCGCGGGCTGTGTGTTGGCTGTCTGCTTAAGATCGCTTTCAGGCCCCTCGAATACGAGTGTGCTGAGCGGAAAGCCGAGAACCTCATCGCCTGTTTCAAATATCGCACGGGCGTCTGGCACAGCTTCATATACATCCTTCGCCATGCCGACTGCCTGCGCGCCCTGTCCGGGAAATACGAATGCGATTTTACCCATTATGCTATTACTCCCTTTCACTTACCAAGTCAATATGGAAGCGCCCCAAGTCAGGCCGCCGCCGAAGCCGACCATGAGGACGGTGTCGCCTTCTTTTATCCGTCCCTCTTCCGCCGCTTCCACCAGGGCAAGCGGTATGGATGCGGCCGAGGTGTTCGCATATTTGTCTACATTAATAACGCACTTCTCCGGCGGAAGATCGAGACGCTGCATTGCTGACTGAATAATGCGTATATTCGCTTGATGCGGTACAAAGAGATCGATGTCTTCCTTCGTAAGACCCGCTTTACCCAGCACCTTCTCCGTTGCCGCACCCATTACCCGGACAGCGAACTTGAACACTTCCCGTCCGTTCATGTAGATAAAATGCTTCTTGCCTTCTACTGTTTCTACCGAAGCGGGCAGCCGTGAGCCGCCGCCTTCGAGTCTCAGAAGCGGGCCGCCTGCGCCCTCCGCGCCGAGATCAAAGGATTTGAATCCCCGTCCTTCCGGCACTTCGCCGACAATGACCGCTCCCGCGCCGTCCCCGAATAGAACACAAGTGTTGCGGTCCGTATAATCCGTAATCCTGGATAACGAGTCCGCACCGATAATCAGGGCGTTGTTATACATGCCGTTCTGAATGAAGCCGACCGCCGTCGCTAGACTGTATACGAAACCGGAGCAGGCCGCAGACAGGTCAAATGCCGCTGCGCCCTTCGCACCTAGCTTATCCTGCAGAATGCAAGCCGTAGAAGGGAATGTCGTGTCGGGCGTAATCGTTGCCACAATGATCAGATCCAGATCCTCGGGCTTCATGCCCGCCGAAGCCAGCGCGCGGAGCGAAGCCTCGTAAGCCAGATCGGAGGTCGCTTGATCCGGAGCGGCGATATGGCGCTCCCGAATGCCTGTGCGGCTAACAATCCATTCATCGTTCGTTTCCACTATTTTTTCTAAATCGCTGTTGGTCAATATTTTCTCGGGCACATACTTTCCAGTGCCGATAATACCGACCGGACGTAAGCTCTTCATATTGTCACTCACTTCCCGCTAATTTCCTTGGATATGCTTGGCACAAGACCCGACGAGAGTGCCTGCCGCGCCTGCCGGACCGCATTCTTAATGGCATTGCCGTCAGATGACCCATGTCCCTTCACGACGAGACCGCTTAAACCGAGCAGCGGCGCGCCGCCGTGCTCCTTGTAATCCATCTTGCCCTTAAGTCCTCTCAGTTCAGGCATAAGCATCGCCGCTCCAAGCTTGGTCTTAAGGGAACGGCTGAACTGCTCTTTGAGCAGGGCAAAAATCGCACCTGCTGTCCCTTCCAGCGACTTCAGCAAAATATTGCCGGCAAAGCCGTCGCAGACGAGCACATCGCAGCTTCCCGTTAGAACGTCACGCGCTTCCACGTTGCCGACAAAGTTGATGCCCGCAAGCTGCTCCAGCAGCGGGTATGCTTCCTTTGTCAGCTTGTTCCCCTTGCCGGGCTCCGCGCCGACGTTCAGCAGCCCTACGCGCGGCTGCGAAATACCGTGCATCTTGCTGCGGTAGATGCTTCCCATCAGCGCGTACTGCGCCAGATGCTGCGGCTCGGCGTCCATATTCGCGCCGAGGTCCAAAGCCAACACGCCGACATCGTCGAGGGTCGGAATCATAGGCGCAAGCGCCGGGCGCTCGATGCCCTTCATTCTTCCGACGACAAGCAGCCCCGTCGTCATGAGAGCTCCCGTATTGCCTGCGGATATCATGGCCTCGGCTTCGCCTTCCTTAACCATTCTTCCCGCAACAACCATGGATGAATCCTTTTTTCGCCGTACGGCTTTGACGGGCTCCTCATCAGGCCCGATTACTTCACTTGCATGGCGAACCGTCACATTAGAAGGCTTGTCTTTAAGCAGCGGCGCAAGCCTTGCTTCATCGCCTACCAGCACGATCTGCGTATCTTTCCATTCCGCAGCCGCGGACAAGGCACCCTCTACATTGCACTCGGGCGCATGATCCCCGCCCATGGCGTCAATGGCGATCTGCACTTCGGCTTCCCCCTTCGCTGTATTCTTCCGCCGCGGACCGGTACACGACGAACTGGCCCTGAAAGACCATCTCTTCGCCGACATAGGTGAATACGTCGACCTCGGCCTTGCCCCTGCGGCCCGCCAGCGAGCGGACATAAGCCTTGGAAATGCATTTCTCTCCCAGCCGGACCATGCGTATAAAACGGATATCGGCCGAGGCCGTAAGCGCAATTTCATCGTTTATTACGGCAACCGCAAGCGAATTGGCCTGCGCGAACACGTAATGGCCCCGGGCGATACCGTTTCTTGAGAAGACATGCTCTTCACGAATCTCAAAGATCGAGATCCCGCTCTTGTCGAGCTGCAAATCGACGATATCCCCGACCACTTCATCCGGAGGAAGAGAGCGCACTTGATCGTAGGAATGCTCCGCCATCTGCTTCATACGCTCCCGCAGCTCCGGAATCCCGAGTTCCATACGGTCCAGGCGGATGGTCTGTATGCTAACCTTCAACTGCCGTGTAAGCTCGCGGTCCGTGACAAAAGGGTTGTCCGCAATAATCTGCAACAGCAGCTGCTGGCGTTCTTTTTTCGACACGCGCTCGATGGCGGTTCACCTCCCGTCCGTGCTCGTCTAAGCAATGACCGGCCTCTGAACGGCCGCAATTTATATGGAAGCAATTAAAAATTCACAATTTAGAACCTGGTACTAATATGTAGTATAAAGCATGATGCCGGAAAAATAAAGCATTGACTTCAAAACCGTGATCCGGCGAAAAATCTCCTGACACAAGCTGCCTGATACCCTGCCTACGTTATGCCCGCAAAAAAAATAGCACCTCACCGATAGATGAAGTACTACTTTGTTCAGAAAGATCACTATTGTTTGATGATCTCTCTAGCTTTGTACGTTCCGCACACTTTGCATACGTGGTGAGCAAGCTTCAATTCTCCGCATTGTTCACATTTCACCATGCCCGGCACAACCAGCTTAAAGTGCGTGCGACGCTTGTCACGGCGTGTTTTGGACGTTCTACGTTGAGGTACTGCCATGTGTTCCACCTCCTTATTCAAGTGAACCCGTAAAGACGGGTTGTTCATTTCATCGTCTCATTTGAAAAAATCTTTCAATCCGGCGAGACGCGGATCGATTACGGTGTTGTCGCAACTGCAGGCGCCTTCGTTCAAATTCTTCCCGCATGTGGGACAGAGTCCCTTGCAGTCTGAGGTGCAGAGCACGGAAAGCGGCAAATGGAGAAGAAAGCTTTCCTCGACATAAGGCACCAGATCCACGGCTTCATCGGTCACGTAGTTCAGATCCTCGTCTTCCTCTTCTTCCGGCTCGGCCGGTTCCTTACTCCACTTGAACGTCTCGGCAAAAGGAATATCCATATGGCTCTTGACAGGATTCAAGCAACGCGCACATAGCATGTCCGCATCTCCGCTCAGCTTACCCTCCACGGTTACGAGATCCGCAGCCGCGGGCAGCGCATCGAGATCGGCTAATAACGGCGATACAGTCAAAATATCCTTGCGTCCTTTGACGGCTTCGCTGACATCCACATTCTCGTGGAAGTGCAAAGGTCCGTCGGCATTTGCGATTTTGCGAAAGTGAAACTTCATAGATATCACTCCAAACAAACAAAATTTATTATACCTACCATTCATGACCTTTGTCAACCATTTTCCCTTTATATTGTTGCAGAAAGAGGGAAGATTTATGTTATAACTATTAGTAACCGATTCGGGACGTTTTGACGGAGCTTTTGTACACTTTAGCCAAGGCGAACCCATATACAGAACAGGAGTGAACCCTGTGTGTCGACAGTAGGAATTATTGCCGAATACAACCCTTTACATAACGGGCATGTCCATCACTTCAGAGAAGCCAAAAGACTGTCCGGCGCATCCCGCTCCATCGTCGTGATGAGCGGCCCATTCACCCAGCGCGGCGAGCCCGCGGCCGTAAGCAAGCGGGCTCGCACCGAAATGGCCCTGCTCATGGGCGCCGACCTGGTGATCGAGCTTCCGGTCGCTTACGCCGTCCAGCCTGCGGAGTGGTTCGCCTTTGGCGCGGTTGCGCTGCTTGAAGCGACAGGCGTCGTGGACAGCCTGTGCTTCGGCTCCGAGTCCGGCAGCCCCTCGCAGCTGCTGCCGCTGGCGCGCTTTCTCGCCGAGGAAAGCGGCCCGCTTCAGGGCGAAATCCGCCGGCGTCTTGCGCTCGGCGAGGGCTTTCCCGCCGCTTACAGCGCGGCGGCGGCGCTTGCATGGCGGGACCGCCTTGAAGAAGGCGGCCCGGATGGCGTTGTCGCAGGCGCCGAAGGACCTGCTGAAGGACCTGCCGACCGGACTGCTGGTCCGGCAGACATGTCCGGAGCGGGTGCCGGCTCCGCTTCCCCAATGAACGGGAGCGGCCTGGAGGATCTGCTGCGCGGACCGAACAACAGCCTCGGCCTTCATTACCTGATCGCCCTGCGGCGGCTGGGCAGCGGGATCGTTCCGCTGACCGTTCCCCGCCTCGGAGCGGGCTTTCACGAACCGCTCCGCTCCGGAACCTCGATCGCCAGCGCAACGGCGCTGCGCGGACTGCTGCGGGAAGGCGGATCTCTTGAAGGCTACATGCCGGAAGACAGCCTGAGCATCCTTCGGCATGAGCAGGAGGAAGGCCGGGGGCCGCTCGATTGGGAGAGCTTCCGGTCCCCGCTGCTTCACCTTCTCTCCACCCGCTCAGCCGCCGAGCTTGGCGGACTGCTGGATGTGGGTGAAGGATTGGAGAACCGTCTCCTGCGGATTGTACCGGAGCTTGAGCGGTTCACGGTTGATGGTCTGCTCTCCGCCTTGAAGAGCAAACGCTACACCCGCACCCGGCTTCAGCGAATGCTGCTGCATATTTTGCTGAATCACGGCAAGGAAGAATTCTCGCCTGGCGCCCTCTCGAAAGGTCCGGGATATATCCGGGTTCTCGGTTTCCGGGAGAGCGGCAGAATTCTGCTAAAAAAAATGAAGCAAAGCGCCTCTCTCCCCGTCATTATTCGGCCGGCGCTTAGCTCCCATCCCCAGCTTACGCGGGATCTTCAGGCTTCAGCGGCCTACGCCGCAGCCTTTGCCTCACCGCTCCGCAGCGATCTGTACAGCGACTATCTGAAGCCGCCGGTCATGGTTTGACCGGCAGCTTCTCCATGTACTGAATAGCCTCGCTTAGTGTCGATACGGGCACCAGCTTCATCTTGGTGCCGATTTTGTCCGCTTTCGCCTTGGCTTCTTCGTAGTTCTTAACCGGAACGAAAAAGATTTCCGCGCCCTTCCGGTCGGCGGCTACGATTTTGAACTTCACTCCTCCAATCGGACCCACTTCTCCATTCGGATCGATCGTGCCGGTGCCGGCGACTCTGTACCCCTTGGTCAGATCACCCTTCGTTAGCCGGTTGTATATTTCCATAGTGAACATCAAGCCCGCCGACGGACCGCCGACATCGGTATCCGTAAAGCGGACTTCTCTCCCCGACTCCGAGGCTTTCACCTTCTGAACGGCTCCAATGACGACGCCAAGACCCGGACGGACCGCCGGCTTGCCGCTGTCCTTGATCTCCACGAGCGTTATGTTTTCCGTAAGCTTCTTTCCGCCGCGATCCAGCGATACCACAACCTGATCCCCGACTTTTCTGGAAGACAGCAGCTTGCTCAGCGCCTCCGGATCGGCCACCTGCCGCCCGTCAACGCTGACAATTTTGTCTCCGGGCTGAAGCTGCTTGTGACCCGTCTCCCCGGGAACGGAGAACACGAACAAATAATCGGTAGCGTCATGGTATGGAATGCCGGCCGCTTTGTACGCAGCCTCCACGGCATTCAACTGCGAGCTGCTCATATAGTACACTTGCGTAGCCGCGTATTCTTCCTCCGTCTGATTGCCGAGCCTTTCGGCTTTGCGTTCGACTTCAGCGTTCGGATTCAGCGCCGAAAATAGCAGCAGCGCCACGTTGGCATAGCTGGCGGAAACGGTGGTCATCATGAAGGTTCCCGCCTCCTCTTTATCCTCATTCTCCACCTTGATCATGGGGGCAACTTCGGAGGCGCCTCCCGGCTGGTACACAACGTAAGGCGTCCCCATGAACACAATGATGTAGACCAACACGATCAGTGTAAACAGATAGACCCCGGCGCGAAATCCCGTTCTGTTCCTGGATTGCCTCAATGGAGTTCCCTTCTTTCCAATAGACTCCGCCTTCATTTCCGGTTATGTATTTTGTGGAGACCGATTTGCGGTCCTGCACCCGCTTTAGCATGACGGTTGCCCGGTCTGCATAAATTGTTAGTAAACTCGTCTGCTCCCAAGCTATGAAGAGGTGGAATGAAACATGAACGCAAATATAACGCGAATCGCCAAACAATCAGCGCCTTTTCTGTCCGGGGGTCTGGCTATGCTTCTCGCAACTGCCATCATTTCCTCGCCGGAAAGCTCGTTTAATGCCTCTCTTCAAGGCTTGAAGCTGTGGTGGACGCTCGTCTTTCCGGCGCTGCTGCCGTTTCTGATGCTATCGGAAATGCTGAGCGCCTCCGGTTTCGTTCATGCCATCGGCGTTCTTCTGGAGCCGCTCATGAAGCTCGTCTTCCGGCTGCCGGGCTCCGCGGGCTGGACGCTGGCGCTGGGAATGACGTCCGGATTCCCCGGTGGTGCCCATGGAGCAGTCCAGCTGCATCAGCAGGGCGAAATCTCCGGTAGAGATGCCGGCCGTCTGGCTTCACTTGCCCATTTCGCCAGCCCGGTCACGCTGCTGATCGTCGTCGGCGCCGCCATGCTTCACAGCCCCGCGGCCGGTTACGGCCTGCTTGCCGTGCACTGGGTTGCGGGGCTCGCCGCAGGCATGACGATATCCGCGGGAGCTCCCCCGCAAAAGGATACCGCTCCGGCTAAAACTTCCGCCATTCGTCGGGCTTCCCTAATCCGGCGTGCTGCATCGGCCGCAGCGGACGCGCGCGCAAGGGACGGCCGCAGCTTCGGCAGACTGCTTGGCGAATCGGTAAGCGCCTCGGTGCAGAGCCTGATGCTGGTTGGGGGTTATATGATTATCTTCGCCGTCGTCATCAGCATTGTAACAAGGCAATGGCCCATGCTGCCAGCCGCCCTGCCAGCCAGTCTACTGGAAATTCATCTTGGGGCGCAGGCGCTGACGACCGGAGTCGCACCGACAGTCCCTGGATTGTCTATAGGACCGCTCGGGCTTGCGTTGCTGTCGGGAATGCTTGGCTGGAGCGGCATCTGCGCACAGCTCCAAGCGCTGACGGTGCTGAGGCCCGCTGGTGCCCGCTTTCTCCCGTTTGCCGCAGGGCGGCTTCTGCACGGCGGTTATGCGTTCCTTCTGACGCTGCTGCTCTACAAACCGCTTACTGCGATTCAAGAGGCGGCACTGCCCGCTTTTGCAGGCGGGAACCTTTCTCCTATGTCCGGATCATCTGGAGAAGGAGCGGCCTGGAGCTTATTCCCCAATTTAGCCGCACTGTTGGTGTTGATGCTGCTCTCCTTGCTGATTCTGTCTGCCACTGTCCGGCTTACTTCAGCTCTCCACCGCCGCTTTCGCTGAACTTCAGCCGGATTGCCCGTTCAACTTCCGGAGTGACGAAATCAGTCAAATCTCCGCCAAAATGGCCGATTTCTTTAACCACGCTGGAACTAAGATAGGAGTACTTCGGATTCGTCATCATAAAAATCGTCTCCGCATCCGAATTCAGCTTGCTGTTAATGGTAGCGATTTGCAGTTCATATTCGAAATCGGTAACGGTGCGGATGCCCCGGACGATAACATGCGCATTTTTTTGCCGGACATAATTGGCAAGCAAATCCCGAAAGCTGTCTATTTCCACATTGGGAAGATGCGATGTTACCTGACGAAGCAGATCGGCGCGCTCCTCTACAGAAAACAGCGGATTTTTGCTTAAATTATTCAATACGGCCACGACCAGCCGGTCGAATTGCTTCGCGGCCCGCTCAATAATATCGATATGGCCCAGCGTTACCGGATCGAAACTACCGGGGTAAATCGCGACCCTTTCCTCTCTAATTTGCAGACTCACTCTTGTACCCCCTCATCCTTATCGATGTCGGTCTCTTCGCCGGATACATAACGGTAAATGGATACCGCCGTTTCTCCATACACTGCATGACGCAATTGTTCAAAGCCCGGGATTTGTTCGGGATATTCATAGCCGGACTCGTGCTCAAGCACAATGACCGCGCCCTGGCGCAGCAGCCCTTTGTCTGCCATGAAGGCCATTAGCTCGTCCCCGAATTTATGACGGTAAGGCGGGTCCAGAAAGACGAGATCGAATATCCGCCCCCGCTTCTCCAGCGCGCCCAAGGCCTTGTTCGCATCGTTCCGGTATACCTCGGCCTTTTCTGCGAGCCTTGCAGTCTTTAGATTCTCGCGTACCGTATCGATGCTTTTCGGCTCCATGTCGATAAATACTGCGCTGTTCATCCCCCTGCTCAGGGCTTCGATTCCGAGTCCGCCGGTCCCGGCGAACAGGTCCAGCACGTCGCCTCCTTCGAAATAAGGGCCGATCATGCTGAAAATCGCCTCTTTGACCTTATCGGTCGTAGGGCGGGTTCCGGTTCCCGGAACGCTTTTTAAAGGTCTTCCCTTGGCTGTGCCCGACACCACTCTCACTGCTTGCTTCACCTGCTCTGTATATCTATTTATTACGCCAAAACGGCATAATTTCACGCCTATCGTACCACATTCCCGCCGTTAAATAAAAAAAATTGTCGCATCCCGTCACGTGAGCCGGCGGACAAAATTTTGCATGATATGTATAAAATCAGCTGTCAAGGGTCATCCTGTAATTATCGACATCACAAAATGTCGTAGACAACCGCGGAGCAAGCTTACGCTTCCCCATAAGCTCTTCGTCCGGTTTCTCCTCTCCCATGAAAGGGCCTCGTCGCGAGACGGGGCCCGATTTTTGTGTGTAAAACCTTATTTATCAAGCTCGAAATATTCGGTCAACAATTCCCTGAACCCAACTCTCCGTATAATGGCTCAATATTTCTGGCATACTTAACTTGTCAAAAATGAACTAAAAAAGGAGCTTGAATATGACAGGGATTCTAGGCGGCAACCCCAAAGAAGAACCGATGCATTATGGAGAGATCTTTAACGTTTGGTCGGCTTCAATGGCTGCAAAAGGAACGGTCTCTTGTTATCGGGCATATTTAAATCATGCTGGTGACCACGACCTAAAAAAAGTATTAGGCTCGTTAATTGATCAAGCTGAACTGGAAATCAGTGAATGCGATAAGCTTCTCGAGGACAATGGCATCGCTTCAGCGCCAATATTGCCTCACAGACCCGAAGTCAAGCTTGAGGATATTCCTGTAGGTGCGCGATTTACAGATCCGGAGATTGCAGCTAAAATCGCTGCCGAGAATGCAGTCGGACTTGTTGCTTGCAGCCAAGCGATGGGCCAATCGATTCGTGAGGATATTGGCACTTTATTCGCCAAGTATCATGCTACAAAAGCAAGCTTAGGTCTGAGAATCCTGCATATAAACAAGAAAAAAGGCTGGCTAATTCCTCCTCCGCTTCAAGTAAAAAGACCCGAACCAGTTAAAGCATAAAATCAAGAGGGTGTCTCCTAAGTCGAATAGGCGAGACGCCCTCTTTCTTTTCGTATGAACTTATATGGTCGCTGCCGGAATAACTTTCTTCGATTTCACGCTCACCCATGTTGGCTTAGCTACAACAGGTGCTAATGGAACCATGGGTTCGCTCGTTGCCTATGCCCTGTACTCAGTTAGTGTCACTGAGGTCCTTATACCTTTTTTACAGCAAATGCTACTCGGATAGGAATCTAAAGCCGGTTATCAACTAAGAAATTTCGACGGAAATTGTTGAATGATTCCACTCGTCATCACGTCAGCCATTCCAAGCGCTTGCGGTTCAATTTGGTCATTTGATGCAATGTTCTCCGCATAGTTCCCGGCAATACGCGTGGCGACCTCATTGGTGAGCAGCCTCAAATGCTCGTGGAGCATTTGCCGCCACTCCGCTTTGGACCAATAGGGATTGATCCGGGCCAGAAAGTCAGCAATAGCATCCGCATTCTCATACCAGCGCTTCTGGGCGTCCGCGGCCGCTTTGGAGTTCCCCGCCTTCAGCGCCTTGACGAGCTCGGCAGCGATCGTGAGATGTCCCCGCATCAGTTTGGCAAACTCGGTCGCAACAGCCGGACCATAGAATGGGGCAAGAACTGCCGCAAAATCGTCGGCATTACGGAGGAGCCTTTCGGTTGTTTCTTTCTCATCCTTCAGGCCATCAACAATACTGTTGATCGTTAATCGGGTCCAGTACACGTGCTGTTCCCATAAAGCCCTGAGCTTCCTGTTCAACTCTACTTTCGATGGCGTCCACTCCCATTGATGGGGCTGTCGGAAAGCATAATTGCTATAGATCGGGAAATAAGTATACATAGGCTGACTCCTTCATTTTTTACTACAGTATATAGGCGGAGTGCTCATTTTGTGCTTGCATGTAACCCCTTTGGCGATTCCGGTCTTGACCATCCTGCGGTACTTAGCCTTATTTCCGAAGTATCCGCCGCCACCTCATGCTCTTTTCGTAACCCTCGGATTTCCGCTATACCTCTTATTGTTGTCTGCGTGCAATCGCGAAGAAAATAAGCAACGCCAATATAGAGCCGATAATCGCGGGCACGATGTAAAATCCTCCAACGATTGGTCCGCGGGCGCCTAGCAATTCCGTCCCTAGCCAAGATCCCACAAAGCCAGCCGCAATGTTGCCGACGATACCTCCAGGCACATCTCTGCCAATCAAGTTGCCGCTTAACCAACCAATTAACCCGCCGACAATCAATACCCATAACAGATGCATTCAGTTATCCCCTCTCAAGTTGTTGGTTCAAGGTATGTTAGGAACTGAAAAAAGGGACCCATCCTTTCAACCCATTACGGTCGTCGGACAGATCCCACCCGGAGCAGCGCCCCGTGCTCAAGCCTTTATTGTATTGCGATTGTATTGCAATTTCAGATTTGCTGCGATTTCAGACTTTTCAGTTCCTGTCTCTTGGCTGCCAGCGCAGTAAAGGTCTCGAAGGTTTGGCGCGCCAATTCGGGGAGTTGTTCCAGGTTCAGCGGCAGGCCCTCCGCCAGATCGTGAAGCTGGTTCTGCAAGTTGATGGCCGCACTGTTCAATTGCTTAATTTCTTCCTTCAGCTGAACGATTTGCTCCATACATTACTCCTCCTGTTTGAGCCGTCTCGTCTGATACAGCCCATGATAATAATTGCATCTTTAATAACTATACCGTATTTATAACTATTATTATGTAATAAATGTTACAGTAATTAGACTAGCATAGAGATCAAAGAAATATTCCCGTTGAATACGGCTTTGACTTGGCTTATGATTGATGTCAAATTAAGGGGGTGCCGAGGATGTGCGGTCGATACACGATAACCGTTGCTTTGGAAGAGCTTATGCTGAAATATTACACCCAGGACGTCACGATCAAACATTACGCTCCAAAATATAATGCCGCGCCGATGCAGAATCTTCCCGCCGTTATCGGCACCGGGGCAGGAAACCGAGTCGGAGAACTGCGCTGGGGGCTTGTTCCTTCCTGGGCTGCGGACGACAGGTCCGGAAGCAAAATGATCAATATCCGCGCAGAGACGCTGCAGGACAAGCCTTCATTTAAAAAACTTCTCTCCTCGCGGCGCTGCATTATTCCGGCAGACGGATTTTATGAATGGCGCAGTCAAGGCGGAAGCAAGCAGCCAATGCGTATTATGATGCGTGACGGGTGTGTTTTTTCGCTGGCCGGTATTTATGATATATGGGTGAATGCGGATGGAAAAAAGCTCGGTACCTGCGCCATCATCACTACGGAGCCCAATGCTCTAACGGCGGAAATTCACAACCGGATGCCGGTAATTCTTCGTCCGGAAGATGAGAATAACTGGCTGGAGCGAAGCAACCATGATGTGGACAGCCTTGCCAAACTGATGAAGCCGTACGATGCCTCAAAAATGCGGGCCTATCCCGTCTCCGCGAAGGTCGGCAATGTCCGCAATGATTCAAAAGAATTATTGGAGGAAGCTTAGCATTCATTGAGGCTAAAGTATTCCTCTACCACATGGAAAGTCTGCTGCAAATCTTATCCAATTGTCAAAAGCCGCCGCCGGATCATCCGTGCCGTTCAGTATTTCCTGTATCCAATCCCGCCGGCTGTAGTAATGACGCTGAAACGGTTCGTCAGGGATCAGCCATATAGCCTTATGCCAGGGTTTCAGGCAAGGCGCAACCAAAGATGGCAGCAGCTGATTCCCCTCGACAATAAGCGGAAGATGGCTCCGTTCCTCAAGATCCCTCATGACGAAAGAGAAATCCTCCTTAAAAAATTCGATGTACTCTCTTAACTGTTCCTGAACACTTCGAATGTAAAAAGCTTCATTATAACTCATCCTCGAAATCTTATGCATTGCAGGCTGATCCCGGGCGGATATGTTCCTCAAATGGCGGTCCAGATGCTCATCACAGGAATACAGATCCCAACCCTGCTTGTCCGCGAACCGCTTAGCTATTGTGCTTTTTCCGGCACATGCCGATCCGCCAATCCAGTATATGGCTTGTTCCAAAATAGCAACCTCCTCTTCTCATAAAAATATAGCATTTTGCAGGCTGGCTGTAAGCGTTTGAGATGCCATCCCCTTTCGCACCATTTAACCTCCCAAGCCGTTTCTGTTAAACTTGAGTTATCGCCAAAACAACGCTAGGGAGGATAAGATTATGAGAAAGCCCATTTACGCCGGATGGTGGTTCTGGGTCTTTATCGCGGTCATTGCCGCGGGGATCATCGTTGCGGTTGCCACTGGAAAACAGCAAGCACAGAACCCCCTGCCTGCGACTTCTCCGTCGGCGGCTGCGGGTTCGCAGGAGCCTTCCCCGAAAGCGTCTATTACGCCTTCAGCAACAGCGTCTCCCGGCACTTCCGCGGCAAACCCTGCGTCGTCTGCCGTATCGCCTTCAGCCGCAATACCTGAGACTGACGCGCCGTCGACAACCGCTCGACCTTCGATAGCTCCGAGCCAAACTGCCCCTGCAGATCAGGTGCCTTTGCCGAAACAGGAGGTGCAGGCCTATTCGCAGCAGTTGAAGGGTGCTCCATTTATTAGAGACGTCGGGATCGGAACGGATAATATAGAAATCAATTACTTTGGCAGCTTCGCAGAGTACAAAAAAGCCAACCCGGGCACCAAGTTAACAACAATGGATTATACGGATTATTTTGGAACTGGCGACGCCATTAACAAAATACTTATGGAAGAACCGACCCGGCTGTTCCGCCATTTTCCGGGCACGGCCTCCATTGACATCACCATTCCGTACAGCGGCAAAACCTATTCGGTTTCCCTGACCAAAGGTTCAGTAGAGAATTTTTTTAATACCGACCTTGATGGCATCAAGACCGACGAGCAATGGAGAGAACAAATCAGCAGTCCGTACTTCAACAAAAAATACCGCGATCAATTCGCGGAACGGTACGTCAAGGTTAATTAATGTCTTAAAAAATACATTGATGCCTGCTCTAAGTCCGGTTCAGTCCAGTTGGGAATGGAGGATATCCGATGTACGATTGGATCAAAAACAACAGCCTGCTAGAGTATATCGCAGAGGAAGACAGAATAAATTTTGACCGGCCCGATTTTCGGATGGAGAAGGTAGATATGATGACAATTCCCACTTCGGCAACCGTGCTCGCACAATTATTCCTGTCCCCCAGCGTCTGGCTGAACGACAATATAATGCACGAAATTTGGGGGCAAAACGAAGAAATCCGGCGTTTAATCATGGACGAGGTTGCTCCTCATTTTCTGGATGTGAAGTTGTGTGTTAAAGAAGGAGAGATTGAAACGATCTACATGCGGCATGTCAGGCCGGAATCAAAGGCATTGCTCGACTCGGTACAGACCGGCATCCTTCCGGTAATGGAGGATTTGTACAGACATCGTGATACTAGCCTTTGGCATCATAAGGGAAGAAGAAAGCTGCTCTATTACACGGTGAAAAATGAAGCGATTTCAAGCAGCAAGCTCCCTGACACGCAAGGATTGGAAAAGGTTCTGCAAAAAGCTTATTTCGACCGGAATGAGGATTATCGGCTGCTTCCTTTGGGCTGGACTTTTGACGATTCCTTGCGAGAATCTGCTGCGCTGCGCTTTTTTGCCGGGTTCGTCCCAGTTCTGACACTCGTCGTCGATTCGGAAACCAATCAGGTTATTACACTCGGGCTTTCCAGAGAAGAAATGAAATATAGGGTCAAACTGAATTCCGCCAAACCCGGGCCTCCGCGAAGAAACAAAGACTTCCTCTACTTGGACATGGGCCGCGGTCTGGTCTATGTTATTCATCTGAAAGAGCAGCCACCGATAACCAGTTGGGATGAATTGAAAGAATCAACGGTATACCGGCTCGGGATCGACCAGAAGTTTGAAGAGTTCGATCATGAGCATGGAGAAAGTATCCCTGAAGGAAGAGGTTTCTTCTTTAGCCAGGATTCAATACAGTCGATGGTTAAAACGGTAAACCGGGCGATCGGAGACTGAACTTTTATGGGTTGGTCTGCGAATATGTAAGAAGAAACGGTTTCGCCGTCCTCTGGAAGAGGAAGGCATCCGTTTCTCGTAAAAATATCAGGTTAAGGATTAGCGCGAAGCTTATACTTTCTGATTTTTCAATCAAAACCACCCGTATAACGGGTGGTTTGTTCTGCGGCTGAAAGCCTTTATTACTGGCCAGCCCTAAAGGGCACTGAATGGTTCGCCAACCGCACTACTTTTACTGCTACCCCTAAAGGGGTTTTCTATTTCTTCTTCTTTCGATTATCTTTGATCTCTTCTCCTGTAAATGGATCAATGTATTCCATGATTGTTATTTGTTCCGCGACGATATCCTCCTGCAGTTGATTTTGGATATATTCTTGTATCACTTTCTTGTTCCTTCCGACGGTATCCACGTAAAACCCTTTACACCAAAATTTCCGATTTCCATACCGATACTTTAGGTTGGCATGTCGGTCAAAGATCATCAAGCTGCTCTTTCCTTTTAAATATCCTATAAACGCCGATACACTGAGCTTTGGTGGAATACTCACCAGCATATGAATATGATCTTTACACGCTTCTGCTTCGATAATTTCTACATTCTTTCTTTCACATAGTTGTCTCAGTATTTTCCCAATATCTTGTTTCAATTTCCCATAGATTACTTGGCGTCTATACTTTGGGGCGAACACGATATGGTACTTACAATTCCATTTTGTATGTGCTAAACTGTTCACATCAGATGACATCTGTATTCCTCCTATTGTGCGATAAATTCGGTTGGCGAACCAAATTTATTGTAACATTAGGAGGAATTTTTTTTGATACATCGCTGGAAGCTCTCCCGAACCATACGCATAGCGTATGGTTTTCTTTTGCCAAAAAAGGACCCCGCCTTTCGGCGGGGTCTATCATTTATTATAAGGGGGTTATGTCTAATTTACCCTAGGCAGCTTAAATGAATCTGAATCGCACCTAAAAATTGATTTGTTCATTTGGTGCCGATTCCAGGTTCATCAGCAGTTCTTTCACTTTGACGACTTCCCCGATGATGATCATCGCCGGGTTGCCGATCTCGAGCGCGGAAGCCAGCTGTTCTATATTATCCAATGTCCCAACAACCGTCCGCTGCCGGCTTGTCGTCCCGTTCTCGATCAGCGCCACCGGCGTCGATCCCGCCTTTCCATGGCGCAGCAGTTCCTCCCGGATTTGCCCGAGGCGGCCGACGCCCATGTATACGGCTATCGTATCTACGCCACGTGCAAGATGCTCCCAGTCCAGCGGAGCTTCCGTGTCGCCGCACCGGCTCGCGGTGATGACGGCAAAGGAAGCCGCGACACCGCGGTGTGTTAGCGGGATGCCTGCGCCCGCGGCTGCGCCGATGGCGGAAGTGACACCCGGGACAACTTCCCAGGCGATGCCGGCCGCGGCTGCGGCCAACGCCTCTTCTCCGCCCCTGCCGAACACGAACGGATCGCCTCCCTTCAGCCTGACGACCCTAGAGCCTTGACGGGCATGGTGAATCATCGCGTGTTCGATCTGCTCCTGGGTCATGGTGTGCTGCCCCGGCGCTTTGCCGCAGTAGATCAGAAGCGCATCGGGCTTCGCATAATCCAGCAGTTCCTTCGACACAAGCCTGTCGTACAGTACGACGTCCGCCTCCTGGATGCGGCGCACCGCCTTCACTGTGATCAATTCCGGATCTCCCGGTCCCGCCCCGACGATGGATATACGGCCCGTTTTCATAGGCTTTTCACCAATGCCGCTCTCTCGTGCAGTACCAGTTCGACCGATCGGCTAGCCTTAGCCATAAGCGGCAAGGAGGACAAGCCGGGCAGAGAGCTCTTATGGGACAGGTAGAGCAGCAGGCTGGTGCAGAGTATGCCTCCGATAAAGTTGCCGAGAAGAACCGGAATACCGTTCCAAATCCACCAGTCGGCAAAGGAGACGTCGGCAATCATAGACTGCAGAACTTCACCGGATTTTACGTAATCCATGATGTGCTTCCCCCTTGCTTAACAGATTTCTTATGATCGTTCATACACCCGCAGTGGCAGACGTTAAACTGTCAGATAAATAGCTCCTGTGGCCGGGTCAACCTCAACCTCGAAGGTGGGAACGCATCCCGTATCCGGCTCCTGCACCTTCCCGGTATGGAGATCGATGCGCCAGTCATGCAGCGGACAGTGGACTTTGTCGCCGCAGATCATTCCTTCCGACAGCGTGCCGCCTTTATGAGGGCACTTGTTCTCCACGGCCAGCACTTCCCCGTCAGACAGACGGAACAAGGCGATTTCCATGTCATTCACTTTAAGGGTCCGCGATCCCTTGCGATCGATTTCCGACACATTGCCGATATGCATTTTGGTCATCGTCATATCCGTTAGCCCTCCTGGTAAACCGTCTCCGTCTGAGAGATCGGCTCGAAATTTTTGCGAAGCTCTCTGTTTGTCACAATCTGCTTCCACGGATCGGTGGTCACGCTGAGTGCCGTCTGGATTCTTTCCTGCAGCTCCAGCCGCGCTTCTCTGTCCTCGAGCGCCTTCTTGATGCTGTCCAGTCCTACACGCTCCACCCAATTGGAGGTTCTTTCGTTCCAACCGGCATTTTCGCGATAATATTGAAGGAATGCGCTTGCCCATTCGACAACCTCATCCTCCGTCTTCACGACGCACAGCAGATCCGTCGCCCGGACATGCACGCCGCCGTTGCCGCCGACATGAAGCTCCCAGCCCCCGTCGATCGCGACAACGCCGAAATCCTTGATCGTCGCTTCCGCACAGTTGCGCGGACAGCCGGAGACGGCAAGCTTGACTTTGGCCGGCGTATTCAGCCGCTCGAACTCTCTCTCCAGACGGATGCCCATCCCGATGGAGTCCTGGGTGCCGAACCGGCAGAAGGTCGATCCGACACAGGTCTTGACCGTACGCAGCGTTTTGCCGTATGCATGTCCTGACGGCATGTCGAGCTCCTCCCAAATTTTCGGCAGGTCCTCTTTTTTGACGCCAAGCAGGTCAAGTCTTTGTCCCCCCGTAAACTTCACCATCGGAACGTCGAATTTCTCTGCGACTTCGGCAATCTTTTTCAGCTCGCCCGGGGAAGTTACGCCGCCATATATCCGGGGAACGACGGAATAAGTGCCGTCCTTCTGGATGTTGGCGTGATAACGTTCATTCGTGATGCGGGATTCCTTCTCGTCCACATATTCTTCCGGCCACAGCATGCCGAGATAGTAGTTCAGGGAAGGGCGGCATTTCGAGCAGCCTTCCTCATTGCTCCATTCCAGCACATTCATGACTTCCTTAACTGTCTTGAGCTCCATCCGTTTGATCTCGGCGACGATCTCGTCCCGGCCAAGCGATGTACAGCCGCAAATGCCTTCCTTGACCTTGACTGCCGCATCGCCCGCATACAGCTCAAGCAGCCCTTCTACCAGCGGCTTGCAGCCTCCGCAGGATGCCGACGCTTTCGTGCAAGCCTTGATCTGCCCTACACTGGCGCAGCCGCCGATCGTAATGGCTTCCGCGATGGCGCCCTTGGATACGCCGTTGCAGCCGCAGATGATTTCATCATCCGCCATGGCTTCCAGACGAGCGGTTGGAGAAGATTTCACCGCGTCGTCCGGCAATCCGAGCAGCAGAGATCTTTCTTTTCCCTGAATGGATTCGCCGCTCTTAATTAGAGAGAACAGCTCTGCGCCATCCGCCGTATCTCCGAACAGCACCGCGCCGATCAGCTTGTCCTCACGGATCACAAGTTTCTTATACACTCCACCAATCTCGTCCTGATAGCGGAGCGCCCGCGAACCGTCGGGTTCTTCGTACTGTCCGGCGGAAAAGACGTCCACGCCCGACACTTTCAGCTTGGTCGAGGTTACCGATCCTTCGTAGCCCTGCGAATCAATGCCTGCCAGCCGTTTGGCAAGGACGGCCCCCTGTTCATACAGCGGTGCGACGAGGCCATATGCGATACCCCGGTGCTCCGCGCATTCCCCGATGGCATATACGCCCGGAATATTCGTTTCCATATAATCGTTTACTACAATGCCGCGGTTAACGGTTACGCCGCTCTTTTTCACAAGCGTGGTATTCGGCCGGATTCCGACCGCCATCACGATCAGATCGGCTTCAGCCGAACTGCCGTCCGCGAAGAGCAGGCTTTTGACACGTTTTTTGCCAAGAATGGCTTCCGACTGCTTGCGCAGCAAGAATTTCATGCCCTGAGCCTCCAGCTCTCTTTGCAGCATGACCGCCGCTTCCCTGTCGAGCTGTCTTTCCATTATATAATCAGAGATATGGACGACGGAGACCTCCATTCCGAGATGCAGCAGTCCGCGGGCCGCTTCCAAGCCGAGCAGTCCTCCGCCGATCACGACGGCTTTTTTATAGGTTTTCGAGGTTTCCATCATGATCTGACAGTCCTTGATATCACGGAAAGCGATAACGCCCTCCTTGTCCGCACCCGGAAGAGGGAGCATAAACGGATCGGAACCGGTAGCGAGAATCAGCTCGTCGTAAGGAGCCTCAATCCCCTGATCGGAACGGACGATTCGGTTAACCGTATCGATGTTCTCGATTTTGTGTCCGACATGCAAGGTGATATTATGGCTTTGATACCATTCATAATCGTTAATAACAATTTCGGATAATTCCGTTCCCCCGGCTAATACTGAGGACAGCATGATTCGGTTGTAGTTCGGATGCGGCTCGGCGCCAAAAATCGTAACCTCATAAGTATCGGGAGCCAGTTTCAGCAGATGCTCGATTGCGCGTACACCTGCCATGCCATTGCCGACAAGCACCAGTTTTTTACGGGATGATTTCATATTTATATCTCTCCTCTCCATGGGAACACAAAAAGCCCGCTTCAAGCCGGCACGAGAGAAAGCATTTCTCAAACCAAACATGAAAGCAGGCGCCATTGCCGCTTTTTCTCAGATACGCCATTGTATCCGCGAAAGATTAAATTTGTTAAACTGAATATACAACACCCAATTTTAAACGTCAACAAATTTAACATATAAAATTTTTATTTTTAAAAATATCGACATCCAGCCTCGTTATGTGTTATATAAAATAACATTTGGATATAAAAAAGTCCAATTAGTAAGCGAATAACAAGCTGTAAATCCAGTAAATTCCAAGTTTAAAAAAAGGGGCGTCCGACAATGCATTCCCTATTGGTTGTATATAGCGGGCTGACCGGGAAACTCCCGGACAAGATCGAAGCCCGGTCCAAGCCGGAAGTCATTCTCAGGTCCTGCGGCTATATTGTTGAAGTGGCCGCTTCTCGGGAAGAAGCCGTCTCGCTGATTGCGGACGCCGACGCCTCTATCTTATGTCTGCCGATTACGGAATTCAAATGCTGGGCGGATCTGTTGATGTCGCGCAAGACCGCGCCCGTCATGTGGTGGTGTACGAATGAGACCGCTACTCTCTCCGTCTCGGCGTGCGAGGACAATATTATGACTGACGGTATCCTGTTTCCGTCCATGCAGCCGCAGGAGATTCACTGGAGCCTTCATTTCGGCGCCAAACAGTGTTTCGAACGGAAGCAGTGGATGAAGGAAAAGGAACAGCTGCTCTCTCGTCTTGAAGAAAGAAAATGGATCGAGATGGCGAAGGGCATTCTCTCCAAGGCCAAAAACATACCCGAATCCGAAGCTTACGATCTTCTGCGCAAGCAGGCGATGAACGAACGCAAACGGATGGTGGATGTCGCAACTTCAATCGTCAAGGTATACCAGATGCTTCAGGATCAAACTTAAGGGGGCACCGCACATGATTAACATTCTCAAAGAAGTTGCCAGAGGCAAAAGGGGCGCCCGGGATTTGAACTTCGAAGAAGCTGCCGCTGCCGCAGAAGCAATTCTTAGTCTTTCCGCCACACCGGCGCAGATCGGCGCGTTCCTTATCGCCGAAAGGATTAAGCTTGAAAGCATAGAGGAATTGGAGGCATTTGTGTCCGTCTGCCGTAAATTTACAAAGCGAGAGTCTGTCCAAGAGGGCATAGACTGCGCCGGACCTTACGACGGGCGAATCCGCTCCTTTGCGGCGACCTTTCCGACCGCCTTCCTGCTCGCCGCGGCAGGACTGCCGGTAACGCTGCACGGTTCCGCGTCGCTCCCCCCGAAATGGGGGATAACGCTGCAGGATATTATCTTGGAGGCGGACATTCCGTCCTCCGCTCTCTCCCGTGAAAGCTCCATTCATGCCGCCCGCCGCAGCGGTGTTCTGTATGCAAGCTCCGAAGAATGGTGCCCTCCGCTCGGAAAACTCCGGGGAATCCGCGAGGAAATCGGGATGCGGACCATAATAAATACGACGGAGAAGCTGATGGATTACGCCTGCTCCCCCTTTATCGTGCTCGGAATCTATCATAATACGGTCTTTGACCGTCTATCGAGACTTCTGATTAAACTCGGATACCGTAAAGCCATGATCATACAGGGAACCGAAGGCTCGGAAGACCTGCATATCGACCGTCCTACCCGGGTCTACACGGTAGAAAACGGCGATTCGGGTCTTGATATTATTGATCCTGAAGCGTTCGGACTGGATACTCCCGTTCCGGATGTTGTCTGGGATGCCCGCCTCCAGCTGACAACGACGGAAGCCGTACTGCGGGGAGGAGGCCATCTCGCCTTTTACAACCAGGTTCTGCTGAACGGTGCGGTCAGACTGCATTTGGCCGGCCGCGTCGGTTCCATCGAGGAGGGCGTGTACACTTGCAAGGATCTTCTGGATGGCGGCAAGGCTTGGGACATTTACAGCGCCTGGAAAAACGCACTGCGCAGCGTGCCTCCCGTCACGCATCATGTCTGAGTTGCAGACAACCGGATTCATTGCTTTATACTTTATACGGACGCAGCAAAGCGCCTTTCCCGAATGACGGTGAAGGGCGCTTTTTCTATACCTATATGTCAGTTCAAAGCGGTTCTTATACTCCTATCATTTATACCGCTGTTTCAAAAGTAATCCGGTTCTTGCCGCTCCGCTTGGAAATATACAACGCATCATCCGCCAATCGCAAAATTTCGCTTGTATCCTGGGTTTCGGGACTCCAGACCGCAGCTCCAACGCTGCAGCCGACTTGCACGATTTCCCCGTCGATCAGGAAAGGCTGATTGATCTTGTCAATGATGCGTTTGGCAACGACCTCGGCTTCCTGCATCGGCTTCGCCGCAGATGTGTGCAGAATAACCACGAATTCATCTCCCCCAATCCGGCTGACCATCTCATTGTCACGGGTCGATTCCAGCAGACGGAAGGATACCTCTTGCAGCAGCTTGTCTCCCGATGCATGTCCGAGCGTGTCATTCACCTTCTTGAAGCCGTCCAAATCCAGGTACAAGAAGCTGAGAGTCGAGCGGTTCTGCTTCGCTTTGC
Organism: Paenibacillus sp. URB8-2; assembly: GCF_013393385.1. Taxonomy (NCBI): domain Bacteria; kingdom Bacillati; phylum Bacillota; class Bacilli; order Caryophanales; family Paenibacillaceae; genus Paenibacillus; species Paenibacillus sp. URB8-2. Next base: position 2,858,675 of record NZ_AP023239.1, on the reverse strand, counting down.
TGACTGCATAGGCCAAATAATCGTCAAGAGCCATTCGGTTGGGCAATCCGGTCAGCGCATCATGCCGAGTCCTATCGGGCATATAGAACAGCTCCGTCTCGGTTTGGCTTAAATTATTGACAAGATTCCGCAAAGAATCGGAGAGGATGGATAAATCCTTGATCCTGTTAAACTTCGGAATCTCAGCTTCGTTTCCTGCACTGAGCAAATCGGCGCTCTCGGCAATAAGCTGAAGCGGGCGGACAATCCACCCTGCGAGGAACCAGCCTCCAATGCCGAACAGAACGGCAACAGCCAGTCCGGAGATAGCGATATAATTTTGCAGTCTGTGTACGGAAGCGAAAGCGATATCTGCCGGCTGACGGATAATTACGGACCAACCGAGACCGGGGTAGTCCATATAGCCGTCTCCGTGAGCGTAACCTGTCAAATAGGACTGGCCGCCCTCTGACTTATTAATGAGCCAGGAGCTTTTGCCCTGCCTAGCCTGTGCAAGCGCCGGGTCTTTCATCGGCTTGCCTACCTGGCTGGCGGGTCCGAGCACAATCATATTATCGTCTTTGCTGACAACGAAGATCTCGACACCCTTCATATTTTCCTTGAGCGGCGTCAAAATGGAAGACTCCACCTGACGGGACCACTCCCAGCTGAGATGCGCCGCCAGCACCCCGATCGATCTGCTGCTTGCGTCCTTCACGGGAACGCTGATATCAACGAATTGCAGCGGCTCTCCGCTTGGATTGGGCAGCAGCTTGGCGAGCAGTTTGGCATCATGGACATCACCTATGTAGGGAGCTTCGATCCCGTTTTTAAAAACAGGCCGCTCCTTAATGTTGCTTCCGGCCAGAATATGATCTGTTGAGGACAGAACATTGCCTTTCGTATCCATATAACCCACCCAGGTAAACACCGGAAGATTTTCTTTCAGTTGGTTAAGAAGTCCCGCAATTTCCTCCTTGTCAACCGGCTGCTGGAACGCTTTAAGCTTGCTAAGCACATCCATTTCCTCTGAACGCGCCCACATGAAGTGATCCAAACTGTATGACATCTGGTAAGCAACCTCCGCCAGCGATCTTCCGATGGTAACCTCTGCGGTCTTGGATGATTCATTGCCGATCAAATAACTGAGCAGCGCGGTCAGCAAAATGATCACAACTGCAAACGCGCCTGCGAACAGGGTCCGCAAATTTATTGACACTCCGTCGTTCCTCCCTCTCCATTGCCCAGTTCGAGAAATGAACCATGCGAAATGGTAATGGCGTATAAACGCATGATTAGTTTTAATATATATATCGGTAGACGGACACCTTTTGTGTAGTAATGAACACCCTATGAATAGAGCGCTTTCTTAGGAGTGACATTCGATGACCGAACACTTTAATTTTTTTGTAAATTTACGTCGAGACAGATTGTCCAAACCCTCTCATTTCGATATAATAGTGTATAAATGAGCGGAGGTAAATTATGGGCGCTGCCAGCAGAAAAGAACCATTCCGTTATGTGATGAATCAACCGATTGATTGCTGGCTGGAAGTGCCGGCCGGAAGCACCGGTCACGGTACCGGCAAGCGGACCGCGGGAGTGCTGATCGACCTAAGCCGTTCGGGCTGCAAGGTCCGCAGTTCATTGAACCTCCGGTTTACGTCCGGGGATACCAGAATTATTATTCATTTTCAATTGAATGAGACTCTGCTTCAGTTCACAGGAAGCGTACGCTGGGGTTGGATGTACGGCCTTGGCGAGTACCAGTACGGAATCAGATTCGTTTTGACTGATGAAGAGGAAGAAATTCTGATTCGCGAGCTCGATATATGGACAATGTCTTCAGGTGGTGAAGGCGTTTAGAAGAAGACGGGGATGCCCGTCTTTTTTCTAAATATAAGGCATTTATAAGTTTCACGCTTATTAATGGCCTTATATTTCTACGAGAGACGTACTTGCGTCCTTCAAGGACGCCGTCAGGCGTTTCTTCTTGTGTGTACCGGAATGTGTTATAGCCCCTAGTAAAGTCCCACGCCTCCTCACTCCACGTCCACTTCATGCACATTAAATACGGGTTTGGCGTAGCCTTCTCTCTTTGTGGCCTCTTCTTTTTTCGATATAATAGCTTTAAAATACTTGCTATATTAGGAGGAAATTGAATTAATGGATGCCGTCGTTTCCACCCGCTGGCTGCTGGCCCGGATGTATGAGCCCGAGCTTGTGATCGTGGACTGCCGCTTTCTGCTGTCCGATCCCGAAGCGGGACGCAGCGCCTACCTGAAAGATCATATTCCGGGAGCCGTTTATTTGCATTTGGAAGAGCAGCTGTCCGCTCCTGTCGGCACGCATGGCGGCCGCCATCCGCTTCCGGACCCAAAAGAGCTTGCTGCTGATCTTGGCCAAGCGGGCATCAACCGGGACAGCGTCGTTGTTGCCTACGATGACCAGGGAGGCGCGTTCGCTTCCAGACTGTGGTGGCTGCTGCGCTATTTGGGTCACGATAAAGTGTATGTAATGGATGAAGGCTACTCGAAATGGAAATCGGAGAATTTCCCCGTCAGTGACAGCCAGCCTATCCGCATTCCAACGTCCTATGAACCGGAAATCCATCCCGAATTGCTGGCCGGTATGGAGGAAGTTCGGAAGTATTCGCTGGAAAGCGGATCGGCCTCTCCCCTGCTGATCGACTCGCGAGAGCCGCGCCGTTATGCCGGTCTCGAAGAGCCGATCGATTCCAAAGCCGGCCATATTCCAGGCGCGGTGAACCGGTTCTGGAAGGACGTCCTTGATGAACAGGGCCGCTGGAAAGACGTCGCCGCGCTGAAGCAGCATTTTGCCGATATGGATTTAGACCGTGAAGTTATTGTCTACTGCGGCTCCGGCGTCACCGCCTGCCCGAATGTGCTGGCACTGCATATAGCCGGATATGACAAGGTGCGGCTGTATGCGGGGAGCTGGAGTGATTGGATTAGTTATGATGAGAATTTGGTGGCTTCAGGGGAAGAGTAAAGGTAAAGAGCCCGCGTCGGACGCGGGCTTCTTACGTTTGGTTTATAGCGATGTATAGCTTCTACAACTTGCCAAGGAATATTCCGAGTCAACAGTCGTCTCACAAAAGAGCCGAAGAGAGGGCCGGAAAGCAGTTACAGCCAAATAAAGAAAATGAACTATATAGAACGTAATTAAGAAGCTAACAATTCATTTTAACCGCCAATTCGGGTAATACATTGTAAATGAATCCGAGGCGGCGATGAAAATGAGCAACAAAGAGATTGAACGGTTAAATACAGCAATGAAACAAACCACAGACAAACGGCTTTATGAAAGATTTCTAGCGGTTCGCCTTCGTTTCGAAGGACACACCTTTGACGAAATCGGTGAGTTACTTAGCCGTGCGCGTCAAACCATCAGTATTTACTGGCAAACCTACCAAACCCAAGGTCTGAGGGGTCTAGAGATGGATCATTCTCCTAGACAACCGACAAAACTTACGGAAGAAGAGCGTCATCGGTTAGCCGCAATGCTCAAGCAACACACACCCGCCGATGTAGGCTTTGAGGCCCATTATACCTGGACCCGGCCATTGGTGGCAGAATGGATTAAACGGGAATTCGGCGTCACCATGAGCGTACGAGGAATTAGCGCGATGCTCAAACGGATGAACTTCAGCTTACCAAAGCCACTTATACGCTTGCCAAAGCCAACGAGGAGGCCCAGACTTTCTTTCGAAAGCACACGTTCACTCTGCTCAAGAAGCAAGTGGAAGCTGAAAAGATCGACCATCTGCTGTTTGAAGATGAGTCCATGATTCGATCGTATCAAGCCCTTCAGTACAACTGGTTTCCTCGTGGTAAACAACGCAAAGTGCCTACGCACGGCAAACACGAAGGGGCCAAATTGTTTGGTGCAATTAACTATGAAACCGGTCAAGTTCATCACCGAGAAGAAGAAAAAGCGGATACTATTAGACTTCATGTAAGCCAATTTATGAATCGAATCAACAACCAACCGATGGAAACGATAGATCGTCTCCTTGTCAGGTTATAAACTTAATTGCGGTTTATACAGTTCTTATTTTTCTATCCTAATTGAAAATTATTATCAATGACAGTCTCTTCAATAATCCGAATCGTCTCCACAAGCCGTTTAATCCTTTTCCAGTTTTTAATCAGTTTATACGAACTCAAAGCTTCATAACAACGCCGTCGATTCCAATCGTGACCTCCCGGTAAGGCACAATTGTCCGCGCGGCCAGCATAGCCTGCTTGACCGACTGGACAATCCCGCCGCAGCAAGGCACCGCCATACGTGTCACCGTAATGCTCCGGACGTTATGCGCTGTCAGGATATCCGTTAGCTTCTCCGTATAAGCGACTGTATCGTCAAGCTTGGGACAACCGATCAGCGTGATGCGGTCACGGATGAAATCTTTGTGAAAGTCCGCATACGCGAACGCCGTACAGTCGGCGGCAATCAGCAAGTGGGCATCGTCAAAATAAGGGTTGGCCGGATTGACCAGATGAAGCTGAATCGGCCATTGCGACAGCTCGGACGGCGCTGGCGCTTGTCCGCTCTGTGAGGGCGCCTCGGCAAGCGTCGCCGCGTCCGTGCCTGATGCGTCCGTGACACCGGGTACCGCCGGTTCGAGTCGGCCGATCCGGCGGGCCATGCTGCCCGGACATCCCCCATGCGGCGCCCCGCGACCATGCAGCGGTCCATGGCCATGGTCCTCTTGCGTGGCCGCGCCCCCACCGGTCAATCCGGCGGCGTTGAGTACCGATCCGGCGGGTTCAAGCGCCTGTTTCCGCTCGGCCATACGCAGCTGGACCGCCTCATCGTCGTATGGAGCGGCCTCGCGCTGAATCATCTCAATCGCGCCGGTCGGACAGCCAGTCAGACAGTCCCCCAGACCGTCGCAGTAGATGTCACTCACCAGCCTGGCTCTGCCGTCCACCAGCTCAATCGCCCCTTCATGGCAAGTATCCACACATAATCCGCAGCCGTTGCACAGTTCCTCATGAATGACAATAATCTTCCTTTTCATTCTTTTCAGCTCCTCGCGTTCACTTTACAGGTTACTGTGAGTATAGTAGACTGGCTGCAAACAATCGGTACCGGATGTTACGGTTTGCTTCCGGGAAGGAGGATCAAGTATGGGGAACACTGCCCAGATTCTTCAAAACGTCTTTTGCTTCAAGGACAAAAATCAGGAAGATATCTCCCGCTTGCTGGAAAATCTGCTCTACCGGGTAAAGGACTATGGCAAGAATGAACTGATCGCGGCCCAGGGAGAGAGCGCGGAGCAGCTTGGCATTGTCCTTCAGGGCCAGGTGGAAGTCCAAAAAATTTATCCCAATGGAAAAAATATGACGATTGCCCGCATCGACGAAGGCCAGCCTTTCGGGGAGGCCGTTCTGTTCAGCCGGGAGCCGTTGTATCCCGCCACCATTCTGGCATCCATCCCCTCCAAGGTGCTGTATATCGGCAAGCGGGAAATGCTGAAGCTGTTCGCTTCCGATCCGGACATCCTGCTAAGCTACATGGAAAATATGTCGGACAGGCTGATCATGCTCAACCGAAAGATTGAAATTCTTTCGCTTGGTTCGCTGCGGCGGCAGATTGCCTTCGAGCTGCTAAAGATGGCGGACAAGCAGCAAACCGACACAGTCACGCTTCCTTACAGCAAACGGGTCTGGGCCGAGCATTTGAATGTTACCCGGCCCTCGCTGTCGCGGGAGATCGGCAGCATGCGGGATCAGGGAATCATTTCATTCTCCGGGAACCGGATTACGCTTGTGGACCGCCGGGCGGTTGAAGAGATATTGGATTAGAGTTGTAACGATATCGCGGCACAACGCGCGGAAAGCCGCATCCCCGGCGGGAACGCGGCTTTCTCGTATTTCTGCCGATTTTTAAAATATGGCCGAATCGCATACGGATAATCAGTTGCCATGGCTTAACACGATCTTTCCCCGTGTCCGGCCTATCTGACTTAAGAGTTGGGCTTCTTGCGCTCCCTCAACGGTTAGCGGAAAAACCGCGGTTACAACTGGCTTTATCTTTTTTGCTTCCACAAGCTCGCGAATATGATTCATATTCCTTCCATCCGGACGGGTAAAGACAAACACTACTTTCAACTGACGCTCTTCCTCCATTGCATCTATATAACGGGGGGCACACGGCATCCCGCTCGCTAATAATGGTGGCCACTATGGCATTTTTTTCATGAATTTCAGGGTGTCTCCATAAGATGAACCTCCAAGCGTATCCAGCATAAAGTCAAATTCTTTCGCTGTATTCATGCCTTCCAGGTCATATGGGAGAACGAATATTGAAATTAACAAACTCAGACTAAGAAGATGGCTGTCAACATAAAGTCAACGCAGTGTAGCGAACAAGGTTCTTAAAAAGAGGGAAACCATTAAGTTTTTAGAATAAAATACAAGTGCTGCTTCTCACTAACTATGTCGAATTCGAGAGGTCAAACCAGATAATGAACTATCTATTCTGGAATACTTGTCATTGAAGAGTATTCAATTGATATTATTCAAATGGGCGACAACGCGATTATCCTTGAAAGAGCTACGCTGCATCAATATTTTGACAGCCTGAATATTGGCCTCGCAATCGTGCGAAGCCAATAAGCAAATTCAGTCGTTCCGGTCCATGAGCTGCGCTTGTTCTGGATGTATTGATCATTGATAATATAAGTCCGGGTGGAAGCAGGACTCTTCAGACCGAGCTTTTCCCACTCCGCCGGATCATTCGAACCTCCGAGCCTTACAAGCATATTCGCCGACTCCCTATTGATTTTAGCCGGAATTTGCTCGTAGGCTTGGGTGATTTGCGCATGAAATTCGTCGATCGGATTGCGGCGGGCAAGGCTCTCCAAGTGGATGCTTTCGCGAAGGTAAGAAACGTATGCCAGATGGTCAGCCCAGAACTCGTCGATATAAAAAAGCCGTACCCGCTGCTCCGAAAGGCTCATCGGCTGCTCCCCTTTCAATATTCCGAGCCGCTCCTCGTATAGAATTCGCCTCTGATCCTCCATCATATCCGAATAACAGTTCAGTTCCTGGTGGATATCGAAGTTTTGGCCCATAACAATACGTTGAATACGCGTGATTTTGCTGCTGAGCACCGGCTCTTCGAGCGCCTCATCCTGCCTGGGAGCGCGAACCGCTTTATGGATGCCGAAGCGAAGCAGCAACTCGTCCTCCAAGCTTACATAAAAAACGGAAGCTCCCGGGTCGCCTTGGCGGCCGGAACGCCCGCGCAGCTGGTCGTCGATCCGCACGCTTTCGTTCACATGGGTGCCAATCACGTACAACCCGCCCAGCTTGGCGACTACCTCTGCTTGCGCGGGGTCGCCGCCGCCGAGCCGGATGTCGACGCCGCGTCCCGCCATATTCGTAGACACCGTCACGGCGCCGATTTCTCCCGCTTTGGCCACGATTCCGGCTTCTTCTGCGTCGTTCTTCGCATTCAGAACATGGCAAGGTACGCCGGCAACCGCCAGCGCCTCCGCCAGCTTGTCAGACTCCTCGACGCTTGACGTACCAATCAGAATGGGCCGTCCCGCCCTATGAACGGACAAGATTTCTTGTACAAGCGCCTTAAATTTAGCTTCTTTATGGGTATAAATCCGGTGCGGATGGTCGATCCGTATGTTTGGCCGGTTCGGCGGGATTTGCACGACCTGCAGCCTATAAATATCTTCGAAATCCATTGCGGAAGCATGCGCGGTAGCCGTCATTCCGCAAATCCTCGGATACAGGCTAATGAAGTGTTGAAGGGTAATCGTCCCGAGAATTTTCCCGCCGGCTGTCCACTGCAGCCCTTCTTTGGCCGCAAGCGCGGCTTGCAGCCCGTCCGGCAAATACCTGTTCTCCGCCACGCGGCCGGTATATTCTTCGATCAACTCGATTTTACCGTCCCGGACGATGTAATCGACGTCTTTTTTAAATAACGTTTCCACATGCAGTGCGCAGTTTAATGACGTTAGCAAATGACTATTATGGCTATCGTACAAATTGCCGCATCCCAGCAGCGACTCCGCTTCCGCAGCGCCTGCTTCATTTAAGTAAACGTTCCGCTGGAACTGGTCGAAGTCGTAATGCTCTGCTTGATTGAGCTGCCGAGCCACTTCTGCGAAACAAATGCCGTCGCTCTTGGAGGAACCCGACTCGCCGCTGATGACTAGCGGCACCCGCGCTTCGTCGAGAAGCAGTGAATCCGCTTCGTCGACGATGACGTAGTGGAAAGGACGATGCACAGTATCGGCTTCATTTAATGCGATTGTGTCGCGCAAATAATCAAATCCCGCTTCTTTGGCTGTAACATAAGTTATATCACTGGCGTAAGCTTCCCGTTTCTGAAGCAGGCTCATGCCCGCTTGAACCGAGTTTACCGTTAACCCGAGGAACCGATAGACCGGGCCCATCCACTTCGCATCCCGGTTTGCCAAATAATCGTTAAAAGTCAGCACATGAACGCCTTTGCCGGTCAGCGCATTTAGATAAGCAGGCATAACCGCAGAGAGCGTTTTTCCTTCACCGGTATGCTGCTCAATTAAATATCTCTCGTGCAGAGCGATGGCAGCCATGATCTGGACATTGTAAGGATGTAGTCCGAGCTTTCTCTTCACTGTCTCGCAGACTAATGCATAAGCATCAACAAGCAGCTCATCCAAAGGCGTGCCCGATTTTGCTTCTTTTTGCAGCCGGAGGGATTCCGCTTGAAGCTGCCCATCGTCCCATGCTTCCAAATTCCGTTTCCTGATGAACTCCGCTTTGTCCTGATAGACTTTCAGCTTATTCTGATTATCGCGGTCTTTAAATTTATGCATCAACTTGACGGCTATATTCATAGGAATTTGATTCCTCCTCGGTAGAAATACGCGATTCTATAGGGCTGGAGCTTCTCGGCGTCGGAAAGCTTATCGACGATTCCATAAGCAGGTGGGCCGTTCTCTTGTGATTTCCCCCTACTCATCCTTTAACCGTCGTTGATACAAAACAACAGACACAATCGTTAATACAACCGTCCATGCCAAAGTAATGAGGAGAGGGTTTAATACATCTCCCGTCGTATAACCTGTATTGCTTATGCCTAGCAAATGCACAAGCTGACTGCTTGGTACGTAATCCAGCACTTTGAAGACTGGATAATCCTTCACTAGTAACGCTCCCCCGGGTGCCCCAGTGAATACGATCGCCACAGGAATTATAGTTAATGATGCATCAAGCAATGTCTTGGAGAATAAACCACATATCGTCCCGGCTGCTGTGTATAGAATAATCGAAAGAATGATTACAGCCACAAACACCCATATATTGGCTGGCTCATATCCAAATACAAACGTAGCAATAGTCAGAACGACCGCAGACATTACGAAGACTAAAGTGCTTTTACCAATTAGAACATCCATGGCTGTGGCCGGAGTCAACATTAATGATCTTAACGTGTTACGCTCCTTTTCTTCTGCAATCAAGCATGCTTGTGCTAAACTCGTTAGTATCACAAACGAAGTGTTTAGAAGAAAACCGATAGCTCCAGGTAACGACGAACCTGCAATCCGAAAGAGAAATGCAAAGAGTATTGGAATAATTAGAATAATGGAGATCGCATAATTGCGTGAAAACTCTTTGTAATCCTTCACAAATATCGCCCGGGCACGTTTGAATGAGATACTCATAGTAACTCACTTCCTGTCATTTTAATAAAGATATCACCCAGACTGGGCTCTTTCGTTTCCAATCGGCCAATTAACCCCTGTTTCATCCAATCCGCGATTTGATCAGCCGTTTCCTCACCGATCGGAAGCTCGCAAGATTCCCCATTGATTAAGTCAACACAAACTACGTTTTCCCGGTGCTGCCGTTTAAGTTCCTTCGGTGAGCCGATGGTTTGAATTTGTCCCTGGTACAGAATTGCTACACGATTACATATTAATTCGGCCTCAGCCATATCATGCGTAGTTAAAAAGATCGTTGTCCCCTTCTCATTTAAGTAGCGTAAGCCCTTATAAATATGTACTGAGTTTACCGGATCCAAGGCCGAAGTAGGTTCATCTAAGAATAATAGCTCCGGCTCATGGATAATTGCGCAGGCGAGAAGGACACGCTGACGCATCCCTTTCGATAAGAGATTGACTTTCTTTTTGCGCTCTCCGCTTAAGTTTACAAACTGCAGCACCTTATCGACCGAAGATCTGGGAAGATCATATAACTTACGATACAGCTCCAGATTCTCCTCAATCGATAATCTCTCATATAGACCACTGTTATCCGTCAAAATGCCAAAACGCATCTTCTGTGAAGACTGCTGCATCATCTCCGCTGGCTGATTAAATACACTTGCCTGTCCGCTTGTCGGATTTAATTGCGCCGTTAAAATCTTTATTAATGTTGTTTTTCCCGAACCACTCGGACCCAGGAAACCAAAAATTTCCCCTTTCGGAATTGAAAAAGACACATCTGTTAACGCATCCTTATTTCCAAATCTCTTTCTAACACGTTCTACATGGATGACATCCATAAACACCACTTCCTTAGCATTGATGGCTTAAATATATAAAGATTGCATACTTGCAGCCATCAAAACCCACCGAAATGTAGCTATTAGCGCCTGAATGGTACCATTTAAATGTTAAGAAGTGCTTTTAATTCCTGCAATTTGGAACGGGATAACGGAACCACGGCATCTTTACCTGTATTTAATCGCAAGCTGTAGCTGTTCTTCGTCCAAGTAATAATCTCTCTTACTTTTTGCAGATTAACGATGTAGGAGCGATGACACCTATAAAACCCGAAATTCAACAATCTCTGCTCGAGCTCGGTTAGCGTCAAAGCACAGTCATAATTTTCCCCGCCCACATGAACAAGGATCGAACCCTCTACACTTTCTATAAAATCAATTTCAGGCGGATTAAATAAAATCACTTTGTCATTTCTTTTTGTAGATATCTTCTGCAAGGTTATATTGACCTCATCTTGTTTCTGTACTTCCTGCTTATCCTCTTCGGAGTCCCGAATATCGAGTGGATGGAATCCGGACTCGTTCAACCGATAAATCGCATCACAGGAAATAAGGGCATCCTCTAAATTGGAAGTTAAAATTAAAATCTGCTTTTCTTTCGAAAGGTCATCCAGAATCCGTTTAAAATGACGACGATCTTGTTCTTCCAAGTAAAAATAGGGTTCCTCCAGTACAAGTGTAGGCTGGTGCGCAAAAAAGACACGCAGCAATGTTACATACATCCTTTTCGATGAGCTTAGATCCTTGATTTTTACCTTCTGTTCTTCTTTTAAAGCAAAATACTCCATCAACAAAGCGGCACGCCCATCTCTCACCGATACTCTGATTAGAAAAGTGATCAGCTCTTCTACCGTTAAACGCATATACTCGCTTTGCCCAGCCTGAAATAAATAATATCGGGAATGATCCACTAATTGATTCATTAAAAGCTGCTTTCGCTTCAAGTCCGTTATAATGCCAACCGATTGGTTCGATGTCATATTAAATTCAATCTTCGGTAGAAATAATTCCCCATCATAATACATTGGTTGAAATTGCATACCGTCCTCCCGGTCAGTGCCGCTATAGGATATATATAACAATTATAATGTTGGGATACTTTTTTGTCAGTTTCCATTCAAATATATATCGGTACATGCTGTTAAAGGATCATAAATGGAATGCCGGATAACGTTTGCGTCGATGTCGTATAAAAGGCCTTATTATGAATGGCAGCACAGTGTGCGGTTGTTGTCTACAACGCCACTGGAAGCAAGACCTTGAATGATGTATTCCAATAAGCTCGAAGTCAACAAGGAGTCAACAGAATGGCGATTTAAGGTGACCGCAGCAGAAGTTAATCGTTCGCGTGTTGCTGTTGCCGTTGGCATTTGAATCGCTCCCTTCAAAATGGATGCAAAAAAGCCGCCAAAGTTTGGCGGCAACGACTGATTTATTCAAAATAATTATAAAGTTTGGGGATTCGAGCGGACAAGGCATTTATAGTTAATCCCTAAAAAAGGCACTCTGGAAAACCGACGTGCCATGTTTAATTTGGAAGTTTCAGAGGACCAACTGCAATTTGTTGCGTCTAATTTGTCAAGCGTGGCGTCTTGTTATGTTCTTGCAACCAATGGGGGACATCCATTCCCATTTATCATTTACGTGGATGAGCAGCCTGTCGGGTTTGTTATGTTGGCTTATGGAACCACCGGATACGAAGAACCGTCAATCGCAGAAGATAAATATTGCATCATGCGACTGATGATTGACAAGCAATACCAGAACCGAGGTTACGGTCGAGAAGCCATGAAAAAGATCTTGGAATTTATTCGCATCTTTCCGGCAGGGCCAGCACATTACTGCTGGATCCCTTATAAATCGGAGAACATCCCTGCCAAAAATCTTTATGAAAGCTTCGGCTTTCGTGACAGTGGTGAAGTATTCAACAACGAATCAATAACCGTATTGCCAATCTGATTTGCCTGTCCATTCAACTATTGGAACACAATAGTTCAACGGGGATAGATTGCAAACAACACCGTTGCAGCCTGTTCCCCACCCCCTCCACCCTTTGGGGGGCTACCTTGCTTCACTTGGCATTTTGTTGGCGTTGCGTTCGGCTTGGTTCAGCCACAGGTGGATGATAGGCATGTTATTTCAGCCTTCGTTGGCAAGGTTGGCAGTGATTTTTCAAACCCGGATACGAGTACGAGGCCGCCGATTTGCTTAGAAGAATTTTGCTGTTGTAAATATCGTAGAAGTGTAATGCAGTATAGACTTGCTTTCTGCTTTTTGTTTTTACCATTTATTCCACCCTTTCGGTAAATCCGCATAATAAAATGGATTCGATTTATCCTCATTTTCTAAACTCTTTGATTATAAAACCTCCATTATGTGCGAACAAGTACGCACTGAAACCTGCGATAAACCTTACATATTCGCGTTATTTCCACATGATTTTTGAGTGAATTTATGCTTTTCAAAAAAAAATTATTAAAAATGGGCGAAATCTTTACATATTCAGAATTCCGAACGGCTTCTTCCGGCGTAATGTGCTTCGGCGATCATCTCCGCAGCCGCGAAGCCTTTATCCGCTTGAACTCCGCTTCCCCCATGGCTTTGAACCGTCTCCTTCCTCTTCGTATCCCGTGAATGATAACGCTATCTTTTTGGAAAATTCAGCCCACGGACCACAACTTTTTACTTTCATTTTCCTTTCAAAAGAAACCGCTGCCATTGCCCGTTTTTTGGAGTTTTACGGCCTTCCCGGTTTGACCCTGGCTTTTGAGTTATGTTACGATTTTTTCAGTGAAAAGCGCAGAGCTTTCATTCGTTTTCATGAATATTTCAGACTCAAGCATGTAAATTTATCTGACTGAAGGGAGAGCGAACATTCATGATTAAAGCATTGGTATTTGATTTTGACGGCACGATTATTGACACAGAATCTGCATGGTATACAGCTTTTCGGGAAGCTTACGAGCAGCACGGCGTAGAGCTTACCGTCAAGCAGTACTCCCAATGTATCGGAACCAGCTTATGTAATTTTAACCCGTATGAGTATTTGATGACTGATTTAAACCTTCCCATTGACCGGGAGGAATTCCGAAAAGCCGTCCAGCTCCGTCATTCCGAGCTTATGGAAGCCGAAGAGATGCGGCTGGGCATCAAGCATTATCTGGATTCAGCCAAAGCAGCTGGCCTCAAGATTGGACTTGCGACAAGTTCTTCCACGGCATGGGTTGAAAAATACTTGAATCAATTGGAGCTTCGTGAATATTTCGATTGCATTCGTACAGCCGATCATGTGAAAAACGTAAAGCCCGACCCTGAATTGTACTTGCAGGCGTTGGAATGTCTGGGTGTTAAGCCGGATGAAGCTATCGCAATCGAGGACTCGCCGAACGGTTCTAAAGCCGCATTGGCAGCTGGTATGCACTGCGTCGTCAGTCCGAACCAAATCACAAGTCTTTTGGCCTTCGACCCTTCGCTTCATAAATTAGAGTGCTTTACCGACCTCGATTTTGAACATCTGACTACCCGTCTTTTTGAAGCCACTCAAATAAGCTGAACCAAACAGGCTGTCTAATCGCCTGAGTCCGTCCCCAAATACCTTGCCGGCAGAGAACCACAGGAATGGATAGCCGACAGATAAATTAAGGAGGAATGCCCTTTTGAAAGCCGTACATTTCGGAGCTGGTAATATCGGGAGAGGCTTTATTGGACCGATTTTATCTGAATCCGACTATGAGATATGTTTTGTCGCCCGTAATGAGAAGAAGATTTCCCAGCTTCAGGAACGTGGACAATACCCCGTAACTCTCGCCAACGAAACTCGCGACACCGAGCTAGTTAAAAATGTCACTGCCGTTAACATCAGTGATATGGATGAAGTAGCGGAGTCCATTGCCGAAGCCGATCTTGTCACTACTGCCATTGGAATGTCGGCGCTTCGTGACATTGCGGAATCCATTGCCAGAGGTATCGAACTGAGGTTTAAAAAGACAAAGCATCCTGAGCCGCTCCATATCATCGCATGCGAGAATGGCATTGGAGGCAGCCAGCGATTGAAAAAGCTCGTCTATCCTCTTCTGAAACCTTCTGAACGTAAGCGTGCCGATGAATTTGTCGCATTTCCGAATACCATGGTTGACCGGATCGTACCGATCCAGCAGCATAAAGACCCGCTTAAGGTTATGGTTGAGCCGTTCTGCGAGTGGGTAATCCACAAGACCGGAATGCTGGAGGGTTTCACCAAGATCAAAGGCGTCCGTTATGTCGATTCATTGGACCCCTATATCGAACGTAAATTGTTCACCGTGAATACCGGACACTGCGCCGCAGCTTATTTTGGATACCTTGACGGGTACTCTACAATTCAAGAGGCCATTGCCAATCCGAAGGTGCTGGAACAGGTTCGCGGGGTGCTGCATGAAACCGGCGCAATGCTGACGCTTAAACACAATCTGGACAGTAAGAAGCATGAACAGTATATCGAAAAAATGCTACACCGTTTTACAAATCCCCATTTTATTGACAAAATCACCCGTGTGGCCAGATCTCCGCTTCGCAAACTGTCTCCGAACGATCGACTCGTTCGTCCCGCTCTCCAGGCTCATAAGATGGGACTCGAAACGAACCATCTGGTCGCTGCGATTGCCGCAGCCCTGGTATTCGATCACGTGAAAGATCCGGAAGCCGTAAAACTCCAAAACTCCATTCGTGAGCATGGAATCGGCTATGTAATCGAACATCATTTGGGAATTCCGGACACCCATCCACTGCACAGCCGTATTGCTGACAAATACGATGAAAGTTTCTCATCTTACCGTTCCGATGCTCAGCCCGACCTTTTAAGCCGGACATAGGAGTTGACATACGATGAGTCTCGCAAAGTGTTTTGACCGTTGTTTCCTATAACAATCAAATTGGGATCAGAAAGAGGCTGCCAGTGTGCAGCCTCTTTGCATATCCTGCATACAGTTAATCACCGCTTGCGGGCCACCACTCGAATTCTGCGGTAATCCATCTCCCAGCGATCCTTTTGAAAAAGTGTAGGCTTCAGGTCTTGCTCCACATGACCCAGTACCGCCTCTCGCTCCGAAGGAGAAAGCACACTTAAGACTCCATTGGCAAAAGTGTTCAACCACTGCCGGAAGCCCTGCTCCCCACCCTCCAGCGGTGTCGGACGGTCAAAGCAGAGGACGAGGTCTACCGTCAATCCATGCCGCTCCAGCAGTGTTGCATACTGCCCCGTGCTGGGGAAATACCAAGGCAGCTGGAGCTTATCACTGGCACCTATCGCGGCAAAAGCGCGCGGCAGCCCGGCAACGACCGAAGCGATATTGCCGAGCGCGCCGAATTCGGCGATTAAACGTCCGCCCGTACGCAGACTGGCTGCGATGGAGGCGGCAGCCCCGTCCGCATTCTTCAGCCAGTGCAGCGCAGCGTTGCTGAATACAGCATCAACCGGCTGCTCCGCTACATAGGTTTGACCGTCCGCGAGGATAAAGCTAAGATCAGGATATTTGGCGCGGGCGGTCTGAATCATCTCGGCGGAGGCGTCGATCCCTGTTACAGCAGCACCGTATCCGGCAATGGCTGCGGCCAGGTCTCCTGTCCCGCAGCCCCAATCGATTATCCGTTCTCCCGGCTGCGGCTTTAACAGCCCAATTAAAGACTCCCCAAAACGGGAAACAAACGACATATCCGCGTCATAGGTACCGGTATTCCATTGCTGTTTCATCGCAGCACTCCCCTTCTTATTTCCGAAACATCCGGTCATTATCGCAGCAGGTCCGTTCTTCATGTATATTTTACAATGCCGCCTTCTTATAAGTGAAATATATAAATCGTATAGAAGTAATTGGTGAGGCCTATAAAACAATAAACCGGCGGCTTTCTGTTGGAATCGGGGAGGCTGTAATGGTCGGTCGTTTTGTACGTCAGGCACATGTATCGGCGTTTCCGGCCTGCATCAAGCTTCACTCCGTTATAAAATCCTGCTCGCATAAGGAATCTTGTAAATAACCTGCGCGGCGGCAAAGGTGAGAACGACGGAAACAGGGGCCACAATAATTAATTTCAGCAGAGGAGCCAAGTTCACCTGATGCATAAGCAGCGTACAACTTACGACGACAAGAGGATGAATGATATAGGCCGTGAAGGCCAAATTCGATAACCTCTTCATGAGTTTGGAGGCCTTGTTCATCCGGCGCTGAAACAAACGGAGCAGCCCCAGGCAGATGCCGAAGCAAATAAACGGTTCCCACATCGCATAAAGAAAAGCTTGAAGATGAAGCCCGCCGCTGTAGGTGAGATTCCCGCTCAACGCTCCCGTCATAATGAGCAGCAAAGGGAAAACCGGAATCAGAATGAGAGCCGTACGCAGCCAACCTTTGCTGAGCAAGGGCGGAATTTGTTCAAGCCAGTTATGGCGATAGGCCAAGATGCCGGCAATGAACAGCAGTATGTATAATGGGAAATAACCCAGCTGGAGTTCCAGGGGGCCCGTGCCCAACGGAACTACAAACCGAGTAAGGAAAGCGGCGAGCCCGCTTCCGAGCGCGAAACCGAGAAGCCTTGCTCCTGTCGGGAAAGCGATGGGACGAGTCCAGGTATCTTTACTTTTTTTGAAAATCATTCTGTAAAGCACATAGAAAAGAGCAAAATAAATCAACGCCTCCGCGAACCAGAGGGGCCCGAAATTGATCCTTTTAATGTGCAAAATAGATTCCCTGAAGAATTCAGCATACGTTTGCTCCTTCCGGTACTCGGCAAGATAGATAGCTGTTGGACCTAGCCATAGCATATAAACAACCATGGGAATTCCTAACCGCAGAAAGCGGTCGGACAAAAACCGGAGAGGCCCTTTTCGGTCATACGATTTTGGAGTAAAGTAACCAGATATAAAAAAGAAAAGCGCCATAAAGAAAGCTTGGCAAACCGCAGTAAAAATAGTCAGGACGACGATCGTCACATTCATTTGGGATGTATCAGCATCCTTAAAGTACCAAGATCCCGCTCCCCCATACGCAATAGACGTATGAAAGACAATGACCAGCATAGTCAGAAAAACACGAAGATTATCGAGATAATACAATCTTTTTAACATAAAGCCTCCTATTTTCAGCAGCTAAAATAACAAAGCCGCCAAAACTCTGGCGGCAATGATCGGCCAAGCCGGATGCAGGCAAATCAGTTTTTCATGTCAATCGGCGTGGATTCTGCTCCCCGGTAACGCTGAAAAGATTGGACGAGCTATATCTGTACCAAGTAGCTTCCGCAATGCAAGCTGATCATTTTCTGCATTTCAGGTCTTATGGCCGACAGCCTGAGCTTTCCGCCGCTGCAATTTGCAGCGGCGGACTCCCGACAGCGACGCCTTATCTGGACCGGATTGACGGCACGCTTCGGACCTGTCGTTCCTCTCGTTCAAATCCTAAATATCCGAGCTTCCGGGATTATTTTGAAAGTATCCGCCGCCCATTCCAAGCGGTCTGTCGATTGAGGTATTCCCGTCACCGTCGCGGAAGTAGCCCTTTACTACGGTTCCATCCGCTTTAATATAATCATGTACATAATGAGGCTGAACAAAATGCATGTCGCCGAGATCGAGGGTCATTGCTTTAAACGTATACCCATTACAGTATTTGAGCGGATCGTTAGCTGAATAAATATGCTCGTTTGAAACGATATGCGTATGCACATGCGGGTCGGTCCATCCTATTCCGTCATTTGAATGATGGGATGCAACTTCATGGGAACTGCTTGTATCGTGCATATGCATGTGATTGAATGTGTGATCATGACCGCTGTAATTGTCCATTTGTAACTTCTCCTTCCCTGACCTGTGAATCATTTGAAGAAATAAGGTCAACAAGTCCAAGCAGCTCGTCACGCCGGACTTGCTTGCTGACAGCCGTTTCTTTTTTTACGGTAATCTCCATTTCCAAGGATGCTTTGGCTCCCTCAACCAGGCGGCTAAATTCCCGAATGGTTTGCGTTCCAATTATGTTAACGGAATCCTGTACATAATTCCGCAGCAGCGCCCGGGACTCGTCAAATAGAGAACTCAAGTGAATTTCAGCCGCCGCCAATAATTCCGGCTTGGCCCTTTCCAGTTGTTTCTCGGCCAGCTTTTGCGAAATGAACGGAAGCCCTGCCATCCCTACCACCGGTATGATAAAAGGCGCTCCGACTAGCAAAGCCGCGGCGCCAACACCGCCTATGAGCAGCCCTGCCTTAACCGGCGCGCTTACTGACCGCTGTATTCGGATCGCGCCTTCTGCATTCAACTCAAGCCTGTCTTCCTTGTATGCCTTGATGTTCACCGACTGTTCGAAGACATTCATCAGGCCCTGTCCGACCTCCTGTTCCAGACGGTAAAAAAGAGTATGCAAAGACCCGGCATACTGGTCGGTCCATTGAGAGAACTGCAGGCCGATGTGAAGCGGGAGCTGCGATTCCGCCAATATTTTTATATCGCCGCCTTGAAAATGCTGTATCCGCTGACCAATGTCCTTGCGAAGACGTTCCGCAAAATAATCGAATGATTTCACCGCCATATAAGCGATCTCTTCCTCTTGCTCGGAGAGGTAATCCGCAATCTGGCTCTCCCACATTTCGCGCCGTGAAAGAAAGGCTTCCACTCTTTGCGTCTCGCCCAACAGCGTTTCGATGTCCTTGCCCGTCATTTCACATGCCGCCGAAGCCTCTGCATGCAGAAGACGAAGCGCGTTTCCATAACGTTTCAAATAGTTCCTCAGCTTGTTCTCCGCCTTGCCGCTAGTCCCGGCAATTTCCCGGATCGCTAGTTCCACGCTCCGCAAGCCCGACTGATTCAGCAATTCTTCATCCTGCCGCAGAGTGCCGAGCAGAGCTTCCTTGGCGGAAATAGGAAGAACACGGCCTGTATGGCCGGTCACTGCAGCAAGGCGCCGTTCCAGCCGCTGAATAACTGAATCCATTTCTTCCTCATCAATCCGGTCGGCGAAATTGGCAACGTATAGGATATGGTCGGTGCCCTTATTCAGCAGATGCTGTTCAATAAATTCCTGCTCCGACCTGCGGAACGGAGCCGTCATATCCAGCATAAATATGAGAACGTCCGCCCGGGGAATGAAACGGTATGTTATTTCAGCCCTGTGCTTGTTAAGATCGCCGACACCCGGAGTATCGACCAGCATAACATCTTCATTCATAAACGGAGCGTTGCAATAAATTCGCAGGAACTGAATCGTACCGGGATCGAATTCGGCGGAAGCGGTATAACGATTAAGAATTCCGGCAGTAAGCGGATAGGTCTCCGTGCTTCCATCATTGTTCAGCACCTCAACCCGTTCAATGCTGTCGTAGATCACCGTGTTGATCGTCGCCGTCGTCGGAGCGACGTCAGCGGGCATGATCTCGCGGCCGAGCAGCGCGTTAATGAACGTCGACTTGCCGTGTTTAAATTCGCCTACCACGACAACGGAATTGCAGTCCTCTCGCAGATCCTGCCGGAGTTCGGCCAGGGCCTCAAGGCCGGCGCTCTCTGTCAGAAGCGAAGATGCCTTATTAATGAGTTCGACGGACCGATCTGCCAACTTATCTTTTGTCCATGCTGCACTCACACTTTCGCCCCCACTCTGCTGCTGTCGGATAATCCGCCAACCAGTTTCTCAAGATTCGTGCGAATTTGTTGAAGTTTCCGTTCCTGACGGCCGAGCAGATCCAGCTTGCTTTCAATCTCATGCTGTTCAAGACCGGCGCTTGTCTCCAACTTCCGAAGCTGGTCTTCGATCTGCCGCACCTTATGGTTAACGTTCTTCCTAATCGATTCGCGAACGGCTTGATGGACACCTTTCCATTCCATGTCAAACCCGGATATCTTGGCTTTTCGCGACTGATTGAACTGCTCGGCAAGCTGCTTTTTCAGCTTCTCTTTAGGATCTTCCTGTCCAAACAGCTTATTGAACAGGAATGCCAACGAACCGGCAACGGCAGTCAGCACCATACCTGTTCCGATTATAGCTTTAGCGATCACACTTGTCCGACTTTCCCAGGCTGTTTCCAGTTCATTAAATATATCTTCAAAGAAGCTGCTTTCTTGTGGGCTGTTATTCCCAAGCAGTGCCAGCTCCTGTTTGCCAGCAGACGGGGTTTCTTCCTGGCCGACAATCTCTTCAAGCTCGGTCTGCAGCCCCTGCATCATCTGAATTAATTCTCCGCCTGAACGCTCCAACGCAGCTTTAACACTATCGGCTATCCGCTGTTTACGCTCCAGATGGAGTTCTCGCTCCCGCGGAGCAATTCCACTCTCAACCGCTCGGTTTATGAAATCGGTATTTCTGTGGCGGTTGACATCGAATATGGCCATTCCTCCAGCATAAAGTGCCTGAAGCTCTTGCTCATACCACCGGAAAATCGACTCTTCTTCTTTCTTCATCTCCTGTTCGAACTTTCGCAATGCCGCGTTCCCGGAGTCGACCGCCTTGGAAAGATTAGGGCGGAATGCCTGAACCTTTTCCTTCAAGTTCGCTATATTTCGGGTAAGCGCCAGCTTTTCAACTTTAAGCTGCCTGTCGGAAATCTCTGCAATGCTCCGCAGAGCTTGCCGGACCGGCTTGCCAAGCTTGACCGCGCCGCGGTCGTACTGAAGAAAATCCGACAGTTCCATCTCCAGCTCGGGCAATCCGGTTTCATTCATCGGCCAGGTCGCCATCGGTCTCCCTCGGCTGACCAGCTTTTCGCCTGCAGCTGCGCGCTTGGCGTTCAGCGCTTCCTTAGCGCTCACCATGTAAAGTCGTGGATTTCCCAAGACACTTTCCAGATGTGTTCGGGCATAAGCCAATATTTTCTCTTCATTTTCTTTTGAGCCAAGTTGATCCTTAAAGTTGATGACGATAAATACTTTTTGGATATCGCTGGCCAAAAGCCGGTCTCTTATAAAGCTCATCTCCGAATCGGAGAGAATTTTTACAGCTGACAATATCAGAATAGCCGCATCGGACTGTGGAATGATCCGGTTCGTAATCTGCTCGCGGACCGGATCAAGCTCATTCGTTCCCGGAGTGTCCAAAAGCTGAACGCCGTGTCGGCAGAATTCTAACGGATAACCGATCTCCGCATGCCGAATGCTTTTGATTTTGCCGAGGGCACGTTCATACTCCAGTTCGCTGTCGGTATTTCCTTTGATTGACTCCATAGGCGCCACCAGCTCCAAAAAGCTCTTCTCACTAATTATCTCGGATGGCCTTGCCGGGTCCAGATAATGAAGCCGGTAGTATGGATCCTTTGCGTATTCTATGATATTCAGTACTGTGGTTGTAGGCACCGCATTTGAGGGAAGCACCTTCTTTCCAAGAAGTGCGTTGATGAACATGGATTTCCCCCGTGAAAATTCGCCGACGACAGTAATCAGGAAGCGCTCCTCCAGAAGCTGCTTTTTGATTTCACTGATAGCGGCAACTTCCGCCGCCATGCCCATATCTTGAAAGGTAAGCAGCAGTTGGTCAAACTGCTCAATGGCCTCGCGCTTGTTCCGATCGAAACTTTCCAAAGTAAATGTCATTGTAAAACTGCCTCCCGCCGCACCCTCATCATGTTCTGTATCTGTGCTTTCAAAATTTCGTCTTTCCCAAAATATTTAACGACATCATCTCATTGATCAATGGTTGTCCTTCCGGCGTTATCACAATGCGGTAAACAACATTCAGCTTCTTCTCGTCGCCGGTTCCGTCTCTGTAATAATAACGGTCCTGGAGTGCAAGCGTGGCCAGATACTGGTTATCGTTATGCTGGTGCACATCAACCACATCAATCGAAAGGTTCTCCATCTGCATTTGTTTTTCAATTGCCATATCCAAATAGGACTTCTCGTTCTTGAATTCCTTGCCTTTCGGGTCGTAATACGCCGCAATCGAGTTAAATCCGCCCCCATTAAACGCCGAGGCAAAATCCGAATAGTATTGCTGGACAAATGCCGCCACATCCGCGGAAGAGACCAAGCCTGCCGTAGGCAATGTGATCGGCGTCTTGATTGTTTTACTAATAGCAATTCGATCTATCGAAAAATGCTCGCGGTCCAACGCATGAATAAAATACTGTTTGGATCGGTCATAGTCTGTCTGCTCGCCCAGGTCATCGGTGAACTTGAATTTCTCGTATGTATCCATCCGGTATTCTCTCGGCCCCGTCTTTTTGACTCCCGCTATGTCAAAGTCTTCGTGTTCAAAAAGGTAGCCCCGCCCCGCGATATCCCCAATGTATTTGGCTAATTCCTTGTGAGCTTCTCCGTCCGGCGTCAGGTAAGACGCAACCAAGGAGAAGTCGCCTGCTTGGAGGGCGTCAAAGTAAGAAACCCGGAAATCTTTGAGAAAAGAACGAAGCACGCTCCCGTCCGCGTCAATCGCAGTTTCGGTCTCACTAATCTTCTTGGCAAGCACCGATTCAATGAGGTAAGAGCCGTTAAATTCAACGACGCCATAAGTTACTTGGTATTCGGTAAGAGCATCTGCTCCTTGGTAACTCTCAAGGGTCTGGATTCGGAATTCGTTACCCGAGGGACCGGTGACCTTTTCCACGGACGTCCGCGTCCGGATGGCGTCAGGCTTAGTCGTATAAAAGGCTTGCTGCCCGTTCCAACCTTCTGCCGTAAAGTATTCCTGTCCGTTCCCTTCGTCGATGGCTGAGAATACTTGATTCATAAACTTATGCATATCCTTGCGGGCAGGCGTTTCTGACGGCAGCGGCGTTTCCGGGATCACGGAATGTTCATCCGTTTGTGCATCGGCGGCAACATCCGCCGTATCCGGAAAGACCGCTGCCGATTCCTCCCGGCTTTCGGGCCCGTTTTCGTTATGCCACCATAAAAAAGCAATAATTCCGGCGATTGCGGTTAATGCGATCAAACGGTTTCTTATGACTTTACGTAAGGTTTGAACTTGAAGAAGCCGCTGCTCCGAATGGAAAGGAAGAGGATCGGGCACAACCGGAATGCGGGTATCAATCAGACCTTTTCCAAAGGTCCCTTTAATGGTGAGTTCGCCGAATTTCATAGGTAATAAACTGCCCCGCAGCAGATCCACTGCCGCCCGATTGGTCTCGGTATCGAGTTCCTTGCATATCCCTGCAATGTTCTCATATAAATAGCGGCAAGCCTGATAGTCTTCCAGGGGTCTAAGCTCATCGTCGGATTCAGCGAAAATAGGATCAAGCTGCTTCTTAATGGCCAGAAGAAAACCATGCCAATTGTCCAGATCGCTTACAATACCGTGATTAAGCTTACCGTATTTTTCTTTGGCCATATCCAGTCTTGTCAAGAATACCTTCTCTGCCCTGACAACCGCCTCCAAAACTTTCGAGATCTTCTCGCTCAGTTCATTCTTAAGATTCACCTCGACTTGTTTAACCGATTTCTTAAGATGGTTGATCCGGTTCAACACTTGATCCTGCCGGTCTAAAAGCCCGTTTCGCGCATTATTGTATTTCTTTTGCTCCAGCGTAAACCCGAGAATCCGCTTTTGTTTAAAGATGCCGTATCGGTCGAGTGTCTCCCACTCTTTTTCAAGTCTAATCTGGGTTTCCAATAATTTCATACAGTCGGCAGATAAATCGGCCGAACTTTCCAAAATACGTTCATACTCCGTCATGCATGACAACCGCCACTCCCTGGCTGCGTTGACCGGTTGGTTCATCTGACGGCTGAAGTCATCAATTTCTTCCCACATCTTTCCGGCCTGCTTCAATGATGTAATCTTCCGATCAAAGAGGCTCTTCCATGTCATAACCTCTGTTTCTGCATGCATCTGACGGGCGAGTAAATCTTCTTTCATTTGGACGAGTTCGGGGTAAACTCCGGCAGTAAGACCTTCAACAAGCTCTTCATACAGAAAAAAATCTCTACTGCTCCGTTCCTCCATAAGCCTGTCATTAAGCTGCTTCAGCAATTCATTCAGTTTCTGAAATACCCGTTTGGCTTTCCAAGTATCATCAGCAGAAATTTCTTCCATTAAATGCTCAATCTCGGCCCAGTTGCTATATTCCTTCTTCAAAGGGTCCATTTCCAGCTTAGCCTCAAGAGCTTCCTTGGCGGAGACGCCGATCAAAGTCCGGAAGAATTCACTCATCCGGCTGCGCCGCAGATTATTGCTGAGAAATTGCTGCAAAGAATCTTCCTCTTCATCATGCAGATCAACGGCGTTTACGATTCCATAGATTTGAGCGCCCTGACTCTTCAACTCTTCGATCTCCTGCAGTTCGGAAGCTGTGCCAACATTGCGGTAAAAAAAGAGCCAGAAGGCGAAATCCGCACGCCGCAGATAAGAACGTACCGTCTTCGTATGATGTGCATGATTGGAATTGAAACCAGGGGAGTCTACAATATGAACCCGCTTCAGCAGTTCATTCGGCACTTGCACCTCAACATGATCGAGCAGCCTCCTGATGTTCTCTCCTTCGCCAGTTCTCTCGGCGGACAAGCCTTCCAACCAATCCATACCGTATATGCGGGAAGTCCCATCTATAAAATGAGCGATAATTTTCTTCTCAGTCCCGTATGTAAGTTTGGTCAAGACAGCGGTGGCCGGGGTAATATCAACCGTCAGGAGCGGTTCTCCCAGCAGCGCATTAATAAAAGTGGATTTCCCGGCATTAAATTCACCGGCAATCAGCAGCAGTGTGGGCGAATCGGCATCTTCCTTGATCTCCCTGATGGAGGCAGCAAGTTGATTATAGGAATTCCGGCTTTGAAGCAACCGTTCCAAACCAGCGAGCCCTTCGGGCAATTTCAATTTCCATTTCATAATTCAATCTCCAGAGTTTTTTTGTGATATGTACATTCATAATTTTGGTATTATGAAATAGCAATTCTACACAAGTGTCGAATTACCCTCTTTTCATTCGAATTTCGCCTATTTTTCAATTCTTACTTCAGGGAGGAAAAACAATGAAACGACTACAAGGGAAACTCGCGATTATTACCGGAGTAAGCAGAAGCAAAGGAATTGGAAGCGCTGTCGCCCGTGCTCTTGTCGGTGAAGGAGCGGATATCTTTTTTACACATTGGAGTACCTATGACGGGCGGCAGTCCTATGGCGCCGAGTATCAGTGGCCGGCTGTATTCTCGGAGGAACTTTCTTCCTATGGGGTTCGCGCGGAATCAATGGAACTGGATTGAATATTACAGTGAATGCCGTTGATCCCGGACCGACAGATACGGGGTGGATGGACGATGACTTAAAGCAAATTCTGCTTCCGAAGTTTCCGATGGGCAGAGTCGGAGAGCCCGGGGATGCGGCGAAGCTGATCGCTTTTCTTGCAAGTGACGACGCACAGTGGATCACCGGGCAAATTATCCATTCGGACGGTGGCTTTCGGGGCTAGGGCTTCATCCAATAATATCCGCATTAGTTCGCATTTTTTTCATTATTCCTTCAAATAAAAATCCAACACAAACTGTCTGAACCGTTCCGCCGCGGGGGACAGAAACCGGTCTTCCATCCAAGCGATTCCGATTTCTCTGCGGCAGGACCGGTTTGCGATGGACACCCAGCTTACCTCTTCCTGGTCCAGTCCGCTGTATTTGGGCAGAATGGCAACACCGAGTCCGGCGGCGACCAGCCCGGCGACGGT
Organism: Paenibacillus sp. URB8-2; assembly: GCF_013393385.1. Lineage (NCBI taxonomy): Bacteria > Bacillati > Bacillota > Bacilli > Caryophanales > Paenibacillaceae > Paenibacillus > Paenibacillus sp. URB8-2. Next base: position 2,832,557 of record NZ_AP023239.1, on the reverse strand, counting down.
ATCGACATCTTCCCCCTCGAAAACAATGCTCGGAGATATCCCCGACTCTTGCAGCAGTTTATCGGTAATGATTCGGAGCCCGTAGCCTTCTTTAAAGGAGATCAAGGGTTCCTGTCCAATCTCGCACAATTCCGCCAGTGATGAACCGGCAAGCCGATGTCCGGATGGCACCGCTATGAACAGCTCCTCCGACCACAATTTGGCCCAGCGAATGCGCATGTCGGCATCCTGGGGCGAAGCCATGCACAGATCAATTTCACCTGAGACCAGCTGTTCCAACAGACGCTGGGTGCTGCTCTGATTAAGCTGAAACCGGGTGTGGGGATGCGCTCTGCGGAACCTGCCGATCAGATCGGGAATATGGTGAATGCCGAGCGTATGCAGAAACCCCAGCGAGACCTCCCCTTGCGACGGATTTAGCAGATCGTCAATCTCCCGTTTGGCCATCCGGTATTCTTCAAGAATATGTTCAACATGGCTGAGAAAAAGCTGGCCGTAGCGGTTAAGACGGATTGACCTTCCTTCCCGTTCAAAAAGCGGAATCCCCAACTCCGACTCCAATCTGGCGATAGACCGGCTTAGAGCCGGCTGCGTAATGTTAAGCGTCTGAGCCGCCAGTGTCATATGCTGCAAACGCGCGGTTGCTTCAAAGTATTCGAGCTGCTGCCATTCCAAAGCCTGTTTCCCTCACTTCGATTACACAGAATATATGAAAACAATGAAAATAATGCATTATACTTTCAGGTCCTCTTCATTTTATACTTGCTTTGGCTAAGAAGAAAGACACAATTCAGCCAGCATGTTGATGAACGGGAGAGAAATAAGCATGAACGTAATCGAAATCGGAAGCTCAGACCATCGCAGGGCTTCGGCAGGCATGTTGATGGGAAGTATAGTCGTTTTCGCTGTTTTGTACAGCCCGCAGCCTTTGATCAGCCTTTTTTCCAAGGAATATCACATTTCACCGGCAACGGCGGGAGCCTCCATTTCCCTCGCCACAATCGGTCTGGGTATCGGCCTGATCCTGATTTCTGCGCTATCCAGCTCTCTGGAAAGAAAAAAATTAATGAGCCTATCCCTGCTGCTAACCTCCATCCTTGCGGTGGCATCCGCTTTTTGCCATCAATTTTCCATATTTCTGGTCATCCGGTTCTTGGAAGGCATCTGTATTTCGGGGTTTCCTTCGATTGCGATGGCCTATATTAATGAAGAGTTCCATCGAAAAGACATCGGGAGAGTCATGGGGAGTTACATTGCGGGAACGGCTATCGGCGGATTTACCGGGCGGATCGTGATCGGAGCATTAACCGACCTATTGAATTGGCAAACCGCGCTGATGATTCTGGGAATGATCAATTTGCTGCTTAGTCTTTATTTCTGGAGATACCTTCCAGCGTCGCGCAATTTCCATCCTCACCGGCGGTCTTTCAAGCAGTGGCAGGCAGGGATGATCGGCAACCTGCTAAACAAGCGGCTGCTCTTGCTGTTCATCACCGGATTTTTGCTGATGGGCGTCTATATCATGATTCTGGATTATATCGGCTATCCGCTGACAGCCAAGCCCTATTACTTAAGCCAAACCGTCTTCGGATTTCTGTTTGTCGTCAATTTGGTCGGAACATGGAGCTCCGTCTGGTTCGGCAAGCTCGCGGATCACCATCCGCGCCCGCAGGTCATCGCCATAGCGATCGCACTCTTTGCGGCAGGGGCAATGCTAACCCTGATTCCTATTTTGGCAGTCAAAATATTAGGAGTCGCTTTGGTTGCCTTTGGATTTTTTGCCGGGCATTCGGTTGCAAGCGGGTGGGTTGGATTGGTGGCGGATTCCGAACACAAAGCACAGGCCTCCTCTCTTTATTTGCTCTTCTATTACGGGGGTTCCAGCTTGGTCGGATGGTCGGGCGGTCTGTTTCTCCACCGTTTGGGTTGGAGCGGTCTTATTTATTATGCGTTTGTTCTTCTGGCTGCCGCTGTAGTCATCACCTCGCTTGCGGGAGAAGCCATCCGTCTGCGGCGTTTGCAATTAAAGTAAGAGCATCAGACACTCGGCCAATCTTATAAAGCGGATATGCAAAAGGGACGCACCCGATCCGGGCCGTCCCTTTTCTCTTACACTGGCATATCGAACCGCATACCCTCGCTAATCACATACCCGTGGTCCGTACCTCTTTTTTGATCAGGACAACATTTCGATAAAAGCTTTAATCCGGGTAAGAAGCTGTCCGCTGGGGGCTCCGACCTGGAATGTTCCTTCCAGATTAATGCTCGGAATGCCTTTGTTATGGAAATAATCCCTGTACATCTCGCGCGTGACGCTTCCGAACGAGCAGCCCAGGTATCCGTACAAAATAAGGCCGCGCGCCTGAATCCGGTCAACCTGCTGCTCGATGACGTGGCGCCGGTAAATCGAGGCCCCGGCCATCTGACTCTCTAGCTGGAAGCGGGCGACTGATTCGACCGGATCGATATCTTCGCGAAAATCCTTGGCGTAAGGAGAGCTTACAAATCCGAGCAGCGAACCCCCGGCACTGTCGATCGTTTCATAAATACCGAATTCCTGCCCATTGCCGCCCGTCCAGATCAGCGGAATAGCTCGTCTGCGCTCAGCCTCATCGGTTTCAAGACTAGACAATTCCTCCACCAGTGCATCCAATACCTCGGTATATTCCTCGGGTTTGCCGAAATAATGGGTAAGCCCGTTCATCAGGTACATGATTCCCAGACTTTTAACATGGAATGGATGCAGCAGGCGCAGATTCATGATCTCCCGCATCCTGCGCATGAGATGGTTCTTGCGGACAATCTCACGATGCAGGCTGTCCTTGTCAATCTCTCTGCTTCCAGTCAGCCATTCATTGAAGTCATGAATTTCATCAATAAAATAATGAACCAGTTCTTCATAACGCTCGCCCTCGACGCCAGGAGCCCGGTAAACGATGTCGCTGGTATATACGTCGAAGCCTTCCTTCTTCATCACTTCCCACGCCAGGTTATACGGTTCACAACCGGAGGACGAACCGAAAATGCGGGTGATCGAGGTACCGGCCTGCTTCCGCAAATGCCATTCGCCCGCTGTCGCTTTCACCATGGAGCAGGTTTCGGCGGGCATTTGATAATAATCCTCAGAGACGGTAATGGCCTCTTGTCCACTGATGCGGCCCATCTCCGAAAAAGCGACCGGTATGGCTCCGGTAGAATAGATCAGCGGCATCGCCCAGGGCACTCCGGCCCAAATGACCTTTGTGCCGCTTTTTCCGGCTTTCTCCGCATCGTCCACATAATCGATTACTAGATTGAACAACTTTTGGATCGCGGGCGAATGGGCATGAACCGTATCCCGGCTGTAACGGATATGGTTGAGCTGTTCCTGCGCCTCGCTTGTCAGCACCGTCGACATTAACATATTCCTCCCACTATAAATTGATTCTGTTTCTATAATTACTTATACTCATGATAGAGTGCCTGCTGTGCTGGAACTGTTCTTTGGTCGGAGCGTTTCCCAGTATACAGAAGGTGCTTTTTTTCATTAGGATGCTTAACTATTTTCATCATTTCGCCTTCAAAAGAGCAAAATCGGCCAACTCCGCCTCGCTGCTGGAAGCAGCCTTCTGTGCGAACACGGCTGCGCCCAACGCTCCCGCATAGATCGTGTCGAGCTTGACCCTGCTGATCGGATGTCCGAGCAGTTCCTCGAGCGCTTTGGTCATGCCCGGGTTATTCGAAACTCCTCCCGAAAAGACGAGGTCCGGTTCAAGTCCGATCCGGTTGACGAGATTACGGACGCGGCGCGCTGTGGCCAGATGGATGCCGGCGGCAATGTTCGCAGCGGATACGCCTTTCGCTTTCAGGGAGATTACCTCGGATTCGGCGAATACGACACATTGGCTGCTGACATCTGCGGGAGCATCCGCGTTCAGCGCTTCGGTGCCGAGCTGCTCCAGCGTCAAATCCAGCAGATGTGCGACTTTCTCCAGAAACCGTCCGGTGCCGGCCGCACACTTGTCGTTCATGATAAATTCAACAACCTTGCCCGTAGCTGGGTCCACTCTGATCGCTTTGGAATCCTGGCCGCCGATATCCACGATCGACCGGACCTTGGCGTTCAGATAATGTGAGCCCATAGCGTGGCAGGATATTTCAGTCACGATCTTGTGCCCGATTCCACCAAAGTTCAGTGCAATGCGGCCATACCCCGTGCCGACAATATAGGCAATGTCTTCCCGCGCCACCTTCGACTGCTTCAGCAGCTTGTCCAGCAGCTTATCGGCCGTCTCCTGCATGAACACGCCCGTAGGCGTAATCGCCGTATACAGCTTGCCGCCAGCCAAAAGCACCCCTTTTCCCGTTCTGGAACCCAGATCAAGCCCGACCGCAATATCGCCGGTCACTTTGGACAGCAGATCAGGGTCAATGATTTCCTTCCAATCGCTCATACAAGTTCATCCCCCTTAAAGAAATTGTAATTTAATTGTTCGGGTCGGCCTGTTCTTCAAGCCGTTCCGACGGCGGTCAGCCCCTTGCGTTCCCTCAATACTTCGATAAAAGCTTCCAGCCGTGTTTTGAGCTGACCCTGATCGCTCTTGGAGTAGTCGATCGGCAGTTCAAGAACCGGAATGCCCAGCTGCTGATAATGACGGAAGAATTCGTTCTTGATTTGTCCATAGCACGGGCAGAATTTAAGATAAGCATACAGCACACCGTCCGCCTGATATTCGGTTGCAAGTCCGCCTGAAATTTCCACGCGTTCCTGGAGCGGTTTCATCCGTGCGCAGGGAGTCTGATCAATATATCCTTCGGCCAGAGCCCGGTACGGATCGCCTTCCTCATCGATATAGCCTGAGGCTATTTTCAGCCCGGTGCAATGATCCTCGGCGACAATTCTGGCTCCGAGCTCGTCCTCGATCAGCTCAAGCAGCTTACGGTCGCCATCCGCGATAATGCCCCCGGCCATGAACAGACGGATCGTGCGGTCTTCACGGACAGGCACCGCGGCCAGCTTGTCATAGATGCCCTGGTACAGCGGAAGAAGCTCTTCGGCGGGCAAATAATAGAAGGCTTTGACCAAGTCCAGGTAATCTTTGCCTGAAAGCGGCGGATTGGGACGCTTGCGCAGCTCGGAGATTTGGGTCAGCAGCTTGCGCACCTCGTTGTACTGCCGAATCTGCAAACGCAGCTCACCGTCGGTTATGATATTGCCGGACAGCTGCTCAAGATCGGCCTTGAAGCTCAGGATTTGGGAGCTGTAGAAATCGCGAGATGACGGCTTGTCCTTAATCCGAGGAAGCGTATAAATGTCGGCTGGCGTAAAGAACTCACCGATTGCCTCTCCTACGGTCTTGATGCAGTCGCAGGTATAGAAGGTATAGATTTTATCCAGAGAAGTATAGAGCGGGTCTTTCTCTTTGAAGGCGCCGAGAATACTCTTGGTGAAATCGCAGAATACGCTCTGCGTGATCTGTTCGCCGCTTGCCACCGTATGGGTATCGCCAGCCTTGAACAACCGAATATGGGAAACGCCGGCGGCGCTGATCATTTCGAGCGGCGTATATGAGCATAGGTAGCCGACTTTTTTGCGATCTTCTGCATTTACGATAAGCTGATCCTGACGCTCGGCGATACGGTTCTCCAATCCTGTAAGATCCAATCGGAACACGTCCTCCGCTTCTTGAGTCGAGGTGATGGCCGCCTTTGAATAATTCAGGGCATGAATGGCCGCTCCAAGAGCACCGGCGAAGATCGTGTCGATTTTGGCCTCGATCAAGGGATGCCCGGACAGATCCTCAAGCGCCTTCCTCATCCCGATATTGTTGGAAACGCCGCCGGAGAATATCAGGCCCGGCTCGATGCCGACCCGTTTGAGCAAATTGCGGACCCGCTTGGCCGAAGCAAAGTGAATGCCGGCGGCGATATCCTGCCGCGTCTCGCCTTTGGCCCGGAGCGAAATGACCTCCGACTCGGCGAACACGACGCATTGGCTGCTGATTTCGGAAGGCGAACCTGACTTCACAGCCTCTTGACCAAGTTCATCGATGGTCAGCTCCAGGATTTCGGCGACCTTCTCGAGAAATCGGCCGGTGCCGGCAGCGCATTTGTCGTTCATGACGAACTCGACAACACCGCCGGTCAAAGGGTCCACCCTAATCGCTTTGGAGTCCTGGCCCCCGATATCCACAATGGTTCGGACGTCGGCGTTCAAATAGTGGGCGCCCATGGCATGGCAGGAAATTTCCGTTACAATCTGGGATGAAATATCGCTATACTGAAGGGCAATGCGTCCATATCCGGTGCCGACGATATAATCGATGTCCGAACGTTTGAGGGCCGATTGATCCAGCAAATCCTCAAGCAGCTCATCGGCCGTTTCCTGCATATTGATGCCGGTATAGACCGAGCTCGTATATACCTGTCCCCTGGACAGCAGCACCGCTTTGCCGGTTCTCGACCCGATGTCGATGCCAATTACGCTGCCGCCGGTTATCTTATCCAGCAGTCTTACATCTACCACTTCTTGAATCAACATGAGTAACACCTCGTATTTTGGAATTGGAATACAGCCTACCACCGCGTTTTACGGATGCGCCTAACCGGAGGTATGTTTTCACGACCCGGTGATGTCTTGTTTCCAGCGCGTTATATGTTTCTCCCAACGGACCAGCAGAAAGTTGACCAGCATGCCCAGAAGGATCAGGACAATTATGCCGGCATACATCTGTTCCACCTTGTAGTTCTGTTCGGAGGAGAAGATCAGGAATCCGAGTCCCTTGTCAGCCCCGAGCATTTCGGCCGCGACCAGTATGATAATCGAGCGCGAAGCACTGAGACGGATACCGGTAAAAATTGAAGGCAGGGCCGACGGCAGGATGATCCGGAAGAACAACGTCAGCGGCGAAGCGCCCATGGACCGGCCGGATTTGACCAACAGAGTGTCTGTCCGGTTGACCCCCTCCACCGTATTCATAAGAACAGGCCATACTGCACCCCAGAAAATAATCGCCACCTTCGACAGCTCGCCCAGCCCGAAAACCAGAATAAAAAAGGGATATAGCGCCAAGGTTGGCGTATTGCGCATGAACTGCATGACAGGGTCCAGCACCCGCTCGATTCTTGTCGACCAGGCCATCAGGAATCCTAACGGGATGGCGATCAGAACCGAGATTGCGAAGCCGGAGGCGGCCCGTTGCATACTGGCTCCGATGTCGGGCCACATCTGACCGGTGACGAGCAGTTGAACCAACTTATATATGACCCTGGTAAATGGAGGCAGGATGAAATCTTTGACCAGACCACTCCGCGAAACGGCCTCCCAGGCTACGCATACCGCGATGATCGCCGCCCATCTTTCGGGAGCGGACCTCAACCTTACCCAGGCTTTTTTCCTCATAATTGCCCCCTCCTTACCTCATCAGCTTATCAAGGCAAACGCTGCGGGATCATTTCAACGTATCGTTGAATTCGTTGGTGAAAATGTCCTCGGGCTTGACATCCTTCTTGATTTCGTTGAATTGGCTCAGAAGATCGATCCAGACCTCCACGGATTCCGGGTTGATTTCGCCATGGGCTGCGTAATGGTTTGCCCTGATTTTGGCCGGATCCATATCGCCTCTCTTCGCTGTAATCTCAATCGCTTTCTCCGGATTCGCATTGACAAAATCATTGGTCTTGCTGATCACATCGACGAAGCGTCTGACCACATCGGGCTTTTCCTTGATGAATTTATTGGAGAAATAGAGGGGGGTGGCGCCGCCGATGCTCTTCCAGATATCATAATCCGTGAAAACGACTTTTAGATTGCCGCGCTTGATAATGGTGGACGGATTCTCATGCAGACCGATCAGGTCGACCTCGCCCTGCAGCAGCGCCTGTTCCAGCTTGATTTCGGGGGCGGTGACAATTTCAAATTTGCCTTTGGGATCGGCAATTCCGTTCTTTAGGAGATAAGCGTAAGGCGTATACTCGTTGCAGCCTCCAAAGGCGGGAATACCCACTTTCTTGCCGACGATGTCCGCCGCAGACTTGATCGGGCTGTCTTTGGTCGTTACGAAGCTCATATGCGGGATTTCTTCGGTCGTCTCGGTTTGAGCCACAACCGCCTTGATTTTGGCTCCCGCGCTGATGCCGGCGATGGTGCGGTTGATGTGCGCGCCGCCCACATCGATCTTGCCCGCAACGACTGACGCCACGAGCTGTCCGGACTCAACGGCGCCGACATAATCGAACTGAAGTCCGGCTTCCTTCACGTAGCCGAGCTCTTCGGCCACATAATAAATGGAGATGCCGGTCAAATTGGTCGGGGTCGGCAGCCGGATAATATCCGGTCCTTTTACCGAGCTTCCCGCTTCCGCGGTACCCGCGTCTTTGCCGCAGCCTGCGAGCAGTGTGGATGCCGCAGCCAGCAGGAGCAGCGCCCTCAGCATGATCGGCCGCGCCGGTTTGATCCTCATTCTCTTGTTTCCCATGTCTTCCTATTCCTCTTTTCCTGTTACAGAATAGATCCTGCTTCAACGAGCTTTGGCAGGCCTTGATTTCTAGCCTTTGACGATGCGCTCCTTCCAGCGGGTCATCCGGCGTTCCAAACGGACTAATAGAAAGTTGATCAAGACGCCCAGGACAGCAATAAAGATAATGCCCCCGAACATTTCGGGGATGGCGTATCTTTCCTGATAATAGAAAATCATGAACCCGAGTCCCCGGTCGGCGCCTAACATTTCTGCGGCCACCAGCATCAGAATCGCGGTCGAGGCGCTGAGGCGGAGTCCGGTCAGAATGGAAGGCATCGCCATCGGCCAGACAACCTTGGTAAACAGCCCGATTCTGGAGATGCCCATGGATCTCGCCGATTTAATCAGCAGCGGGTCCGCCTCCCTCACCCCCGATATGGTGTTCAGCAGAATCGGCCATACGGTTCCCCACAGAATGATGGCAATCTTCGATGTCTCGCCCAATCCGAAAAACAGAATGAATACCGGATACAGGGCAAGCGTCGAAGTGTTACGGCATACCTGCAGCAGCGGATCGGCGATGCGATCGATCCGTTTGTTCCAGCCCATGAAGGTGCCGACGGGGATAGAGAAGGCCACTGCTGCCAGGAATCCCAGCCCCGAACGTTCCAGGCTTTTGGCGATATGCCGGAACATCTCGCCCGACTGAAACAGGCGCAGCAGACTTACGACGGCGTCGCTGAACGGCGGCAGCAGGAACGGATCGACAAGTCCGAGACGCGGCAGCGCCTCCCAAGCCGAGAGAATGAACAGCATAACGGCGGATTTCTCGACAGCGGCCTTCAGTATGGGGAGGACAGGCACTTTTTTGCCTTTGGGTTTTGGATGAATCCGGTTAATCGGATACGTCCGGAGCAGGATTTCATTGTCGATCTCGGGCATTTACTTTCACTTCCTTTCATTTTGTATTTATTAAAAAGGTCAAGCTCGCCGGATGGAGATCGGCTGCTTGACCTCTTTTGGAAAAGTGGGCTGCAGGAAATAACTGCACTCTTTACTCAGTAATCTTATCTTATTAGTCAGTTTTAAGGCGCAATTATAGACATAGCAAATCAAGTTTGAACCATATACGGTCAAAAAACATCCATGCTCAAATACCGCTCGCCTGTGTCGGGCGCCATGCACAACACCCTCTTGCCGGGGCCGAGCCTGTCCGCAACCTGCAATCCGGCCCACACCGCCGCACCGGATGAAGGGCCTACAAGCAGACCTTCCCTGCGGGCAAGATCCCTCATGGCCACGAGCGCGTCATCATCCGATACCTGAACAATCTCGTCGTATACACTGGTATTCAGCACGGTAGGAATAAAGCCTGGACCAGTTCCGACAAGCTTGTTAGGCCCTGCCTTCCCGCCAGAGAGTACAGGAGAGCCCTTTGGCTCGACTACGTAAATAGAAATTCCGGGAATCAAACGTCTCAGCGTTTCTCCGACTCCTGTAATCGTTCCCCCGGTACCGGCGCACGCTACGAAGGCGTCTAGCCTGCCTTCTGTCTGCTCCGCGATTTCCAGCGCCGTTGTCGTCCGGTGGCTGTCGGGGTTAGCGCTGTTCTCGAATTGATGAAGCATGAGACTTCCGGGAATTTCTTCATTCAGCCTGATGGCCCGGGCAATGGCCCCCTTCATACCTTCGGCAACCGGCGTAAGCACCACCTTCGCACCGTAGGCTTTCAATATACTGACTCGTTCGTTCGTCATATTGTCCGTCATGACAATAATCGCCGAGTATCCCCTGGCAGCGGCGTTCATTGCGATTCCAATTCCCGTATTGCCGCTTGTCGGTTCGATAATCGTGCTCCCCGGCCGAAGTTTTCCCGTTTGTTCCGCTCTCAGAATCATGTTGTAAGCCGCCCGATCCTTAACACTTCCGGAAGGATTGAAAGATTCCAGTTTAACGAGAACCTCCGCAACATTTTTTCTGGCCATTCGCTGCAATCTCACCACCGGTGTATTCCCGATCAGATCCGTAATGCTGTTCACAACATGCGCTCTTGCCATCCGATGCTCCTTCTTGTTAAAGACCGCTTCAGACGCCGACAATGGAAAATTCTCCTGATATGGAGCCCCGCTATGCATACGGAATTATAGATTGCCTGCTGCGGCCGGGGCGATCAGGCCGGATTCCAGCGCCACCAGTTGTTTCCCCCACTCGGCCGCCCACTGTCTTAACTCGCTGGTCTCCATAGGGGCCGGCACCTTGGACTCGGTATGGTTAATAATTTTTTGGGCGAGTGATTTATACACCTTTGCCTGATTGGAATCGGGATCCGCTTCGATGGTTGTCTTGCCCTGCAGTTCAGCTTGGGTCACCGAAACCGAGCGCGGAACATATTCCATCACCTGGGTATGGGTGCGGGCAACGAAATCATCCACGATGTCTTTGGCATAAGGAGCGTTAATGGAATTGGCTATGACCCCGCCCAAAAGTGCGCCGCCTTCGGTAGAATATTTATGAATACCTTTAAACAGGTTGTTGGCCGCATAAATTGCCATGAAATCGGCAGAGGTAACTGTAAATACATGTTCTGCAATGCCTTCCCGAACAGGAACGGCGAACCCACCGCAAACTACATCGCCGAGAACGTCGTAAATGACATAATCCAGATCTAATTCTTCAAATACCTTCTGCTGCTTCAGCAAAGATACGGATGTAATAATTCCCCGTCCAGCGCAGCCGACTCCGGGAGCCGGTCCTCCCGCTTCGACACAATAAATGCCGTTAAAGCCTTCAAATATAACATCATGCGCTCTTACAATCTGTTTATCCCTCAACGTATCCAGCACAGTGGGAATATACTCGCCGCCGCGCAGCGTATTGGTCGAATCGCTCTTCGGATCGCAGCCGAACTGCATCACCTTGTAGCCCGCCACGGACAGAGCCGCGCTAATGTTAGAGGTTGTTGTTGACTTCCCTATTCCCCCCTTGCCGTAGATTGCAATTTGTTTTATTTTTTTAGCCATTAATCTGCACTCCTTCTCTGTTATACACATTTTTAAGATTTGAATGGAGACACCGCCATACCATTATCCCCGGGGAAGATTATAACGCTGCCGATGAGGATAGCTGCTCGGCCAGCTCAAGCGGCGCTTGAACCGGAGCCTGCTGGGGTGCCGGTTTGACCGTGGCTGTCTCGCCTTGCAAAAGTTCCCATACCCTGTGACGGATCCAACTGAAGTCGGCCGTGGATTGCACATCCCCTACACGTCTGGGACGGGGCAGGGAAACAGGAACAATTTCGCGGACTCTGCCCGGATTGGGCGACATGACAACGACCCGATCGGCAAGAGCGACGGCTTCATCAATGCTGTGGGTAACAAACACAATCGTCTTTCCGGTCCGCTCCCAGATTTGCAGCAGCTCATCCTGAAGAGTCTCCCGGGTCTGGGCATCCACCGCCGCAAACGGTTCGTCCATGAGCAGAACCTCAGGGTCATACGCTAATGCCCGGGCAATGGCCACCCGCTGCTTCATCCCGCCTGACAGTTCATAAGGATAACGGTCGCCGTAGCCGCTTAATCCGACAAGCTCCAGATACCGGTCGCTGATGGCTTTTCGATCTTTTTTAGGAACCTTTTTGATTTCCAGACCAAATTCCACATTGCGGCGAACCGTTCGCCAGGGAAACAAAGCATATCCTTGCATGACGATCCCTCTATCCAGCGCAGGACCCGTGATTTTCTTACCATCAATGAACAACTCGCCTTCTGTTGGCACGGCAAGCCCGGCCAAAAGATCCAGCAATGTCGATTTCCCGCAGCCGCTCGGTCCTACTATGGTCAGGAACTCACCGGGTCTTACATTCAGATCCACATCCTGCAAAGCGGTAAATTCTTTCTTCTCCTCTTCCGTATTCCGCCGGATCGAATACTTGCGGGTTACCCCGCTTACTTTAATTTTCGCTTCAGTTTCAGACATCTCCATTTCCCCTCCCATTTAATTGTTCAATTAATCGCAAGCTATCCAATGCGGGCAGCTACACTGGCCGAATCGTCAATATACGTGAACGGGTCCTGCTCGTACCAGCTATCCCGGTAAGGCAGTCTCGTATTTTTGCCCAGGTTTTTGTTAAATGACGCATTTTTCAAAATACGGCTGACCCGCGTTGCCACTTCAAACACACCTTTGTATCCCAAGTAGTCGTCGCTTTGTCCGAACAACGGGAAGATCGGATATCCCTGCTTGGCTGCTGAGCCGTTAACGCCGATATGACCAACGAATAAGTCGGGAGTGATTTTGCTGAGCAAATTGGCCTGTTCGAACACTTGGCCCGAACCGATATTAAAGATCGCTTTTTCCGAATTAGGAACATCCTCCAAATATTCATCCAGGAGAATCTCGCCGTATTTGTCGAAGTGATAGCCCCGCAAGCCCAGGATCTCAAATCCGAGATTATGCAGCAGCTCCGCAGTAGTCAGAATCCGCACCTCGCCGCCGGTGAGAAACGCGGTCTTCCCTTTGAATTGGGCTTTAAACGGTTCAATCGCCTGTTTCAGCTCCGCCGTCTCGGCTGCAATCAGCTTCTCGGTCTGCTCCTCGATCCCGAAGAAGGAAGCGATATCGCGCAGCCATTTGTTGGTATTGGCGATGCCGATCGGAATGGTCCGCAGCACATAAGGTATACCGTACATTTGCTTGAAATGCTCTACAAAATAATCGTCATGCGTTGCGCAGATACTGACATTGAGAGCCGCTTCATGCGCATAGGTAAAGTCATCGGGGTGCGAATACGAGGGCAAAATCCGAACGTTGAGATCAAGCGCCTTGAGCAATCGCACCAGTTCTTCCTCATCGATACGGCTCATAGAACCAACATTGAGCAAATTGACCGTTTTGCTGATTTTGGCCTGATGTTCGATCTCTTCCTCCGGTGTACGGATGACCGCAGGTGTCGCGGTATTGTCCTCGCCCACTAAATTGCGGATCAGACCGTGATAAACGGAGTCATAGGCGGTTGCCTGAATTTTGGTCTTGAAGCCTTCGCAGTGGATCGGTACGATCTTGGCCGATACCTGCTTTTGCAAATCATCCAGTATCCCGTCAATATCGTCGCCAATCAAGGCAGGAACACAGCTGTTAAAAACAAGAATAGCGCTTGGCCTAAATTCACGCTCGGCTTTGAGTACGGCCTGCCGCAGCTTGGCTTCGCCTCCGCTGATCACATCCACCTCGCTAAGGTTGGTGTTAATCCACCGCAGGCCGACCGCCGATTCCTGGCGCAGCTTCTGAAATACTTTATTAATCCCGGCGTTCTGGATCAGGTTGCCTCCGCAGCCGATCGGGCTGTGAATCACCATAACCGCGTCGCGCATCGAGCTGATCATACCCAGACTGAGATTAAGCTGGCAGCCCTGGGTTTGAGAGAAGGTGCGCTTGCTGGCGTAGAGACAGCCTTTCTTTGATTCTGTGGACAGATCTCCGCAGGTTCCTCCGTAGGCCTGGCAAGCCATCAAGCGGTCTTCACGCACCGGTGGTACTTTATGTTTAATGTAATCCATTGAACAAGCCTCCTTGTTTTATACGAACAATGATGAGTTTCATTAACGATGAGCTACAACCAGACTGAGAATGTCCTCGGCAAGAGTAAGCCCGCCGGAATAACCGGCATATGCCCGGTTCAGCACCACCCGGTTGGAGATGGGATAAGTGACCGGCAGCAGCGGCACCTTGAACTGTTCCGCCGTATCGCGTTCCATAACGCTTCCGATAATGACTCCCGGGGCGAAGCCTTTGTAATATTTTTGACCTTGATTCTGCGGCCAGTGGCGGTTGATATAGCCTCCGACACTTGAGGCATCCTCATCGAACACAATTTCCGGACGAAGCCCGGATTCATATTCACCGAATGATGCCAGGACCCGTTCCTTCTGCTCTTCGCCCAGAATATCGGTGACCACAATCAGTTCAGGCAGCCAGCCCAGATCGTCTGAGAGGAACCGCGTCACGGCCTGCGTATAATTGGGATCGCCGACCACGGTGGCGTATCTCTGGAAATCGAGATCATTGTAAACATCCGCCAGACGCTCTAGGTAAGGATAATAAGCTTTTCTTTCTTCCTGGATCAATTTCTCGACCTTGATATCATCGACGCCGAGAGCTTTACCTACGGTACGAAGGAACCGCGAAGTCCCGTGATCCCCGATCGGCAAAGGAACCGTAATATAGGGGACGCCGTGCACTTCTTCAAATACTTTGGCTGCTTCGATTCCGTACGCATCCGAAACGACGATATTCAGGCTGGCTTTTCCGGAATTTTTCAGGTTCTCCAAAGTCTCGCCCTGGCCAAAGAAGGTATTGGTCTCATAACCTAATTTCTTCAACAAACTTTTCAATACGCCGAGGTTGCCTTTCCAGAACACATCCTGCATGGGAACGACTCCCCATAAATTCACTGTCCCGGCATCTTTGACCGGAGCCGGTTCCACAAAGTCGCGGAATAAGGTTTCCAGCACCAGCTCGTAACCGTAATAGGAATTCCCTTTAAAGCTGACCGTTTCCGCTGCCAGAACAGGTAATTTTTCACCCTTGAAACGTTTGGTTACCGCATGAACATTGTCGCCGATCATTTCGACCATGCAGCCGGTTACTACAAAATACAAATCCCCATCCATTACCTTCAGCGTGTTCTCGATCTGTTCCTGAAGCCGGCCTTCGCCGCCGAACACAATGTCCCTCTCGGATACGTTCGAGCTTGGGAGCGCCTGGCCGCCGCAATAATTGCCGCCGTTATACCCCGAAGCTCCGCTTAACGCTCCAGCCAGATTTCCGCCGCAGCCGGAAGAGGAATGAAGAATCGGAATGGCCCGGGGCAGTGACTGGATGGTGCCAATCGCGCCGCCAAGGGCGCATACATAACGCGGTCTTTCAATTACTTTACTCATGACAATCCTCCTGTCTGCGCCGGTTCCTGAAACAATACGGTGGATAAGTAGCGTTCGCCTGTATCCGGCAGCAGGACGACAATATTTTTGCCTCTGTTCTCTTTCCGTTTGGCCAGCTGAGAAGCTGCAAAAACGGCGGCGCCCGAAGAAATACCCACGAGCAGCCCTTCCGTGCGAGCCAAATCCCGCGCCGTATCCAGCGCTTCCTCATTTCGAACCTTGAACACCTCATCAATGACTTCCCGGTTCAGAATAAGCGGAACAAATCCGGCGCCAAGCCCTTGAATTTGGTGCGGTCCGGGATTTCCGCCCGAGAGTACCGGAGAATTAAACGGCTCCACAGCCACAATCTTCACATCCGAATTCCGTTCTTTCAGGACTTCTCCCACTCCGGTTATCGTCCCCCCGGTTCCGACTCCGCTGACAAAGATATCTACTTTGCCGTCCGTATCCCGCCAGATTTCCTCGGCGGTCGTCTGGCGGTGAATTTTGGGATTGGCCGAATTGTTGAACTGCTGCAGAACGAAGGAGTTCGGTGTAATTGCCGCCAGCGCTTCCGCCTTGCGGACAGAGCCCTTGATGCCCTCCGCTCCGGGTGTCAGCACCAGCTCGGCGCCCAGTGCCTTCAGCAGATTGCGGCGTTCCACGCTCATTGTGTCCGGCATAGTCAGGATCAGTCGATATCCGCGGGATGCAGCTACAAAGGCAAGGGCGATTCCGGTATTGCCGCTGGTAGGCTCTATAAGAACGGTTCCCGGCCCGATCAGGCCCTGCTCCTCGGCCTCCTTGATCATGGCGTAGCCGATCCGGTCTTTTACGCTTCCAGCCGGATTGAAGTATTCCAGTTTAGCTATCACCGATGCGCCAAGCTGCTTTTCCCCGTTGAAGCCCTTGAGTTCCAAAAGTGGTGTGTTACCAATGAGATCCGTCAGTTTACTTGCGATTTTCGTCATGTTTACGTTCCTCCATCTTAAATTTGCTAGGGCTTGCTAATAAAAAGAGACTTGACCCGACCCTAAATGGTCATGTCAAGCCTCCAGTGAACTGGTTGGCTAAGAGAGACTATAAGATTGCAATTGTGATAATAATCACAAAATATCCTATAAAAAAGGAAGCCAAGCATCCCAAATCTATTGGGGGCTCAGCTTCCGGGTAACCGGTCAGCCAGATTGCTTAATTCATATTATTTCCATGTGAATTAATGGATAACATGGATTATAGAATAGATCATTTACTCTGTCAATGAGGTTTCAGTAAACACAGGAAATTTTCAATATTTATTATCTTTATTTCAGCTTCCAGGAAGTGCGTATCTGCTCCCATTTCGCGTCCCGCGCCTGCATGATGGCTGTGATATCTTCGTCTTCCAGATGCTTAAAGCGCCCCTGTCTGCGAACATAATTCTCCACGGGAGCAAAAGATTTTGGATTGCGGTTAAGGCGGAACTCACCATTCTCGTATTCAGCAAGCACCCAGAGACCTGTATCCACCACCTCTTTCGCCAGATCAATGGTGACATCGGTTTCGGTTCCCCAGCCCGTCGGGCAAGGTGCATAGACATGGATGTACGATGTGCCGTCCACCTCGGAAGCCTTCTGGATTTTATTGATAAAATCCTGGATATAGCCTACGCTGGCCGTCGCGGCATAGTCGATTCCGTGTGCGGCAACAATCTCGAACATATTCTTCTTGGTTGTGACCGTGCCTTTAATATTCTCTCCGGCAGGCGTCGTCGTCGTCCGGGCGCCGAAAGGCGTCAGACCGCTCTTTTGAATGCCGGTGTTCATATAGGCTTCGTTGTCATAGCAAATATAGATGACTTTCTCCCGCCGGTCGATGGCGCCGGACAGCGCCTGCAGGCCGATATCCGCGGTTCCCCCGTCGCCGGCGATGCCGACAACGTGATAATCCTTCAATCCGAGCGCCCGGGCGCCCGCCGCAATGCCCGACATCATCGATGCCGTTCCGGCAAAAGTGGAGATAATGGCGTTGCTGTCGAAGCACAGCTGAGGAAAGTTGAACCCAACCGCGGACATACAGCCTGCTGGAAGCACGGTAAACGTCCGTTCGCCGAGCACCTTGAGAATATGCCTTACGGCAAGGCTTCCTCCGCAGCCCGCGCACGCTTTATGCCCGTAGAAAAATTCTTTGTCCGTAATCGTTCTCGCGTTAATTCTGACTTTGTTAACCACGCTCATCAATCGCGACCCCCAGACCCAAATACTGCACATTCTCCTGTGCGATCCCGTCCAATCCGTCCTGCAGGCGCCGATACATTTCCCGGATATGATCTTTGGAAATATCTCTGCCGCCAAGCCCGCCGATGAAGTTTAGCTTGAGTATTTCCGCCCCCGCTTTGGACAGCGCGGAGTTGACGTTCGTAAATACCGTACCTTCGTAGCCAAAGGAAATATCCTTATCCAGCACGGCTACAGCTTTGGCGTTCCGCAGGGCGGCAATGATTTCTTCTTCGGGAAAAGGGCGCATAAACCGGATCTTCAGGACTCCCACTTTCCAGCCTTCATTCCGCAGTTCATCCGCGACTGTTCTGCAGGTGCCGGTTACGCTGCCTACACTGACTACGATCAGCTCCGCGTCGTCGCAGCGGTAGGCTTCCGTCAGCCCGCCATAGCTGCGGCCAAAGATCGCCTGAAACCGTCCATCCGTCTCCGCAATAAGCTCTTTGGCGCGGAGCATTCCGCGGTGCTGGCGGAGCTTGAACTCCAGGTTGTTCCCCGGATTTGAGCTGAAGGCCATATTTTTGGGCGCGTCAAAATCCAGTTTATTAACCGTCTCATAAGGAGGTAGAAATTCGCGCGCTTGTTCCCAGGCGGGAATATCCACCAGCTCATAGGTGTGGGTCAGCACAAATCCGTCCAGATTGATCATCACGGGTGTCAGCACCTCCGGGTGCTCCGCAATGGCATACGCCTGGAGAACCATATCCAGCGACTCCTGAGCATCCTCCGTATACACCTGAATCCATCCGCAGTCCAGCAGTGACATGGAGTCCCGGTGGTCGCCGTAAATGCTCCAGGGCAGCGCAAGCGACCGGTTCGCATTCATCATTACGATCGGGAAGCGGCCGCCGCTGGCGTAATGCAGACATTCGGCCATATAGACCAGTCCTTGCGAAGAGGTCGAGGAGAAGGTTCTGGCTCCGACCGCGCTTGCGCCCATCGAGGCGGACAGCGCCGAATGCTCGGATTCAACGTGCATGAACTCCGCTTTGACGCTGCCATCCTCCACCATTTCCGCCAGACGTTCCACCACAACCGTCTGCGGTGTAATCGGATAAGCGGCGATAACATGCGGCGCCGACAGCCTTACGCCTTCGGCAACCGCCTCATTTCCGCACAAAAAAGCCCGTTGTCCCATGCTACGCCTCCCCCTCTCTGATCATCACTATGGCATCCTTGGGACAGCCGTTCGCGCAGATTCCGCAGCCTTTGCAGAAATCATAATCAATATCAACTTTGTCGTCCGATTTGAAGATTACGCCTTCCGGACAGTTCATATAACAGATATAACAGCCTGTACACGCCTCGGAGTCCAGAACCGGCTTACGGGTCCGCCAACCCGCATTCACAGTGACCAAATGACCGGCATCATAGCACGGACCTTCCGGCAGGTCGGACAAAAATTGGGGATTAACGTATTTGCGCAATGCGGGTCGGTTCATCCTGCAGCCTCCTTGCTTCGTCATAAATCCGGGACACAACCTGGCGGTTCTTATCCAGTAGGCTTCCTTTGAGAAAATGGGACATGCCCTCAAGTACGGATTCTACGCCCGTAATGCCGGAAACTCCGATCAGTGCGCCCAGCATGGCCGTATTTGTAATCGGTCTGTTCAGTATTTCCAGGGCAACCGAAGTAGCATCGAGCGCGATAATCCGGCTGCCTCCTTGTTCTTGATATTTTTCCGGTCTGGACGCATTCAGAATCAGCTTGCCATCCTCCTTCAAATCGGACAACAGTTCCTGCCGATACAGCGT
Source organism: Paenibacillus sp. URB8-2 (assembly GCF_013393385.1). Taxonomy (NCBI): domain Bacteria; kingdom Bacillati; phylum Bacillota; class Bacilli; order Caryophanales; family Paenibacillaceae; genus Paenibacillus; species Paenibacillus sp. URB8-2. The sequence goes on along the minus strand of NZ_AP023239.1, from coordinate 2,813,186 downwards.
TTCATCCAGCACGACAATATAGTCACACCGGGTGATTTCGCTGCGGTCCCGAATCCGGACATCATCAATCTTCGTAAAAGCCTGCATCGGCGCGCCGCGCCGCTCCGGTCCGAAAGAAGGGAACGCAAGCGCATGCTTGCTGCCGTACAAAGTGACCGCCGAGCCAAGCAGCTTAGAGGCGGTGAAGCTGCCTTGACCGCCGCGGCCGTGCCATCTGATCTCGATCATAAGGCCACCTTGGCCGCTTTTTGACGCAGCAGTTCCAGACGGTTCAGCGCATCATGCAGGGTCTCCTGCCGTTTGGCAAAATGGAAACGGATCAGATGACTGATCGGTTCACGGAAGAAGCTGGAGCCGGGAACGGCGGCTACGCCGACTTCCCTTGCCATCCATTCGCAGAATGACACATCGTCGCTTGCGCCAAATTCCGAAATATCCACCATGACATAATACGCGCCCTGCGGCACGGTATACTTCAGCCCCAGGCTCTCCAATCCATCCAGAAACAGATTGCGCTTCTCACTGTACAGCCTGGTCAAATCCGTGTAATAGCTCTCCGGAAAATGCAGTGCGGTCACCGCCGCCTCCTGCAGCGGAGCGGCCGCGCCGACGGTAAGGAAATCGTGAATTTTGCGCGCGCCCTCGGCAATCGCGGCAGGAGCGATCAGGTAGCCGAGTCTCCAGCCGGTTATGGAATAGGTTTTGGACAGCGAGCTGCACGACAGTGTCCGCTCGAACATTCCGGGAAGCGAGGCGAAGTACGTATGTTCAAATGGCTCGTATACAATATGCTCGTACACTTCATCAGTAATGACAAACGTATCGTATTTCTCCGCCAGACCGGCGATAATCAGCAGCTCTTCCCGGCTGAACACTTTCCCTGTCGGATTCGAGGGATTGCAGAGAATAAGCGCCTTGGGCTTCTGGCGGAATGCCGCCTCCAGCTCATCGGCGTCAAAGCCGAAGGCTGGCGGTTTCAGCGCCACATAAATCGGCTCGGCCCCCGACAAGATAGCGTCCGCCGCATAGTTCTCATAGAACGGGGAAAAGACGATCACCTTGTCTCCCGGATTGCAGACCGTCATCATGGCCGCCATCATGGCTTCCGTGCTTCCGCAGGTGACGACAATCTCGGTGTCCGGATTGATCGGAATTCCGAGAAGCTTGGACTGCTTCACCGCCAGCGCTTCACGGAAATTCGGCGCGCCCCAAGTGACGGCATATTGGTGAATCGAGCCTTCCGCTGTATTCACCAGCGCCCGTTTCAGTTCTTCGGGCGGGTCAAAATCGGGAAATCCCTGTGATAAATTTACCGCACCGTGCGCGTTGGCAATCCGGGTCATCCGGCGGATGACCGATTCGGAGAATACCTCCAGCCTTCTGCTAAGCTCTGGCATGATCAACACTCGCTTCCCTTTGTGTATTTTGCTCTCTCAGATCGACGATGCGCTTCGCCTTGTGCGTCGCTCTTGGCAGCACATTCGCTTCCAGCACGGATACTTCGGACGGCCGGACACCGAGCCGGGTCTTTAACTTCTCGGATACTTTGACGGCAATCGCCTCGCTTGATTCTTCATTTCCTTCCGCGCGTTCCACTGAAACTTTATACTTTGTGGCATAATTTTCATTAGAAAGAGTTACCTGATATTCCCCGGTCAGTTCCGGCATATTCCGGACCACAAATTCAATATCGCTTGGAAAAACATTAACGCCGGAGACGATAAACATATCGTCCAGCCGCCCAGCGATATGAATCCGTCCGTGCGTCCGGCCGCAGCTGCACGGCTGCCGGTCAAAGGTTCCAATATCCCCTGTGCGGAACCGGATCATCGGGCGTGCCGACTTGCGCAGGGTCGTCAGAACCAGTTCTCCGCGTTCGCCGTCCGCCACCGGTTCCAGAGTAGCCGGATTGATGACTTCAACCAAAATATGGTCTTCAGCGATATGGAGGCCGTTCCGCTCCTCGCACATGCCCGCGCAGGCCCCGAATATATCCGAAATGCCGTAGAAGTCAACGATCTTCGCGTCCCACAGACGTTCGATCGCTTCACGGGTGGCTTCTATGGAACCCCCAGGCTCTCCGGCTACAATAATCGTACGGATGGCAAGATCCTTGGCCGGATCAATCCCCTGCTTCCTTGCCGTCTCCCCCAGATACCAGGCATAGGACGGCGTCGTCCAGATGATCGTAGGCTGAAATTCTTTCAAGATAAATAGCAGCCGTTCGGATGGAACCGTCCCTGCCCAAATGCACAAGGCTCCCAGATTTTGCGCGCCGATTACATCCGGTCCGCCAACGAACAGGGTGAAATTCAAGGCATGCACATACCGGTCTTTCGGTCTCATGCCTGCTGCCCAGAACAACCGGCTCTGCACATCCTGGTATTCATCAAAATCCGTTTTGGTAAAAGGACTCACCGTTGGAATCCCCGTCGAGCCGCTTGAGGCGGACACGAACACGACATCTTCTTCATCAACGGCTGCCATATCGCCGAGCAGCGGCTTTTTCAGCTGTCTTTCCCGCTCAATCTGTTTGTTCACGAAAGGAAATTTGCGGATATCCTCAAGTCGGTTCAAATCGACAGGCTTGACTCCGTGCAGGTCAAACGCCTCTTTATAATAACCCGAGCGGCTGTAGGCAAATTGCAAATGCTCGCGGAGCTGAACCAATTGATACGCCTCAAGCTCGTCATGCGGCAATGTCTCCAGTTCCCGGTTCCAGTACTTATCGCCCATTATTCAAGTGCCCTCCTCCAATTGATTTTCACGCCCGCACATCGCGGCATTTGTTGACGATTTACCTTTTGTCCGTCTCTCCCGCAATCAGTTCTCCAAGACTCTGAATCACCTGTACGAGAACAATCAGCAACACAACGGTTATAATCATGACATTCGTTTCGTAACGGTAATAACCGAACCGGATGGCCAAATCTCCGACGCCGCCTCCGCCCACAATTCCCGCCATCGCCGTATAACCGACCAGGCTGACAACCGTGACCGTCAATCCCCGCAGCAGTCCGGGCAGCGCTTCAACCAGCAGGACCTCCCGGATGATCCGACCGTTCGTCGCGCCCATTGCGGTTGCGGCTTCAAGCACGCCTTTGTCGACTTCAACAAGCGATCCCTCTACAAGCCGCGCATAAAAAGCGACGGCAGCGACCGAAAGCGGAACCGATGCGGCGAGCGGACCGATCGTTGTTCCGGTAAGCATATGAGTGACCGGAATTAAAAGAACGAGCAAGATTACAAAAGGCGTCGAACGAACAATATTTACAAGCAGTCCGCCGATTAAATGGAGAATCCGGTTCTGCCAGAACAGACCCTCCCGGGTAATATAAATGAACAGGCCAAGCGGCAGTCCGAGTACAATGGAAATGAATATCGAGATGCCGCACATTAAAAAAGTCTCCATAAAGGCCTTGATCAAATCCGTTATCAGTCCTGTAACGCTTAGACTAAGCATGCAGCTCCTCCACCTCCGCCACTCTGGTTCTTAAATAGGAAACAGCGGAATCCACACTTTCCTTGGCGCCTTCCAAATTCAGAATGAGAACTCCTATCGGCTGTTCCGCGATGTATTCAATTTTGCCATGGAGAATATTCATATCGACGGGGAACTTTCTGACCGTTTCGCTAATCACCGGTTCTTCGGCCCTTTCGCCCCTGTACACCAGCTTAAAGAGCCGTTTCGTGCGATTCTCGTTCAATTTCCGCGGCAATTCCAAATCCAGCGTGCTGTTGACCAATTGTTTGGTGAATGGATGTTCGGGAACCGCAAAAATCCGGAATACATCTCCTGTCTCCACGACCTCGCCTTTGCTCATGACCGCTACCTTATCGCATATTTTTTTGATAACGTCCATTTCATGCGAAATAATGACCGTCGTAATCTTAAGACGATTGTTAATCTCCTTAAGCAGATCAAGTATGGATTGGGTCGTCTCCATATCGAGAGCGGAAGTCGGTTCGTCGCACAGCAGAATCTGCGGATCGTTGGCAATCGATCTTGCGATCCCCACCCGCTGCTTCTGGCCGCCGCTTAAGTTAGACGGATAGCTCTTTGCCTTGTCGAGCAGACCGACCAGTTCAAGCACTTCCGGCACTCTCCGCTCGATCTCGCTCTTAGATTTTCCCGCCGATCTCATGGCGAAGGCAATATTATCAAAGACCGTTTTATTATGAATCAGGTTGAAATGCTGAAAGATCATTCCCGTCTTTAAACGCAGCTGTCTCAGCGCTTCTCCCTTTAAGTGGGTAATATCGTTCCCACCAATCAGAATTCTTCCGTCCGTAGGTCTTTGCAGCAGATTGATTGTCCGCAGCAGCGTGCTTTTTCCCGCTCCGCTAGTGCCAACGATCCCGAAAATTTCCCCTTCCCCAATCTCCAGCGTTACACCGCGAACAGCCTCTACCTCCTGCTTGCTCTTCAATGTATATTTCACAGAGATATTCTCAAACCGGATCATGACCCCCACACCCCTTATGCGTTGTTAGAAGAGCTATTTGTTGGCAATGTTCCATTTCTCCGAATACCACTGAGGTCTTTGGAAATCTTTGAATTCATGCTGATCGCTCTCGATTTCATTCTTGAAGGCTTCAGAATTCACAACCTCCACAATAGCTTTGGCAAAATCTTTGTCCTTATCTTCCGTTCTGATGGCGATCACGTTCTTCAGATCCTCGGACAGCTCTTCCTTAATCACAGCCGTTCCCAGCGGAATGCCGGCGGCGATGGCATAGTTGCCATTAATGGCGGACAAGGTGACGCTGTCGAGCGAACGGGGAAGCTGGGCGGCTTCAACCGGCTGGAATACAAGCCCGTACGGGTTTTGATCAATATCTTTTTCGGAAGCTTTCGTAGGGTCAATTTCATTCTTGATCGTAATCAGGCCCGATTTAACCAGCACCTGCAGCGCTCTTGCCTGATTCGTAGGATCATTCGGCACCGAAACAATATCGCCTGGCTTCAGCTTGCTCTTCAATTCTTCCAGACTTCCGGCTGTGAGCGTCTTGGAATATACACCCAGCGCTGCAGTAGGCACATTGGTAATCGAAGACAGTTCAAGACTGTGATCGGCAGAAAATTTCTTCAGATAGCGTTCATGCTGGAACAGATTAGCTGTGATTTCCTTGTTGCCGAGCGCCAGATCCGGCTGAACATAATCCGTAAACTCCTTGATCTCCACTTTGTAGCCTTTCTTCTCCAGCTCAGGCTGAATCGCTTTGCGGATCATATCCCCGTAAGGCCCAGGCGCGACCCCGAACACCAGAGTTTCATTTTTTGAAGAGCCGCTGACCTGCAGCCACGCGCCTCCGGCAATAAGAATTACGACGATCAAAGAAATAGCGGCAATAATGATTTTTCTGGATTTAGTCATTTTGATTTCCCCTTTTTAATCAATATGGTTTGGAGCTTTCCAAGTTTTTCCTAAAATCCTCCTTTCCCTAATTTTTAATTATTATTCCTATAAGATTAATGTACTTTAACACTTTAAAGCTTTCTCGAAAAATTTGTCAATGACATGGAACGCCTTTTTTTTCGGATTATACGATCTACCAAGCAGTTTTTTCTGCATAAAAGTGAAAAAAACCTCCGATTCTCAATACATCCCTTCGGCTTTCGGTCAAGGTTCACTCACAAAAAATCACAGTTAACCGATCCGAAATAAACAAAAAAACCGCCTATACAGGCGATTTAATAAGTAAAACAAACGATCTGAATTACGCTTAGCAAAAACAATTCAACCTATTGACTTTTTCATTATCATGCATAAGTAAACAGAAAATGAATAATTATTTTTCCGCATAAAGTCCCAGGACAAATTGTTAAATTATCTTCACAACTGCTCTGCCGATTCTTTATGAGACTACTGGTTCCAGATAACCATCAGCAGCTTATTGACCAGAACCGCGATCCCATACACCGCTGCCTGTCCGGGCCGGTTCATCAGGATCAGCAGAACGATCGGCGTTCCGAACATCAGAATCTCTAGCAGCAGATGCAGCGGGGCGGGCAGAGCGTAGGAGGCTCCGGGAGCGCCCAGGATTGCCCAAACTACGGCCGCGATCAGCGGCAAACCCAGGCAGAGCAATGTTCTGCTCCAGCCACTGCCTCCCAACCGGTAACCCCAAAACCCGTAAACGATCAGGACAACGATCTCCAGCAAAAAACGAAGCGAAAGGTTAAGCATTTGCAATATTCCGATCATGTTCCATTCCTCTCCCATCCTGTAATTAAATTTGGCTTTCCGTGAAAAAACATAAACTAATCGTATTAGTTTTATAATAAACTAATACGATTAGTTTTTCAATGGTGATTTTTCATTTTTCTCAAGTCTTGTTCGTTGAGGCTCCTTGTATAAGGGTAGAATCGAACCGGGGATGCCCGGAATTGGTTGGAGTAATCCCCCAGCAGTGGAACGCTGCCTGTTCTGCCAGGGGTGTATGTGGAGACGTCCTCCGTCTTCGTCTTTATTCAGTTGAACTGCCAGGCCGTCAGGCTCAGGCTTCCCCACTGATAGCTGCGGTGAAGAAGCTCCGCATTGCGGACCGCATCCCCGCTACCCATCGCCAGCAACAGCGGAATGAAATGCTCACTTGTGGGAACAGCGCGATCTGCGTAAGGAGCCAGCTCCCGGTAGCGGAACAACTCATCCAAATTCCAGTCCTCCAGACGCTTCTCAATCCAGGTATCGAATTCCAGCGCCCATGGATCTACGTCTTCTGCTCCGGCGCCCCACTTGATCTGCCGCAGATTGTGGACGATTCCGCCGCTCCCGATGATGAGTACATCCTGCTCGCGCAGCTCACCCAGCGCTTTTCCAATCTCGTACTGCTCCGCATTGCTCAAGTACCGGTTCACCGACAGCGCTACGACGGGAATGTCCGCGTCCGGGTAGATGAGCTTCAGCACCGCCCAGGAGCCGTGGTCGAGCCCCCGGCTTGTGTCGGGTACGACCGGGATTCCTGTCCCATTCAGCAGCGACAAGACTTGTTCGCTAAGCGCGGCGTCTCCGGAAGCCGGATACGTCATCCGGTACAATTCATCCGGAAAACCGGAGAAATCATAGATAGTCCCATGGGTTTGGACCGCACTGACCTGCTGGACCTTATGCTCCCAATGGGCGGAAAAGATTACAATTGCCTTTGGCTTACGGGGCAGCGAGGCGGCAAGATTTTTCAAAAAAGCGGTATACTCGTGGTCTTCAATAACAAGCGACGGCGCGCCGTGCGCAAAAAAGTATGATGGCAACATGGCGTTTCACTCCTTCTTCTCTGAGATTAGACTGTCTTCCAGCAAAAAGCTGAGCAGATCCCGGCGGTTCGTCCCTGTTACTTAAACGCAAGAGTCATCGCGAGAATCGCGCCCTGGCTGAAGCCCATGACATAACGCCGCGCGGGATCAACCGCATATTTTTCCGAAGCAAATTCAATAAATTGTTCCAGCAGGCCAACCGCGCGGTCGAACATTTCACGGACCGGATTCCCGAGACTCTTCAGCTTATAATATTGATAGCCCTGACCCCCGTGTATTCATACGGCGCGTCCATCAGCTACGGTTCCCTTTATCGAACAGCGCGCTGTCCAGCGACAGACCAGTTCGTCCTGCTACGGCCAGATACAGGGCAATCAGAATAAAGGCCAGGTCCAGTTCATATCCGGCGGACTGCCCGTTACCGAGAAGACCGGCCGACAGTTTGGCGGTAAATACCGCTCCGACAAGCACCGCAATCAGCACGACCGACACATATCGCGTGAACAGGCCCAATATCAACATAACGCCGCCGATGAGTTCAACCGCCGCCACCACATAGGCCAAGAATCCGGGAACACCGATGCTTTCGAACCATCCCGCAACGTTGCCGAGCCCCATTTGCAGCTTGCTGATCCCGTGAGCGAGAAATAACCCCCCGAGTACCACTCTCATCAAAATCGTCACCGTGTTTTTCATTATTCATTTCTCCTTTCAAACTATAAGTAATATATATTATTTTTTTATGTAAATAAACATAAACAAAATAATGAGGTTTGTCAATATTAAATATAGTTACTGACTAATTGTAATCTATTAACTGATTTTCTCGTGTTTATTCGATGCGAGTTTATTCGATCTGAATGGCCGCACCGCCGCCGAAAATGATAAGATATTTGAATGACTACATTAATTCCTTCAAACGAGGTGACCGCCGGTGGATATCGGTTCCACAATTCGTGCCATACGCAAGCGCAAAAATATTACGATCGCCCAAATTTGCGAACAGACCGGTCTTTCCCAAGGGTTCATGAGCCAGGTCGAAACCAACAAAACCTCTCCTTCCATCGCAACGCTGGAAAGCATTGCCGGTGCGCTTAAGGTGCCGATCGCCTACCTGCTGCTGCGCAAAGAGGAAAGAATTCAGATTGTGCGGGCTCCTGAGCGCATGCAGACGACCAGCGGCCCCGAACATTTGAAAGTGTCCCATCTTGGGAGGACGAAAAATATGCGGATGGTGCTCGTCGAGTTTCCACCCGGGTCATCAACCGGCGAACACCCCCATGCCCACGAAGGCGAGGAGACACATCTGGTCATCCGGGGCAAGATCCGCGTGGAACAAGGCGAAGATGAAGCCATGCTGGAAGAAGGAGACGCCTTCAGTTGGAACGCCTGTACCCCCCACAAGGTCCAAAATATAGGCGAAGATACCGCCGTGGTGCTGATCGCCGTATATACCGAAGAGCAGGAAGATTGGAAGCTGACTTAGAGTACATTCCAAGACCACGGAACTGAGAGGTTACGTAGTAAAAAGGTCTTCGGAATGGAGTATTATGATGCTTTCCAACATTAGTGTAACAAAGCAAGTAACACCTCCCGATATAAATAAGAGCATTAAGCCCGGGAGGAATGTAAATGAATATCAGAATTAAATTAATTGTGTTGGTAGCGCTGCTGATTGCAGCTCTCACCGGCAGCAGTATTTTAGCTGTAACATCTATTCGTGAAATTGCAGACCAGGCGCAGGAGCTGCGCAAACTGAATGAACTGCAGCGGGACATGAAGCAGGTTCAATATCTGCTTGCCGGGCTGGCAAATGACGAAAGGGGATATTTGCTTACTGGAGAGATGGAATTCACCGAGGAAATGCAAACGAAGATGGGCAATCTTAACAAACTGCTCCAAACGATGGCTCCGGCCCTTAAGGACAAGTACGGTTCCGCGATGCAAGAGATCGAGGGCTCAGTGTCGAATCTGTTCCAATTGAACGGTGAAATGGTGCGCCTGCGCAGCAGCGGCTCCGTACAGGAAGCGGAAACCGTACATTTCGAGCAAGAGCGAAGTCTGCGCAAACAAAAGGTAAATCCTGCAGTCGAAAATGTGGTCAAGCTTCTTGCAGAGGAGGCTGCTCCGGTTGAGAAACATATTAAAGAAAATTCCACCCGCTCTCAAACGATCTTGCTGACGGTCTCCATTCTAAGCGTAATACTCGGATCGGCCGCCTCCTTTCTGCTTCTGCGAATCATTTTGAAACCTTTAAGACTACTCAATGAACAGATGATTGAAATCGCAGCGGGTGAAGCCGACCTTACAAAAGCGATTCAGATTGCCCAAAAAGATGAATTTGGCATGCTGGCGGGAAGTTTTAATGCATTTGTCGCATCGTTAAGATATATCGTCCGAAAAGTTGGCGAGTCCACCGATCATCTCGCTTCCGTTTCTCAGCAATTCTTCGCAAGCGTCGAGCAGTCCCAGTCCACATCGCAGCTAATCGCCGAATCCATGCAAACCATTGCCGACAGAGCTTCCGAACAAAACAGACTTGCTACCCTTAATGCAAAGCAGACGCGCGAATCATTGGAAAGGATTGAGTCCATTTCCCATCACTCCTCGGATATGGCTTCCGCTTCGCTCAGTATGCATGACCAAGCGGATCTTGGAGAGCGAACAATTGCGCAGACGGGTGAAAAAATGAATGATATCAAGCAAGCCGTTGACGAAGCCGATTCGAGATTAACCCTTCTCTCCGAACAGACGGTGAAAATCGCCGAGATCACTTCGCTGATCAACGAAATTTCCGAGCAGACCCATTTGCTAGCGCTCAACGCATCAATCGAAGCGGCAAGAGCGGGCGAAGCGGGCCGCGGATTTCACGTCGTAGCCGAAGAAGTGAAAAAACTAGCCGGACATTCAGCCAAATCGGCCAAAGAGATTCGCGAATTGATCGGGAATATTCGGGAGAACGCAAATATGGCGCTCACTAGCATGACGGATGTCAAAGCCAGAACCACGGAAGGAAACGAAATCATGAGCCATAGCGTGAATCAGTTCCGGGAGATCCTGCAATCAATCAGCGAGGTTTCCGGCAAAACGTCGGAAATCTCCGACTCGGCGCAGCTTGTCTGCAGAGAGTTCACTGTCGTATCGCAATCCATGGAAACTGTTGGAAAGGTAACAAGCGACATTTCTGCCGGTACACAAGAGATTGCCGCGGCCACCCAGCAGCAATTGGCATCCGGTGAAGAAATGCGTTTTGCAGCCGAATCTCTTAATGACATGGCAGGAAACCTCCAGTCTCTGATCTCACGATTTAAAGTCTGATCCCCCGTTTCCTCTTCCGTTAAGCTGTAATAAGCCAAAAAAAGGCTGTACCGTGCAGAGATGATGATCTGCCGGCACAGCCTTTTTGTAATTCCATTTTTTCAATGGCAACCGTCCCTGACTTCCGCAGGGAAGTTATTTTTTCAATAGTAAATAGGCAAAGTACGGCGCTCCGATCAAAGCGACCATGATTCCTGCCGGAACCCCTTCGGGACCGACAATATTATGGCCTATGACATCGGCGACCATCAGCAGCCATCCTCCGAGCAGCAGCGATACAGGGATATACATCTGATGCCGGGGGCCAACCATCGATTTGGCGATATGCGGCGCCATCAGACCGATAAAGGCGATAGCGCCCGTTACGGAAACGGCAGCCGAAGCCAGCGCGACAGCGGCAAGAAGCAGCCCCAGCCGTTCACGCTGAAGCCGCACTCCGATGCCGACAGCCACATGATCGCTGAGCGCCAGCAAATTCAGCACGCCCGATTTGTACAAGACGTAAGGAATCAGGATGACCAGCCACGGAGCCAGTGCGGATATGAACGGCCAATCTGTTCCCCAAATATTGCCCGCCAGCCATTTGGCAATAAATTCGTACTTCTGGCGGTCGGATGATGAAATAATGAAGATCATAAGTCCCGACAAGGCCATCGAACAGCCGATGCCCGTCAGCACCAGTTTGATCGGCTGAAGCCCTTCGCTTCTGCTGTTGGACAGGATATAAATCAAGGCGGCTGCCAAGAAACCGCCGGCAAATCCGACCAATGGCAGCAAATACGCGAACGAACCGGCATCGAGCGGAAAATGCAAGAAGAAGACGGCAACCGCCACTCCCGCGCCTGAATTGATGCCGATTATGCCGGGATCGGCCAAATCGTTCCGGGTAACGGCCTGAAGGATGGAACCGGACAGCGCCAGAGCCATCCCGGACAGCAAGGTAACCAGCATACGGGGAAGGCGTATGGAGAAGAGCACAAATTCGTCCTTGAACGAACCGTGCCCAAGAAGCGTTGGGAAAATACGGTCGTAAGAGACGGAAGCACTTCCGATCCCCATGCCTGCAAAGATGGTGGCGATTAGCAGCAGAACGAGCGCAATAAGGATTCTTCTCTGCCGGGCAACAAGTTCAGACTGAATCATGACAGAAATTTCGCCCCTTTGCGAACAATAATAAGAAAGAAAGGAAATCCCAGCATGGCTATGATGGCGGCCACGGGCGTCTCAAAAGGCGCGTTGACCATCCGTCCCATTGTGTCGGCCAGCAGCATGAACGCAGCTCCTCCAAGCGCCGAGAGAGGTAGAATACTCCGGTAATCGGTTCCGGCAAACGTCCTGACGATATGTGGAACCATAAGCCCGAGAAACACCATATTCCCCACAAGCGCGACAGAAGACCCTGCCAAAATAATAACCATCGCATAGAGCGCCGCCTTGATTTGTCCCGTCTTCAAACCGAGGCCGGTCGCCGCCGTTTCGTTCAGGCTTAATATGGTCAGCGGACGGGCAAGACTTATTGAAATGAGTATTCCGCCAATGACAAAGGGCGCAATACTCCGAACCTGTACCCAACTGGTGCCGACGAGTCCGGCTGCGGTCCACATGGATACGTCTTTTGAAAGCTTAAAATACAGGGCTACGCCTTCGGCTACAGCGGTCAACAGCGCTGAAATGGCTGCTCCGGCAAGCACCAGCTGTATGGAAGACAATCCGCTCTTCGATGCGGCCCCAAGTCCGAACACCATGAGCGCTCCGGCTGCCGCGCCTGCGAAGCAGGCCAGCATAATGCCGAAGTAGTTCAGCGAAGGAATAAACGCCAGTGCGCATGCCAATGCGGCATTGCCGCCTGAAGTGATGCCGAGCAGTCCGGGGTCGGCCAGCGGATTCCGCGTCAGTCCCTGCATGATCGCTCCAGCAACGGCGAGAGCCGCGCCAACCAGAATGCCTGCCGCTATGCGCGGCAGGCGGATTTCCCGAATCAGTGTTATATCGTCTCCGGAAACATTCGAGGTCAGGGCAAGCCAGGCTTCATGGAGCGTGGTGCTCTTCGCTCCCACAACCAGCGAGACCGAAAAAGAGAGAATAAGAAGAACTAAGACGGCCAGCAGCTTTCCCCATCGTACTCTTGCATGTGCAGATTCAGCTCTCATCTCCGCTCCGCTTACTTGCCCAGAATACTCTTGTTGATGAAATTCAGCTGATAATCCAGCGTAAGCGGATCGTTGAAATAGAATGCCTTGGCATCGACTTCGTAGACCTGTTTATTTTTGACTGCGGGAATATTTTTGTAAGTATCCGTTTGCTGGAAGGCGTTATCCATTGCGGAGCTGCGGCTAAAGATCACATAGTCGCCCATATACTCCGGCATCACTTCCAGCGAAAGTGCGTACCATCCGTCCTTTGCTACCGCGTCCTTCACTTTTGGCGGCATATTCAGCTTCATGCCCTGATACAGTATTTCGGTGCCGCGGCCCCAATGATCGCCGAATACGTAAAACTGCTTGGCGTCGTTTTCAATGACCGATATGGTCTTATCGCCGATCTTGGCTCTGATTTCTTCCCCGGCTTGTTCCATGCGCGCCTTGAAGTCGTCGACCCATGCCTGAGCTTCTTTCTCCTTATTCAGCAGCTTGCCGATTTCCAGATGCTGCGTCAAATAATCGACCTTGGCATAAGTGAAGACTACAGTTGGAGCAATTTGCTTCAGCTTGTCCACATTCTTGACATTATCAAGCCCGATGATCAGATCGGGTTTCAGCTCGATAATCTTCTCCAGGTCCTCATCGGAAACCGCTTCAACATTTTTCAGTTTATCCTCGAAGTTGGGATTCATCTTGCTCCAGGAATCGACGCCGACCAGATTGACGCCCAGCGCCATCACATTGCCCGCAAATGACGACAGTACGATGACGCGCTGCGGATTCACCGGCACTTCAACGGGTCCGCTCTCGGACTGGTAATTGATGGTGCCGGACGCAGCTGCCGGGCTGGCTTCTGCTGTTGACGTGCTTTCGGGCGCTGCCGTAGCCGATGTATTGCCGGCAGCCGGACTGCTGCTGGCGGCTACGCCGCCGGAATTGCTGCCGCCGCCATTGCCGCATGCGCTGACGACAAGCGCCAGCAGGATCAGAACCGGAAACCATAATTTCTTCATTTCTTTTTTCCCCCTATGGTTGAACAATAGTTATGTATTAGTGATAATGATTATCACTATCATTGATATATACTTTAAATTCTTTGCTTCTGCCTGTCAATAAGCAACCGATATTTTTCGCAAATTTACTGCGGTATGCGTTGGCCCCTCCATATACTTGAAGCTAGCGCCGCTCCCGTGATAACTTATAGCTGGAAAGCAAGCTGATATTTGGAATGTACAGGATGCTGGTTTTAGGAGGAACATTTCATGAACAACCTGACTATTAATACCTGTTCGGAAGCAGATTTGGACCTGTTAGCGGAATTGAACCGGCAGCTTATTGAAGATGAGAAGCATGATAATACGATGAATACCGGGCAATTGAAGGAACGGATGAGGAGCTTTTTGGAAGGGGATTACAATGCGTATCTGTTCTCGGAGACCGGAGAGGTCAAAGGCTACGCCCTTGTCCGTCATGGCAGCAGCCCGCTGTATTTGAGGCAGTTTTTTGTTTGCCGGCACTGCAGAAGACAAGGCTACGGGCAGGCTGCTTTCAAAAAATTATCAGAGTTTCTGGAGACGGACAGGCTGGATATCGAGGTGATGTACTGGAATGAACGAGCCTATTCATTTTGGAAGTCGCTCGGCTTCAGGGAAAGAAGCGTTTATATGAGATTGGAACCGTGAGCCTTGAAAAGAATAAGGAGCTGCTGCAATTGATGAAACAGATTACTCTTCGCCAATCCCAAAATTCCGATGTGGAGACAATTGCTAATATAAGGGGAATTGTACTGCGACGACATCAGCCATGAAATCTCCCCATAACAATGGTGTTATAGTATTTTCCGTCAGAAAGAATTTTATCATTTTTTAAAACACCTTCAACCTCAAAGCCAAACTTCTTATAAAGTTCAATGGCTTTAACATTTGTATCTAAAACGTTTAAAGTTATTTTTTTAATTCCGTTAGAGTCGGCCCAAGAAATGGATTGTTTTAAAAGATTGTCCCCAATACCATTGCCCCAATAATCTTTTAATACGCATATTCCAAACTCTACTTTATGAGAGAATCGTTTCAACGCATTCCCTTCGCATCTTGAAAATCCGACGATCCTGTCATTAACTGCCGCAACTAAAAATAGGTTCCTGATATTTTCCGTATCCGTTTTAATTATCTGTTCAAAACCCGATATATCTATGAATCCCTCACCTTGTTCTCTGTCTAAATTTTCAGACTCTCCATCAATCTGAAATCTTATTTCAGACAGATCTTTTGCATCTTTATCCATTGCAGATCTAACCGTATAGCTTATCCCATTAATATAAAATTCCTGATTGTTAATTTTCATTACATGCTCCTTATATGTTAAGTTGATTCAGAAAAATAAGAGTGTCATAGCTGCCATCACATGGCTGCTGCGACACCCTCTCTAAGTTTAACAGGATATTCTTTATTTGGAAGTCCCCACACGGGAGTTTCTCTTCCAATTTTGCTGAAAGACCGATTGGGTATGGCCCTTCAGCTGCTGAAGATCGATGGAACGGAGATAATCCCAGCCCAGCCATTTCATCTTGGCCTGCGTCGGCAATCCGTTATCCACTTCGGCATTCAGCGCCGGGAAGGAGCATGAGGCAACCTCGCGGCCAAGCTGCGGGCCGGTCATATAGCGCGCAATCGGCTCAAGATCGCGGTAGCGGTCCTTGCGGACCAGCATAAACAGCGGATTGGAAATCGCACCGTCCTCCGGCCACACGACGGATACTTTATCCGGTCTTGGACTGAACCGGGCAAAAGCCCATGGAAGCACATAAATCGCCGCGCCTTCTGTAGACCCGCTGCCCGCGGTTTTGGCCATCCTGGAGCCGTGCCACCCGTCCTTGATCGTAACGCCAAGCCGGCGGATGCCTTCATCTCCATGCTCTTTGTGCGTATACATCAGCAGCAGCTCCGATACTTTTTCGGGAGAGCCGATCACAATGACATTATCCTCGTAGACGGGATTCATCAAATCAGCCCATTCCCGCGGACGAGGCAGCGAACCGATCCGGGTTTCGTCTATCATCATCACATAAGGATAGATCCCATACAGCGTATAACTGCCATAGGGATCGATCAAGTCACGGGAAAGCGAAGCAGTGATCGGCATGTCCACGGCTTGAAAAACGTTCTTCTTCAGCAGATTGTCCCTAAACTCGGCACGGAAGAAATCGCTGAAGCCGCAGCCGCTCACAATTCCCGGGAAGTCGCGGACGTTCTCCGCCTGCCAGACATTCCGGTACGGATTGCCGCTGCCGCAGTTCCGGGGCAAGTAACAATTGAAGCTTTGGCCTGTCTCTTCCCGGTAATCCGTCATCCAATCGTCAAAACAGGCCTGAAACCGCTGGCGCATCAAACAGATGGTCATTCCCAGAAAATCCACCTCTCCCGCAGCCGGCAGCGTCCGGTCTTCCTCCCCTTCATTCAGCAGTGACAGCAGGGTATCCGCCGGTTTCCCTTCGCTTTTCAGCATCCGGTTCAGGTAAGAGTCTGCCCCGTAACGGCGAAGCAGTTCCCCAGACGAGTCCGCATCAAAAAAATCCTTCAACATACCTTCTTTGTCCGGATAGCGTTCCAACACTTCGCCAAGTTTCAAATACGTTCTGATCGCGCCCAATTTTTTGCCTCCTTTAGACTTGTTATGCCTCCTCTGCGATGACTTTTCATGGTTTCATTAGATTTTCTTAAAAATTTCATAAAAAGGGAGTGATCCATGTCATACTAGCCGCTGCCCAGGACAAAATCGTGAGCAAGACGGGACATCATTATGCCGTCCAGAATGGCACAAAAGTCGAAGTATATACCGCGAATGACTTCATAGATTTGAAAAAGGGGCACCCCCGGACCGATAAAGAAGACCGGCCCAGGGATACAGCATCGTCAGTATACAGGATAAAGAAGTGGGCAGGGCATTCCGAAAGCTGAACACCGATTTTTCTACACTTCCGATTAATTGTCCCAGACTCTCATACCAGTTCCAGACGGCGATCATCCGGGTTCCGTAAGCGGCATCCTGGTGGCAGCCCGCCTGTTTGATCCGTTTGCCGAGCGTCGCGTCGTCCGTTGTGTTATAGGAGAAAGCTGCATGTGTTCCGATTTGTTCGTACGCGCTGCGCTTGACCAGATTAAAAGCTCCAACGCCAAGCGATTGCGGCGCTTTAGGGTTTTTCACCCTCCAGAGCATGCCAAAGGACGATGCGCTCAGGAAAATAAAGGTGCCATACCATTTGGAGAACAAATGGCCGCCGTGAAAGTCCGGTATCAGCGTTAAATGATCAAGGGCGCATGGCTCGGTGGGCTTAACAGCAGGCTAAGCCCCAATCCATAGAGCGCCTGTACAGTCGACGGCTGTACACCGGGAAGCGAGGCCAGCTCCTGGCCCGCTTTCAGCAGATCCTGCTGATAGTTGTTCATGACGAAATCAGCAATTGCGTACAGCTTCTCCGAAGGAGAGGAACAAGTCAAAGCGCGCTCCTGCCAGCGCTCCCCCCATTTCCGCATGGTCTGCTGCGCCAAAGCAACGAACAGCTCCTCTTTGCTCTTGAAGTGATAATAAATATGCCCCTTACTGTGCCCGGTTACCTTGGAAATATCGGCGATCGAAGTGGCGGTGTACCCTTTCCGGGAGAACAGCCCTTCGGCTTCACTCAGCACATCCTGACGGACACGCTCGCTGTCATAGCTTCTCTTGGCCACTCTTCCTCACCGCTCCCCTTAGATATAGAACGATTGTACTAAAGCGATCATAAAAGAAATCCAGATTTTTGGCAAGCGGGAACTAACAGTGGAGACGGCGTGAATCCCTGCTACCGCATAGTGGACGACAGTATGCCCCGACGCCCGCAAGGCGCGCACTTTGAGCAGTGCGCGCCTTGACTCGGCGCTGTCAGAGCCAATGCCCGGGCTGAATCATGAGGTAATGAACCTTCCGATCAGCATCCGGAGTTCGGCCGCCATGACGCTGATCCTTTCCGACTCCAAGCTGACCTCCTTCATCGATCCAAGTTGATCTTCCGAGGAAGCCGCCACATTGCGGAAATGTTCCGATGCCGTCCGTGATATTGCCTCCAGCTCGCCAACCGATGCCGCAAGCTCCTCAGAGGTCGCACTCATTTCCTGCGAGGAGGAAGAAATCTCCTGAAGCCGGTCTGACACGCGAGCGATCCCGGCCACTATCTCTCCAAAGGCGCTGCCCGCTTCGTTGACCAGAGTCCTGCCTCTCCTTGCTTCAGCCGCTCCCTGTTCCATGATTTCCGCCAGCTCAGCCGTTCCCGTCCGGATTTCCCCAGCAATCCGGGACGCGGCCTCAAGCGAAATCTGCGACTGATCAGCAAGCTTCCGCACCTGCTCCGCGACAACGGCAAAACCCCGTCCGTGCTCGCCCGCCCTGGCCGCTTCGATCGCAGCGTTAAGAGCCAGCAGCTGAGTTTGCCCGGCAATGTCCGTCATGAAGGCGGAGATTCCGCCGATTTCTTCCGAACGAACCGCCAACCTACGGGCGGCGGCGGCCATTTCCTCCGTCATGCCGGTGATTCGGTTCATCTGCTCCACGCTTCCTGCGACTGAGAGTCTGCCTTCTTGAGCCGCGCTCGTTGTGCTTGCCGACAATTCCGCCGCCTCAGCGGCTGATTCGGCAATGCGCTGCACGCCGGAAGTCATTTCCTCCATCGCCCGGCACATCTCCACCGTCTGCATCGCCTGCGTCTGGGCTCCGGACGCCGCTTCCCGCATCCGGTCGGATATATCCGTGCTGGCTGCCGCTGTACGTTTCGAGTACTCGCTCACCTCTGAGGAGGACGTGAGCAGCCGCTCCGTTCCGTCCTTAATCCCTTCGATCACCGTCCGGGTGCCGCTAACCAGGGAGTCAAAGGCGGAAGCCAGTCTTCCGATTTCATCTCTGCGGGTAACGGGCACGGCCACGGTTAGATCGCCATCTCCGACCCGAAGCATCTCGCGCGCTAGCCTCTTCAGCGGAGTGGTTAAAAATTTGGCCAGCGCGTAAACGAGCGCGAGGCTTGCAAGCAGAATTGCGGCTCCGGCAATCAGCATCATTCTCCGGGAAGCGGCCATCGATTCATAGACATTCGTCGCATCTAAATCAGCTCCCATTATGCCGAGCAACCGTCCCTCCCGGTCATAAAAAGGGACATAAGCGGATACCGTCGCCCCATACTCATCCCGGGACAAATCTCCATATTCGGCCGTTCCCGCAAAAGCCTTCACCATTTCGGGATAGTCGTTGTCCTCCACCGAGCCAAGCGGTGAAAAATCATCCTCCGCAGCATCCGCCGGCGCTGCATCCACCATATAGAGGTAAGAGGTCCTGCCGCCGTTCTCCGTCCTGTTCAAGGTGTATAAATATTTCAATCCGGTGATCTGTTTATTACGAGGTGAATTTGAAAACATGGGAATCAGCAGCAAATCGGCTTGGAAGGCCACCTTCAGATTGAGAACTGAAGGTGGCCTTTCCGACTCATCGGCAGTGAAAAATAAGAAACACTTCTTGACTGTTAAGCTATGATTTTACTCAAGACTGATTCATGCTGTTGCAAGTCTTGTAAGGAACTGACGCAAATCATTTTCATGATCGTTTAACACTTGGATGTAGTAAGCAATGGGATTTATGGCTTGACGGGTCAAATTCATTTGCTCTAATAGAGTGCTTTCCAATTCGGAGCGACCATTTTCATAAGTTTGTGTACGGTTTGGTTTGCCAATTAGTTCGCAACATTTATTGAAAAAAGGCTTTTGAAATCTTCGGTTTGGCCAGCCCCGAAAAAGATCCCGATAAAGGTAACTATAGTACTTATCAATTGTTAACTTATGAAATTCTTCATGACCAGCATACCAATGAATGATCTCCTCATTCCATCTATATATTCGGCATTTAATATTTAGAATTGAAGACATAAGCGTTCAACTGTGGCAGCGGGCGTTTCATTAATCAAACGGATAAATCCTTGAACAACTTTGCGAATTTTTTGTACCGAGTCGAAGAAGACATTATGAATTACGGATGATTTTAACCAGCCCCACAATTCTTCAATCATGTTCAAATTCGGACTATACGGAGGCAAATAAACCAAGGTGAGTTTGGCTTGATGTTCTTTTAAAAAAGGCTGGATGAGGTCTGCGTGATGAATTCGTGCATTGTCCAAAATCATCACGATTCGGTCGCCTTCATACTTTTCCAAGACGCGTTCCAGAAAGGACAAGAATTCTTTGGCGGTATACTGTTCTTCTTGTACGCAAAACACTTCGCCGGATTCATAATCCAGCGTCCCGATCAGCTTCGCTCCCCAATGCTTGCCGTAGGTGGGAATGATTTTTTGCTGCCCCTTGGGAAACCAGGTACGAGAAAGCGCTTGGTAATCCCGGATCATGGACTCATCTTCAAACAGAATCCGGTCGATGCGCCCAGCGAGGAGTTTTTTTTAACTCCTGAAAGTGTTCTTTGAATTCTTCTTGTTTCTGTGGGTCTGCTTTAGCCAGTGTGTAGGTCGGCTTCGTAAAGCTAAGCTTCAAACGGTACAAAAGGTCTCGTGTCCCTCGATCCGAATACCGAATATTCCACTTTTGTTCGATCCATTTCCGAACGAGTGGAGAAGTCCAGTTCATCTGGGAAGGAAATCCTTGATCCTCGGGCGTTTGATTCGTTATCACTTCATACACTTGTTGCTCTTGTTCAGCAGTTAACAAGCGATGTCGTCCTGGAGGACGTCCGATTTGTAGCCCCTGCATCCCTTGCTCTCGGTAAGCTTTGCTGTAGTTATATAAGGTCGCAACCGTTCGTCCTGTCACTTCGGAAATTCGTTCGTAGGATTCGCCAAGTAACAGCAGGAGGATCGTCTGATACCTTTCGTGCATCCGTAAATCTTTGTTTATTTTCATCGCGGCTTTGATTTCCAGAATGGCTGCTGCTTTGTGTTCTTCTGCCACACCAACTCGTACACTCATTTGTATCGTCTCCAATAATCATCGTATTGAAGACTATTATACTGGAATTTATTTCTTTGTGGGTTGTGCATGATCGCTCAACTCAATTTATTTTTCGCCGGGTATATATCAACAAGAGTTAAAGAGGTAGCGACTCCGTTCTCGACGTCACCTTTAAGAGCTTGTAAAGTTGTTTCTAAACTTACGAACATATTATGGGCTTTGTTCTCCAACTGCTCTAGAGCGAAATGATAATCGAAGTCATTTGCTGGAAGCCTCAACGGGTCGGCATTAAATACAGTTCTTATCGTTCGCCCTAATCCACCTATGAGTTCCATTTTATAATTTAGATTTTGGTGTTTGTTATGGCAGTACCAACTTCGAAGCTCTTGGAGAGCGTAGACGAAACTGATCAAATTTTGCGGAGTACGCAATTCTGAGTCGCTGCATCTCCAATATGAAGAAAGATATCGGAATAGTCCTCTATGCATTCCCCTGAATAAAAAAGGGCTGCAATCAAAAAACAAGCTATATAAGTTGGTCAATGCAGTCCAAAAACGTTCTTTATCACT